>CAWCXA010000015.1:0-68736 GCA_963799425.1 uncultured Actinomycetota bacterium | reverse complement strand
CTTTGGAGGAGGCCATGCGCGAAGCATGCCGGAGGGGTAGGACGGAACTGGCCACGCCAGGAGTGAAACGCCGTGCGCGGACCCCCTGAACCCAAGAAGGGCGTGTCGTGCACGGCGCTTCAGTTTGCGGAGGAGACCAGTGCGGCACCTCGTCAGGGCAGCGGAGCGAGGCATGGCTTGCCGGTCGTGAACAGCCAGGTGTGGAACAGGTCATCAAGCTGTTTGCCGGAAACTCTCCGCGAGTTGGATGAAGCCGTCGGTCGTCACGTTGCCGCCCTTGTCCTGCCGGCTTGGCCCTACCGGCCAGCCACGACGCCAAAGTCCAAGGTTCGATTGGCTAAAGCAGTCTCCGTGGCGCGGCTCAAGGCATCACAAAATTGACCGTTGTCATGTGGGGTCCGAACGGCGACCCGCCAGTAGGTGCCACCATCGTCGAACTTCGAGGAAATGCTCTTGACATAGATTCCGTCCTCGATCAACATCGCCTCCGCGAGCCGGACCGCCTCTTCCTCGCTTGCCCGGAGCTTAGTCAAGAGAAAGTTTCCGCCACTAGGAAAGACCCGCTCGACGACGTCCAACAGACTCAACTGCTGAAGTAGTGTCTCGCGATCCAGCTGAGACTGCCTGAAGGACGACGGCAGGTCCGCCGAGTACTTCAACAGCAGTTCGATGAAGTGTTCAGCGACCGAGTTGACGTTCCAGACCGGAAGTTCAGCTTCAATACGGCCAGCCCAGATCGGGTCAGTCGTATGAACGAAGCCAATGCGCAGGCCCGGTACTCCGAGTACTTTGCTGAGACTTTTCAGCACTATGACATTGCTATAGTCCTGTTGTTCCAACCACGGAATCAATGACGGCTCGTCGGAGAAATCAATGAATGATTCGTCGACGAGCACCGTCTTGTCACGAGCCGAGCGAATCAAGTCTTGCAGCCCGCTGCTGGCGGCGGTCGTTCCTGTAGGATTGTTCGGCGTGACAACCACAATCAGGTCAGAATCGCCTGCCCGGGAGAGCACCTCGTCGGGGGAGAAGCGGCCATCGTCAGGATATGTCGCCGCACCCGGGAAAGCGCGGTTGTACTCCCCGAAGGTGGGCTGCGGTAACAGGACTCGCCGCCCTACAAAGTAGCGCTGCAATATCGGATAGAACTGGGAAGCACCATTTAAGAAGTGGACATTCTCTGCCTTGCACCTTAGATAGTTGGCTAGCTTCTCATCGAGCACCCGCTGCGTCGATCCGTAGTTTGCCATAAGTTGTGGCAAGTTCGCCGTCAGCTGGGACACCATCGAATCCGACGGGAAGTACATGTTTCTAATGAAGGCGAAGTCGAGAATGGGGGTGTTCCAATAGCCGCCCCACGAGTTTTCCAAATGTCTGCGGCGGTGCTCCGGCGCGAACACGAACTCCGCGTTCCGCAGGTCGTTCTGATCATCCACTTCGGCCCACAATTCACCGTCCAGGGTTTCCGCGTGGATTCGGGCCTGCTGCATGTAGATCAGTACGCCTAGGATCAGCTCATAGTAACAATTGTTGTCGATGATGCGACTGTAGTAGCTGAGCAGCTGGCTAAAGGTCGTGCGGCAGAATTCGGCGGAGAACTTGTATATGTTTAGTGTCTTATACTTGTCAGAAAAGTCGAAATTTGGTCCCTGAAGCGACGCGGGAATAACATTTGTCACTACCTTCGACTCAGAAACCGAAACGACCGTACCATCAAGACCGATACGATAGCGATCGACGACGGCAACGTTGTCGTGCTTCGAATCGATTAGTCGCCGGAGGACTGCTGGCTCATATATCAGGTCTGATTCGAGTAGGATAATGTCCTCGGCAAAGTCCAGTTGCTCGAATGCCAGTGCCAAGGAGTGAATGTTGTTGGTTGACTGGTATTGCTCATTGCGGACGAACGAAAACTCCAACTCGGGAAAGTGCGTCAATACATAACTTTCCAACTCTTGGGCGCGGTATCCCGTAACGATTGTGATGCGGACAATACCGTTCTCGCGCAGCCCGCGAATCAACCTGTCGATTATCGGCCGACCACCGATGGTTAGCAATGTCTTGTGCACGTGCTCTGTTAACGGCATCATGCGGCGGCCTAAACCCGCCGCCAAGATTATCGCCCGCATGTCACAACCTCTCGCCCAGGAGCCAAATCCCAGCCCAAAGAGGTCGAATCGATCCGCCGCATGGCGACGGCCAAGATTATCGGCATAGAAATTCCCCCTGGGTTCCCCTTGCTTGATGCTAACCGCGGACCCCGGGGGATGTGGGCCGTTTCGGCAAGTCGGCAAGGGGGAACCTGCGTAGGTGTTTGTGTCGTCCCCTCCTAAAGCGACCTCAAGCCGACCACTCTCAGCGACCTGGCCGCCCAGTGCACCCCTGCGCTCGGCCTACGCGATGTCGTCCATCCAGAGTCGTGCGTTCTCGCACTGCGCTCGCCAGACGCCTCTCGCCGCACTGACCACCCGGATTCTGATCACACGAGTGCTCCGGCGGCACGCCAGCGCACAACCGTTGGTACCGCAACCTCGAGCCCCGAAGTTGCCGCGATCGCGGTCCGTCCCACAGCTTCCGGAAACTCGAGGTTCAGCACGGCCTCGAGATCGGCACGCCGCTCAAACACCCACCGCACCGGCAACCTCCGAGCGCGAATGCCGAGGCCAGCCCAGAACTGCTCGACGCGTTGTGCGTTTACATGCGGCCACGCGGCACGGAACCAGGAGCCGTACGCATCACCGAGCAGATCGACATCTATCACCGCCAGCACGCCACCGGGTCGCAGCACGCGGAAGGCCTCGGCGAGACCGGGCTCGCAGCCAGGCCCGAAGAAGTAGGCCCACCGTGCATGCACCGCGTCGACCGAACGCGGCGGCAGTGGCAAGGACTCCGCGCCCGATTGCATGACTCGGACGGTTGGCAGCTCTGCGCATCGTCGCCGGGCGCGCGCGACGAGGTCGGGGTGCGGCTCGACGCCGATGACCTCGGCCCCATCCACGGCGTACGTCGGCAGGTGGAAGCCGGTGCCGCAGCCGACGTCGACGATCGACCCACCGGCCCACGGCGCGAGCTCCCGCAATGCCGACCAGACCAGCCCGTCCGGGTCGGCGGCCGCGTTGAGCAGTTCGTAGATGTCGGGGTGCCGCCAGATGTTGGGGCTCGGGATGGGCGTTCCGGACGGCGGCCGCGGTGCGGCACGGCTCACGAGTCGCCGGCCTGTTGCACCGGCGCGGCGGCCTCGGAAGCCGCCCGGCCGGTTGCGCGCCGAGACGGACGCACCGGATCGGCGGGGTGCCGGACCAGCCGATGCTTGGCGGCCAAGTGCTCCTTGCAGAGGCGGACGAGCTCGGCGTAAGCCTTGTCACCCATCAGCTCGGTGAGCTCGTAGGAGTTGGACACGTAAACCGGGTCGCGGGCGACATGCGCCTCGGTGTTGCCCGAGCAGTACCAGTCGAGGTCGTGACCGCCCGGGCCCCACCCGCGCCGGTCATATTCGGCGATCGAGATCTCGAGGTAGCTCGTGCCGTCCGCCCGTTCGACGTTGCGGTAGGTGCGCCGGATGGGCAGCTGCCAGCACACATCGGGCTTGGTCTGCACGGGATGCAGCCCGACGCGCAACGCATAACCGTGCAGCGCACACCCGTAACCCCCGGAGAACCCGGGACGGTTGAGGAAGATGCATGCTCCGTCGAAGACGCGCGTCTTGCGGGCGCCCTCATCGTCGCGCTCGGTCCAGCCGTTCTTACGTCCTTCTGCGCGGTGCTGCCAGTCGTCGTCGGTGAGCTCCTGGACGTATCCCTTCACCCGCTTGACGTCGGCCTTGTCGGAGAAGTGCGCACCGAGCGTGCAGCATCCGTCGTCGGGACGATCGGCGTAGATGCCCTTGCAGCCCTGGCCGAAGATGCAGGTCCAGCGCGAGGTCAGCCAAGTCAGGTCGCAACGGTAGACCTGGTCGCTGTCACTCGGGTCGACAAACTCCACCCATGCGCGGGGAAAGTCGAGGGGCACCTCAGGCACAGAGTCAGGCTAACCGTAGGAGGGCACAACTTACGATGTTGCGGGGTGAGTGCCATGCCAGGAGCCACACGTCAACAGGCCGATCTTTCGCGCTACCAGGCACTGCTGTTCGATCTCGACGGTGTCATCACGCGGACCGCCACCGTGCATGCGGCTGCTTGGAAGGACCTGTTCGACGACTTCTTCGACCGGTGGGGCCGAGAACACGGGGTGCAGGTCTCGCCGTTCCAGATCGAGACCGACTACCTGCAGTACGTCGACGGGCGGCGCCGGTACGACGGTGTTGCCGCCGTTCTGGCGTCACGGGGGATCGAGCTGCCGTACGGCCACCCGGAAGACTCGGCCGACGCGCAGACGATCTGCGGGCTGGGCAATGCTAAGCAGCGCTACTTCATCGAGCGTCTAGGGCAGATGGGCGTCGAGGTCTTCGATGACACAGTCGAGCTCGTCCGGGCGATGCGCAAGGACGGCAGGAAGATGGCCGTGGTCTCCGCGAGCGAGAACTGCCGGGAGATCCTGCAGCGGGCTCAGCTGATCGACCTGTTCGATGCCATCGTCACAGGCATCGAGGCCGCCCAGTTCGGGTTGCGTGGCAAGCCCGCCCCCGACAGCTTCCTCAAGGCAGCCGAGCTCCTCGACACCCCATCGGCACAGGCGGTCGTCTTCGAGGATGCGATCGCCGGTGTCCAGGCGGGGCGGGCCGGCGCCTTCGGCCTGGTGATCGGCGTCGACCGCAGGGGCGACCCGGGGCCGCTCGCGGAGAACGGCGCAGACCTAGTCAGCAGCGACCTGCGCGAGTTCCTGCCTCGCAATGGATAATCAGCGGGCCGCCGGCCGGGGTGTGATTCCCTAGACCTGTCACCGCCTCGGAGGTTGTTCCACATATGCGTCGCGTTCTTCCCGCGCTGCTGGCCAGCAGCATGCTCATCGCCGGCTGCGGGGTGTTCGGTGGCGATGAGAACGATCAGCGTGACGCTGCTGCCGCCGCGGCCCGCACGTTCTTCGACGCGTGGGCGGACGGCGACCTCGAAGCGGCCGCGGCGGCCACGAACGACGCCGCTGCGGCGCTGCCGGTGCTGCAGGAGACCACCGACCGGCTCGCGGTCACCGCGGTGCAGGTCGAGCCGGGGGTTGTGGCTGGCTGCGAGGACGAAGAGCCGTGCACAGTGCCGTACGACGTGATCTTGTCCCTGCGCGCGGCCGGCGACTGGCCGTACGTTGCCCAGCTCACCGCGGCGCCGACCGGGGAGGGTGACGACGCGACCTGGAAGGTCGAGTGGACTCCAGCGATCGTGCACCCCGCACTGACCCCCCAGACGAGACTTGGTCGGGAGCGGTCCGTCGCTCCGCGCGCGTCGATCCTCGACCGGCAAGGCCGACCGATCACCGAGGACCGGCCGGTGGTGACAGTCGGGGTCGTGCCCAAGGATCTGGCCGACCCCGAGGCCGTCTACGCCGCCCTGCAGACCGCAGCGCAAGTCGACCCGGCGCGCATGGCGCAGCAGGTCGCGGCCGCGCAGCCGGACCACTTCGTCGAGGCCCTGACGCTGCGGCGACCGCACTACGAAGCGGTCGCTGAGCTGCTTGCCCTGCCAGGAGTGCAGACACGCGAGGGAGTGCGGTCTCTGGCACCAACCACGGGCTTTGCCCGGGGCGTGCTCGGTGCTGTCGGCCCGGCGACCGAGGAGCTCCTGGCCGAGGCCGGCCCGACAGCTTCGCCGGTGGACCTGGTCGGCGGGGGCGGCCTGCAACGCACCTACCAGCAGCAGCTGGCCGGCGCGCCGGGCTTCACGGTAAAGCTGATCAACCGCGACACGGACCAGCCGGTCGGAGACCCACTCGTCACCGTCGAGCCGACGCCCGGAAAGCCGCTGCAGACAACGCTCGACTTCACCGTGCAGGAGGCGGCCGACCAGGCACTGCTCGGCGTCGATGCCGTGACGTCGCTCGTCGCGGTCGACGTCAACACCGGCGGCGTGCTCGCAGTGAGCAATGCGCCGGAGCCATCGGACAACCGTGCCTTCACCGGCCAGTACCCACCTGGATCGACGATGAAGGTCCTGACCTCGTCGGCCTTGCTGCGCAACGGAGTCACCCCGCAGACCGAGATGAGCTGCCCACGCACCATCAACATCGGAGGGAAGAACTTCAAGAACTTCGAGTTCGGGTCGTTCGGGTCGGGCCCGTTCGAGGAAGCGTTCGCGCAGTCGTGCAACACGGCCTTCGTGCAGCTCACGGACACGATGCCACCCAATGCATTACCGGCGGAGGCGAGCGCCTACGGGCTTGGAGCCGAGTGGGACCTGGGCGTCCCTGCCTTCAGCGGGGCAGTGCCCGAGCCGACCGATCAGGTCGACGAGGCCGCCGCGATGATCGGCCAGTCCCGGGTCCTTGCCAGCCCGCTGGCCATGGCTTCCGTCGCAGCAGCCGTCGCCACCGGGCAGCCGCATCCACCGGTGCTGGTGCCGGAGCGCACACCGACCCCGGCGCCCGCCGCATTGCCTGCCGAGGTTGTGGGCCAGGTGCGTGAACTGATGCGCCAGACGGTGCAGCGGGGCACTGCTGCGGATCTGGCCGATCGTGGTGAAGTCTTCGCCAAAACCGGGACGGCGGAGTACGGCACCGACACTCCGCCCCGCACGCATGCCTGGGTAATCGGCTTCCGCGGCGACATTGCGTTCGCGGTTCTGGTCGAGGATCGCCAGTCAGGGGCGCACGACGCCGTACCCGTGGCCGATCGGTTCCTGTCGGCACTTCCCTAGGCGGAGCGATAGCGTCGCGGCATGCGGCTCGGTGTGCTCGACATGGGCTCCAACACGGTCCACCTGCTGGTCGTCGACGCGCATCGAGGTGCGCGGCCGCTGCCTGCCTTCAGTCACAAGACCGAGCTGCGCCTCTCCGAGCTGCTCGACGAGTCGGCCCGGATCAGCTCGTCCGGAGCGAAGCGGCTCGTCTCGTTCGTCCGGGAAGCGCTCGACATGGCGGAGGACAAAGGGGCCGAGCAGGTGATCGCCTTCGCGACGTCCGCCATCCGCGAGGCCGCCAACGGCGACGAGGTCTTGGACCGCCTGCGCCAGGAGGCAGGGCAAGAGATCAGTGTTCTCTCGGGACCCGACGAGTCGCGCCTCACGTTCCTTGCCGTACGTCGCTGGTACGGCTGGTCGTCGCGACGGCTGCTCGGCCTGGACATCGGCGGCGGCTCGCTGGAGATCGCGAGCGGGATCGACGAGGACCCGGACGTCGCGTTGTCCCTGCAGCTGGGGGCCGGACGGCTAACCCGCGAGCGTCTGGACGGCGACCCCCCCTCGAAGGAAAGCGTGCGCGAGCTTCGCCGCTACGTACGCCAGCAGCTCGGCGCCGTCGTCGGGCAGGTGCTTCGCGAGGGCCCGCCCGACAAGTCGGTCGGCACGAGCAAGACGTTCCGATCATTGGCACGCGTCACCGGGGCGGCCCCGGCGGCCGATGGGATGTATGCCACGCGCCTGCTCGAGCGCGCCGCGCTGTCGGAGATCATCCCCACTCTGGCCAAGAAGTCGGCGCATGAACGAGCCGAGCTGCCCGGCGTGTCCGAGTCGAGGGCTCCGCAGCTGCTCGCTGGCGCCCTTGTCGCCGAGGCAGCCATGGACCTGCTCGAGGTGGACACGCTGGAGATCTGCCCATGGGCGCTCCGCGAGGGTGTCATTCTGCGGCGAATCGACACGATCGCCGCTTGATTGCGGGGGTCTGGACGTCTTGGCAATGATCTCGCTAAGGTCACATCCGCTGGCCCGATGACGTGCCGGTGCACACCAAGGCGTCGTTCGACGCACCTGCACGGATGGTCGCAAGACCTGAGGGTGTGTCTCGCGGGCGAAGGCCCAAGAGACGCTGCTCAGCCGCACCCGGCATGCCGGGGGAGGTTGGGCGCAACCGGGGGCACCTCAGACACTGGCGACCGGCACTTCCGGCGGGTGGGTGGCGGCTCCAATCGGAGCCGCTATAGTCGAGCAGCCTTTGTCCCGATTCGTCCCCCGGTTGGAGTCGCCAGTGTCGCGAGCCGCGCGCCATGTCGCGGGCAACCGCGCCGGCACGTCGGACGCTCCGTCGACGGCGGCCACCACCCGGACACGAGGCAGCGGCCGGCGCAAGCGCCGCCGCTCGAGCGTGGTAGCGCGCAAGAGCCGCAACGTCATTCTCCCCAACCTCGTCGGCCTGGCCGCGCTCATCGGGGCAGCGGGCGGCGCGGTCGTCGACGGCAAGCCCAGCCCCGTCTCGTCTCAGCTGACCGAGGGCCGCATCTCGCTCGACACGAGTGCGCTGTCGCGGCAGAGCAACGCGGTGGTGTCGCGCAGTGTGATCCGGGCCAAGGCCGCCGTACCTCTGGCCGACATTCCTGTTCCAGCAGACGTCTCGTTGCCGCCACCGCCGCCGCCCGACCCGACTCCTTACGGCTTCCCGTCGGTGCCGGGCTGTGACGCGACGATCGACGAGGAACCACTCAACGGGCAGGTCAGCGGCGACCACCTGTGCCCGATCGGTGGCGGTGAGATGCTGCGGCCGGACGCGGCTGCGGCATTCATGGCGCTCAACGCCGCCTACCAGGAGCGCTTCGGTGTGCCGCTGGAGATCAGCGACTCCTATCGCAGCCTGCGCGACCAGCGCATCCTGCGCAGCCAGAAGCCTGGCCTGGCCGCCCGGCCCGGCACCAGCGAGCACGGGCTCGGTCTGGCCGTCGATCTTGCGGGCGGCATCGAGAGCTACTACACCAAGCAGCACAAGTGGATGCGCGAGAACGCACCCGAGTTCGGCTGGCAACTGCCCAAGTGGGCTCGCGACGGCAACGGGCGCGAGGAGCCTTGGCACTGGGAGTACAGCCCGGTCTACTAGTGCCCCGCCAACCGGCCTTGGGCCAATACCCTGTGACCGTGAGCGCCGAGCGGGATCGTACGCAGCCGCCGGCCAGTCTGCGCTCTTCGGACGTGACGGTCAGCCTCTCCACAGCCTCGGTCTACCCGCAGAGCACGGCGGACGCGTTCAGGCTCGCCCGCGACCTGGGCTACGACGGCGTCGAGGTCATGGTGTGGACCGATCCCGTCAGCCAGGACACCGACCAGGTGGCGGAGCTCGCCGAGTCGCACGGCATCCCCATCCATGCGATCCACGCGCCCTGCCTGCTGCTCACCCAACGCGTCTGGTCGCCTGACCCGTG
Source organism: uncultured Actinomycetota bacterium (assembly GCA_963799425.1). GTDB lineage: Bacteria > Actinomycetota > Actinomycetes > Jiangellales > Jiangellaceae > CAVWSM01. Next base: position 59,531 of record CAWCXA010000015.1, on the reverse strand, counting down.
GGAGCGGCTGCGCCGTTCGGTCGAGATGGCGAGCGATCTCGGTGCCGAAGTGGTGGTGGTCCATCCGCCCTTCCGGTGGCAGCGCGATTATGCCCGCGGGTTCGTCGACGGTGTTGGCCGACTCGAAGGCGACTCCGGAATCAGGATCGCGGTGGAGAACATGTACCCGTGGCGGGCCGCCGGGCGCGAGATCGCCGCGTACGCGCCCGACTGGGACCCCACCGACGAGGAGTACGCGCACTGCACGCTCGACCTGTCGCACGCGGCTGTGTCCGGATCTGACGTCATGGAGATGGCCGACCGCCTCGGAGAGCGACTCGCGCACGTGCATCTCGGTGACGGCACCGGTTCGTCCCGCGACGAGCACTTGGTGCCCGGCCGCGGCACCCAGCCGTGCGCGGCACTTCTTGAGCGTCTCGCCAACGCCGGGTGGGGCGGTTCGGTCACCGTTGAGGTAACCACTCGCCGGGCAAGGACGACCGCCGAGCGGGAGGCGGATCTCGCCGAATCCCTTGCGTTTGCCCGGCTCTACCTCGTACGACCGCAGAGCCGCATGTTCTCTGTCGCAGCCGACGGCACGGCTGAGCGGGTTGAGCGGGAATGAGCGTTGAGCCCGCCGCGCGCCAGCCGCGACCCAAACGATCGGGGCGTCGCCCGGGCGCTCCCGACACACGCGGCGCGATCCTGGTCGCGGCACGCGCCGAGTTTGCCGCCAAGGGTTTCGACGGCGCGTCCATGCGCGGCATCGCGGCCGCCGCCGAGGTCGACCCTGCTCTCGTGCATCACTACTTCGGTGGCAAGGACCAGCTGTTCGCAACGTCGATGCAGCTGCCGATCGATCCGGCGGTCCTGGTGCCAGAGGTCCTGGCGGGCCCCCCGGACCAGATTGGCGAACGACTGGTCCGGGTCTTCCTGCGCATCTGGGGCAACCCCAGCTCGCGGGATCCAATCGTCGCGCTGCTGCGATCGGCGCTGACCAACGATGACGCGGCCGCAATGTTTCGGCAGTTTCTGTCGAGCGCGCTGGTCGCCCGTGCTGCCGAGCGGCTCGACTTGCCGGACCGCAAGTTGCGGATCGAGACCGCCGTCTCACACCTCGTCGGCCTCGCGATCGTGCGCTACGTCATCAAGGTCGAGCCGCTGGCGTCGGCGAGTGAGGAGCAGGTGGTCGAGCTGGTCGCGCCGTCGATCCAGCGCTACCTCACCCCTTGACGTCCGCGGTCAGTCGAGTAGATTTCAACACGTGATGAATTCTACGTCGGACGAACGCGTCGGCACTGAATCCGCCGTCCGCGCCCGCGGAGTCTCCGTCGTGCGCGGTGCCAAGACGGTGCTCGACTCGCTCGACCTCGACATCCGGGCCGGCTCACTCACAGGGCTGCTCGGCCCGTCGGGTTCGGGCAAATCGACGCTCATCCGGGCGATCGTCGGTGTGCAGCAGCATGTGACCGGCGAGCTGACCGTGCTCGGTCGCCCGGCCGGCAGTGCGAGCCTGCGCCGCGAGGTCGGCTACGTAACGCAGGCGCCTAGCGTGTATCTGGATCTGACCGTCCGACAGAACCTGCGTTACTTCGCCGAGGTGCTCGGTGCACCCGCCGGACACGTCGACCGTGCCCTCGACCAGGTCGACCTCGCACCACAGGCCGACCAGCTCGTCGGCAACCTGTCCGGTGGCCAGGAGTCGCGGGTGTCGCTCGCGACGGCGCTGCTGGGCGATCCGCAGCTGCTGCTGCTCGATGAACCCACCGTGGGCCTCGATCCGGTGCTTCGTCGCGACCTTTGGGCGCTGTTCCGTTCGCTGGCCGACGCGGGTGTCACGCTGCTCGTCTCCAGCCACGTCATGGACGAGGCCGAGCGCTGCGAGCGCATCGTGCTGCTGCGGGATGGACGGCTGCTTGCCGACGACCCGTTGCCCGAGCTCCTCGCGCGCACGAGCACCGACACCGCCGAGGCGGCGTTCCTCAGCCTGGCCGAGGGGGTGGCGGCATGACTCCGCGCATCACCTTCGCCACCGCCCAGCGCGTGTTGCTGCAGCTGCGCCATGACCACCGCACCGTCGCGTTGATGCTCGTCGTGCCCTCAGCGCTCATGGGTCTGCTTGCTTGGATGCTGCCGCAGCACGATCTCAACCAGTACGGGCCGCCGCTGCTCGGCATCTTCCCAATGTTGGTGATGTTCCTGGTGACCTCCGTGGCGACCCTTCGGGAGCGTACGAGTGGCACGCTGGAGCGGCTGCTCACGATGCCCATTGGCAAGGCAGACTTCATCATCGGCTATGCGCTGGCGTTTGGGTTGTTCGCGGTCGTGCAGGCGCTGCTCGTCGCCGGGTTGTCGTTCGGTGTCTACGGCATGGAGGTTCGCGGCTCGGCGTGGCTCATTGTGCTCATCGCCGTGCTCGACGCCCTGCTCGGGACTGCTCTCGGGTTGTTCGTCAGCGCGTTCGCGACGACGGAGTTCCAGGCGGTGCAGTTCCTGCCTGCCGTTCTGCTGCCGCAGCTGTTGCTCTGCGGGATCATCGTCCCCCGCGACGAGCTGCCCACGCTGCTCGAGTGGCTGTCGGATGTGCTGCCGTTGTCATACGCGATCGACGCCGTCTTCGAGGTCGCGCAGTTTGCCGAGGCCACCGCCGCCTACTGGCAGAACCTGGCCGTCGTGGTCGGCTTCGCCGTCGTGCTGCTCGGGCTGGGTGCGGGCACGCTCCGCCGCACCACGCCGTGAGGGCCACCGTCGTACGCTGAGCGGCATGAACGTACTCAAGCAGGCCCTGCTGTCGGCGGCGGACAACGACCAGCTGCGCCGGCTCGCTGAGGGAGTGCCGGTGACGCGGGCCATGGTTGCTCGCTACGTGGCGGGCGAGCACACCGATGATGCCGTACGCGCGACGCAGGCTCTCGTCGACGACGGCCTGTATGTGACCCTCGACCTGCTTGGCGAGGACACGCTCGAGCGCGCACAGGCCGACGCGACCGCGGCGGCGTACGTCTCCCTGGTCAAGGCACTCGACGACGCCGCGCTCACTGGTCGGGCCGAGATCTCCGTGAAGCTCTCCGCGGTGGGGCAGGCGCTGCCGGTGGACGGCCACAAGATCGCACTTGAGAACGCTCGTCAGCTCTGCGAGGCCGCCCGCGAGGTCGGCACCACGGTGACACTCGACATGGAGGACCACACCACGGCCGACTCAACTCTGGGCATCCTGCGAGACCTGCGCGCCGACTTTCCGGAGACCGGCGCCGTGCTGCAGGCCTACCTCTATCGCAGCGAGCAGGACTGTCGCGACCTCGCACACGCGGGATCGCGGGTGCGGCTGTGCAAGGGTGCCTACGCCGAGCCGTCGACGGTTGCCTATGCCGACGCGACCGAGGTCGACAAGGCCTACGTTCGCTGCCTCAAGATCCTGCTCGCCGGCGACGGCTACCCGATGATCGCGACGCATGACCCACGGCTGATTGAGATCGCGGGTGCACTCGCGACGAGGTACGAGCGTGACCAGGGCAGCTATGAGTTCCAGATGCTGCACGGCGTACGACCCGATGAGCAGCGCCGGCTCGCTCGCAGCGGAGAGCGCATGCGCGTCTATGTTCCGTACGGCGACCAGTGGTACGGGTATCTCGTTCGACGCATGGCGGAGCGGCCTGCCAACCTGGCACTGTTCGCCCGCTCACTCGTCTCGAAGGGCTAGAGGTATGACCGCGCGTGTCCACAAGACTGTCGCCATCCTTGGCGCCGGAGTCATGGGGGAGACGCTGCTGTCCGGTCTGCTCCGAGGCGGGTGGCGCGCCAGCGACCTCGTCATCTCCGAACGGCGCGACGACCGTGCGGCCGAGCTGCACGAGCGCTACGGAGTCGAGGTTCTCGATAACGTCGCTGCCGTCAAGGCGGCCGACACGATCGTGATCGTCGTCAAGCCGCAGGACATGGGAGCTTTGCTCGACGAGATCTCCCCGCATGTGTCGACGTCGTCGCTTGTCGTCTCTATCGCTGCCGGCATCACGACTGGTTTCGTCGAGTCGCGGCTGCCCGACGGCATTGCGGTCGTACGCGTCATGCCCAACACGCCCGCACTCGTCGACGAGGGCATGGCCGCCATCTCGCCTGGATCGCACTGCGACGAGAGCCACCTCGAGGAGGCCGAGGCGCTGCTCCGCTCGACCGGGCGCGTCTTACGGGTCCCCGAGAAGCAGCAGGATGCGGTGACGGCGGTCTCCGGGTCCGGGCCGGCCTACGTGTTCTACGTCGTCGAGTCGATGATCGAGGCGGGCGTGCACCTCGGCCTGCCGCGCACGGTCGCGACCGAGCTCGTTGTCCAGACGCTAGTCGGCTCGGCCAAGCTGCTGCGCGAGACCGGAGAGCACCCGACGGTCCTGCGCGAACAGGTGACGTCACCGGCCGGTACGACGGCCGCGGCCTTGCGCCACCTCGAGGACCACAAGGTCCGGGCGGCCTTCCTCGCCGCCCTCGAGGCCGCGCGCGACCGCTCGCGAGAGCTGGCCGCCGGGCAGTGAGCGCGATGATCGATCGGCTGCAGCCAGACGACTGGCAGCGGTTCCGCACACTTCGGCTGTCCGCCCTGCGGGACGCTCCAGACGCCTTCTGGACCACCTACGAGCAATCTCTGGGGCAACCGGAGGCGTTCTGGCGCGACCGGCTAGCCACACCACGGACCGCCTACTTCACGACCTCCGGCGACGATGGCCTCGTTGGCGTCGGGCCAGACCCTGGGGACGACACCGAGGCAGTGATCATCTCGATGTGGGTTTCCCCGCATGCCCGCGGACAGGGAGTCGGCGAGCGGCTCGCGCGGGCGGCGATCGAGTTCGCCCGAGAGGTGGGCTTTCCGGCGGTCAAGCTCGAGGTCGTCGACACAAACATCGCAGCCGTCCGGCTCTACGAGCGGCTCGGGTTCGTGCCCAACGGCGTCACCGCCCGGTTCCCACCGCCGCGTGACCACCTCACAGAGCACCAGCGACGGCTGGTGCTCTGACGCGTTGGCGTGCGTTGGAGTCACGCCTCGTTCACCCAGCGAGTGTGTCGCCCTAACTCCTTGGTCGCCCGCGAGCCATGTGGCCCTTCGAGTGTCACTGGGTGCGAGCGGCAACCGCGATGATCGTGCTGGGGCTCGGGGTGCTCGTCGGTGCGGGTGTCTGGGCCGCCTCACTGTCGACGACTGATCCGCTCGCGGGCTATGCAGCTGCGCAGACCGCTGCCGAGCCGGTCGCGGCCGCGCCGACAGCGGCTCCCGAACAGAGCGAAGGCGTCGCCGCCCCTCCGGCAGGCGCGTCGCGGGTGGCGCGCAGTGTCGACCCGGCATGGGTGCAAGCGATCGCGGCGAAGACCGGTATCCCAGACCGCGCGGTGGAGGCGTACGCGAACGCCACTCTGCAGCTGGCCGAAGAGCAGCCGGGTTGCCGGCTCGGCTGGCCGACGCTGGCCGGAATCGGTGCGGTCGAGTCCGGCCACGGCACGTTCGGCGGGCTGGCCCTCGGGCCCGACGGTCGAGCGGAGCGGCCCATCATCGGGGTACCCCTGAACGGAACCGGGGTCGCGCATATCGCCGACACCGACGGCGGCACCCTCGACGGCGACGCGCAGTGGGACCGAGCTGTCGGCCCGATGCAGTTCATCCCGTCAACCTGGTCGCGATGGGCTGCCGACGCCGACGGCGACGGACAGTCAGACCCGCAATCGGTCGACGACTCGACGCTCGCGGCAGGGCGCTACCTGTGTGCTTCCGGCAGCGACCTCACGCGCGGCGACGCCTGGCATCGGGCGATCCTGTCCTACAACCACTCGCTCGACTACGTCGACGTCGTGCGCTCGCGGGCTGACGCGTTTGCCACGGCGAGTCGCGGCTAGTCGGTAGCGTTCTCGCCCCCTCGTCCCGAATCGGTCTTGTCGTAGAAGCGCTCCAAGAGAGCGCGTGCCTCGTCTCGATCGACGCAGGTGTACGAGTTCCACCCTTCGATACGCAGCTGATCGTCCAGTGGCTTCCCGATCACTTCGAGAATTGTCTCCTTTGCGGAGCGAACCGCACGCTGTGAGTTGCGCAGGATCTGCCGGGCGATGAGCTCAGCCTCAGCCCTCAATTGGTCATGCGGCACGACCTTCATGACGAGGTTGCACTGCAATGCGCGCTGCGCGTCGATCGGCTCAGCAGTGAGGACCAGCTGCATGGCCACCCCGACGCCGCAGGTGTTGACCAGGCGCGCGATCCCCCCATCGCCGTGGTGGAACCCGCGGCGCGCCTCGAACGAGCCGAACATGGCACGATCAGAAGCCACCCGGAGATCACACGCCAGGGCTAGCTCGAGACCCGCCGCCAGCGCCCACCCGTCTATCGCGGCGATCACTGGCTTGCGAATCTTGTGCAGCCCGCGCGTCAATCCACCGATGCCCAAGTCGACGATTTCGCGCACTCTGCTTGGGGCAGCGTCGACGTAGTTCGCCGGGACGAAGGTCCGAAGGTCGGCACCCGCACAGAACGTCGACCCCGCCCCAGACATGATCGCGACGTCGACATCGTCGTCGTCACGAAAGTCCCTCCAGATGCGACACAGCTCGTCGTGCATCTCGGGATCGATCGCGTTCTTGGCCTCCGGGCGGTTCAACGTCACGAACGCCATGCGGTCCCGCTTGTCATACCGGATCGTCTCGACCACGCCACACCTCCGAGCGACGGCCGGGATTGCGGCCCCGCTCGTCAACGGGTGGTGATCGGTCCGGCCCATCGCGCAGCAACCGTACGCGCGGATTTGTATCTGACTCCTCTGTGGGCGCTCTATCTAGGCGTCAGTACTGGCCCACGGGAGGCCGTCATGGCCGCAATTAGTGACCTTTCGGATGTCCACGTCTCGGCGAACACGCTCCACATCAGAGACCTGCGATATCCGACGGAGCCCTCCCGCTTTGCTCTCGCCGTTGTGAGCGCCGTCTCCGGTCTGCTCGTGGTTGTCGTTTGGCTTGCGCAACTCGACCTGCCAGCGCTGCTGGCTGCCATCGTCGCCCTGGCGATTGCTTTGTCGTTGCTATGGGTCACGCTACAGATACACCGTGTCCGGATCCTCGGTGATGCGGTACTCGTCGGTCCCGACACGCTCCCGGAGTTTCAAACGGCGGTCGACGAGGTTAGGAACATGGTCGACTATCACAAACGCGTCGACATCTTCGTTGTCCCGAAACTGTCACCGCCGACGCAGCTCACGAGCTATTTCGGGGTGCGTGTGCTCCTCGTCGAGGGTGGCGCGGTCGCAGATATCACCACACCGGCCAACCGGCCACAATTGCTCTTCCTCCTTGGCACCTATTTCGGCGCGCTGAAAGCGAAGCATGATCGCTGGACATTGTTCGAGCTCCTGCTCGACAACGCCGGTATGCGGCGCCTCCTGGCCCCCGTCGTCGGCCCGTGGTTGCGAGCCACCGTGTATACCGGCGATCGGATCGCGTTTGCGTGCAGCCGGGATTTCGGGACCAGTCTTGACGCGGTCTTCAGGACGTTGGTTGGACGAGAACTGAGCCCGCAGCTTGAGGCGGGCGGCCTGATCAAGCAGGCCGACCGGGTCCGCAGGTCCCTGATCCTGCGGTTTGCCCAGCAGTTCCGTCCGGTCCCGCACGCGACTAACCGGTTCCTCAGCCTTGTGCACTTCGCGGCACGAGTCGATCCCGAGTCGGCGTCCGCCTTTCGCGCGGCGCTCCCCGAGGACACCAAGACCTTGCTCGACAGAGCACTCACCCGAGCCTCTCGCGACGAGAGACGAACCGCGGGCGCCGCGATGCTCACTGCTGGAGCAGTCGCGGTGGCTGCGCTGCTCATCTACGCCGGTTTCCAGGCGGGCGACGCCTTGCGCGCTGCGCCGAATGCAGCCGATGACGTGGTGAGCAACCCGACGCCCGAGCCGATTCCCGCACCCGGGGACACGACGCTCGAACCCACACCGGCCCAGACTCTCATCAACGCTGTCCCTGATTCGTTAGGTGCGCCATGCTCGGAGCTGGCAGCGCCTGCTCCGGCGTTGACCGGTGGGCTGATCGTCGCGGTTTCATGCGTCAGCCTGACAGCGGACTTTGTCCAGCTCTACGCCTACGACTCCCTCACCAGCATGGCGTCAGCCGTGGATCAAGGGCTCGCAGGCCTCGGTTCGGGGGTCTGCCCAGAAGGCGGCCGAGGCACCTGGAACGACAACGACGTGGGCCGCGGCACGCTGGCCTGCTTCGTCGACCCCAACAGCGGCCGGTCCATCGCCATGTGGACGTACGACGACGAAAGCCTCCTCGTCGTGGCCGGGGATACCGAAATGAGGCTGGACGAGCTCTACGTCTGGTGGCAGCAGGTAGCACCTCCGTCCGTGCTGGGCTGAGCCCGAGGAAGTCAGTCGTCGGCGTTGCCGTTGCGCAGAGCGGTGACTACCGGTCGTGGCGCCGTGTCCACGGCCAGGCGGAACACGTCGGGGCGGTGATAGTGCCCGACCGGGTCGAACAGCCTCCGGGCGGACAGCACCTTGGTGAGATCCAGCTCGGCGACCAGGACTGTCTCGGCATGCCGAGCAGGTCCGGCGAGGATCTCACCATTGGTGCCGACGATCACCGTGTTGCCGGGCTCCACCCAGTCAGGGTCGTCAGGATCGGTCTGCCACACTCGCTCCCGCTCGGGGAAACCGGCCGGGATCTGGTCAACGCGCACGCACGGGTTCACGCCGATCACGTAGCAGCGGCCTTCTCGAGCTATGTGACGCATCGTCGCGATCCAGCCGTCACCTCTCGCCAGCGTGGGCGCCACCCACACGTCGACACCCTGCGAGTACAGGTAGAACCGTGCCAGCGGCATGTAGTTCTCCCAGCAGATCAATCCGCCGAGACGTCCGAAAGGCGTCGGATAGGTGTCGAGCGTCGAGCCATCGCCCATTCCCCACACGGTGCGCTCCGAGCCGGTCGGCATCAGCTTGCGATGCTTGCCAAGCAGATTGCCGCCGGCATCGAAGTACAGCACCGTGTTGTAGATCGTGCTCCCGGTTGGTTCGCGTTCGTTGACCCCGATCACCAGATAGGTTCCGGCTTCCCGCGCCGCCGCGCCTATCCGATCTGTCGCCTCGCTCGGCACGACGACAGCCTGGTCGGCGAACATCTCGAACCACTGCTCGTCACCGTCCCAGATGCGTGCGCCGTCGATCCAGATAGGAGTGCCGGGCACGAACGCCTCCGGAAACACGACCAGGTCCGCCGCCCGCACCGATGGGTCGGAAAGCAACTCCTCCACCTTGGAAAGAGTCGCGTCACGATCCATCAGCACGTAAGCGGCCTGCACCGCCGCAACTGTCAACGTCGCCATCGTGAGCCAGTTGGCACTTCAGCGGATGTTCTGGTTGAGGTGGAACAGGTTGTCGGCGGTCGTACGTCTTCTTGACGTCCCTGAGCCGCTGGTAGTTGGCTGCATAGTTCACGGGCACGCGGTCCGCGTCGTCCTCGGACATGAAGTTGACGTAGCCCGCGTCAGTGCCGTACGGCTTGATTGCCTCGTAGTAGTCGCGGACCCACGCGATGTTGGCTTCGTTGTCCGCCGGATCCGGCCACATGCCCGCGATTACTGGTGCGAAGGTCACGTCTCGGAACGGGAAAGCCGTCTCGTCCGATCCGACCCGCTGCACGGCACCGTTGATCGGGTATAGGTGCATCGTCGACGAAACATGCGGTACCCGCGGACCGTGCTCGACGTGCGCGGCGATCGCCTCAGGCGTCAACTCACGGACGAACTGAGCCTTCCAATAGTGCTGTAGTCCCTTCGGCACGAGACCGTCAAAGGCTGAATTCAGCGCGGGATACGGCATCGGCCCGACATGCTCGGCGACAATAGGCGCGAGATCGCGTAGGGGCTTCAAGGCGCGCTCACCCTCGGAGGGGGGACCGGCCCAGGCCATCACCAGGACACACAAGGTGTCCCCGTGCCGGTCTTCGGGGATGAACGGCAGCGGCGGGGCGATTTGCCAGGCGAAGAAGCCGCCCAGCTGCTCGGGGGCCTGGCTGATGTAGTCGGCGTAGCCGGCCATCACGGTCGCCGCGTCCTTGACCTCGAAGAAAATCGGTCCGCCGTACAGCTCCGGAACCTCGTGTAGCTGGTATTCCAGCGAAGTGACAACGCCGAAGTTTCCACCGCCACCGCGCAGGGCCCAGAACAGGTCCTCGTTCTGCTGGTCACTGGCATGGAGGAACCGTCCGTCCGCGGTCACGACGTCAGCGGAGAGCAGGTTGTCGCAGGAGAGCCCGACTCCCCGCGCGAGGTAGCCGATCCCACCGCCCAGCGTCAGACCGGCGACGCCCGTCGTCGAGATGATTCCTCCGGTGGTTGCGAGACCGAAGGCGTTGGTGGCGTGGTTGAAGTCCCCCCAGGTGGTGCCGCCACCGGCTCTGGCCGTCCGGGCCTCTGGATCGACGTGAACCCAGCGCATGCCCGACAGGTCGAGCACGACGCCGCCGTCGCTCGTACCGTATCCGGGCACGCTGTGCCCCCCGCCCCGAACGGCCAGATCAACCCCCTGCTCACGGGCCAGCGCGACACCCGCCCGTACATCCGCCACGTCTACAGCGCGTATCACCACCGCGGGCCGGCGATCGTGCATGGCGTTGTGGACAGCACGTGCCTCGTCGTAGCCCTCGTCCCCCGGAGCGAAGACCGGCCCTCGAACGGCTTCTCGGAGCGCGCTTATGGTCTCGTCCTGCATGCGTGTCCTCCCCATCGGATGTTTAGCCACGACCATGGGGGCGACAGCGTTCCCTTAGCGTTCCGTCCTATCCGAGTGCAAGCAGCGAGCGCTCGGCAAACCGCTCGTGGGCCATGGCTCCCTGATCACGCGCGACGTCAATGGCGCGCCGGATCAGTGCCGCGCCCCGCTCGGCGTCCCCGGTCGCGATGTGGAGCTCACCCTCGAGGCGGAGCAGGTCGGAATCGAGGTAGCGCTGCCCGGTGCGGTCAGCGAAGGTGCTGGCCTCGGCCACAACGGTCAAAGCTTCCTGGGATGCGTCAGCCAGCGCGAGAGCGCGGCCGAGGACCGCCAGGACGAAGATGAGATAGAGCTGGCGCGCTGGGTCTCGGTAGGTCTCAGCAGCCCGGCGGACCAGCCGGAGCCCGGCGCGCTTGCCCTGCCGCACCTGGACCCATCCCCGCAGAAGATCGCCCATGGGTTCGAAGAACGGCGTCCGGCCGGTCCACAGCTGTGCGCCGAACCGAGCAGTCGCGGCTACCTGCTCGTCGTCCTCGCGGAGGAGAGCGAGCCAACCTTCCCAGCATGCGACGTACGCGAGTGTGAACGGGTCGCGGATCTCCGACGCGTACCGTCTGGCCTCGGCCATCAGCCGTACGGCTTCGTCGTCATCACCTCGCCACCACACGGTGACGGCTAGCCGGCTGGCGCATACGGCATATGGGTCCTGGGCGTAGGCGCGAAGATGAGTGGCGCGCTCGTCGGGGTTGTACCGCGACATGGCCTCCCGCAGATGAGTCTCCGATTCTGCGAACCGAGCGCGCCAGAAGTCGTTCACGCCGAACAGGTAGTGGCCTTCCACGAGTGAGATCGGATCACCCTGCTCACCCCGTCGGACCAAGTTCGCCGCACGCTCCGCGGCCTCGTCGAACCGACAGTTGGACAGGCTCAGTAGGCCAAGACCCCGTTCCGCCGACGGCGTGATCTCCGCGCCGAGCTTGCGGGCAAGCCGCCCGACCTGGGTGTATTGCTCACGGACCTCGTTCGACCCGTACCCGAATCGCGACACCAGCGGGACGGCGAGTGCCGTGCGTACCGCGAGCTCTGTTTCCTCGCGCTCCCGAGCGGCGGTCAGGCGGGCCACCAGATTCAGGGCCCGGCGCAGGGCGGCGATCACCTCAGCTGTGGCGAACAACGATCGGGCATGGGCCGCTGCCTGGCGATGGGCCGCGATGGCCTCACGGATGTGCCCCGAGCTCTCGTAGTGGGTGGCCAGCTCGGCCACAATTCGATCCAGGTCGTCGTGGTGCACCTCTGCAAGAGCACTGGCGACCGTCGTGTGCAGACTTCGGCGCCGCACGGGGCTGATGGCGGCGAGGGCGACTTCCCTCAACCGGTCGTGGGTGAAGTCGTACGCGTCGCCTAGCTCGCGCACAATGCGGCGGCGCCACAGCTCGTCCAGCGCGTCGACGAGCTCATTGCGCTCACCTGTCCAGGCGGCTTCCAGGAGCTCGAGGGAGAACGCCCGGCCGACAGTGGCACAGATCTCGACGAGCCTGCGCCCCCCGGGGGTGAGCTGTCCGAGACGTGCTTGGATGACACCGGAAACCGTCGGCTGGACGAGCCGGCGCTCGTCGTCGGCCGATCGTCCCCCCGCCGCGCGGATTGCTTCGACGATGAACAGCGGGTTTCCTTCGGACTCGGCGTAGAGCTTCGTTGCCTCCAGCGTGGAGAGGTCCGCCCCACGCAATCGTCGCCCGAGCTCAGCGGTTGACTCAGCGTCGAGTGGCCCCAGCGCGATCTCGGTCAGCAGCCCGGCGTGATGTAAGCCTGTCGCGACGGTCGACAGTGGATGGCCTGCGTCGACCTCTTCGGTACGGGCGGAGCCCGCAACCATGACCGGCGCCGAGCCCGACTCCCGTACGAAGTAGTGCAGGAAGGCAAGCGTGTCGGCGTCGCACCACTGCAGGTCGTCGACGATGAGCAACGTCGGTTTGTGACTCGAAAGCAACGCGTATCGCAAACCGTCGAAAAGCCTGGCGCGTCTCGCGGCGTCGCCCACGGGTTCGGGAGCACTCTGCCGTTCAGGCAAGGAGAGCTGGGGCAACAGGCGGGCCACTTCGCTCCGCCAGGTCGGGTCCAGCGTGGAGACCGTCGGCCACAGTGTCGGGGACTTGAGCCAGTCAGTGACCGGTCCGTAGGCCAGCCGCCCCTCGGCCGCATACGCCCGGCTTCGGGCAACGCGGATGCCGTCCCTTTCGAGACCATCGGCGAACTCCTCGAGCAACCGGGACTTGCCGATGCCAGGTTCGCCGGTGACCAGGAGCATCCGCCCGGGACCCGAACGTGCCTCGCGCCAGACGGCGTGGGACATCGCCAGGTCGCCATCGCGTCCCACGACGTGAGGTGCGGCCGCCGTCAGCGCCGGCGCCGGCGCAGCCTCCAGCAGCGACCGATAGACAGCCTGTGTCGCCGAGCCCGGTGCCACGCCGGCCGCCCGATCAAGAGCTCGGACGCACTCGTGAAACACCCGAAGGCTGCGCGCACGATCGCCCGCGGCAGCGTAGAGACGCATGAGACGTCGATAGCTCGGCTCATGTGTCGGATCCAGGTGTAGGAGCGCTTGCGCGCGATGCGTGGCGCCGGGCAGGTCACCGTCGTCCTCGCTGCCCCCCGCAAGCTGGTCGAGCACTGCGATCGCCGACGAACGCAACCGCCCGCGTTCCGTCAGCACCCAGTCGTCATAGCTGCCCGGCAGCAGGTCACCGCCGTAGGCGTCGGCGGCGATCGTCAGCCACTCTCTTTTGAGAGTGACACTTTCGGCGTCCTTTGCCTGACGCACCGCGTCCTGGAACGATTCGACGTCGACCCACGCCGGGGCATCCGTTCGCCACTGGATCGTCGTTCTCGACAGATCCAGATAGCGATCCCGGGTCCGGCAAGGCGTTCTTGAGATGGTGCAGCAGGTGCCGCAAGTTGGTCCGCGCCTGCTCATCGCTGGAGTCAGGCCAGAGGGAGAACGCGACGTGCTGTCGGGATTGCGGGATGGGACCCCCGATGAGCAGACGGGCGAGCAAGAGCTGGAGCCTGTTGGACTCGAAGCCCGGGATGTCGGTCCCGGCAAACCGAACCGAGGCCTGCCCGAGCAGGCGCATGGTGAGGCCGGACCGGCGGTCGTGCGCATCCGACGCGACCCCGGTCGCGATCTCGAGCGTTCGGTTGCCGCTGTTGCCATCTACGCCCCGCGTCGGATCGTCCCGAGCGCGCTCTGCGCCCGTCAAGCCCAATGATTAGAAGGACACTCGGTGCTCATGCGCTGATACCCGCCGCAGTCGGGTTCTTCGGTTGACGGTCGCACAGGTACGCGGGCTGCGGCCTCTAGGTGTCCAAGAAGAGTGGGATGTCGGTTTCACCTCGCGGTGACGGCCGCTGCCGATTTGTCGGGGAGGATGCGGTCGGGTACGTATCCGGCGATGCAGCTGTACGCGGATCTTCCCGCTCGCCGCACCCGCCAGATTGTCGCCGATGCCATCGCGGTCGCCTGGATCGTCGGCTCGATCTGGTTTGCCAAGCAGGCGTTCGACCTCGTGGACGCGCTCGCCGGTCCCGGCCGCACGATGGAGCGCGCCGGCGCAGACCTGGCGGGCAGCATGCAGGACGCCAGCGATCGGGTCGACGGCGTTCCACTCGCCGGTCGCGCCTTGGCGGCGCCCTTCAATGCGGCTGCCGATGCCTCCTCGGGAATCGCGTCGGCCGGTCAGAGTCAGCAGGATGCGGTCAACGACGTGGCATGGCTGCTTGCGATCGTGCTCGCCGGCGGAGCGATCCTCTTCGCGTTGCTGGTCTGGGGACTGCCACGCCTGGTCTGGATGCGCCGAGCCCGAGCCGCCCGCCTGGTGCTGCTCGACCGCGATGGCGCCGACCTGCTCGCCATGCGCGCATTGGCCACGCGACCACTTCGTCAGCTGGCCACTGTGGGTGCTGACGGCGTCGTGGATCGATGGCGGCGCGGCGATAGCGAGACGATCTCGGCCCTCGCGAAGCTTGAGCTGCGCGACCTTGGGCTCGACACACGGGGACTGCGCGCAGGGACGTGAGGGGCCGCCGCACCACCTCAGGCGGCGAGGTCGAGGTGCCAGGGATCGGCCGTGAGGTGCAGGACGTGTTCGGCCTGCAGGGACTCGTCGTCTGGCTCCTCGGGTGGACTGTCGTTGGCGTTTGGCCAGTCGGGCACGGTGGGCAGCGGCTCGACGTAGGTCGTGTAGACGCGGCCGAGGGGGCTGGTCATGGTCAGGGTGCCGTCGGGCGCAAGCTTGGTGGTCCAGCCGCCGTGGGTCTTGGCGTTGTGGTGGCGGCGGCAGAACGTGGTGAGGTTGCAGTCACAGGTCACACCTCGGGGCCATGGGATGTCGTGGTCGGCGTCGCAGCGCCAGGCCGGCGCGTCGCAGCCGGGTGCCCGGCAGTGCCGGTCGCGGTCGAGGACGCGTTGGCGCATCGCCTCGGTCGGCCGGTAGCGCCTGCGGTCATGACTATGTGGGGCGCCGGTGGCGGGGTCGGTGAGGATGCGTTCCCAGACCTCGGCGTCGGAGGCGAGGCGGCGGGCCACGCCGGCGGGGACCGGGCCGGCGCCGTCGAGGTCGCCGGGCGCCTCGGACAGCCCAAGGATGGTCTGCACCGGCACCGTCACCCGGACCAGCGGCCCGCCCGAGTCGGACTGAGCATCACGGCCGGTGAGCAGGCTGATGGCCGCGTCGAACCGCAACACGCCCAGCGGGGACTCATCGCCGCCGCGGCGCGCCTCGAGCGCCTTATTGGTGATCGCGGTGTAGGCGGCGGCCAGGTCCTCGGTCGGCCCGAACAGCGACAGCCAACCCATCCCGTCCGGACCCGGCTCGAACTGCACACCCCGCTCGGCCTGCTTGGTCTCGCGGCGCTTGCGGACCCCGTCGGGGTCGAGCTCGCCGATCAGCCGCTGCACTCGGCGGCCCAGCTCGGCCACACTCCACCGCGCCGCCTTCGATGACAGCGGCGTCGACCACCGCGGCCACCGCGGCATCGCAGCACTGGGTCTCCAGGATCAACCGGCGAGCCTTCGCCAGACTCAGGTCGCCGGTCAACAGCGCCTCCCGCGCTGCAGGCAGGCGGGACAGTCCCCAGGCGAAGGTGGCCTTCGCGGAGCCGGTGCGGATCGACGCGCCCAGCGCGGCACCGATCTCCACCGCCGGGTCGAACCCCGGCGGGCAGTCATCCGCCTCGAGCAGCGGCACGACGGCGTCGGCCTGCACCGCGTGCGCCCAGCCGATCAGCCGCTCCGCGGCCACGATCAGGTCGACCCGGTCAGCGAGGGCCAGCCCGGCGGGGTCGGCCGCGGCCGCGGCGATCGCGGCGGCCAGCTCGGCACCCACCAGACCTTCGAACATACGTCCAGAATAGCAGGTCAGGGACATAGTCGCCGCCGGCTGTGGCACACGTTGACAGCCGATTTGGTCGAGTTCCTGGCACCCCTCGCCTGCCTTCCCCCTGGCCAGATGATCTTGGTGGAAGGCGTTGTAACGCCGCCAGCCCGGCGCCCTCACGTACGCGCAGCAAACCGCTCACAGTTGGACGTCTGACCGCACACGATGAGCAAGTCGCCTTCCTTGATGACCGTTTCGGGGCGGGCATAGATGAAGTCCTCGCCAGGGCGCTTGGTGCCAACAACCGTGATGTTGTACTTGCTCCGCAGCGCCGACTCCGCGAGCGTCCGGTTGACAGCCTCCGCCGGCGCCCGCGTCTTGACCAGAGCGAAGTCGTCGTCGAACTCGATGAAGTCGATCATCTTCCCAGTCACGAGGTGCGCAACTCGCTCGCCCATCGCGTGCTCCGGATAGACAACCTCGTGCGCCCCGACGCGAGACAGAATGCGACCGTGCTGGCGGTTGATCGCCTTGGCAAAGATGTTCGGGATTCCGATGTCGGCGAGCACCGACGTTGCGAGGATGCTCGCTTCCATCGCCGTCCCGATGCCAACGACCGCGGTGCCAAACTCCTGTGCGCCGATCTGCCGCAGCGCCTCGTCGCTGGTGGCGTCGGCCTCGACAACGTACGTCAGCTTGTCGGCGTAGGCCCGGACGAGTACCGGGTCGGAGTCGATCGCGAGCACCTCGTGACCGAGCTGGACAAGCGACTCTGCGACGGCGGAGCCGAACCGGCCGAGACCGAGGACGAGCACGCCCTGCAGGTCGCCCGACGGGACATCATTACGCTGCGGCATGGCTTCCTATCCCACGATGACTCGTTCTTCGGGCAGCCGGTACATCCGGCGCTGCGAGTGCAGCGCCAGTGCGGCAACTGCAGTGATCGTGCCGACTCGTCCCAGGAACATGAACACCATCAATGTCCACTGCGCAGCTGTCGGCAAGTCGCTGGTGATGCCCGTGGACAGGCCGGTGGTCCCAAAGGCGGAGACCACCTCGAACAGCACACGGTCAAGATCGAGATCGCTGATCTGGCGCACCAACAGTGTTCCAAACGCGACCAGCCCGACCGCGAACAGCGCCACAGTCACTGCCTGCCGCTGCACGTCGTGGCCGATGCGACGGGTGCCCACGGTGACGTCCGGCTCGCCACGCACCTCGGCCAGCATGACAAACGCGAGCAACATGAACGTCGTCACCTTGATGCCACCGGATGTCCCGGCGCTCCCCGCGCCGATGAACATCAGTGCATCGGTAACGAGCCAACTATTCGGACCCATCTCACCGATGTCGATGACGTTGAATCCCGCGCTCCGCGGCATCACTCCCGTGAAGAAACCAGCCAGAACCTTGGTCGACACATCAAGCGGGCCGAGCGTCTGGTCGTTCGACCACTCAGCGACCAGAAAGTACAGCGTGCCGAATGCCAGCAGCGCGCCCGATCCCCACAGCGTGAGCTTTGTGGTGACGCTCCAGGTGCGAGGACGCCAGCGCTCCCGATAAAGCTCGGTGAGCACTGGAAAACCCAGACCGCCGAAGATCACCGCTAGCGCGATCGGGAGGCAGATCCACCAATCAGAGACGAACCCTATGAAGCTGTCCGAATAGAGCGAGAAGCCAGCGTTGTTGAAGGCCGACACCGAGTGGAACAGGCCGTGCCAAGCAGCAGTGGGCGCGTCGTAGTCGTACCGGCCGAAGAACTGGGCGGCCAGCCACAGCGCGAGCACGGCCTCGAATCCCAGGAAAAGAGCGGCGATCCGTCGCACCACTGTGCGCACGTTGCCGAACGACAGCGCCTTGTGCTCGCCTTCGGCGATGAGACGCGTACGGATCCCCACCCGGCGGCTCACCGTGATGATCAACAGAGTCGCGGAGGTCATGATGCCCAGCCCGCCGAGCTGGATCAGCACGAGGATGACCACCTCGCCGAAACCACTCCAATAGGTGGCCGTGTCGACGACCGTGAGCCCGGTGACGGTGGTCGCCGATGTCGCGGTGAACGCGGCCGTAGTCAACGGCACAACCTCGCCGCTGGCACTCGACACCGGCAGCATCAGGATGAGGGTGCCCACGACGATGACGGCCAGAAAGCCGAGGGGCACGGCGCGCGTCGGTCGCTGGATCGACCCGAACCGTGCCATCGGTGACCTCCGCTGTCGGCTCGATCACGCGCTGACAAACCTACGATGATCTCGTGCGCCTTGCAGGGAATGTCTCGTGGAGTGTCGCAGTCGCCGTGCTCTTGACGGCCCTGGCTGCCACGGCGTGCTCGGCCGACGACGACGGCGACATTGTGACCGGCCTGGTGGGCCGGGAGTCCGTGGTCGAGGTCGTCGAGGCGCCCGCAGCCGTGACTGCCAAGGCTTCGGCCACGGCTACCGCCGCCGCCGATGGGCAGGTCGGTGAGCTGCTCGTGGCCGACGGGCAACAAGTCCCGGCGGGCACCCTGCTCCTGCGCATCGCCTCGCCGCAGGCTCAGCAACAGCTCACGCAGGCACAAGAAGCGGATGCGTCCGCTGCGGCAAGCGCCGACGTCGAGCTGGGCGCGATCCCGGTGTCCACCCAGGCAGCGCGGACGGATCAGCGCGCGACTGCGGCGTTCGCGACCGCCAGAGAGGCAGCGCAGGCGGTCCCGGACCCCGCCGCCCGCGCGCAGGCACTGGCCGCACTGGCCACAGCCGAAGCCGACTTTGCCGCCGCCCGATCCGACGCCGACCGAGCGATCCGGCAGCTCAACGCCGGGCTCGGCAGCCTCTCCGACGCCCTCTCGTCGCTCGGCGCCGCGCAGCGAGTGCAGACCCAAGCCGCGGTCCACGCCGCGCAAGCCACGGTTGACGCGTTGGAGATCCGCGCACCCGTCGGCGGGATCGTGTCACTCGGCGCTGCCGGCACGAGCGGTGGCCCTGGGACTTCCGTGCCCGGCCTTCCGCCGGCTCTCGCCAGCGCGGCCGAGGACGTGCTCGAGGACGCCGCCGCCGGATCAACAGCCGCAACCCCTGCCGTGAGCACGCTGGCCGTTGGCAGCCCGGTCTCGCGCGGTCAAGTCGTCGCGACGGTCACCGACGTGTCCGCCCTCGGGATGGCCGCCGAGGTGGACGAGACGGACGTGCTGCTCGTGCAGCCCGGCGTGGTTGGTACAGCCGAGCTCGACGCACTGCCCGGTGCCACGTACGACGTCGCGGTCTCCAGCGTCGACGTGGCGCCGACGACATCGGCCAGTGGCGGTGTCAGCTATCGAGTGCGGCTGGCGCTCAGCGCGGGACAAACGGCCGACGGGGATAGCGCGCCGGCTCCGCTGCCGGGCATGAGCGCCGTCGTCGACCTGCGCGTACGGGAAGCCACGGACGCCTTGGCCGTCCCAGCGTCCGCAGTGGTACGGGACGGCGCGCGAGACTCGGTGTGGATGGTTGTCGACGACGTCGTACGACGCCAGCACGTCAGTCTGGGCGCGCAGGGCGAGTCTTCCGTACAGGTTGTGCAAGGTCTGTCGGAAGGCGACCGGATCGTCGTCCGTGGCGCCGACCGCGTGCGTGACGGCCAGACCCTCGGCGGCTGACACCGCCATGTTCCCGCTGCAGGAAGAGACTGCTCCAGCGCCAACTGCGGCAGCTGCTGTCGAGGCAGTCGACGTGACGAGAACGTATGCGATGGATGGCGTACGGGTCGACGCGCTCCGCGGAGTCACGCTGCGCATCGAGGCCGGAGAGTACGTCGCGATCCTTGGCCCGTCCGGTTCCGGCAAGTCAACGCTGATGAACGTGCTGGGCTGCCTCGACAAGCCGACCACCGGCTCGCTGAGCGTCGGCGGTGCGCAGGTCTCCGGACTGTCCGATCAGGAGCTCGCGGAGGTGCGCAACCAGACGGTCGGTTTCGTCTTCCAGTCGTTCCACCTGCTGCCCCGGACGAGCGCACTCGACAACGTCGCGCTTCCGTTGGTCTACCGGGGCTTGCGCTCCGCCGAGAGGCGCCGGCTCGCCGCAGCCGCCCTGGAGTCCGTGGGGCTGGAGCATCGTATGCAGCACCGCCCGACCCAACTGTCGGGTGGTGAGCAGCAGCGGGTGGCCATCGCGCGGGCCCTCGTCGGTGAGCCGGCGCTGCTGCTTGCCGACGAGCCGACCGGCAACCTCGACACGGTCACGAGTGCAGACGTACTCGCATTGTTCGACCAGCTCAACGTGGAGCGGCGCGTCGCCATCGTGCTCGTCACGCATGAGACTGATGTTGCGGCTCGGGCGCGCCGGCAGGTCCGCGTACGAGACGGACTGATCGAGCACGACAGCGCCATGGACTCCCAGCCAGGAGGCGCGTCGTGAGGACGGCCGAGGCGCTGCGCGTAGCGCTGGATGCCTTGCGGGCCAACCAGTTGCGCAGCCTGCTCACGATGATCGGGGTCATCATCGGTGTGTCGGCGGTCGTCGTGCTCGTCGCTATCGGCAGCGGGGCCAAGAACGAGGTCGAGCGACAGGTCGAGGGACTCGGCGCCAATCTCATCTTCGTGGTGCCCGGGAGGTTCGAGTTCGGCTCGGCGCCGAGCGTCAGCCGGCTCGAGCTCGACGATGTGGAGCTGCTGGGCCGCGTGGCCGGCAATCCGGACTCGGTCGCGACGAGTCTCACGTCGGGGGAGCAGGTCCGCGTGGGCAACGCGAGCTCGTTCGTGAGCGTGCTTGGGACGAACGAGACGGTGCCCAACGTGTTCGACCGACCGGTTGCCCGCGGGGAATTCTTCTCGGCAGCAGATGTCGACACGCGGCGGCGCGTTGCGGTGCTGGGGTCGTCGGTTGCAGCCGACCTGTTTGGCGACGTCGACCCCCTCGGGCGCACGGTCACCATCTCCGGTGTGCGGTTCCGCGTGATCGGTGTGCTCGCCGACGTGGGGACGACGTTCGGTGTCGACCGCAACCGTGAGGTGCTGGTGCCGGTCACGGCTGCGCAGCGGTTGTTCTCTGTAGATCGCATCGACGCGCTCGCGGTCAAGGCTCCGACGACCGATGGCATCGAGGATCTGCAGCGGCGACTTGTGGACGCGTTGACCGACAAGTATGAGGGCGAGGAGTTCTCCGCCGTCACCCAGACGCAGATCCTGGGCACGATCGGTCGCATCCTGTCGCTGCTCACGCTGGTGCTCGCGGCAATCGCCGGGATCTCGCTGCTGGTAGGCGGTGTCGGGGTGTCCAACATCATGCTGGTGTCCGTACGCGAACGGACGCGTGAGATCGGTCTGCGCAAGGCCCTCGGGGCGCGCCAACGTGACGTATTGCTGCAGTTCCTCGTCGAGGCCGTACTCCTCACCACGCTCGGCGGGCTGATCGGGATCGGGCTCGGCATCGTGGCCTCGGCAGCGGTCGAGCGCTTTTCTCCTCTCCCGGCGCAGATCGCGTGGTGGTCGCCGGTGCTTGCGTTCGCGGTGTCGGTGGTCGTGGGCGTGTTCTTCGGGGTGGCGCCCGCCCGGCGGGCCGGGCGTCTCGACCCGGTCGTGGCCCTGCGGACTGAGTGAGCGCTCCGCGCGTCACTCGATGGGCGATCCAGCGAGGTCGCGTAGGTGGGTGAGAAGTAGGGTCCGCACGCGATCTGCTGGCGTGCGAGCGGGGTCGAGCATCAGGTGGAGGGTAAGTCCGTCGAGCAAGGAGTGGATGGTTTCGGTCTCGATCTCCAGGTCACGTGCGGGATGCACGAGACCAAATTCGGCCAGCGCAGCGAGAGCGTCTCGGCACAACTGCCGGATGCCGTCATCGGCCTGCCGCCGGATGGCTGCCATGCCGGGATCGCTGACCGGCGGTGCCGTGAACGCGGCCCACACTTTGGCCTCGGTCATTCGCTCCTCGTCGAGGGGAAGGACCTCCTCGAGGAGGGCGGCGATCGCCTCCAGCGGCCGACCCTCCGCCGCGGCAGCCATCCGCTCAGGTGCTCCGGCCTCGATGCGCCCGCCGGCCTGGCTGACGACCGCCTCCACCGCGAAGCGCAGCAGCTCGTCCTGGCTGGCGAAGAAGTGCCGGACCGAGCCCATCGACAGCCCGGCTTCGCGGGCAACCCCCCGCACCGACGCGCCACGGACACCGTCGTGAACGACGATGTGCCACACCGCCTGAGCGAGCTGAGCGCGACGGGCGTCGTGATCGATCTGGACCGGCACGGAATAGGTTCTAGCACATCCGTGTTACCGTTCTAACACAAGTGTGCTAGAACGGAGTGTCGCATCATGGTTGCCACCGCGATCGTCGCCACCGAGGTGGCCTTTTGGGTGTTCCTGCTCGCTGGGTTGGCTGCCCGATATGTCCTGCGCCGACCTCGATTGGGTCTGGTGCTGCTGCTCGGTTCTCCGGCTGCCGACCTCGCCCTCCTCGCGCTGGTGGCGGGGGACCTGCAGCGCGGGGCGGCACCTTCCCACGCTCACGCGCTCGCCGCGGCCTACCTCGGATTCACCGTCGCGTTCGGGCACGACCTGGTCAGCTGGGCCGACCGCCGGTTCGCGCGCCGGTTCGCCGGGGCGCCGCCGGTCGCCAAGCCGCTGCGCCGTGGCGCAGAGCGTGTCCGGCACGAATGGCGCGAGTTCGGCAAGGCCGCGCTCTTCTGGGTCATCTCGGTCGGGCTGCTGCTCGGCCTCAGCGGGATCGTCGGCGACGTCGAGCGAGCCCAGCCGCTGTTGGGCCAAGCCGTGGTGCTCACGCTCGTCCTCGGGATCTGGTTCGTGGCCGGCCCCGCCGCCACCAGCGCCAATCAACGTTTGAAGAAAGAGAAGCAGCATGACCGAGAAAGAGAAGACCCAGCACACAACAACCAGTCAGTGGGCCCCGTGGTGGTCCTACGTGGGCGTCATCCTGGGCGTGAACTACCTCCGACAGCTGGTGATGCCCGTCGGAACCGTGCCTGAGTGGGCCGTCGTCGCGATTGTCGTCGGCATCTCGGCCGCACTCTTCGCTGCCATCACCGCGATCTACCGCGCGGCCGGCCGGCAACGCCAGCCTCCCCCCAGCGAGCTATAGCTTGGGGGTCATGACAGGCGAGATTGGGTTCTTCGAGCTGGGAGTAGCCGACGCCGACAAGGCGAAGGTGTTCTATGGCGAGCTGTTCGGTTGGACGTTTGCGCCTGGACCCGGTCACGGCTACGTGATCTCCACGCCGTCGGGACCTGGTGGAGTGCACAGCGACGACCCGGAGGCGAGGCCGTACCTCTTCTTCGTCGTCGACGACATGGAGGCGGCGTTGGCCAAAGCGCGTCAGCTTGGCGGCTCCGTGGACGAGACCCAGGCAGAGGGTGACCAGGCGGCGCAGGCGAAATTCGGCCGGTTCGTACTCTGCAAGGACGACCAGGGCTCGGAGTTCGGGCTGCACCAACGACCGTCCGGGTAGGCACCGCCCACGCCGGCGGGACTGGCTAGGGTCGAGTGCCATGAGCTGCTCGGTCCACATCGCCTGGGACGAGGCGCTGTGCGCGTACAACTTCGGGCCAGGCCATCCGATGGCGCCCATCCGGCTGGACCTGACCGTACGACTTGCCCGCGAGCTCGGGTTGCTCGACGGTGGTGGCGTCAAGGTCGTCGCACCCGAGGTGGCCACAGACGAGCTGTTGACGCTTGTGCACCAGCCTGACTACCTGGCTGCCGTGCGGCGGTGCAGCGTCGCCGACCCGGGGGTTGAGCCCTCGTACGGCTTAGGCACGGACGACGACCCGGCATTCACTGGCATGCACGAGGCGACGGCCCGCATCGTCGGCGGCACGGTCGACGTGGCCGAGGCCGTATGGCGGGGCGAGGCGACGCACGGGGTTAACTTCTCGGGTGGCCTGCACCACGCGATGCCGGGCTGGGCGAGCGGCTTCTGCATCTACAACGACCTGGCTGTCGCGATAAGGCGACTCCTGGACCTGGGCGCGTCGCGCGTCGCGTATGTGGATCTCGACGTGCACCACGGTGACGGAGTCCAGGCGATCTTCTGGGACGACCCGAGGGTGCTGACGATCAGCCTGCACGAGACGCCGCGGACGCTCTTTCCTGGCACGGGCTACCCCGAGGAGACCGGCGGTGCGGCCGCCGACGGCAGCGCCGTCAACGTGGCGCTACCGCCCGGCACCAACGACGCGGGCTGGCTGCGTGCGTTCGACGCGGTCGTGCCACCATTGCTGCGCGAGTTTGCGCCAGACGTGATCGTGAGCCAGCACGGGTGCGACGGTCACGCTGAGGATCCGCTCGCTCACCTCGCGCTCACCGTTGACGGCCTGCGGGCCGCGCAGGTCGCCGTGCACGAGCTGGCCCATGAGTTGTGCGACGGACGGTGGGTTGCCACCGGCGGTGGCGGGTACGCGGTGGTCGACGTCGTTCCACGATCCTGGTCGCACTTGATCGGCATCGCCGGCGGCCGCCCGGTCGACCCGGAGAGCGCCGTGCCTGAGGGCTGGCGGTCCTATGTGCAGCGGGTCTTGGGGCGCATCGGCCCCTATCGCATGACCGACGGCGGTCTCGGTCAGATGCCGTCGTGGGCGGCCGGCTTCGACCCCGCAGACGACGTTGACCGGGCCGTGATCGCCACCCAGCGCGCGGTATTTCCGGCCCATGGGCTCGCCCCGGTCTGGTGACCCTCCGTGGGCCTCAGGCGTCTCCACTTTCCCGTCCGTCACATCCGCAACTAGCATGAGCCCTTGTACGCCCGCGTGACTGTCGCACCGGAGGGGAAGCCGGGGCCGACGCGGGTGCGAGGCGGTGTGACATGGCCCGGAAGGCTGCGGGGAAGCAGGAACCCCTGGACATACGCTTCCTGACCGTCGCTGAGGTCGCGGACATGATGCGCGTCTCACGCATGACCGTCTACCGGCTGGTGCATGCCGGGACACTGCCGGCCGCGCAGGTGGGCCGGTCATTCCGCATCCCGGAGCAGGCGGTGCAGGACTACCTGCGTGACTCGTTCATCCAGGCCGGCTGACTCATTCGTCCATCCCGATCACGGATCGCAACGAACCTCTTTGTGACGCCCTGACCACGCAGGTGCCGCGCAAGGAGGTGGTCAGCCATGCCTTGGACGACTCGAAAGACACACACGGCGCAGGCCGCATCGATACTGCTCGTTGTCGCCGCGGCACTGGCGATGACCGCGTCGCCCGCGACGGCGCAGGACCCGGCCATCGACAGAAACAGGGTGATGCACGGCTTCGTCCTCGATGACGGCGAGTTCGACCGCTTCGACGTCCCCGGCGCCTCGCACACCGTGGGCTCCGACATCACCAACCGTGGCGCCGTCGTCGGCGCCTACTACGACGCCGACGACCTCGAGCAGCACGGCTTCACCAGGGACCGCCGGGGCCGGGTCGCCACCGTCGACTTCCCGAGCCACAGCGGCGACCTCAACTATGCCTTCGGGGTCAACGACCAGGGGGAGATCTTCGGCAGCTACGGCGAGTACGCCGGGGACCCGGACGGCGAAGCGCACGGATACCGGCGGGACGAGCGTGGCCGATTCCAGACCATCGACTTCCCGGGCGCTGCCGTTAGCGGCCTCTTCAACGGCAACAACCGCGGCCAGGTCGTCGGCTTCTACAGCGCCGAGCGCCGGTTGCCAGGCCTCAATTTCCGCGGCTTCGTGTACGACGGCAAGAGATTCACCCGGATCGACGCGCCGGGCGCGACGACCACAGGCGTGATCGACATCAACGAACGCGGCGACATGGTCGGGCTCGGGATCGTCGACCGGGCCGCCGGGCTCGCCTTCGGGTGGCTGCGGACACATGACGGAAAGTTCGTCACGCTGCCCGACGTACCCGACTCGTTTCAGACGATCCCGTTCAGCATCAACAACAAGGGCCAGATCGCCGGCGCCTATCTCCGAGTGGGCCCCGACGGCATTGGGAGGATCGGCGGCTTCGTGCTCGACGACGGCGAGCTCACCCTGATCAACGTGCCCGGTGCCTCGAGCACCCAGGTCAACGCGATCAACGACCACGGCGAGGTCACCGGCTTCTACACCGACCCGCCGATGCAGACCCAGGCGCGCGGTGGGGCCGCCGCCACGTCGCTGGCCATGCCGCCGGGCGAACCCCATGCCCTCGTGGACATGTGGCGGCTGCCGAACCGCTTCGTGCCCGATCCGCGCCGGCGGGTACCCTGAGGGCCAGTTGTCCGCGGGTCCGGCCCGCGACAGGCCGTTCCTTCAGTGACGAGTGAGGTTCCCCCGTGGGCTCCGTAATCAAGAAGCGCCGCAAGCGCATGGCTAAGAAGAAGCACCGCAAGTTGCTCCGCAAGACTCGCGTGCAGCGCCGCAAGCTCGGCAAGTAGGCGGCCCGAGGGCTCTGCGCGGCCCAAATGATCACGGCACCGATGCTTGCGGGACGTGTGCGCGGCAGTCTAGGCCATGCACACCTCCCGTAGGTCTCGGTACCGTGATCGTTTCGTTTCTGCCACCTTGTCGACAGGCCACGGCTGCGTAGGATCGGCAACACCTGACGAGGGGAGCGGGTCATGTCCCGCGTAGTGCTGGTCACCGGTGTCGCCCGACAGCTCGGCGCCCGCATGGCTGCGCGCCTCGCCGCGGACCCAGCGATCGACAAGGTCGTGGGCGTCGATGTGATCGACTCGTCCTACGACATCGGCGGCGCCGAGTTCGTCCGAGCCGACATCCGCCGGCCCGAGCTGCCCGAGCTGTTGTACGCGATCGGCCCCGACTCCGTCGTCCACATGAACGTGCTGACCACGCCGCGCGACGCGGGTGGCCGGGTCCCCCAAAAAGAGATCAACATCATCGGCACGATGCAGCTGCTCGGCGCCTGCCAGAAGTCGGACACTGTCCGCTCCGTCGTAGTCAAGTCGTCGACGGTCGTCTACGGCGGCTCGTCCCGCGACCCGGCGCTGTTCACCGAGGGTATGTCGGCCAAGGTCACGCCACGGCGCGGCTTTCCCAAGGACTCGCTCGAGGTCGAGGCCTATGTGCGTGGATTCGCGCGACGTCGTCCCGACATCGCGGTCACGATCCTGCGGTTCGCCAACTTCATGGGCCCGACGGTCCGCACACCGCTCACCGAATACTTCTCGCTTCCCGTCATCCCGACCATCCTCGGCTTCGACGCGCGGCTGCAGTTCGTGCACGAGGACGACGGCCTGGAGGCGCTGCACCGTGCGACCGTCGAGGAGTGGCACGGCACCTACAACCTCGCAGGTGACGGCGTCCTGCTGGTGAGCCAAGCCGTGCGACGCGCCGGGCGGCCGGAGCTCCCGATCCCGCGGTTTGCGACGGGCTATGCGGGGCAGACGATGCGCACGTTCGGCATCGCCGGGTTCACGCCGGAGATGCTGACCTTGCTCTCGTACGGCAGAGGCGTCGACACGACCCGCATCCGTGCCGAGCGAGACTTCGTGCCGCGGTTCAGCACCGCGGAGGCATTCGCGTCGTTCGTTGAGGCGCGTGGCAGTGGCCCGTTTGCGGCGGGTCGCGTCCAGGCAGCCGAGGAAGCATTCGTGTCAGGGCTGGAGGCAGTCGATGGGTGAAGAACCCGAGGTCGCGCTGCCGCAGCAGCTGGCGCAGTTGGCCGAGACGCTAGGCCAGCTTGCAGGGCACCTGCCCGAGGACACCCAGCGGCAGCTGGCGACCGGTGTCGCGTTCTTACGGCGCCGGCTCACCGGCGAATACGACGTCGACGTGTTCGGATTCGACGCCGAGCTCACCGAAGAGATCCTCCTGCCGTTGATACGCCCCCTCTACCAGCGTTGGTTCCGTGTCGACGTCACCGGGGTCGAGCACCTGCCCGACGAGGGCGCCGCACTGATCGTGGCCAACCACTCGGGCACGATCGCCCTCGACTCAGTGATGACCCAGCTGGCCGTGCACGATGAGCACCCGCACAACCGTCATCTGCGCTGCCTCGGCGGCGACATCGTCTTCTCTATGCCGTTCGTGGGTGAGATGGCCCGCAAAGGCGGCGCAACGCTGGCCTCTCCCGAAGACGTCGACGCGTTGCTCGCCGCTGGTGAGCTGGTCGGTGTGTGGCCGGAGGGCTACAAGGGGAGTGGCAAGCGGTTCAGCGAGCGATACAAGCTGCAGCGGTTCGGCCGCGGCGGGTTCGTCTCGGCCGCGGTGCGAGCGCAGGTCCCGATCGTTCCGTGCGCGATCGTCGGCGCCGAGGAGATCTACCCCCTGATCGGCGACATCCCGGTGCTTGCCCGTCTGCTGCGGTTGCCCTACTTCCCGGTCACGCCGACGTTCCCATGGCTCGGTCCACTTGGGCTAGTGCCATTGCCGTCCAAGTGGCTCATCGAGTTTGGTGAGCCCATTCCGACCGAGACGTACGACCCCGCCGAAGCCGACGACCCCATGGTCGTGTTCGAGCTCACCGATCAGGTACGCGACACGATCCAGCGCTCCGTCGACGAGCTGCGCGAGCGGCGGGGCAACGTCTGGGGCTAAGCAGCCTCCGGAAGCGATCAGGGTGCCCCTTGTCCGATCGGTTCGGACAAGGGGCACCCTGATCAATCAGACCTGTTAGCTCACCGCTCGGGCGGCGTTCACCTCACCGTGGCCGTAGAAGGAATTGACCTTTCCGCCGCTGCACTCGGCGATGAACTGGTCCAGGCCCGGCCTCGGGTTGTAGATGCCAACGGGGCAGGGCAGCGTTTCGGCCGTCTGCTGCAGCAAGGTCGCCAACTTGCCCGGCGACATGTCGCCGTGGGCACTGATCGCGAGTGCGGCGACACCCGCGACGTGCGGTGATGCCATCGACGTGCCTTGCGAGAAGCCATAGCCGAGCGCACCCGTCGTTGTGTTGACGATGGTGGAGAGCACGGCATGCGCGATCGTCGACACTGTCGGGTCAGGCTGACGCGTGTCACCACCAGGAGCCGCAACCTCGACTACGCCCTGACCGTACGAGGAGTAGTAGCTCTTCAGTCGCTCGGTGCCTACCGCGGAGACCGTGACAACGCCGGGCGCCTCGGCCGGAAGGTCTACGCAAGCGCCGTTGATGATCCGCGTCTCGACCGGCGATGAGCCGTCATTGGGGCTGCCCGCGTCGACGAACTTGTGCTGCAGGTCGACGTTGCTGTTGCCCGCGGACGCGATGTTGAGCACCCCTTGGTTGCTCGAGTAGCGGATCGCGCGCTGAATCGCCTGCCACACGGGCCGCTGTCGCGCGTCATTGCGGCAGTTGAACTCCCATGGGTCGATGAAGTAGCTGTTGTTGGTCAGGTCGAACCCGTGCTCAGCGGCCCACATGAACCCGCAGAGCGCGGCCTCCGGGTAGATGAACCCGTCGTCATTGACCACCTTGACCGCCGCCAAGGTCACTCCGGGGGCGACACCGGTAACGCCGATACCGTTGAGGCTCGCCGCTATGGTGCCCGCCACGTGCGTGCCGTGGGTGGACGTAGTCGGCTGCCATGACGCGAACGACGAGTCCGGGGCACCCGACAAGCAGGATGCTGAGAGCGACGAGTCGACCCGGTCGGTCAGGTCGGGATGCGCTGCGGCGATGCCGGAGTCCAGCACACCCACCACGACGTCAGAGTCACCAGTGGTCACTGCGTGAGCCTCGACCAGGTCGATCTGCGGCATGTTCCATTGCTGTCCCCAGAGTGGTTCGGACTCGGCGTCTGCCTGTGCGGCTCCCGAGGCGCCCGCCTCGACGGTGGCCACCATCTCGAAGTTAAGATCCTCATCGAGAATGCTGCCGAGGCCTGAGGTGGACGCGACGTCCCCCACACGAGCCTTCTGGATGCTGCCCGCCTGCGCCTCAGTCGCAGAAACGACCAGGACACCGATCTTCGCGTAGTCGGCGACTACATTCGCGCCGGCGGCTTGCACAGCCTTGATGGCCTTGGAATTGCCCGATCCTTGAGATCCGACGACTAGGTAGGTCGACGCGCCGCCGGACTCGGCTGTCGCGGTTGGCGCGACCAGGCCCATCGCGGCGATGGTGGCGACGCCAACCGCGGCTGTGGCCGCGGTAGCACGCGCCTTGTGGAGTGCTCTCATGCTGTCTCCCTGCTGCTTGGTCCCGCCGCGGCGAGGTGACCCTCGGCGGAAACATTCCGGCGTTCGCCGGTAATGCAACCTGGCACAGCCGTGGACTTCCCGACAAGCCCCTGATAACTCGATTCAGCGCCGTCGGCGCAGGGCTGCCACGACAGCAGCCGTTCCGGCGCCTACGGCGGCACCCATCGCTGCTGCCGCGCTGACTCGGGCGACCCGCCGACCCGTACGAAAATCACGCACCCGCCAACCCTGCAACTTGGCATACGACCCCAGCTCGGAATCGGGGTTGATGGCGCACGGGTAGCCAACGAGCGACAGCATCGGGATGTCGTTGGCGGAGTCGCTGTAAGCACTGCAGCGCTCCAGCTCGAGCCCTTCGCGGACGGCGAGGGCGCGCACCGCCTCGGCCTTGGCCTCGCCGTGCAGCAGGTCGCCGACGAGCCGGCCGGTGTAGACACCATTGACATGCTCGGCAACCGTGCCCAAGGCGCCGGTCAGACCCAGCCGTGAGGCGATGATCTCGGCAACCTCGACGGGTGTCGCGGTGACCAGCCAGACCCGCTGGCCGCTGTCGAGGTGGCTCTGGGCCAGCTGGTGCGTGCCCGGCCACACGTTCTCGGACAGGTCATCGGCGAAGATCTCCTCCGCGACGGCCCGGAGCTCCGCCACGCTGTGCCCGGCGATGAACGACAGCGCCGACTGCCGAACCTTGGCGATGTGCTCAGGGTTCTCTGAGCCGCCGACACGGAAGGCGAGCTGCTGCCAAGCGAAGGCAGCGACGTCGCGCACCCCGAAGAACTTCCGCTGGTAGAGCCCGCGTGCGAGTACGAACAGTGATGCACCGCGCAGGATCGTGTTGTCCACGTCGAAGAACGCGGCGGCTCGGACATCCGGACCCGTCTCCAACGGTGTGCCATTTTCGGTCGCCGCGGCAGCGACCTGGCCGGACACGACAGGCGAGACGTCGCGGGTACGTCGGAGCCGAGCCATGATCCAGAGCCTATGCCGACACGCCGCTCAGCCGGGCGGCGAGCCTGCCCATGATCGCTACGCTGGCGCGTCGTGAACACCCCGACCGCACACCGGCCAACGGCGGTCCGGCTGTCACCGGCGGCGGTCATCTTCCTGCCGGTCGTGGGGACCGCACTGCTCACACTGGTCGGATCGCTCGACACCGTCTGGCGATGGCTCGCCTTGTTGGGTGGACTCGGCGCGCTAGCTCTTGCCGCCTGGTTGCAGGTGTGGTTGGAGCGTCAGCGGGTAGGGCCTTGGCCGCCGAGCAGAGCGAGGCGACGCGGCTGCGCGTTGCGATGCGTGACGCTCTGCAACCCGTTGCCGAGATGGTGGCTGTCATGCCCGGGCTCGGTCCCCGCGAACGGTTGCACGAGCTCAAACCGGTGGCTGTCCAAGGGGTCGGGGCGATCACACTGCTGCTCAAGGACGTCGACCGGCTCCGTGCCGTGGTGTACCAGCTCCTGCCGGATGGCTCCGGGATGACCGTGCTTGCCTACACAGGGCGAGGTGGCGCCGACCCGCGCCGCTTCACGGCTGGCACGCCGCGCGGAGATTCGGCCCTGGCGCTCGTGCGGTCGGCAGGGCATCGCTTCGTCCGCGCCCTGGATCCTGTCGAGCAGGTCGACGACGACGGCACGATCAAGAGCTACCGGACGTTCATCGCGGCGTCGATCACCTCCGGCGACACCGCCTACGGCATGGTGGCGGTCGACGCGCCGCGAGCCGGTGACCTGGCCGACACAGACCAGCAGATCGTCCTCGTCGTCGCAGACCTGCTCGCTATCGCCTTTGCCAT
The DNA here is from genome assembly GCA_963799425.1 of uncultured Actinomycetota bacterium. Taxonomy (GTDB): domain Bacteria; phylum Actinomycetota; class Actinomycetes; order Jiangellales; family Jiangellaceae; genus CAVWSM01. The sequence continues at coordinate 27,636 of CAWCXA010000015.1, read as the reverse complement.
CGCCGACTCGCGGTGATCAGCGGCGTACGATGGATAGTCAAAGGAGGTCGCCGTGGTCGGCAAGCTGAAGGTGACGCGCCCGGTGGAGCCCAGGGTGCGCGACCTGACCGACCCTGCCGTGATCCAGGCGATCTGGGACGAGGCGGCCCGCGTCGTGCGCACCGAGGCGCCGCTTCGGGCGCGCCGACTGCGCCAGCGCCGCGCGGCCGAGGTCTGAGCCCGACCGGACGTCATGATGTCCACCCCCTCTGAGCTCGCCCGCGTCGTCCTGCTTGGCAAGCCCGGCTGCCACCTGTGCGACGACGCGCGCACGATCATCGCTGCGGTCTGCGGCGAGCTGGGCGTTCCCTGGGCCGAGCGGTCGATCCTCGACGATCCTGAGCTCGAGCGGGCCTACGCCGACATGATCCCCGTGACCTTCGTCGACGGATCGCAGCACGACTTCTGGCGCGTCGACCCGGCTCGGCTGGCTTCGGCTTTGTCCGGCTGAGTCCGGCCGAGACAGACCAGCGTGATCGTTGTCACACCGGGTGGCCATACCATGATCGGCGACTTTGTTCCCACGTTCACAAGCGCCTAGTGTGGGGTTCTGTACACGCCAGCCCGGGCAAGGTTGCCTGACCGCAGCCGGCCCGTTCCATCCGCGGAGCACAGTGAGCCGACGACGGAGCGCCTCGAGCACCGAGAGCCTCTCTCGGGGCATCCCCGAGGCCACTGTCGCGCGCCTTCCGCTCTACCTGCGTGCGCTCACGGCTCTCGCCGAGCGTGGCGTGCACACCGTGTCGAGCGAGGAGCTGGCTACCGCCGCCGGGGTAAACTCCGCCAAGCTGCGCAAGGACCTGTCCTACCTCGGGTCCTACGGCACTCGGGGCGTGGGCTACGAGGTCGAGTACCTCACCTACCAGATCGCCCGCGAGATCGGCCTCACGCAGGACTGGTCGGTGCTCATCGTCGGCGTCGGTAACCTCGGCCACGCGCTGGCCAACTACGCGGGATTCGCCACCCGCGGCTTCCGCGTCGTGGCACTTGTCGACGCCGATCCGGCGCGCACCGGCGAGCAGGTGGGCCACCTGCGCGTACGCCATATCTCCGAGCTCGAGCAGGTCATCCGCACCTGCGGCGTCAACATCGGGGTCATCGCCACACCGGCGCACGCGGCACAGGACGTCTGTGACCGACTCGTCGCCGCGGGTGTGTCGAGCATCCTCAACTTCGCGCCGGCGGTCCTGACCGTTCCCGACGGCGTCGACCTGCGCAAGGTCGACCTGTCGATCGAGCTGCAGATCCTCGCCTACCACGAGCAGCGCAAGAACGGCGCAACCGTGCTCCGCGACGTTCGTGACGGTCTCCCGGAGGTGACCCCGGCATGAGCGTCCTCGTAGTCGGGCTGTCACACCGCAGCACCCCCGTCGAGCTGCTCGACCGGGCGGCGCTCACGACCGACGACGTGTTCAAGCTCCTCACCGACGTCGGGCAGTCCGAGCACGTGGCCGAGGCTGCGGTCATCGCCACCTGCAACCGCGTCGAGCTGTACGTCGACGTCGCTCGGTTCCACGGCGGGTTCGAGGCCGCCTCCAGCCTGCTGCGTGCAGCACACCGGCATGGCGCCCGACGAGCTAACGCCGCACTTGTACGTCCACTACGACGGGCGCGCCGTGCAGCATCTGTTCACCGTGGCGGCCGGGCTCGACTCGATGGTCGCGGGAGAGAGCCAGATCCTTGGGCAGGTGCGGGCCTCGCTGCAGGACGCCCAGACGGCAGGCACGGCCGGACGGGCCCTCAACGCCGTCTTCCAGCAGGCGCTGCGTGTCGGCAAGCGGGCCCACACCGAGACGGGCATCGACTCAGCCGGCCGGTCTCTCGTGACGGTCGGGCTGGCCGCGCTGCCACCCGAGCTCGCCGACATCTCCGGACGGCGTGCCCTCGTCGTCGGCGCCGGGTCGATGGCTGCCCTGGCGGCGGCCACGCTGCGGGCCGAGAGCGCGCATGTCATCGTGGCCAACCGCACGTTCGAGCACGGCGAGCGCCTTGCCGCGTCGGTCGACGGCGAAGCCATCGCCCTCACCGAACTCGCCTCGCTGCTGCCCACCGTCGACGTCGTCGTCTCGTGCACCGGGTCCGCTGGCACCGTCATCACCCGTGACCTGGTCGCCAGCAGCCTGCCCGCCCGCGGAGGCCGACCGCTTGGCCTCGTGGACCTGGCCCTGCCGCACGACATCGAGCCCGAGACGGGCGAGCTGCCCGGCGTGGCGCGTGTCGACTTCGCCGTGATCGGCGCCGCAACGGCGCACGACGACGAGGCGGCCTCGCGAGTGGCGGATCTTGCGGCTGCTCGCGCGATCATCGCCGAAGAGGTGGCGGCCTTCGCCGGCCGCCAGCGCGCCGACCAGGCCGCGCCCACCGTTGTCGCGCTGCGCGCGATGGCGGAGGAGGTCGTCACCAGCGAGCTGCATCGCCTGCACAGCAGGCTGCCCGACGCCGGCCCGATCGTCGCGCAGGAGATGGAGGCGACCGTACGTCGCGTCGTCGACAAGCTGCTGCATGCGCCGACCGTGCGGGTCAAGGAGCTCGCGATCGAGTCTGGCGGGCATACCTACACCGAGGCTCTGCGCGAGCTGTTCTCACTCGACCCGCAGTCAGTCGCAGCTGTTGAAGCCGTCGATCTCCCCGAAGACGCGCCACCCGCCGACGGAGGTGACCGATGACGGCGCGGCAGCCCCTGCGACTGGGCACCCGGCGCAGCCGTCTCGCGATGGCACAGTCGACCTGGGTGGCAGAGCGCATCACCGCGGCGACCGGTCGCGCCGTTGAGCTGGTCGAGATCACGACCGAGGGCGACGTCAACAGGGCGCAACTGACACAGATCGGCGGCACGGGCGTGTTCGTGAGCGCGCTGCGTGATGCGCTGCTCGCCGGGGAGATCGACCTGGCCGTGCACTCGCTCAAGGACCTCCCGACTGCCGACCCCGACGGACTCACCCTCGCCGCGGTCCCCGTACGCGAGGACCCACGAGACGTGCTGTGCGCCCGGGACGGGCTGTCGTTGAGCGAGCTGCCGTCGGGTTCGGTGATCGGCACAGGGTCGCCGCGGCGCGCGGCGCAACTGCACGCGCTGGGGTTCGGCCTGGAGGTGCGCCCGATCCGCGGCAACGTCGACACTCGGCTCGGCCTCGTCGCTGACGGCAAGGTCGATGGCGTGGTGCTTGCCCGAGCCGGACTCGCACGACTCGGCCGGCTCGAGGCCGTCACCGAGGTGATCGACCCGCAGCTGATGCTCCCGGCACCGGGACAGGGCGCCCTCGCGGTCGAGACGCGCGCCGGCAGCCCACACGTCGCCGCGCTCGCCGCGGCCCTCGACCATGACGAGACGCGCGCCGCCGTTCTCGCCGAACGCACCCTGCTGGCCACGCTAGAGGCCGGTTGCACCGCACCGGTCGGTGCCTATGCCGAGCTCGTCCGCGATCCACAACCACAGCTCCACCTGCACGCCGTCGTCACTGCACCCGACGGTTCGGCAACCATCCGCAAGTCCGCTTCCGGATCCCTCGTCGAGGCGCAGAAGCTCGGCAGCCAGCTGGCTGCAGAGCTGCTCGACGAAGGAGCCGCTGGCCTGGTTACGGCCCCCGCCCGGGGGCCCCACAAGGAGGCCGTCTCGTGACGACCAAGTCCACCAAGTCCCGCGCTGCCAAGCAGCCCGGTTCTGTCACCTTCGTCGGAACGGGTCCCGGCGACCCGGGTTTGCTCACCGTGCGGGCAGTCGAGGCGCTCGCGGCCGCCGAGGTGGTCATCTTCGACTCGCCGCGCGAGCAGTCTGCTCGCGCAGGTGCCGGCCGACGCCGAGCTCGTCGACGGCTCGGTCGACGCTGAGGGTCAGCCGCTCGCCCGCGCAGCCCGTACCAAGCTGGCTGCCCAAGCGGCCAAGCGTGGCGCACGGGTCATCCGGCTCGTCGATGGCGACCCGGGCATGTTCAACGGGTTCGCCGACGAGGCAGTGGCCTGCGTGAAGGCCGGCGTGCCCTTTCAGGTTGTACCCGGTGTCAGCCAGGTCTCCGCGGTTCCGACGTTTGCCGGTGTGCCGCTCACGACGCAGTCGTCTCGCACGGTGCGAGTCGTCAGCGCCGACGCCCAGCCGGACTGGTCGGCCTGCGCCGACGCCGACACGACGCTCGTCGTGCTCGGCGCGGTCGCCGAAGTCGGCGACTGGGCAAGGGCACTGGTCGCGTCCGACCGCTCGGCAGACACGCAGGTGTTGGTGACCGTCGACGGCAGCACGACGGAGCAGCGCTCGCTGACGTCCACCCTGGGCCAGGTCGCCCGCGACCTGCGCGCGGCCAAGTTCGACGGATCCGCGGTGACAGTGGTTGGCGACGTTGTTGCGCAGCGCGAGTCGTTGTCGTGGTTCGAGAACAAGCCGTTGTTCGGGTGGCGAGTCCTCGTGCCGCGCACCAAGGAGCAGGCGGGTGCGTTGTCCCGGCAGCTGCAGGCGCTACGGTGCGGTGCCCGAGGAGGTACCGACGATCTCGGTCGAGCCGCCGCGCAACCCGCAGCAGATGGAGAAGGCGATCCGTGGACTGGTCGAGGGGCGCTACGAGTGGATCGCGTTCACCTCGGTCAACGCAGTGCGTGCAGTTCGCGAGAAGTTCGAGGAGTACGGGCTCGACGCTCGCGCGTTCTCCGGACTGAAGATCGCGGCGGTCGGCGAGCAGACCGCAGTCGCCCTGCAGCGCCTCGGCATCAACCCCGATCTCATCCCGAAGGGTGAGCAGTCGGCTCGCGGGTTGCTGGAGGAGTGGCCGCCGTTCGACGAGGTGCTCGATCCGATCAACCGGGTCTTCCTGCCTCGCGCCGACATCGCTACGGAGACGCTGGTCGCCGGCCTCGTCGAGCTGGGTTGGGAGGTCGACGACGTCACCGCCTACCGCACGGTGCGCGCTGCGCCGCCGCCCGCCGACACCCGCGAGGCCATCAAGTCCGGCAAGTTCGACGCGGTCGTCTTCACCTCGTCTTCGACGGTGCGCAACCTGGTCGGCATCGCGGGGAAGCCGCACGCCGCAACGGTTGTCGCATGCATCGGCCCGCAGACCGCCAAGACAGCCGAGGAACACGGCCTGCGCGTCGACGTGCTTGCCGAGACGCCTTCGGTGGACACGCTCGCGCGGGCACTGGCCGACTTCGGCTCCGCCCGCCGTGCCGCATTCACCGAGGCCGGGGAGCCAGTGACGAGGCCGTCGGAGAAGAAGCGGGCCTCGGCGCGCCGCAAGGCCACCTGAGCGGCCCCGGGGTCGATCACGTTAACGTGGTCAACCCGGTCTGTGATAGGCACGCAGGCCTCGCACAGACCACCGCGACCACGTTAACGTGATCGCCCCGGGCTGGAGAGGATCGATGGCATTTCCAATCGAGCGGCCTCGTCGGCTGCGCCGCACGCCGGCGCTGCGCCGACTGGTCGCCGAGGCATCGGTCGAGCCGCGGCACCTGGTGCTGCCGATGTTCGTGCGCGAAAACGCGACCGAGCCGGTCCCCATCCAGTCGATGCCCGGCGTCGTCCAGCACTCGCGTGACACGCTGCGCAAGGCGGCCGTCGAAGCGGTCGAGGCCGGTGTCGGCGGGCTGATGCTCTTCGGCGTACCCGAAAGCAAGGACGCAACGGGAAGCGGAGCCGTCGACCCGGACGGCATCCTCAACGTCGCGATCCGCGATGTGGTCGCCGAGGTCGGGGACGCCACGGTCGTGATGGGCGACCTCTGCCTCGATGAGTTCACCGACCACGGTCACTGCGGCGTGCTCGCGGCCGACGGCTCGGTCGACAACGACGCGACCCTCGAGGTCTACCGCGAGATGGCTGTCGCGCAGGCCGCGGCGGGCGCACACGTTGTCGGCCCGAGCGGCATGATGGACGGACAGGTCGGCGCGATCCGCGAGGCGTTGGACTCAGCGCGGCGCGCCGACGTTGCGATCCTCGCCTACTCCGCGAAGTACGCCTCTGCGTTCTATGGGCCGTTCCGCGAGGCGGTCGCGTCCTCGCTTACGGGCGACCGCAAGACCTACCAGCAGGACCCTGCCAACGCCGTGGAGGCGTTACGCGAAGTACGGCTCGACGTCGAGGAAGGTGCCGACATCGTCATGGTCAAGCCGGCGATGAGCTACCTCGACATCCTGGCTGCCGTACGGCAAGCGGTCGACGTGCCAGTGGCGGCGTACCAAGTCTCCGGCGAGTACGCGATGGTCGAGGCGGCAGCGGCCAATGGTTGGGTCGACCGCGACCGAGCCATCATCGAGACCCTGACCTCGATCCGTCGAGCAGGCGCCGACCTCGTGCTCACCTACTGGGCAGTCGAAGCCGCCCGACGGTTGCGATGAGCGTTTCCGCCGGCATCCCGATCGACGCGCTCGACTTCTACGACGACCTCGACGCCGACAACACGAAGTCGTTCTGGACCGCCAACAAGCAGCGGTACGAAGAGTCCGTCCGTGCGCCGATGCTTGCCTTGCTCGCCGAGCTTGAGCCAGAGTTCGGTGCTAGCACGGTGTTCCGGCCCTACCGTGACCTTCGGTTTAGCAAGGACAAGAGCCCGTACAAGACACATCAGGGCGGCTTCGTCGAAGTCGTCCCGGGCATCGGGTGGTACGTCCACGTCGACGCTGAGGGGCTTTTCGTCGCCGCTGGCTTCTACGCGCAGGACGCAGCCCAGGTCGCGCGGTTCCGGGACAGCGTCGACGAAGATGCTCGCGGCAAGCCTCTCGTACGCATCGTCGAGTCCTTGCGAGCGAAGTCGTACGACATCAGCGGCGACCGACTCAAGACGCGACCACGTGGCTACGCCGAGGATCACCCGCGGCTCGAGCTGCTCCGCCATAAGACCCTCACTGCGCAACGGTCGTACGGAAGCCCGCCGTGGCTGAGCACGCCGAAGGCGGCTGCCGAGGTGCGTAAGGCCTGGCGTGACATGCGGCCACTCGTCGAGTGGGTCAGCGACAACGTTGGTCCCAGCCGGAGCTGACGTCAGGAGGGAGTCAGCGACGGCTGCGAGTTGCCGGGTCTTCAGGTCGAGGAGGTGGGCTCGTACCCATGGAAGGCGAGATCGCTTACTTCGAGCTGGGAGTGGACGACCCTACCAAGGCGCGGGCGTTCTACGGCGAGCTCTTCGGCTGGACGTTCACGCCGCGGCCGTCTGGTCAGGGGTTCGCGATCTCCACACCATCTCTGCCCGGGGGTGTGCATGGCGGCGAAGCCGGCGCGCGGCCGTACCTGTTCTTCGTCGCGTTCTTCGTCGTCGACGACATGGAGACTGCACTGGCCAAGGTGCGCGAGCTTGGCGGTACTGTCGACGAGACGAATGGCGAAACTGACTCAGCGTCGCAGGCGACCCTTGGTCGGTTCGTGCTGTGCAAGGACGACCAGGGCTTTGAGTTCGGTCTGCACCAGAGGCCGAGCCTGATGCCCTAACGGGGCTGGCTTGTCGAGAGGGTGCTCTGTGCGGGCAGTCGCTTCTCGTGGACTTCGAGATCGCACGGCGTGGCAAGCAGCGACGCCAGGTGTGGGTAAGCGTCGACCATCTGGCGGGTCTGGATATGTCGGTAGCCGCGTCGGCCGTACCACGACTTGAGGAACTCTTTGCTTGGGTGCCGCCAACCGCGCGGGACGAGCAGCTCGAGTTGGATGGCTCGCAACCCACCATCGATGCTGTGCTGCTCGGCGAAATCGACGAGGGTTCGGCCGATGCCGATCGCGGTGGTCGGGCGCGGCGACCAGCAGCCCGAACTCGTTGGTGTTGGTGGAGGCCCGATGGACGTGGACGCTGCCTACGATGTGTCCGTCTGGTGCAGTAGCGACGGCGATCTGACCGACAGCGATGAGCTGGGCGAGCTCGGGCGCCGTGGTCCGTGTGGCTCCGTCGCGCCACAGCCCGCTTTCCGCCGTGTCGTAGACGTCGTTGATGAGGGCGGTCAGCTGTTCGACGAGCCCAGCGTCCTGGCTGGCCGCCCTGTCCAACAGCTCGACGGCGATGTTTGTGCTCATTGCGTGACCCAATCGGCACGTTCCACGACACGATGTCCTTGTGATCACCCTCGGCGAACCGCAGGGTGGACTTGAATTCGCCCTTCGCGGCCATCAACCTGGAGACTGTCATGAGATTCCGGACTCGCTCGCTTGCTGCAAAGAGCGTTGCCCTCGTCGTTGCGATGACTGCGGCCGGCGGCGTCGCCGGCACCGCGGCGGTCGCCGACGAGGCGCCGCCCGAGGCCCGCGTGTGGCTCACGACGGTCGACCAGTCCCACCTGCTCGAGGAGCAGGCGTCGGTCGCCTTTGGTGAGGCGGCCTCGTCAGAGCCGACGATCGTGATCGACCCCGAGATCACCTACCAGGAGATGGATGGCTTCGGGGCGTCCCTCACCGATTCCTCTGCGGCGGTGCTGTCAGCCCTCAGCCCGGAGGAACGCGACGCGACCATGCGCAAGCTGTTCGACCCCGTCGAGGGCATCGGGGTGAGCGTCCTGCGGCAGCCGATCGGCTCGTCGGACTTCACCGCGACATCCGAGCACTACACCTACGATGACGTCGCGCCCGGCAAGAACGACTACCTGCTGCGCAAGTTCAGCATTGCGCGCGATGAGGCGCAGATCCTGCCCCTGCTCCGCGAGGCCAAGCGCCTGAATCCCGCCCTAAAGATCATCGGTACGCCGTGGAGCCCGCCCGCGTGGTTGAAGACGAACGACTCCCTTGTCGGCGGGACTCTCGAGCCCGGAGTCCTCAACGCCGCGGCCTACGCGAGCTACCTCGTGCGCTACGTGGTCGCCTACCGCCAGGCAGGCGTGCCGATCGACTACCTCACGATCCAGAACGAGCCGCAGAACCGCACACCCGACGGCTACCCCGGCATGGACATGCCGGTCGCCGACCAGGCCCGGGTCATCTCCATCCTCGGCCCACTGCTGAAGCTTGCGAGCCCGAAGACGAAGATCCTCGGGTACGACCACAACTGGGCGACGCATCCCAACGACCTCGCGAGCACGCCGCCTGGGCAAGACCCCGAGCGCGACTACGCGGCGAAGCTGTTGCAGACCAGGGCCGCGAAGTGGATCGCCGGCACCGCGTTCCACTGCTATTTCGGTGACCCGAGCGCGCAGACGAGGTTGCACGAGCAGTTCCCTGCCAAGGACATCTGGTTCACCGAGTGCTCGGGCTCGCACGGCGTGGATGACCCGCCTGCGAAGTTCTTCCGCGACACCCTCGTCTGGCACGCGCGCACGATCACGATCGGCGTGACCCGCAACTGGTCAAAGACGACCGTCAACTGGAATGTCGCGCTCGACGAGCAGGGCGGTCCACACCTCGGCGGATGCGGCACATGCACGGGTCTCGTCACGACGCATCCGGACGGCACGGTCACGAGGAACGCGGAGTACTACACGATCGGGCACCTGTCGAAGTTCGTGAAGCCGGGCGCGGTGCGCATCGCAAGCACGTCGTTCGGCACGACCGGCTGGAACGGCCAGATCATGGACGTCGCGTTCCGCAACCCCGACGGATCGACCGCGCTCGTCGTACACAACGAGAACGATGACCCGCGCTCGTTCGCGGTCTCGGTGGGGTCGAAGTCGTTCGAGTACACGCTGCCGGGCGGCGCGCTCGCGACCTTCACCTGGCCGGCGTCGGAGGCACTCGATGACGACCTCGCGCCCGTGGCGATCGACGGTGCGACGGCGACGGCGACGAGCGCGCCTGGCGACGCAGGCTTCGCGGTCGATGCGGATGCGTCGACACGTTGGTCGAGCGGGCAGGCGCAGTCTCCGGGGCAGAGCCTCACGATCGACCTCGTCGCGGCGACGACGTTCCGCCGCGTCGCGATCGACTCGGGCGGCAATCTCGGCGACTACGCGCGCAACTGGCAGGTCGAGGCATCCGTCGACGGAACATCGTGGAGCGTGATCGGCACCGGCGCGGGCGCAGGCCAACTGACCAACGTCGACGTCGCCCCGACGAGCGCGCGCTACCTGCGCATCTTGTCGACCGGCAGCGCCGGCAACTGGTGGAGCATCGCCGACGTGCGCCTGTACCGCTGAGCCCAGCTCGCCCACCCCTTGCGGTCAGCTCTTGTCCGCAGCTCCTGGCATCCTGAGCCTGTGTTGGAGACCTCGGCTCGGCTGCTGCGGCTGCTCTCGCTGCTGCAGACACCGCGGGAGTGGAGCGGTGCCGACCTTGCCGATCGACTCGGCGTGACTCCGCGCACCGTGCGTCGCGATGTCGACAAGCTGCGCTCGCTGGGCTATCCCGTGGACGCGACGACCGGGACCCACGGCGGCTACCGGCTGGGTGCCGGCGCGGCCATGCCGCCGCTGCAACTCGACGACGAGGAGGCGGTGGCCGTCGCCGTGGGGCTCCGTTCTGCTGCCGGGGGGACGGTCACCGGCATCGAGGAGACGTCGCTGCGGGCGCTCGCCAAGCTCGAGCAGGTGCTGCCGTCACGCCTTCGGCACCGGGTGTCGGTTCTGCAATCGATGACCGTGCCGATGTCGGGAAGGCTGGCGACCGTCGACGCCGACACGTTGACGCTGATCGCGGGCGCGTGTCGCGACCACCAGCGCCTGCGCTTTGACTACCGCAAGCACGATGGCACGAGCGCGCGTCGTGAGGTCGAGCCGCATCGGCTTGTCCACACCGGTCGTCGCTGGTATCTGCTCGGCTGGGATCTCGACCGCCAGGACTGGCGCAACTTTCGAGTCGACCGATTGCAGCCGAAGATCCCGGTGGGACCGCGCTTCGTGCCCCGCGAGCCGCCCAGTAACGAAGAGGTGGTCGCGCAAACGTCGTGGGCGCTATCGTCTGGTCGCTACCGCCACCGCGCGCAGTTCCGGATGTACGCACCCGCCGCCGTCGTCGCCGACAGAGTGCCGCCGGACACCGGCCTGGTGGAGGCGATAGACGACCGCACGTGCATCTTGCACAGCGGGTCCAACTCGCTCGACGCCCTGGCCGTGCACGTCGCGGTGCTTGGGTTCGACTTCGATGTGCTGGAGCCGCCGGAGCTCGTAGCGGCGGTACGCATTCTCGGCGAGCGCTTCATCGCGGCCGCCCGCCACCCGCGCTAGCACCCCACTCAGGTCGGGATTGCTCGGTCCGTGACGACCTGCTTCATGACCAGCGTGGAGTTGAGTCTCTGCACTCCGGGGAGGGCCGAGAGTGTGTTGTCCTCGAGATCGGCGTACGCCGCGAGGTCGGCGGTCCGGACCCTGACCAGGTAGTCCGGATCCCCGAACAGCCGCTGGGCCTGCAGGACGTTGGGTATGGCCGCAAGAGCCTCCTCGAAGCCGAGCAGGGTCTCGCGGTCCTCCTGCTTCATCGTGATGAAGACGAGTGCCTCGAATGCCAGGCCGACCCTCTCGGGGTCGACGATCGCCCGGTATCCGCGGACCGCCCCGCTGGCCTCGAGGTCGCGCAGTCGCCGGTGGGTGGGGGAGATGCTCAATCCGATCCGGGTGGCCAGGTCAGTGACGCTGAGCCGCCCATCAGCCTGCAGCTCGGCAAGAATCTGCCTATCGATGGCGTCCACGGTCGAGGATTCTTCCACCAAAGGCGCGTGATTGGGGGAAAATCAGGAACACATTCCACCCGGATCGTCATAACGTCGAAGCCAGACCAGCCCCACACCTGAGAGCTTCGTCGTGAACCCGAGTCTGCTGCTCGCCTTCTGGACCGTGGCCTTCCTGCTGATCGTCGTGCCCGGCCCTGACTGGGCGTTCGTGATCGCTTCGGCGGCCCGCGACCACGTCGTCGTGCCGGCTGTCAGCGGGCTGATGCTCGGCTACAGCCTGCTCGCCGGGCTCGTTGCCGCCGGGGTCGGTGCCGTCGTCGGGCAGTCACCCCTGCTCCTCACCGCTCTCACGACGGTAGGCGCGAGCTACCTGATCTACTTTGGCGTCTCGCTCCTGCGCCATCCCGGCTCCCTCCACGCCGACGCCAACCCGAGCTCGAGCCGACCCCCGACCAGGTCACACGTGCGGCGAGGAATCGGCGTCAGCGGCCTCAACCCCAAAGGTCTGCTGATCTTCGTGGCCATGCTGCCCCAGTTCACCGACTCACAAGGCACCTGGCCGCTGCCGCTGCAGTTGGCCCTTCTGGGGCTGGTCTTCGTCGCAACCTGCGGAGTCTTCTACACGATCGTCGGCCTCAGTGCCCGGGCGATCCTGAACGCCAAGCCAGCCGCCGCACGCCACATCTCCCGAATTTCTGGAGCGGCGATGATCCTCGTCGGCTTGGCCCTCCTCGTCGAAGTCATGCTTTCGCATCAGACTGGCCGATGAGTTCCGGAACGATTCGAGGCCGCGACTCAGCGCGCGTTGCTGATCGCGACGCGTCACGAACGAGATACTCCGGACATGAGCATGCCGTCGCCCACGCTGTACCACCGGTCACTCGGGTGGCACGCCCCAGCGCTTCGACGAGCGATCATCGTGGCCGGCATCGGGGCCATCGTTGCGCTGCTGCTCGCGCCATTGGTTCCGTGGGAGCTGGCTGTGATCGTGGGGTGGGATGCCGCGGCGATGACCTTCCTCATCACCACCACCCCGATCATCATTCGAACGGACAGCGAGCGCACCAAGCAGTTGGCCACGGTCGAGGACCAGACGCGCGCTTCGGCCACGTTGCTGTTGCTCGGTGCCAGCGTCGCCAGCCTTCTGGGTGTGGGTTTCGCCCTCAGCCTGGCTGGAGAGGAGAGCGGCACGGTTCGACTGCTTCTCGTCGGTGTGGTCGTCGTGACTGTCACGCTGTCGTGGACGGTGGCCAATACCGTGTACACCCTTCGCTACGCACACCTCTACTTCGAGTCCACGGCGCCGGGCATTAGCTTCGGTGACTCCGACGCCGTGCGCCCAACCTTCCGCGACTTCGCCTACGTCGCGTTCACCATCGGGATGACGTATCAGGTGTCCGACACGACCATTCTCAATCCCCGTATCCGGCGTACGATCCTTGGCCATGCAGGGCTGTCGTACGTGTTCGGGGTAGTGATCGTGGCCAGTGCCATCAATCTCATTTCCGGACTGATCAGCTAGCAACCAGCGCAGTACGCTGCGCCGATGGGATGGCTTGACGCGCTCGGCTGGGCTGGCTCAGTGCTGTTGATCTACTCGCTGTTGCAGGCCCGGGTGCTTCGCTTTCGCGTGCTCAACCTCATGGCTAGCCTCGTGCTCGTCGTCTTCAACGCCATGCTGGGCATCTGGCCGATGGTAGCGATGAACTCGGTGCTGGCCGGTATCAATGTCTGGTTCATTCGCAAGCTCATGCGTGAGCGGCATGACGAGCGCGCCTACCAAGTGCTCGAGGTAGGCACGACCGACGCGTACTTGGGCCACACGCTGCGCGTGCATGGCGCGGACATCAGCCGGATCTTCCCGAACTTTGACTGGGACGGTGCGGCCGCCGGGCGAACTGCCTTCCTGATCCAGCATGGCGACGAGACGGTTGGCGTCGTCATCGTCCGGGACGCAGGCGATGGCGTGGCCCAGGTAGAGCTGGACTACGTGACCCCCAGATTCCAGGACTTCACGCCCGGCGAGTTCGTGTACCGGCGGAGCGGCTTGTTCCAGGACCGTGGCTTCCGGCGGGTACGTACGCCGCCGGGGATGGTCGCTCCGTACTACGGCCGCCTCGGCTTCCAGCGGGACGGCGATTCGTACAGCCTGACTCTGAACTAGCCAGGGACCCTTCGTACGGACGAGGTGGGGGCTCGCGATCAAGCCACATCAAGTGGCGAAACGGGTCGTCGTCGAAGCTGCGCTTGCCTGAGTAATCGCACATGACCAGCTGGAACAACGGCGTCCCGCTGACGAGCTCCCTCGGCGACGTCAGGTCAGCTGGTCCGCACTCCAGCCCGCGGCACTGGCTTGGGTCTTATAGGTCAGGAGGTCCTTCTTCAGCTCGTCAGTCATGAACGCCGGGGTGAGGTTGCCCGATGCGAACTGTGCGTGGTCAGCCCAGAACGTGGTGTTGAGGACCGCGGTTTGACCCAGCAGGCCGACAACGTCGTACTCGTAGTGCGTCTCGCCTGGCCCCGAGAAGCCGCCCTGCAACAGAAGCTGAAAGAACTCCGGCCACTGGACCATTCCGGTGCCCGCCGGCTTCCACGCGTTCCGTACGGTGCCCGCCGGAGTTCGCTCCACGAGCGTATCCTTGAGCCCGACGCTCCGGATGTGCGACATCGCATAGCGAACGTTGGTTCGCCAGGACGTCAGCGTGCCTTCGTTGGTCATGTGACCGATGTCGAAGTTGATCCCGAGCTCTCTCGGGTCGTAGTCGCCCAGGATGTACATCAGGTCCCAGACCGACCGAGCGTTGGTGCCGTTGGTCGTGTGCGTGTGGTATGCGGCTGTGATGCCCAGGCGATCGTTGAGTCGTGCCAAGCCGCGTACGCGCTTGCGGAACGCGGCAAGCTGCTCGAGCACCTCGTCACCGAACGGCTGCGGAGCACCAGTATGCGGATCCGGCTGCACGTTGTAGGCGAACCCGCCCCAGCGATAGAGCTCAATGCCTTCGTCGCGCGCGAACCGCAGGACGTCGTCCGCGAAGACTGGGGTGCCATTGCGCGTGGCGATGGGTGTGACGTCGTCGATGATGTCCGTCGTGATGAAAGAGCAGGTCGCTCCCGTGCTGCGGACGCCTTGCAGCATCCGTGGGAGGTTAGTCCGGACATCGACTAGGTTGGGATCAACGTGTCCGGTGTTGCGGACCGTCAGGTTGACTGCCCGGTAGCCGAGCTCAGCGGCCTTCTCGCCGATCAGGATGCCTGTCTCGTACGGGTTGCTCTGCGAATAGGCTTGAGTCGTCAGCCACTGAAGGTGACGCGAGAAGATCGTCCAGGTGATGTGCGGCGGCTGTGGCTCCCGCGCACGACTCGTGCCACTCGCGACGTCCTGGGTCTGAGCCTCGGCCGCCGTGGCGGTCTGCGTCATGACCAAGGCCGCTCCAGCCGCGGCAGTCGTCTTGAGGAAGATGCGTCGGTCCATGTCCATGTGTCTGCGCCCTTCGCGAAGGAGATGAGTTCGGGGGTGGACCTTCTGCAGGCCCACCCCCGAACGTCGGTTGTTGCGGTGTTACGGAGTCGCTGGCATCACCTGGTCAACTGGCGGTACTGCTGCCGGACCTCGTCAGCACTCACCGTGCGGTCAAGGAACATCAGACCGTCGGCCCGGCAGTTGCACGGGTTCCGCTCAACCGTGTCCTGCGGGAAGCTTCCGCCGATCTTGATGCCACGCGGGTCGGTCGGAGACGTTCCGCTGACGCCGTCGACCTGCCAGGGGTTGCCCTGCACGGTGTAGAAGCCGTCGACCTTCTCGCCGTTCCGGTAGAGCGCCATCTCACCCGTGAGGTAGTCGAATGTCGCGGCGAGATGCACCCACTCGTTCTGCGGCAGCAGCGTCTGCCATGGTGCCGACGCGGCGAACGTCTGCGACGCCCCGGTGTCGACTCGACGCCCCAGTGCCACAAGCCGCATCTCACCGTTGACCTCGATCAGCTCGAGCAATGCTCGCACGGCGTGGCCGTCGGAGTTGCCGCTGAGGATTCCGCTGAGCCCGATCGCGCCGTAGAAGTCGTTCGGGTTGGCGGAAACGGTGTTGGGGCTGGGGTTCTGGCCGGTCATCTTGAACCAGCCCATCAGGGTGATGCCCTTGGCCCCGTTGAACGCGCCGAGCGTGTTGACGTCAGTGGCCTCCCCCGAAGTGCGCGCGCATCCGGCTAGCGCGCCTTCGAAGCAGACGCCGGCCTTCCAGTCGTCATTGCCGTTGTTGACGGGGTCGACCTGCTGGAGCTGGATGGCCTGGTTGCTGCCTGGGTGGGCGCTGTCGGCCACCCGCATCGACTCGCCGCCGTTGATCAGGCGCAGCAGCGTGTTCGACGTGCCCTGGTCCAGTTCTTCCCTTCCGTCCTGCTGGAATGGGTGCTCGAAGTCGTAGTAGGCGACGACGTTGTCGGCAATGCTCTCGTGCACAGTTGGCTTCACCCGCTGGTGCACCGAATCGACGACCTTCCAGATCTTGCCGTTTGCCTTGGCCACCAGGTAGAGCTCGCCCGCGGAGTCCCTACCGAGGCGAAGGTCGGCCCGCTCGTCACCGACGAGATCCTGCACCCCGAGCCGCTTGCCCGTCGTGTCGTAGATCGAGAGCTCCTTGATCTCGGCGGGCTCGGCACCGCGCACCATGGAGCTGGCTTCGGTGAAGAAGACGCGTCCCTGCACCAAGTCGGCGAAAATGTACTTGCCGCGCAGGTCATCAACCTGGTGACCGCGGTAGACGAAGCCGCCGCTGATGGCGTACCCGCTATCGCTCGTGCACGACCATCCCGGCGTCGGGTCGTGGTCGTATGCGGCGACCGGGTAGGTGAAGCCGAACTCCGCGTCGTTCTCCGGCAGTGGGTAGAGGTTGCACCGGTCGACTGCGGGGTTGAACTCGAAGGCACCCTCGCGGATGCCCCAGCCGAAATTGTCGCCAGCCTGGACCTCGTACACAGCCTCGATCGCATGCTCGCCGATGTGGCCGAGGTACATGCGCCCGGTCTGGGTGTCGAAGCTGAACCGGTGCGGGTCACGCATCCCGATCGCGTAGATCTCGTCGATCACGTCGGGATCGGTGACGAACGGGTTGGTCGGCGGGATGCCGTACTGCCCGTTGGGCCCGTTGGTGCCCGCAGGATCGATGCGCAGGATCTTGCCGTACGGCTTGGTCGTGTCCTGCCCCATCGTCGTATTGACGCCCTGGCCACCGTCGCCCACGGCGAGGTAGAGCAAGCCATAGTCCTCGTCACCGGGCTGGGCTGCAGGGTTGAAGTCGATCTGCTGGATCGCGTGCACCTGGCCGCCGAAACCGAGGCGCAGTACCTCGCGGCTCGTTCCCGCGAAAGTGTCGGCCGACGGGTCACTGGCGGTCCACTCGGTGACGACCGAGTGCAGGAACGTCGGCGTCTGCGAGGGGTAGGTGGTCGGATCCGGGGGTGGTGCCGTGTTGCCGGGCCGCTCCGTGTGGACAGTGTAGAACTTGCCGTTGTCGGCGAACGCGGGGTGGAACGTGGCAAAGCCGAAGCCGCTGCCAAGGCCACGACCAGAGAAGAACTCCGGTGAGAACTGCTGGGCGACGTCAAGGAATACCTGCGGCTGGCCATCCTCGACCAGGTAGAGCGGGCCGTTGAGGTCGGGAACGTACATCCGGCCCGATCCGTCAGGTACCTCGCCGAGATGGTTGATGCGGGCGTGCCGCATGAGCCGCCGGTCGGTCGGGGCTGGGATCGGCTCGGTCTTGGGGAACTGTGCAAACTCCTCGATGACCATGCCGCGGTTGGAGAGGGTCTCCTCCGGCGCTGGGTCCTCGACTGGGCCGGTATCTGCGCTTGCGGCGACCGGCAACAAGGCCGTCACCACCGCGAGCGCGGCTGCGCCTGCCCACCATCGTTGCTTACCCATGGTGCCTCCATCACGTCGTCGTTGTACGTTGCGGAGCTGTAGTGCGTAAGCGCTTACGTAAGCGATTGCGACTGACGCTAGTAGTGGCGTCGGCGGCCCGTCAATAGCTTGGAACCAAGAGGACATGCGTCAGAAACCCTTGTGCGCAACGGGTTTCCCAGGCAGGCGGGCAGGCGGAAACGGGCTGCCACAGCGTCAAGCAGCAGCCCGCTCCGGCCAACTCAGTTCAGGTGGCCCGTGCGACCGTCACTGGCAGAACGGCTTGGCTCCCATCGCGCTGAGGATGCCGCCAAGGATGTGCTGCTTGAACGTCTCCTGACCCACCAGCGTCGAGCCGTCGGTCCACGCGGCCGAGTCGTGGCCCAGCGAGGTCACCCAGGAACGGCCGCCGTCGTAGTACTGGCACCACGAGACCGGGTGGTTGCCCGGATGGCCCGGGTGACCGTTGAAGCCCTGGCCGCTGCCGTTCTCGAACGTGTTGGTGTCGACCTCGGCTAGCACACGGACGTCAGTGGGGAACGGCACGAGGTTGTACCACTCGTCGCGGAAGTCCCACCGCTTCGGCAGGTTCGTGGTCGAGGCGTCCTTGTCGTCGACTGTCACAACCTGGCCGCCACGGTGCGGTCCGTGGTCGTAGAAGTTGGCCCCGCCGAGCAGGCCCTGGAACCACGGCCAGTGGTACATCGCGCCAAGCGTGTTGTGGATTGCGACGAACCCGCCGCCGGACCGCACGTACTGCAGGAGCGCCGTCTGCGACGCGTCGTCGAGCATGGTGCGCGAGTTGCTGAGGAAGACCACCGCGTCGTAGGGAGCGAGCTTGGCAGGCGCATCCAACTGCTTGACGTCCTCGGTCCAGTCGACCTGGAACCCGGCCTCCTGGCCCCAGCGGACCATCGCGTTCTGCGCAACATGGGCCTGCGTGAGCGGCGGGTTCATCCCCGGCGGCAGCAGTGGTCCCAGATGCGCGTGCCGCGAGACGCCAGTTGCGGTGAAGACGAGGACGCGTTGCACGCCATCATTCTTGCGGGCAAGACTCCACTCGTTGTAACAGTCGTCGTCCAGCCCGCGGCAGACTCCGTAGTCCGCGATCTCGTCGTCGTATCGCGCGAACGGCGGCCCGCTGTCTGCCTTCGGGGCAGCTTGCAGCGTAGTAATCAATGCAACGAGGAGTGCAAGGCACAGCAGCGCGAAGCCTCCGGCTCCGAGCCTCGTTCTGGCGGTCATGACGTTCCTCTCTGAACGGTCAGTAGATCCGACGGGGGCGGTAACAGGTGGGGCTCGACCAGCTCGACGTAGCGCCGGGCAAAGGTCGCAACGACGTCGTCGCCAGGCGCGGCCCAGACGTCGGCATTGAAGATCTCGACCTCGACGTCACCCGTGTAGCCGGCAGCGGCGACCGCGCGGGTCAGAGTCGCAAAGTCGATGTGACCATCGCCCACCATGCCGCGGCTCAGCAAGGCGTCGGCAGGCAACGGGGTGATCCAGTCACAGACCTGATAGCTGGTGATGCGACCGGCCGCCCGAGCGATCTGGCGCTCCACGTCGGGTTCCCACCACACATGGAAGGTGTCGACCACGACGCCAACGACGTCGGCCGGGAACTGCTCGGCGATGTCGAGGGCCTGCCCCAGCGTCGACACGACGCCGCGGTCGGCAGCGTAGATCGGGTGCATCGGCTCGATGCCCAGCCGTACGCGTCGGTCCTGCGCATAGGGGACGAGGGCGGCGACCGCCTCAGCCGCGCGGGCGCGGGCGGCACGGAGGTCACGGTCGCCCTCCGGCAGCCCGCCGGGAACGAGCACCAGAGCTCCGGCACCTAGCTCGGCGGTCTCGTCGATGGCGGCCAGGTTGGATTCGTGCGCGGCGTCACGTTCAGCCGGGTCGGCACTCGTGAAGAAACCGCCACGGCAGACCGAGGAGACCCGGAGCCCGGCATCGGCCAGCCAAACGCGAGCCGTGGCCAAGCCGACCTCAGCCACTGGTTCGCGCCACACCCCGATCGCGGGCACCCCTGCGGCGACGGCGCCGTCGATCGCCTCCCGAAGGGTCCACCTGGCCGTTGTGCGCTGGTTGAGCGACAACCGCGCCAGCCGTGCGTCTCCCGGTGCCGGCGTCGGCACGCGCGCAGCCAGGCCGGACGGGACGTCCAGCACTTCGACGGCGCGCGTCGTCATCGCACCGCCCCTCCTGTGGCGAGAAGTAGGCGCATCTGGTGAGCGGCGTAATCGGGGTCGGGCAGCAACAGCGCGTCGTTGGCGAGCTCGAAGAGCCGCGCAAGGTGTACGACGCTGCGCGCCGACTGCAGTCCGCCGACCATCGTGAAGCCGGGCTGTTGGCCGGTCAACCACGACATGAACGCGATGCCGGCCTTGTAGTAGTAGGTCGGCGCCTCGAAGATGTGGCGCGAGAGCGGCAACGTCGGTGCGAGCTCGGCGTCGTAGGTCGTGCGGTCGCCCTCGTCGAGCGCGGCGAGCGCTGCCGAGGCCGCCGGCGCGATGGCGGCAAACGCTCCGAGCAGCGCGTCGGAGTGGTGGGAGCCGTCGCCGCGGATCAGCTCGGGGTAGTTGAAGTCGTCCCCGGTGTAGAGGCGCACGCCCTGCGGCAGCCACGCGCGCAGACCGACCTCGTGCTCGGCGGAGAGCAGCGACACCTTGACCCCGTCGACCTTGTCCGCGTGGGCGGTGACCAGGTCCACGAATGTCGTCGTCGCCGTTGTGACGTCCGTCGATCCCCAGTAGCCGCGCAGTTGCGGGTCGAACGTCTCGCCGAGCCAGTGCAGGATCACCGGCTCGCGCACCTGTCCGAGGATGGCGTCATAGACGCGCAGATAATCGCCGGCGTTGCGGGCAACGCGTGCCAGGTGGCGGGAGGCCATCACGATCACCTGCGAGCCGGTGCTCTCGACGAACGCGATCTGTTCGGCGTAGGCCGCAATGACGTCGTCGACTGTGCTGAGATCGCCTTTGTGGTCGGTGCCGGCTCCGGACGCGATGCGTGCGCCAAGGTCTCTAGCCTGCGACGCGCTTCGCGTGATCAGCTCTTGGACCGCCGCCCAGTCAAGCCCCATGCTGCGCTGCGCCGTATCCATCGCCTCGGCGACGCCGAGCCCGTAGCGGAACAGGCCGCGACGGAACGCGAGTGTGGAGTCCCAATCGACCTCGGCCGGCGCCCCCGGCACGTTGTTGCCTAGCGGGTCGGCAACGACGTGTGCGGCCGCGAAGGCCACGCGGGTAGCGAAGGGCTCGGGGTGGTCCTTCCACCGTCGTGGCTCGCGGAGCTCGACCGTGCGCCACGCGCCGGCGGCGTCGGGCAGCTCGATCGAAGTCACGCGCCACGCACCTCCACCCGTCGGCCCTCCGCCGAGGACCGCAGCGCCGCATCCACCAACTGCAGGCCGCGGACACCGGAACGAAAGTCGTGGCGGTGCGCCCGACCCGCGTGCACGTCGGCGAGGAACTCCTCCCACTGCGCGCGGAAACCATTGACAGTGGGCGCGCCGGTCCGCTCCTCCTGCACTTGTTCCCACTGCGCCCGGAACGGCTCCTCCGTCGGCAGGTCGGGGTTCCAGACCGGCCGCGGGGTCACGCTGCGCGGCTGCACGCGGCAGCCGAACAGCCCAGCAACCGCGGAGCCCTGCGTGCCGTCGACCTGGAACTCGACGAGCTCGTCGCGGTTGACCCGCACGGCCCACGACGAGTTGATCTGCGCGACCACGCCTGCCGGGAGCTCGAAGATTGCGTAGGCGGCGTCGTCGGCGGTGGCGTCGTAGGGCTTACCCTGCTCATCCCAGCGATGCGTGATGTGGGTGACGGCTCTGGCAGTCACCGCCTCCACGCGGCCGAACAGCACCTCGAGCACGTAGTTCCAGTGCGCGAACATATCGAGGACCATGCCGCCGCCGTCCTCGGCGCGGTAGTTCCAGCTCGGTCGCTGTGCGGGCACGTCGTCGCCCTCGAAGACCCAGTAACCGAACTCGCCACGCACCGACAGGATGCGCCCGAAGAACCCGTCGTCGATGAGCCGCTTCAGCTTGAGCAGGCCGGGCAGGTAGATCTTGTCGTGCACGACACCGTTGGTGACGCCAGCTACCTCGGCGGCAGCGACGAGCTCGAGTGCCTCGTCGACCGACTCGGCGAGCGGCTTCTCGGTGTAGATGTGCTTGCCGGCCGCGATCGCTTTGAGGATGGCCTTCTTGCGCTCGCTGGTGACCTGCGCGTCGAAGTAGATGCGCGCGCTGTCGTCCGCAAGCACGCTGTCGAGGTCGGTGGTGAACTCGCTGATGCCGTGCTCGGCAGCGATCTCTGCGAGCTTCTGCGAGTTGCGACCCACGAGGATCGGCTCCAACTGGATGCGCGTTCCGTCAGGCAGCAGCAGACCGCCTCCGGCCCGGATCGCGAGGATCGAGCGCACGAGGTGCTGGCGGTAGCCCATGCGGCCGGTCACGCCGTTCATGACGATGCGGTACGTGTGCGAAGGCTGAGCTGTCATGGAGTCAGGTACCTACTTCAGTGCGTCTTGACTGGCTTGGGCCGACCGCCGAGATAGAGCTCGGCGAGCTGGGGGTCTGCGAGGAGCTGGGCCGCGGGGCCGGTGACGTGGACTCGTCCGAGGTCGAGCACGCAGCCGATGTCCGCGGTCTGGAGAGCGCGGCGGGCATTTTGCTCGACAAGCAGCACTGCCATGCCGGCGTCTCGCATGCGCACGATCTGCTCGAAAACGGTGGCAGTGGCCTTGGGGTCGAGGCCCATCGACGGCTCGTCGAGCAGGACGACCTTGGGGCTCACCATGAGCGACCGCGCGAACTCGACCTGCTTTTGCTGACCGCCGGACAATGCACCCGCGAGCGCCGCCCACCGGTCGGCCACGAGCGGAAACAGTGTCTTGACGAACTCAACCCGCTCGCGGACCAGCGCCTTGTCCTTGACGGTGAAGGCACCGAGGAGGACGTTTTCCTCGACCGTCATCTCCTTGAAGACACTGTGCCCCTGCAGCACGTGAGACAGGCCGGTGCGCAGCAGCTGCTGCGGCGAGCGTCCGGTCACGTCGGTGCCGTCGACGATGATGCGGCCTGAGCGCGGAGCGAGCATGCCGCTCGCCACCTTGAGGACGGTCGACTTGCCAGCGCCGTTGGGGCCGACGAGGCAGACGACGCTCGCAGGCGGGACTTTGACCGTCAGCCCACGCAGCACGAGAGCCGCGCGCCCGTAGCCCGCCTCGATGTCGTTGAGCTCGAGGAGATGGTCAGATGCCAAGGTAGGCCTCCAGGACCTTCGGGTCGTTCTGCACGACGTCGGGAGTTCCCTCGGCGATCGGCCGGCCACGGTCGAACACGACGACGTGGTCGCTGAGGCTCATGACCATGTCCATGTTGTGCTCGACGATGATGAACGTCTTTCCTTCGGCGTTGAGCTCACGGACGAGCACCGCTATGCGATCGATAAGCGCCGGGTTCACCCCTCCGGCGGGCTCGTCGAGCATGATCGTGTCGGGATCGCCCATGAGCACGCCGGCAAGCTCGAGCAGCTTTTGCTGTCCGTACGAGATGTCGCGGGCCTCCGACCGCTCCAGATGGTCGATGCCCACTCGCGCCAAGAGATCCCGCGCGAGTTGCACGTCAGCCTTGTTGCGCGAGCCGGCCAGCCGCTCGAGCAGACCTGAAGGGCGCACCGCCACGAGGACGTTGTCGAGGACCGTGAGGCGGGGGAAGATGCGGCAGAGCTGGAAGCTCCGACCGATGCCAGCCTTGGCGATCGTGTGCGGCGGCTTGCCGGTGACGTCGCGGCCGTCGTACGTGACCGTGCCGGCGTCCGGGCGGATCATCCCCGTGACGCAGTTGAAGAAGGTTGTCTTGCCCGAGCCGTTGGGGCCGATCAAGGCATTGATCTTCCCCTGCTGGAATGCCACCGAGGCGCTGTCCACGGCCTGGACGCCGCCGAATGCCTTGCGGAGCCCTTGCGTCGCGACGCTCTGGCGGGTCGCCACCGCGGGGCCGGCCGTCATGAGTGCACCTCGGCCTTCGTGGTCGGCTGCGGCTGTCGCTCCTGCAGATCGGCGGCGGTCATCTCACGGATCGACGCGGCCTGGGGGCGGAACCGGTTCACCAGCGAGGTGAGCGCCGGGATGATCCCATCGGGCATGAACAGCACGACCAGTCCGAGCAGGAGCCCGGTCGCGACGAGGTGGAACTGGGTGTCGCCGTACTGCGCCTTGAAGACCTCGACCGCGTAGCCGACTATCACCGCGCCGAGCAGCGGACCGAAGAGGCTGCGGATGCCGCCGAGCAACGACATGAGCACCATGTAGGCGCCGACGAGGATCGAGAACTGGAAGATCGGGTCCAGGTAGCCGAACCACAGCGCGTACAGGCCGCCGCCGAGTGCGGTGAAGAAGGCCGAGATCACGAGCGCAACCAGCTTGTACGAGAACGTCGGAACGCCGAGCGACTGTGCCTTGTCCTCGTCCTCGCGGATGGCTTTCAGCCCGGCGCCGAGACGAGAGCGCTCGATTGCCCACCACGCCAGCAGCGCGACCGCGAGCAGTGCGGCGTGCAGGAAGAAGAACCGCTCGTGCTGCTCGGGCCGCAGCACCTCGGGCCCGAACGGTCGCGGGATGCGCAGGCCGTTGGAGCCGCCGGTGAATGAGCGCCAGCTCTGGAAGACCAGCTGCATGATCAGCACGAGCGCGATGGACACGATGACGAACGACGCCCCTCGCACGCGCAACGAGGCGATGCCGATCGGCACAGTGAGGATCGCGACGATTAGAGCCCCGACGAACAGCGCCAACCACGGGTTGAGGTCGGACTTGATGATGAGCAACCCCGTGGCATAGCCGCCGAGACCCGAGTAGGCGGCGTGGCCCAGCGAGATGTAGCCGGTGAAACCGCCCACGAAGTTCCAAGCGGTGGCGAGCACCGCATAGCTCATGATGACAACGCCGACCGAGAGGATGAACGGGTCGGACGCCATCGACGGGAACAGCAGCACGGCCGCGACGAGCAGCAGGATGCCGAGCACCCTGGCCCCGAGGGCGAGCCGGCTAGAAGCGCTGTGCAAGGCGACCTCCGAAGAAACCCTGCGGCCGGACCATCAGGGTCGCGAACAGGGCGACATAGAACACGGTCTGCGCCCACGTGGTGTCGAACGGCACCTGTAGGAGGCTGGAGGCGATGCCGAGCACCATCGCTGCGATCGCGGCACCAGGAATACTGCCCAGGCCGCCGACGACGATGATCGCCATCAGCGGGCCGATCCAGTGCCAGTGCAGCGACGGGTAGATCGTGTAGTCCAATGACAGGGCGGTGCCGCCGATCGCCGCAGTTGCCAAGCCGAGACCGAATCCGTAGCCCGCGACACGGTCGGTGTCGATGCCGACCAGCTGCGCAGCATCCTTGTGCTGGATCGTCGCGCGAAGGGCCTGACCGAATGCGGTCTTCTTGAGGATCAGGTAGAGCCCGCCCAGAGAGACCGCGGCCAGCCCGAACGAGATCAGCTTGACCACCGCGATGTTGGCACCGAAGAACTCGATGCTGGCACTTGAATAGTCGAGCTGGACGCGGCGCTGCGTGCCGGTCCAGATGAACCCGAGCATCCCCTCGATCACCAGCGCGATCGCGAACGTGAGCAGAACCGACATCATCGTGAGGCTGATCGGCCGCAGCCGCGCGATCAGCAGCCGTTGCATCGCGAAGCCGACCACGAAGAAGAGCGGCACAGTGATCACGAGCGACAGCAGCGGGTCGAGCCCGGTCTCACGGTTGAAGTACCACGCGAGGTAGGCCGCAAGGATGAGGAACGCGGCGTGCGCGATCATGACGACTCGCATCACGCCGAAGTACAAGGTGAGGCCCGCTGCCAGGAGGGCGTAGAGCCCTCCCAGCAGCACGCCTAGCACCAGGCTTTGCAGGAGCTGGGAGCCCGACACGAGTTATCCGTCCCTCACCAGGCCGGCTTGGGGTGGATGAAATCGGCCTCCTGGGCGTCCTCCGGCAGCACGATCTTGATCTGGCCGCCCACGTACTGCTGAATGAGGTGCGCGCTCTGCGGGCGACCGTCCTGGTCCCAGCTGAGCGGTCCGACAACCGTCTCGACCTCGTTGTCGTGCAGCCAGTCGATCAGCTGCTGCTGGCACTCCGGCTCCGGGTCGGCGCAGCCGACGGCTTCGACAGCCGCTGCGACGACCTGACCGGTCGTCCACGCGTTGGCCTCGTCCTCAGCCGGCACCGAGCCGTTCATCTCGTTGTAGAACTCGACGAACTCCTGGTTGGACGGGTAGGACGCGTCCGTGGTGTAGCCGGTTGGCGACAGGATGCCCTCGGTCTTCTCACCGATCGCGTCCGGGAACTCCGCGTTGGTCGGCGCGCCGGAGAACGCTGCCATCTTCGGCTGGTAGCCGAGCTGCTGCAGCGCGACGATCAGGTTGACGCCGTCCTGGTACTGCGAACCGCCGATCAGCAGGTCGGCGTTGGAGGCAGCGATCTTTGCCGCGATGCCGCTGAAGTCGGTTGTGTTCGGCGGATACACCTCGTCGACGACGATCGGGATCCCTGCCTCCTGGAGCTTGTCGCGGAGGCCGTAGGCCGTGCCCTGGGCGAACGGGTCGTCCATGGAGGCGACGGCGATTGAGGTCGGTCGATCGGCCTCAGGCATCGCGAGGATGTGGTCAGCCAGGTAGTTGTAGTGGTCGTTGGCGACCGCAGGTGCCGCGTAGAAGAGGTTGTCGAACCCCTGGTTGAAGACATCGGCCGCGGCTCCTGCCGGCTCGACGAACAGGAAGCCGTAGTCCTTGGCGACCTGCGCGGCCGGGATGACGAGGCGCGTGGAGAACGGTCCAAAGACCAGATCCACGTTGTCCTGGTTGATCAGCCGCTCGTAGTCGGACGCGACGCGGTCGGCGTTGGACTGGTCGTCGAGGATCTTCAGCTCGACCTGCCGACCCAGGAGTCCGCCGTTCTCGTTGACGTACGCGGCCCACGCCTCGTATCCGCGCTGGACCCCCTTGCCCGGCTCCGCGAAGTCGCCAGTGAGGGGAAGGGAGACACCGATGACGATCGGGTCGTCCTCGCTGCCGGCCGACGAGTCGTCGTCGCCACCGCCCAACCCGCACGACGAGAGGGCAAGGGCGGTGGATGTCGCAATGGCTCCTAGCCAGAGCCGCTTCGTTGCTCTCATGTGCTTCACTCCTTTGTGACGCAAGCGCTTGCGTAAGCGCTTCCGTGCGGCACTATATGAGCGGTACGAACCGACTGGCAAGAGTCGGGACAAGATCTTTGACTCCCTGTGACGAATGGATGGCCGATGCCGAAGCCTCGAGCGGGCCTGCGACTAGTCGACGTGGCAGAGCACGCCGGTGTGTCGATCGCTACGGCCTCCCGTGCCCTCTCCGGTGCCAACGGTGTTTCCGACACCGTGGCCGAGCACGTACGCCAGGTGGCGCAGGAACTCGGCTATATCGCCAACGTGCACGCACGGTCACTCGCGAGCGGGGCCAGCTCCGGCGTGGGCCTCATTGTGCATGAGATCGGTGACCCCTATTTCGCCGAGATTGCCAGCGGGGTGCTCGAGGTCGCCGCAGAGCACGGCCGGATGGTGCAGATCGGCCACACCGGCCGCGACCCTCTGAACGAGGTCGCCCAGCTCCGCGCCCTGATCGCCAGCCGCGTCGGCGTGATCATCATCGCGGGTTCGGGCTTCGTCGACACGGAGGTCCAAGTGCAGATGAAGGTGCATCTGCAGGCCTTCGAGGCATCCGGGGGCCGCGTCGCGGTCATCGGCCGGCACCAGCTCCTGGGGGTCGACGCCGTGCTTCCGGCCAACACTGCCGGCGGGCAGGCGATCGCCGAGCACTTGTTGCGGCTCGGCCACCGGCGCATCGCGGTGGCCTCCGGTTCGCGCCAGCTCACCACCGTGGCCGACCGGCTCGCGGGCGTCGAGGCCGCACTGGCGGCTCACGGCGTCAAGCGCGGGAGCGTTCCGGTCGTAGAGGCGGCGTTCACCCTCGAGGGCGGAAAGGACGCGGCCAGGTTGATCCTGGACCAGCACCCTGACGTCACCGCGATCATGGCGTTCAACGACGACATGGCCGTCGGCGTGCTGTCTGTGCTGCGCGAGCGGGGGATCGCTGTGCCTGAGGAGATCTCGGTGACCGGCTTCGACGACGTCACGGTCTCCCGCTACCTGTCGCC
>CAWCXA010000014.1:0-7977 GCA_963799425.1 uncultured Actinomycetota bacterium | reverse complement strand
CCACTTATGTCCGAACTGGATCGAGCTGACCCCGGCCGCAGTCACGTGCTCTCCACCGCCTGCAGCACGTCGAGCCGAGCGGCGCGCCGCGCCGGGCGAGCCGCCGCGAGGATTCCGGCAAGGGCGCCGATTACCACCACCACCGCGACGGTGCCGAGCGGCACCGCGTACGCCGTGAATCCGAAGGACTCGGCGGAACGGACGAGCAGCCATCCGGCGAAGATGCCGAGCGCCGCACCCACCGACGTGCCTAGCAGCGCGACGAGCGCCGACTCCCAGCGGACCATCCCGCGCACCTGGCCGCGTAGGGCGCCGACCGCGCGCAGAAGTCCTATCTCCCGCACCCGCTCGTGCACGGCCAGAGCCATCGCGTTAGCCACGCCCATGACCGCGATCAACACGCCAAGGGCAAGCATCGCGTAGGTCAGTATCAGGATCGTGTCGACGAACGACGCGCGGTCCTCGACGAACTCCGAGCGGGTCAAGGCCGCCGGGGCGCCCATCGACTCCGACACGTCGCTGACCGCCACCTGCGCGGTTGCCAGCGGCTGCCTGTCTGCGACGTCGACCAGGACGGTGTAGTCCACGGCTTGCAGCTCGTACGGCTGCCAGGTGCCGCGGGTCACGACGTACGGCCCCACGATCTCGTCCTGGTCGTACACCGCGCCGACTCGCAGCGAACCCAACGAACCGTCCGGCCACTCGACTTTGACCACATCACTGACCGACCAGCCCGCATCGTCGGCCCGCGAAGCCTCGACGGCAATCTCGCCATGACCGAGCTCAGCCAGCGACCCATGGGACTCATCGAGGTTGAGCAGTTGCCCGACGGCGGACGCGTCCACGACCGTCAACGTCGCCGCAG
The DNA here is from genome assembly GCA_963799425.1 of uncultured Actinomycetota bacterium. Taxonomy (GTDB): domain Bacteria; phylum Actinomycetota; class Actinomycetes; order Jiangellales; family Jiangellaceae; genus CAVWSM01. Next base: position 7,112 of record CAWCXA010000014.1, on the reverse strand, counting down.
ACCCGTCGACCACGGCGGAACCGCGTCCCAGGCCGGTCGCGGACTTGACATCGGGCAGCTCAGCGATCGCGCCCGCGACATCCGGGCTCATGACGGTCGAGTCGAAGCCACCCGAGGCGACGACCAGGTCCGAGTCCACCGACGCGGCCGCTGCATCCTCGACCGAATCTCGCAGTGACGCGATGCCGACGACGAGCAGAGTGGTCACGCCCACGCCGAGCAGGAGCGCAGTTGCCGTGCCGGCCGTCCGGCGCGGGTTGCGTAGCGCGTTGCGCAGAGCTAGCCGCCCGGGTACGCCGCGCCAGCGCAGCGGCCAGCCGAGCACGCGTATCAAGGTAGTTACGACCAGGTGTCGCCGACCCATCGCGCCTGCCCCGTCGGTCGCAACATCGCGAAGAGCAGCGAGCGGAGGAACCCGCGACGAGCGCACTGCGGGCAGGACGGCTGCAACCGTCGTCACCACAACGCCGATGCCGAGGGAGACCAGCAACGACGACGGCCGCAGCACAGTGCCCTCAGCCGGCATCGCGAAGCCCATAACCCGGAACATCAGCTTGAGCAGCTGCGTGAGTCCGATGCCGGCAAGCACACCGACCGTCGAGGCCACCAGCCCGAGTGTGGCTGCCTCGCCCATCACGGACCCCAGGACCTGCCGACGGGTAGCGCCGAGCGTGCGCAGCATGGCCGACTCCCTGGCACGCTGCGCGCCCACGATCGAGAACGCGTTGTTGATGCTGAACGTCGCGACCAGCAAGGCGATGGCGGCGAAGCCGGTCAGTATCGCTGTGAACAGATCAAGGAACTGCCCGGCCACGGCGTCGAGCTCCTCGTCGCTGGCCTGCTCGCCGGTGACGACCTCGAGGCCGGACGGCAGCAAGGGTGCGATGCCCTCGACGAGCTCAGATTGCGAAACGCCGTCCCCGCGCACGTACACCGTCGACACCCGGTCCGGCTGTTTGGTGACGTGCCCCTGGGCGCCCTCGAGCGTGAACGCGGTAAACGTTGCGGCACCCAGGCCGTCCTGGTCGCCGAACTTGGCGATGCCGACGACCTCGACGTCGACAGGTTGCGGTGCCTGGACGACTGCGTGATCGCCGACGGAGAGACCGGCGTCATCCGCGGCCGCGCGGTTGAGCACCACCTCATGCTTGGTCTCAGGGGCGCGCCCGTCGACGATCCGGTACGGGTTGAGCTCCGGGTCCTCGATCCAGGAGCCGGCGACCTGTGGCGGCCCATTGCCGCCGATCGGTGAGCCGTCCTCACCGATGATGGCGCCGAACCCCTCGACGTACGGAGCCGCGGCGTCGACGCCGTCCAGCTCGGCGATCTGGTCCACCAGAGTCTCGTCGATGACGGCGGGAGCCGAGTCGCGCGAGTCCGCGAGCTCGGATGCGCTCCTAACGACAGCGTCCGATCCGGCGTTGGCCTCGGCGAACAGCGTCCCGAAGCTGCGCCGCATCGTGTCTCCGAGCACGAGCGTGCCCGACAGGAAGGCAACCCCGAGCACTACTGCGAGTGCCGTGCCGACCAAGCGCCGCTTGTGCGCCCAGAGGGCCTTGAGAGTGAGCCGCAGCATTGGTCTAGCCCCCCAATGACTTCATGCGATCGAGCACACGGTCCGCCGTCGGGCGGGTCATCGTGTCGACAACCTGACCGTCGGCGAGGAACAGGACGCTGTCGGCGTAGGACGCAGCGACCGGGTCGTGCGTGACCATCACAACCGTCTGCATGAGATCGGACACCGCTCGGCGCAGGAACGTCAGCACCTGAGCGCCCGACCGCGAGTCGAGGTTGCCGGTAGGTTCGTCGGCGTACACGACGTCAGGCTTGCTGGCGAGGGCCCGCGCGACGGCAACCCGCTGCTGCTGCCCGCCGGAAAGCTCCGAGGGCCGGTGATGCAGCCGGTCTTCCAGCCCAACGGTCTCGACGACGTGCCGCAGCCATGCGTCGTCCGGATCCGCGCCGGCGAGGTCGAGCGGGAGAGTGATGTTCTCCTGCGCGGTCAGCATCGGCAGCAAGTTGTAGGACTGGAAGACGAAGCCGAGCCGCTCCCGGCGCAGCAGCGTGAGCTGCCTGTCGGGCAGCGATCCGAGCTCGACGTCGCCTAGCCACACCTCCCCGCTGGTCAGCGAGTCGAGCCCCGCGAGGCAGTGCAACAGTGTCGACTTCCCTGACCCGGACGGCCCCATGACTGCGGTGAACTCCGCCGCGGCCACGTCCACGGTGACGCCGTCGAGGGCGTGGATGGCGGTGCCGCTTTCGCCGTAGGTCTTGACCGCGTCCACGGTCCGCGCCGCGGGGCGCATGCTGGTTTCACGTGGGGCGAGAGTGCCCCTGCTTTCCGTCATTGTCCGACTCCTCAGGCACGGCATTGGCGTGACGACTCCACCGTGGCTGCATCTGTCGGATCGGGCGTCACACCGCTAGCGGCAGCGCAAGTACGACGTCGGGCGTACGGCCTGAGGTGCTGCTACCGCGGGCGGCGCACTTCACGGGCCGCTGCGCAGCCGACGCGCCTGCGTCGCGCGGGTCGTACCGTCGTGGCTGTGACCGACCGCGCCGCGCCGACAACGCCTGCCTGGCGTGGGCCGCCGTGGTCGAGCAGGTCGTGGGACGGCACCCCTTGGCTCCGCAGTCCTTGGTCCGGGCTGATCGTCGTGCCGATTGCGTTCTTCCAGGTGATCGGGACGCACTTCGCGGCGGATAACCAGCCCGACAAGCGCGCGCTCGACTGGGCCGCGTACGTGCTGCTGCTGCTCGGGCCGCTCGCCCTGACGTTGAGGTGGCGGTACCCCGTGCCGGTGCTCGCCTCGGTACTCGGCGTGACGGTGACGTACCTCGCGCTGGACTTTCCGTACGGACCCGTGTTCATCAGTCTCGCCGTGGCCTACTTCACGGCAGTCGCGAGCGGCCATCTGAAGGCCGCCATCGTGGTCGGCGTCATCGGTTGGGCGTTGATCAACTCCGTCGACTGGATCTTCGACCGTGCTCCCGCGCCGACGTTGGGCGAGCTGTCTGCGAGCGCTGTGTGGGTCGTGTTCCTGACCGTCGCGGGCGCGTTCGCGCGTACGCGTTGGGAGCGGCAACGCGATGCCGCCCGCACTCGCGAGTCGGAGATGGCACGACTGGCTACCGAGGAGAGGCTGCGCATCGCCCGTGAGCTGCACGATGTGCTCGCACACAACATCTCGCTCATCAACGTGCAAGCCGGTGTTGCGCTGCACTTGATGGACGACAACCCCGAGCAGGCGCGCGATGCGCTGACAGCCATCAAGGCGGCCAGCAAGGAGACCCTCACCGAGATGCGTTCGGTGCTGGGCGCGCTGCGCGCGGTCGACGAGGAGGCGCCGCGGGCGCCGACCTCGGGGCTGTCCGTGTTGCCCGAGCTGACCGAGCGGATGGCGGCCGTCGGTGTTGACGTGACACTGTCGTCGTCGGGAGTGGAGCGGCCGGTTTCTGGCGCTGTGGATCTTGCGGCGTTCCGCATCGTGCAGGAGGCCCTGACCAACGTGCAACGACACGCTGGCGCGGTGCCGGCATTTGTGTCCCTCGACTACGGAGCCGACGAGCTGACCATCCGGGTGGAGAACGGACCCCCTCTGGGCGCACCGTCGCCCGCCGAGCCAGGCACGGGTCATGGCATTGCCGGCATGCGCGAGCGGGCGGCTGCCCTCGGCGGGACCTTGCGCGCTGGACCGCGGGCTGATGGTGGCTTCGTCGTCGTCGCCACCCTGCCGATCGAGGAGGAGCCGTGATCCGTGTGGTGCTCGCTGACGACCAGGCGTTGGTGCGTGGCGGCTTTCGGGCGCTGCTGGACGCCGAGGCTGACATCAAGGTCGTCGGGGAGGCGTCTGACGGAGCGGCGGCGGTGGCCGCGGTTCGTGAGCTGCATCCGAACGTGGTGCTCATGGACATTCGCATGCCACAGATGGACGGGCTGGAAGCGACGCGGCGCATCGTGGCCGACTCTGAGCTGAGCGACGTCAAGGTGGTGATCCTGACGACGTTCGAGCTGGATGAGTACGTCTTTGAGGCGATCCGGGTTGGGGCCAGCGGGTTTCTGGTCAAGGACACCGAGCCGGTCGACTTGCTGCGCGGCGTACGCGCTGTCGCCTCGGGTGAGGCGCTGCTGTCACCAGGGGCGACACGCAAGCTGATCGCGGAGTTCGCGGCACGCTCACGCGGTGCCGCGACAAGCGATGCGCTGGACGGGCTCACCGAGCGGGAGCGTGAGGTGATGGCGCTCGCGGCGGAGGGCCTGTCCAACGATGAGATCGCCGCACGCTTGGTCGTCTCACCGGCGACGGCCAAGACACATGTGAGCCGAGCAATGATCAAGCTGGGGGTGCGCGACCGTGCGCAGCTGGTTGTTCTTGCGTACGAGACAGGGCTTGTGCGACCGGGCTGGACCGCCTGACCCAGCCCGGCCGCGCCCCCCGTCTCGCCCCGGTCGCTCGGCTCAGTAGACGAGCGGCCGGTTGCTGCGGATGACGCCGCGCGGGTCGCGGCGTCGCTTGATGTCGTTCAACCGCTCGAGGGTCTCACTGTCGAACGCATCGGTCGGATCGGTCCCGTTCAGGAGGTTGAAGTAGGACCGGTCGGCTCGGAAGGGCCACATCGCGGCGTCGAACGTACGCACATCGGCGACGACCGCTGGGGCCAGCTCGGGCGCGAGGGCGAGCCCAGCGGCGAGCAGGCTGTAGGGCGCGGCCATCGCACCGATGGCACCCTGCCCCGTCGACGGCCGGGCGAGTGCCCCACCAAGGTGTCGGACCTGGACCGCCGAGACGTTGGTCTCGACGCCTGGGCCGGCGAGCTCGAGCAGTGTCTGGACCACGTCCTCGTCGAACGATGACAGCATGAAGCCACCCTCGATCGCTGGGATCGGGTCTGTCGGCTCGGCGGCAATCGTGTCCAGCATGCCCACCGGCACGATGCCGAACGTGTCGAGGAATCTCGGACCGAGGTCGCGGAACGGCTCGAGCAGCCGCTCGCCTTCCGCGGTGTCGCCCAGGTAGGTGGCATCGATGATGACGAACGAACCACCACGCACCGGCTCCGGGACCAGGTCGACGTCTGGGAAGCGGAAGAGCAAGGCCCACACGGACAGCTCCTCCGGCGCGGTTTCCGTGACCTCGGCAAACGTGGACAGCACGCGTGGCGCCATCTCGAGCGGCCACATCATGCGCCCGCCGTAGACGTGTGGCGCCGGCACCAGTTCGAACTCGATTGCCGTGACGATCGCGAAGTCGCCGCCGCCGCCCCGAAGGGCCCAGAACATCTCCGGGTCGGAGCGGTTGGTGACGGTGCGCCGGGTCCCCTGGGCATCGACGATTTCGAAACGCCGCACCAGGTTGGCCGCCCAGCCGAACTTGCGGCCGAACCAGCTGAGTCCGCCGCCGAGCGTGTAACCCACAACGCTGACGTCGCCAGTGCTGCCCGCCAGACCGGAGAGCCCCGTGCCGTCAACGGCGTGCTGGAACGCGCCCCACTTGACGCCGGCCTCGACGCGCGCAGTGCCGCTGGACAGGTCGATCTCGATGCCGTCGAGGGCGCGGGTGCGCAGGAGGATGGTGTCATCGACCGCGGTGGTTGCGCCGTGGCCGGTGGGTTGGACGCTGACGGTGAGGTCATAGGCGATCGCGACCTTGACGGCCGACTGGATGTCGGTGACGTCGGCGACCTCGAGGACGGCGAGCGGTTGCTGGTTGACGGTGAGGTTGAAGCCGAGCCGTGCCGCGTCCCAGTCCGGGTCGGATGGGGTGAGCATCCGACCGCGCGTGGTGGCGCGCAGGTCCTGGAGGGCGGCGTGGCGGCGGTCGGGCTGTCCCTGGATCGACAGGGTCGTGCTGATGGCAGACATGAAAAGAGATCCCCTGGGGCATCGTGCGTACCGTTACCCAGCAGAGGATGCGCCCGACCGCTTGGAGCCGACTTGAAAACGGCTTGTAAAGGCCGAAATCCCCAGGTCAGCTGCGCATTCGCCCGCCGGTCCGACGATAGATCACGACGATGTCGATGACCGCGACCACCGCCACGAGGCCGAGGATGATGGCGAGGGTGATCAGTGTGCCCTCGTTGCGGTAGTCGTTGCCCGCAGCCTCGACGAACAGCCAGACGCACCCAACGGCCGTGGCGAGACCGAAGAGCGCGGAGAGCAAGACGCGCAGGCCGTACGCGCTGCGAGCGTTGGACGGCTCCGTCCCGGGGCGTTCGCGCGGGCCACGCATCGGCGCCACCACCCCTTCGGTTCAACCTCGACCGTACCCGGCTCCGGGGCGGTTGACTTCGCCCCCTAACTCCGTGTTTTCGGCCCCCGGTTTACCGAAAATCGCGGAGTTAGGGGGCGAAGTTAGTCCGCGGGCCCTCGCGTGGGCGATTTCCGCGGCCGGGCGCACAACTTGATCAGGCGCCGCGGACGTCGGCCCAGCCGACCACGCGGGATACCATGCCGCAGTCCCGCCGGCGTGGCGCAATTGGCAGCGCACCCGACTTGTAATCGGGAGGTTAGGGGTTCGATTCCCCTCGCCGGCTCTAGGTCTGAACTGCGGAAACACACAGTTGTAAGATCGATTGAAGATCATCATATCGCCACACCTATCGCCACGGGCCGTCATCATCGCTCCCCCAGAGGGTGTCTTCCATGTTGTCCGCGACTTCGCGGAGAGCTGCCGGCATGACGTGGCTGTAGGTGTTCATGGTCAGGGAGATCTGCGAGTGACCAAGCGCCTCCATCACAATTCGCGGGTGCACGCCCTGGGCGATCAGAAGGCTGGCTGTTGTGTGCCGCAGGTCGTGGAGGCGAACGGACCGAATGCCAGCACGCACCAGGAGCGACTTGAAGGCGCGGTTGTCGGCACTCGGGTCGAGCGGCTTGCCCCACGGTGATGTGAAGACGATCCGATCGTCTGCCCACTCAGGGTTGACCTGGCGTTCCTGCTCCTGACGCAGCCGGTGCTCGTGCAGCCTTTTCACGAGCGTGGGTGGGATGGCAAGAGTCCTTCGGCTCTGTTTGGACTTGAGCGGCCCGAATGTCAGGCTGTCCCCCTTTTGGCGAGGACGAGCCAGCTGGCGTGCGACCTGCAGCACGCCTCGCTCGAGGTCGATGTCCG
>CAWCXA010000013.1:0-301413 GCA_963799425.1 uncultured Actinomycetota bacterium | reverse complement strand
TCGGCGGCATCTTCACCGCAGCCGCGATCGTGTTCTTCGCGTTCATCGGTTTCGACGTCGTGGCCACCGCAGCCGAAGAGGTGCGGAACCCAAAGCGGGACCTGCCTCGCGGCATCATCGGCTCGCTGGCGATCTGCACCACGCTGTACGTGGCCGTGTCGCTCGTCGTCGTGGGAATGCAGAACTACACCGAGCTGGACGAGAGTGCGCCGCTTGCGGAGGCGTTCAAAGCCGTCGGCCAAGACTGGGCGGCCACACTCATCACGATCGGCGCGCTGGCTGGGCTCACCACCGTTGTCATGATCCTCATGCTTGGTCAGACGCGGGTGTTGTTCGCCATGTCGCGAGACGGCCTGCTCCCTCGGGGGTTGTCCGTGGTGCACCCGAGGTTCCGGACGCCGTACGTGCTCACGCTCATCGTTGGCGCCGTCGTCGCAATCTTGGCCGCGCTGATCCCGCTCGCGGAGCTGGCTGAGCTGGTCAACATCGGCACGCTGTTCGCGTTCGTTGTCGTCTCCATCGGCGTGGTGATCCTTCGCCGGACCCGGCCCGACCTGCCACGCTCCTTCCGCGTGCCGTGGGTGCCGTTGCTGCCGATCCTCTCCGTGCTGGCCTGTCTCTATCTGATGCTCAATCTGCCCGTCGAGACGTGGCTGCGGTTCCTCATCTGGATGGTCGTGGGGTTCGTCATCTACTTCCTCTACAGCAAGCAGCACAGCCGGATGGCGTCGCCGACCCGTGCCGCGACACCTCGACGGCAGTGAGCACGGCGCGCCTGTACGTCGCGGTGGTCGGGCCTGGCGAGGCGAGCGAGTCGGAGCTTCGGAACGCCCACACAGCGGGACGGTTGCTCGCTGAGCGCGGTGCGGTCGTGGTCACCGGTGGGCTTGGCGGGGTGATGGCGGCTGCCGCCCAGGGCGCAGGCGACGCCGGCGGCGTAGCGGTCGCGCTGCTACCGGGCACCGATCGCGCGGCGGCCGACCCCGCGAACAGCGTGGTGGTCGCGACCGGCATGGGCGAGCTGCGCAACGGACTCATCGTGCGGACTGTCGACGCGGTCCTGTGCATCGGCGGCTCGTGGGGCACGCTGTCTGAGGTGGCGCTGGCCGTGCGCACGGGCGTACCCGTCGTCGCACTCGGTGGCTGGGACCTGCCAGCCGCACCAGGTCTCCATGTGGCGAAATCGGCGGAGGAAGCCATCTCGATGATCACGAAGAGTTTGCCCGCGAAAACAGCCCCAAAGTCTTCGTGATCATCGAACGTGGCTGGTCTCACATGTTGATCATGTGACCGGCGAGCCCGTGCAGCGCCTCCTTGACGGCTTCGCTGAGGGTGGGGTGCGCGTGCACGTTGCGGGCCAGCTCGTGGCTCGTGAGGTCCCAGAGCTGGCCGAGCGTGAGTTCCGGGAGCAGCTCGGTCACCTCGGGGCCGATGAGGTGCCCGCCGAGGAGCTCGCCGTGCTCGGCGTCGGCGATGAGCTTGACGAAGCCGGCAGTTTCGCCGAGCCCGTGCGCCTTGCCGTTGGCGGTGAAGGGGAACTTCTGCACCTTGATCTCGCGTCCCAGCGCACGCGCCTGCGCCTCTGTGTGGCCGAACGACGCCACCTGCGGCTGGCAGTAGGTGGCGCGCGGCATCATCACGTAGTCGAGCTCCATGGTCTCGGCGTTGCCGATCGTCTCCGCCGCCACGATGCCCATGGCCTCGGCGACGTGCGCCAGCATGAGCTTGGCTGTGACGTCGCCGATCGCGTAGATGTGCGGCACGTTGGTGCGCATGCGGCCGTCGATCGCGATGGCCCCGCGATCAGTGAGCTGTACGCCGGCCTTGTCGAGCCCGTAGCCGTCGACGCGCGGCGCGAAGCCGATCGCCTGCAGGACCTTGTCGGCTTCCAGCACCTGCGGCTGACCGTCGCGGCTCACAGTGACGCGTACCGTGTCCCCGCTGTCGTCGATCGAGTCCACGCGGGTCGACGTCAGCACCTCGATGCCGAGCCTGCGGAATCGCTTGGCCAGCTCGGCCGACACCTCCGCGTCCTCCAGGGGTACGAGTCGCTCGAGGAACTCGACGATCGTGACCTTGACGCCGTACGAGCTCATCACATAGGCAAACTCGACACCGATCGCACCGGCACCCGCGATGATGATGCTGCCCGGCAGGTCGGGGGAGAGGATCTGCTCCTCGTAGGTCACGACGCGCTCGCTGACACTGGTGCCGGGCAGCAGCCGGGTGGTGGAGCCGGTTGCGATGATGCAGCTGTCGAACGTGATGGTCTGGCTACCCCCGTTGTTGAGCGATACGTCGAGGGTGTGGTCGTCGGTGAAGGTACCCCAGCCGTCGATCTCGTCGATCGTGTTCTTCTTCATCAGGTAGTGGACGCCCTTGACCCGGCCGTCCGCGACCTTGCGGCTGCGTTCGAAGGCGGCGTTGTAGTCGACGCTCACGTTGTCGAACGAGATACCAAAGGTTGCCGCCTCGTGCTGCACCAGGTGCGCGAGCTCCGCGTTGCGCAGCAGGGCTTTCGAGGGGATGCAGCCCACGTTGAGGCACACACCGCCCCAGTACTTGCTCTCCACGACTGCGGCGCGCTGCCCGAGCTGGGCTGCCCGGACGGCGGCGGTGTAGCCGCCGGGGCCGGCGCCGAGTACGACGACTCCGTAGTGCTCAGCCATGGCCACGACAGTAGCGGGGCGCGTGTCGACCGTCGCGCTCGCGCGACAGCCGTCCATGACCAGGCTTGCCCCCGCACCACCAGGGCTAGAGGCCTAGTGGTGCGGGGGCAACCATGCTGAACGTGGTCATTCGGGCTGAGGGCCTAGGGAAGGGTGGCCACGCCCTTGGGGAGGAAGCGGCGGCCGGTGACGCGCTCGGAGACGCCGGTGCGGTCGAGGTACGGGGTGATGCCGCCGAGGTGGAACGGCCAGCCGGCGCCGAGCAGCATGCACAGGTCGATGTCCTGTGGCTCGGCGACAACCCCCTCATCGAGCATCAAGCGGATCTCTCGCGCCAAGGCCTCGAGCGCACGATCGCGGACCGCCTCGCTGGTCTGTGGTGTGTCGCCAAAGGTGAGCAGCGACCTTGTCTCGTCGTCGAGGTAGGGCTTGCCGTCAGGGCCGAACGACCAGATGCCGGGCTTGCCCGCGGAGACGAGCCGGCGCATGTTCTCGGACACGCCGTAGCGCTCGGGGAACGACTCACGCAGAGACTCCGCGACATGCAGCGCGACTGCCGGGCCGACCAGCTGCGTGAGCACGAAGGGCGTCATCGGCAGGCCCAACGGCGCGAGTGCGTTGTCGGCCACGTCGGCCGGGGTGCCCTCGTCGAACGACGCGGTGACCTCGCCCATGAACTTCAGCAGCAGCCGGTTGACGACGAAGCCCGTCGCGTCCTTGACGAGGACGCTCGACTTCTTCAGCTGCTTGCCCACCGCGAACGCGGTCGCGAGCGCGGCATCGTCCGTGCGCTCAGTGCGCACGATCTCCAGCAGCGGCAGCACCGCGACCGGGTTGAAGAAGTGGAATCCGACGACTCGCTCCGGGTGCTGCAGGTCGGCAGCCATCTCGGTGACCGACAGCGACGAGGTATTGGTGGCGAGGACCGCAGTGTCGGCGACGACGGCCTCGAGCTCGGCGAAGACCTGCTTCTTGACCTTCATCTCCTCGAAGACGGCCTCGATGACGAAATCAGCATCGGCGAACTCGTCCTTGTCGGTCGTGCCGGTCACGAGGGCCTTGAACCGGTTGGCGGCGTCGGGAGAGATGCGCCGCTTGGCAAGCAGCTTGTCGACCTCGGCGTGTACGTGGGCCACGCCCTTGTCCACCCGCTCCTGGTCGAGGTCTGTCATCACGACGGGCACCTGCTGGCGCCGAGCGAACAGCAGCGCCAGCTGTGCGGCCATCAAGCCGGCGCCCACGACGCCGACCTTGGTGACCTGGCGCGCGAGCGCGGAGTCGGGTGCCCCCGCTGGCTTCTTGGCCCGCCGCTGCACGAGGTCGAACGCATAGAGCGACGCCCGCAGCTCCTGACCCATGACCAGGTCGGCGAGCGCCTCGTCCTCGGCCTCGAAGGCGGCGTCCTTGTCGGCCGTTCGGGCGGCCGCGATGAGCTCGAGTGCGCGGTACGGCGCCGGAGCCGCGCCCTTCACCTTGGCATCGGCGATCGCGCGACCCTTGGCAACCGCGGCGTTCCACGTTTCCTCGGACCGGTCGATCTCCGGACGCTGTACGGTGACCGCGCCGGTGAGCACCTGTGCCGCCCACAAGAGCGACTGCTCCAGGAAGTCTGCGCCCTCGAAGAGTGCATCGGCGACGCCGAGCTCGAACGCCTGCTTGCCCGTCAGCGTGCGGTTCTGGCTGAGCGCGTTGTCGATGATGACCTGGATGGCCCTTTCCGGACCCACGATGTTGGGCAGCAGGTAGGCGCCGCCCCAGCCGGGCACGAGCCCGAGGAAGCACTCGGGCAGGGCAAGCGCCGGCGCGGCTGCGGACACCGTGCGGTAGGTGGAGTTGAGCGCGATCTCCAGCCCGCCGCCGAGCGCCAGGCCGTTGACGAACGCGAACCCAGGCACCGGACCTTCGCCGAGCCGGCGCAGCACCGCGTGACCCTGCCGGGCGATGGCGAGGATCTGCTCGCGCTCCTGTACGACGCCGATGCCCTTGAGGTCGGCACCGGCCGCCAGGATGAACGGCTTGCCGGTGATGCCGATCGCGACGACGCCGGGCGCCGAGAACGCGGTCGTGATCGCCGCGTCGAGCTCGGCCAGGGTCGCCGGTCCAAGCGTGTTGGGCTTGGTGTGGTCGAAGCCGTTGTCGAGCGTGATCAGCGCCAGGGTGCCGGCCCCCAGTGGCAGCTCGACCGGACGGACGTGCGAGTGGGTGATCCGCTCAGCAAACATCTCACTCATCAGGCAGCGATCTCCTTGCCATAGTCAGCGTGCTGCGGGTTCTCCCAGATGACCGAGCCGCCCATGCCGAGCCCGATGCACATGGTCGTGAGGCCAAAGCGGACCTCGGGGTGGTCCTCGAACTGCCGGGTCAGCTGCGTCATCAGCCGTACGCCACTGGATGCGAGCGGGTGGCCAACCGCGATGGCCCCGCCGTACTGGTTGACACGCGGGTCGTCGTCGGCAATTCCGAAGTAGTCGAGGAAAGCCAGCACCTGTACGGCGAACGCCTCGTTGATCTCGAACAGGCCGATGTCGCCCATGGACAGGCTGGCCTTGGCGAGGGCCTTCTCGGTGGCCGGCACCGGGCCCACACCCATGACCTCCGGCTCGACGCCGGCAAAGGCGTACGACACAAGGCGCATCTTGGCCGGCAGGCCGGCGTTGCGCGCGACGTCCTCCGCCGCCAACAGCGAGACGGTCGCGCCGTCGTTGAGGCCGGCGGCGTTGCCCGCGGTGATGCGGCCGTGCGGGCGGAACGGCGTGCGCAGCGTGGCCAGCGCTTCGACTGTGGTGCCCGGACGCGGCGGCTCATCGGCCGTGGCGAGACCCCAGCCGTGCTCGCGGGAGCGGGTGGCCACGGGCACGAGGTCGGGCTGGATCTTGCCGTCGGCTAGCGCCTTGGCGTACTTGGCCTGGCTGCCCGCCGCGTAAGCGTCGGCCCGCTCCTTGGTCAGGTGCGGGAACCGGTCGTGCAGGTTTTCCGCGGTAGAACCCATCACCAGCGCCGAGGTGTCGACAAGCCGCTCGGACAGGAACCGCGGGTTGGGGTCGATGCCCTCGCCCATGGGGTGCCGGCCCATGTGCTCGACGCCGCCGGCGATGACGATGTCGTAGGCGCCAAAAGCGATGCCGCCCGCGGTCGTCGTGACGGCGGTCATCGCGCCGGCACACATGCGGTCGATGGCGAAACCGGGCACGCTCTTCGGAAGCCCGGCGAGGATCGCGGCGCTGCGGCCGATGGTGAGGCCCTGGTCGCCGGTCTGCGTCGTGGCGGCGATGGCCACGTCGTCGACCTGCTCGGGGGCGACGGCGGGGTTGCGCCGGAGGATCTCGCGGATGCACTTGACGATGAGGTCGTCGGCCCGGGTCTCGGCGTAGATGCCGTTGGGACCGGCCTTGCCAAAGGGGGTACGGACGCCGTCGACGAAGACGACGTCACGGAGAGCGCGTGGCACGGGTACCGGCCTCCTCGGACACGGGTGTGGCGGACAGGTCTGATGCTACCCGCCAGTAACAACCAGAGTGTAGGGCCCAGGTGGCTGAAATCTATGCGCCGCCGCGTTGGGGATTGATGTCGGTACTTCCCGCAGGTCGCCTCCGGCGCCGAGCTTCCCGCCTGAGCAAGCCGCGAGTCTGCGGGCATCCCGCCGGAGGACCAACGGAGACACCCATCAACGACTCACCTTGGGGAGACAAGAAATGACCACCATCCACGTGAGGGTTACGACCCCGCTGACGCCCGAGCAGTTCATCGCCGGGCTCACCGACTTCGGACCTGGACGTTCGGAGCTGTTCAGCAACAGCGCCGACAAGTACCTCAAGGTGCACGAGAGAAGCGCACACCACGCGGACGTGACCGAAGGTTCACGCGGCACGTGGGAGCGCCTGGACTACGACTGGTCCGATCCGCACCACATCGTTCTCAAGACGACGGACTCCAATACTTGGGGCCGCAACTCGGGCTTCACCTACACCCCCATCCCTCAGCCCGACGGCACTACCGTCATCGACGCGGTCACGGTTCGTGAGGGCAAGAACCTCAAGGGCCGGTTTCTTGAGCTCGCGCTCGGGACGGTCGGCAAGGGCGTGATGGTCAAGGGCTTCGACGCCTCCCTCAAAGCCATGGAGGCGCGCAACAGGACCGCGAGACCAGCGGACGGCGCCTAGGGGCGGCTAGAAGTACGCGATGAATTGCTGGGGAGGTTACGCACGGCCTCACGGCGCGAGAGCGACGAGAGGTTGTCGTGAGCGGCAACGAAGGACCGAACCCAGGACGGGTCGATCTTGGTGTGCTCGCGCAGCGCCCAGCCGATGGCCTTGCGGATGAAGAAGTCGCGATCGCTGGCGTTGGCTTCGATTGCCACAGACAGCAGGTCGAGGTCGGTGGTCTCACGAGAGCCGATCTGGCAGATGATCGCGGTCCGGCGCCGCCACATGTCTGCGTCGAAGGCCCAGCGCTGCATGACGGGCACCACCTCGGCCGGGAACTCCCGCAAGATCGGGCCGATGCGCCGGCTGGCCACCTCGTCGACCAGGTCCCACCAGGCGCCGGTGACGACCAGCTCGTCGTACAGCGGCAGTGCGGCGGGGTCCTGCCACCGGCGGGCAGGTGCCGTCTCGGTCAGGGCCAGCGCCGCGTACCGCTCCTCGCGGTAGGTCGCCTCGCGCCACAGGGTGAGCACGGTCGACTCGTACGCGTCCCGGTCGATGAACGGGTGCGCGGCGAAGAGGGGTCTGAGCGCCCGAACGCGTGCGGGCTTCTGGACTCCGAGGAACGGCATCTGCGACCGCATGTACGCCTGCATCGGAGCGGCCTTCGCCGGATCGGCGGCCGCAGCCAGCGCAGCTCGTACGTCTTCGACGAGATCGCGGTCGACGTGATCCACATCGCGCAGCCTAGGGGTGTCCGTCCTGATGCCGTGTGGATAGCCTTGCGCACAATGCGTCAGTCGTATGACCTCCTCGTGCTCGGCGCCGGCCCGGCAGGGCTGGCCGCCGCGTGGCGCGCCGCGCGCCGCGGGTTCTCGGTCGGGGTGATCGAGCGAACCGACCACGTCGGCGGCATCGCAGCCTCGTTCGACGTCGCCGGCATCCGGGTTGACCAGGGCAGCCAGCGGCTGCAACCCACTACTCCGCCGCACGTGCTCGCCGACCTGCGCGACCTGATGGGCAACGACCTCCAGACGCGCATGCGCAACGGGCGGCTGCGCATCGGGTCGCGGTGGGTCGACCTGCCGATGCGTCCGGCCAACCTGATGCGCACCCTGCCGACCGGGCTCGCGGCGGCGATGACGCTGGATGCCACCACCCGTACGTTCCGGCGCGGGCGCCCGGAGACCTACGCCGACGAGATGCGACTGCACTTCGGCGACGCGGCCTACGACGCGGTCTACGGCCCGCTGGCGGAGAAGCTGTGGGGGCGGCCGGGGGAGGCGATCTCGGTCGAGCAGGCCCGGGTGCGCGCCAACATCGGGGGAGTGGCCGGCCTTGCGGGCCGGGCCATCCACCGCCGCGACGCGAAGCGCTACGGCCGGTCCTACCTCTACCCGCGGCGAGGCTTCGGCCAGCTGTCCGACGCCCTGGCCGAGGCCGCGGTGAAAGAGGGCGCGACGATCGCCTTTGACTCCGAGGTGGCGCGGGTGCAGGTCTTCGAGGACCAGCTGATCGTGACCACCCAGGACGGCGATCACGTCGAGGCCAAGCTCGCCTTCTCCACGTTGCCGCTGCCGATGCTCGCCCGCATTGCCCGGCCCGCGCCGTCGCTGGCCCAGCTCGAGTCCGCGGGGCGCTTGCGGTTTCGTGCAGTGGTCCTGGTCTACCTCGAGCACGAGGGCGGACGCTGGACCCCGTACGACGCCCACCACCTGCCCAGCCGGGTGACGCCGATCGCGCGGCTCTCGGAGCCGACCAACTACCGCGACAACCCGGACGATCCGGTCGACCGCAGCGTCGTGTGTGCCGAGATCCCCTGTTCGATGGCAGACGACGTCTGGGGC
Organism: uncultured Actinomycetota bacterium; assembly: GCA_963799425.1. GTDB lineage: Bacteria > Actinomycetota > Actinomycetes > Jiangellales > Jiangellaceae > CAVWSM01. The sequence continues at coordinate 292,755 of CAWCXA010000013.1, read as the reverse complement.
ATGTCCGACGAGGCGCTGGCCGACCTCGTCGAGGAAGGCCTGGCGCAATCGGGACTGCCGCGCGTGCGGCGTGGGGTCGTGGCGACGCGAAGGCTGGCCAACGCCTACCCCGTCTATGCGCTCGGGTTCGAGGACCAGCTCGCCGGCATCGACCGCTGGGCGCGTGACCTGCGGCGCGTCGTCACGCTGGGCCGGCACGGGATCTTTGCGCAGGCCAACACCGAGCACGCGCTCGTCATGGCCTACGACGCGACCGCGGCGATGCGCCCAGATGCGTCCATCGACAGGTACGCCTGGACAGCCGCCCGCGAACGGTTCCGTACGCACGTCGTGCGCGACTGACTTTCGGCTGGGGAATGACCACGTCCAGCAGGACTTCCCCCGCCCTGACAGGCCTTAAGGCCTAGTCCTGCGGGGACAAACCTGCTGGACGTGGTCATTCCGGCGTCAGGCCGCGTTGGCGCGGGCAACCGCCTCGGCAGTCAACCGGATCTGCCACTCACGGGCGCCGAGGCTGCGCATGGCGTCGGCAACCTGCGCGGTGACGCCCGGCTGCGGCGGCTCCCACACGATGCGCCGGAGCGTCTCGGGGGCGAGGAGGTTCTCGACCGGCACGCGGTGCTCCTCGGCCAGCACCTGGATCGCCTCCCGCGCGGCGGCCAGGCGGGCCGCGGCCGCCGGGTCGCGATCGGCCCACGCACGGGCCGGCGGCGGTCCGTCGTAGCGCAACGTCGGTGCGGGCAGCTCGTCGTCGGGGAGGCGCAGTGCCTCGGAGATCGTGCGCTGCCACCTTGGCAAGTCGCGGCGTGCACCGCGGGCTCGGAACGAAGGCAGCGCGGCGAACGCCTCGTTGGTGCGAGGGAGCGCCAATGCAGCCTCCACAATCGCCGCGTCGGCGAGGACGCGACCGGGGGAGACGTCGCGCTGCCGGGCGACGTCGTCGCGCTCCTGCCACAGAGCGCGTACGACCGCGAGCCCACGCCGGTTGCGCACCCTGTGCAGCCCCGACGTGCGGCGCCACGGGTCGGTGCGGGGAACCGGGGCGGGGGCCACCACCAGATGCGCGAACTCTTCCAGCGCCCAGGGCAGCTTGCCCTGCTCCCGCAGCTCGCCCTCGAGCTCATCGCGCAGCTCCAGGAGCAGCTCAACATCCAGCGCCGCGTAACGCAGCCAAGGCTCCGGCAGCGGCCGGGTTGACCAGTCGACCGCGGAGTGGCCCTTCTCCAGCGCATACCCGAGCACCGCCTCGGTGAGGGCGCCGAGGCCGACCCGAGGGTACGAGAGCAGCCGGCCGGCCAGCTCGGTGTCGAACAGCCGGTTGGGAACCAGCCCGACGTCGGCGAGACAGGGGAGGTCTTGGTGGGCAGCGTGCAGAACCCACTCCTCCTCGGCAATGACCTCGCCCAAGCCGGACAGGTCGGGGCAGGCCACCGGGTCGATCAGAGCGCTGCCGGCTCCGCGGCGACGCAGCTGGATCAGGAAGGCGCGGTGCCCATAGCGATAACCGGACGCGCGCTCCGCATCGACGGCCACCGGCCCGGTGCCGTCGGCGTAGGCCTCAATGGTGCGCAGCAGGCTGTCCGGGTCCTCGATGACTGGAGGCAGGCCGTCACGCGGCTCGAGCAGTGGAACAGCCGCGGGTGCCTGCGTCTGGTCGGAGTCGGTCATCGGCCGCGCGGCGCGGGCAGCGACACAACCCCCGCGGGCAGCGGCGGGATGCCGGCAACGTGGCACATCAGGTCGGCCCAGGCCTCGACGTGGGCGCCGATTGCGGGTGTCGTGGGCGTCCAGCTGGCCCGGATCTCGATCTCCGCCTCGGCGACCTCGCCGGCGATCGCGCCGAACGACTCGGACGCTACCCGCGTCACGGTGCCGCTCGGCGCAACGAACTGCGCGCCGTGCTCGGCCAATGCTTCGGTCAGCCACGACCAGCCGACCGCCCCCAGGAGAGGGTCGGCGCCCATTTCCGGATCGAGCTGCGCGCGGACGTATGACACCAAACGGAACGTACCGTGCCAGGCCGGCGGTCCGGCCGGGTCATGCAGCAGCACCAGCCGACCCGTGGCCAGGTCGTCGTCGTCCATGGCCACGTCAGCCGTGATCGCCGCCGCGAACGGTGCCAGTCGCTGCGGCGCCGGGGTCTCGGCGACCACGACCTCCTGGCGCAGCCGTGCGGCCCGCATGGCATGCACCGCGAGGTCGAACTCCTCCGGACGGGCCGCCGTGCGGTCCGCACCGTGTTTTCCAGCCACGCGTCGAGCGTACGTCGATCATGGTGCCCTCGTCGTTAGGCGCGCCCGGATCGCGAGGCGGGGGGAGGCGCCGGCGCGGCCCGTCGGCCAGTCAGGTGCGTGGGAGACTGCTGGTCGTGACCACCATCGCCGATTCGCCGTTCCTGCGTGCCTGTCGGTGCGAAGCAGTGCCGCACACGCCGGTGTGGTTCATGCGGCAGGCCGGCCGGTCGTTGCCCGAGTATCGCAAGGTCCGCGAGGGCGTCAGCATGCTCGAATCCTGCATGCGCCCCGATCTCGTCGTCGAGATCACGCTGCAGCCGGTCCGTCGCCACGGTGTCGACGCGGCGATCCTGTTCTCCGACATCGTGCTGCCCCTCAAGGCAATCGGGGTGCCTCTAGAGATCGAGCCGGGAGTTGGGCCTGTCGTGGACCGGCCCGTCCGGTCCACCGGCGACCTCGGCATGCTGCGCGAGCTCACGCCGACAGACGTCCCGTACGTCACCGACGCTGTGGCCACCCTTGTCACCGAGCTCGGCCAGACCCCGCTGATCGGCTTCGCGGGCGCACCGTTCACGCTCGCGTCGTACCTCATCGAAGGCGGGCCGTCGCGACACCACGAACGCACCAAGGCGCTCATGTATGGCGACCCCGAACTGTGGCACGAGCTGCTGGACCGGCTGGCCGGCATCTCCGCCGCATTCCTCCGGGTGCAGGTCGAGGCCGGGGCAAGCGCGGTGCAGGTGTTCGACTCGTGGGCCGGCGCACTCTCCGCCGTCGACTACCGACGCTTCGTCCTACCGCACTCAACGCGGGTGCTGTCGGCCGTCGCCGATCTGGGCGTCCCGCGCATCCACTTCGGCGTCGGCACGGGCGAGTTGCTGCACCTGATGGGCGAGGCGGGAGCGGATGTGGTCGGCGTCGACTGGCGGGTCCCTCTCGACGAGGCGACGCAGCGCGTAGGTCCACGACGGGCACTGCAGGGCAATCTCGATCCGGCGGTGTTGGGCGCGCCCTGGCCAGTCGCCGCGCAGGAGGTGCGACGAGTGCTGACCGAGGGGAGCTCCGCGCCGGGGCACGTCTTCAACCTCGGGCACGGCGTGCTGCCGGGCACGGATCCCGACATGCTCACGCGCGTCGTCGAGCTCGTACACCAGGAGAGCGCCCGCTAGACCTACTCCTTCACGGCACCCTGCGTCGTGTTCATGATGCGGCGCTGGAACGCGAAGAACAGCAGCGCAACAGGGATCGTCATCAGGGTCGCCGCAGCTACCTTGAGTGGGAACTGAGTTCCCCCACCCAACGAGCCCGCGGTCATCGTTGCCACGCCCTTGGTCAACGTGTAGAGCTCGGGGTCACGGCTGGCGACGATGAAGTGGGCGAGCTCGTTCCACGAGCCCTGGAACGACAGGATGAACAGGGTGATCAACGCCGGCGTCGCCATCGGCAGCACCACGGACCAATAGATGCGGAACGTTCCCGCGCCATCGATGCGGGCCGCCTCCTCGATGCTGTCCGGGATCGACTCGAAGAAGCTCTTCATGATGAATACACCGGCGGCGTCGGCGAGAATCGGCACGATCATGCCCGCGTACGAGTCGTACAGGCCGAGTTCGTTGAGCACGAGGAACTTGGGGATGAGCAAGACCACGCCCGGCACCGCCATGACGGCGACCACGGCCGCGAATAGGAGGCCACGGCCGCGGAAGTGCAGCCGGGCCAGGGCGTAGCCCGCGATCGAGTCGAAGAACATCCGACCCAGGGTCACGCAGACCGTGATGAGCACCGAGTTGCCGGTCCAGAGCAGGAAGTCGCTGTCGCTGAACAACCGCTGGTAGGCGGCGGTCGTCCAGGTCACCGGAATCAGCGAGGCAGGGTTGCTGGCCGCGTCGGGGTCGGTCTTGAACGAGGTAGCGATGGCGATGAGGAAGGGGTAGACGTAGATCACGGCCAGCAGGCCGATGGTCACGTAAACGCCCAGTCGCCCGAGACGTCGTGGCCGGGCTGCACCCACGGTCGCGGACGGCGTCGGACCACTCCCGGTCGGCACTCCCGGCGGCAACGTCTGGGGCTGCACGGTCACGGTGCGACCTTGGCGGTTGTCGCGCCGGCCGCTTCGGGTGGCTGGAACCGGCGCCGCCTCGACAGTGGCCGATCACGCAGCACCCAGCGCTGGAAGGCGGTGAGCACCACGATGATGGCGAACAGGACGAACGAGATCGCCGCTCCCTGTCCCCACCGCTGCGAGACGAACGACGTGCTGTACGAGAGGAACGCCGGCGTCAGCGTCGTCTTGCCCGGGGCGCCTTGCGAGCCGGTGTAAATCATGTCGAAGACTTGCCACGTGGCGATGAGCCCGAGCGTGAGGACGGTGAACACCATCGGTCGGATCATCGGCAGAGTGACGCGCCGGAACCGTGACCACGAGCCGGCACCGTCGATGATGGCTGCCTCTTCGACGTCGGCGCCGACGTTCTGCAACGCCGCGAGGAACAGCAGCATGAAGGTCCCCGAGGTCGTGAAGATGGCGAGGATGATGAACACGCACATCGCCACGCTCGGGCCTGCCAGCCAGTCCCACCACGACAGGCCGAGGAATGCGTGATCAGCCAGCCAGGCAGGCGTGGCGTCGACCCCCACGCCGGACAGCACCAGATGCAGGACGCCCCGCGGGTCGGCAAGCCAGTTGGGTCCGTTGACACCGAGCCAGCCCAGAACCGCGTTGACCGCGCCGAACGTGTTGAACAGGAACAGGAACAGCACCGTGATGGCGACTGAGCTCGTCACGGACGGGAAGTAGAAGGCCGTACGGAAGAAGCCGCGCCCGGCCAGGATCCGACGGTTGACCAGCACCGCCAGGAACAGCGCCAGCGCGGTCTGGATCGGCACGACCAATGCCACGAAGTAGACGTTGTTGCGGAGGGCGACGGCCAGGTCGCTGCGGGCCAGGCCAGGCTCGGCCAGCAGCGCCCGGTAGTTGTCGAGGCCGACGAACTCCACGCTGCCGCCGAAGGGGCTGCCCTGCCCGTTCCAATTGGAGAAGCTCACCCAGAGGGCCATGACGACGGGTATGGCGAGGAACAGCCCGAGGATGACGAGCACAGGGGCGACGAACAGCCAGCCCGCCGCGGCCTGGCGGCCCCGGAGACCGGGACCGCCAGGCTCGCGTGGTGCGTGGTCCTCGCGGACGGAAGCGCGACCGGATGGCCGGCCACCTGTCATTGAGCCGCCTCTATGGCCGCCTCCAGGTTGGTTTGCACATTGCTCATGATCGCCTGCGGGTCGCCGGTGGCCAACGTCTCGAGCTGGGCGTTGAGGTCACCGACGACATCGGTCACACCCGGCACGTTGATGTTGCCCACTGCGTAGTCGGCTCCGTCGAGGAACGCCGTGAAGTTGGGGAACTCCGTGCTGAAGTCATCTGCGGCCGACTCGACGGACGGCATGACGCCGAAGGCCCTGGCGAAGTCCATCTGCTGGTCGGTCGACGTCAGCTGCTGGACCAGACTCAGTGCCGCCTCCTTGTTGTCGCTCGCGGCGGCGATGCCCCAGCAGTTGGTGAACGACAGGGTGCCTGGCCCGCCGGGTCCCTCTGGCATGGGCACGGCTCGGTAGTTGACCGTGGGGTAGTCGTTGCTCATCGCGCCGGAGATCCAGTTGCCTTCCACGGTCATCGCGGCCAGACCCTTGCCGAACGCTTCGCCGCCCCAACCCGTACCGAGATCGGTGGAGTAGCGCAGGCTGCCGTTGGTCATCAGACCCTGGAGGTAGGTGAGGGCCTCGACATTCTCCGGGCTGTCAGCTGTGGCCTCGGTGGCGTCGGCGTTGGTCAGACCGCCGCCGGCAGCGACCATGAAGGCCCCGACCCGGGCGTACTCCGGGCTCATCGCGAGACCGACCTGGCTCGCGGTCGTGAGCCGCTGCGCGACCGTCGTGAGCTGGTCCCACGTGGACGGGATGTCGCTGTCGGTGAGTCCGGCCGCCGTCCACGCGTCGTTGTTGATGACCAACGCAAGGGTCGAGAAGTCCTTGGGGGCGCAGTAGAACGTGTCCTGGTAGGTGAACGAGTTGCGCAACGTCTCGTAGAAGTCGTCGGCGTTTTCAAGGTCCTTCGCGTACGGCTCCAGAGCGCCGTTCTGTGCGTAGGTCGCGAAGGTGTCGGAGTTGACGTAGAACACGTCCGGCGGGTTGCCGGAGGCGAATCCCTGGCCGAGCTGTTGGTTGATGTCCTGCGCCGGTGTCACCGTCGCCTCGGCGTTGTTGTCTTCGGCCCAGGCGTTGACGGCTTCGGTCACGGCCTCGGTCTCTGCGTCGCCGCTCGAGGCAATGAGTACGTCGAGCGCGGCCCCACCGCCGCTTGCCTCATCGCTGTCGTCGTCGTCCCCCGCGCAAGCGGACAGTGCCAGCGCACCCGTGAGGAGGACGGCTGCGGTGGCGCCCCATCGGTTGTGGGATCTCATCTCGAACTCCTTGGTCGAGTCATGGAACGGGTTGTGTTCTGTCGTGTTGCCGCTGTCCAGGTTGGCGAGATCAATGTTTGAGTTGACCGCACGACCAGCCGAGGTGTGAGCAGCCGGTGCGGCTCGGACGGGCCACGGTCGGGATGTGCGAGCACCCGCTGGAGCAGGTCGAAGACGCCTTGGGCGACCTCGATCAGCGGTTGCGCCACGCTGGTCAGGCCGACGGCCGCGGCAATCGGTGTGTCGTCGAAGCCGACGATGGCGAGATCGGGCCGATCGGCCGTCGCTGCCGCCGCCACCGCGCCCAGTGCGAGAGAGTCACTGCCGCACACCACCGCGGTCGGGGGGTCGGGTGAAGAGAGCAGCCCGGCAGTGGCGGCGGCCCCCTCGGGCACTCCGTCGGGAACACCGCGGTCGAGGTCGGTGGGGGCACCGGCGGGCAGGGCATCGCGCCACCCGGCTCGGCGGTCGTCACCGACGTCGGAGCCGGCAGGCCACCCGAGAAACGCGATGCGCTCGTGGCCCAGGCTGCGCAGGTGTTCGGTGGCCGCCCGTGTCCCGGCGGCGCCATCGACATCGACCCAGGGGTGCTCCGGCTCGTGGTTGCCGGACGGCGTCCAGGGACGTCCGAACGTCACAAAGGGCACGCCGCGCGCAGCGAGCCAGCTCGTGCGCGGGTCGTCGTGGTGCGTCGACGTGAGCACGAACCCATCGAGGTCAGCCGCGGTAAGCAGTTCGCCGTACTTGCGGATCTCACCGGCGTCGTCGTCGGCCGTGAAGAGCATGACCCGGTAGCCGTTGAGTTGGGCTGCCTCAGTGAACGCATGCAGGAAGCGGTCGAGGACGGCGCCATTAATGCCGTCGTGGACGGGCTCGAGACGCAGCCCGACCACCCGGGACTCACCGGTGCGCAGCTGTCGGGCCGCCAGGTGGGGCCGGTAGCCGAGCTCGGCGATCGACCCGAGCACCCTGTCGAGGGTTTCCCGGCGCACCAGGTCGGGTGCGTTGAGCGCGTTGGACACGGTCTGCCGGGACACGCCTGCGTGGACGGCGACGCTGTCGAGGGTTGGCCGCGGGTTTGCCGTGCTCACGGCCCACCTCCCATCGACGTTGCCTTGAACGATCTAATAGGTCTAGACGTGAATTGGATCGCTCAAATAGCGTGTGGAGTTAGCCTGGCTTGCCGCCTGGCGGTGTGTCAAGGATGACGAGACGAAACCAATGCGGGGCGCAGATGAATGCGGGGCGCAGATGAATGCGGGGCGCAGATGACTGACGACGTAGAGCGCCCCCGTCAGCCTTTCCTGCATGACCTGGTGGTGTCCTTGCAGGCGCCGACTCAGGCGTGGTCGAGAGTCGACGGGGACATCACCGGCACGGGCGCTGAGGGTGTCTTTCACGGCGATCGTCGCGTGCTTTCACTCGCCGAGCTGACCGTGGCGGGGAGCAAGCCGGTCGCCGTGTCTGCGCAGCCGGGTGACGACTCCGGTGACCTGCACGTGGTGGGACTGGTCCGTGTGCTCGACGCGCCCGGCGCGGATCCCACGGCTCGCCTGGACCGGCATCGACAGGTGCGACCGGGCCGGGTCACCGAGCGATTGTCGCTGAGTGTGGGCACTCCCTATCCCGTCACAGCCGACGTCGTGCTGCGGCTCGGCACCGACTTCGCCGAGATGGAGGTCATCAAGTCCGGGCGCCACGGTCAGCGCGCGCCGGCATCGCTTGCGGGCGACGGAGTGGTGGAGTGGCGTCACGACGGCACCGATACCCGAGTGGCTGTGCATGCACCTGACGCTGCAGTCGAGCTGGACGGGGACACCGCAGTGCTCACCTGGTCGGTGCGCGCGTCGACCGGGCGACCGGCGGAGCTGCACTGGTCGCTCGCCATTGACGACGCAGGAGCCGCCGTGGCGCAGGCGAGCAAGGCAGACCCAACGAGCGGCGCCGGCTTGGAATGGGCCCGTCCGCGCGTCGCGTCGGATGATCGCCGACTCGCACCCTGGCTCGATCGATCGCTCGCCGACCTCGCCGGCCTGCGCATGGCTCTGCCCGACCGGCCGGAGGACACGTTCCTCGCCGCTGGCGCGCCGTGGTTCCTGACGCTGTTCGGCCGCGACTCGCTGTGGGCCGCGCGCATGTTGCTGCCACTAGGCACCGACCTGGCTCTTGGCACCTTGCGTGTGTTGGCGAGCCGACAAGGGCACCGTACGGACCCAGTGACCGCAGAGCAGCCCGGCAAGATCCTGCACGAGCTGCGTCGCGACACCCCCGGGGCGGGAAGGCACTTCTCCCTGCCGCCGGTCTATTTCGGCACTGTCGATGCCACCCCACTGTGGGTACTCCTGCTGCATGATGCGTGGCGGTGGGGGCTATCCGCCGAGCATGTGGCGTCCCTGCTGCCGCACCTGGAGCGGGCCTTGGACTGGCTCACCGACCATGCCGATCCCGATGGTGACGGCTTCCTCGAGTACGTGGACGAGTCCGGCGCCGGCCTCGCAAACCAGGGCTGGAAGGACTCTGGTGACTCGATCCAGTGGAGGTCCGGCGAGCTTGCGCAAGGCCCGATCGCGCTCGCGGAGGTGCAGGCGTACGCGTTTGCGGCGGCTCGCGCCGGGGCAGCACTGCTCGACGCGTTCGGCCGACCCGGCGGTGACCGGTACCTGGCCTGGGCTGAGGACATTGCGGCGCGGTTCCGCAAGTCCTTCTGGGTGGCAGACGATGCAGGCCCGTACCCCGCAATCGCGCTTGACGCCGACAAGCGACCCGTCGACACGCTTACCAGCAACGTAGGCCACCTACTCGGCACCGGGATCCTCAGCGCGGAGGAAAGCGCCATCGTCGCCAGTCGGCTCGGGGAGCCGCGGCTGGACTCTGGATTCGGGCTGCGCACGATGGCAGAGGGCTCCGGCGGCTACTGGCAGCTGCGCTATCACGGCGGCAGCGTGTGGCCGCACGACACTGCCATCGCGATCAGCGGACTGCTGCGCGAGGGCTTGGTCGACTCGGCGACATCGCTGACTCAGGGTCTGCTGGCCGCCGCGCCGAGTTTTGGCTACCGCTTGCCCGAGCTCTTCGGAGGAGACCGGCGCGGCGAGGTCCTGGCGCCCGTGCCCTACCCTGCGGCCTGCCGCCCGCAAGCGTGGTCGGCGGCCGCTTCCGTCGCGGTGCTCACGGCAGCGCTCGGCCTGACGGCCGACGTTCCCGCGGGAACGCTGACCTGCAAGCCACCATCGCCCAGCCCGGTCGGGGCTGTGCGCGTGGAAGGACTCCGCATCGCGGGCAGCAACCTCACGGTCGACATCGCTGCCGACGGACACGTACGTGCCGTGGAGGCCCCGCCGGGCATCGAGGTGATCACGCCCGCCTAGAGGCGATCGTGCGGGTCCCGGAGGTCTGTCGTCTCGGTGCCTGAGCAGCACCTGAATCAGGATCAGCCTCTATTCAGGTTCGCCTCTCCATACTCGCGTTCACGACAACACGGGACGTGGAGGAGTAGGCCGATGAGCTGGATCGTGCGAGGTGGGCCGGTGGCCCTAGCAGTCACGCTGGCCCTGACCATCGCCGGCTGTGGTAGCGACAACGCACTGACCGGCACGGGCAACGAGACCGCCGGCGCGGGCAGCGAGACGACAGCGAACTCGTCGCCGGCGCCGGTAGTCGACCCCGGAGACGGGGGCAACTACCAGCCCCACCTGGACCCGGCGAATTTCGTCGACGTGGTCGACAACCCCTACCTCCCGTTCAAGCCCGGCATGATGTGGGTGTACGAGGGGGAGAGCGAAGGCGAGGCCGAGCGCACTGAGGTCGTCGTCACGAGCGCACGCCGCGACATCGAGGGCATCTCCGCGACCGTCGTCCGGGACACCGTCTCCGCTGGCGGGCGGGTCGCCGAGGACACCTACGACTGGTACGCCCAGGACAAGGACGGCAACGTCTGGTACCTCGGCGAGGACACAACCGCGTACGAGGAGGACGGAACGACCAGCAACGAGGGGTCCTGGGAGTACGGAGTCGACGGCGCCCTTCCCGGCATTGTCATGCTGGCAAACCCCACCGTGGGGGACAGCTACCGCCAGGAGTACTACGAGGGGCACGCAGAGGACGTGGCCGAGGTGATGCAGGTCGGCGAGACCAAGAAGATCGGCATCGGCGAGTACACCGACGTCGTGGTGACCAAGGATTGGAACCCGCTCGACCCGGAGATCATCGAGAACAAGTACTTTGCGCCCGGCGTGGGTCTGATATTCGCCACGCACACGGCAGGCCCCGCGGAGTCCGAAGAGCTCGTCGGGCTCACACCCGGTTCCTGATTCAGTACCCCAGCTGGTCGCGGCGGCGTGTCAGGTAGGCGGTCTCGGCGGTGTTGCCGGCCAGCTCGATGGCTTTGTCGTAGGCCGCGCGCGACTCCTGGCTGCGGCCCAGCCGGCGCAGCAGGTCGGCGCGGGTCGCGTGGTAGGCGTGATAGCCGGCCAACTTGTGCTCGAGATGGTCGACGGCCGCCAGCGCCACTTCCGGGCCGTCAAGCTCGGCGACCGCGATGGCCCGGTTGAGGGCGATGATCGGCGAGGGGTCGAGGCGGACAAGCTGGTCGTAGAGAGCGACGATCTGCGACCAGTCGGTGTCGCGTACGTCGCGGGCGGAGGTGTGCACGGCATTGATCGCGGCGAGGATCTGGTAGCGACCCGGAGCCACCCGGGCGGCCAGGCGCTCGCGCACCAGCCGATGACCTTCGGCGATCAGCACCGCGTCCCATGCCCCGCGGTCCTGCTCATCGAGGGCGACCAGTTCGCCGCTTGCTGAAACCCGGGCGGTGCGGCGGGCCTCGGTGAGGAGCATGAGTGCCAGCAGCCCGGCCACCTCACCGTCGTCCGGCAGGAGGGCACGGATCAGGCGAGTGAGCCGGATCGCTTCGGCGGTCAGGTCGGGACGTACCGGATCGGTGTCGGGGCCGGTCGCCAGGTAGCCCTCGTTGAAGACGAGGAAGAGGACGGCGAGGACGCCGGAGACGCGCGCCGGGAGATCCTCCGCGGACGGCACCCGATAAGGGATGCGAGCCGCCTTGATCTTGGCTTTCGCGCGAGTGATCCGCTGTCCCATGGTGGCCTCCTGGACCAGGAAGGCACGGGCGATCTCGGGCACGGTCAGACCACCGACCATGCGCAGTGTCAGCGCCACGCGAGTCTCCATCGCGAGCGCCGGGTGACAGCAAGTGAAGATCAGCCGGAGCCGCTCGTCGTCGATGGCGCCGAGAGGCTCGGGCGGGCCGTCGTCGTACACCAGCTGAGCCTCCTTCTGCTTGTCGTCGCGCTTGTTCTCGCGCCGGATCCGGTCGATGGCCTTGTGGTTGGCGGTGACGGTCAGCCAGGCGCCGGGGTTGGGCGGTACGCCGTCGGCCGGCCACCGCTCGACGGCGGTCGCGAACGCCTCGGCCGCCGCCTCCTCGGCGATGTCGAGGTCACCGAAACGCCCGGTCAGAGTGGCGACCACCCGCGCCCACTCCTCGTGGTGGGCCAGGGTGATCGCATCCCGTACGTCGATCACGCCTACTCGCGCCGGTCGTCGCCGTACTTGTCGACGACACCTAGGAACGGCCGAACCTCGACCTTCCGATTGCAGGCCCTCGACCCCTCGGTGGCGAGCTTGAGCGCCACGTCGAGGTCGGCGGCCTCGATGATCCAGAAGCCGGCGAGGTACTCCTTCGACTCCACGAACGGCCCATCGGTGAACATCGCCTCCCCACCGCGGTTGTCGACGACGGTGGCGGTGCTGGGCGACCCGAGGCCGCCGGCGAAGACCCAGTGGCCCTCGGCCTCGAGCCGGTCGTTGAACGCGTCGATGGCAGCCATCTCGTCCGTGGTGGCGAGGCCGGCCGTGTCGTCGATCACGGAAAGCAGGTACCGCATCTCGGATCCCCTCTCGTTCAGGCGCTCCCCGTGGGCGGCCGCTCACCCTGCTACGAACAGCTTTGCCCCGCTCCACACCGCCGGCTGTGCCGGCCGTAGGCCCGGCAGGCTACCTCGATGATCCAGAAGTCGGCGAGGTACTTCTCGCTTGCTTCAGTCAGCGGTGGCGGTTGGATACTGCGGGCGCCCGGCCGGCCGGTAGACCTGAATCGTTACGCCCTTCGAGTCGGCTCGCGAGTCGACCAGGTCCAGCGCTATGTCCGGGCCGGCGTCGGGGAACAGCCGCGTGCCCTGGCCGAGGACCACAGGGACGATGAGCAGGGTCATCTCGTCGACGAGGTCGTTTTCGAGCAGCCATCGGATAAGGCCTCCGCTGCCGTGCACCTGCAGCTCACCCGCCGGCTTGGCTTTCAGCTCGCCGATGGCAGCCGCGAGGTCACCGGACAGGAGGGTCGTGTTCGCCCAGCGCGGTTCGGTGAGGGTGGTCGATGCGAGGTACTTGGGCTTCGCGTTCAAGGCAGCCGCGATCTGGTGGTTGCCCGGATCTTCCACTGCGGCGCGAGCCCGCTCCTCTGCGCCCCAGTAGCCGGCGAAGAGCTCGTAGGTCCGCCGGCCGAACAGGAACGCGTCGGCGCGCTGGTAGGTCTGGTTGATGAACGTAAAGGTCTCGCTCTCGCCCATCCCCAGGGCCCATCCGCCGCGCTCGAATCCGTTCCTGCGGTCCTCATCCGACGCGCCACCGTTTCCCTGCATCACTCCATCGACGGTGACTTGCGTCATCGTGGTCAGTCTCATGATCACGGTTCCCTTTCCTTGGGGCGCCCCTCGTGGGCGACCTCTCACCTCTGCTACGAACACCGCTGCCCCGATCCGACACCGCCTCCCGGAATTCTTTCGAGGACTTTGGTACGCCGGTGGTAAGCGAACTCACTCGGCTGATATCTGCGCCGCCTCGACCACCGCGCGCCGTCTGCGCAGCAGCCACCATTCGGACTCCGAGCCGACCCCGCGTGCCCGTCAGACCCCTCCTCGCGCCGCGATGGAACTTTGACGGACGATGTGGCGGCCGGTTGCCAGGCCAAAGTCACGAATGGGACAGCGTTCTGCAACAGTCGGCACATGCGCACCGCGATCCGCCCGCACATCGTCATCGTGGGTGCCGGCATCAGTGGGTTGGCGGCAGCGCGATTCGTACGACGCCAGGTGCGCGACGCGGACGTCACCGTCCTCGAGGGGTCGCCACGGATCGGTGGAAAGCTTCGTCTCGACACGGTCGCCGGTTTCCAGGTCGACGTCGGCGCCGAGTCGATGCTGGCTCGGCGACCCGAAGCCGTTGGGCTTGCCCGCGAAGTCGGACTCGGCCCCGACCTGGTGACCCCGGCGACAACGCAGGCGGCGATCTGGAGTGACGCCCGCCTCGTGCCCATTCCCGCCGGCACGATGATGGGCATTCCCGGTGACATCGCTGCCCTGGAAGACTCTGGGCTCTTCACGTCCGATGAGCTCGCAGCGGCACACCACGAGCCCGAGCAGACCGGTCTTCCGCTCAGCAGTGACACCGCCATCGGCGATCTCGTCACAAGTCGCTTCGGCGCCGCGGTGACCGACCGGCTCGTCGAGCCGTTGCTTGGTGGCGTGTACGCGGGCCGCGCCGACCTGCTCTCTGTAGACGCAACCATGCCGGCGCTAGGCGCCGCGCTGCGACGCGAGTCGAGCCTGCTGGACGCGGCGCGGGCTGCCCTGGCGCCCAGTCCGGAGTCGGCCCCGGATGCGCCGGTGTTTGCCGGGATCGTCGGTGGCATCGGGCGACTGCCGGTGGCCGTTGCAGAGACGTCGGGCGTTGTCGTCCGTACGAATGCCATGGTTCGCGCGATCGAGCGCCGTACAGACGACACGTGGTCCCTCACGGTCGGGCCGACCGCCGCTGAGGAGACCGTCGACGCAGACGCGGTCATCGTCGCTGTACCCGCACATCCGGCCGCTCGGCTGCTGCAGTCTGCCGTGCCCAGGGCCGCCGAGGCTCTTGCGGGAATCGACTACGCAAGCGTCGGCATCGTGACGCTCGCCTATCGCGAAGAGGATGCGCGCGACCGCCTGCAGGGGTCCGGCTTTCTCGTCCCGCCGAGTGAAGGTCGGCTGACCAAGGGAGCGACATTCTCGTCTCGCAAGTGGGGCTGGCTGGCCGACCGCGCACCGGATCTCGTCTTGCTGCGCGGCTCGTTGGGAAGGTTCGGCTCGATCGACGACCTCCAGCGCGACGACAAGGACCTGATCCGCGCTGTCGCCGCCGACATCGCGGCCGCCACCGGGCTGGACAGCGAGCCGATCGAGGCCATCCTCACCCGGTGGGGTGGCGCGCTGCCGCAGTACACCGTCGGCCATGTCGACCGGGTGGGCGCCATCCGTGCTGCCGTCGCCGACGCGCCGACGCTCGCGGTGTGCGGCGCCGCGTACGACGGTGTCGGCATTGCCGCCTGCATCGCCACGGCCGAGGCGGCTGCCGCCCAGGTCGTCTCCGGGCTGGTCGCCAGTGGGAACATGGGGGCATGACCGAAGCCGCCAAGCCGAAGGCCCGCGACCTCAACCAGGTCATCCGCTACACGATGTGGTCGGTGTTCCGTCTCCGCGTGCCGCTGGGCGACTCCGACCGCGGCTCGATGTCGCACGAGATCGACGAGCTGTTCGCGCAGCTTGCGGCCAAGGACGTCGTCGTGCGCGGGACCTACGACGTCGCAGGGCTGCGCGCCGACGCCGATCTCATGGTGTGGTGGCACGCGACAACCAGCGACGACCTGCAGGATGCCTTCCACCGGCTGCGTCGCACCGCCTTCGGCGGCCACCTCGAGCCAGTGTGGTCGCAGCTGGCACTGCACCGGCCGGCAGAGTTCAACAAGAGTCACGTGCCCGCGTTCCTCGCCGATGAGCAACCGCGTGCCTACATCTGCGTCTACCCGTTCGTGCGGACGTACGAGTGGTACCTGCTGCCGGATGACGAACGCCGGGCGATGCTTGCCGAGCACGGGATGATGGCCAGGGACTACCCGGACGTACGCGCCAACACGGTGTCGTCGTTCGCCCTGGGCGACTACGAGTGGATGCTCGCGTTCGAGGCAGACGAGCTGCACCGCATCGTCGACCTCATGCGGCATCTGCGCGGGTCGGCGGCGCGTCGCCACGTACGCGAAGAGGTGCCGTTCTACACCGGTCGCCGGGTCGGCATGCATGACCTCGTGGGGATGCTGCCCTGATGGGGCTGCGCGACCGGATCCGGGCTGTGTTCGGCCGCAGCGACGAGGACGCGCCGGTCGTCGAGCCGCCGGTCGATCGGGTAGCTCGGCGCGCACAGCTCGATCGGCTGGAGGCCGCGCTGCGCACCATGGCCAGTGCGATGGCCGCTGACGGCACGCTCATCGGCAACCCGGGATGGCGGGGTCGCGTCGAGGACTACCGGTGGGCGGCCAACGAGGCGGCGGCCATGGGCCGTACAGAGTTCACGCGGGCCGAGACACTCGATCTCGCTAACCAGATCGCGCCACTGTATGCGCCCGGTGGCGCAGTGCCCGCGGAATATGCAGTCTACGAAACAGAGCAGGCCCGCCTGCTCGAAGCCGTCGAGGAGCTGCGTCGGCCGCTGCCGTCTGAGGAGATCGCGCCCTAGCAAAACCTCTTGTTCGCCGGCGCTGGCGGCTGCTGTACTCGTACGGACCTATTGCCGGCCGAGGAGACGAGATGCGAGCAGCGTTCATGTCCACCCAGCAGATATTTGGGACCTATCCAAAGGACATGACGCTTCGTGCGAACGCTCAACCTTGGGATCTTGGCGCATGTCGATGCCGGTAAGACCAGCCTGACCGAGCGGCTGCTCTACACCGCCGGTGTCATCGACGAGATCGGCAGCGTCGACTCCGGCAGCACCCAGACCGATTCACTGGCACTGGAACGGCAACGGGGCATCACGATCAAGTCCGCGGTCGTGTCGTTCCCGATCGGCGACCTCACGGTCAACCTGATCGACACGCCCGGCCACCCGGACTTCATCGCAGAAGTGGAGCGCGTGCTCAACGTGCTCGACGGCGCGGTGCTGGTGATCTCGGCGGTCGAAGGCGTGCAGCCGCAGACTCGCATCCTGATGCGGACGTTGCGACGGCTGCAGATTCCGACCCTTCTCTTCGTCAACAAGATCGACCGCGCCGGCGCGGCGTACGACCCTGTGCTGACGGCCATCTCCGAGCATCTGACGCAGTCGGTTGTCCCCATGGTGTCAGTGCACGATCTTGGCACCCGGAACGCCGACGTCTGGCCTTACGGCGCAACCGATCGCGGCTTCGTCGACAGGCTGCTCGACGTGCTCGCCGCTCACGACGACGAGCTGCTTGGCGCGTACGTCGATGACGAGGCGGCTGTCCCGTATCAACGGCTTCGCCGGACCCTTGCCGCGCAGACCAAGCGGTCGCTGGTGCATCCGGTGCTCTTCGGCTCGGCGATCACGGGTGCTGGCGTTGACTCGCTGATCGCCGGCATCGCAGAGCTGCTTCCGACATCTGGAGGCGATTCATCTGGGCCGGTGTCCGGCACTGTCTTCAAGGTCGAGCGCGGCCCGTCGGGGGAGAAGATCGCGTACGTCCGGATGTTCGCAGGCACGCTGCGCGTCCGCGACCGCGTTCACTTCGGCGGCGGGCACGAGACCAAGGTCACGGCCATCGCGGCCCACGGGGAGGGCGCCACGTCCGCTGACGCGTCGATCGGCGCTGGACAGATCGGGAAGGTCTGGGGCCTCACCGAGGTGCAAGTCGGGGATGCAGTCGGCGACGAGCAGGCGAAGGTGGCCGACCATCACTTCGCCCCGCCGACCCTGGAAACCGTCATCCTTCCCGATCGCCCGGCCGGCAGGGGTGCGCTTCTTGCCGCGCTGACCCAGCTCGCCGAGCAGGATCCGCTGATCAACGTACGGCAGGACGACGTGCGCCAGGAAACCTACGTCTCGCTCTACGGCGAGGTGCAGAAGGAGGTCATCCAGGCGACGTTGGCGGACGAGTACGGGCTCGACGTGGTGTTCCGCGAGACGACGACGGTGTGCATCGAACGGCCGACCGGCACGGGTGCAGCCGTGGAGCACATGGGCGTGGAGTCCAACCCGTTCCGCGCGACGGTGGGGCTGCGCGTCGATCCGGCTCCGGTCGGCTCTGGTGTGCGGTTCCGGCTGGGGATCGAGCTCGGGTCGCTGACGCCGTCGTTCCTGAGGGCGGTCGAGGAGACCGTGCATCAGACGCTCCGGCAAGGACTCTACGGATGGCAGGTCACCGACTGCACCGTCACTATCACGCACTCCGCCTATACGCCGCCGCCGCCATACGGCTGGAGCAAGTGGTCGAGCTCGGCCGGAGACTTCCGCAACCTCACCCCGCTCGTCCTGATGAGCGCGCTTCGACGAGCCGGGAGCCAGGTGTTCGAGCCGATGCACGGTTTCCGGCTTGAGCTCCCGGCCGACACGCTCGCGACGATGCTGCCCGCGCTGGCGCGGCTGCGGGCGGGAGTGCAGTCGACCGTGACACAAGGTTCTTTCTACGTGGTCGAGGGTGAGATCCCCGCTGCCCGTGTGCATGAGCTGCAGCAACAACTGCCAGCACGCTCCCACGGAGAGGGTGTGCTGGAGTCCACGTTCGCGCGCTTCGAACGTGTCTCTGGCGCAATACCGACACGGTCGCGGACCGACCACAACCCGCTCAACCGCAAGGAATATCTACTGCACGTGATGCGGCGAGCCTGACCCTGTCGGAGCGTCGGCCGGGGCGCCGCTAGCCCTTATGGGCGTACAGCCGCAGCACCGGAACGCCTAGCCGCCGCCGCGCGCGCGAGGCGAGGTCTACCCGCAACGCCTCCGTGACGACATGCGGCCGGGCCAGCACAACGAGCTCGTCGATGCCATGCTCGGCCGTGAGCTCACCGAGCCGGACGAGCAGGTTGCGCTCCGTCACCTCCCCGTCGGCGTCGAGTCCCTTGGCGCGGAGAGCCTCGACCACCTGCGCCATGATCTTCTCGGCGTCCTCGTGCGCAACCTCGACCGGGTCGCGCTGGTGTCGGTCGACCGCGTGCCTGTCGACGAGACCGCGGTCCATGGCGTAGTCCTCGATGACCGCCTCGATCGAGTGCGCAGTGACGTGCTCCGGCACGACGACGTGCACGTGCACGTCCTCGATGTCGGCGAGCATTTCGATCACCTGGTCCGCATCTTCGGACGAGATGTTCCGCTCCACTGCGAGCACGACGTTGTAGGTCATGAGTCGATGGTGGCCTCAGTCGCGCCGCTCGGCGAGCCGGCCGCGGGCTCGAGCGTGAGAGACACCCCATTGATGCAGTAGCGCTGATCGGTGGGCGTGCGGTAACCCTCACCCTCGAACAGATGACCGAGGTGCGAACCGCACCGGGCGCAGCGCACTTCTGCGCGGTCCATGCCGTACGAGTGGTCCGGGATCAGCTCGATCCTGTCGTCCGCCAGCGGGGTGTAGAACGCCGGCCATCCGCAGTGCGCGTCGAACTTGTTCTCGCTGCGGAACAACTCGTTGCCGCATGCGCGGCAGCGGTAGACCCCGACCGTCTCGTCGGTCTCGTACGGTGACGAGAACGGCCGCTCGGTCCCGGCCTCGCGGAGCACGTGGTACTCCTGCGGCGACAGCTCGGCCCGCCACTCGTCTTCGGTCTTCTCCACCTCGTGTCCCATGACACGACGCTAGTACGTTGACCAGCATGGCCGCTGCGAAGAGTGATGCCGTCGAATTGGATGTGCGCGGGCGCACAGTGAAGGTGACCAGCCCCGACAAGGTCTACTTCGCCGAGCGCGGGCTGACGAAGCTCGACATCGTGCAGTACTTCATCGCTGTCGGCGACGGCATCCTCGGGGCGCTCCGTGATCGACCGACGACGCTGGAGCGCTGGCCGGCCGGGGTGTTCGAGGGCGCCAAGCTATCGACCCGGCAGGACAACAAGGGCGATGCGTTCTACCAGAAGCGCGTCCCCAAGTTCGCCCCCGAGTGGGTGGAGACGGTCGAGATCAGCTTCCCGAGCGGCCGTACGGCTGACGAGGTCTGTCCCACGGAGCTTGCGGTGATCGCGTGGGCGGCCAACCTGGGCACGCTGACGTTCCACCCGTGGCCCGTACGCCGGCCCAACGTCGACCATCCCGACCAGCTCCGCATCGACCTCGACCCCCAGCCCGGCACCGGTTTTGCCGACTCGGCCCGGGTCGCGCCCGAGGTGCGCGCGCTGCTGCAGGAGCTCGGGATGGACGGCTTCCCCAAGACGTCCGGAGGGCGCGGCGTCCATGTGTACGTGCCCATCGAGCCGCGCTGGACCTTTGTCGAGGCGCGCCGCGCCGTCATCGCGCTCGCGCGGGAGGTGGCGCGCCGGATGCCCGACCAAGTCACGGTCAACTGGTGGAAGGAGGAACGCGGTGAGCGGGTGTTCGTCGACTTCAACCAGATGGCGCGTGACCGCACGATCCGCTCCGCATACTCCGTACGGCCGATTCCGCGCGCCACCGTATCCGCGCCGCTTCGCTGGGATGAGCTCGCCTCTGTTGAGCCCGAAGACTTTGACGTACTGACCATGCCGGGTCGGTTTGCCGAGGTGGGCGATCTGCACGCGGGCGTGGCTGAGACCGCCTACTCGCTGGAACCGCTGCTGGAGATGTCGGCTCGCGACGAGCGCGACCACGGCCTGGGGGACATGCCCTACCCACCGGAGTATCCCAAGATGCCAGGCGAGCCCAAGCGCGTGCAGCCGTCGCGTGACACCGACCGGCACCTCAAGGAGGCCGAAGACGCGTGAGCCCGCAGGGGCCGCGCCAGTCCTGATTGGCTGAGGGCGGCCCTGCGCCAATCGCGGTTGCCTGAGGGCGGCCCTGCGCCAATAGGTTCGCTAGAGGGCGGCCCTGCGCCAATCGCGGTGCCCTCGTTCAGTCCCCGCTGGGGACCTTCTCCTTGTAGGCCAGCAGGTGGATGCACGGTACGGGCAGCCGCTTCTTGGCCTTGCTCGTCCAGTCGATGTGCAGCAGCTCCGAAACGAGGTGCGGGCGGGTCAGAATGATGACCTCGGTCGCCCCCTTCTGCTCGACGAGATGCTCGAGCCGCTCCAGCGGGTCGCCGGCAGTCACCTCACCATCGACGTGCTCGGCGACGGCACGCAGCTTCGACACTGAGGTTTCCAGGGCTTGCTTGCTGGCCTGCCGCACCTCTTCACGGATGCGCTCGAGGTCCTGCTCGCCCAGGTAGAGCGCGGACGTGCCGAGCACTTCGCTGGCCGCCAATGACCCGATCGTCGCCTCAACGCGGGCGGCGGCGTCCTCGACGGGGATGAGCAGGTGGTAGCTGGTGGGCTGGTCGGCACCGTCGTACCGCGTGACGATCTGCTTGGCGTCAGCCGCGGTGAGCGGCTGCTCGATGAGGACTACGACGTCGCGCATGGCACACCTCCGTCGGTCCGGATTGGCTTCATGGTGACTCATCCGGGGTTTGCGGAAAAGTACCTGGCGCAACGTTTGTGCGAAAGCCCATCCGGATCACGGGTGTGTCACAAGGCGTCCAGGCACGAGACTGGGGGCATGCAGCTGCCTGTGATGCCCCCTGTGTCCCCGATGCTCGCCAAGTCGGTCTCCGAGATCCCGGACGTCGGCCACGTTGAGCCGAAATGGGATGGTTTCCGGACCATCATCTTCCGGGACGGGGACGAGGTTGAGCTCGGCAGCCGCAACGAGCGGCCGATGACCCGCTACTTCCCGGAGGTTGTCGAGGCGGTCAAGGCAAACCTTCCTGAGCGGTCGGTCGTGGACGGCGAGATCGTGGTCGTGCAGGGCGGCAGGCTTGAGTTCGACACGCTGCAGCAGCGCATCCACCCCGCATCGTCGCGGGTCAACATGCTCGCCAAGGAGACGCCGGCCTCGTTCATCGCCTTCGACCTGCTGGCGATCGGCGACGAGTCGCTGATGTCGACCCCGTTCGGCGAGCGGCGGCGCCGGCTCGAGGATGCGCTGTCGGGGATCGATGCGCCGGTCCATCTAACACCGGCGACCGCGGATCTTGCGGTGGGCAGGGAATGGTTCGAGCTCTTCGAGGGTGCGGGGCTCGACGGCGTGGTGGCCAAGCCGGTCGACAGCCTCTACACGCCGGACAAACGCACGATGTTCAAGATCAAGCACGAGCGTACGGCGGACTGTGTCGTTGCCGGTTTCCGCTGGCACAAGAGCGGGCCGGTCATCGGCTCCTTGCTGCTCGGGCTCTACAACGCTGATGGTGCGTTGCAGCACGTCGGCGTCTCCGCCTCGTTCCCGATGAAGCGGCGTGCAGAGCTGGTCGAGGAGCTCGCGCCGTACCGGATGGAAGACCCCACCGGACACCCCTGGGAGGCGTGGGCGGTAGCCGAGGCACACGCGAGCGGCCGACTGCCGGGCGCGGTCTCGCGGTGGAACGCGAAGAAGGACCTGTCGTGGCTGCCACTGCGGCCCGAGCTCGTCGTGGAGGTCGCGTACGACCACATGGAGGGTGATCGGTTCCGGCACACGGCGCAGTTCCGCCGGTGGCGGCCGGATCGCGACCCGGCTTCGTGCACGTATGCCCAGCTCGACGAGCCGGTGCACTTCGACCTGGCTCGAGTGCTCGCCGCGGGCGAGGTCGTCGCTCAGCCGGAGGCTTGACCGGCCAACCGGTATCTCGCGAAAAGCGTCCCCTCCTCTTCGAGCAGGTGCACGAGCTCGACCGGGCGGGTGCTCTCCCATTCCGCGCCGGCGAGGATGCGGCCGTGCCCGCCTCCGGCGAGCATGGGGCTGATCGTGAGGCAGAGCTCGTCGATGACTCCGGCGGCTGCCCATTCCGCGAGCAACGTGGGACCACCCTCGACCAGCGCCCGCCGCCAGCCGTGCGCCAGCATGGCTGAAACGGCCTCCTTCGGATCCACCCGGCTTTCACCGGCCACGACGATGTCGGCGACCTTGGTGAGCGCTCTGAGGCGCTCGTGGTCGACCGCGGCTGCGGTGAGCACCACGGTGCGCTCCGGCCCAGCGAACAGCGGTGCCGCGGCGTCCAGGTCGAGGCTGCGGGACACAACGGCAATCGGTGGTGCTGGCCGTTGCCCAGCAGCCGTGCGTCGCTCGACAAACTCCGGGAGTGGGTGAGCGGGCCCGTATCCCTCAGCGCGAACTGTCCCCGCGCCCGCAACGACGACATCCGCAAGCCCGCGCAGGATCGAGAAGACCAGCCGGTCGGGCTTGGTGTTGATCGACCCGGAACGACCGTTGGGTCCTTGGGCCGCCCCGTCCACGGTCGCCACCATGTTGGCCCGCAGCCACACCTGCTCCGGCTCGAGGTCGGGGTAGGCGTACGCCTCGAGGAGGGCGTCGCGGTCGAGCGAGTCAGCAGGCTCCGGGAAGAGGCGGCGCACAAGGCGATCACACCATTCTCGTACCCTTCGCGCATGCCCGCGCGCTTGGTCGACCGACACCCGCAGGTGCCGGCCGACTGGCTGGTCGCCGATCTGGTGCCGTCGCCGCACTTTGCGGCCGAGCGGTTCGAGACGTACGTCCCTGACCCCGCGCAACCTTCGCAGCGACACGCCGTTGAGGTTCTCCGGGGCTTTGCCGAAGGGCTCGACGCGGCACCCCGCCGACGCCGCGCGTGGCTACGTCGTGGCGGCAGCGCCAAGCCCGAAGGCCCCGCGGGCATCTACCTCGATGGTGGGTTCGGGGTCGGCAAGACACACCTGCTTGCGTCGCTGTGGCATGTCGCGCCCGGCCCCAAGGCGTTCGGCACGTTTGTCGAGCTGACCAATCTCGTCGGCGCTCTTGGGTTCCAAGCGACGGTTGAGGCGCTGCGCAGTCACCGGTTGCTGTGCATCGACGAGTTCGAGCTCGACGACCCCGGTGACACGGTCTTGATGTCGAGTCTGCTGAGTCGCCTCGTCGAGCGTGGTGTACGGCTGGCGGCCACCTCCAACACCCTTCCCGGTCGCCTCGGCGAGGGCCGGTTCGCGGCGGAGGACTTCCTGCGCGAGATTCAGCAGCTGTCGTCGCACTTTCAAGTCGTACGCGTCGACGGTGAGGACTACCGCCATCGTGGGCTGCCGCCGGCACCCCACCCGTACGAAGATGCGGCGCTGCGCCACCACGCCGAAACCGCCGGAGATGGCGCCACACTCGACGACTTCGACGAGCTTCTCGACCATCTTGCCCATGTGCATCCTTCGCGCTACGGGCCGTTGCTCGACGGAGTGAGCGAGCTGCATCTGTCCGGCGTGCGCCAGGTGGACGATCAGAGCGTCGCGCTCCGAGTGGTCGTGCTTGCCGACCGGCTCTATGACCGTGACATCCCGGTCCGCGCCAGCGGTGCTCCATTGGACGAGCTGTTCACGGCGGAAATGCTGGCCGGCGGATACCGCAAGAAATACCTCCGCGCGACGAGCCGGCTCACGAGCCTGGCGCGCACACGGCCTGCTCTGCCGTAACAGCTGCGCGCAGCCGTGGAGGCCGCGCGCAGCTGTGCACTCGCCCGTCAGTTGTGGCCGTGGTGTCCCGTGGGTCGGAAGTAGCGGTCGAGTGCCCAATCGGCCACCTGGACGCCCATCTCAGCTCCGCGGGTGTCCGCGAACCGGAAGTGAATCCCCAACCACACCCTCGCATCCACCACATCCTGGCGGAGGACCTTGCCAGAGTCGTAAGGACGCGTGACGTTCGGGACCGCAGTCGACATGAACGTCAGATTCAAGTGCCGCGTGCCGAGGACCTTCTGCAGGGCAGCCGTGAAGCCGCCGATGGCGCCGGAATATCCGCTGACGTAGTCCGGATATGGGGGATTCGCAATCAGCGGCTCCCAAGCGGTGTCAGGGGACGTGGCGGGATTGCCGTCCGTGTCAGCCAGCTGTATCGCCGTCATCGGTCGCCAGAAGCCGTACAGGAACTTCGCGTACCACACGGAAATGAGGGCGTCAGCGGTGCTCATGTTGACTGCAGCGAACATGCGGGCTGCGTCGACGATGTCCATCTGTCGCAGAGGCACCTGGCCCCGTAGCGCCGCGTTGAACTGGACGACTGGGTTGCCCGAGTAAAACGTCGCGATAGCTGTCTGGTCCATCGACCGTTCCGTCGATCCCTTCGATCCCAGGCTCTTGACCTCGTCGAAGTCCTTGGCGTACCGGCGCGACGTCATTGCCGGCGGTGGCCCGGGATCGCCGAACTGCGCGCCGCTGCGGATGAGTAGAGGATCAACCGCACCCAGCCACGTCATGGCAAACGGGGCGAATGCCGGGGGCGTGGGCCGCCACACGCCTGGCGCCGGCGGTGTGGTGAACGGCATGGACGCGTCGCGCCCGTCATCGGCGCGCTGCGCGATCATTGTGTCGGCGGCCAACTCACCGAACGCGACACCGCGCGTCTTGGCTTCGCCGTCGGGGATTTTCGCCAATGATGTGGCGTACGCCGTGTCGAGGCCAGGATCCTGCGCATCCGGCGAGTAGGTCACCAGCACCTTGTGCGCGGCGGCCACTGCCGCGGCCTGGCTGGATGCTCCGCGCTTCGCCTTTGCGTGGAACTTGTACGGTTTGTAGCCGCCCTCGATGCCGACGACGGCGTTGTACACGGCCGCCTGTACAAAGCTCAGGTAGAGGAAGTCCTCTGGCGCCATGGTGGCCGCGTTGCCTGCGAGCGTTGTCACGGCGATTGCGTTCCACTCCGTGACGACCGCCGGGTCGCCGGAGTTCTTGCCCGAACCCCTGTCGTCGTGTGCGGCTGCCGGTGCCGTCACGGCGAGTGACGTGATCATGACACCTGCCGCACCCGTCGCAATCCAACGCCGGCGAGCCTGAAGGCGACTGGATGGTGGGACAGCAATCTGAGGGATAGTGCGCATGTCAGGCCCCCCGACCTCGATGTGCACCGTGGTTCACGCCGGTGCTGAGTGCCTGCAGCGTAGTTACAAAACGCGCG
The DNA here is from genome assembly GCA_963799425.1 of uncultured Actinomycetota bacterium. Classification (GTDB taxonomy): domain Bacteria; phylum Actinomycetota; class Actinomycetes; order Jiangellales; family Jiangellaceae; genus CAVWSM01. Next base: position 267,197 of record CAWCXA010000013.1, on the reverse strand, counting down.
TCGGCAACCCAGCGCACGCGAAATCGAGGCGGTCATACGGGCGCGGTAAGTGGGCGAGTGCGGGGAGTGACAGATTTCGCAGACGAGCGATCCGCTCGCCGCGGCCGGGGACAATCGTCAACACGGTTGACGTCGAGGCAAACGAGCCTGACGCCAACCGTGCCAACAACGTGGCGGCCGAGACAACGACTGTCCGGCCGCGCTAACGGAGCTGGATGGTTTGTGCCTGCGACGTGCCGCCTGCGTTGAACCGGTACACCACGAGCCATCCCTTGACCGGGGTCTTCACGAGCTGGGCCCGGTCGATGGTCGCCGTGATCTCGGGGGAGAAGATCTCGGGGAAGGCAATGGCGAACTGGCCAGTCTGCACCGGCGGCGTGAACGGGTTGAAGGTCGCGGATCCCTCGGCCTCGTCAATGCCGAACTGCTCGACTGAGGTGATCCCGGCTGTGTAGGAGAACTCTTCCTGCCCCCCGGCGGCCAACCCGACGTCCGAAAGCAGGAACGGCAGCTGCACGATCGCGCTGTTGAGCGCTGTGGGAATGAGGATGGCTCGCACGATCCGTGACCGTTCTAGGTCGATGGTGACCGCGACGAGGTCGCTGCCACTGAACGCACCGGATACGAGGAACCCGATGTCGATCCCGATCACCGCAAAGTCCGGGACCTCGTCGCCGTCGTTGTCGATCAGGACATCCCACTCGTTAACCGACGGGTTGTTGGTCGCGTTCGCCGCGTGCATGGCGAAGACGCCGAGCCGGCCGATTTCGTTGTCGGTGGTTGCGAACCCGACGTTGATCAAGTCGGTGCCGAGCGCATCGCCGCGGCTGTCGGACAACCCCCAAGCGAACACCTCGACCGGCCCGAGCGTCCCCTTGTCGGCAGTGCTGGTGAACGTGACCTTGTCGCCAGACCGGACTGACGTCGGTGTCGTCGAAATGTCAGACGTGCCGCGCACGACCGTGGTGAACGGGACGCGGAGCGTCGGCTCGCCGGTCGTTCTCGGAGACATTGTCACGTTGCCTGCGGCTGTGCCGATCACCCTCCGGACGAATTGGCTGCCTTCTCCTCCCGGCACGAGCGAAGTGTCGACGCGTACGGTGACGTTTACCGTCGCCTTGCCGCGCGCGCGGACGGTGACCGTGTCGGTTGACAGGGTCACGGTGGCGTCGCCGGCCTTGGTGTCAAGGTCGGTGCTGAGCCGGTAGGTGACATCCCGGTCGCCGAGATTGGTCAACGTGATCTTCTTGGTTGCGCTGGTGACCCCGGTCGACTCCGTGAGGCCGAACGACAGGCCACCACCATCCGCATCACCGCTCGCCACCACCTCGGTCGCCAGCGCGTCAGCAGGGGAGACCAGACCGGTGCCGGCTCGATAGGTCCGGTAGACGTCCATGATGTCCTCGGCGGCGAAGACGTCGCGGACGAGCTCGTTGGGGTCGCCCGTGTTCATGATGGCTGCCTTGACCTGCGTGGCCGACCATTGTGGACGCGCCTCGCGGACGAGCGCCGCGACCCCGCTGACGAGCGCCGTGGACATCGACGTACCCGCGATCTGCTGGCTGTTGTAACCGGTGCCGACCCCGGTCGACGTGAGGGCGATTCCCGGGGCAGTCACGTCGGGCTTCGATCCGCTGTCGCCGTTACGAGGGCCGCCCGCGCTGAAGAAGGTTGGCCGCCGGAAGTTGTCGTTGAGCAACCGCTCCTCCTCCGGCACGATCTCGATCGACACCGTGGCCCCATCCGCCGCGCGCACGGCGTCTGCCTGGTCTTCCTGGGTTCCGAGGAAGGGGATCGCCCCGCCCTGGCTGCCTTCCAGCGGAGGGAAGCTAGGCCCGTTGTTGATCATCACGACTGCCGCGGCGTTGGCCGCTGTGGCGTGGATGACGCGGTCGGTGTTCGTGCACAGGCCACGGTTGGTGACCACGATCTCGCCGGCTTGCACGGCTGCGTAGTCACGGGAGAAGCACCCCAACGACTCGTCGGCACCCGTCGCTGGGTCGTCGACTAGCACGCGGACCGTGGCATTGATCGGCAGCGCCGAGGAGATGTTGGAGTTCTGCAGTAGAAGGCGCTCACTCGGGGTCGTGAAGAACACACGAGGCGTTTCCTCGACCGAGTCCATCGCCGCCACCGCCAACGCGCCGTCGCCGGCACCAGGTGTGTCCAGCACGTACGGGGAACGGCCGCTGTTGCCCGCGGCTGCCACCACGACGACTCCGGCACGGGCCGCATTCGTGGCCGCGACCGCGTCGGGGTCCGTGGGCCGTCCGAACGCGCCGCCCAGGCTGAGGTTGACCACATCGAGATCGTTCTCCACCGCCCAGTCGAGGGCGTCAATCGTGAGATCGGAGACAGTGGGTCCATTGCAGCCGAAGATCTTCAAGGCATAGAGGGTTGCCTCGGGCGCGATGCCCGGGCCGATAAGGAAGGCGTTCTTGAACGTGTTGTCGTCGTACGGACCCTCGTAGGCGGACTTGTCGAGGAGCACACCGTTGCCGGCGGCCGAGCCGGCGACGTGTGAGCCGTGCCCACCGCAGTCGAGCGGGTCCGGGTCGGGCTTGGGGGTGTTGATCTCGGGGTTGCCGTCCGTGGGGTTGTAGTCGTCGCCGACGAAGTCGATCCCCCCGGCCACCCTGGCTGTCGGGAACGTGCCGGGCTCGATCTTCGTACGGTTGTCACGCGCATAGTCCGCCGGGTTGCCAGAACCGCCGAAATTGGCGTGGTAGTAGTCGATCCCACCGTCGATGATCCCAACCTTGACGCCCTTGCCGGTGAACCCCAGGTGTTTCCACACGGCGGGCAAACCCAGGAACTGGGCAGCGCTGGCGTTGGACGGCTTGACCGGTCGAATGGGTCGAACAGCGGTAACGCCTGGCAGTTCGGCGAGCTTCGCCGCCTGACCGGCAGGGATCCGCACACGGATGCCGTTGTAGGCGTCCTGCAGCTTCGACCCCACCTTCCCGCCCAGCCGCTCGATGACGGGGACGATGGCGTCCTGCGCCGCCTCGAGGCTCGTACGTTTCGTTGCGCGCTCACCTTTTGTCAGCTCGGTGCCTAGCGCTATCGCGTCGCCCTCGGCCACCGCCACCGGATTCCCGGTCATCTCGAGCATCACCGAGACGATGCGGTCCGGGTCGCTGAGCGCGGGCAGGCCAGCGGGGTCGAGCCCGTTCACCGGGATCTCTTCGAACTGCGGACTCTGTGCCGCGGCGGGAACATCGGGCGCATCCTGCGCGTCGGCTGGGATGGTTGCGCCGGCCACCACGGCGACCGCTGCGATGGAAAGCATGATCCGTCTCATGGCGCACTCCTTTGCTGAGACGAGATGAGGCGCGCACGCGTCGTGTGCGACGTATTTCGATGCCGGGGTGCGGGGGGATTGGTCGACCAGCGGTGGAAGACTGGCCACCATGCCGTACACCGCTGCCGATGACCGCTATCGCTCGATGACCTACCGCCGCTGCGGACGCAGCGGTCTCCAGCTGCCTTCCATCTCGCTGGGCCTGTGGCACAACTTCGGTGATGACAAGCCGATGGACACGCAGCGCGCCATCCTGCGGCGGGCGTTCGACCGGGGTGTCACGCACTTCGACCTGGCCAACAACTACGGCCCGCCATATGGGTCGGCGGAACGCAATTTCGGCGAGCACTTCCGCGCCGACTTCCGGCCCTACCGTGACGAGCTGGTCATCTCGACGAAGGCCGGGTACGACATGTGGCCTGGGCCGTACGGCGAGTGGGGGAGCCGCAAGTATCTCCTGGCCAGCCTCGACCAGTCGCTGTCGCGCATGGGCCTCGACTACGTCGACATCTTCTACTCGCACCGCTTCGACCCCGAGACGCCTCTCGAGGAGACGATGGGTGCGCTGGACACAGCTGTGCGTCAGGGCAAGGCGCTGTACGCCGGCATCTCGTCGTACTCACCGGAGCGCACCGCCGAAGCGGCCGCCATCCTGCGCGTGCTCGGCACGCCGTGCCTCATCCACCAGCCGTCGTACTCGATGCTGAATCGGTGGATCGAGGACGGGCTGCTGGACACGCTCGGGCAAGACGGCATCGGCTGCATCGCGTTCTCGCCGCTGGCTCAGGGGATGCTCACGGATCGCTACCTCAACGGTGTGCCGGCGTCGTCGCGGGCGGCCCAGGGCAAGTCGCTCGACCCCGGGATGCTCACCGACGAGGCGCTGGCGCACATTCGGACCCTGAACGAGTTCGCGAAGAGGCGCGGGCAGTCGCTTGCGCAGATGGCGTTGGCGTGGGCTTTGAGGGACCACCGTGTCACGTCCGTTCTCGTTGGGGCGTCGAGCGTCGAGCAGCTCGATGACAGCCTGGGTGCCCTGGACAACGTGGAGTTCAGCGACGAGGAGCTCGCACAGATCGATCGGGACGCGGTCGACTCGGGGATCAATATCTGGTCGCGGTCGAGCTCTGAGTGAAGGTACGGCCGCGTGTCTAGGGTTCGCGGCGGATCTGTGGACAGCGGTGCAGCGGTCGGGTCGGTTGTGGATAGCGGGTGGCCGGGAAGCCTTGTGGGGTAAGGGAATCGGGGCACTCGCGGTCTGCGAGTTCTGTCTGACCCGCCGGGTAGATTCAATGTCATGCAAGCGCAGTCGACTCCGCCGCCGGTCACTGCGGTGGAGTCCGCGCTGGGCCTGATCGCGACCGGCGTCGTCCAGCTGCGACGCCGACTCGTCGGTGTTGGGCGGCGCGGCGTTGGTCGACTCGTTCGACGAGATGGTCCGGCTGCGCCGGGCCGCGGAGGCGGCCTACCTGCGGCTGCTGGCCGCGGTCGACGAGCGCAAGGTGGCCACCGATGTGGGGGCGAAATCGACCGCGCAGTGGCTGCGGCTGCGGCACCGGCAGGCCGGGTCGGGCCGCGACGTGGCGGCCGCCCGCGCCATCGCACCCGGCGGGGAGCTGCGCGAGCTGGGGCAGGCGCTCGCCGCAGGGCGGGTCTCCCGCGAACACCTCGACGTGGCGGTGCGCGCCCTGGGCCGCATCCCGGCGCACCTGAAGGACAAGCAGCGCGGCAAGGTCGCCGCGTTCCTCACCGAGCAGTCCACCCAGTTCACCCCCCGCGACTTCGAAGACGTCGCCCACGCCCTGCTCGCCGTCCTCGACCCCGACGGCGCCCACTCGTTCGACCCCGACGCGCACCAGCGCCGGTCACTGTCGATGGGCACCGACGCCACCGGGATGACCGCCGGGCGGTTCCTGCTCGACCAGCTCGGCTCCGCCTGGTTCACCACCGCGCTGCAGCACTACGCGCAGCCGGACCCGGCCGGCTGCGGCGTCGACGAGCACGGCCACAGTGCGCAGCGAACACAACAGGACCACTTCGTACCGCACGAACTCATACCTGTCGCGTTCGGAGATCATGTCGTCGGCCTCGACGTCCATGACCGAGCCGTCAGTGAAGGTGACCCGGAACAGCACGGAGTCGACGCCCTCTCGCAGCATTGGCCTGACCCGGCTCCGACAGTAGCGCCCACCGTGGAGCGAAGAGCACACCATGCTGGCGCGACGAAGGGCTCGGAACAGACCAGCGCCCCCGGCTGCTGAGCCAGGGGCGCTGCTGTGGTGCGGGTGGATCAGCGACGGCGCCGGAACCGGGCACGTACCGGATCACCCGATGCTGACGGGCGTCCGGTGAAGTCGACGACGTCTCTGGCCGAAGAATCTGCGTCCAATCCCCTCCTGGCGGGTGGGTTATTCCGCAGCGCCAGCGCTTCGGCCGACGATCCTGCCCTTGGAGAAACGGCATACCAAGATCGGTGCTAATGCCGATCATGGTCCGGCTAGACCCGTTCCGACCTTTTGCGTAATCACGTACGTCGTGCCAAGTGCATGGGTACCGTCACGCCAACCGGGCGGGGGGTTCCCGCTCTGAGGGGGGAGTTGGGATGCGTAGATCGACAACTGTGGCCGCGCCTTTGGCCGCGTTGGCGCTGGTGGTTGGCGGTGTTGCCGCGACTAGCGACCGCGCAGGATGGTGACACGTCCAGCGGCACGTCTTTCTTGGCGTGCGTGGACAAGCAGGGCCGCTTGCAAGTGCTCGACGAAGGCACGATGGCCTGTCGTACCGGCGAACGAATGGTCACCTTGGGTGCGGGGTCGACAAGGCGCGAGGGGCGAGACGGGAGCGACCGGTGCGACAGGGCAACAGGGCGTGCCCGGCCTGCCGGGGCCACAGGGTGCGCAAGGTGTTCAGGGGGTTCAGGGCGCAGCCGGACCTGCGGGGGCGCAGGGGCCTGTCGGACCTGCCGGGGCCATGGGACACCTGGAAACAGCCACGGTCCAACACACGGTGCACCAGCCACCTCTCACACCCGCAACCGGCTTCGCGGACTGCGCCACCCTCGGGTCGGGCTGGGTGGCGACCGGCGGCGGATTCCACGCTCCATCCAGGGAGCAATTCGCCACCGTCAACCGGCCCGCAGCAGGGGCAGAGGGGAACACCCTCTGGGAGGTGCGCATGTTCAACTCTGACGACGCAGTAGGCGAGTTCACGGTGTACGTGTCGTGCACGCGAATCGTGCCGTAGGGCGCGGCCTTGGATGACGACCCTCGCCATATCCGGCGGGGGTCGTTTCCTTAGCTGGACGGTCCCTCAGCCGTACTCAGCGGCACTAGTGGGAAGCGCATCCAGCCATACGTCCAGGTCGGTGATGGCGTCGGCCACCAGCCGTTCCCGTACGCGGTGGCACCGGTAGGTGAAGGCCACCAGGTGCAGCGCTTCGGCCGCGTCTTCGTGCCCGTCGAACAGCAGAGCTTCGGCATGGTCGGCCAGGCCTAGCAGCAGCTCAGCACCGGGGTTGTCAGCCGTGCTGGCGACGATGAACGCATCACACAGCGCAGAGTCCACGGCCAACGAATCGGCCACCGTCAACTGCACGGTCGCCAGCGCGTCCGTGATCCGCTCGGGCAGGTCGGAGTCCGTCATGGCCACAGCCGTTGGCGTAGTGCTGCACTGCCGTATCCGTGGGTTGCCAGCGAGGTCAGCAGCTCGGCTCTGCACCCATGCGCTCGGGTGTCCGTCGGCCGTGGTGCCGGTGCGTGCTCCGGTTCGGGTTCGTCTTCGTCGTGGTGCACGGACAGTGCCACCAGCCGTTGCAGGTGTTGGCTGGCCGTCCAGCTACGTCCGGCATACGCAGCGTCCAGGTAGCGACCGATCAGCATGGCTTCGCCCCGACGGTCCCGCTGGCGTGCGGGTCACGGCAGGTGACCTTGACTGCTGCTGCGTTGCTGCGTAGTGCCACTGCGCCGAACCGGATGCAGGCAACCCGCTGGCCGTTGAGTGCCGGGTTCGTCTACCAGGGACAGCTCCGGGTACGTCGGCTTGCACCACCAGTGCCGATGCGCAACCAGCTGCCCGACACCATCAACCACGCCCACCGACTCGCCCAACAACTCCGGTTCGACGACACCGGGTAGTGGACTACCACCTGCTAAGAGCGGGTGTCAGCTCGCCTTCGCGCCGCGGACCAGCAAGTGGTCCAGCAGGTGCTGCGTCGCTGCGGCCACGGAGTCCACGGCCTCGTCGAAGACGTCCTGGTTGTGTGGCGCAGGGTGGTGGAACCCGCTCACCTTGCGGACATATTGCAGCGCGGCCGCGCGTACGTCATCGGGTCCGACGCCCTCGGCGAACGGCTCACGCAGGGTCTTGATGCTTCGGCACATGATGCGAGCCTACGACGGAGCCGCGAGCCGACGCACGGTTCTTTTGCTGCGGAGGCGGGCGCGACAGATCGGCACGCCGGGAGCAGGATTGCCCGCATGGCTAAGAAGGGCAAGAAGGCCAAGCCGGTCTCGAAGTCGGTGTCCGACCTCCTGCGTGTGCCTTCCGGTCCGGTGGACCTGAAGTCGATCGACACCCGGGCGACGCCGGGGTTCTCCGGTGACAAGGCTGCCGCGCGTGATGTCGTCCCTGACGTAGCCGCGGAAATGTCGGATCTGCAGGAGCGGTTCTACGCCGAGGGTCGGACGGGTGGGAAGCGCCGCCTGCTGCTCGTCGTGCAAGGCATGGACACGTCCGGCAAGGGCGGCACGATGCGTCACGTCGTGGGACTGATGGACCCACAGGGCGTGGACATCACGGCGTTCAAGGCGCCCACACCGGAGGAGCGCGAGCACGACTTTCTGTGGCGCATCCGGCAGCGCGTGCCCAAGGCGGGCAACATCGGGGTGTTCGACCGATCGCACTACGAGGATGTGCTCATCGCGCGGGTGCGCAAGCTCGTGCCCATGTCGACGATCAATCGGCGATATGCCTCGATCAACAGGTTCGAGAAGTCCCTCGTCGACGGTGACTGCACCGTCATCAAGGTCATGCTGCACATCTCGAACGAGGAGCAGAAGGCACGTTTGCTTGCCCGGCTGGACGACCCGACCAAGCACTGGAAGTACAACCCCGGTGATGTCGACGAGCGCGCGCTGTGGGACGACTACCAAGCCGCCTACGCCATCGCGCTGGAGAAGTGCAACACCGCCGAAGCGCCGTGGTACGTGGTCCCGGCCGACCGCAAGTGGTACCGCAACTGGGCGATCGCGCACCTGATGCTCGAGCACTTACGGGCGCTCGATCTCAAGTGGCCGCCCGCCACATTCGACGTCGAGGTCGAGCGCAAGCGCGTGCTGGAGAGCTGACAACGTCGTCGCTGATTCCCCGAGTGGATCATCCGACAACCACGACGCTATAGGCGCGCCGTTGTCGGATTGATCGCGACGTGTGCCGGCACGGCACCTCACACGACGGCGAGGGTCGACCTCACAGTCCACTCGTCGCAGTGACCAGCTGCTGGAAGCGGGACGCGATCAGTCCCACGAGCTCAGGCGCGTCCGCGAGCGGCTCGGCCACCGCGACCGCGCCCGCAGCCAGCGGCGGACTCCGCCGCGCGACGGGGAAGTAGCCCGGGCGCGACGAACAGCGACCCGACGACGACGGCTCGAGCTCCCGCCTGACGCTGGCTCCGGACCGCTTCGCCGGCGTCGGGCTCGGCGGTCGAGGCGTACGCCGCGATGCAGGGCAGACCGTGCCGCCGGCCCCAGTCGGCAGCAACCTCGTCGATCAACGCTCGAGCAACAGTCACGCTCGTGCCGGCAGACGCGAGGACCAAGGCATCCGGCCGAACGCCCGTCTCCGCCAACCGCCGATCCAGTGCGTCCAGCAACAACGGATCTGGAGCAAGCGCAGGGGCCATCCGGACGTCGTCGCGGTCGCCGAGCTGGACTGGGAGGTCGGTCGTGGCGTGGTAAGCCGGGGTGAAGAGCAACGGCTGTACGACAACGGGACGCGGCAGCGCGTCGAGCGCCGCCGTGACAGAGGGCGAGGCTAGCTCCAGATACCCGACGCCGACCGCGACGTCCGGCAAGGCTTCAGAAACGGCGCGCGCGAGTCGAGCGGTCGTCTCTTGGGCGAGCGGGTCGCGGCTGCCGTGTGAGACGAGCAGCAGCGAGGTCATGCCAGCCGCTGTGCCAGCGAGACCACATCGCCAACCACCACCACGGCCGGCGGCTGCACCCCAGCCCGCGCAGCCTCGGCCGCGATGGAGTCCAGCCGAGCGGTGACCAGCCGCTGACGCGGGCCGTACCCGTCCTCGACCACAGCAGCAGGTGTCGTCGGATCCTTGCCGTGCGCGATGAGCTGTGCGGCGGTGTCGGCGAGCAGCGTGACGCCCATGAGGAAGACGAGAGTCCCCTCGACCGAGGCGAGCGACGCCCAGTCGAGCCCCTCATGTCCCGACACGACGGTGAACTGCTTCGATACGCCGCGGTGCGTCACCGGGATGCCCGCAGCCGCGGGTACGGAGATGGCGCTCGTCACCCCGGGCACGACCTCGACCTCGACGCCGGCCTCCCGGCAGGCGAGCGCTTCCTCGCCGCCGCGACCGAGGACGTACGGATCGCCGCCCTTGAGCCGTACGACGCGGCGACCAGCCCGGGCGTGCTCGACAAGCAGGTCGTTGATCTCATGTTGTGGCACGGGGTGGTGGCCCGGTGTCTTGCCAACGTCGATGACGTCGACCGCCGGGTCGAGCTCGTCCAGCAAGGCCCGCGGGCCGAGCCGGTCGGTGACGACAACGTCGGCCTCAGCGAGCAGCTGACGTCCGCGCGCGGTGATGAGCGCCGGTGCGCCCGGCCCGCCGCCGACGAGCGCGACATGGCCGCGACCCGCACGGTGCCGGCGCATCGGCAGCGAGCCGGTGTCGAGCGCCGTCTGCACGGCAGCGCGCAACGTCGCCGCACGCTTGGGGTCGCCACCGGCATTCACCGCCACGGTCACGTCACCGACCCGAGCCACGGCTGGCGTCCAGGCCGCAGACAACGCTGCGTCGTCAGCGCGTACGCACCAGACCCGCTCTTCCTCGGCGTGAGTGGCGACCTGGGCGTCGACGTCGCGGTCGCCAGTCGCCGTGTGCGCGAGCCAGGCACCGTAGAGGTCGCCCGGCTCGTAGTCGCGCTGCAACCACCGTGCACCACCGTCATGAACGAGGTCCAAAGCGTCCTCGCAGATATCGGGCGCGACGATGACCACTTCAGCTCCGGCAGTCGCCAACGCTCGTGCCCGTCGCGCCGCGACCGGCCCGCCGCCAACGACGACGCAGCGCCGTCCGGCGACGTCGAGCAGCAGCGGGTAGCCGGACCCGGTCACGAGTGGATCCCGCACTCCGTCTTGGACCGGCCCGCCCAGCGCCCGGCTCGCGGGTCCTCACCGGGTGCGACCGGCCGCGTGCACGGCGCGCAGCCGATCGACGCGTAGCCGATCTCGCGCAGTGGGTTGATGAGGATGTTGTGCTCGGCGACGTAGGAGTCGACCTGCTCGTCGGTCCACCGCGCGAGCGGACTGACCTTGACCAGGCGCCGCCGCGAGTCCCACCCGACCACCGGGGCCTTCGCGCGTGTCGAAGACTCGGAGCGTCGGATGCCCGATGCCCAGGCGGTGAACGGCCGCAGCGCACGGTCGAGAGGCCACACCTTCCGGATCTGGCAGCACAGGTCGGGGTTGGTCTCGTACAGCTTGCCGAACTCTGCCTCGTGCTGCGCCTTGGTCAGCGGCGGCCCCACGGTCTGCACGTCGACAGGGGTCGTGGCGGCGACGGCGTCCCGCGTGCCGAGCGTCTCAGCGAAGTGGTAGCCGGTGTCGAGGAAGAGGACCCGCGTGCCAGGGACAGCACGCCCTGCGACGTGCGCAAGGACTCCGTCGGCCATGGATGCGGTGACAACGAGGCCCGAGCCGAACTCGTCGGCCGCCCAGCGCAGGATCTCCTCGGCGCTCGCTTCCTCGAGCTCACGGGCGGCCCAGCCGGCGAGCGCCTGCAGCCGCGTCACATCGCGCTCCGGCGGGGCCGGGAACGCTCCGCGGGGCGGGGCCCACGGTGTTGCCGGCACTTCCTCCACAAGCGCGGTCATGAGCGCACCACCAATCCGGTCAGCTTGACGACGAAGACGCGAGTGCAGGAGCGACACTCCCAGGCGCCGTGCGGCTCCTCGTACGGTCGCAGCGTCTCCTCGCCGCAGAACGGGCAATAGAAGGGCACTGCCCGGGACCCCGACTCGGACTCGCTCATGCGAGCTCCTCCTCCGCAGCGCGAACCACCCACTGGGCGAACCGCTCGCCAGGCGTGCGCCCGGCGAGAAACCGCCGTACGACCCGCTCGACGTAGTCAGGCAGCTCGGCTGCAGTCGTTTTGAGACCGCGGACCTTGCGGCCGAAGCCCGCGTCCAAGCCCGTGCCGCCGCCGAGATGCACCTGGAAGCCTTCGACCTGGTTGCCGTCCCGGTCGAGCACGATCTGCCCCTTGAGGCCGATGTCGGCGATCTGGATGCGGGCGCACGAGTTGGGGCAGCCGTTGACGTTGAGCGTGATCGGCACGTCGAGCTGGTGCGTGACGTCGGCGAGCCGCTGCTCCAGCTGGGCGATCGCATCCGCGGCGGTCACTTTGGTCTCGACGATCGCGAGCTTGCAGAACTCGATGCCCGTACAGGCCATCGTGTTGCGGCGAAACACGCTCGGTCGAGCCGCGAGACCCAGCGCGTCAAGCGCCTCGACGAGGGGCTCTACCTGGTCTTCCTCGACATCGAGCACGACGAGCTTCTGGTGGGGCGTCGTGCGCAGTCGCGTCGAGCCGTGCGCCTCGATGACGTCCGCGAGCTTGGCGAGCGTCGTACCCGAGACCCGCCCCACGATCGGCGCGACCCCGATGTAGAAGCCGCCGTCTACCTGCGAGTGCACGCCGACGTGGTCGTACGGCTCAACACCGGGGTCGACCGCTGGACCGTCGAGCAGCGGCCGCCCCACGTACTCGGTCTCCAGGACCTCACGGAACCGAGCCGCGCCCCAGTCCTCGACGAGGTACTTGAGCCGCGCACGGTTGCGCAGCCGCCGATAGCCGTAATCGCGGAAGATGCCGATCACGCCCGCCCACACGTCGGGCACCTCGTCGAGCGGCACCCACGCGCCGAGCCGGACGGCCAGCTTGGGGTTGGTCGACAGGCCGCCGCCTACCCAGAGGTCGAAGCCCGGACCGTGCTCGGGGTGGACGACACCGACGAACGACACGTCGTTGGTCTCGTGGCTGATGTCGGGCAGGCCGCTGATCGCCGTCTTGAACTTGCGCGGCAGGTTCGAGAACTCAGGCGACCCGATGAACCGGCGCTCGATCTCCAGGACGGCCGGTGTCCCGTCGATCACCTCGGCGGCGGCGATGCCGGCAACGGGGCTGCCGAGGATCACGCGCGGCGTATCGCCGCAGGCTTCCGTGGTGGACAGCCCGACCGCCTCGAGGCGCTCCCAGATCGCGGGCATATCCTCGATGCGGATCCAGTGCAGCTGGACGTTCTGCCGGTCGGTGATGTCGGCGGTGTCTCGCGCGTACGTGGTGGAGACGTCGGCGATTGCGCGCAGCTGCGCGGTGGTGAGCTGGCCGCCGTCGATCCGTACGCGCAGCATGAAGTACTCGTCGTCCAGCTCGTGCGGCTCGAGCACGGCCGTGCGGCCCCCGTCGATGCCCGGCCGGCGCTGCGTGTAGAGCCCCCACCAACGGAACCGCCCACGCAGATCCTGCGGATCGATCCCGGCGAACCCGGTGTGCCGGTAGATCGTCTCGATGCGCGCCCGGACGTTGAGGCCGTCGTCGTCCTTCTTGAACCGCTCATTGGCGTTGAGCGGTTCGCTGTAGCCCAGCGCCCATTGGCCCTCGCCGCGCCGCGGTCGGCGCGAGGCGGTGGTCGGCGGCGCGTTCATCAGGGAGTACGTCCTTGTGGGGGTCGAGCCAGGCGACGACCGCACGACGACCCGGACTGCGGTGTCTGGGAGGAGCCGACGGGACGCGTGACCGCGGACGAGCAGGTCGGAGCGTCAGCAGGCCGTCGGACACAGCGAGCGCTGCATGCGGCCGTAGTCGACGTGGCGTCGAACTACGAGTCGGGGCGCTGCTGGCATAGCCGAGATGCTTCCAGGAGCGTCCGCGACGTGGCCAGGAACGTCCAGCATGCGGGACGCCCCACCGCGACGAACCTGCGAAGTTGATCATGGCAAAGGCGTGATCATCCGCGAAGTTTGATCACACCTTCGCCATGATCAACAAGCGTTCTGAGTTGGGTCAGCTAGCGGGCCAGCCGGGGATCGGGTACGCCGCGCACAGCTCGCGCACCTCGGCCGCGATCTTGTCCAGCGCGTCCTCGTCGTCGCGGATGGCAGCTGCCACGGCCGCGTCTATCCAGGCGGCGACCTGCGCCATCTCGCCTACGCCGAAGCCGCGGGTCGTCACTGCGGGGCTGCCGAGCCGGATCCCCGACGGGTCGAACGGCTTGCGCGGGTCGTACGGCACGGTGTTGTAGTTGAGCTCGATCCCGGCCCGGTCGAGCGCCTTGGCGGCCGGCTTGCCACCGATCCCCTTGTTGCTGAGGTCGACCAGGATCAGGTGGTTGTCCGTGCCGCCGGAGACGAGGTCAAAACCCCGCTCGACCAGGGCGTCCGCAAGCGCGGAGGCGTTGACCACGACCTGCCGGGCGTACGCGGCGAACTCGGGTGTGGCTGCCTCGCGCAGTGCGACGGCGATGGCGGCGGTGGTGTGGTTGTGCGGGCCGCCCTGCAGGCCCGGGAACACCGCACGATCGAGCGCCTTGGCGTGCGCCTCATCGCTCATCAGCATGGCGCCGCGCGGGCCGCGCAGGGTCTTGTGGGTGGTCGTCGAGATCACCTCGGCGTGCCCCACCGGGGAGGGGTGCGCCCCGCCCGCGATCAGTCCGGCGATGTGCGCGATGTCGGCGACGAGCACGGCGTCGATCTCGCGGGCGATCTCGGCGAACCCGGGGAAGTCGATCGTGCGCGGGATCGCGGTGCCCCCGCAGAAGATCACCTTGGGACGCTCGGCGCGCGCGAGGTCGCGTACCTCGTCGAGGTCGACGGTGCCGGTGTCACGTCGTACTGCGTACTGCACCGGGCGGAACCACTTGCCCGTCGCGGACACGTTCCAGCCGTGCGTGAGGTGGCCGCCCATCGGCAGCGCCATCCCCATGACCGTGTCGCCGGGCTGCATAAATGCCAGGTAGACCGCGAGGTTGGCCGGCGAGCCGGAGTATGGCTGGACGTTGGCGTGCTCGACGCCAAAGAGGCTCTTGGCCCGATCGATCGCCAGATTCTCCACCTGGTCGATGACCTGCTGGCCCTCGTAGTAGCGGCGTCCGGGGTAGCCCTCGGAGTACTTGTTGGTGAGCACGGTGCCGGCCGCGTCGAGCACGGCCTGCGACACGTAGTTCTCGCTCGGGATCAACCGGATGACGTCATGTTGGCGACGTCCCTCCGCCTCGACGAGCGAGGCGATCTCCGGGTCGGCGGCGACGAGGGGTTGGGTGAGTGTTGGCTGCGACATGGCGCGCTCCCAGGGTCAGTCGGATAGTGACCCAGGCGCCCAGGCGGACGGCGCTCGGTGCTTGCGTGCGAGCCGCTCCCCGGTGGTTGCGCCCACCTAGTACGCCAGTGACGGCTCGGGTCCGAGGCTAGCGGCCTGAGCCGCCGCCGTCACTCACCTGCTTTGCCAGTGGCGGGCTCGACCGGCCGGTCAGGGGATTTGTGCTGGCAGTCGCACCACGACGGCCCGTCTGTATGGGCCCGGCACGCGTCGTGGTGCCCGTCGGCGCAGGCGGGGCAGATCATGAGGCCATCGCGTTGCGGGCGTCGGCGCGGACGAGGATTGCGTCGAGGTCCAGCCCCGCCGGCAACATGCCGTACGTTGCTTGCGGTGCGGGCAACCGCGACGCGCAGAACGCTTCGGCCACGGGTGTCGGCGCGTATCGCAGGAGCAATGCTGCCTGCCAGAGGACGGCCATCAGACCGGCGAGCCGCCGTGCGCCGGACTCGTCGACTGAACGTCGCGACCGCTCCACCTCGTCGAGCGTGCTGTCGTACGCCGCCGAGACCCCCCGGACACCCTTGACTTCGGTATGCCACGCGGCCACCGCCTCCGGCGACCGCGACAGCACGCGCAGCAGGTCGAGCGCCTGGATGTTTCCCGAGCCCTCCCAGATCGAGTTGAGCGGGGCCTCCCGGTAGAGCCGCGGCATCCCGCTCTCCTCGACGTACCCGTTGCCCCCGAGACACTCCAACGCCTCGCCGACCGCAGGCGGCGTGCGCTTGCACACCCAGAACTTCGCCAGCGGCAGGCCGATGCGCCGCAGCGCGCGGTCCAGCGGATCGTCGCTGGCGTCGAACGTGGCGGCCAGCCGCATGCCCAGCGCCGTCGCCGCCTCCGACTCGAGTACGAGGTCGGCGAGCACCGAACGCATCAGCGGCTGGTCGACGAGCCGGCGCCCGAAGGCGGATCGGTGCGTGGCGTGCCAGACGGCCTCGACGGCCGCGCGCCGTAGGAGCGCCGCCGATCCCAGCACGCAGTCGAGCCGCGTCGCGGCAACCATCTCGATGATCGTGGCGACGCCGCGACCCTCCTCGCCGAGCTTCAGTGCCAGGGTCTGGTCGAGCTCGATCTCGGCCGAGGCGTTGGCCCGGTTACCGAGCTTGTCCTTCAGCCGCTGCAGCCGGAACTCGTTCCGTGTGCCGTCGCCGAGCACACGTGGCACGACGAAGCAGGTCAGCCCGCCCGGGGCCTGGGCAAGCACCAGGAACACGTCATTCATCGGAGCGGACGTGAACCATTTGTGTCCCGATAGCGCCCACCAACCGTCTGCCAGCGGCTCGGCGCGAGTCGTGTTGGCACGCACGTCAGAGCCGCCCTGCTTCTCCGTCATGCCCATCCCGGCAAGGCAGCCGAGCTTGCTGCCGGGTGGCCGGAGCCCAAAGTCGTACGTGGTCGACGTAAGCCTGGGCACCCAATCGGCGGCCAGCGCCGGATCGATCTGCAGCGCCGGGACGGCGGCGTACGTCATCGAGACCGGGCAGCCGTGGGCCGCCTCGACCTGGGACCAGACGACGAACCCGGCCGCGCGGGCGACGTGCGCCGCCTTCTCGTTCGAGGTCCACGGTGTCGCATGCAGGCCGTTTCCAACCGCGACCTCCATGAGCCGGTGATAGGCCGGGTGGAAGTCGACCTCGTCGATGCGGTGCCCAAAGCGGTCATGCGTACGGAGGAGCGGCGGATTGCGATCGGCCTGGTCCGCCCAGGTGCGCGCCTGCTCCGAGCCCGCGAGCCTCCCCAGGTAGTGCAACGCCGAACCGCTCGCCTCGGCGCCGTACGACGCGACAGCGGCGCTCAGCGCAGGGTCGGCGGCGTACGCGTCATAGCCCACGAGCGGCGGCGGCTGGTTGGTCACGGCGTGTGTTGGCGGCACAGGGCCAACGTTAGAGCGGCGAGCAGACGCACCGTACTTTGGTGTGGACGCGAGCGCGACCGTGGCCAAAGAGGATTGGCGCCGCCGCTACACGGGACCGGCCAGTGCCCCCGATACCGTAAGGCCCATGGCCGCGGAGACGAGCAGCTCTGCACGGGCTGCCTTCAACGGCTCCGTGCGGGGCATGCGTGCCTCGTGGATGGCGCTGAAGCGGCTGGTCCTAGCCACGATCGACAGCTGCCTGCGATACCGCGTCACCGGGCTCGCGGCCGAGGCGGCGTTCTTCGCGGTGCTGTCGCTGCCGCCGTTGGTTTTCGGTCTGGTCGGCACGGTGGGCTACGTCGCCGACTGGCTTGGCTCGCAGACCGTGATGGACATCCGATCCCAGATCATCGACCTGGCAAACAACGTCCTCACCCCCGAGGTTGTCGACGACATCATCAGACCCACGCTGAACGACGTGCTCGAGGGCGGCGGCCGTGTGGATGTGATCTCGCTCGGCTTCCTGATCGCGCTCTGGGCTGGATCGCGGGCGCTGAATGTCTTCGTGGACACCATCGCGATCATGTACGGCTTTGGCGGCCACCGGGGCATCGTGCGCACGCGCGCGTTGTCGTTCCTGCTCTACCTCGTCGCGCTGGTTGTGGCGATCGTCCTGCTTCCGCTGGTCTTGGCCGGCCCGGTGTTTGTGGCGGATGTGCTGCCCGAAGGCATCGAGTGGCTGCGCCACCTTTACTGGCCCGTTGTGCTGTCGGCGTCGGTGATCTTCCTGACGACGCTCTACTACATCGCAGTCCCCGTACGTACAACGTGGGCCAGTGACCTCCCTGGGGCCGTGCTCTGTCTGGCCATCTGGGTCGGAGGCGCCGTGGTGTTGCGTTGGGTGCTCGACCTGTCGACGGGGAGCACGTCGATCTACGGGCCACTCGCGGCGCCGATTGCGGTGCTCATCTGGCTCTACCTCATTTCGATTGCCGTCCTGATCGGTGCCGCACTCAACTCATCGTGGGACCTCTTGTGGCCCAGGGGGCCCAACCGGCGTCCGGCGCAACCACACAGCTGAGCTCTTGGGCGTGCGCCCTTGTCCGCGTGAACCAACCGACCACCAGTCGCCGTACTCGTGGTCGGAAGGTCCATCACGCACCGAAGGGGAACACGCATGAACCGCCGAAAGCTCGCAACCACTGTCATAGGAGCCGTTGCCTTCATCGGACTGGCGTCCGCGTGCGGATACGGCGACGACGACTCGTCGGACACGGCTCCGGCCGCGGCTGCCGCAGACGCCGCAGCTGTCAGCACATTGTCGACGCCGGTCGGCACGGTCGTCGTAGGTGAGGCCAGCCGCACGCTGTACGCCTTCGACAACGACGAGGTCAGTCCGGCCAAGTCCGTGTGCAACGGGGACTGCGCGGCGATTTGGCCGCCAGTTCCGGCAACCACAGACGTCGAGGGTGTTGACGCTGACCTGGTCGGCTCCGTCACGCGGGACGACGGCTCCGAGCAGCTCACGATCAATGACAACCCGATGTACCTGTTCGCCAGCGACACCGCCGCCGGCGACACGAAAGGTCAAGGCATCAACGGCGTCTGGTGGGCGATGAGCCCCGACGGGGAGAAGATCGCGGCGGGCGCCGCCAGCGGCGGGTACGCGGGGTGATGCGAGCCCGGTGAGGTGTGCGGTCAGGGGCCCGGAGCGGTCCCTGACCTGCAGCTTTGGGTGCTCGGCGATAAACCACCTGACGGCGCGACGCCGGCCACGTACGGTCGCCTCGATGCGTGAGATACCGAACAAACTTGCCCAACTCGGCTGGAACGCCTCCCGTTGCCCCGAGGTCCCGGCGCACTGTCGTCCCGCCCGGGTGTCGCGGGTGGATCGCGGGGGCGCCGACCTGCTCGCCGAGGCGGGTGCGGTGCGGGCGACGTTCGGTGGCGCCGTCCTCGCCGCGATGGCCCACGACCCGGTGGCTTCCCCGACAGTGGGGGACTGGGTCGGCTACCGCGTCTGGGAAGACGACCGGATCACGATCGATGCGGTGCTCGAGCGCACCTCCGCGCTGCGCCGCTCGTCGGCCGACGCCAGCAGCCACGAGCAGATCCTGGCCGCCAACGTCGACCTGGTCGTGATCGTCGAGCCGCTGCATCCCGAGCCCGACCTTGGCCGCATCGAGCGGCTGCTCGTGCTCGCGTGGTCGAGTGGCGCAACCCCGCTGGTCGTCCTGACCAAGGCCGACATGGTGCACGACGCGCACACCTGGGTCACGGATGCGTCGGCCGCTGCGCCCGGTGCGCCGGTGATCGCGGTGTCGTCCGTGCGCGGTGAGGGTCTTGACGCGATCAAGGCAGAGCTGCGCCCAGGTCGTACGGTCGTCCTGCTCGGCCCGTCCGGTGCTGGGAAGTCCACGCTCGCCAACGCGCTCATGGGCGGCGTCGTGATGGTGACGCGCGAGCTGCGCGCCGACGGCAAGGGTCGACACACGACGACGCATCGGCAGCTGCTGCCGCTCCCGTCGGGCGCCGTGCTGATAGACACGCCGGGACTCCGCGTGGTGTCACTGGTGGGCGACGAGGAGGCGCTGGGCGTCGCCTTCGGAGAGCTCGACAAGCTCGCCGAGGAGTGCCGGTTCCGCGACTGCACGCACACGTCCGAGCCTGGCTGTGCAGTCCTGGCGGCCGTCGAGGCGGGCACCCTCGATCTGCGGCGCTTGGAGTCGTGGCGCAAGCTGCAACGCGAGGTGCGTTGGCAGCAGATGCGCTATGACGCGCGGCTGCGGGCACAGGAGCGGGCGCGCTGGAAATCGGTCAGCAAGAGCATGCGCCGTGACGGGCGCACCCGACCCTGAGCCTGCCCGGTATGGGTAGAGTGCCCAGCCATGTCGGTGAAGTGGATTGCGGCCGGTGTGACCGCCGCTGTGCTGGTGTTGTCGGGCTGCTCTGAAGTGCAGGATGCGGTCGACTCGGCGACCAACGACGCCGCAGCGGAGGCGATCGAGTCGATCCTCAGCGACCAGCTTGCCGCGCACGGCATACAGCTCGATGGTCCGCCTGACTGCAACCCCGACCTGTCCGTCGAGGGTGTCGGCGCCGAGGGATCCGTTGACTGCTCGGCGCGGACGACTGACGGCCTCGAGGTCTCCGCGACGTTCGACGGCTCGCTCGACACGTCGGGCTGCACCGGCTCACTCGTCGTCACTGTAGATGGCGAGGAGAAGGTCAACGAGTCCGATCTCGCAGGCTGCTCGATCTAGCCTGTCCGGCTCGCTCGCGTAGGCATCGCAACGCGACCGCCACTTGGGGGAACGCCAAGATGGTGGGATGCCGGTGCATGTGCGCATGTCCGCCCGCGATCCAGATGAGGCGCATCGAGGCGCGACACCTCTTGAGCTGTTCCTCGACCTGACGTTTGTGGTGGCCGTCGCACAAGCGACAGTCAGCGTGCACCACGGTCTGGTCGACGGCGACGTGAAGAACACGCTGATCACATTTCCGTTGGTTTTCTTCGCAATCTTCTGGACGTGGGTGAACTTCACCTGGTTCGCATCGGCCTACGACACCGACGACGCCCTCTATCGGTTGGCAGTGTTCGTGCAAGTGACCGGCGTACTGATCTTTGCCGCCGGGATACCGCGCGCGTTCGAGGACCAGGACTACGTCGTCATCACAGCCGGCTACGTTGTCTTGCGCATCGCCCTCGTCGGGCAATGGCTCAGGGCGGCCGCGTCACATCCGGCGGGCCGTGCAAGCGCGCTGCGGTTCGCCGTTGGCATCACCCTGGTGCAGGCCGGCTGGGTCCTGCGCCTCGCCTTGCCCGATAGCTTGCTGCTGCCCACCTCGCTACTGTTGGTGGCGGCCGAGCTGGCCGTACCCGTATGGGCCGAGGCGGCCGGACGAACGTCATGGCACCCGGGGCACATCGCCGAGCGCTACGGACTGTTCACCATCATCGTGCTCGGCGAGTCGGTGCTCGCCGCGACCGTCGGTGTGCAGCTGGCGCTCGACGCGGACGGAACGCTCGATGCGCTGCTGCCCATCATCGTGGGTGGGCTTCTTGCTGTGTTCTCGATGTGGTGGATCTACTTCGACGCGCCCGCTGGGCAAGTCATAGAGCGAGCCCGGCTGGTCTTCACGCGGCACCCGTCGTCCGCCTTCGTTTGGGGCTACGGGCACTACTGGGTTCTGCTCGGCGCGACCGGGGTGGGCGCCGGCCTTGCGGTAGCAGTCGACCAAGCCACGCATCCCACGGAGCTCACCGATGCACAGGCCGGCTTGACCCTGACCGTGCCGGTGACCATCTACCTGCTCAGCGTGTGGGGGCTCTACTTCCGCGCCAAGCCACCGTCAGCGATGCATCGATACTCGGTGCCGATCGCGGCCGTACTGGTCCTTGCCTCGAGCGCCAGCACCGAGCCCGTGCTCATCACCGGCTTGCTCCTCGCCGGGCTCGTCACCATGACTCTCGTGGTCGTCGAACCCAAGGTGGGCGTCAAGCAGGGTGCCGACTCCGCGGAGCAGTGAACGGGGCATGCAAGAGGACCGGCGCTCGTGACAACCGCCCCCGGCCCGGCCACACTTCTAACCCAAACAGCCACGAAAGCGAGTCACGAGTGAAGGTTTTCCTCACCCTGCTGATCCTGGTCGCCGGCCTCACCACCTTGGGTTTGTTCATCGAGTACAGGCGCAGCCAATGAACGGGCAAGATAGCGCACGGAAAACGCAGACGGTTGGCCGCCCTTGTTGACCTAATGGTCCCGCGAGATCGGAGTCACTTGGGCGGTGTCGTCGGCTGTACGCCACGCTGAGAGCACCGGAGCCCACGACTGTTGGGCGCGGCCGGGTGCCCGGTCGCAGCGCACTCAGCGCATCCGGGGGGATTGGACGCCAAGCGCTTTGGGGGGTTGACCATCTCACAGCCGAGGACCCTCAGTGACGACGCTACCCCGTCGTGTGGTCACCCGCTTCATCGTTGGGGCCGCTGGCCAAAGCGTGGCGTCGTGTCTTGGGACACACGATTGACGTCCAGATGCGGGGGTACCTGTACGGCACGGGGGACGCACCCGCTCCGCCCATTCCCACCCTGGGCGGGGCGGGCGTCGTCCACACCGGTCCGATTAACGCATCGTCCGCTACTCCGGACCAGTGGATCATGAAGCAGCGGATTTCCTCACATGATCTTGCGTAGCCAGAATACGGGCAGCCTCGGGCTGTCCAAGCCGAGCACGGCTGATGGGCGCGATCTGCGCAGTTGCGGCGGCGCCGCGGACGGGGGGTGAACGCGGCGCCGCCTACCCGAGAGAGGCGTTGCCCATTGTGGGCACGCACCGGAGCGGCTTTCCGCACCCCGACAAGCGCAGCGTAGGCCGGGAATCCGGGCGGAAACAGGGTGGGTGACGCAGCGTGACATGTCTGTCGGTTATCGCACTAGTTGACTGTCCCCGGCCACAGCCGGTGACGTCGCCTCACCACAACGACCATGATCCGGCTTCGTCACGGAAGGATCGTCCGCGAGAGCGCGTGGCGCTGCCAACAACCCGACCGGTTCGGCCCGGATGATCACTGAGCCGACCGGCAGTTGCCCGCGATGACCATGGAACCCCGATGCCGGCGATGAGCACCAGCTGGTGATCGCTTGCGATAGCTGGCCGGGGAGTGGTTGGGGAATATCGCAAGCGATCACGTGCACTCGATCACGTTGTGCCGCCGGCCGGTTCTCTTGACTCCGGCTCGCGGGAGACAAGTTCTGCCCTGATTGTGCCGAGTATCTGGATACGCCGAGCGGCGGGTGGCCGACGAACCCCGCCGCCGGCGAACACGGACCGGAGCTCACCCGTGGCGGACAACGACATCGACTACACGACAGGGGCCGGCGCGCCGGCCGCGGAGCCAACCGTCAACCGCTGACTAGGGCAGTGGCTGCGGTGATCGCGTCACGGACCAAGAGGGAGCGCCGATGACCAAAAGCCAGGAGCAGGACTACCGGCAGCTAGCGCGGAGCTTCCTCAACGCGCACGGCGAGACCAACACCCGTCTATTCATCGACGAGCTTCGCCACCTGCTGGAGTCGATGCCACTGGTGAGGCACACCGAACGGTTCCAACGTGTCGCCGGCCGATACCCGACCCAAGTCGCAGCGGCCTACGACGGCTACCTCGACCGGGCCATGGCCGACAGTGACGAGCGTGTGGCCGCCACGGTCGCCGAATATGAGCGCCGACAGGGGCTCATCCCTCTGGACTGGTCAGCGATCGGCGTCGAGGAGCGGCTGGGTCTCGACCAAGGTTGAGGCCTGCGTCACCATCAGACCCGGGACGGGCGTGAGTTCACACCCACCGGTTGAAACGACTGGGGAGGCGACGAGGCCGACCCCCGGCTGCTTGCGACGAGGACTGGAAGTCTTGGGCCACGCCGCGAACGCTCGCACGTGCCTTACCCCAACCGGACATGCGAGAGCCGCAAAGGGCAGCCAGTAGGTAAGTGGCGAACGCGGCAACCGGGAACTCTGGCAGACGCAATGCGACGCGTGCCAACCGCTTGCCGGCGACGTGCGCTCACTGCGGGCCGGCCGACTTCAGCCTGGGAGGGCCAACGACCTGGATGTCCGGCTGCGGGAGCGGTGTCGTCGTGCAGCCGCAACTCAAGTGACAGTGAGCTGTAGGGACGCTAACCCGATGGTCATGAGGGTGACTGTGAGAGTGGTGGTGTCGTCGCCAGTAAGTCTCACGAGTACGACGTGGGACTCATGCGGTGTCGCCGGCTATGCGCAAACGGAGGACGTCGACGGCTGGCGTTCGACAGCGCGCAAGCCGTTTGCCTAACCGCAGTTTGGACACCGGAGAGCCGGCCACTGCGGAACCGCGCCGGCCGTACCTATGTGCAGAACGTGCGCCGCGGCTGGCCGACCTGGCGTTGCTGCACCCTGGGCTGGGGCTCTTCATGGTGGCCGAGCTCAAGACGGAGACGCGGATGGTGACCCCGACCAACAGCAGTGGCTGGCCGGGCTCGAGGCGCCCGGTGTGCGCACCGACGTGTGGCGGCCCCGCGACCGATCGGGTGCAGCAGGTGCTGAACCCTGCTTGCTGGGCGGATGGGAACGTACCGGCGGGGGAGGGCGGCGTGAGGGGACGCCGGGACCGGGTGCTGGGCGTACCTGCCCGACCGTGAGATCGCTGCGCTGCGGCAAGGCGCTCGGGCGCACGGGGAGTCGGCGTCGGCGTTCGCACGGAGGGCCGCGCTGGCACCGCAGATGGACGGCAGGGTGGACGCGGACGAGTTGTGGGCTGTCCCGCACCTCCACGGTCACTGGTGAGGCCCGTAACTAGCCAGCCCAGCCACGAAGGTGTCGATCGCCCAGTGGCTGCTCGGTTTGGCGCCACCTCCGGAGGAAGCGGTGGGGCAGCTGGGAACCGAGGACACCGACGCATCGCCGCTGCACATGGAAGGGACTACCCGCAACGGCGCGGCCACCGGTTCAAGGACCCGTCGTCATTCCAGGATCTCGAGAAGCCACTCGCCAGCCAGCCATGCGAGCTACCGTCGGGGCGTGCCGGGCGACGAGATCCTGGACCTCGGCCGCGGCAAGCAGCGGCCCGCGCCGCCGCCGCGGCAGCTCACGCACGACGTGGAGCCGGTTCAGGTAGACGTCCAGGGGCAGGACGAGGAGGAGCCGCCGCCACGACCACAGCGCGTCAAGGTCACCCTGGGCGCGGTAGTCGGCGTCGTGAGCGGCCTGCTCGTGGGTGCGGCGGCGTCGACCGCGATCGACGACTGGCGTGAGGAGACAGCTGCACGCCGAGCGACCGAGCTCGCGGCTGTGCTCGAGCAGACAGGCGCGATGCCGGACTCGGAATCGCTGTCGGCGACCTTCACGATCTTCAACTCGGGCGAGCACCCGATCACCATCGAGGGCATCACGCTGGCGGGCTGGGAGTCTGCGGTCGCTGACCGGCGACTTTCCCGCGAGATAGATCCAGGCGAGAACGCCACGGTGCTGGCATACCTCGCCGTTGATTGTGCGAACCCGGGGTCACGGCCAGCTACCGAGGAGGCGGTTGTCGAGGTCCGTACTGTCGATGGTCGACGCCACACGGTCAACGTTGCGGTCGCGCAATGGGAGCAGCTCGCCGAATCACGCGGCTGGATCTGCTCACCACCTGCCACGGAAGTCTGGGCAGACCTGATCAGTCCCGCATGGGGTGAGGGCTCGTTGACCCTCTCGTTGCAGTTGCATTCGGACCGCAAGGTCACCGTCGTGGGCGTGGAGTCGCTCAGTCCGGCCTTCTCCGTCGAGACGACGCAGCTGCCGGTCACCAATAGAGGGGGAGGAGGCGGCGACCGAGCCATCACAACGACGTGGAGAGTGGTCGACTGTGTCGCCGCCCAGGGCTTCGAGCTGTCCGGCGTGTTCCTTCGTCTGACCCTCGACAATGGCAGGACCCAGGAGATCGATTTGAGCTATGGACAGGGGTTCGGCTCCCTGATCCGCCTCACAGAGCGCAGCTGCCCGTCGTAACCCACTCGTAGCCAAAGGGTAAGAAAATACGAGACGCCGACACCATCCGGGTGTTACCCGTGGCCGCCCGGAGCCCACGGCTACGTCCTCCGCTGGCAGTGGGTTCATCAGTTGAGGTCCGTTGTTCCGCACGTCGCTCACCGCGGTCGACACCGGGTACGCCTCGAGCCGCCCGGGAGCGGCTGGTACGAGCAGATCGCGCAGGTCCACGTCCTCACGCGGGGTCGGGTCCAGACAGTCGCTGAACCGCTCCCGGGCAGCGGTGTGCCCGGTCGTGGGATGCGGCCCACGTCGTCCTCCGCCGTCGTCGTCGGGTCGACCACACGTCCACCGGAACGCGGCCGGATCCGCTTCCCGCCACGGTCGGGTCGCGCCAAGTCTCGTACAGCCCGGCCAGCGCGAACACGCCGCCATCGCGGGCCGGATGAAGAACGGCTGGGGCTCTCCGATCGCTTTCCGGCGTGTGCGCCGTCCACGCGCAACCCTTAACAGGTCCTATCTCGCCACCACGAGGGAGCTGTGCGCAACACGCCGCGCACTGCGTCACACGTAGAGTCCGACTACGCGAAACGCGAGGGGAGTGGGGCCTGGCCTCGACGCCGCCGCTGAAGCGACTGCTGTGATGCCATCCCCGGCGACGGCGGGCGACAAGGACACCCAGTAGCGCCGTTGCAGACCAGCGGGCAACACGCGAGACTCGCGATGAACAACTACAAGGGGGGTACGAGATGCCGAAGGCGTCGAAAGAAACCGCTTCCGAGCACGAAACCGTCGAAGGCTACGAGGGGCACTTCGAGCACTTTGAGGGTGGCTGGACGGTCGGCTTTGAGACGTACACCCAGGACGCCGACCTGGCGCCCTTCTTCACGGGGCTCCCCAACGATCAGTGCCAATGCGCACATATGGGCTACGTGCTCAAGGGCAAGCTCGCGTTCCGTTCCGGGGACGGTGAAGAGGTGTTCGAGGCCGGCGACACGTACTACGTCGGCCCAGGGCACACGCCGGTTCTCTACGCCGGGACCGAGGTGGTCGAGTTCAGCCCCACCGAGGAACTCGGCCGCACGATGCAGGTCGTGACCAAGAACATCCGAGAAGCGGAGGCGGCGTCCTCGTAGCGTTACCCGGGCGGTCTCACTCGAGCGTCCGGCGGCCGGCCCGCTAGTGCGCAGCTTGCGTGAGCCCACCCTGGCCGACCAGCAAGAGCTGCTCCGCGACCCCGAGACCGTCGCCATCCTCACCGTGCCCCGCGAGAGCTAGCGTCGTGCGGTCCAGTCGTGGCAGGCGCCGCAGTAGCCATGTGCGATGTCGGCTGGGTGGTACGAGACACGATCGCAATGCGGGCAGGTGAACGACAGCCGCGCGATCGGCGCCACGTCCAGCACCGCCTTCGCCATCGGCGGCGGCATGTCCAGGTGCAGTGACTTCACTTGGCCGCGCGAGATGACGACCTGGGCGCCGCCCTGCAGAGCCACCCGGTAGACCATGAGCTCCGCGTCGTCGCGGCCGGTAGGAACGCGGTCAGGGGTAGCCAATCGCGTGGTGCGCTCGGCGTACGCGCCGAGCTGCTTGGGTGGGCGGGTGTCAGTCACTGGCTCTATACCTTGCTTTCCACGTAGCGGGGCAACCAGGACCTTGAGCAGATCGGCGGGATGCTCTCCGTAGCCGACATTGGCTGCGTAAGGTGGGCCGCCAGCGGCAGATCGTGCCGCCCACTCTCAAGGGGGAAGCTAGTGCGCAAACTACTCGTAGGTGTGGCAACGGCGATTGCCGTTGTGGGGCTGGGCAGCGGGACGGCGATGGCGGTCCCGGCTGGCCTGGAGCAGGACAAGAAGGCCGAGGCGTGGACCTGTGAGGGCGAGGATGTGACGATCTTCGTCGCCGGTCGCAGCGGCTGGATCGGTGACACGCACTACCTGGCGTCGTCGTTCACGTTCGAGGGCACGTTCACCCCGAGTGACGGCAGCGAGCCGCAGACGGTAACCCAGTCCAAGAACTGGGGTCCTGCCGACATCGGTCGTGATGCGATCACGTGCACCATGCACATCGAGGAGACCGAAGAGGAGACGGAGGAGGACGGGACCTTCGTGGGCGACGCCACGATTATCGCGTTCCCCGTTCGCTGAGGTCACATCACAGCTAGGTGCGAGGGGGCCCAACCGATGAGAATCGGTCGGGCTTTCTCGTGCTTGCGCTCGGTCGCGTGACACGACCGGTCGTCATGTCGGTCATGCCCTGGCTCCCAGTCCGCGCGTTCGGCGCGTCGGTTGGCCAGCAGCACCCGCCGGGCGTCCACGGCCATCGGCTCGGCGTGCGCCGCTTCCGCGCCCGCAACTCGACCCTTTCAGGCGGGTCAGAGCGGACAGCAGCCGCGCCGGGCCGGCCGGATGATCACGTGTTGTTGGCGGTCCCTCAGGAGTACGACCTGGTACTCGTGACTCGCCCGTTAAGTGAGCATGGCGAGGGCGAGCACTACGTGCGCTGCGTGGCTGGGTTAAGAACGCCCATCGAAAGCGAGCATTTGAGAACGCGTCCAACGTAGAGCGCCATGCGGGTGCGGAACACGTTGTGGACTCCGCGAGCTCATCACTTGCGAGGTCACTCCCGGGCTATACACATTGCAGCGGCCGCCGAAGATCTGCGCCGTGATAAGTGGGGCACGGTGAGCGCAACATTGCTTGCCAGCGCGCTCAGCAGCTTGCCGCACCGTTGGGCATGGATCGAACCGGTGGTAGAGGTCCAAGTGTCCGGGTCGCGCCTATAACTGACAGGGCGCGCGACGGCAGATCTGCGGTTTCGACAACGCGGGACCTCCTGAAAGGCCCCGGATTCTTCCTCTGACCGTACCCAAAGCGTACCCAAACGCTCTGGTAAAGATCCTGGTCAGAGGTCCGGAATGGCCTCTGACCTGGGTCTTCGTGGTGGGCGATACTGGGATTGAACCAGTGACCCCTTCCGTGTCAAGGAAGGACGGCCACCCGGACTGACCTGCGCGTTTCGGTATTTCCGCAGGTCAGCGCTCTGCACTACCCCGCATGACCCCGCGCCACACGGCGCTTTTCTGTGACTGCTGTTCCCGTGGTGTTCCCGTGATCTTGGTCCGCGAGCATCGCCTCGTATGGGTCGATGGTGTTCTCGTCGGCCGGGATGAACCGTGCGTAGATGTCCTTCGTGGTCGATGGTTTGGAGTGCCCGAGCCGGTGCGCGACCTCAAGGTCACGTAGCCCGGAGGTGAGCATCAGCGACGCCGCGGAGTGTCGGAGGTTGCGAACCGTCACGCCAGAGACTCCGGCCTTCGCGCACGCCGGTCCCCACACCTGTCGGCGAAAGTTGCTGCGGCTCGGGCTGGTGCCCTTGCTGGTGACGAACAGCAGGTCGTCACGTCGGCCTGAGAAGGCCTCTAGCGCGGTCGAGAGCAGATCGCGCGCCGGGGTTGGCAGCGGCCACCCAACGGTCCGAGCCACGGGTCTTGCCGCCATCACGGGGCCGACAGTCTCCGTTGACCTCCTCCACAACCCGATGCCCGACGTGGACGCGGCCGCGGAGCAGGTCAACATCGGAGGGGGTCACGGCCAACGCCTCCGACCATCGCGGGCCGACATAGACGAGCAGACCAACCAACGCCCGCCACTTCACGGGGAGCGCGTCGACCACACGCTTGACGTCATCGAGGCCGAGCACATCGTCGTGGTCGAGGGGTGGCCGCATGGTCTTGGGTGCGCGCACTCGGGCGGCTGCGTTGGCCACCACGTGCCCGTCGTCGACGGCGATGTCGAGAATCTGGCGCAGCAGACGCAGACACGCCTGCACTCTCGGGGGAGAGCCCCTCGTCAACGAGTGACGCGACCCATGCCCGCACCATGCTGGGCGTGACGTCGGCGACACGTGTGTCTGCGAGTGGCTCAAGGCGCTTCCCGAGTGACTGCTCGGTCGCAAGCCGGGCCCGGGAGACTCGGCGGGCGGCGCGGAACAGCGCGTGGACGTCGCCGACGGTGGGAGAGGCCACCGTCGCCGCGGCAGGCGTGACGGTCTCGCCGAGCTCGACGCGGGCGCGCAACAGCGGTGGTGCCGACTTGGGTGGCAGCTAAGTCCAGGGCTGCCTGCGCGGTCATGTAGCCCCCATCCCCCAAAGGTGCTGACCGGCTCTCAGTGCAGTGCAGCCGACTCTGTAAGCAGAACGGTTCGGCGAGCGAATCCGTTACGGCGGAACGGTAAGGCGCCGAATCTCGCGACCAGGTGACGCCGCGCGGCGGCTGGCCGAGCGTGGCCCGCGGCGGTTACGCCACGCCTGAGAGATCGAACATGCTCGGGTGGCGCGGGGATCTAAGCCACTATGGGAGAGCCACGCGCCACCCACATCGAGGAGGGGCTCACCGATGGTTTGGCTCGTGATCGCCGTCCTTCTGGTCGGCTACTTCGTGTCGCTGACCCTCAACCCGTGGGTGACCTGCTCGAAGTGCCACGGGAAGCCCAAGAGTCAGGGCTGGGTGTACGGCTACGCGCACAGCATCTGCCCGAAATGTAAGGGCACGGGGCAGCAGCCTCGCCTCGGCCGACGCGTGTTCCGCACAAGGAAGTCGTAGCCCTGCGTCGACGATGAGCAGGTGCGGCTGTTGCGCGCGATTGACTATCCGTGTGGGCGGCGGCCCATCGTTGCGGTGTGCCTACTCGGCTGCTGTTGCGTCCCCTTGCCGTGGGGCACCGGCGGTCGGTAGCGGTTGCTGGTGGGCGTGTGCGTCCCTGTTGGACTTGCGGTAGCCGATGTAGGCGCCGAAGGCCGTGAACGCGGCGGTCACGATTCCGAGGGCGGCGAGGGTGAGGGCCGACCAGTTGAGTCCTCCGCCGTCGTCGTCTCCGGTGGAGATGCGTACGTCGAGGACGACCGTGCTGGCCGCGTCGGGGGTGCTGCCTGGGACGGTGACGGTAGCGGTCGCGCCTGGTGTGTCCGAAGGTGAGCTTGTGCTGCTCACGGTCGGCAACGCCGATGGCTCATCCCGATCGCTCAGCGACCAGATTATGACCACGACGGATCCGACCGTGGTGACGACAACGACGACAGTGATGAAAACAGCTGCTGCGGTGTGAAGCGCGCCTCGCCGCTCTTCAGCAGTCTCGCGATCTCGGGGCCAGGTGGGCATGGCGGCTCCTAGTCGCGGGGAAGGCGCGCCACCGAGGATGCCGAGTCTGCTCTCAGCCTGCAAGAGACAGCGTGCTCCCGTGTGTTCCCGCGGACCTGTTGTTCCCGTGATGTTCCCGCGAGGCCGTGGGAACAGCAAGAAGCCGGACTCCCCGACTGGGGAATCCGGCCACTGACCTGCGGTTTTATGTGGTGGGCGATACTGGGATTGAACCAGTGACCCCTTCCGTGTCAAGGAAGTGCTCTCCCACTGAGCTAATCGCCCGAGCATTTTGCCGAGGTGGAGACGGGATTCGAACCCGTGTACACGGCTTTGCAGGCCGTTGCCTCGCCTCTCGGCCACTCCACCGAGCGAGGCCACATGGCCTCTCCGAGCGGACGACGGGACTCGAACCCGCGACCCTCACCTTGGCAAGGTGATGCGCTACCAACTGCGCTACGTCCGCGTGGTCACGCTCGCACCAGGATCATGACGCCCAGTGCGGCGTGCGTTGAGAACCCTAGCCGATCCGTTGTCCGCACTCCAAACCGCCCTCGCACGGTCGTGAGGGGCTTGCGGCTAGCGTGGCTGGCGTGCCGGAGAGCGGTTTCGCGTACGTCGATGGCCGGCTTGCTACCGGCCTCCTCGACATTACTGACGACGTCGCCGCACTCGACTCTGCAGGCTTCTGGATCGTCGTAGCGGAGTTCGAGGGGCGCGTCTCCTGCGCGCGCTTTTCTGACGTACGAGAGGTGCCGCTCCCGCGCCCGAGCTCACCGTGGGCGGGTCCTGCGATCGATGCCTGGCGGTCGTCGTTGGACCGAGACGCGTACGTCGCGGCAGTGCGGCGGATCCGTGAATACGTGGCAGCAGGCGCGGTCTACCAAGCCAACCTCTGCAGGGTGCTGGCCGCGCCGCTCGCTGCGCCCTACGACCTCCTCGGCCTCGCGCACCGGCTGCGGGAGGGCAACCCCGCCCCGTACGCGGGAGTCGTGCAGCTGCCCGGCGTCGAGGTCGTCACCGCGTCGCCCGAGCTGTTCCTCCGCCGAGACGGCGCTCGCGTCGCGTCCAGCCCCATCAAGGGGACCGGCCGCACCGAGGCGGACCTCATGCCCAAGGACGAGGCGGAGAACGTCATGATCGTCGACCTCGTACGCAACGACTTGTCGCGCGTCGCCGAGACCGGAAGCGTCGCGGTGGCGGACTTCCTCGCCATCGAGAAGCACCCCGGGCTGGTCCACCTCGTGTCGACTGTCACCGCGCAACTGGCCGAGGGGGTTGGCTGGCCGGACCTGTTCGCTGCGACCTTCCCGCCGGGCTCGGTGACTGGCGCCCCCAAGTCGAGCGCGCTGCGCATCATCGGCGAGCTCGAGCCGGCCCCTCGCGGGCCGTACTGCGGTGCCGTGGGCTGGGTCGACGCCGACCGGCGCGCGGGGGAGCTGGCGGTCGGGATCCGTACGTTCTGGGTGCGGGACGGCGAGCTGCGCTTCGGCACCGGCGCCGGGATCACCTGGGGGTCCGACCCCGACCGCGAGTGGGCCGAGACCGAGCTCAAGGCGGAGCGCCTCATAGGGTTGGCGTCATGCGCGTCTGGCTGAACGGCTCGTTGGTCGACCCCGCCGCCGCCCAGGTATCAGTGATGGACCATGGGCTGACCGTGGGCGACGGTGTCTTCGAGACGGTCAAGGTGGTGGACGGCACCCCGTTTGCGATATCCCGGCACCTGCGGCGGCTCGCGACGAGTGCCCGCGGTCTGGCGCTGCCGGAGCCCGACCTCGACCTGGTCGCCAAGGCATGCGGCGAGGTGCTCAACGGCGGTCCGGGGGGGCTGCAACGGCTGCGAATCACCTACACCGGAGGCCCCGCGCCGATGGGCTCTGGTCGGGGCGACGACGCACCCACACTCATCGTGGTCGCCGGTCCTCTCGACCCTTGGCCGGCAACAACCAAGGTGGTCACCGTCCCGTGGACACGCAACGAGCGAAGCGCCGTGGCCGGGATGAAGACGACGTCGTACGCCGACAATGTGGTCGCCCTCGCGTACGCCCAGCGTTATGAAGCCACCGAAGCGATCTTCGCCAACACGCGAGGCAGGCTGTGCGAGGGCACCGGCAGCAACGTGTTCGTGGTGCTCGACGGAACGGCTGTCACACCGACGCTGTCGACTGGTTGCCTGGCCGGCGTGACGCGCGCCCTGGTCATCGAGTGGACTCACGCGCATGAGGCTGACCTGCCCATTTCGGTGCTACAGGATGCGGAGGAGGTGTTTCTCGTCTCAACGACCCGGGACGTACAGGGCGTGCACGCCGTCGATGATCGTATGCTCGACGGGCTCGGGCCGGTCACGCGTGCCGTGGCCGAGACTTTCGCCCGTCGGAGCTCGGAGGATCTGGACCCTTGATGAACGCGGTAGAGCAGCGAGTGACGCTGCGACCCATGACTGATGTCGAGACCAAGGCGTACGTCGCGCGGGCCGTGGCTGGTTACGCCGACCAGCTGGCGGAGTTCGGCGGCCGTGACCGGGCTGACGCGCAGGCCAAGGCAGAGGCCGACCTCGGACGGGCGTTTCCCGATGGGCAGCTGACAGAAGGTCACCGGCTGCTCGTTGCCGAGGCGGCCGGTCAGGTCGTTGGCAGATTGTGGATCGCCCCCGAAGGTCCAGGTTGGCCGGAGGGCACCGCGTACGTCTTCGACATCGAGGTGCAGGAGGCGGCCCGTGGCCAGGGCTTCGGGCGGGACATCATGGTCGCTGCCGAGACGGAGGCGCGCGACATGGGCTGCACGTCCATCGCGCTCAATGTCTTCGGCGGCAACGCGCCGGCCATCCGGCTCTACCAGAGCCTCGGCTTTCAGGTGACGTCCCTGCAGCTGCGCAAGTCGCTGGCCTGATCGGGGAAGGGTCTAGCTCGCTGCCGCCCGTCGTCGCTCGCGGTAGGCGGCAACGTGCAGCCGGTTGCCGCAGGTACGGCTGTCGCAGTAGCGCTTGGACCGGTTGCGCGACAGGTCGACGAGCACCCGACCGCAGACCGGCGCCTCGCAGACGTGCAGCCGCTCGTGTTCGCCGGCCACGACCACGTGCGCGAACGCCATGCCCGAATCGGCGGCGAGGTGCTCGGTCAGCGTGGCGCCGGGGGCAAAGTAGTGGATGTGCCACTCATGACCGTCATGGTCGGTGAGCCGCGGCCGCATGGTCACCGTCGACATGAGCTCGTTGACGAGCGTGGTCATGTGGGCCAAGTCCGGGGCGGTGAAGATCGACCGAGCGTGAGTGCGCAGGCGGTGCACGGCAGCAAGGTCCTGCGCAGTGAGTGACCCGACGCCGCTGACCTCCTCCGCCGAGACAAGCTTCGCCAAGGCGGCGATATCTGGCAGGTCCTCGACGCCGTCGCTGTCAGGAGCGGTGTTGACCAACCGCGCGACCATGCCGAGAGACTTCTCGACATCGTGGTTGAAGATCACCAATCGCTCCCATCCGCCGCACCGCGCGGCCGTGGAGCGAAACTGTAGCCCGACTCAGGCGCTGTGGTCAGGCCTCGCCGAGGAGGCTGAGCAGCTCGGCCTCGACGTCGACGTACTCGCTCTCGCGACCGGCGGGCACGACCTCGTAGGTCTTGGTGATGAAGGCACGCACTTCGTCGGCGTTGCCCTCCAACAGGGCACGGCCGTCGGGGGAGTCGAGCAGGATGTGGACGGCCGCCGCCCCGTGCTCGTCGAGCGCGGGACGGACCGCTATGTCGAGCTCGCCGACGGCACGCGAAAGACCCTCGGCGAGCAGGTCGCGGGCAAAAACCCAGCGGACGGGCTGCTCTTCACCGGCGTCGAAGAGCGTCTCGACGGCGTACGGGTCGTCGGCGGTGTATCGCAGCCGAGCCCGCAGGGGCAGCGCCCCCTCTGAGGTGAGCAGCCGCAGGCCGAGCTCGCTGGAGACGATGGCCTGAGTGTGCTCCATCACGGAGATCCCTTTCCGTTCTGCATGTTGCGCGCCGCTGCCGGTGGGCATCGGGCTTGGGACGACCAGTTGTTCCTGGTCCCCCGTGCGGTCGATTGCTTCGTAGTCTGCGGACCTGCGGCATTTGTCCAACTGGGTCAGCAGCAGACTCACCACATCGGACGAGACGCTAGCCGCTGACGTTCCGCGTGGCACGAGTGACGTCCGTCGCATAACTCTGCGCAGTCGACGGTTTCACCCCGTTAGGCTTGTCTTCGTGGCCGACCCGACCATCGAGACACCCTCTGCACCGCCGCGGCAGAGGTGGTATCGGCGGCTTCGTGAGCGCATTCGGCGCAACACGGCGCTCAACCAGACGTGGCGGATAGGCGTCTTTGTCGTCGGGGGCCTGGTCATCCTGGCCGGCCTGGTCATGCTGGTGCTGCCTGGCCCGGGCTGGGCCGCGGTGTTCGTCGGCCTCGCGATCTTGGCCACTGAGTTCGCCTGGGCCAAGCGGCTGCTCGACCGGACCCGGGAGTGGGTCCGCGCAACAGCCGAAAAGGCTCTGGACCCGCGCGTGCGGCGGCGTAACCAGATCATCGCCGCCGTGACGGTGGTCGTCGTCGTCGCCGGCACAGTCCTGCTGTTGCGCGCGTTCGGTGTGCCCGACCTGATCGACCCCGTGGTGCCAGACGCCGTGGCCGAGTGACCGCGGCTCGTACGCTAAGGTTCTGCGTGCACTCGGGCGATTAGCTCAGCGGGAGAGCACTCGCTTCACACGCGAGGGGTCACTGGTTCGATCCCAGTATCGCCCACCGAAACGTACGTCTCAGGCGGCGCCAGACGGCGGGAAACGGGCGCGACCGCGTCGGGGCCCGCCGGATAGCATCGACGCGTCCGCATGCGAGCCCTTCCAAGGAGCTAACCCGCCGTGTCCGACCTGCGTGTCCACGTCGTCCAGTCCGGCAACCGAGCCGAACGGACCGTGACCACGGGTACGACGGCAGCCGACCTGTTTGCCGACGACCGCGCCGTGATTGCCACCAAGGTCAACGGGGAGCTCCGCGACCTCGCACAAGAGCTCGGTGACGGCGACGAGGTGGAGCCTGTCGAGATCGACTCGGCGGATGGTCTGGCGATCCTCCGGCACTCCACCGCGCACGTGATGGCGCAGGCGGTGCAGGGGCTGTTCCCCGAGGCCAAGC
This sequence comes from uncultured Actinomycetota bacterium, assembly GCA_963799425.1. Classification (GTDB taxonomy): domain Bacteria; phylum Actinomycetota; class Actinomycetes; order Jiangellales; family Jiangellaceae; genus CAVWSM01. The sequence goes on along the minus strand of CAWCXA010000013.1, from coordinate 231,659 downwards.
TGGGCATCGGGCCGCCGATCGAGAACGGGTTCTACTACGACTTCGACGTCACTCAGCCCTTCCACCCCGACGACCTCAAGCGCATCGAGAAGCGCATGCAGGAGATCATCAAGGAGGGGCAGCGCTTCGTCCGACGCCCGGTCAGCGATGACGATGCGCGCAAGGAGCTTGCCGACGAGCCCTACAAGCTCGAGCTGATCGGCCTCAAGAGCTCGGCCTCTGCCGACGATGGCTCCAATGTCGAGGTCGGCGGCGGCGAGCTCACCATCTACGACAACGTACGGCGTGACGGCAGCCTGGCCTGGAAGGACCTCTGCCGGGGGCCGCACCTACCGACCACTCGGCACATCCCGGCGTTCAAGCTCATGCGCATCGCCGCTGCCTACTGGCGAGGCAGCGAGAAGAACCCGCAGCTGCAGCGCATCTACGGCACCGCCTGGCAGTCCAAGGACGCCCTCAAGGCGCACCTCGACTTCCTTGCCGAGGCGGAGAAGCGCGACCATCGGCGACTCGGTGCCGAGCTCGACCTGTTCTCGTTCCCGGAGGAGATCGGCTCGGGCCTCGCCGTGTGGCACCCCAAGGGCGGGGTCATCCGCCGGGTGATGGAGGAGTACTCCCGGAAGCGGCACGAGCTGGCGGGCTATGAGTTCGTCTACACCCCTCACCTGACCAAGGAGCAGCTGTTCCTGACCTCGGGCCACCTCGAGTGGTACGCGGACGGCATGTATCCGCCGATGGTGCTCGACGAGGGCCAGCGCTACTACCTGAAGCCGATGAACTGCCCGATGCACCTGATGATCTACCGGTCGCGGGGGCGGTCCTACCGCGAGCTGCCGCTGAGGTTGTTCGAGTTCGGCACGGTCTACCGGTACGAGAAGTCGGGCGTCGTGCACGGCCTCACCAGGGCGCGCGGGTTCACCCAGGACGACTCGCACATCTTCTGCACCCCGGAGCAGCTGCAGGACGAGCTGGCGTCGCTGCTGCAGTTCGTCATCGACCTGCTCCGTGACTACGGGCTCACCGAGTTCACCGCTGACCTGTCCACCCGACCCGACAAGTTCGTCGGGGAGCCGGAGGAGTGGGACATCGCCGAGGCCGCGCTCGAGGAGGCGCTCAAGCGGGCCGGTCTGTCGTACGTGATCGCCGAGGGTGACGGGGCTTTCTACGCGCCCAAGATCGACGTACACGTCAAGGACGCGATCGGTCGCAAGTGGCAGCTGTCCACGATCCAAGTCGACTTTCAGGAGCCCGGACGCTTCGGCATCGAGTACCAGGCCGCTGATGGCACCCGGAAGCGGCCGTACATGATCCACCGGGCGCTGTTCGGCTCGGAGGAGCGGTTCTTCGGGATCCTGCTTGAGCACTATGCGGGCGCGTTCCCGGCGTGGCTCGCGCCCGTACAGGTGGTGTGCATCCCGATCAGCGACACGCACGTCCCGTACCTCGAGGAGGTTGCCGCGCGGCTGCGCGAGCATCGGATTCGGGTCGAGGTCGACTCATCCGACGATCGGATGCAGAAGAAGATCCGCAACGCGCAGAAGCAGAAGGTGCCGTACATGTTGCTCGCCGGCGACGACGACGTCGCCAAGGGTGCGGTGTCGTTCCGCTATCGCGACGGCTCGCAGAACAACGGTGTTGCGGTCGACGATGCAGTCGCGGAGATCCTCCGGGCAGTTGAAGAGCGCCGTCAGGTATGACCGAGCCGGTTGTCGTCCCGCAGGACGGGGTCGCCGAGGGGGATCGGCTGCAGCGGCTGTGGACGCCGCACCGGATGGCGTACATCGCTTCGGACGCGCGTACGGACACGGCCGAAGGTGGCTGCCCGTTTGACCGCATCCCCACGCTCGACGACCGTGCGGGGCTGATCGTCACGCGGGCCAAGCTGACGTACGCCGTGCTCAACCTGCACCCGTACAACCCCGGGCACTTGATGGTCGTCCCCTACCGCCACGTCGCCGAGCTCGAGGATCTCACCGAGGCAGAGGCCAACGAGCTGATGGCGGTGACGCAGCAGGCCGTGCGGGCGATCCGGGCGGCGTCCCGGCCGCAGGGCTTCAACGTGGGGCTCAACCTCGGCGGCGTCGCCGGTGGGTCGTTGTCGGCGCACCTGCACCAGCACGTCGTGCCGCGGTGGGCCGGCGACTCCAACTTCATCACGGTGCTCGCCGACACCAAGATCCTTCCGCAGCTGCTGTCGGACACCCGCGACCTGCTTGCGGGGCTCTGGCCGGCAGGCTGAGCGAGCCACCGCAAGGCGTTACCCCGCACCGCTAGGGCTGCATGCCTGGTGGTGCGGGGTGAAACCTGCTGGACGTGGTCAATCGCCAGGCGCGGTGATCTTGGCGGCGAGGTTGCTCGGCATCGGGTCGTACCGCAGGAACGTGCGGGTGAACGTGCCCGCCCCGTGTGTGAGCGAGCGCAGGTCGATCGCGTAGCGGGTGACCTCGGTCTGCGGCGCCTCGGCCCGTACGAGGGTACGGCCGGAGCCGACCGGCTCAGTGCCGAGCACGCGCCCGCGGCGGGACGACAGGTCGCTCATGATGCCGCCGACATACTCGTCGGGGGCTAGCACGCCGAGCTCGTCGACTGGTTCGAGGAGCTCGATCCGCGCGCCGGCCGCGGCGTCACGCAGAGCGAGGGATCCGGCCATCTGGAACGCCATGTCGGATGAGTCGACCGAGTGCGCCTTGCCGTCGACGAGCTTGACGCGGATGTCGACGAGCGGATAGCCCGCGGCGACACCCTTCTCCATCTGCGCACGTACGCCCTTCTCGACCGACGGGATGTACTGCCGCGGCACCGATCCACCGACGACCTTGTCGACGAACTCGAACCCGGACCCCTGCGGGAGCGGCTCGACTTCAATGTCACAGACGGCGTATTGACCGTGCCCGCCGGACTGCTTGACGTGCCGGCCGTGGCCGCGGCCTGGTCCCGAAAACGTCTCGCGCAGCGGCACCCGCAGGTCGACCCGGTCGACCGACACCCCATAGCGGTTGGACAGCCGGTCAAGCAGCAGATCGGCGTGTGCCTCGCCCATTGTCCATAGGACCAGCTGGTGCGTCTCGCGGTTGTTCTCGACGCGTAGCGTCGGGTCCTCTGAGGCAAGCCGGGCCAGCCCCTGGGAGAGCTTGTCCTCGTCGGCCTTCGCATGAGCCTGTACGGCGATCGGCAGCAGCGCGGCCGGCAACGACCACGGCCGCATGACCAGCGGGTCGTCCTTGCTGGAGAGGGTGTCCCCAGTCTCGGCGCGTGACAGCTTGGCGACCGCGACGATGTCGCCCGCGACGGCCTGCGACACCGTGCGCTGCGTCTTGCCCAGCGGCGAGGAGAGCGCACCTATGCGCTCGTCCTCGTCGTGATCCTCGTGGCCGCGGTCCTCACCGACGAGGGACGACAGGTGGCCTGACACGTGGACGGTCATGTCCGGGCGAAGGGTTCCGGAGAACAGGCGAACCAGGCTGATTCGCCCGACGTACGGGTCAGTGGCGGTCTTGACTACCTCGGCAAGCAGCGGGCCGTTGGGGTCGCAGCCGAGCTCGTCGCGCCGGGCTCCGGCGACCGTGAAGACATCGGGCAGCGCGTGCTCGCTTGGCGGCGGGAACGCGCTCGTGATCACTTCAAGCAGCTCGGCGATGCCGACTCCCGAAGCACTCGCCACGGGCAGGACGGGGAACAGCGTGGCGCGCGAGACAGCTTTCTCCAGGTCATCGATCAGGACCTTGGGGTCGATGTCCTCACCGCTCACGTACCGGTCCATGAGGGACTCGTCCTCGGACTCCTCGATGACGGCTTCGACGAGCGTGCCGCGGGCCGCCTCGATCCGGTCGGCGTCGGCGGCGGCTGGATCGGTCTCGATGCGCGCGCCGCTGCTGTGGTCGAACAGCTTTTGGGAGAGCAGGCCGATCAGGCCGGTGACCTCGGAGCCCGTGCGTACGGGGAGATAGAGCGGGACGACCTTGTCGCCGAACGCTGTCTGGCAGGCGGCGAGCGTGCCGTCATAGTCGGCACGCTGGTGGTCGAGCTTGGTGATGACGATGGCCCGCGGCATGCCTACCGCTGCGCACTCGTCCCAGAGAGACATCGTGGTGCCGTCGATCCCGTCAGAGGCGGCGGCGACGAACAGCGCGCAGTCGGCGGCGCGGAGCCCGGCACGGAGCTCGCCCACGAAATCGGCGTACCCCGGTGCGTCGAGCAAGTTGACCTTGACACCGTCGTGGACGAACGGGAGGAGAGAGAGGCCGACGGACCGCTGCTGGCGGACCTCGACATCGTCGTGGTCGCTGGTGGTGGTGCCTTCCTCGACGCGTCCCGCCCTGGGGATCGTGCCGGTGGCGACCAGCAGTGCTTCGGCAAGGGTTGTCTTCGCGGATCCGGTGTGGCCGACCAGCACCACGTTGCGTATGGCATCGGGCCGGTCGGCCTCCGGTGCCCTGCCGGCGGCTCCGCCGGGGCTGCTCTGAACAGGCATGGGTCGCGTCCTCTCCGTCGAGGGTCCAGATCCCGTGAGCCTGCCCCTGTACGGCCACATGCACAAGGCCATCAGTCCGTCCGCTGGCGGCGAACCCGACTCCGTTAACATCAAGGCGCCCGAAATCTCCCTGGCTGACTGGCGACCGATGCTCAACCGATTTGCCCGCGATGGGCTCTACCGACTCCTCACCCCGATCGCCAACGGCCTGATCCGGCTGCGCGTCAGCCCCGACGCGGTCACGGTGGTCGGCACCCTGGGCGTGGTGATCGGTGCTCTGGCGTTCTACCCGCGGCATGAATTCTTCTGGGGCACGATCGTCATCACGCTCTTCGTCTTCTCCGACAACATCGACGGGCTCATGGCGCGCACCTTGGGCCGGTCGGGTAACTGGGGGGCCTTTCTCGACTCGGTGCTCGACCGCGTTGGTGACGCGGCGATCTTCGGCGGGCTGCTGCTGTGGTACGCGGGGGCGGGCGACAACTTCCTGCTGGTCGTGCTCACGCTGCTCTGCCTGGTCACCGGCCAGGTTGTCTCTTACACCAAGGCACGTGCCGAAGGGCTCGGCATGACGGCCAACGTCGGCATCGCCGAGCGCGCCGACCGGCTGGTCGCCGTGCTGGTGACCACCGGGCTCGTCGGGCTCGGGCTGCCCGAGGTCGTGCTGACGGTGGTGCTCGTGCTGTTGTCGATCGCGAGCCTCTACACGGTCGCGCAGCGCGTGCGCGAAGTGCGCCGCCAGGTCATCGCTCAGGCCCAGTAGGCAGCCGGACATGCGAGAGCGTGCGACGCTTGTCTCATACTCGGTCGGCTGGGGTGTCGTACGACGCCTGCCGGCCGCGACCGCGTACGCGATGTTCCGGCGCGTCGCCGACTCCGCATGGCGCCGCCGCGGCAAGGGTGTCCTGCGGTTGGAGGCCAATCTGGCGCAGGTTCTCGGCACGAGACCGGACGACCCCCGCGTGCGCGAGCTGTCGAAGGAGGGCATGCGGTCCTACCTGCGTTACTGGTGCGACTCGTTCCGGCTGCCGGACTGGAGCCCGGAGCGCATTGTGTCGCGCGTACGTGTGGAGAAGCCGGAGCTGCTCTTCGACACCCTCGCGTCGGGGCGGGGTGTCGTCGCGGCGTTGCCGCACATGGGCAACTGGGACCACGCGGGGGCCTGGGGGACTCTGGTCGGCGCGCCGGTCACCACGGTGGCGGAGCGGCTCAAGCCGGAAGAGCTGTTCGAGCGGTTCGTGGAGTTCCGTGAGGGTCTCGGCATGGAGATCCTTCCGCTGACCGGCGGTGGCAACGACGTGTTCCGGACACTGGTCGCCCGCGCCCGTGAGGCGCGGCTCGTACCGTTGCTCGCCGACCGCGACCTGACGGCGACGGGAGTCGAGGTGTCGTTCTTCGGCGCCACGGCCAAGATGCCGTCGGGTCCGGCCGCGTTGGCACTGACGAGTGGGGCAGCACTCCTCCCCGTGACGATCTGGTACGAGGGTCGCGAGCCGAATCACGGCATCGTGATCCGATGGCACGACGAGGTCCGGCCCCCCGAGGGACTCGTCGGGCGGGACCGGGTCACCGCGATGATGCAACAGGTGGCCGACGCCTTCGCCGAGAGCATTTCGGCTCATCCCGAGGACTGGCACATGCTGCAACGGGTCTGGGTGGACTGACGTGAAGATCGGCCTGGTCTGCCCGTACAGCTGGGATGTGCCTGGTGGGGTGCAGGTCCACGTACGCGACCTGGCCGAGGCCCTGATCGATCGCGGGCACAAGGTGTCGGTGCTGGCGCCCGCCGACGAAGACACCCCGGTGCCGTCGTACGTCGTGCCCGCGGGGCGTGCCGTCCCCGTGCCGTACAACGGATCCGTGGCCCGGCTCAACTTCGGGCCTGTCTCCGCGACCCGCGTGCGCCGCTGGCTGGGCGACGGCGCCTTCGACGTGCTGCACGTGCACGAGCCGGCGGCGCCCAGCCTGTCGATGCTCGCCGTGTGGTTCTCGGACGTACCGGTCGTGGCCACCTTCCATGCGGCCAATCCGAGGTCGCGGGCAATGACCGCCGCGTACGGCATCTTGCAGGCGACGTTCGAGAAGATCAGTGCGCGGATCGCCGTCAGCGAGGAGGCGCGCACGACACTCGTGCAGCACCTCGGTGGCGATGCGGTGCTGATCCCCAACGGGTTGTACGTCGACCGGTTCGCAGCTGCGGCGCCGCGTTCGGAGTGGCGGGGGAGCGGCGCGACCGTGTCGTTCCTCGGCCGCATCGACGAGCAGCGCAAGGGGTTGGCGGTGCTGCTGGGCGCGTGGCCGGCCGTAGTCGCTGGGCGCCCCGGCGCGCGACTGCTGGTGGCCGGCCGCGGCGATGCGGAGGAGGCGGCCGAGGAGCTGCCGGGCGATGTGCGCAGCAGCGTGACGTTCCTCGGCTCGGTCAGTGACGCCGACAAGGGTGACATGCTGGCGAGTTCGGATGTCTATGTGGCGCCGCACATCGGCGGCGAGAGCTTCGGCATCGTGCTCGTCGAGGCGATGAGTGCGGGCGCGCCGGTTTTGGCGAGTGACCTGGTGGCGTTCCGGGCAGTGCTTGAGGGCGGCAGACTCGGTGTGCTCTTCCCCGTGGGGGACCAGGCCGCGCTCGCCAACGAGCTGCTGGCGTTGCTTGCCGACGAGCCGCGGCGCGACGAGCTCCGTGCGGCTGCCGCCAAGGCGGTGCGCCGTTACGACTGGAGCGTGCTCGCCGACGAGATCGTGTCGGTCTACGAGATGGTGACGGCCTGACTTCGGTGGCGTCAGGTTGGCCGACCTGCCGCCACTCTTGCCACGTACGCCGCGAGGTCCGCCGTCCAGCCGTCCGGCTGCCCGACGCCGGAGTGGATGACCGCTGCGCCGGCGCCGTGTGCCTCGAATCCGGAGTGAACGAGTCGTACGAGGGTGTGGCCGGACTCTGCTGCGGTGAAGGTGATCTCGACTCGGCTCCCGTGGGCCGGATCGGGGTCGTAGCCCCAGCCGTCGCCGATCACGCCGATCATCCAGGACAGCACGAGGTGGTGCGGCGGGTCGTACTCGAGCACCCGCCCCCAGTCGCACTCGCTGCCGTCGGGCTGCCGCTCGTACCAGCGACCGCCCGCGAATGGCTCAAGCACGATGGCCTCGGGTCGCTCGCTACCGAGATAGTGATCGGTCGTGACCCATTCGCTGTGGTGAAGTGTGTAGATCTCGAACGCGCGCTCGGGGTCGGCGGGCACGGTGACCTCAGCCACGACTGGGGCGAGGGTCTCGGTGTCGGTCATGTCGGGTCCTCTCGGCTGGGTGGGTCGTCGTCGGTGGATGATGCGGGGCCTCGGCGAAATGCGTCCTCTGCGACTGCCTCCGCAAACGCGGCGAGCGTGCTGCTCCAGTAGTGGTCCAGGTAGGCCCTCACGTCGGCTGGCCCCCTCGGGTCGAGGTCGTACAGCCGCCGGGTGCCTAGGGCGCGGTCACGGACCAGCCCGGCGTCCTTGAGCACTCGCAGGTGCTGGGAGACAGCCGGGCGGCTGATGGGGAGCCGGGCGGCCAGCTGGCCCACCGATGTGGGGCCGTCGGCCAGCAGCGCGACGATCGCGCGCCGGCTGCCGTCTCCGAGAGCGTCCAGCTGGCGCTCGCCTCGGTAAGTCTTCACGAACGGTAAGCCTGGACTTACCTCTCGGTCGTGTCAAGTGGGACGTTCGGGCTGCGGGCTGAGACCCGCGATTGAGCTGCCGGTCTTGCCGGCCGCCGAACGGCCTGATCGATGAACCGAAACGGTCGCCAGAGCAGCGTTGTCGGTTCATCGTCACGCGGTGGGGCGATGGGATGCGAGCGACCGGAAGGGATCTCGTCTTGTGACGCTTCCGCTGAGGTCAACTTGTTATCCAGAGCGGAACGGCCTCTGCAGCGTCACCCCATGCGCGGACCGGCTAGCGTGACCCGGCGTGGAATGGGTCATCGTTCCGGTCCTGCTCGCCGTGCTCGGCGTGCTGCTGTCCTGGAACGCGGGACGCGTGGACCGGATGCACACGCGTCTCGAGGCTTCGCGGGCAGCGCTCGAGGCGCAGCTCGCCCGCCGATCGGCGGTTGCGCTGGAAGCGGCGACGAGCGGGCTGCTCGACCCCGCGTCCGCGGTCGTCATCGCCGATGCCGCTCACCGGGCGCGGACGACCGTCGATGAGTCTGTCGACCACTCCTGGGAGGCCGCGGAGAGCGATCTGACACAGGCTCTCGGCGCGGCATTCGAGGAGCCCGAGCACGTCGCGACACTCCGAGCCGACCCGCAGGCCAAGGTGCTCGTCGACGAGCTGTCTGCCGCATGCCGGCGCGTCCAGCTGGCCCGGCGGTTTCACAACGACGCCGTACGCCAAACCCGTCGGCTGCGGCGCATGCCGGTCGTGCGCTGGCTGCGACTGGCCGGCCGCGCGCCGTGGCCAGACACGGCGGAGTTCGACGACGCCCTGCCTCGCGGTCTTGCCGCCTGAGCGCAGCTAACTCGGTCGGGACAGGCGCCGTGGCGCCGTACGATAGAGGCGACCGCAAGCCAGCTGGAAAGGCCCTTCCTCGTGTCCGAGCAGATGTCCTCCGCCGCCGCGCACACACCCGAGACCGGCACGTTGCGCGTGAAGCGCGGTATGGCCGAGATGCTCAAGGGCGGCGTGATCATGGACGTCGTCACCGCTGAGCAGGCCAAGATCGCCGAGGACGCGGGCGCAGTCGCGGTCATGGCGCTGGAGCGGGTGCCCGCTGACATCCGGGCGCAGGGCGGTGTGTCGCGCATGAGCGATCCCGACATGATCGACGGCATCATCAAGGCCGTCTCCATTCCCGTGATGGCCAAGGCGCGCATCGGACACTTCGTCGAGGCGCAGGTGCTGCAGGCGCTGGGGGTCGACTACATCGACGAGTCCGAGGTGCTCACCCCGGCCGACTATGCCAACCACATCGACAAGTGGCAGTTCACCGTGCCCTTCGTCTGTGGCGCGACAAATCTTGGCGAGGCGCTGCGGCGCCTCACAGAGGGCGCGGCGATGATCCGGTCCAAGGGCGAGGCCGGCACCGGCGACGTGTCCAACGCGACCACGCACATGCGGCAGATCGGCGCGGAGCTCCGGCGGCTCACGTCGATGGCCGATGACGAGCTGTACGTCGCAGCCAAGGAGCTGCAGGCGCCCTACGACCTCGTCGTCGAGGTGGCTCGCGCGGGCAAGCTGCCCGTCGTGCTGTTCACCGCGGGCGGCATCGCGACCCCGGCCGATGCGGCGATGATGATGCAGCTCGGAGCCGAGGGTGTGTTCGTCGGCTCGGGCATCTTCAAGTCGGGGGACCCGGCCAAGCGAGCGTCGGCGATCGTGCAGGCGACGACCCACTACGACAACCCCGACGTGATCGCCAAGGTCTCCCGCGGGCTCGGCGAGGCCATGGTCGGCATCAACGTCGACGACATCCCGGCACCGCATCGGCTGGCCGAGCGCGGCTGGTAGCGGTCGACCTGTCAGAACTGAAACGCGGTGTGCGACACGCCGCTGGGTGTGTCGCACACGGCGGTTCAGTTTGTGGAGGGGTGCACCGGCGGCGCCCAGGCCGGCCGCGGGATGAGGCAGAACGGGTGGCCGGCGGGGTCCGCATACACGTGGTCACCCGGCAATCGACGTGCGCCCAGACGCACGACCTCCGCGTCGGCAGCGTTCATGTCGTCGACCATGACGTCGACATGGATCTGCTGCGGATAGGCCGGGTCCGGCCAACGAGGCGGCCGGTGGTCGGGAGCGAGCTGGAAGGCCACGCCCGAGCTCGTGTCGTTCACCGCGACGACCACGAAGTTGTCGCTCTGATAGGTCACCGGCCAGCCGAGCAGCCGCGAGTAGAAGCCCGCCAGCACCTGCGGAGCGCGGCAGTCGATGACGATGTGGTGCAGCCGACCGATCACGACGTCGATGCTGGCACGCGTCGACGCGTCACGGTCTCCCACGTCACGAGCGCAGCTAGCAGCAGGGCAACCCCCGCCAGTGCAGCCAGCGCGGGAACCTGCTCGACCACCGGACCTGCGAGCACCAACACAGAGCCGACGATGACCCTGTCGATCCGCAGGTCGCGGGTCGCACGCCAGGCGAAAGCCGCCGTCCCGAGCAGGTAGAGCCCCGGCCCGCCGGACAACGCCCACGCGGGGACCCCGGTCAAGGCGTCGCTCAGCTCGTGGTGGCTGGTGTCGCTCACGTACTCAAGGACCTTCTTCAGCCCGAGCGCCGTCACCACGATCCCGGCGATGAGCGGGATATGCAGGTACGTGTAGGCGTCGCGGCCCAACGCCGTACGCGCGTTGCCTTGCAGCTCCGCCAGGGTGTGTTCGGCGCGCTCCTGCAACCAGTCGAAGTAGAGCCACCACAGAGCCGCCGACACTCCGAGGCCGAGCACGATGCCGGCGAGCAGCGGGGTCGAGACGGGCCGGCCGGCGACGCCGACACCGATCGCAACGATGGACTCGCCGAGCGCGATGATCACGATGAGCCCGTGTCGCTCGGCCCAGTGCGCGGGTGACGCGATGCGCCAGCCTTCGGCGCCGGTGAGGTAGATGCCGATGCCGTCGGCCATCAGCGCCACCGCCCACACGACGACCTGCGCCGCCCCATGGAGCCAAGCGCCGACGTACAGCAGGGCGATGGATGGTACGAGCGAGGCCGCCGTCTTCAGCAGCACCCGGTGTAGGTCACGGTCGTGCGGGTCGGAGAGCCAATAGATCGTCAGGTGCAGGATGCGAATGATGGTGTAGGCGGTGACGAGCACCACCGGGCCGTACAACCCGCCCGGCAGGTCGTCGTAAGCTTCCGGCACGGCGACCGCGGTCACCAGCATCAACGCCATGACCGCGAGCAGGATCAGCCGAAGGACACCGGTGTCAGCGCGTACGACGTTGCCGAGCCAGGCGAAGCAGCACCACACCCACCAGAGCAGGTAGAGCAGCACCAGCCCCTGCGCGAGGCCCAGGACCGTGGGCTCGTCCGCGAGCAACGCGGTCACCTGGGTGATGGCATAGACGAAGACGAGGTCGAAGAACAGCTCGGCGGGAGTGACGCGGTGGGTCTCGCCCGAGGCGGCAAGCCGATGTCGCGAAGCCTGGTGGGTGTCGACACCGTCTGCGGACGGATGGGTCAAAGTCCCAGCTCCTTGGGGTCGTACGTGCTCGTACTCATGTGACCCACGTCACGATAGGCAATGTTCGTAAACTGGGAGCACATCCCGAACCGGACAGGATCTTGCGTGAGCGACCCGATCATCGGTGTACTGGCCCTGCAGGGCGACTTTCGCGAACATTTGGCGGCGCTGCAGGCCGTTGGTGGGCGCGCGGCGGTCGTGCGCACCGAAGACGATCTGTCGCGGGTCGATGCGCTCGTCATCCCCGGCGGCGAGTCGACCGCGATGTGGCGTCTCGCGACGCGGCTCGGCGTGCTGGAGCCGTTGCAGGAGCGGGTCCGTGCGGGCATGCCCTCCTTCGGCTCTTGCGCCGGCATGATCATGCTGGCCGACAGGCTCGAGGGCGGCGCCGAAGGTCAGCAGACGATCGGTGGGCTGGATGTGACCGTGCGGCGCAATGCGTTCGGCCGGCAGGTCGACTCGTTCGAGGCGGAGCTCGACTTTCCGACCCTCGGCGACGGGCCGACACTCCATGCCGTCTTCATCCGCGCGCCCTGGGTCGAACAGGTCGGTCGTGACGTCGAGGTGCTCGCGCGGGTCGCCTCCGGGCCGGCCGTCGGTAGGATCGTCGCCGTCCGGCAGGGCCCGCTGCTCGCAACCTCGTTCCACCCCGAGCTGACGGGCGACCGGCGGGTGCACGGGCTGTTCCTCGACACGGTGCGCGACTCGCTGGCAGCGTGACGGCCGCGCCGTCCGTACCACCGTGCCACTGACAGAAGGAGACCTGAGGTGTCCGGCCACTCCAAGTGGGCGACGACCAAGCACAAGAAGGCCGTCGTCGACGCACGGCGCGGCAAGCTCTTCGCCAAGCTGATCAAGAACATCGAGGTCGCGGCCCGCACGGGCGGCAACGACCCGGCGGGCAACCCGACGCTCTACGACGCAATCCAGAAGGCGAAGAAGTCGTCTGTCCCCAACGACAACATCGACCGTGCGGTCAAGCGCGGTTCGGGTGCCGAGGCCGGGGGCGCCGAGTACCACACGATCATGTACGAGGGGTACGGGCCGAACGGTGTTGCCGTGCTCATCGAGTGCCTCACCGACAACCGCAACCGGGCCGCCTCGGACGTGCGCGTGGCTATGACCCGCAACGGCGGCTCGATGGCCGACCCGGGCTCGGTGGCCTATCTGTTCAATCGCAAGGGCCTGATCGTCGTGCCCAAGGCGCAGGAAGGTCGCGCCGACCTCACCGAGGACGAGCTGCTGGAGGTCGTGCTCGAGGCTGGCGCCGAGGAGGTCAACGACGATGGCGAGACGTTCGAGATCGTCACCGACGCAAGCGACCTGGTAGGCGTACGCACCGCGGTGCAGGAGGCCGGCCTCGACTACGAGTCGGCCGAGTCCTCGTTCCTGCCTTCGGTCTCGGTCCCGCTCGACGAGGACGGAGCGCGGAAGATCTTCCGGCTCATAGAAGCTCTCGAGGACAGCGACGACGTGCAGAACGTCTACGCCAACTATGACGTGAGCGACGAGATCATGGAGGCGGTCGGCTAGACGCCGGGTGCCGTTGCGTCGAATCTCCGGCTAGCCCCCACGCGGCGCGTCATCGTCCGTTTCGTCCGGGGGGTCGGATAGCGTCCTCCGTAACGAACAAGTGTTCGGCGGAAGGGGCTCGCAGTGCGTGTGCTCGGCATCGACCCAGGGCTGACGCGCTGCGGCTTCGGGGTTGTCGAGGGTGCACCGGGGCGACTGCCAACCCTCCGTGCCGTGGGGGTGCAGCGGACGTCGGCCGACGCGCCGCTCGGCGAGCGGTTGCGGCTGATCGCCGACGCAGTCGACAGCTGGCTCGACATGCACGAGCCCGATGTCGTCGCGGTCGAGCGGGTCTTCGCGCAGCACAACGTCCGCACGGTCATGGGCACGGCCCAGGCGAGCGCGATCGCTTTGCTCGCGGCCACTCGGCGCGACCTGCCCGTCGCACTGCACACACCCAGCGAGGTCAAGGCCGCGGTGACAGGCAACGGCCGCGCCGACAAAGCCCAGGTCGCCGCGATGGTGACCCGGCTGCTGCGGCTCGACTCACCGCCGCGTCCCGCTGACGCCGCCGACGCGCTCGCATTGGCGATCTGCCATGTCTGGCGAGGCGCCGCCCTGTCCCGCATCGAGGCGGCCCTCGCCGCCGCAGGAGGTCGCAGATGATCGCGTTCGTCCGTGGCACCGTCGCCGACCTCGGCCCCGACGAGGCGGTCGTCGAGGTTGGCGGGGTGGGCTACGAGCTGCATTGCACGCCGGCGACCCTCGCCGGGTTGCGGGTCGGCCAGCCGGCGCGGGTGCCCACCAGCCTGGTGGTGCGTGAGGACTCCATGACCCTGTACGGCTTCGCCGACGAGGACGAGCGCGAGGCGTTCGCCATCCTGCAGACGGCGAGCGGTGTCGGCCCGCGGCTGGCGCTGGCGATGCTTGCAGTGCACCGGCCCGACACGCTGCGCCGAGCTGTCGTCGAGGGCAACCTGACGCTCCTGATGCAGGTTCCCGGCATCGGGCGCAAGGGTGCCCAGCGCATCGTCCTCGAGCTCAAGGACCGGCTTGGCGGGCCGGTCGGCTCCGGCTCGTTCGACGGACACGGCATCGGGAGTCCGGTCGGCTACGGCTGGCAATCCCAGGTGCACGCTGCCCTGCTTGGGCTCGGGTGGTCGATCCGAGAGGCCGACGACGCAGTCGCGGCCGTCACACCACTCGCCGACACAGCGGCCGGGGCGGACGTCGGGCTGCTGCTCAAGGAGGCACTGCGGAGCCTCAACCGGGCTGGCGCATGAGCGCACCAGGCGACGGCCGCGCCCTCGTAACAGCCGAAGCGCAGGGCGAGGATCGGGCGCTCGAGGGCGCGCTCCGTCCGCGTCGGCTGGACGAGTTCATCGGTCAGGAGCGGGTGCGCGCGCAGCTGTCGCTGGTGCTCGAGGCGGCGCGGTTGCGCGGGCGCACCCCCGATCACGTCCTGCTCTCCGGCCCGCCGGGCCTCGGCAAGACCACCCTCGCCATGATCATCGCCGCCGAGATGCAGGTCCCGCTGCGCATCACCAGCGGGCCGGCGATCCAGCACGCGGGCGACCTGGCTGCGATCTTGTCAGGGCTCACCGAGGGCGACGTGCTGTTCCTCGACGAGATCCACCGCATGTCGCGGCCGGCCGAGGAGATGCTCTACATGGCGATGGAGGACTTCCGCGTCGACGTCATCGTCGGCAAGGGTCCGGGCGCGACGGCGATCCCATTGGAGATCCCGCCGTTCACCCTTGTCGGCGCCACCACACGCGCTGGGCTGCTGCCGGGTCCGTTGCGCGACCGGTTCGGCTTCACCGCGCACATGGACTTCTACGCGCCGGCCGAGCTCGAGCGAGTTCTGGCTCGTTCCTCAGAGCTGCTCGGTGTTGCCCTCGATAGAGCAGGCGCCGCGGAGATTGCCGGGCGTTCCCGGGGCACACCACGCATTGCCAACCGCCTGCTGCGCCGGGTGCGTGACTTCGCCCAGGTCCGCGGCAGCGGCAGCGTCGAGGTTGGGGCGGCGCGGGCCGCTCTCGAGCTCTACGAGGTCGACCAGCTCGGGCTCGACCGGCTCGACCGCGCCGTGCTTAATGCCCTGTGCCGCCGGTTCAATGGCGGCCCGGTCGGCG
The DNA here is from genome assembly GCA_963799425.1 of uncultured Actinomycetota bacterium. Classification (GTDB taxonomy): domain Bacteria; phylum Actinomycetota; class Actinomycetes; order Jiangellales; family Jiangellaceae; genus CAVWSM01. Next base: position 216,395 of record CAWCXA010000013.1, on the reverse strand, counting down.
TGTCGACCATCGCCGTCTCCGTCGGTGAGGAGCGCGAGACCGTCGAAGAGGTGGCCGAGCCGTTTCTGGTCCGGGAGGGGCTGCTGGCCCGCACGCCTCGCGGTCGCGTCGCCACCCCGGCGGCGTGGCGGCACCTGGGTCTGGCCATCCCCGCGGGCGCCGCCTTTGCTGACGTTCCCGACCTGTTCTCCGACGCCGATGTCGTTGTCGACGACGGGCATTCACCCGACATAGGTGCCTCCGGGCAGCGGTCTGACGTGTCCGACGTCACGCATCCCTGACCTCGGCGTCAGGTTTACTCAGGTTTGCGGTCTAGACTCTGCCGGTCAGTCCCGAACGATCGGCGACCGACTCTGCTGCGAACCCGAAGGGACCAACCTTCCCCATGGATCAGTTTGCCGGACTGCTCCCGCTCCTGCTCATCGTCGTGTTCTTCTGGTTCCTGATCCTCCGCCCGGCGCGCAACCGGCAGCGAGAGGTCATGAACGTGCAGCAGGCGATCACGCCCGGCGTCCAGGTCATCACTAGCGCCGGTCTCTACGCCACCGTACGGGCCATCGAGGACGACGCCGTCGTGCTGGAGATCGCCCCGGGCGTGGAAGCCCGCTACGCGAAGCAAGCGATTGTCCGCATCATCGAGCCGAAGGCGCCTGCTGACACGACCGCAGCAGAGCCAGACATCGACGCCAATGGTCAGGCCTAGGCCACGCAGAGCGCCCCGCGCACGCTGCTGCGGACGTAACAAGGAGAACTAGTGGCGACGACGCCCAACGTGTCCCGGCCGGGGCGGCCGCTGGCCGTGCTAGCCGGTCTGCTCGTCGTGATCTACGGCATCATGGCGCTCACCGGCACCTGGAAGCCCAACCTCGGGCTCGACCTGCAGGGCGGCACGAGCATCACGCTGACCGCTTCGACGACGGACGGCGGTACGCCCTCCGAGCAGTCGATGGATCAGGCCGTGGAGATCATCCGCAACCGCGTCGACGCGGTGGGCGCCACCGAGGCCGAAGTGTCGGTCCAGGGCCAGGACAACATCGTGGTGCAGGTGCCCGGCGTCGGCGAGGAGGAGCTGATCCAGCTCGTCGGCCAGACCGCCGAGCTCCGCTTCCGACCCGTGCTGTCGATTGCGCAGGGTGGATCGCCGACGCCGGCACCGACCGAAGTACCGACCGACCCTGCCGCTACACCCGCTCCGACCGAGACGCTCGCCCCCGAGGCGAGTCCGAGTCCGTCGCCCTCCGTTGCCCCCAGCGGGCGGGTCGCGGGCCAGGCATTGACCGGCGCTGCCGCGTCAACGCCGGCGCCGACAGAGTCGCCGAGCCCCAGCCCGAGCGCCACCGACGCTCCCACTCCGGCTCCGACAGCGGTGCAGCCGGAGGGTGACGGCAGCGGGACCGCGACTCAGGAACAGCTCGCCGCACTCAACAGCTTCGATTGCTCGCAGCTAGCTCCGGGCACCATCGACGACCCGGACAAGCCGCTGATCACTTGTGACGACACCGGCACCACGCGCTACCTGCTCGACGCCGCCGACGTCGTCGGCACCAACATCACCGACGCGTTCGCGGGTATCCCGCAGGGTCGCGTCGACTGGGTCGTCACGCTCGATTTCGACGGCGAGGGTGGCGACAAGTTCGCCGACTCCACCGAACGGCTGTCCCAGCAGACCTTCCCGCAGAACTCGTTCGCGATCGTCCTCGACGGGCGGGTGGTCAGCGCGCCGACTGTCGACGAGCGGATCCCCAACGGTGAGGCGACGATCGAGGGCAACTTCAGCCAGGGCGAGGCGCAAGATCTCGCCAACGTGCTCAAGTACGGCGCCCTACCGCTCACGTTCACCACCAGCGAGGTCACGACCGTGTCGGCCACGCTGGGCTCCGACCAGCTGGAGGCGGGACTCCTCGCCGGCGCGATCGGTCTTGCGCTGGTCGTGCTCTACTCGCTGCTGTTCTACCGGGCGCTGGGCATCGTCAGCATCATGAGCCTCGCGGTCGCAGCCGCCCTCACGTACGGTTCGGTCGTCCTGCTCGGCGAGGCGATCGGGTTCGCGCTGATTCTCGCCGGTGTCATCGGTGTGATCGTCGCGATCGGCATCACCGCCGACTCGTTCGTCGTGTTCTTCGAACGCGTACGTGACGAGATCCGCGAAGGCCGCACGATCCGCATGGCCGTAGAGCTCGGCTGGACACGCGCCAAGCGCACCATCCTGATCGCCGACTTCGTCACACTGCTCGCGGCCGGAGTGCTCTACTTCATGGCGATCGGCCGCGTCCAGAACTTCGCCTTCACGCTCGGGCTGACCACCGTGATCGACCTGATCGTGGTCTTCCTGTTCACCAAGCCGATCGTGACGTTGCTCGTCCGCCGCAAGTTCTTCGGCCAGGGACACCCGTGGTCCGGCCTCAACCCGGAGAAGGTCGGCCGCAAGAAGGCGGCAAGTCGGCCAGTCAAAACAATGGCCCGCGCAGGCAAGGGAGGGGCGCGATGAGCCGCCTCGGTCAGATCGGCCATCGCCTCTACACCGGCGAGACGTCGTTCGACTTCATCGGCCGGCGCAAGCTCTGGTTCGCCATCTCGGTCGCGATCCTCGTCATCTCGGTCCTTGCGGTCGCGTTCCGCGGGCTCAACTTCGGCATCGAGTTCAGTGGCGGCGCCGAGTTCCGCGTCGCCGACGCCAATTGCTCGGTCGAGCAGGCCCGCGAGACGACGGCCGGCCTCGTCGAGGCCGAACCGATCGTGCAGGAGCTAGGCAACGGCGACATGCGGGTGCAGACCGAAGCGCTCGAGGGCTCGCAGCCAGAGACCGTACGGCAGGCACTCGCCGAGACGTGCAACGTGCCCACCGAGGACATCAGCGTCCAGCTGGTCGGACCCTCGTGGGGTGGCGAGGTCACGCGCAAGGCCATCACCGGACTCATCGTGTTCCTCGTCTTCGTGACCGCGCTGATGTGGATCGCGTTCGACCGCAAGGCGGCGTTCGCCGGTCTTGTGGCGCTGGGCCACGACATCCTCATCACAGTCGGCATCTACGCCCTGGTCGGTTTCGACGTCACACCGTCGACCATGATCGGCTTGCTGACGATCCTCGGCTATTCGCTCTATGACACGGTCGTGGTGTTCGACTCGGTGCGAGAAAACACCAAGGGCCTCGAGTCGCAGGCCAACCGCACCTATAGCGAGGCGGCCAACCTGTCGATCAACCAGACACTGGTCCGGTCGATCAACACGTCGGTCATCGCGCTGCTCCCGGTTGCGTCGATCCTGTTCTTCGGCACGTTCGTCCTGGGTGGCGGCACACTGAAGGACCTTGCGCTCGTGCTGTTCGTCGGCATCGCGGCCTCCACCTACTCGTCGATCTTCGTGGCCACCCCGCTGCTGGCCTACCTCAAGGAAAGGGAGCCCACCATGAAGGGGCTCGCGCGCCGTGTCGAGCTCAAGCGGGCGGGTGCCGCCAAGGCGACGCGTGCGGCCGGTGCGCCAGGGGCGATCGTGGCCGGCGGCACGGCGGTCGCCGTGGCCGAGCGCGACGATCATGAGTCCACGGACGCCGCGGACGCGACTCACACCGAGGAGCATCCGGCGTCGTCCGAGCCGGTCGAGTCGGGCGAGCGGCACCAGCCGCAACGGCAGTCACGCTCACAGCGCAAGGGCGGCAACCGCGGTCCCGGGCGGAGGTGACCCCCTCCGTGGGCGCGGACCGGCGAGCCGACGCACCGTTCCTTGGTGACGAGGGAAGCGTGACCGGACAACCAGAGATCGATCTGCGCCAGCGCCTGACCGAACTCATCGTCGACGTGCCCGACTGGCCCCAGCCGGGGGTGATGTTCAAGGACATCACCCCGCTGCTGGCCGATCACGCTGCCTTCCAGGCGACCGTGCAGTCACTGGCCGAGCCCGGCCGTGCAGGCGCCGCTGTCATCGTCGACAAGGTGGTTGGCATCGAGGCGCGCGGGTTCATCCTTGCTGCTCCGGTGGCGTTGGCGCTGGGGGCGGGCTTCGTCCCCGTACGCAAGGCCGGCAAGCTGCCCCGCGAGGTGCACTCGGAGTCTTACTCGCTTGAGTACGGCGAGGCCACGATCGAGATCCACGCCGACGCTCTCGACCCGGGCGACCGGGTGCTGATCGTCGATGACGTGCTGGCCACGGGTGGCACGGTGGCCGCGACCAGTGCGCTGGTGGAGCAGGCCGGGGCGATCGTCGCCGGGGTGAGCGTGCTGATGGAGCTGGGCTTCCTGGGCGGACGGGCCAAAACGGGCTCCCTGCCCCTCACCGCACTCCTTACGGTCTGACCCGGCGCGACCCCTCGGGCGATCTTGAGGCATCCGCGGGCATCGAGCACCGCGTCGTGTCTCAAGATCGAGCGGATGGCCCGGGAATTTCGAGGCGGTTAGGACCGCTCCGTAGACTGGTTACCTGGCCCGTCTAAGGAGTCGCCTGTGGCCGACGAGCGCGCAGCACCTGCCGCCACGGCATCTGCTGCCGAGGCTCCGCCGCTCGACGCCGCGCCCACTGGGGCGCCGTCGGCGTCGGCGCCTGCCCGGGTGCGCGCCCGGCTCGCCCGGTTGACGGCCAACCGCGGCCCCGCCAATCCCGTGCTCGAGCCGCTCTACCGTGTCGTCCGCGCCACACATCCCAAGGCCGACCTGAGCGTCATCGAGCAGGCCTACGAGATCGCGGCAAAGGCGCACGAGGGTCAGCTCCGCAAGTCGGGCGACCCCTACATCACGCACCCGGTCGCCGTCGCCACGATTCTTGCCGAGCTGGGCATGACACCGCCGGTGTTGGCCGCTGCTCTGCTGCACGACACCGTTGAGGACACCGAATACTCCCTCGACCAGTTGCGCGTCGACTTCGGTGACGAGATCGCGATGCTCGTCGATGGCGTCACCAAGCTGGACAAGGTCAAGTACGGCGACGCGGCGCAGGCCGAGACCGTACGCAAGATGGTCGTCGCTATGGCCAAGGACATCCGCGTCCTGCTGATCAAGCTGGCCGACCGCCTGCACAACGCCCGCACGTGGCGCTACGTGACCAAGGAGAACGCGCAGCGCAAGGCACGCGAGACCCTTGAGATCTATGCCCCGCTGGCCCACCGGCTGGGCATGAACACCATCAAGTGGGAGCTCGAGGACCTGTCCTTCGCCACCCTGCACCCCAAGGTCTACGACGAGATCGTGCGGCTGGTGGCCGAGCGCGCACCGTCGCGTGACGAATACCTCGCCACGGTCGTCGAGCAGGTGCAGGCCGACCTGCGCGCGGCCAAAATTCGCCCCAAGGTCACCGGCCGGCCCAAGCACTACTACTCGATCTACCAGAAGATGATCGTGCGGGGTCGCGACTTCGCCGACATCTACGACCTGGTCGGCATTCGCATCCTGGTCGAGAGCGTCCGCGACTGTTACGCCGTGTTGGGCATCCTGCATGCCAGGTGGAACCCGCTTCCCGGGCGGTTCAAGGACTTCGTCGCCATGCCGAAGTTCAACATGTACCAGTCGCTGCACACCACTGTCGTGGGGCCGGAGGGCAAGCCGGTCGAGCTCCAGATTCGCACGCACGCGATGCACCACCGCGCCGAGTACGGCGTCGCGGCGCACTGGAAGTACAAGGAAGAGGCCAACGCTGGCAAGGAAGTCGACCTGACCGTCGCCGGCGCCAAGCAGGCACAGGGCGCCGCCGCCAACGACATGGCGTGGCTGCGGCAGCTGCTCGACTGGCAGAAGGAGACCGAGGATCCGGGCGAGTTCCTCGACTCGCTGCGCTTCGAGATCACCTCCACCGAGGTCTACGTCTTCACGCCGAAGGGCGACGTCATCGCGCTGCCGGCTGAAGCGACCCCGCTCGACTTTGCCTACGCCGTGCACACGGAGGTGGGCCACCGCACCATCGGCGCCCGGGTCAACGGTCGGCTGGTCCCTCTCGAGTCGACACTTCAGAACGGCGACGTCGTCGAGGTGTTCACCTCGAAGGCGCAGGGCGCGGGGCCCAGCCGCGACTGGCTGGGGTTCGTCAAGAGCGCACGAGCACGCAACAAGATTCGCCAGTGGTTCTCCAAGGAACGCCGCGAGGACGCGATCGAGCGGGGCAAGGACGCCATCGCCCGAGCCATGCGAAAGCAGGACCTGCCGCTGCAGCGGATGCTGTCCGCCGAGATGCTGACCGCGGTGGCGGGGGAGTTGCGCTACCCGGACATCTCCGCGTTGTACGCCGCGGTTGGCGAGGGCCACGTGTCGGCGCAGAGCGTCGTGCAGCGCCTCGTACAATCGCTCGGCGGCGAGGAAGGCACGGCGGAGGACGCCGCTGAGGCCGTCACCGCGATCGAGACGTTCGAGCGGCGGCGGCGCACCACCGGCGACCCGGGTGTCGTCGTCAAGGGTGTGTCCGACGTCTGGGTCAAGCTGGCTCGTTGCTGCACCCCCGTGCCCGGCGACGACATCGTTGGCTTCGTGACCCGTGGCGCGGGCGTATCCGTGCACCGCGGCGACTGCGTCAACGTCGGGGCGCTCAAAGCACAAGAGGGCCGCATGGTCGACGTCGAGTGGGCACCCACTGCGTCGTCGGTCTTCCTCGTGGCGATCCAGGTCGAGGCGCTAGACCGGGCCCGGCTGCTCTCGGACGTCACGCGCGTGCTCTCCGACCAGCACGTCAACATCCTGTCGGCGTCGGTGACCACGACGCGCGACCGCATCGCAAAGTCGCGGTTCACGTTCGAGATGGGCGATCCTGCGCACCTCGGCCACGTGCTGCGTGCCGTACGCGGCGTCGAGGGCGTGTTCGACGTCTACCGGGTCACCAGCACCCGGCCCTGATTGGCGCAGGGCCGCCCTCTAGCAACACGGGATTGGCGCAGGGCCGCCCTCTAGCGGACCTATTGGCGCAGGGGCGCCCTCAGCCAAACGCGGGATTGGCGCAGGGCCGCCCTCAGCCAATCGGGCTGGCGGTCGACGGCGCGCGCAGCCGCTGCCCACTCAGCCGCCGAAGTCGGCCAACGCCTTCTCCGCCTCGGCCAGCCAGGCCCGCCGAGTGTCCAGGGCGGCCTCGGCTTCGCTGACGCCACGCTGATCTCCCTTGGCGGTGGCCGCGGCAGCGCGGCCCTCGAGGTCCTCGATCGAGCTGCGGAGCTGCGCGACCGTGTCCTCCGCGCGGGCGCGTGCCTCCGGGTTGGTGCGGCGCCAGTCGGACTCCTCGGCGCCGCGTACGGCGTCTTCGATCTTGCGCAGCCGAGCCTCGACTGAACGCATCGCCTCGCGCGGCACCTTGCCCGCCGCCTCCCAGCGGTCCTGGATGCTGCGCAGCGCACCCCTTGCGGCCTTCCAGTCGGTCACAGGCACCAGCGCCTCGGCCTCGACGAGCAGCGCCTCCTTGGCCTGCAGGTTGGCGCTGAACTCAGTGTCGCGAGCGCTCTGCGCTTCCTGGCGGGCGGCGAAGAAGCCGTCCTGTGCGGCCCTGAAGCGGGACCAGAGCTGGTCCTCGACGCCGCGGGGCGCCCCGCCGGCGGCCTTCCAGCGCGCCATGAGGTCACGGAACGTGCGCGCCGTCTCGGCCCAATCGGTCGAGCCGGCCAGGGCCTCGGCCTCCGTGACCAGCGACTCCTTGACCGAGCGGGCCTCCTCACGCCGCTCACCGACCTCGGCGAAGTGTGCCTTGCGTCGGCGCGTGTAGTGCGTGCGGGCAGTCGAGAACCGCCGCCAGAGCACATCGTCGGTTGCGCGATCGAGCCGCGGCAGCGACTTCCACTGGTCAAGAAGCGCCCGCAGCCGGTCGGCTCCGCGGCGCCAGTCGCTGCTCTCGGCGATCTGCTCGGCCTCGGCGGCGATGGCCTCCTTGGCGACTCGCGCCTCCTCGAGCGCCTGCGCCCGCGCGGCGCGGCGTTGCTCGCGACGGCGCGCGACCTCGGACTCGAGGGCCTCGAGCCGCCCAACGAGGCCGTCGATGTCGCCGATCGCCTGCGGGGTGGCGATCGCGTCGCGCACCCGGCGTACGACCGTCACCGCGTCCTCCGGCGACGCCGAGCCGGCGGCGAGGCGCTTGTCGACGAGCTCGACCTGCACCATCAGGTCGTCGAAGCGCCGGCCGTAGAACTCCAGCGCCTCCTGCGGATCGCCGGTCTGCCAGGACCCGATGAGCAGCTCGCCCGAGGTACGACGTAGGTAGACGGATCCGTCGTCGGTCACGCGCCCCCAGGCGTTCTCGGCCACCGTGGGGCCCGCGTCCGCCACCGGCTGCGGCTCCGGAGCCAGCGGCTGTGTCTCCTCGACCGGCTGTGTCTCCTCGACCGGCTGTGTCTCCTCGACCGGCTGTTTCCTCGACCGGGACCGCTTCCTCGACCGGGACCACCTCCTCGACCGCGAGCACCTCCTCGACCGCGAGCACCTCCTCGACCGGTGGCACGCTCGCCGTAGCAGCCTGCTGCTCGGCAGGTGGCTGCTCGGTGCTGCCGGTGGTCTCGGGGTGCTCGGTCACTGGGCCGTCCTTCGTTTCCAGACTCTGCGGCGTCACCCTGCGGTGACACTGAAGTCGTCGAGCGTTACTGGCTGGGCGGGAGCTCCATCCTGCCCGCCCCCGGTAACACCCGCAGCGGCGATCTCCTGAACGTTTTCGATGCCGGTCGTCACGTGCCCGACCACGGTGTAGCTGGGCGACAGCCCCGGCGACTCGCCCCACACGATGAAGAACTGGCTGCCCGTGGTGGGGCCCTCGCCGGCGTTGGCCATGGCGATCGTGCCGACGGGGTAGGACGCCGTGCCTAGCGCCTCGGCCTCCATGCGGAACCCAGGCCCACCCTGGCCAGTCCCCGTCGGGTCACCGCACTGCAGCACCTTGAGCGTGTCACTGGTCGTCAGGCGGTGGCACGGGGTGGCGTCGTAGAAGTTGCTGTCTGCCAAGAACTTCAGCGCCGACACGGTGCACCACGCCTGGGAAGCGTCGAGTTGCACGGTCACCGGCTTGCCGTTGAGCGACAGGGAGGCATTCCAGTTCTGGTCGAGGGCGATCGGCGTCGCTGGCGGGCGACCGAGGTCCTTCTCGGACTCACCGGGGGCGTCGGTCCAGGTGCACGCATTGGTCACTCGGGTCTCGCCGCCGTCCGTCAGCGCGGCCGGGTCCTCGTCGTCATCGAAGGCGCCCAGCCACCAGGCCCCGCCGGCGACGAACGCCACCAGCGTGACGGTCAGGACGAGGGACAGCACGATCCGCCGCCGCCGGTGGCGCTTGGCGGCATCCTCGGCGCGGCGCGCCTGCCACCTCTCGTAGTTCCGGCGGGCAATCTCGCGACGCCGCTTGCTCTTGGTCGGCACGGACATCCTCCTCGATGGTCGCGGCACAGTCTAGGCAAGCCCAACCGATACCCTCGTACGGGCGGCTGGCACATGCCTGATCTCATGGCCGAACTGTTGCTGGAAGGTGACCTGGGTGCTCGTCGTGTCGATCCCAGCGCAGGCGTTCGCGACCAACTGTTATGTGGTGGCTCGGGCGCCTGGCGAGGAGTGCGTCGTCGTCGACCCGGGGATCGGTGTGATCGACCGGCTCGACGAGGCGCTACGTGAGCATCGGCTGCAGCCGCGGGCCGTCCTGCTGACACACGGGCACCTCGACCACACGTTCTCCGTCACACCGGTCTGTGGCGCACGCGGCGTACCCGCCTACATCCACCCGGACGACCGTGACCTGCTGGCGGACCCGACCAAGGCGATCAGCTCGATCGACCCGGCCGCGCTCCTCGGCGGCCTGCCATGGGCCGAGCCCGACGACGTGCGTCCGCTCAGCGACGGCGGCACGCTCACCATCGCGGGTCTAGCGCTCACCGTCGACCACGCACCAGGTCATACCGAGGGGTCGGTGCTTTTCCGGCTGCCCAGCGAAGCCGACGCTGCTCCCGATGCGGAGCTCTGCCTGTCCGGCGACGTGCTCTTTGCGGGCAGCATCGGCCGCACCGACCTGCCGGGCGGCGACTTCGCCGCCATGCAGCGCAGCCTTACGAGCAAGATTCTGCCGCTGCATGACGACACCGTCGTCCTGCCCGGCCACGGTCCCGCCACCACGATCGGCCGCGAGCGCGCCACCAACCCGTATCTTCAAGTGACCGCGCGACTCTTCGGCACTCCAACCTGAGGCTGGTACGTCCACTAATGAGCAGACCAACCCCCCTCTCCGGGTTCCCGGAGTGGCTGCCCGCGCAGCGTCAGATCGAGCAGTACGTGATCGACCGCATTCGTCGCACCTTTGAGCTGTACGGCTTCGCGCCGCTCGAGACCCGCGCCGTCGAGCCGCTTGAGCAGCTGCTGCGCAAGGGCGAGACCTCCAAGGAGGTCTACGTGCTGCGCCGCCTGCAGGCCGACGCCGAGGACGATGTCGAGACAGAGGATGCTCTGGGCCTGCACTTCGACCTGACTGTCCCGTTCGCGCGCTACGTGCTGGAGAACGCCGGGCGCCTGCAGTTCCCGTTCCGCCGCTACCAGATCCAGAAGGTCTGGCGCGGCGAGCGCCCGCAGGAGGGCCGCTACCGCGAGTTCCTGCAGGCCGACATCGACGTGGTCGCCCGCGACGAGCTGCCGTTCCACTACGACGTCGAGATGCCGCTGATCATCGGCGACGCGCTCGGCGGACTCCCACTCGGTCAGTCTGACGGCGAGTGGCCCGTACGCATCCAGGTCAACAACCGCCGCCTCAACGAGGGCTTCTACCGCGGCATCGGCATCGACGACACCGAGGCCGCCCTCCGGGCGGTCGACAGGCTCGACAAGATCGGACCTGACGGGGTGGCGACCCTGCTGGTCGAGACGGCCGGCGCCACCGAGTCGCAGGCGAAGGCCTGCCTCGCTCTCGCGGAGATCTCAGCAGCGGACGCGTCGTTCGCTGACGCCGTACAAGCTCTCGGCGTCAGCGATCCGCTGCTCGACCAGGGGCTCGCCGAGCTCGTGTCGGTCGTCGAGGCGGCGGCCGAGCACGCTCCGGGGCTGTGTGTCGCCGATCTGCGCATCGCCCGTGGGCTCGACTACTACACGGGCACGGTCTACGAGACCCAGCTGCGCGGGTTCGAGAGGTCCGGGTCCATCTGCTCGGGCGGCCGCTACGACAACCTGGCGACGGCCGGCGACGTCCGCTACCCCGGCACCGGCATCTCGATCGGCGTAAGCCGCATGATGGGGCTGCTGTTCGGCGCCGCTGCGCTCAACGTGTCGCGGCCGGTTCCGACCTGCGTGCTTGTGGCGCTGGCTGACGAGGAGAGCCGGGCCGACAGCGACCGGGTCGCTGCGGCGCTGCGCCGCCGTGGCATCCCGACCGAGGTTGCGCCGACGGCGGCGAAGTACGGCAAGCAGATCCGGTACGCCGACCGGCGCGGCATCCCGTACGTCTGGTTCCCCGGCACAGGTGAAGACACGGCTGCCGACACAGTGAAAGACATCCGCTCCGGCGAGCAGGTGCCCGCCGACGCCGGCACCTGGCAGCCGCCGGCGCAGGACCTGGCCCCGGTGATATCCGGTCGAGGCTGAGCCCGGTCGGCTGAGACAATGCCTCGACCCACCCCTGACAAGGAGCTCTCTCACGTGATCCGCACCCACGAGGCCGGCACCCTGCGTGCCGACCACGCCGGTCAGAAAGTCATCCTTGCCGGATGGGTGGCTCGGCGGCGCGATCACGGGGGAGTCGCGTTCCTCGACCTGCGCGACGCCTCGGGTGTGGTGCAGGTGGTGGTGCGTGACGAGGAGGCGGCCGCGGGCCTGCGCAACGAGTTCTGCGTACGGATCACGGGCGACGTCGCCCTACGGCCTGAGGGCAACGCCAACCCCAACCTGGCCACCGGCGACATCGAGGTCATCGCGACCGACGTCGACGTGCTCAACGAAGCGGCTCCCTTGCCATTCCAGATCGACGACCACGTGACAGTCGGCGAGGAGGTACGGCTGCACTACCGCTACCTCGACCTGCGCCGCTCCGGCCCGGCCAGCGCCTTGCGGCTGCGCAGTCGGGTCAACCAGGCGGCCCGCGACGTACTGCTCGAGCGTGACTTCGTCGAGGTGGAGACACCGACGCTGACCCGCTCGACCCCCGAGGGTGCGCGCGACTTCCTGGTGCCGGCGCGGCTGCAGCCAGGGTCGTGGTACGCGCTACCGCAGTCCCCGCAGCTGTTCAAGCAGCTGCTCATGGTCGCCGGCATGGAGCGCTACTTCCAGATCGCGCGCTGTTACCGCGACGAGGACTTCCGCGCCGACCGGCAGCCGGAGTTCACCCAGCTCGACATCGAGATGAGCTTCGTCGACCAGGACGACGTCATCGAGCTGGCCGAGTCGGTACTCCAGGCCCTGTGGGGGCTGATCGGCCACGAGATCGAGATGCCGATCCCACGCATGACCTACGCCGACGCGATGGCGCGTTATGGCAGCGACAAGCCCGATCTGAGGTTCGGGCAGGAGCTCGTCGACCTCACCGAGTTCTTTACCGAGACGCCGTTCCGGGTGTTCCAGGCCCCCTACGTCGGCGCGGTCGTCATGCCTGGCGGGGCGTCGCAGTCTCGCAAGGAGCTCGACGGCTGGCAGGACTGGGCCAAGGCGCGCGGCGCGCGTGGTCTCGGCTACGTGCTCGTCGGTGCCGACGGCGAGCTGTCCGGCCCGGTCGCCAAGAACCTCTCGGACGACGAGCGAGCTGGCCTCGCCAAGGTCACCGGCGCGCAGCCGGGTGACGCCGTGTTCTTCGCCGCCGGCGATCCAGCCGTCGCGCGCCCCCTGCTCGGCGCCGCGCGCCTGGAGATCGGGCGGCGTGGCGGGCTGATCGACGAGTCGGCCTGGGCGTTCGTGTGGATCGTCGACGCGCCGCTGTTCGAGTCGGTCGCCACCACCCACGATGTCGCCGTCGGGCACGGCCAGTGGACCGCGGTGCACCACGCGTTCACGTCCCCCAAGCCGGAGTGGATCGACCGGTTCGAGGAAGACCCGGCGCACGCGCTCGCGTACGCGTACGACATCGTCTGCAACGGCAACGAGATCGGCGGCGGCTCGATCCGTATCCACAGCGCCGATGTCCAGCAGCGGGTCTTCAATGTCATGGGGCTCAGCCCGGAAGAGGCGCAGGAGAAGTTCGGCTTTCTGCTCGAGGCGTTCAAGTACGGCGCGCCGCCGCACGGCGGCATCGCGTTGGGCTGGGATCGCATCGTCGCGCTGCTCGCCGGTGCCGACTCCATCCGTGAGGTCATCGCATTCCCCAAGTCGGGCGGCGGCTACGACCCGCTCACCGGTGCGCCCGCGCCCATCACGCCCGAGCAGCGCAAGGAGGCCGGCATCGACGCCAAGCCGCCGGACGCTCCGACCGTCACACGCGATCGCCCGCCGCTGTAGGAATCGCCGCGGGCGCCTCGACGATGCCGATCCGCTCATGCAGTCGCCGCAGCGGGCCCGGCGCCCACCAGTTCCAGCGGCCCAGAAGGGTCATGGTCGCAGGCACGAGCAGCATGCGTACGAGGGTCGCGTCGATGAGCACCGCGACCGCGAGCGCCACCCCGATCTCCTTGATCATCACGAGCTCACCGGCAACAAAGCCCCCGAAGACCGCGATGATCGTCACGGCGGCCGACGTGATGATGCGGCCGGAGCGCTGCAGCCCACGAACGACCGACTCGTCGTTGTCGTGCGTCGCGTCCCAGTGCTCCTTGATGCGGGCCAGCAGGAACACCTCGTAGTCCATCGCCAGGCCGAACCCGAAAGCGAGAACGAGTGTGAGGATGACGCTCTCGACGCCGCCGGTGGCGTCGAACCCGAGCAGCCCGCCGAGATGGCCGTCCTGGAAGCCCCACACCAGCACACCCAGCGATGCCGCGAGCGAGAGCGTGTTGACGATCAGCGCCTTGAGCGGCACGACGAGCGACCCCGTCATGAGGAACAGCAGCACGAACGTCGCCGCGATCACCAGTCCCGCCACGGCCAGCGCGTGTGAACGCAGCGAGTCGTTGAAGTCGAGCTGTAGTGCCGTCGCGCCGCCGACCGACGACTCGTAGGGGGTCTCGATGTCTCGCACGTCGCGCACCACCTGCTGCGCCGTGCCGCTCAGATGGTCGTCGCTGTGGAGGCGTACGCCGAGCAGGCTGGTGTCGCCGTAAGCCACCGGAGGATCAACGCTCGCCACACCATCGAGATCGCGTGCCTGCTGGGCGAGATCGGTCAGCGCGGTCGGGTCGGCACGAGCGACGACGGTGATCGGTGGGTCGGTGGCCAGCGGGTAGCGATCGTCGAGGGCCTCGAGGAACTCCAGCTGCGGCGAGTCCCTCGGGATGTAGTTCTCGGTGTCGTCGCGCACCGACACATGCAGCAATGGGCTGCCCAGCACCAACAGCACCGCGAGCACCGCGAACATGACGGAGACGGGCCGGCGTTGCACCCAGCGGGCCAGCCGGCTGAACACGCCCTCCTCGGGCGGGACATCGCCGAAGCGCCGGATGAGTGGCCCGACCACCGGGACTGTTGCCAATGCGCTCGGACGGAGCAGTCGTCGGCCCGTGAGCGCGAGCAGCGCCGGGACGAGGGTCAGCGCGGTGAGCAGGGCCACGACAACGACGCTCACCCCGGCGGCGCCGAGTGCGCGCATCAGTTGTCCCGGGAAAATCATGAGGCCGCCGAGGCTGATGGCCACGATGAGCCCGGAGAACATGACCGTGCGCCCGGCCGTCGCGAGCGTGCGTCCCACCGCGGCTTCGACGGGGGACCCATCGTCGTCGGCGCCCACTGCGTGCAGCTCCTCGCGGAACCTGCTGACGACGAGGAGCCCGTAGTCGATCGACAGCCCCAGCCCCATCACGCTCACGACGTTGACGACGGTGGAGTCGAGGTCGATGACGTACGAGAAGCCGAGCAGTGCCAGCAGCGCCCCGGCGATCGAGGCGACAGCGCCCAGGATCGGGAGCCCCGCGGCGAGGAACCCCACGAAGACGATGACCATGATCGCGAGACTCAGCGGCAGCGCAATGAGCTCGCCAGTGACCAGGTCGGCCTCCATCTGTTCGACCACGGCGTCGACGATGAGTGGTTCGCCGCCGACCTGTCCGGTCGCGCCCGGTGCGGCGCTGGCCACCGTCTCCGTAAGGTCATGCAGCCGATCCTCGATCGTGGCGACCGCTTCGTCCTGGGCCTCGGGTGCCAGGCCGCGGTCGAGGTCCACGGATACCAGGAGGCCACGCCCGTCCGTTGCGACGAGGGCCTGCGCGGCCGGGTTCTGCAGCCCGCCAGGGAAGCTGGTCGGGTCGACAACGTCATGGACGCCGGCGATCGCCTCGAGATCCGTGCGCGCTCCAGCGATGGCGGCGGCCAACTCTGACGACGTGGGGTCTACGCCCTCGAGCCGGAGAGTGACCGAAGTGCCGACGCCCTGGGCGTCGGCAAGCACGTCTGCCGCCGTCTGCGCCTCGCCCGGCGACGTCGGCGCGCCGCTCTCGAGCCTGGCGAACAGCCCTTGACCCACGGCCCCGGTCGCGGCCAGGAACCCGGTTGCCATGAGGAGCACCCAGAGCAGGACGGTGAGTCTGGCGTGCTGAGCCACCAGCCGACCGAGCGCGTCGAGCATGAACGACATTCTTGTCTGTCGTTGTGCCCGGCCGAGCCAC
Organism: uncultured Actinomycetota bacterium; assembly: GCA_963799425.1. Taxonomy (GTDB): domain Bacteria; phylum Actinomycetota; class Actinomycetes; order Jiangellales; family Jiangellaceae; genus CAVWSM01. Next base: position 200,812 of record CAWCXA010000013.1, on the reverse strand, counting down.
AGAGCCCTGTCATCCGCGGCGTCTAGGCTCGCTGTGTGGGAGAGGACACGCTGTTCGAGACTGCGCCGGCGTCGCGGGCCATGCCTGCCGGGGCTTTGACCGGTGCCGACCAGGCGCGGGCCAACGCGCCTTTGCCCGTACGGATGCGACCGCGGACACTCGACGAGGTTGTCGGGCAGGGCCACCTGCTGCACCCCGGGTCGCCGTTGCGCCGCCTGGTCGAGGGCGATGCACCCATGTCGCTGCTGCTGTGGGGACCGCCCGGCACCGGGAAGACGACCATCGCCTACGTGGTGAGCCGATCGACCCAGCGGCGCTTCGTCGAGCTCTCGGCGGTCACCGCCGGGGTCAAGGACGTCCGGCAGGTCATCGACGAGGCGCGTCGCATCCTGGTCGCCGGCGGTCCGGAGACCGTGATGTTCGTCGACGAGGTGCACCGGTTCTCCAAGACCCAGCAGGACGCCCTGCTGCCGGGCGTCGAGAACCGCTGGGTGACGCTGGTCGCCGCGACCACGGAGAACCCGTTCTTCTCGATCATCTCTCCGCTGTTGTCCCGCTCCCTGTTGCTCACCCTCGAGCCGCTGACCGACAACGACATCCGGGCGGTGGTCGACCTGGCGATCGTCGACGAGCGCGGCCTGGGCGGCGAGCTCGAGCTGGCGCCGGATGCCTACGAGCACATCGTCCGGCTTGCCGGAGGTGACGCCCGGCGCGCGCTCACCTATCTGGAGGCGGCAGCCGGCGGTGCGCGCGCTCAGTCTGCGACGACCATCGACCTGGCCACCACCGAGACCGCCGTCGACCGCGCGGCCGTGCGCTACGACCGTGATGGGGACCAGCACTATGACGTGACCAGCGCGCTGATCAAGTCGGTGCGCGGCAGCGACGTCGATGCCGCTCTGCACTATCTGGCCCGCATGGTCGAGGCAGGGGAGGATCCGCGGTTCCTCGCCCGCCGGCTAGTCATCCTCGCGAGCGAGGACATCGGCTTGGCGGATCCGAGCGCGCTGCAGACCGCTGTCGCCGTGGCGCAAGCCGTCGCGCTCATCGGCCTGCCCGAGGCGCAGATCAACCTTGCGCACGCCGTGATCGCGCTCAGCCTGGCACCGAAGTCCAACGCCGTCGTCAAAGCCATCGGTGCCGCGATCTCAGACGTGCATGACGGCCTCGTGGGTCAGGTGCCCACCCACCTGCGCGATGCACACTATCCGGGCGCGCAACGCATCGAGCACGGCTCGGGTTACCGCTATGCACACGACTACCCGGGCGGGGTCGTCGAGCAGCAGTACGCACCCGACGCTGTCCGCGACCGCCACTACTACGAGCCCACGCAGCACGGCGCGGAGGCCCGCTATGCGGAGGTCTATCAGCGCGTCCGCGACATCGTGCGCGGCGAGCCGACCTGACCGCTCGCCGCCTAGCACCGGCCCATGTCCAAGATCCACAGCCTCCTCCCGCGCAATCCGCGCGTTGCAGATCTCAAGCGGTGGCATGCAACAGGCTGTCGCTGGGGCCTCAGAGGTGTGCATGTCGAGTACAGCCGTTGACGGTGGCGGCTGTTGATCTTGATCGGCGATGGCATCGGCGGGAGTCGGGCGAAGCGGCGGAGTCGATACGGGCCTTGGCGATGCGGATCGCGCAGAGACGTGTCGGTGATCTCGCGCGAGATCCACGTCAGTCCGGGCTGCTGGGCGATCACGCGTTGTGGCGCGCGATGTCGATCGGCGTTGGTTGACCGGCCGCGGTGCTCGCTGCCGTCTACTCCGCCACGAGCCCACGCTTCGGCATCGAGCAGATCCGCGATGCCAAGCAGGTAGCCCTCTTCGTGGTAGATCGGCCGATTGACCAGGAGGCGTGGCAGTCCTGCTCGAGCATCCAGAACGTGCGCAGGCGGCTTTCCTGCGGCGACGCCGCTGCGACCATCGGCAAGCTCGAGAGCTCGCCTGGCAACCGGAATTCCCTTCCACCCCGGCCGCACCTCGCAATACGCCCTCAAGCCGTTCACCGTGATCAGCCGGCGGCGCACCATCGCATCCAGGCCGACGACTGCTTCGACAAGCGTCGACAGTCGCGCGTGATCGAATGCGCCACGGATCCTCGTCACGACGGGAAGTCCGTGTATCTCCGTCAGGTCGTTGGCATCAAGTGGTGCGCGAATGGGTTGGATGCCTGGGCGACTCAGCTTGCGATGCGGCGCCAGCGCAGCGGGAACCGGGAGCAGGGAGCCCATTCCGCCGTCAAGCTCTTCAGCGCCGTGCACGTAGGCGGCAGCCCAGCCCGTCACTGCGCTGTCGTCCGGCAGCAGCGAGCGACCTCACGATCCGGCAACGGTTCCTCGGCGTCAAGGAATGCCCACACGTGCAGGTTGCGGAAGGCACGGCGGAAGCGTCCGGAAAGCTCGCGCGGCGTGAGACCAGAGCTAAGCGCCTGAGTCCGCGTCAGCGGCCGCCGAACAACACGAGCCGGAAGGTCGGACTGAGGTTTGGGCATGCGGTTCAGGTTGGATGCAGACAACGCCGACCTGCCGGTCCCCGAAGCACTCTGTGAATGCCGAGAGGCCATGACATGCGCATGTGGACATCCAGGCGATGGCTTGTCCGGCCGGCCGACGAGATCGACAGCCTCCTCTCACGCAAACACCCGCGGCATGTCGTACGCGAGAAGGCTGTTGATCTTCGCGGCGGCCGGCGAGCGTTCGCAAGCGAAAGGCCGCGCCGCCGGCCGCTGCCACCACGATAGGGTCGTACGAGGCTCTGCTCCGCCTGGCAGAGTCGTCACTCTTGCGCCAAGCCGTCGGCTGAAACACCAGAAGGGAGCGCGTGAGGCCATGTCCGCCGGAGAGATCGCTGGGCTGGTTGCCGCGTTCGCATTCGTCCTGCTGGTCGGCGCGGTGGCGATCCCGTTGGTCAAGCTGGGTCGCACCGTTGACGAGCTCACCGCGACGGTGCGCGACCTGCGCGCGCAGCACGTCGCCCGCACGGTGACGACCGTCGACGAGACCAACGAGATGCTCGCCCGCGTCAACGACCAGCTCGCCCGGGTCGACGCGATCTCGGCCGGCGCGCAGTCAGTGTCGACCAACGCGGCCGCGCTCAGCTCGGTCATGGCCACCGCAGTCGGCCGTCCGGTGATCAAAGTGTCGGCATTCTCCTATGGCGTACGGCGGGCCCTCGCTGCCCGCCGCGAACCCAACGGCAACGGTCGGCACCAGAGCGGAGGCCTCGGATGAGGCGGCTGTTCTGGGTGGCGGTGGGCGCCACTGCCGGGGTCTTCGTCGCCTACAAGGTGACCCGCACCGCACAGCGCTACAAGCCCGCTGCGCTGGCGGCGCGAGCCGGTGGCGTTGGGGAGGCCGTACGCGGCTTCACCGCCGACGTACGCGAGGCCATGGCCGCCCGCGAGGCCGAGCTCAACTACGCCCTCGGCCTCACCGAGTCAGGTGAGCCGGCTGCTGTGAGCCCCGACCTCGTGGAGCACTTCCTGCGCAGCCAGGTCCAGCGAGACACGATCACGTACGATCGGGAGGACTCGTTCTGATGGAGACGGCCGAGATCCGCCGCCGCTTCCTCGACTTCTTCGAGCGCGACGGCCACACCGTGGTGCCGAGCGCCTCGCTGCTGCTCGACGACCCGACTCTCCTGTTCGTCAACGCCGGCATGGTGCCGTTCAAGCCCTATTTCCTCGGCCAGCAGACGCCGCCCTACAAGCGGGCCACCAGTGTGCAGAAGTGCGTGCGCACCCTGGACATCGAAGAGGTCGGCAAGACCACACGGCACGGCACGTTCTTCCAGATGAACGGCAACTTCTCGTTCGGCGACTACTTCAAGGAAGGCGCCATCGAGCTCGCCTGGCGACTCGTCACAGGCGCCCAGGCCGACGGCGGCTACGGCTTCGACCCCGACAAGATCTGGGTCACGGTCTACCACGAGGACGACGAGTCGGCGGAGCTCTGGGCGAGGATCGCTGGGCTGCCGGTGGAGCACATCCAGCGGCGCGGGCTCAAGGACAACTACTGGCACATGGGCGTCCCCGGCCCGGGAGGTCCGGCCAGCGAGATCTACGTCGACCGCGGGCCCGAGCACGGTCCTGACGGCGGCCCGATCGTCGACGAGGACCGCTTCCTGGAGATCTGGAACCTGGTCTTCATGCAGGAGGTGCTCTCAGCCGTCCGCAGCAAGGCCGACTTCGATGTCTCCGGACCGCTCCCCAACAAGAACATCGACACCGGCATGGGGCTCGAGCGCGTCGCCTATCTGCTGCAGGGCGTCGACAACCTCTACGAGATCGACGAGGTCTTCCCGGTCATCGTCCGTGCGTCCGAGCTGTCGGGCGTGCACTACGGCGGTACGAGTGGGCACGAGAGCCGGCCCGAGGACGTCCGGCTGCGCGTCGTCGGCGACCATGTCCGCAGCGCGCTGATGCTCATGGGCGACGGTGTCAAGCCCGGCAACGAGGCCCGCGGTTACGTGCTGCGCCGACTCATCCGCCGGGCGGTCCGCTCGATGCGGCTGCTCGGCGTCGAAGACCCGGTGCTGCCCGAGCTGCTGCCGGTCTCCAAGGACGTGATGAGCAAGTCCTACCCCGAGCTCGCGGCCGACTGGCAGCGCATCTCCACGATCGCCTACGCCGAGGAAGAGGCGTTCCGCCAGACCTTGCGCGCGGGAACCCAGTTATTCGACATGGCGGCGACCCAGACCATGCAGTCCGGTCGCACGGTGCTGTCCGGCAGTGATGCGTTCAAGCTGCATGACACCTACGGCTTCCCGATCGATCTCACTCTCGAGATGGCAGCCGAGCGAGGCCTGGCCGTCGACGAGGACGGCTTCCGCTCGCTGATGACGCAGCAGCGGGACAAGGCCAAGCAGGACGCGCGGGACAAGAAGACCGGGCACGTCGACCTGTCGGTGTTCCGCGATGCCCGCGACGATCTCGGCCGCGAGGTCGACTTCACCGGCTACGACGAGATCGTGTCCGAGGCGCAGGTCGTCGGATTGCTCGTCGACGGTGCCGACGTGCCGGCCGCGGGAGCGGGCAGTGACGTCGAGGTCATCCTCGACCGCACGCCCTTCTATGCCGAGGGCGGCGGCCAGCTCGCCGACCAGGGCACGATTCAGCTCGACGGGGCTTCCGTGCAGGTGCTCGACGTGCAGTCGCCCATCGACGGACTGATCGTGCACCGCGGCAAAGTCACCGACGGTGAGATCACCGTCGGCGCCAACGGGCTTGCCCTCGTCGACATCGAGCGACGCCGGTCGATCTCCCGGGCGCACACGGCGACGCACATGGTGCACAAGGCATTCCGCGAAGCGCTCGGCGAGACTGCCACGCAGGCCGGCTCGGAGAACGCGCCCGGCCGGTTCCGCTTCGACTTCTCCGCCTCCGGCAGCGTGCCGGAGAGCGTCCTTCATGACGTCGAGGACCGGGTCAACGCGCTAGTCGCCGACGATCTGGGCGTACACGCGGAGCTGATGACGATCGACGAGGCGCGCAAGGCCGGAGCCATGGCGCTGTTCGGCGAGAAGTACGGCGACGCGGTTCGGGTCGTCTCCGTCGGCGACTGGGCACGGGAGCTGTGTGGCGGCACGCACGCCCAGCGGTCCGGCCAGCTCGGCCTGGTCAAGCTGCTGGGCGAGTCGTCGATCGGCTCCGGCGTCCGCCGGGTCGAGGCGCTGGTCGGAGTCGACGCCTATCGCTTCCTGGCCCGCGAGCACGTGCTCGTCGCGCAGCTCACCGAAGCACTCAAGGTGCGCCGCGACGAGCTGCCCGAGCGTGTCGCCGGCATCGTCGAGCGGCTTCGCGCGGCCGAGAAGGAGATCGACCGCATGCGGGTCGGTGCATTGCTCGCCGCCGGGCCCGCGCTCGCCGCCAACCCCACGGAGGTCTACGGCGTCTCCTACGTCGGGCACCACGCACCCGACGGCACCACCGCTGACGACCTTCGCCGGCTCGTCCTCGATGTGCGCGGCCGGATGCCGGGCGACCGGCCCGCCGTTGTTGCCGCGGCCTCCGCCGCGGGGGAGCGGCCGGTCGTCGTGGTTGCCGTCAACGACTCAGCGCGCTCCTGGGGGCTGTCCGCCGGCGACCTCGTACGCGTAGCGGCTACCGCACTCGGCGGTGGCGGCGGTGGCAAGCCCGATGTGGCACAGGGCGGCGGCACCGACATCGCTGCGATCGACGAGGCGCTGCGGCAGGTCGAGCACGCGGTCGGCCAGGCTGTCACGAGCAGGGGCTGAGGCGCGGGTGCGCGACGGCGTACGACTTGGCGTCGATGTGGGCACCGTCCGCATCGGCGTCGCGGCCAGTGACGCGGCCGGGATCCTCGCGTCCCCGGTCGAGACCGTCCGGCGCGGAAAAGGTGATGTTGATCGCATCCGCGCCATCGCTCTCGAGCGGGATGCCGCGGAGATCGTGGTCGGTTTACCCCGGTCCCTTACCGGGCAGGAGGGCCCGGCAGCGTCCGCTGTGCGGGACTTTGCCCGCATACTGGCTAGGAAACTGGCGCCGATTACCGTGCGCCTGGTTGACGAACGGCTCACCACCGCGACAGCGTTGCGGGACATGCGCGCTTCAGGCGTGTCCGAAAAACGGGGGCGTGCCGTGGTCGACCAGGCCGCGGCGGCGATCATTCTGCAGACGGCGCTCGACACTGAGCGCACGGGAGGCGAGCCTCCCGGTGAGACCCTCGAGTGAGGACATGAGCCAGCTCGGCATCCAGATGGCCGAAGACAGCAGGGGCACGCGCAGCCGGCGGCACACCAAGCGGCGGCAGCGCCGCCGTCGCCGCAAGTCTTTCGTCGCCCTCGTCCTTGTGCTCGCCGTCGTCGGCGCGGTCGGCGCTGGCATCTTCTTCGGTGGGCAGGCGATCATCGATCGCGGCCGCGAGCTGTTCGGCGCCCCGGCCGACTACCCCGGCCCCGGCACCGGAGAGGTGATCGTCGAGATCCCGCCGGGCGCCACGCTCACCGACATGGGGCAGATCCTCCAGGATGCCGGCGTCGTCGCAAGCGCCAAGGCGTTCGTCAACGCGTCCAACGACAACAGCCGCTCCGGGCAGATCCAGCCGGGCAGCTACACGCTCATGTCGGAGATGAAGGCCGCCGACGTCATCCTCGCGATGTTGCAGGCTACCGAGGTCGTCGGCAAGGTCGCGGTGCCCGAAGGGCTGCGCGAGTCGTTGACCGTCGCACGGATCGCGGAGGAGGGCGGCTTCGACCCCGCCGCCGTGCAGGCAGCCATCGACGCGGCCTCGCTGCCGCCGTATGCCGAGGGTGATGCAGAGGGCTTCCTCTTCCCCGCGACCTACGACCTCACACCGGACAGTGACCCGACGTCGGTGGTGGCCAACATGATGGACCGGTTCGGCACCGCCTCCGAGACCGTCGGCCTGGAGGCCGGTGCGGCGGCGCGCAGACTCACCCCACGGCAGGTCGTCACCATCGCCAGCATCGTGCAGCGCGAGGTGCGCAACGTCTCCGACATGCCGATGGTGGCCGAGGTCATCTACAACCGGCTCGCCGCAAAGTGCGGTGCCGTCATCGGGACGCGTCTGCAGATGGACTCGACGGTGCACTACGCGACCAACGACTACTCCAGCGTGTTCACCAGCGATGCGGCCCGGGCGACCAACTCGCCGTACAACACCTACGTCGTCGGCGGGCTCCCGCCGGGTCCCATCGCCTCGCCGGGCGAGGCGGCGCTTGCGGCGGCGCTCAACCCGTCCAACGCCGGCTACTGCTACTTCGCCGCAGTCAACCTCGAGACAGGCGAAACAAAGTTCGCCACGACAGACGCCGAGCACGCGGCCAACGTCGCGCAGCTACAGGCCTACTGCCGCGAGAGCGACCTGTGTTGAGCCACCCACGGGGGGCCGCGCCCCCCGTGACCCCCCCAATAACGAGCCCCAGCTGAACCTATGAGCGCTACCCGCTGCGCGGTGCTCGGGTCGCCGATAGCGCACTCGTTGTCACCGATCCTGCATCGCGCGGCCTACGCGCACCTCGGGCTTGGCGACTGGACCTACGATGCGTACGACGTCGACGAGGCTGCGCTGCCAGGCTTCCTGGCCGAGTTCGACGACACGTGGCGCGGGCTGTCGCTGACCATGCCGCTCAAGCAGGCCGTGTTGCCGCTACTCGGGTCGGTGAGTGAGCTCGCCGGTGCGGTCGGCGCTGTCAACACCGTGTTGCGCGAGCCCGGAGGGGCGTTGCACGGCGACAACACCGACGTGCCCGGGCTGGTCAACGCCATGCGTGAGCCCGGCGTCGGTCACGTCAAGTGGGCCGCCGTGCTCGGCGGGGGAGCAACGGCTCGTTCGGCGGTGGCCGCCTTGGCTTCCGTCACCAACCGAGTCGAGGTGTGCGTCCGTACCCCCTCACGCGCGGGTGACCTGCTCGAGACCGGTGCTCGCTTCGGGGTGGCCGTCTCCGTTCGGCCCTGGGACGCGCGCGATCCGCTGCTCGCAGCGCCGCTTGTCGTGGCGACGACACCACCTGGAGTGCTCGACGCTCTGGTCGACGAGCTGCCGGATCGACCCGGTCTGCTCTTCGATGTGGTGTACGAGCCCTGGCCCACGCGGGTCGCCACCGCTTGGGCGGAGCGCGGCGGCGAGGTGCTCGGGGGGCTGGACCTGCTGGTGCACCAGGCCGCACTACAGGTTCGCCTCATGACCGGGCTCGACGCGCCGGTGCACGTGCTCCGCACGGCCGGCGCTGCCGCGCTCGCGGCACGTGCCGCCGGCCGTTAGCGTCGCGCCCGTGCTGGTCATCGTCTGCGCCGCGCTCGGTGCGGTGGTCGGGGCGTTGCTCCCCGATCTGATCCGCCACCTGCCGTGGCGCCCAGCTCCTGAGGGCGAAGAGGGTGGCGAGGCGTCGCCCGCTCCGGTCACGTACGCCGACATCGCCGCCTGGCCACCGCTGCGGGCCGTTCTCGCCGCGGTGACCGCTGGCGTCTGGGCGATCATGGCGGCAAGCGTCGGCGGCGGGGTCGAGCTTGCCGCGTTCCTCGTGCTCGGAGCTCTCGGCGTGGCCATGGCCTACATCGACCTGCAGGTGCATCGGCTCCCCAACCTGCTCACGCTCGCCGCGCTGGTGGCCGGTGCGCTGCTACTGGCCGCCGCCGCGCTGCTCGACGACACCTGGGGTGACTACGGCCGCGCCTGGCTCGGGGCCGCGGCCTTGGGCGGGCTCTACCTGCTGCTTGCGCTGCTGCAGCCGCAGGCGATGGGGCTCGGCGACGTCAAGCTTGCGGGGGTGCTGGGCCTCTACCTCGGCTGGCTGGGTTGGGGGGCGCTGTTCCTCGGGGCGTTCCTCGGGTTCCTCGTCGGCGGTCTCGTCGGGCTGGTCCTGCTGGCGATGCGTCGGGTCACGCTGCGGTCGAACGTGCCGTACGGGCCCTCGATGCTGCTCGGCGCTCTCGCGGCAATCGCCTGGGCCGAGCGGGTCTTGGACGCGGCCGCCGGATCCTGAGACGCGGCTCTCACCTGCCGGACCGACGCCAGCTCAGTTCGCGGGTCGTGCGAAGATCCAGACATGCTGCGCTGGCTCACCGCGGGCGAATCCCACGGCCCTGCTCTGGTTGCGATCCTCGAGGGGCTCCCGGCCGGCGTCCGCGTGACGAGCAAGCAGATCGACGACGCGCTGGCCCGGCGGCGGCTGGGTTACGGCCGTGGTGCGCGCATGAAGTTCGAACGCGACGAGGTCACGATCCTTGGCGGCATCCGGCACGGCGAGACGCTCGGGTCGCCGGTGGCGATCCAGGTCGCCAACACTGAGTGGCCCAAATGGCAGCAGGTCATGTCGGCGGACCCTGTCGACGCCCAGGAGCTGGCCGACCAGGCCCGCAACGCGCCACTGACCCGGCCGCGGCCGGGCCACGCCGACCTTGCCGGTATCCAGAAGTACGGCTTCACCGATGCGCGACCGGTGCTGGAGCGGGCGAGCGCACGCGAGACCGCAGCCCGTGTTGCGCTTGGCGCAGTCGTCATTTCCTTTCTCGAGCAGGCCGCGGGAGCGCGGGTGCTCAGCCACGTCGTGGAGCTCGGCTCGATCGCCGTGCCCGCGGGCCTCGTACCCGAACCCGACGACCTGGAGCGCATCGACGCCGACCCGCTGCGCTGCCTCGACCCGGAGACCAGCGCGCGCATGGTCGCCGAGGTCGACGCCTGTCACAAGGAGGGCGACACGCTCGGCGGGGTGGTCGAGGTGGTCGTTCACGGCTTGCCGCCCGGGCTCGGTAGCCACGTGCACTGGGACCGCCGGTTGGATGCCCGGCTGGCCGCGGCGCTCATGGGCATCCAGGCGATCAAGGGAGTCGAGGTCGGGGACGGCTTCGAGCTCGCGCGTACTCGTGGCTCGTTGGCGCAAGACGAGATCGTGCCGGGCGCCGACGGCTCGCTCACCCGAGTCTCCGGGCGGTCCGGTGGCACCGAGGGCGGCATGACGACTGGCGAGATCCTTCGCGTACGCGCTGCGATGAAGCCGATCTCCACCGTGCCCCGCGCCCTCCGCACTGTCGACATCGTCACGGGGGAGGCGACCACCGCCCACCACCAGCGGTCCGACGTGTGCGCCGTGCCAGCCGCGGGTGTGGTCGCGGAAGCGATGGTGGCCCTGGTACTCGCCGACGCCGTGCTCGAGAAGTTCGGGGGCGACTCGGTCGCGGAGACGGCCCGCAACCTGCGCGGCTACCTCGACTCGCTGGTGGTCCGGTGACGCCCGTCCTTGTGATCGTAGGTCCGCCAGGCTCCGGTAAGACGACCGTCGGCGCGCTGGTCGCGGAGCGGCTGGGCGTGCCGTTCCGCGACACCGACCGCGACATCGAGGCCGCCGCGGGCCAGTCGATCGCCGACATCTTCGTCGACCACGGCGAGCCGCACTTCCGCGCCCTTGAGCGGGCCGCGGTGGCGACCGCGCTCGCGGAGCACACCGGCGTCGTCGCGCTCGGCGGGGGATCGGTCGTCGCGGCCGAGACCCGTGCGTTGCTCGATGGGCGTCGCGTGGTGTTCCTTGACGTGTCGGTCCCGGTTGCCGCGGCTCGGGTCGGGTTCAACCGCGATCGACCGCTGCTGCTCGGCAACGCCCGCGGCCAGCTGCGCAAGCTGATGGCCGAGCGACGCCCGGTGTACGAGTCAGTGGCCCAGCACACCGTCGTGACCGACGGGCGGACGCCGGAGGAGATCGCCGCCGAGGTAGCCGCGCTTGTTTCGACGCAACGACACCCTGCGTCGAACCTCTCCACGCAACGACACGTTGCGTCAGAGCCGCGGACGCCCGAATGAGCGAGGTGACGCGCATCCCGGTGGGCGGCGCACAGCCGTACGAGGTCGTCGTCGGCGAAGGTTTGCTGGGCGAGCTCCCCGGCCTGCTCGGCGCTGATGTCGCGCGTGTCGCTGTGATCCACCCACACGCCCTCCGCGCCACCGGCGACGCGATCCGCGACGACTTAGCGGAGCACGGCTATGAGGCGATCGTCATCGAGGTGCCTGACGCCGAGGACGCCAAGTCCGCCGAGGTGGCAGCGTTCTGCTGGGCCGCCCTGGGCCAGGCCGGCTTCACCCGGTCCGATGCCATCGTGGGTGTGGGTGGTGGCGCCACGACCGACCTGGCCGGATTCGTCGCGGCGACCTGGGTGCGCGGCGTCAAGGTCGTACACATCCCCACCACGGTCGCGGGAATGAACGACGCCGCGATCGGCGGCAAGACCGGCATCAACACGCCTGAGGGCAAGAACCTGGTTGGCTCGTTCCACCCCCCGGCCGGCGTGCTGTGCGATCTCAACACGCTGGTGTCCCTGCCTCGGTACGAGTACGCCACCGGGCTCGCCGAGGTCGTCAAGCACGGCTTCATCGCCGACCCGCGCATCCTGGACCTCATCGAGGCCGACCCCGCGGCAGCGCTGGCGCCGGACGGCGCGTACACGCGGGAGATCTTCGAGCGCTCCATCCGCGTCAAGGCCGAGGTCGTCAGCCAGGACCTGCGCGAGACCGGCCGGCGCGAAATGCTCAACTACGGCCACACGCTGGGTCACGCGATCGAGCGCGTGGAGCGCTACCGGTGGCGACACGGGGCGGCCGTCGCGATCGGCATGGTCTTCGCGGCTGAGCTGGCCCGGCTGGCCGGCCGCCTAGACGACGAGACCGCCGACCGGCACCGCGAGGTGCTGGCGCTGCTCGGCCTGCCGACGGCGTACGAGCGCGGCGCCGACGCCTGGCCGCAGCTACTCGACGCGATGCGCGTCGACAAGAAGGCGCGTGGTGACCGGCTGCGTTTCGTCGTACTCGACGGACTCGCCAAGCCGACCATCCTCGACTCGCCCGACCCGCAGCTGCTGCTGGCCGCCTACGGCGAGGTGAGCCGGTGAATGACGTGGAGCTTGTTCCCGTGTTTGTCTTTAACGGACCTAACCTCGGCCGGCTCGGGGTGCGAGAGCCCGAGGTCTATGGCACGGCCACGCATGCAGACCTCGTCGAGCGCTGCACCCGGCTGGGCAAGGAGCTCGGGCTTGCCGTCGAGGTACGGCAGACCGACGACGAGGCGGAGCTTGTCGGTTGGCTGCATGAGGCCGCCGATGGGCAAACACCGGTGATCCTCAACCCGGCCGCCTTCACGCATTACTCGTACGCCCTGCGCGACGCCTGCGCGCAGCTCAACGCCCCGCTGATCGAGGTGCACATCAGCAACCCGGCCGCTCGGGAAGTCTTCCGGCACACGAGCGTCGTCGCCGGCGTCGCCACCGGGACGATCGCGGGCTTCGGGCTCGGCTCGTACGACCTCGCACTGCGCGCCCTCGCCAGCCAGCTCGGCCTCGAGGCCGCCGCCGCACCCTCCCATGTTGATCATGGCGGAGGCGTGATCAAACTTCAGGAATGATCACGCCTCCGCCATGATCAACTCTGGTTGGGACGCCCACCGCGACCGCGTTACGCTTCCCGGCGTGCCTGCATCCCATGCCCGCCGCCGCGCGCAGCTCGTGGCGCTGTTCGCCGACCGCGAGGTCGAGGCGGCGCTGATCACCCGCCTCGTCAACGTCCGCTATCTGACCGGGCTCGCGAGCAGCAACGCCGCGCTGCTGATCACCGCGGGCGGCGAGGCGGTGCTGGCCACGGATGGCCGCTATGCGACCCAGGCCGCCCAGCAGGTGCCCGATCTCGAGCTGCTGGTCACGCGACAGGTCGCCACCGACCTGGCCGAGCGCGCGGCTGCGAAGGGCGGGGTCACGGCGCTCGGAGTGGAGGAGCACGAGGTCACACTCGAGCTGGCCGAAAAGCTGACGGAGGCGACGGGCGGCCAGCTCGCCAACCTCCGCCGACCCGTAGAGGAGCTTCGCCAGATCAAGGACGACGACGAGATCGCCGCGCTGCGTGAGGCGTGTGCGGTGTCCGGCCGAGCTCTGCAGGACATCCTGGACGGCCCACTGCTGAGGCGCACCGAGTCCGAGATCGCCCGCGACCTCGAGGCCAGGATGTACGCCCACGGCGCCGACGGCATCGCGTTCGACACGATCGTTGCCACCGGGCCAAACAGCGCGATCCCGCATCACCGGGCCGCCGGTCGGGTGGTCGAGCGTGGCGACTTCCTCAAGATCGACTTCGGGGCTGAGGTCGGCGGTTACCACGCCGACTGCACCCGCACGGTCGTCGTCGGCGCCGATCCTGCTGACTGGCAGCGCGAGGTCTACGACCTGGTTGCGGCCGCCCAGCGGGCCGGGCGGGAGGCGTTGGCGCCCGGCGTTGAGTGCATAGCCGTCGACGCGGCAGCCCGGTCGGTGATCACCGCGGGGGGACATGGCGACCACTTCACCCACGGGCTGGGCCACGGTGTCGGGTTGGAGATCCACGAGGCTCCGACGTTGGGCTACTCCGCGCCAGGTAAACTGGCTGATCGCATGCCGGTTACCGTCGAGCCGGGGGTCTACCTCCCGGGGCGCGGTGGCGTCCGGATCGAGGACACGCTCGTAGTCCGTGACGCCGCACATGGCGGGACCGAGGTGCTCACCACGTTTACCAAGGAGCTGCTGGTCTGTTCGGGCTGAGTCCCGACCAGCCAACGGCGTCCGACCTTACGAAAGGCGCCCTTGTGGCCACCACCAACGACCTGAAGAACGGCATCGTGCTCAACCTCGACAACCAGCTCTGGACGGTCGTCGAGTTTCAGCACGTGAAGCCCGGCAAGGGGCCGGCCTTCGTGCGGACCAAGCTCAAGCACGTGCTGTCGGGCAAGGTTGTCGACAAGACGTTCAACGCCGGGATCAAGGTCGAGACCGCCAGCGTCGACAAGCGCGACATGCAGTACCTCTACCGTGACGGCGACGACTTCGTCTTCATGGACATGCAGTCGTACGACCAGCTGCACATCCCCGCTGCAACCGTGGGCGACGCCGAGCACTTCATGTTGGAGAACCAGGAGGCAGTCGTCGGCCTGCACGAAGGCTCGCCGCTGTTCGTCGAGCTGCCCGCTTCGGTGGTGCTTGCGATCGAATACACGGAACCGGGGCTGCAGGGCGACCGCTCCACGGGCGGCAGCAAGCCCGCTCGGTTGTCGACCGGATACGAGATTCAGGTCCCGCTGTTCATCACGACCGGCGAGAAGGTCAAGGTCGACACCCGCGACGGGTCGTACCTCGGCCGCGCCAACTAATACGCGTCGATGGCTGCACGCACCAAGGCGCGAAAGCGGGCGCTGGACATCCTCTTCGAATCCGACGTGCGGGGTCTCCCGCTCGGCGCGACGCTCGCCGAGCGCGTTGCCACGGCTGAGCAACCGCTCAACCCATACGTCACCGAGCTCGTTGAGGGCGTCGTCGCCCATCAGCGCCGCATCGACGAGCTGCTCGAGACGTACGCCGTGGGCTGGTCCATCGACCGGATGCCGGCCGTCGACCGCAACCTGCTGCGCATCGGTGTTTACGAGCTGCTCTACCGCGATGACATCCCCGATGCGGTCGCGGTCAGCCAAGCCGTGGACATCGCCGTGGAGCTCTCGACCGACGAGTCGCCGGCGTTTGTCAACGGCTTGCTCGGCCGGATCATGTCGCTCAAGCCGCAGCTGCCCGTCTGACCCGGACCCAGCGCGGCCGCTAGCGCACCTGGTCCTGGCGGCTCCCGCTCGCAACCCCCTTGCGTGGCTCGGGAACGGAGCTCACGGGTGGCTGCCCGAGAACCCCCCAGGCGACGAATCGCTCGATGACGGCGGCGGGGGACTCGTCGTAGAGCAGGGCAAGGGTCTGCAGGTCGTCGCGACGGATCGTGAGCACCCGGCCGTTGTAGTCCCCTCGCCGGGCCTGGATCGCCGCGACGAACCGCACTAGCGGCGAGGACTCATCCCGGGGGACCGCCGCGAGCCGCTGCAGGTCGAGCACGACGCGCCCGGAACCGGGGGCGGGGCCGGCGCTCGAGGGCCGGGACGGCAGCAGCTCACCGACCGGGATGCCGTAGAACTCGGCCAGCTCGGACAGCCGCTGCACGGAAATCGCTCGGTCGCCGCGCTCGTACGAACCGACGACGACGGCCTTCCAGGTGCCATCGGAGCGCTGCTCGACCCCGTGCAGGGACAGCCCCTGCTGCTGCCGGATGGCTCGTAATCGAGCTCCGACAGCCCGCGCATAGTCCCTCGCCATGGCTCCCCCCACCTGAAACCGCAGGCGACCTCGATGATCCCCGGACGGTAGGCCTGCCCATAGTCCCCCGTCAACGCCCGGCCGGTGAGTCTTTCCGCAGAACCTGACTGTCCCGCTTGCTTCCACACCTAGGAACGGTAAGTCGGCTCGTCGCCCCGCCTTGGTACGCTAGCCCGCGTCCGACGTCCTTTAAGACCCGTCCAGTGAGGCGGGGAAGGGGGTCCTTTGTCATGTCCTTGTCGCCCCCGTCGCAGCCATCGTCCGCCGGTCAGGGCCACGTCCCCAACGGCGACCGCAGCGTGCTCGACGCCTCCGACATCTCCCGCGCGCTCACCCGCATCGCTCACGAGATCCTGGAGCGCAACCGCGGCTCGGAGCAGCTTGTCCTGCTCGGCATCCCGACCCGCGGCGTCCCGCTTGCCCGGCGCATCGCCGAGCGCATCGACGCCGTCGAGGGCCGGCACGTCCCCGTGGGCTCGCTCGACGTCACCATGTATCGCGACGACCTGCGCCTGCGCCCCGCACGCGCTCTGGAGCGCACCGACATCCCCGCGACCGGCGTCGACGGCCATGTCGTGGTGCTCGTCGACGATGTGCTGTTCTCCGGGCGCACCATCCGCGCAGCTCTCACTGCCCTCGACGATGTGGGTCGGGCTACGGCGGTGCAGCTCGCCGTCCTCGTGGATCGGGGTCACCGCCAGCTGCCGATCCGCGCGGACTATGTGGGCAAGAACCTCCCCACGGCGTTGACGGAGACCGTACGAGTGCAGCTCGAGGAGATCGACGGCATCGACGCCGTCGCAATCGCCAAGGCGGAGGTGACCGACTGATGCGCCACCTGCTCTCGACCGCCGACCTCTCCCGCGACGAGGCGCTCGCAATCCTCGACACCGCGGAGGAGATGGGGCGCATCACCCAGCGCTCGGTCAAGAAGTTGCCCACGTTGCGCGGCCGCACGGTCGTCAACTTGTTCTTCGAGGACTCGACGCGCACGCGCATCTCGTTCGAGGCTGCCGCCAAGCGACTGTCCGCCGACGTCATTAACTTCGCGGCCAAAGGATCCAGCGTCTCCAAGGGCGAGAGCCTCAAGGACACTGCACTCACCCTGCAGGCAATGGGCGCCGACGCAGTGGTGATCCGGCACTCGGCTAGTGGCGCCCCGCATCGGCTCGCCAGCTCAGGCTGGATCGGCGCCAGCGTGGTCAACGCCGGCGACGGCACGCATGAGCACCCGACCCAGGCGTTGCTCGACGCCTACACAATGAGAAAGCATCTTGGTGCGCTTGAGTCGCGACGTGTCCTGATCGTCGGAGACGTGCTGCACAGTCGCGTCGCGCGCTCCAACGTGCTGCTGCTGAGCACCTTGGGCGCCGACGTGACTCTCGTCGCGCCGCCGACGCTGTTGCCGGTCGGCGTGCAGTCATGGCCATGCGAGGTGTCGTACGACCTCGACGCCGAGCTGCCTAAAGCCGACGCGGTGATGATGCTGCGCGTCCAGCGGGAACGCATGAGCGCTGCGTTCTTTCCGAGCGCCCGCGAGTACAGCCGCCGCTACGGTCTCGACGGCCGCCGGCTCGGACTGTTGCCGGACCACGCGATCGTGATGCACCCCGGCCCGATGAACCGCGGCTTGGAGATCACCGCTGACGCTGCCGACGCCGACCGCTCGGTCATCGTCGAGCAGGTCACCAACGGTGTGCTGGTACGGATGGCCGTGCTCTACCTGCTGCTGGCCGGCGAACAGGAAGGATCCGCGTGATCACGAAGACTTCAGCCTCGTTTTCGACACCGAACTCTTCGCGATCATCGGATCCGGTGGCGTACGTCATCCGCGGCGCCCGCCTGCTCGGGGGCGAGCCCACCGACCTGCTGATCCGCGACGGTCGCATCGCCGAGGTCGGCACCGGCATCTCAGCCGACGGCGCGGAGGCGATAGACGCCGACGGCCTCGTCGCGCTGCCCGGCCTTGTCGACCTGCACACACACCTGCGCGAGCCGGGCCGTGAGGATGCCGAGACGGTCGAATCCGGCTCTCGGGCGGCCGCGCTCGGCGGGTTCACCGCGGTGCACGCCATGGCCAACACCGACCCAGTCGCCGACACGGCGGGCGTTGTCGAGCAGGTATGGCGGCTCGGGCGCGAGGCTGGCTACTGCGACGTCCAGCCGGTCGGCGCCGTCACCGTGGGGCTTGCCGGGGAGCGGTTGGCCGAGCTTGGCGCCATGGCCGACTCGGCCGCCCAGGTGCGTGTCTTCTCCGACGACGGCAAATGCGTGTCCGACGCGGTGCTGATGCGGCGGGCGCTCGAGTACGTCAAGGCCTTCGACGGCGTCATCGCCCAGCACGCTCAGGAGCCGCGGCTGACCGAGGACGCCCAGATGAACGAGGGGGAGGTCTCGGCCCGCCTGGGCCTGCAGGGCTGGCCCGCGGTTGCCGAGGAAGCAATCATCGCCCGCGACGTGCTGCTCGCCGGGCACGTCGGATCGCGACTGCACGTCTGCCACGTCTCCACGGCAGGCAGCGTCGAGATCATCCGGTGGGCCAAGTCGCGCGGCATCGCTGTCACCGCGGAGGTCACTCCGCATCACCTGCTCCTGACCGATGAGCTCGCGGCGAGCTACGACCCTGTCTACAAGGTCAACCCGCCGCTGCGGACGGCCGCCGACGTCGAGGCGGTGCGCACCGCGCTCGCCGACGGCACGGTGGACATCGTCGCTACCGACCACGCGCCGCATCCCGCAGAGGACAAAGAGTGCGAGTGGGCGGCAGCCGCGATGGGCATGGTTGGCCTGGAGACCGCGCTCTCGATCGTGCAGCAGACCATGGTCGAGACCGGCATGCTCGATTGGGCCGGCGTGGCCGACCGGATGTCCGCGCGACCGGCACGCATCGGAAGGCTGGCCGGGCACGGTGCCGGGCTCATCGCCGGCACGCCCGCCAACGTCACTCTGGTCGACCCGGCTGCCCGTCGCGAGGTCCGACCTGAGTCCCTCGCCTCGCTCAGCCGCAACACGCCCTATGCCGGCCTGACCCTTCCAGGCGCCGTCGTCGCGACCTTCCTGCGCGGCCGGGCGACGGTGCTCGACGGGAAGCTCGCATGAGCGGCCGCCCTCCCGCCATCCTCGTCCTCGAGGACGGCCGCACCTTCCGAGGTGAGTCGTACGGCGCCGAGGGCGAGACGTTCGGTGAGGCGGTCTTCGCCACCGGCATGACGGGCTACCAGGAGACGCTGACCGACCCGTCGTACCACGGACAGGTCGTCGTGCAGACGGCTCCGCACATCGGCAACACGGGCGTCAACGACGAGGATCCCGAGTCGCAGCGCATCTGGGTCGCCGGCTACGTGGTGCGCGACCCTGCGCGCAGGCACTCCAACTGGCGTGCCCAGCGCGGCCTCCACGAAGAGCTCGACGCGCAGGGCATCGTGGGCATCAGCGGTGTCGACACGCGCGCCCTCACCCGGCACCTGCGGGAGCGCGGCGCTATGCGTGTCGGCATCTCCTCCGTCGAGCACGACCCCTCGGTCCTGCTGCACCGCGTGCTGCAGACGCCGTCCATGCTGGGCGCCGACCTCGCCGATGACGTCACGACCGATGAGCCGTACGTGATCCCGGCGATCGGCGACAAGAGCTTCACCGTCGTGGCCATGGACCTCGGCATCAAGTCGATGACACCGCACCGGATGGCCGAGCGCGGCATCGAGGTGCATGTCGTGCCGGCGTCGTGGACCCTCAAACAGATCCTGGAGCTGCAGCCCGACGGCCTGTTCATGTCCAACGGGCCGGGTGACCCCGAGACCCAGGAGCAGCCGGTCGAGGTCGTACGCGGTGCACTCGAGCGTGGCGTGCCGCTCTTCGGCATCTGCTTCGGCAACCAGATCTTCGGGCGGGCGCTCGGGTTCGGCACCTACAAGCTCAAATACGGCCACCGCGGCATCAACCAACCTGTGCAGGACCGCACCACCGGCAAGGTCGAGGTGACCGCACACAACCACGGGTTCGCCGTCGACGCGCCGCTGGACAGGACAACAGAGACGCCGTACGGCGACGCGACGGTGAGCCACGTCTGCCTCAACGACGACGTTGTCGAAGGTCTCGAGCTGCGCGACACCGCGGGTGCCCTCAAGGCGTTCAGCGTGCAGTACCACCCTGAAGCCGCCGCCGGTCCGCACGATGCTGCCTATCTGTTCGACCGGTTTGTGGAGCTGCTGTCCGCCCGCAGTGGAGGCGGGGAGGCCTGATGCCAAAGCGCACCGACATCACGAGCGTGCTGGTCATCGGATCCGGCCCGATCGTCATCGGTCAGGCCTGCGAGTTCGACTACTCCGGCACGCAGGCCTGCCGTGTGCTCAAGAGCGAGGGCCTCCGGGTCGTACTCGTCAACTCCAACCCGGCCACGATCATGACTGACCCGGAGATCGCCGACGCAACCTACGTCGAGCCGATCACGCCCGAGTTCGTCGCCAAGGTCATCGAGAAGGAGCGCCCCGATGCTCTGCTCGCCACCCTCGGCGGACAGACCGCGCTCAACACCGCGATGGCGCTGGCGGCCCAGGGCGTGCTCGACAAGTACGGGGTCGAGCTCATCGGGGCCTCCGTCGACGCGATCGAGGCGGGTGAGAACCGCGAAATCTTCAAGCAGATCGTCGAGGAGCTCGGCGCAGAGACAGCCAAAAGCCGCATCGCGCACTCGCTCGACGACTGTCTTGCGGCGGTCGAGGAACTCGGATACCCGGTCGTCGTCCGACCCTCGTTCACCATGGGCGGCGCCGGATCCGGCATGGCCTTCGACGAGGAAGACCTACGCCGCATCGCCGGCGCCGGTCTGCAGGCCAGCCCGACCACCGAGGTGCTCCTCGAGGAGTCGATCCTCGGCTGGAAGGAATACGAGCTCGAGGTCATGCGTGACCGCGCCGACAATGTTGTGATCGTCTGCTCCATCGAGAACCTCGACCCGATGGGCGTTCACACCGGCGACTCCATCACCGTGGCACCCGCGATGACCCTCACCGACCGCGAGTACCAGCGCATGCGTGACGTCGCTATCGGCGTCATCCGCGCGGTCGGCGTCGACACCGGCGGCTGCAACATCCAGTTTGCCGTCAACCCGGCCGACGGCCACATGGTCGTCATCGAGATGAACCCGCGCGTCTCGCGGTCGAGTGCGCTGGCGTCAAAAGCGACCGGATTCCCGATCGCCAAGATCGCCGCGCGGCTCGCACTCGGCTACACCCTTGACGAGATCCCCAACGACATCACGCAGCAGACGCCGGCGTCGTTCGAGCCGACGCTCGACTACGTGGTGGTCAAGGTGCCACGGTTCGCGTTCGAGAAGTTCCCGGCCGCCGACCCGATCCTCACCACACACATGAAGAGCGTCGGCGAGGCCATGGCGATCGGCCGCAACTTCACGGAGGCGCTGCAGAAGGCGTTGCGCTCGCTCGAGGACAGCAAGGCTCCGCTTCGGTTCGCCGGCGCGACCGTCGAGAAGGGCGAGCTGCTCGGACGCGTACGCAAGCCGTACGACGGCCGCCTCCGCGACGTTGTCGATGCGCTCCGCGCCGGTGCCACCGTCGGGGAGCTCCACGAGGCCACAGCCATCGACCCGTGGTTCCTCGACCAGCTGCTGTTGCTCACGGAGGTCGCGCAGCAGGTGCAGTCCGCCCCCGAGCTCACTCCCGAGCTGTTGCGACTGGCCAAGCGGCACGGCTTCTCCGACCGCCAGGTGGGGGAGCTGCGTGGCCTCGCCGAGCCAGTGGTCCGCGGACTGCGGCACGCCCTAGGCATCCGTCCCGTTTACAAGACCGTCGACACCTGTGCGGCCGAGTTCGCGGCCCGAACCCCCTACCACTACTCGTCGTACGACGAGGAGACCGAGGTGGCGCCGCGCACAAAGCCGGCCGTGCTCATCCTCGGCAGCGGGCCTAACCGGATCGGCCAGGGCATCGAGTTCGACTACTCCTGCGTGCACGCGTCGATGGCGCTGCGCGAGGCTGGCTACGAGACCGTGATGGTCAACTGCAACCCGGAGACGGTGTCGACCGACTACGACACCTCCGACCGCCTCTACTTCGAGCCATTGACGCTGGAGGACGTACTCGAAGTCGTCGACGCCGAGACCAAGGCCGGCCCAGTCGTTGGAGTCATCGTGCAGCTGGGCGGTCAGACACCGCTCGGCCTCGCACAAGCACTCAAGGACGCCGGCGTCCCCGTGGTGGGGACGTCACCGGAGGCAATCCACCTCGCCGAGGAGCGGGGAGCGTTCGGCCGCGTCCTCGCCGAGGCCGGCCTACCTGCGCCCAAGCACGCGACCGCGACCACCGAGGAGGGCGTGCTCGCCACTGCGCACGAGATCGGCTACCCGGTGCTGGTCCGTCCGTCGTACGTCCTCGGTGGCCGCGGCATGGAGATCGTGTACGAGGACGCGGCGCTGCGCGCGTATCTCGACAAGCACCGCGCCAGTGACCTGTTCCGCCACCCGGTCCTCGTGGACCAGTTCCTCGACGAGACCGTGGAGATCGATGTCGACGCGTTGTTCGACGGCGAGGAGCTCTACCTCGGCGGCGTGATGGAGCACATCGAGGAGGCCGGCATCCACTCCGGCGACTCGGCGTGTGCCCTACCGCCGACGACACTCGGCAGAGAGGAGCTCGAGCGCATCCGGAGCTCTACAGAGACGATCGCGCGAGGTGTCGGCGTACGCGGCCTGCTCAACGTGCAGTACGCACTGACCGGCGACGTCCTCTATGTGCTGGAGGCCAATCCGCGGGCATCGCGCACCGTACCGTTCGTTGCCAAGGCCACTGCGGTCCCGCTCGCGAAGGCGGCCGCGCGCGTCATGGTCGGCGCGACGATCGCCGAGCTGCGGGCGGAGGGACTGCTGCCGGCGCACGGCGACTTCCTCGACCTGCCGGCCGACGCACCCGTCGCCGTCAAGGAAGCGGTCATGCCGTTCAACCGGTTCCGCACTCCCGACGGCGCCTACGTCGACACGGTGCTCGGCCCGGAGATGCGTTCCACCGGCGAAGTCATGGGCATCGACGACGTCTTCGGCACGGCGTTCGCCAAGTCGCAGACAGCGGCCTACGGCGCGTTGCCCGTGAGCGGCACCGTATTCGTCTCGCTGGCCAACCGCGACAAGCGACACATGGTGTTTCCCGTCAAGCGGCTTGCCGATCTGGGCTTCCGCATCCTGGCCACGGCGGGCACCGCGCAAGTGCTGCGCCGCAATGGCGTGTCGGCGACGGTCGTACGCAAGCAGTCATCCGGTCCCGGCGACGACGGCGAGCCGACGATTGTCACTCGCATCCGAGACGGCGAGGTCGACCTCATCGTCAACACACCCAGCGGCACCACCCCGGGCGGCTCGCCACGAGTCGACGGCTACGAGATCCGGGCAGCTGCTGTGTCGGCCGGTGTGCCGTGTGTAACGACCGTGCAGGGGCTGGCCGCGGCGGTGCAGGGCATCGAGTCGCTGCGGGCCGGTGGAGTTGGCGTGCGGTCGCTGCAGGAGTGGGCGTCGCGCGTACGACCGGCCGGCTGAGCAACATGTACGACGCGCTGTTCCGAAACGTCCTCAGCAGGACGGATCCGGAAAACGCTCACCACCGGGCGCTCGGTGCGATCCGCCTGGCCGGGCGAGCCGCGAGCATGTCACCAGACGCTGCGCGTCGACTGGCCCCCACCGACCCGGCGTTGCGGGTGCAGGCCCTGGGGCTCGACTTTCCCAGCCCGCTCGGTCTGGCGGCCGGCTTCGACAAAGACGCACGCGCGGTCGACGGTTTGGCCGCGCTGGGGTTCGGGCACGTCGAGGTCGGCACGGTGACCGCGCAGCCGCAGCCGGGCAACCCGCCGCCACGGCTGTTCCGCATGATGCAGGACCGCGCGATCGTCAACCGCATGGGGTTCAACAACGCGGGCGCAGCGGCGGTTGCCGACCGACTGGAGCTGCGGCTCGCTCGGAGGCACGTGCCGGTCGTCGTAGGTGTCAACATCGGGAAGACCAAGGTCGTCCCGGAGTCGGAGGCGGTCGCCGACTACGTAGAGTCTGCGCGGCGGCTCGCGCCGGTTGCCGACTACCTCGTCGTCAATGTGAGCTCCCCGAACACGCCGGGCCTGCGCAACCTGCAGGCCGTCGAGCAGCTGCGGCCATTGCTGGTAGCGGTGCGGGGGAGCGCGGGGGAGTCCACCGAGCGGCGCCTACCGCTGCTGGTCAAGATCGCGCCTGACCTTGCCGATGACGATGTACGCGCTGTGGCCGACCTTGCCCTCGATCTCGGTCTCGACGGGATCGTTGCGACAAACACGACCGTCAGCCGAGACGGTGTTGCGCACCCCGCCCGAGCAGGTGTCGACGATCGGCGCCGGCGGGCTGTCCGGGCCGGGGCTTGCTCATCGGTCCATGCAAGTCCTGCGACTGCTCCGGTCGCGCGTCGGAGACCGGCTCGTCCTCGTGTCGGTGGGCGGCATCACGACAGCAGAGGACGCGTGGGCGCGGATCCGTGCCGGTGCGACGCTGCTGCAGGGCTACACAGGCTTCATCTATGGCGGCCCACTGTGGGCGCAGCACATCAACGACGGGCTGGCTCGACGGCTGCGGATGTACGGGTTCGGCTCGGTCCCCGAGGCGATAGGCACCGAAGAACTACGGGAGTACGCATGACGGGCGTGTCGTTCGGTGCACGGCTGCACGATGCGATGGGCAAACGCGGTCCGCTGTGCGTCGGCATCGACCCGCACCCGTCGCTGCTGCGGGCATGGGGCCTGGCCGATGACGTCGACGGCGTCGAGAGGTTCACGCTAACCGTTGTCGAGGCGCTCGCTGACCGGGTCGCGGTGCTCAAGCCGCAGTCGGCGTTCTTCGAGCGCCACGGCTCGCGGGGCATCGCGGTGCTGGAGCGCGTCGTTCGCGACTCGCGGGCCGCTGGTGCGTTGGTGCTCATGGACGCCAAGCGCGGCGACATCGGCTCGACGATGCAGGCGTACGCCGATGCATACGTACGCTCCTCGTCGCCGCTGTTCTCCGACGCCGTGACCGTGTCGCCGTACCTCGGATTCGAGTCCTTGCGGCCCGTGCTTGACACTGCGGCGGCCAATGAGTCGGGGGTCTTTGTCCTGGCGCTGACCTCCAATCCCGAGGGGCCGGAGGTGCAGCACGCCCGCGGCGCCGACGGTCTTACGGTCGCGGGCACCATGCTGGACCACGTGCGCGCCGCCAACGCTGGGGCTGTACCGATGGGCTCCGTGGGCTGCGTCGTCGGTGCGACGATTGGTGAGTCGGGAGAGGACCTCGACGTCAACGGTCCGCTGCTCGCCCCGGGCATCGGGGCTCAGGGAGGCTCAGCCAAAGACCTAAGGCAGGTGTTCGGTGCAGCGCTGCACAACGTGCTGCCGTCGTCGTCCCGCGAGGTGCTCGCGGCGGGACCGTCCGTCAGTGGCCTGCGCGATGCGGCTAGCCGCACGCTCGAGGCCTGCGTCGCAGCGTTGTCTGGCTGAGTCAGGGACATGACTCCGCGCGAGGCGGGTGCCAGCCTGTTAACGGCTGATCTCAGCATCCTTCACTGGACGACCGGGGCCGTTGCTAGCGACCGGCAGTAGACCCTCGGAGATCTCGCTGTCCTTATACGGCCTTCCGGGGCCGGGGCCGTCGTCCTGGTACAGCGGCACACTCGACCGAAGGACGCGCTCGGCGGCGGTTGCGCTGCCGTTTGTCTGCGACTGCGCCGCAGACGCTTCTACGGCTGGCGTCCGGGTGTCATCCGCGGACTCGGAGTTCAACGCAAACGCGATCACTGCCGCAAGGACGACCACGGCAACGATCGCTAGCACGATGAACAGCGGGGGGACGCGGAGGCCACGCGGCGGTGCGGTGATCGTGGACATGGTCTGTCTCCCTGTTGGGCTGATGTGCGTCTTGGTTTGGCGGCAACACCCCATCCGCACCTGGCGGTGCCTTGGTCCTGCCTGCCAAGACCATGCGCTCGTGTCCGCCGCCGAGCGTCACGGCAATCCGTGAGCGCCGCCGAAATCACGAGTTTCAGTGAGGGCGGGGGATGAATGGGCACGGTCGATGTCCACTCGATCGCAGAGCGACATTCCCGAGCGAAACCAGGTTGCTTACTGGTTTCGCCCCGCCTAACTTGAGAGAAATCCTTCGCCGCAGGGCGAGTAAGCCGCGTGAGAGCGAGGAGGTGTCGAGCTGATGACGATGCACAGCGCCATGACGCGCTTATCGTGCGGCGCCGTACCGACGCCTCGAGCCTCGCTGCGATCCGCGCCTGCAGCCGGACACGCCATCATTTCGCGCGTCCTATCAGACTAGTAAGGGCTCCGCTGATAGGTGGGTTGCGCCCATTTTCGGATGACTGAGGGCCGGCCCAACGAGTGCCGGGACACCTCGCACCCGGTACACCAATCCACCCACGCCGATACAGGCAATCGTGGAACCCGAGACTTCTCCATGCCGTCACACAGTTCTCGCGTTTGCATTCGAGCACCGCAAATGGTGCCCGACGTCGATGACAGAAGAGGTGCATTGCAGTGCTGGTGTACAGCATTGATGCTGCCGTGTAGGACGACGGGAGTTCCATGCCATGCGACTGGTCCTGATCGACGACTCGGCAATCGTTCGCGAAGGCTTGACGAGGGTGCTTACCAACGCGGGGCACGACATCGTCGAATCACTTGGTCGGGCAGAACTGGTGCCTGCCGCCGTACGGGCCCAAATGCCGGACGCGGTGGTGCTCGACATCAGGATGCCGCCCACGTACCGGGACGAAGGCCTGTGTGTGGCCACGGCGCTGCGCCGGAGCTGGCCAGATCTCGGGATCCTCGTGCTGTCGAGCTACGTCGTCGCCGACTACCTGCAACGTCTGCTCTTGGGCAGCGAGCCGTGCACGGGTTATCTGCTGAAGGATCGAGTGCTCGAGCCGTTTCAAATCTCAGTTGCCCTTGAGCGGATCGTCGCGGGAGGCACGGTGGTGGATCCTGAGCTCATCGCCCGGCTGGCGAAGAAGCAGCGACGAGGAACGCCGCTCAGTTTGCTCACCGGCCGCGAGCGCGAGGTGCTCCATCTGTTGGCGGCGGGTATGTCCGACAGGGGCATTGCTGATCGGCTCGTGGTGAGCACGAACACCGTCGGCACCCATGTTCAGCACGTGTTTCGGAAACTTGGCCTACCCGAGGGCAGCGCAGACAACCGGCGTGTGCTGGCGGTCCTCACGTACCTCAGCAGCACGAGCTGACTCGGCCACCGACGGATGCAGACAACTACGCGCGGTCCACAAGGACCGCGCGTAGCTAGTCGTGATCGTCAGCGCAGGGCGTAGTTGTCAGCGCCGCGGGGTTTGCTGCCTGCTCCCGGGCCGGGCGCGGCAGGCACTCCAGGGTCCGAGATCTCGGCATCCTTGAACGGCCTGCCGGGCGGCACGACGCCGGTGTCCTGGTTTGGTGATCCCTGCTGCGCCCAGAGGTCAGCCTGGCCTTGCAGTCGCGCGGTGTCAGCGGACTGGGCGCGTGCCAGGTCGGATACCTGGGTCGAGCTCATGGCGTGCTCGGCGGCTGCCGCCGCGCTTCCATAGGCCGCGAGCTGGGCGGCGGGTGCGTGCGAGGTCGGCGACGGTGTGTCGTCGCCGGACCCCGTGTTGAGCGCGAAGGCGACGACCGCGGCGGTAATGACTGCGGCGACCAGCGTGACGACGATGACCAGCACGGGCACTCGGAAGCCACGTGGCGGGGCGGTGATTGTGGACATGATGTCCCTCCCTTGTGGTGGTGCGGTCGTGGTGTCCAGCGGCCGCATCGTGATGGCTTGAGGAGGCAACGCGTGATTCGCAGATACGGCTGCAATGAGCAATGAGCGAAAGTCGCACTGGTAGCGACGGCATGCTGACGGACCGCGCTCGGAGATCACGTAGGCGTTCTCCCTGGGCACGGTCCGTGCAGGTGGTCTGCTACCTCTCGGCGGGCTTGTCCGGCCGCCGGGCCGCTGGCAGGCGCGTCAAATGGCAGGCCCTCAGAGATCTCGCTGTCCTTGTAGGGCCGCCGGGCCCTCGCCGTTGTCCTGGTAGATCGGTGGGGGTTGCTCGAAGGCCTCAGCCAGGAAGAGTGGGACGCCGTCGTTCCCAACCGGCCGTATCAGGAGACCTGCTCGTCAGCCACCTAGCACCCGACGCTGTGCACGACCCCAATCACAGGTCGTGCACAGCGTTCCCCTGCCGCTCGTCCGTGCAGCTTTACCGCTCGGCATCCTTGACGGGCCGTCCCGGTCCCACGTTGGTCGTGCTCGGCACGCCTTCCTCGGCGATTTCGGCGTCTCGGTAGGGCCGGCCAGGCCCCACGCCGTTGTCCTGGAAGAGGGGCGCCTCCTGCTGAACGCTCGGCGTGTCGCTCGCTGGTGCCTCGGTGGTGCTGCTGTCACGGCCGCTGACCAGGCCGGCGACGAGAAGTGCTCCGACCATCGCGGCCAGCGCGAGAACTACGACGAGCCCGATGCGGTACGGCGATCCGGCACGAGTGGAGATGGTGGTGGTCATGGCAATTGCCCCCTTGTGTATCGCGGTGTCGGGGGGTCTCACCTTGAGACCGACGGTCCGTTCCGCATCAACACTTGGAGCGTGATCTCGGACGACGACGGCCACATCGGAAGAACTCCTAGGACCTGGCGCCCAAATGCCTTAGACGCGAGGGGAGTCGGTCCCTAGCCGGATGAGTCGTCGGCGAACAGGCCGGCCTGCCGTGCGATCCAGGCGGCCTCGGACCGGCTGGTGGCGTGGAGCTTGCGCAGGATGCCGGTCACATGGACGCTGACCGTTTTGGGGCTCACGTAGAGCTCTGCGCCGATGTTGGCATTGGTGAGACCACGCGCGACGAGTCGCAGGACCTGGTCCTCACGCTCGGTCAGGCCGAACGGACGCTCCGACCCCTTCCGCCCTGGTGCGTCCGCACGCGCGGCGCGGACAAGCGGAATCCTTGCGGCCTTGCTCAGCGCCTCGATCTCTTCCCGCAGCGGGACGTGGGTGCGCGCAGAGTCAGCCGCGTCGGTCAGGATCTCGGCAATGCCGTCGCGCGGCGCTCCGGCGAGCACCAGAGCTTCGGCCTGGCGCCACCGGGCGTACGCGTAGCGGTGCGGGCGACCAAGGTCACGCCAACGGACAGCGACCCGCTGCCAAGAATCGGGATCGGATCGCCCCAGCGCCCTGCCGCGCTCCGCCTCCCAGATCACGCCGAGCAGGGGACATGTCACGTCCCAAGCCTCCTGCTCGAACGGGTCGGTGCCCCAACCACTGAGGAGAGCGTCGAGGTCCTCGACGGTTGTCGCACTCCGAGCACGACTGACGGATGCGAGGTCGGCCGCCGCCCGCATCGCATTGACGAACAGCGCGGCACAACGCTCAACCTCGTCCGTGCCCGCCGCGGCCTGCAGCCCGGCGACCGCCACGTCGCGCGCCGCCGCGGGCTCCCGATGCCACAACAGCACCTCGGCAAGGTCCATGGCACGCTCGCGTTGCATCTCGGCGGGAGGATCCGTCCCTGCCTGGATGACGCGCGTAACCAAATCGTGTGCCGCGGCTAGCTCGCCGAGGCACAGCTCGATGCGGGCTCGCACCCCGTAGAGGAACTCAGCGGCCGCCGTCATGGGAGGCAGGTCGGCCGTGAGCACAGCATCGGCATCCGAGACCCGACCAAGCTCGAGGAGCGCCTCGGCGATGTTGGTCGTCAGGAGGCGGGTGAAGACGTCGCTCTGGTGGCCGCTCGCACGGAGCAACCGAAGATCCTCCGTTCCTTGCGTCACGACCCGTTCGAGCTCGTTTCGCTTCAGCCCCAAATCGGTGTCCGCGGCCACGATCCACAGCAATCCCGTCACAGCGTCCGGCATCGACGCGGCGACCGACCGGACGCGCTGGAAGGCGGCCCTGGCCTCGTCGAGCTGGCCCAGGGTCCAGTAGTCGTTTGCGAGACGTGCCCACGATTTGGCCAGCAGGGCATGATCGCCGATGCGTTTGGCAATGTCGATGGCTTCATGCACGTACGGCTCTCCCTCGGCCGCTTGGCCAAGGGTCATGTACGAAAGATCCAGCCATAGCAGCGCTTCTGCGAGCTCCGGAGAAGGCGGCAGCTTTCGCAGGACGCGGACGGCATCGGCGCCGAGCGTCACTGTCTGCTCTCGGCTGACGACGAAGCTGGTGGCGCCAAGCCACATCAGGATCTGCCCGGCGACAACCGGGTCAGTCTCCGCTGTGACGAGTGACCGTCCCCGCGTGGCCGCCTCGTATGCGCGGGCGGCGTCACCAGCACCCTGCCACGCCTTGGCCGCCTTGACGTAGAGGCGTACGGCCTTGTCCCGACTGCCGGGGACGGCGGCCGCGAGTTCTGCGGCTCGCTGCCACAGCTCGGCCGCCTCCTCCTGCGAGTAGAGGCTCTCCGCGTGCCGTGCCGCGCGGACCGTCGCATCCAGCTCCTGCACCGCACGGCCGGCTGCCCGCCAGTGGCCCGCCGCTTCGGCCGCATCTGACGGGTCGCCCGTCTGGTCGAGCAGCTCGCCGAGCTTGACGTGCAGGCCTGCGCGTTCGCCCTCGAGAAGGCCGTCTACGACGGCCTCGGCGATGAGCACGTGACTCATCTCGTGTCCCCGCGAGGTCGCCACATCCCTGACCAGCCGGGCATCGGCGAGCTCGCGAAGGCCGTCCTGTACCTCGCTGGTGGATAGCTCGCAGACGGCTGCCAGCGAGTCGTACGTGAGCGGACGCGCGGCCACGCTCATCGCGTCGGTGAGCCGACGTGCCGTCTGGGAGACGCCGTGTACGCGGCGGCGCAGACTCTCCGACAGAGACCACGGCATCGGGGCGCCGTCGCGGTCGGCGTCACCCTCGCCCGCGTACGACTGGGCGAGCTGTTCGACGAAGAACGGGTTGCCCTCGGAGCGACGGGCGAGGTCGTCGACCACCATCGCGCTCAACGGGGCGGGGAGCAGGTGCTCGACCTGATGTGCCACGGCGTCCACGTCAAGCGGACCTAGGTCGAGGCTTGTCACGTCTGGCAGGCGCTGCATCAGGTCGATCCAGTCGGCGGCGTCCATGCCGAGATCGGGGCGGCGCCGCGTCGTCACCACGAGGTTGGGGCCGGCCGCCCGGGGCTGCGCCAGGAGGTAGCTGAGGAAGTCGCGAGTCGTTGGATCCGCCCAGTGCGCGTCCTCGACCACGAGTACAAGGCGTCGGATCGCGGAGCACCGGTCGACGACCAGGGCAAGTGCGGCAAACAGGCGCTCGCGCTCCCAACCTTCCCCCGGCCCCGCAGGCTCTCCGACCGCGAGCTCTGGGATCACACGGGCTAGCTCACGTTCGACAAAGGGCGGCGCGGAGCTTCGTACGGCCCGCATCGCACTCTCGGGATCCATGGCCAGACTTCGCACGATCTCGACGACAGGAAGGAGTGGCAGATGGGACGCAACAGGCAGGCAGTGGCCAACCAGCACAACACCCCCGGAGACCGTCAGTCGATCGCCGATCTCACGGCTGAGCCGCGTCTTGCCGATCCCCGCATCACCGCTGACGAGCAACGCAGCGCGCGGCGAGCCGAGGACGCGCAACGCGATCGCGATCTCGTCATCGCGTCCGACGATCACCGGCTCCCCCTGCACCTACCCAGGGTGCCCGACGTGTGCCTGAGGTCAACCCAGCGAGCGGCCACCCCGCGTTGGCGCACGGGTCGCGTACTCGCTAGGTTCCTTTCCCGATCCCGTAGTTCTTTCTCAACCCCTGGAGCCGTACTGTGGCGCTTCCGCCGTTGACTCCCGAGCAGCGCGCCGCTGCCCTTGCCAAGGCCGCCGAGGTGCGCCGGGAGCGAGCCGCGGTGAAGAACCGGCTCAAGCACTCGCACGGGACCCAGACCAGCACCCTGCTCAAAGAGGTCCTCACCGAGGGCCAGCAGGACGACGCCATCGGCAAGATGAAGGTCTCCGCGCTCCTCGAGTCGATGCCCGGCGTCGGCAAGGTCAAGGCGGCCCAGATCATGCTGCGCATCGGCATCTCAGAGAGCCGTCGGGTCCGTGGGCTCGGCGTCAACCAGGTCGAGGCACTTGTCCAGGAGTTCGGCTCCAAGAGCGGTGACTGACCCCCCGGCTGCACGGGCCAATGCGCCACGGCTGGTCGTCCTCTCCGGACCGACCGCCGTCGGCAAGAGCACCGTCGTACGGCACCTACGCGACGCTCATCCCGAGGTCTGGGTCTCCGTCTCCGTCACCACGCGCTTCCCCCGACCGGGAGAGAAGGACGGGGTGCACTACCACTTCGTGACCGAGGCGGAGTTCGACCGCATGGTGGCCGCCGGCGAGATGCTCGAATGGGCAGTGGTTCACGGCCTTGCCAAGTACGGCACCCCACGCCGTCCAGTCGACCGGGCGTTGGCGTCGGGCCGCTCCGCGCTCCTCGAGATCGATCTTCAGGGCGCCCGCCAGGTCCGGGCGGCCATGCCTGACGCGTTGCTGCTGTTTCTGGCCCCGCCGAGCTGGGACGAGATGGTTCGCCGCCTCGTCGGTCGCGGCACCGAGTCGGAGGACGAGCGGCGGCGACGGCTGGAGACCGCGCGGGCAGAGCTGGCAGCGGAGTCGGAGTTCGATGTGACGCTCGTCAACACCGATGTCGAGACGGTGTGTCGCGAGTTGGTAGCCTTGATGAGTTCACCCCATCCATCGGAGGCATGAGCGTGTCTGGAACTCACGGAGTCGCCGAGGGCATCACGTCCCCGTCGATTGACGAGCTGCTCGAGAAGAGCGACTCCAAGTACGCGCTGGTGATCCACGCGGCCAAGCGTGCCCGGCAGATCAACGCCTACTACTCGCAGCTCGGCGAGGGCCTGCTGGAGTATGTCGGCCCGCTCGTTGACACGCGCGTCCAGGAGAAGCCGCTCTCGATCGCCTTACGTGAGATCAACGACGGCCTCGTCACCGCTGAGCCGGCCGAGCCGGCCTGAGCCCGCCCGCGGCTGGCCAGGTGAGCGGCTTGCCCTCCGGGTCGCCCCGCCCCCGGATCGTCCTGGGAGTGAGCGGGGGGATCGCGGCCTACAAGGCCTGCGAGCTGCTGCGGCTGTTCACCGAGTCGGGGCACGACGTCCGCGTGGTGCCCACCGCTGCCGCGCTCAATTTCGTGGGCGCGGCCACCTGGGAGGCCCTGTCCGGCCACCCCGTCCACACCGAGGTCTTCGCCGATGTGCCGGCGGTGCCGCACGTACGGCTCGGGCAGGAGGCCGACCTCGTCGTCGTGGCCCCCGCCACGGCTGACCTGCTGGCCCATGCGGCGCACGGGCTCGCCGGGGATCTGCTCACCAACGCCCTGCTCACGGCGCGCTGTCCCATCGTCTTCGCCCCCGCCATGCACACCGAGATGTGGGAGCACGCGGCCACGCAGGCCAATGTCGCCACGCTTCGCGAGCGCGGAGCCGTCGTCATCGATCCGGCGGTCGGCCGACTGACTGGTGCCGACTCCGGCGCGGGACGGCTGCCCGAGCCCACTGAGATCTTTGCCGTTGCCCGGTCGGTGCTGAGCCGCGGCGTCGCCGGCCAGCGCCTAGATCTGGCCGGCCGTCGCGTGGCGGTCTCCGCCGGGGGCACCCGGGAGCCGTTGGACCCCGTACGTTTTCTTGGCAACCGCTCGTCCGGGCGGCAGGGTTATGCGCTCGCGCGGACGGCTGTCGCACGCGGCGCCGAGGTGACTTTGATCTCAGCCAACGTCTCGTTGCCCGACCCAGCGGGCGCCAAGGTCGTCCGCGTTGGCACGGCGCTCGAGCTGGCCGACGCAATGCAGGCGGTCGCAAGGGACGCCGACGCGATCGTGATGGCCGCCGCCGTGGCCGACTTCCGGCCGTCCGTCTATGCCGACCACAAGATCAAAAAGGCCGACGACGGCGGCGCGCCGACGGTCGAGCTGGTCCGCAACCCCGACATCCTGGCCGGCCTGGCCGGTGGTCGCCGCGCGGGTCAGGTGGTGGTCGGTTTTGCGGCGGAGACCGGCGACACCGCGGGGTCCGTTCTGGAGCACGGCCGCGCCAAGCTGGCGGCCAAGGGCGCTGACCTGCTCGTCGTCAACGAGGTCGGCACCGGCAAGGGTTTCGAGTCGGAGCGCAACGCCGCGACCATCCTCGGGGCGGACGGCTCCGAGACCGAGGTGCCCGAAGGACCCAAGGACGATCTCGCGCACGCAGTGTGGGACCGTGTCGCCCGAATGCTGGACGTGCTTCGGTCTGCGCCACCTGCCCGTTAGACTTCCCGTCGATTCTCGTAAACCGTTCACAATCGCACGCACTAGAGGAGCACTGTGACGCGCCGCCTGTTCACCTCGGAGTCGGTCACCGAGGGCCACCCGGACAAGATCTGTGACCAGATCAGCGATGGCATTCTTGACGCGCTCCTCAAGGACGACCCCAACAGTCGGGTCGCGGTCGAGACGATGGTGACCACCGGCCAGGTGCACGTCGCGGGCGAGGTGACCACCGGCGCCTACGCCGACATCCCCGGCATCGTGCGGCAGACGATCCTGGAGATCGGCTACGACTCGTCGACCAAGGGCTTTGATGGCTCGTCGTGCGGTGTGTCAGTGTCGATCGGCGCGCAGTCGCCCGACATCGCGCAGGGCGTCGACGATGCCTACGAGCGCCGCGTCGAGCACGACGAGGACCCGCTCGACCGTCAGGGCGCGGGTGACCAGGGCCTGATGTTCGGCTATGCGTGCAGCGACACGCCGGAGCTCATGCCGCTGCCGATCACGATCGCGCACCGGCTTGCCCAGCAGCTGTCGGAGGTGCGCAAGAACGGCACCGTTCCTTACCTGCGCCCCGACGGCAAGACCCAGGTCACGATCGAGTACGACGGCGCGCGCGCGGTGCGCCTCGACACTGTCGTGGTTTCCTCGCAGCACGCGGCCAACATCGACCTCGGCGGCCTGCTCGCTCCTGACGTCAAGGAGCACGTGGTCGACCCGATCCTCGCCGCCTACGAGCTTGACAGCGACGGCTACAACCTGTTCGTCAACCCGACCGGGCGGTTCGAGGTCGGTGGCCCGATGGGTGACGCCGGGCTGACCGGCCGCAAGATCATCGTCGACACCTACGGCGGCTACGCCCGGCACGGTGGCGGCGCCTTCAGCGGCAAGGACCCGTCCAAGGTCGACCGGTCCGCGGCCTATGCGATGCGCTGGGTCGCCAAGAATGTTGTCGCTGCCGGGCTGGCCAGCCGGTGCGAGGTCCAGGTTGCCTACGCGATCGGCAAGGCACACCCGGTGGGCCTGTTCGTCGAGACCTTCGGCACCGAGAAGGTCGACGTGGCCAAGATCCAGCACGCCGTTACCGAGGTCTTCGACCTGCGGCCGGCCGCGATCATCCGCGACCTCGACCTGCTGCGGCCCATCTACCAGCCGACGGCTGCCTACGGCCACTTCGGTCGCGAGCTGCCCGACTTCACGTGGGAGCGCACCGACCGGGCCGACGCGCTGCGGGCGGCTGCCGGCGCCTGACGACCGCCGCTCCGGTCCAAGATCTACAGCCTCCCCGCAAGCGACACGCCTGTCGCGCGGGGGCTGTCGATCATGACGTGATCAGCTCGACGGTGACGGCGAAGTGGTCGGAGGCGTCGGTGCTGAGGACCGAGGCGTGGCGTATCGACAGGCCTGGCGTCACGAGCACGTAGTCGATCCTCCGGCTCGGCACCGGTGCCGGGAACGTCGCCCCGTCTCCGTCGCCTCCGACACCCCACGCGTCGACCAGTCCTACGCCCATCATGGCGATCTCTGGCGCATCCGGTGTTGCATTGAAGTCGCCCAGCAGCACGAGGTCGCCCGGCGCAACCGCCGCCAGGAACTCACGGACCTGAGCCGCCTGGGTGACCCGGACGGCCGGCGACCAGGACTCCAGATGCACGTTGGCGATGGTCAGCGCGCTGTCGCCAACGTCGATGTACGCCACCAGCAAGCCGCGCTGCTCGTCCTCGCCCGTGCTCGCCAGGAGTGTGTGCACCCAGTCGTCGATTCCTAGTCGGGACAGGATCGCCGTGCCGTACCGACGCCGCGGTTCCCCCGGACCCGCCGGCTCGCGATCCAGGTTGGCGCCAAACACGGCCTGCATCTGCATCCGGTCAGCGAGCCAGCTGAGCTGATCGGAGAACTCGCTCCGCGCGCCCCAAGAGCGGTCCACCTCCTGCAGCGCGACCACGTCGGCGCTCTCGACCAGAGTCGCGATCCGCTCCAGATCGTGCCGCCCGTCGAGGCCTTCACCGTGGTGGATGTTGAACGTCACGACGCGGATGGGTCCCTCGTCGCGCAGCACGTGACCATCCTGACCGACCAACCTGGTAGGAACCAGGCATGACCGAAGCCGCCGACCAGCTCGCGCTCATCCGCGAGACGGTGCGCCGGTCGCGGCCCAAGCCTGCCGATCCGCCCGCGGCGGAGGCGCCGGTGGCCAGGGTGCTTGTCGACGTGCCCCTTGCTCACCTCGATAAACCGTTCGATTACGCGGTGGGGGAGTCGCAGTCGTCGGCGGCGCAGCCGGGGGTGCGGGTGCGCGTACGGTTCGCCGGGCAGCAGGTCGACGGCTTCATCGCCGAGCGGGTTGACTCAAGCGAGCACACCGGCCGGCTCGCGCGCATCGGCCGCGTCGTCTCGCCTGAGCCGGTCCTGGCGCCGGAGGTCCTGCGCGTGGCACGGGAGGTGGCCGACAGGTACGCCGGAACGCTGGCCGACGTGCTGCGCCTTGCGGTCCCGCCGCGACACGCCCGCGTGGAGACCGCTGCCGCATCCGGGTCCAATGACTCGCCGAAGATCGACGCGCCGGCGCCGACGAGCTGGGACGACTACCCCAACGGCCCTCGATTCCTCCGGGCGCTCGCCAGCAGACGGACGCCGCGTGCGGTGTGGACTGCGCTGCCGGTCACCCGGGCTGATCCCTTCGCGCTATTGGCAACAGCGCTTGCTACGGCGCTCGTCGCTGGCAGGGGTGTCCTCGCCGTGGTGCCGGACACGCGCGATCTGGGCCGGCTCGACGCGGCGATGCGGCAGGTGATGCCGCCGAGCAGCTATGCCGTCCTGTCGGCGGACCTCGGCCCGGCCGAGCGCTACCGACGATGGCTCGCTGTGCGCCGCGGCCAGGTGCGTGCGGTGATCGGCACCCGTGCCGCGGTCTGGGCACCGGTCGCCGAGCTTGGCCTCGTGGCCTGCTGGGACGATGGCGACGACCTGCTGGCTGAGCCACGCGCCCCCTATCCGCACACTCGCGAGGTGCTGCTGCTCCGCGCGCATGAGGCGCGGGCGGCGGTGCTGCTCGGCGGCCACACCTGCACCGCTGAGGCGGCCCAGCTCATCGACACCGGATGGGCCCGCCCATTGGCGGCCACCCGGGATGTCGCCCGCACCGTGGCAGCGCAGGTAACGGTGGCGGGTGACGACGCCGATGTCGCCCGCGACGAGGCTGCCCGGGTCGCTCGCATCCCTTCAGTCGCCTGGCGGGTTGCCCGCGACGGGCTTGCGACCGGGCCTGTGCTCGTTCAGGTGCCGCGCACCGGCTACCTGCCCGCGGTCGCGTGTGCGCGTTGCCGGCTCCCGGCGCGGTGCGCGCACTGTCACGGCCCGCTCGCGCTCGCCGGGCGAGCGGCGGCCCCGCGGTGCGGATGGTGCGGCCGTACGGCCAATGGCTGGGCCTGCTCACAATGCGGCGATACGCGCATCCGCGCGCTGCGTACGGGGGCCGCGCGCACCGCGGAGGAGCTCGGCCGCGCCTTCGCGGGTGTCGCCGTACGCACATCCTCCGGCGACCACATTCTCGAATCGGTCGGGCCGGGGCCTTCGCTCGTCATCGCGACGCCTGGCGCGGAGCCGATCGCCGATGACGGCTATGCCGCCGCCCTGCTGCTCGATGGGCAGCTGCTGTTGGCGCGACCAGACCTCCGTGCTTCCGAGGAGGCGTTGCGGCGCTGGGCCGCCGCGGTTGCGCTCGTACGGCCAACGGGTCGCGTCGCACTCGTCGCCGACCCTGCACATCCCGCCGTCCAAGCGCTCGTCCGCTCCGATCCGCTGGGCTTTGCCGAGCAGCAGCTCGCCGAGCGGGTAGACCTGCGGCTGCCACCCGCGGCCCGGCTTGCGGAGATCGAGGGCGCGACGGAGGACGTCGCCGACCTGATCGGGGCGCTCAGCTTGCCGCCGGGCGGCGAAGTGCTCGGCCCGCTGCCCACCGGGGACGACGGCCGGGAGCGCGCGTTCGTGCGCGCTCCACGACAGCATGGCGCCGCCCTCGCCCGCACACTCAAGCAGGCGCAGGGCATGCGCAGCGCGGCCAAGCGCGGCGGCCCCGTACGTGTCAGAGTCGACCCGGTCGACGTCGGCTGACCACCAGACTGGCAACAGCCTGGCTGGCAACATTGTGACCCGTGCTCACTGGTGCCGTTGTCTTCGATCTGGGCGGTGTCCTCATCGATTGGGACCCGCGCTACCTCTATCGCTCGCTGCTGGCTGACGAGGCCGAAGTCGACACGTTCCTAGCCGAGGTCGACTTCATGGCGTGGAACCTCGAGCAGGACCGCGGCCGGCCCTGGCCCGAGGCCGTCGCCGAGCTGAGCGCTCGCCACCCCGGCCGAGCCGAGCTCATCCAGGCGTACGACCGGCGCTGGCGAGAGTCGATCGCCGGCGACTACCCGGCCAACGTCGAAGTGCTACGCGGGCTGCACGCAGCCGGTCACCCGCTCTTCGCGCTGTCCAACTTCTCCGCGGCGAAGTTCGCCCTGCTGCGCCACGAGCTCGACTGGTTCGATCTCTTCGACGGCTGGGTCGTCTCCGGCGAGCACCGACTGGTCAAGCCCGACCGCGCGATCTACCGCCTGCTGCTCGACACCTACGACCTGGACCCCCGCTCGACCACCTACGTCGATGATGTCGCCGCCAATGCCCAGGCCGCCAGCGAGCTCGGGATGACCGCTGTCCACCTCCGCGACCCCGAAGACCTGCGCGCCGAGCTGACCCTGCTCGGCTTGCTCGGCGGGCCACGCCCGCGCGCCTTCTAGACTGGTACGTGCACAACCGCCCGACCAGGAGTGACAGCGTGGCCATCCAGCCGATCCGACTCTTTGGCGACCCTGTCCTGCGCACGGTCGCCGAGCCGGTGCAGACGTTCGACCGGGAGCTGCGCCAGCTGGTCGCCGACCTGGCCGACACGATGGTTGACGCCCCCGGCGTGGGGCTCGCCGCGCCGCAGATCGGCGTGTCGCTGCGCGTGTTCACCTACCACGCTGATGGCGAGCTCGGGCATCTGATCAACCCCGACCTCGACCTGTCCGACGAGATTCAGGACGGCGGCGAGGGCTGCCTGTCACTGCCGGGTCTGTCGTACGACTGCCGCCGTTCGCTGCGCGTGGTCGCCAAGGGCATGAACATGTACGGCGACCCCGTCGTGATCGAAGGCAGCGATCTGCTTGCCCGGTGCATCCAGCACGAGACAGACCACCTGGACGGCGTGCTGTTCATCGACCGGCTCGACCGTGAGGCCCGCAAGGCGGCAATGAAGGCGATCCGGGAGACCGACTGGGTCCGCGGCCACCAGCCGGCAGTCAGGCTGTCGCCACACGCGACATTCGGCAAGGCGCTCTGAGCCCATGCGACTCGTCTTTGCCGGCACTCCTGAGGCGGCGGTGCCCTCGCTCGAGGCTCTGCTCTCCTCCAGCCACGAGGTCGTCGCCGTGATCACGCGTCCCGACGCCCCGGCCGGCCGCGGCCGGCATCTAGCGGCAAGTCCAGTCGCCGCGGTCGCCGACAAACACGGCATCGAGACGCTCAAGCCCGCCCGCGCAAGCGACCCCGACTTCCTGGCCCGGCTCGGCGATATCGCCCCCGACTGCGTCCCGGTCGTCGCCTACGGCAACCTCATCCCGCCGGCGGCGCTCGACATCCCGGTTCACGGCTGGGTCAACCTGCACTTCTCGGTGCTGCCCGCGTGGCGCGGTGCGGCACCCGTACAACACGCGATCATGGCCGGAGACGAGGTGACTGGGGCCAGCACGTTCCACATTGAGCGGGGGCTGGACACCGGCCCCGTCTACGGGGTTGTCACCGAGCCGATCGGTCGGAGCGATACCAGCGGGGACCTGCTGGCTCGGCTCGCCGTCTCCGGCGCACGCCTGCTCGTGGCCACGGTCGACGGCATCGAGTCAGGCGAGCTAAGCCCGCAGCAGCAGCCGACCGACGGCGTGACCTATGCCGCCAAAGTCACTGTCGACGACGCGCGTATCGACTGGGCCACTCCGGCGCTGCGCGTCGACCGGCTCGTGCGCGGGTGCACGCCAGCCCCCGGGGCATGGACGACGTTCCGCGGCGAGCGGCTCAAGGTCGGGCCGGTTCGGCTCGTACCCGAGCTCGCCGACCTGGCCCCGGGAGAGATCGTCGCCGACAAGCACGCGGTCCGCGTCGGCACCGGCAGCCACGCCGTCGAGCTCGGCGAGGTACGACCTCAGGGCAAGAAGCCGATGGCGGCGGCAGACTGGGCGCGCGGGGTGCGCCCGGTGCTGGGCGAACGGGTGGGAGGCTAAAGGGTGGTCGCGGCATCGAAGGGGCGCCCGGCTGGCCGCTCTCGGCGCGTGGTCGATCCGGCGCGGCGGGCGGCGTTCGACCTGCTGTGCAGGGTCGAGCTCGAAGACGCCTACGCCAACCTCGTGCTGCCCGGTCTGCTGACCGAGCGCGGCATCGTCGGGCGCGATGCAGCCTTCGCCACCGAGCTGACCTATGGCGCACTGCGGGGCCAGGGCGCCTATGACACCGTCCTGGAGGCGTGCGTCGACCGGCCACTCACCGAACTCGACCCGAGACTGCTTGCGCTGCTCCGCCTGGGCGCGCACCAGCTGCTCGCCACCCGGGTGCCGGCACACGCGGCCGTCGCCACGTCCGTCGACATCGCGCGCGAAGCGATCGGGGAAGGACCGGCAAGGCTGGCCAACGCGGTGCTGCGGCGGGTCGCCGCCCGGCCGCTCGATGACTGGATGGTGCGGCTCGCACCGGACGCGAACGAAGACCCGATCGGGCACCTCGCGATGCGTCACTCGCACCCCGTGTGGGTCGTTCAGGCGTTCTCCGATGCGCTCGGCGGCGACCTTGCCGAGGTGTCGCACCTCCTCGCGGCCGACAATGACCCGCCATCGGTGACTCTTGTCGTCCGGCCCGGGCGCGCCGAGGTGGGTGAGCTCATCGAGGCGGGCGCGACGCCCGGCCGCTGGTCCCCGTATGCCGCCGTCCTCAACTCCGGCCAGCCGCGTGAGATCCCGGCCGTTGCCGAGGGCCGAGCCGGCGTCCAGGACGAAGGCAGCCAGCTCGTCGCCCTCGCCCTGGCACGGGCTGAGACCACCGGGCCCGACCGCGGTCGCTGGATCGACATGTGCGCCGGCCCCGGCGGCAAGGCCGCACTTCTGGCCGGCCTGGCCGGGGCGCGGGACGCCAGCCTGCTGGCCGTCGAGCGACAGCAGCACCGCACCCAGCTCGTGCGCAACGCGCTGGTCGGGACACCGGCTGCCTGGGCGGCAATCACCGCCGACGCGATCCGGTCGCCGTGGGCCGAGGGGGCCTTCGACCGGGTGCTCGTCGACGTGCCGTGCACGGGCCTCGGAGCGCTCCGCCGGCGGCCCGAGGCTCGCTGGCGGCGTAAACCCAGTGACATCGCCACGCTGGCGCCGCTGCAGCGCGGGCTGCTGCACGCGGCGGTGCGCGGCACCCGACCGGGCGGGCTGGTGGCCTACGTGACCTGCTCGCCCCACCTGGCGGAGACACGGGTCATCGTCTCCGACGTGCTCAAGCAGCGCGACGACGTCGAGCAGATCGATGCCCGGCCATACCTGCCAGGTGTCCCGGACCTTGGCGACGGCCCACACGTCCAGCTGTGGCCACACCGGCACGGCACGGACGCGATGTTCCTCGCGCTGCTGCGCCGCCGGGTCTGACGCGCGTCGTCCGGATAGCCTCCCTCTCGTGGGTATCCAGATCGCACCGAGCATCCTGAATGCCGACTTCGCCAACCTCGAGGCGGAGATGGCGCGCGTCAGCACTGCCGACTGGGTGCACGTCGACGTGATGGACAACCACTTCGTGCCCAACCTGACCCTTGGGCTCCCAGTCGTCGAGGCGCTGTTGGCCCGTAGCGAGCTGCCGATCGACTGCCACCTCATGATCGAAAACCCCGATCTGTGGGCACCCGCCTACGCGGAGGCCGGCGCGGCCAATGTGACCTTTCATGTCGAGGCCGCGAGCGCGCCCGTGCGACTCGCCCGCGAGTTACGCCGCCGCGGTGCGCGGGCGGGCATGGCGCTCAAGCCGGCCACGCCTGTCGAGCCGTACGCGGATCTGCTGCCCGAGCTGGACATGATCCTGGTGATGACCGTGGAACCGGGGTTCGGGGGGCAGGCCTTCCTGGATCTGTGCCTGCCCAAGATCCGTGCCGCCCGCGAGCTGATCAAGCGCCACGGGGGGCAGGTGTGGCTACAGGTGGACGGCGGGGTGTCCACCTCCACGATCGAGCGCTGCGCCGATGCCGGCGCTGACGTGTTCGTCGCCGGCTCCGCCGTCTACGGCGCGGACGACGCCGACGCCGCGATCAAGGAACTGCGCGATCTGGCGTCGGACGCCGCCGGCCGCCACGGCTGACGCCGTGTCACAATGGCAACGAGCAATGCGTGCTCCGGGGTCGGTGAAATTCCGAACCGGCGGTGATAGTCCGCGACCCGACCGCAGCCAGCGGCCGGTTGACCAGGTGAGACTCCTGGACCGACGGTGAGAGTCCGGATGGGAGGCAGCACGCAGGAGCGGTTGGCTCCGTGGTCCGTCTCGCGGAGCGCGATGGCTACCGCATCCTGACGCGTCGCACGCGTCGACACCCCCGGGGCACCCACGACAGGTGAGGAGCCCGGGATGGCAAGCAGACACGAGGTGGCGGCGATGCGCCGAGCCTTGACGCTTGCCGCCACCCCCGGCGTGCCGCTCGGACCCAACCCGCGGGTGGGCTGCGTGATCCTCGACGCGCAGGGCAACTCCATCGCGGAGGGCTACCACCGCGGCGCGGGCACGCCCCACGCTGAGGTGGCGGCCCTCGCCGCAGCGGGCGACCGCGTACGGGGTGCCACCGCGGTCGTCACGCTCGAGCCGTGCAACCACACCGGCCGCACTGGTCCGTGCGCCGAAACCCTGATCGCAGCCGGTATCAGGCGAGTGGTGTTCGCCCAGGCGGACAGCAACCCCGTCGCCAGCGGGGGAGCCGACAGGCTGCGCGCTGCGGGCATCGACGTCGCCGCCGGGGTTCTGGCGGCCGACGCCGAAGAGCTGAACCACGCCTGGTCGTACGCCATCCGCCACCGGCGGCCATACGTGACCTGGAAGTTCGCCGCCACACTCGACGGGCGCAGCGCGGCGGCCGACGGCAGCAGCCGCTGGATCACCTCCGCTAAGGCGCGCGCCGACGTGCACCGGTTGCGGGCCGAGTGCGACGCGATCCTGGTCGGCACCGGCACCGTCCTTGCCGACGATCCACAGCTCACCGTGCGCGGTGCCACCAACCAGCCAGTGGCACGCGGGCTGCAGCCGTTGCGCGT
Organism: uncultured Actinomycetota bacterium; assembly: GCA_963799425.1. GTDB lineage: Bacteria > Actinomycetota > Actinomycetes > Jiangellales > Jiangellaceae > CAVWSM01. Next base: position 157,611 of record CAWCXA010000013.1, on the reverse strand, counting down.
TGTCATGGGCCGGCGTCGCATCCCCGCACGGGCGCGAGTGCTCGACGACGCGGCGGAGACGCTGCACCTCGAGACCCGCGATCCGGCCGAGGCACTGGCCGAGCTGTTCGCCCGCGACCGCCAGCACGTCTGGTTGGAGGGCGGGCCGACGGTTGCCGGCGCGTTCATCAGCGCGGGCCTTGTCGACCGGGTAGTCGCCTACATCGCCCCCGCCTTGCTGGGCGCGGGCTCGGCCGCCTTGCAGGACGCGGGAATCAGCACGATCGGCGATGCGCTCCGTCTCGTAGTGCGCGACGTGACCCAGGTCGGACGAGACATCCGAGTCATCGCCGACACCCGCGAGGCAGAGCTGCGAGCGGACGCACCGTTCTTTGGTGTCGAGACGAGTGCGACCAAGTGAAGGAGCAGTGATGTTCACCGGCATCGTGGAGGAGCTCGGCGAAGTGGTCACCATCGACCACCGCGGACCGGACAACGCCCGCCTCACCGTGCGCGGACCGATCGTCACGAAAGACGTCGTCCACGGCGGCTCGATCGCCGTCAACGGCGTGTGTCTGACCGTCGTGAACAGGGAATCCGAGGCCTTCACCGCCGACGTGATGAAGGAGACGCTCGATCGCACCAGCCTGGGCGCGCTCACGGCCGGCGACCAGGTCAACCTCGAACGCGCGGTGCGCAGCGACGGACGCCTCGACGGGCATGTGGTGCAGGGTCATATCGACGGCGCCGCGCCCGTCATCAGCCGCACGCCGGGAGACCGCTGGGAGGTCGTCCGCCTCGAACTCCCTCGCGGCCTTGCCCGCTACGTCGCGCTCAAAGGGTCCATCGCCGTCGACGGGGTCTCGCTCACCGTGTCCGGACTCGGCCCCGACTGGTTCGAGGTCTCCCTGATCCCGATCACCCTCGAGCTCACCACGCTCGGCACCAGGCAACCCGGCGACCTCGTCAACCTCGAGGTCGACGTCATCGCGAAGTACGTGGAGCGTCTGCTTACGACCGAAAGGACCGACCCGTGATCGAGTGGCTCTTCGAGTCGCACATCCATATCCTCGGCGCCGACATCCTGTGGCGGGAGATCATCGGCAACGGCTTCGGGCTCGCGTCGGCGATCGGCGGGATGCGGCGCAAGGTGTGGGCCTGGCCCGTCGGCATCGTGGGCAACGTACTGCTGTTCACGGTGTTCTTCGGGATCGCGTTCAGCAACCCACAGCACCAGACGCTGTACGGCCAGGCGGCCCGGCAGGTGTTCTTCATCGTCGTCAGCGTCTACGGCTGGTGGCGGTGGAACGCCAACAAGCGCAGCGGCAGCAACGAGCCTGCCGTGCACCCGCGCTGGGCGACGGGGCGCGAGCGGGCGACCTACATCTCCGTCGGTTTGGTCGGTGTCCTCGTCTGCTGGGCGATCTTCCGGGGGATCGGCACCGAGTGGCCGGCGCCGTGGTGGTACTTCCTCGCCGACTCGTGGATCTTCGTCGGGTCGATCCTCGCCACGTACGCGATGGCCCGCGGCTGGGTGGACTTCTGGTTGTGCTGGCTCGCCGTCGACCTGGTGGGAGTGCCGGAGCTCATCTACTTCAAGTTCTACCCGTCGGCGCTGCTCTACGGGGTCTACGGCGGCTTCGTGATCTGGGGCTTCGTCGTCTGGTTGCGCGTGGCCCGCACGGAGACTGCCGCACTCGGCTCGAGGGCACCGAGACCGGACGAGATGCCGGTATGACCGGGCCGGTCGCTCTCGACACCGTCGACCGTGCCGTTGCCGACATCGCGGCGGGTCGCGCTGTCGTGGTGGTCGACGACGAGGATCGTGAGAACGAGGGCGACCTGGTCTTCGCGGCGCGCAAGGCGACACCGGAGCTCATCGCGTTCATGACACGGCACACGAGCGGGGTCATCTGCGCGCCCGTCGTCGGATCGATCCTCGACCGGCTGAAGATCCCGCTCATGACGCCGCACAATCAGGAACGGATGCGGACCGCCTACACCATCTCCGTCGACGCCAGGCACGGCATCACCACCGGCATCTCGGCCGCCGACCGGTCGCACACGCTCCGCGTCCTCGCCGACTCGGCCACCGAGCCGTTCGATCTCGTCCAGCCAGGTCACGTGTTCCCGCTTCGCTACCGCGAGGGTGGTGTGCTCGTGCGTCCCGGCCACACCGAGGCCTCGGTCGACCTTGCCCGTCTCGCCGACCTCACCCCGGCCGGGGTGATCGCCGAAATCGTCAACGACGACGGGACGATGAAACGCGGGCCGGACCTGCGGGCGTTCGCCGATGAGCACGGGCTGGCCATGATCTCCATCGCCGACCTGGTCGCCTACCGAAGGCGGCACGAGGTGCTCGTCAGTCGGGTCGCGGAAACCCGGCTGCCGACGGAGTTCGGTGAGTTCCGCGCCATCGGATACCTCGACACCGTCGATGGCGTGGAGCATGTTGCCCTGATCCGCGGCGAGATCGGTGACGGCAACGACCTGCTGGTGCGGGTGCACTCCGAGTGCCTGACCGGCGACACGTTCGGGTCCCTTCGTTGCGACTGCGGGCCCCAGCTGCGCTGGTCGTTACGCGCCGTCGCCGAGGCGGGCCGCGGCGTCGTGGTCTACCTGCGCGGGCACGAGGGCCGTGGGATCGGACTCGGCCCCAAGCTTCGGGCGTACGAGCTGCAGGACGGCGGCCGTGACACTGTCGACGCCAACCTCGAGCTGGGGTTGCCGGCCGACGCGCGTGACTACGGCATCGGCGCGCAGGTCCTCGCCGACCTCGGAGCAAAGTCGTTGCGACTCATCACCAACAACCCGGCCAAGCGGGCCGGCCTGGAGGGCTACGGCATGCGGGTCGTCGAGCGGGTGCCAACATCAGTGGGCGAGTCCGAGTACAACCGCAACTATCTGCGCACCAAGCGCGACCGGATGGGCCACGAGCTGCTGCTGCAGACCGAGCTGGAAGGGAAGTCGACATGAGTGGTGCGGGTGCACCCCGTCTGGAGCATCGCGACGGAGGGGAGCTGCGGGTCGCCGTCGTAGCGGCGCAATGGCATGAGCAAGTGATGGACGCGCTCGTCGCAGGTGCGCTGCGCGGCCTCGCCGAGGACAAGGTGCGCGATCCCGTCGTGATCCGGGTGCCTGGGTCGTTCGAGCTGCCGGTAGCTGCGGCTCGGCTGGCTCGGCATGGCTACGACGCCATCGTCGCGCTCGGAGTCGTGATCCGCGGGGAGACGCCGCACTTCGACTACGTGTGTCAGGCGGCGACGATCGGCCTCACTCAGGTGAGCGTCGAGACCGGCGTACCGATCGGGTTCGGCGTTCTCACGTGCGATAACGCCGAGCAGGCGTTGGATCGGGCCGGGCTACCCGACTCCAAGGAGGACAAGGGGTACGACGCGGCGCAGGCGGCCATCGCGGCGGCGTGCGCTTTGCGGGACGTCTACGCCTGACCTTGCATCCCGCTGTGGTACCATTCTGGTATGGCCACTCAAATCGCGGTGCGGGTGCCTGATGACCTGCTCGATTTCATCGACTCCCAGGTCGACGCTGGGAAGGCCGAGAGCCGGGCCGACTTGGTCCGTCGGGCACTCGAACGCGAGCGCCACCGGGAAGCCGCCGAAGCAGAGGTGGAGATTCTGGCTGCGCTGGCCGGCGCCGACCCTTACCCCGACCTGGCCGGATTCGCGAGCGAGGCCGCTCAGCAGCCCATGCACATCGACTGATGCGCCCAATCCACCTCGTCACCCTCGACAAGGTGCGCCCAGCGCTCCTGCTGACTCGCGAGACAGCAAGGCCATACCTGCGCCGCATCACCGTTGCACCAATCACCTCGACTATCCGCGGACTGCTCAGCGAGGTGGCTGTCGGGCCGGCGAATGGGCTCGATCACGACTCGGTGATCTCGCTGGACAATGTGTCCACGGTCGATCGCGACCACATCGGTCGACTGCTCGGCTATCTACCACCTGATCAGGAAAGCCGCCTGGCGGCCGCCATCGTTGCTGCCTACGACCTGGAGCCCTAGCCCTGCAGGGCGCTGCGTACGCTGATCGGCGGACTGCCACCGAAGGGACCCGCGTGAAGACGTTCGACGGCCTGTGGGTCGAGCTGGCCGCCAAGGTTGCCGATGCAGCCGAGGGCTCGGGCACGGTCGTGGCCGTGCGGCAGGGCGTCCACGAGGTGGGAAAGAAGGTCGTCGAGGAGGCAGCCGAGGCCTGGATGGCGGCCGAGCACGAGTCGCCGGAGCGCGCGGCGGAGGAGATCTCCCAGCTGCTCTACCAGGTGCAGGTGCTCATGCTCGCCCGCGGCATCACCCTGCAGCAGGTCTACGAGCATCTGTGACCACGCCCCGGATCCCGGACCGACGCTGATCACACTCCGTACGAGGAGACCGCCATGCCCAACGGATCCACCCTCCGGATCGCCGTGCCCAACAAGGGACTGCTCGCCGAGCCGGCCGCCGAGATGCTGCGCGAGGCCGGCTACCGGCAGCGGTCCGACGCGCGAGACCTCATGCTCCTCGACCCCGAGAACAACACCGAGTTCTTCTTCCTGCGACCGCGCGACATCGCCGTCTATGTCGGCTCGGGGACCCTCGATGTCGGCATCACCGGCCGCGACCTGCTGCTCGATTCCGGCGCCGCGGCCGAGGAGGTGCTGAGCCTGGGGTTCGGTGGGTCAACCTTCAGGTTCGCCACGACGCCGGGGACCGCCACCGATGTACAGGGCCTTGCTGGACTCCGCGTGGCCACATCGTTCGCCGGCATCGTCGGCGCGCACCTCGCAGACCACGGGGTGGACGCCTCCGTGATCCGGCTCGACGGTGCGGTCGAGACAGCTGTCCGACTCGGCGTTGCGGATGCGATCGCTGACGTCGTGTCGACGGGTACGACCCTCCGCCAGGCGGGCCTCGAAGTTGTCGGCGCGCCCATTCTGGTGTCGGAAGCAGTGCTCATCCGTCGCAGCGATGCAGCCGAGCACGCGGCGTTCGGCCAGCTGGTTCGCCGACTGCAGGGTGTTCTCGTGGCGCGGCGCTACGTGATGATGGACTACGACATCCGCGCCGAGAAGGTCGAGGAAGCCTCGGCACTCACACCCGGCCTGGAGTCGCCGACCGTCTCGCCGCTGCATCGCGAGGGGTGGGTCGCCGTACGCGCCATGGTCCCGCGAGCTGACGCGCAACGGGTCATGGACGACCTGTGGGACATCGGCGCACGCGCGATCCTGGTCACCGACATACACGCGTGCCGGGTCTAGTCCGTGCCCGACTACCGTTCTCGGTCATGACGATGGAGCATCGGCCCTCCGACCCTGGTCGCCCACCGGCGCTGCGGGCCAGCGACCAGGATCGGGACAACGCCGCGGCCGTCGTCCAGGACGCTCATGCAGACGGGCGCCTCGATGTGAGTGAGCTCAACGAGCGACTCGAGCAGATCTACGTCAGCAAGACGCGGACAGAACTCGAGCGGGTGACTGAGGACCTTGCGCCTGCTGGGCACGGACGAGCTGACGTCCTCACTCTGCGCACCGAAAACAGCGCGCTGTCACGGGACGGCCAGTGGCGCGTACCGCGGCACATTGTCGTGATCACTCAGAACGCCGGGGTGCGGCTCGACTTCACTGAGGCGCTGGTACGCGTGCCGGAGATCCTGATCGAGGTGAACATCAAGAACGAGAAGCTCGTCGTGGTTGTGCCGGAGACTTGGGGTGTCGAGGTTGACGAGATCCAGACGATCAACGCCGGTGTGAAGGACAAGCGGCGCTCCGCCAGGCAGGGCACCCCACGCATCCGCATCACCGGTGTGATCAAGAACGCCCCGGTCGTGATTCGGCACCCTCGCCGTCGGCGCTGGTGGTGGCCGTTCGGGTCGTGACTAGCCGTCGGCCAGCAACACGAACTCATGCTCGGGGTCGTGCGCCGCGACCGGTTCGCCATCGACGCGCAAGTCGGCCCGCTCCCGGGTGCGCTCCCGGGCGAAGTGCGCCGCTTCCAGCTCGGCCCATCGCAACCACTCGGCCCGCAAGGCCTCGCCGTCGCGGACGATGCCTCGTTGCAGCCGCAACTCACGGGGTACTTCAACCCAGACGCGCAGGGTCGCGTACGGATCGACCCCGCGCTGCGCCGACCCGCATCCCTCGACGACCAGCACGTCGGCGACTGGCACGGTATGCCACTCCGCGAACTCGCCCGCCGCCCAGTCGTACCGGCGATAGCGCCCGGGTCGCCCGGCGGCCATCGGCTCGAGCACCCAGCCGTACAGCCGCTCCCACACCCGGTCGAGCCCGGACCACCCTTCGTACAGGTCGTCCATGTGCACCACCTGCACATCGCCGAGCGCTCTTGCGAGCCGACCTGCGAACGTTGTCTTCCCGGACCCTGCGGGCCCGTCGACACACACCAGCCGTACGGGTCCGAGGCGCGGTGGCGCCGACGTGACCTGGGCGCCGAGCGCCGCGAAGGTCACAGGAAGCACTGGGCCTCGCCGCGGTAGGTCGGCACGGACCCGATAACACCGTCTCCCTTTGCCCGGTGGATCAAGTGGTACGTGGTGAAGTGCTCGGCCAGCTCGCCGGCCTTGGCATGCCGGAACCACACACGGTCGCCGACACGCAGCGAGTCGGCAGCAATGCCACGCAGGGGCGTCTGCACCTCGCCTGCACCCTCGAGCGCATCGAACCGAAGTCCTGCCGGCAGCCAGGGTTTCGGCAACCGGTCCTTGCCCGCCGCCCCGCTTGCGACGTAGCCGCCACCCAGCACCGTCGCGACGCCTGGCCCCGGCCGTCGTACGACTGGGAGGGCGAACAGCGCGGCGGGCGCCGGCTGAAAGGCGGAGTAGCCGTCGAACAGCCGTGGTGCCAGCAGCCCCGACCCCGCCGCGACCTCGGTCACGCTCGGTTCTGCGGCGGTCGTCTCGACCGAGCCGGTGCCGCCGCCGTTGACGAACTCGAGGTCGGCGATTGCGCGTACGGCTTCGACCGCCGCCGCGCGTCGCAGGGCGACGTCTGCGCGTGACCGCCGTTGCATCTCGCGTACGGCGCGACCGCGCGCAGGACTGCCGGGTGGGGAGTCCTGCACACCTGCGATCTGTGACTCGTACGCCATCAGCCCCACAAGCCGGAAGCCCGGCCGGCGCACGACGTGCTCAGCCAGCGTCTGCAGCTGCGCCGCCGTGCGCAGAGGGGAGCGCAGCGCACCCAGCCGTACGCGCCCGCCGAGTGGCTGCCACGACACGTCCAGCTCGAGGCAGACACGTACGTCGGGCCGACCGTTGGCGGCGCCAACGGAATCCACGAGATCGAGCTGCGCCACGTCGTCGACCATGATCGTCACAGCGGACGCGGCGGCCTCGCTCGCGACCAGCCGTGCGATCGCGGCGCGGTCGGCGGTGGGATACGCCACGACGATGTCGCCGCTGACACCCAGGTTGGCCAGCCAGAGCGCCTCGGGCAGCGTGTAGGCCAGGACACTCGTGAAGCCCTGCAGTGTCAGCACATCCTCGAGCAGCGATCGAACGCGGATCGACTTGCTTGCCACCCGGATCGGCTTGCCGAGGGCTCGCTCCACCAGCGAGCGACCGTTGGCGTAGAACGCGTCAAGGTCCACGACCGCGAACGGCGGGTCCAGGTGAGCGGTGGCCGCCTCGTACCGCTCGCGCAGAACTGTGCTGTCGTCCGTCGCCAGGCCGTATGTCATGCGCGCACGCTATCGATGCCCACCCATCGGCTCGTCAGGACTCCACCACCGGGGATGGTTGTCCGCGCGGCAGGGTGTCCACGAGCACTTGGGAGTTGGCCTGCGGATCCTCACCGACGACTGTGCCAGACAGTCGAGCTCAGACGCGCGCCCAAGCACCGATCAGCGGAGGCTCAGGCCGCTTTGTGGTCCTGGCGGGCAACGGGACGCAGGCGACGATCAGCCGAGTGCTGGGCGAGCAGCGGAACGTACTGCTGTATCCGCGCCCTGTCCTGCAGCTGGTCGTACTCTTCGGTGACGACGTCGCGGATCTGCTGCACGGCTATTTCTTGCCCGAACCTCTCGCTGAGACGCTCAACGAGCGTCGTGATCTCTGCTGGCTCGCTGGTACTCGCGGTTTTGGAATCGGTATGCGACTGCATGCAGCCCTCCACGGGACCCAAACACTGCCATCACGACCGCGTGAGGCAACTGCTGTGGTCAACGAGGGCTGCTGTCTCGCGATTCCAGCCGGGCGTCAACAGTGGTGCTAGCCGGGGGGTACGGGGGTACGACCGCCGCCAAAGTCCGCGGGGCCACGACGCGCGCTTCGTCACGGCGCAGTTGCTAGCCTGCGCGGGTGGGCGCACCGGAAACGCCGGGAATGCGCTTGCAGTTCTGCGCGGATCCGGGCGAGTTTCTCGCCGCTGCGGGAGACTGGTTGGCCCATAACCCGGTGGTCAGCACCGTTGTCACAACGACCGCTCACCGGGTCACAGCGCGATTGGCCGAAGGTGTCCCGCAGCCGGACCTCAACTGGTGGCTGGTGGTCCGCGACGAGTCCGGCAACGTGTGTGGAGCCGGGATGCGGGCCGCGTCGTTCGCGCCCTATCCGCCGTTCCTGCTGCCGATGCCCGACGCTGCGGCGGTAGCGCTGGCTCGCACGCTATACGAGCGCGGCGAGGAGGTTCTTGGGGTCAACGGAGCCCTGCCCGCTGTTGATCGGTGTGCCGACGAGCTCGCCCGGCTCGGCGGGGGCCGCGTCGAGGTCGCGCAGCACACCAGGCTGCACGAGTTGGGCACCCTCACGCTGCCGGCGCCGGTGCCCGGCCGTCTGGTGACCGCCACCGACGAAGACCTGGAGTTGGCCATGCAGTGGTTCGCCGCGTTCATGGGCGACGCCGACGAGCAGGCGGGCCGTCCACGTGGTGCAAGCGCGCATGAGGTGCCCGACGATGCCGAGCTGCTGCGGCGCATCCGAGCCGGCCGACTGTGGTTCTGGGTCGACGCGAACGGGCGGCGGGTGCACCTCACCGGCGCCACCCCGCCGTCCTATGGTGTGGCTCGCGTCGCCGCTGTGTACACCCCACCGTCACAGCGTGGCCGCGGTTGGGCCAGCAACGCGGTCGCCGAGGTGTCTCGGCAACTTCGGGCCGAGGGGGCGCGGGTCTGCCTGTTCACCGACCAGGCGAACCCGACCTCGAACAAGATCTACGCAGCGCTCGGCTACCGGCCTGTCGTCGACATGTCCAACCTCGTCATCGTCCGCTGACGCCGCCGCGTACGGTCGCCGTTGTGATGAACGACGCGCGCGTGAACGGTATACAGCTCAGGTACCGGTCGGAGGGCTTCGGTGGGCCACCGCTGGTCCTGCTGCATGGGCGGTGCGCTAACCAGAGCGATTGGGACGGGATCACCGAGCGCCTCGCGCAGCGCTTTCGGGTGTACGTTCCTGATCTGCGCGGGCATGGCGGCAGTGACTACCCCGGCACCTACGGCCTCCCGGAGATGGCCGAGGACATCGTGGGTCTGCTCGATCACCTCGACATCGAGAAGGCCGCGATCATCGGCCACTCACTCGGTGGCGTGGTCGCCTACCACCTCGCGGCCAACCACCCCGAACGCGTCGACGTGCTCCTGCTGGAAGACCCGCCACCGCCGCTGCCGATGACGCGTCCGGCGTTGGTGGAGGACGACTCAACCGGATTCGATTGGGAGATGATGCGGGACACCGAGCGTCAGTTCGTGGCCCCGGACCCCGACTGGGCTGCCAGCCTGCAACGGATCACCGCACCCGCCCTGGTCATCAGCGGCGGCGAGAGCAGCCACGTTCGCGCCGAACAGACCGCCGCGCTCATCCCCGAAGCCGAGTTCGTTGTCATCGACGTCGGACACACCATCCACATGGATGCGCCCGAGAAGTTCCTCGCCGCGGTCGAGCCATTCCTCGACTCCTCCCAACGACGCTGACGCCTTGGGCGCATAGTCGGCTGTTCTTCGCGCGACTCGGTGTTGCGGCACCGGGCCGATTCGCGGGCCGCGGCTGCCGCTCGACGTACGTCCGGTCCGGTGTCGCCGTGCGGCGATGCTTGTCGGCGCGTCGTTCTAGGCTGCGAACGTGCCCGCGATCCACCAGCTGTCCCGCGCCGATGCCCGCCGCATCGCCGTGCGCGCGCAGCTGCTGGGCGGGCAACGGCCCAGGACTCTGCTCGAGACCGTCCGCACCCTGTCGCTCCTCCAGCTCGACCCGATCAGCGCGGTTGCGCCGAGCGCCGACCTGGTGATGTGGAGCCGGCTGGGGTCGGGGTACGACCCGCAGGAGTTGCGGGACGCCGTCAACGAGCAAACACTTATCGAGCTTCGGGGGACGGTGCGTCCGGCCGAGGATCTCATGCTGTATCGCGCCGAGATGGCCGAGTGGCCGGGCACTGGTGAGCTCCGCGACTGGCAGGAGTACCGACGTGACTGGGTCGCGGCCAACAACGCCTGTCGGCGTGACATCCTCGAGCGGCTGCGCGCTGACGGCCCGCTGCCCTCAAGTGAGCTACCCGATACGTGTGTAAGGCCCTGGGTCTCGACCGGATGGAACGCCAACAGGAACGTCAGAATGATGCTCGACTTCCTCGTGCAGCGCGGGGAGGTTGCGGTGGCCGGCTGGAATGGGCGCGACCGGCTGTGGGACCTGGCGTCCCGCGTCTACCCCGACGACACCGGCATTCCGTCGCACGAGGCACGACGTCTTCGGGATGAGCGCCGGCTGAGCGCGCTGGGCATCGCGCGGTCGCGTGGTCCGGAGTGCCCCGTCGAGCCGCTGGACGTAGGCGAGGCCGGTGAGCCTGCCGTTGTGGAGGGCGTACGCGGCCATTGGCGTGTCGACCCGACCCAGCTCGGCCGACGCTTCACGGGCCGCGCCGCCCTGCTCTCGCCGTTCGACCGGATGCTGCACGACCGCAAACGGATGAAGGACATCTTCGAGTTCGACTACGCCCTCGAGATGTACAAGCCCGTCATTAGGCGCCGCTGGGGCTACTACGCGATGCCGATCCTCTACGGCGATCGCCTGGTCGGGAAGCTCGACGCCACAGCCGACCGCCAGGCGGGCGTGCTGCGCGTCGACGCTGTCCACGAAGACGGGCCGTGGAGCATGACAAGTCGGGCCGCCGTCCACCGCGAGATAGCCGACCTTGCCCGCTGGCTCGACCTCGAGCTCAAACTGCCGAACTGAACCAGGGCAGCAACCCTTCAGCGGGAACGCCGTCGCGTTCGCTCGGTGGCATGACCGGCAAATCGATCTCGCGGTCTGATGACCGCCGTGCAGGGCAATCAGCGCAGCGTGCGGCATCTCGAAACGACGGTTGTGCCGTAGGAATCCCGAGGAGAAGGCCTTTCGGAGCACACATCCGCTGGGTGGCTGAGCCCTACTCAATCACCCGACGGCGACGCTTGACGAAAGTGGCGATCCGTCGTGGGTAGTCCGGGCGTTCCGTGCCCTGCCCAATGTAGCGGTGTTCGGCTACTTGGTGATCGCCTTGTTCATCCTCGTACCTTTCGGCGCACTCCGGCACAAGCCGAAAGGAACCTGACGCCCGCCTGCTGGGCAACGTCCTCAATCCAGCAAGACCACGCGACCGGCGGCAGAACCGGACGGTTTATCAAGCGGCCTTGCGGGCGTTGAGGACATCCAGCGCTCAGTAGTCCCACCTCGGTCAATCCATCCGACGTGTTCGCCCCGTATTACGGAACGCCATCGAGTAACTGAGCGAGGAGAAACTCGACGCGGTCTGCTGGACGCGCCGAAGCGATGAGTCCTTCTGTCACACGGCCGAGGAGTCCCCTCATGCGTAGGTTGCTACTCCTGCTTCTCGCCATCCCGCTGCTGGTGCTCGGCGCGCCGTCCGCCCAGGTACAGGCCGCGACATGCACCATCGACTCCACCGACCCCCAGGACCCCTCGCTGACCGGTCAGGTCGGGACAGAGTTCACGCTGTTCATCACGGTGACTGGCTGCTCGTCGTCGTTCAGGACACCGTCGTTCAAGCTCGTCAACGGCAAGCTTCCCCCAGGTACGAAGGTGTTCGACTTCGCCACCGCCACGGGGCTGATCAACGGAGTCCCCAAGACCGCCGGTAGCTTCACCTTCACCGTCCAGGTCAAGGACGAGACCCGCGCGACCGACACCGAGACCTTCACGGTCCAGATCCTCCCGGCCGAGGCGCCGACGATCACTACCGAGGCGCTCTCCGACGGAACGGTCGGCGAGTTCTACTGCTGCGGCAACCTGTTCGCCGACGGTGGTGTACCGCCCTTCACCTGGTCGGTGGTCGCAGGAGCGGTGCCTCCCGGCCTGGAACTGCCCAGGGGTGAGAACACCATCTCCGGCACGCCCGCCACGGCTGGCGCGTTCACCTTCACCGTTCGCGTCACCGACGATCTGGACACCTTCAGTGAGAAGGAGTTCTCCATCACGATCAGTTGAGCCTCAGCTGGCCGCATCGAGAAGGAGGCACGTGGCAAGGACCATGAATTCCCGAGCTTCGTGGCTACTTCACGTGAACGAGCGTCGCGTGCGCGGGGACGAGCAGAAAGCTCAATTGCGTAGCGAACACTGCGCCGGGCCAGCAACTCACACCGGTGACAGGCTGGGTCTTCTGTCAGCCGACGTATGGGTCGGGGTGCTCGCTTTGAGTCTCTAGACACGTCCAACAGATCCTTCGCGGGGTTCGGAAGGGCAGTCGTCGAACGTAAAGGAGCGGAAATGCCAGCGTCCATGCGGGTGCGCAGATGGGGCGTGATCGTGGCTGCCGGCCTGATCGCGTCAACCGCGGTGCCGGTCGCCGAGGCGGCGTCCGGCCTGGGAACCGTCAAGCACTACAGGTTGCCAACAAGTAGCGATCCACACTTCGTCACGACCGCGTCCGACGGCAACGTCTGGTTCACGGTCCAGGGAGCGTTCGACCCGGTCACGTTCTTCACCCCCGGCTCGGTCGCACGGGTCACGCCGCGGGGCGACATCACCGAGTTTGCCGTCTGCGACGGCTGTATCACCAATGACATCGTGGAGGGCCCCGAAGGGATTCTCTACGTCAGCGACAACGATGGTCAGCTGCGCCGGATCACGACCTCGGGAGAGGTCCTCAGCAGCATTTCGCCCTGTGGTGAGGTGTTCTGCGATCCGCTCGGCGGCGTTGCGGCGGACTCGACCAGCATTTGGTTCGCCGATTTCTTCAACAACCGGGTCGGTCGCTTCAACGTCTTCGCCGCCCCGGGCGAGGACCCGTTCACGTACTTCCCTGCCCCCGGGGTCGGCGATGTCGCGGTGGCTCCGGACGGCAACGTGTGGTTTACCGGGACAAATGCGATCGGGGAGATCGATCCCGCGGTCGGTGTCGTTAGCACGACGCCGCTAAGCGCAGAGGGCAGAGGCATAACGGTCGCTACCAATGGGACCGTGTGGGTGACCGAGATCTTCGCTGACCTCATCGCCCGGCTCACCCCGACTGCATCCGGCCCCCACGACCTCGTGGAGTTCCCGACCCCGGTCGACGCCACCCCGCTGGACATCGCCGCGGCCCCGGATGGCAATGTGTGGTTCACACAGAACCTCCGTGGCAACATCGCCCGAATAACCCAGGACGGTGTGATCACCGAGGCCTCCAAGGCGATCGACTTCGCCGACCCGAGGCGGCCGGACCCGGTCGGGATCACGATCGGTGCGAATGGTGACCCCTGGTACGCGGAGTCCCTCATCGACAAGGTCGCCAACCTCAAGCTGCGCTGACCGAAATCAACTAACGGCCCGGCGCAGACGATTCGGTTGCGCCGGGCCTAGGGCACTGGCGTGGCAGCGGTGCCAGCGTTCGGCGGCGAACGCTGACGGAGCGCCGCCCACGACTATGCATGGCGTTCCCGCGGGAACGCTCTTGCTCGGTCTGCGGCCGAAACGTGAAATCTGCCTTCCGGGGTCTGGTGTGTCATTGCAAGATCGGTGCATGAGGTCGCCGGGGTGGCTGGAGCGGTATGACCGTGGGCAGCGCGAACAGGTATGGCATGAGCTTAGTCAGTACGGTGACCGCCTCCCTGAGCTCGGCTTGGCCGACGAGGCGCGGGAGGTCTGTGATGAAATGGCCCGCCGCGCGCGGCACAACATCGAGGTGGTCGTCGGCCGACTTCGGCAACAGGGGTACCGGTTCCACACCAACGACGACGCCCGGGAGACGGTGGTCCCGTTTCGTCCTCCGGGCGATGAGGCGGCCGACCTGGAGCGGTGGCTGGAAGAGAGATTCGGACCGGTCCCCTTGGTTGTGTCGTCCTGGCTTCGGCTCGTGGGTGACGTGTGGTTGGTAGGGACTCATCCAAGCTGGCCGGAAGCGTCCGAGGCAGATCCGCTTGTCGTCGAGCTAGAAGGGACGCGGTACCCACAGGCATCGGTGACGGACTATTTCGACGGCGAGTTCGAGGCGTGGCAGGAGGCCTGCGCCGGCGACGAGGGTGCCGACGGATTCGTGCTGCCGTTGGCTCCGGACCGGTTGCATAAGGCCAACGTCAGTGGTGGGCGTCCGTACGGGGTTCGGCTGCCGGATGCGACGAGAGCCCGGGTAGCCGCCCTGCTCGCGACAGACGCGCGCAGTCGATCACGCGCAGGAGCGTTACAACCTGGCGGAGGGGCGCCCATTCCCACCGCGCGGTGTCCTGACGGACGTGATGATCGATCGGGGATGGACGTCATCACCCACAAGGCCCCACTGGGGATGGCGACGATCCAACCCGCCCAGGCAAGGACAGCCACAGGCCACCCCAAGGGTCCGAGATCAATCACGGTCGGAGAGTACTGGCACTCGACGGACAACAGCGACCTTTGGGCTACGCGACTTGGGGCGAAGTCGTGCGGTTGCCGGGTGGCGCGGCACCGCGGCCTGCGGCGGCGACTGGGCTCGTCGTCTGCGGCGCTCGGCCGGGGCCGACGTCCCGGGGAATCGCTGTCGGCGCCCGATGAGTTCGCCGCGTCCGCGCGGTCCTGTCGCCGAGACATGACCGGTATGACGGGCGCGGACGGAGGATTCGAGGATGAGCCGAGTGCAGGTCGGGATCGGGCTCCCCAGCAGCGGGAAGGACGCGACGCCGGAGGCGATCGCCCAGGTCGCCCACGACGCGGAGGCCGCCGGGCTCGGCTCGGTGTGGACGTACGAGCGGCTGTTCCGGCCGACCGTGCCGATCCCGTTGGGGGGCGAGGGCGGACCCGTGATGCACGGCCCGGAGTTATGGGCGACTGTGTACGACCCGCTGGAGACCCTCGCGTACGTGGCGGCCCGCACCGAACGGATCGCGCTGGGTACCAGCGTCCTCGACGGCCTGTTCTCCAGCCCTGTGGTGCTGGCCCGTAGGCTCGCCACCCTCGACCGGCTGTCCGCCGGCCGGCTGTTGGCCGGCATTGGTCAGGGGTGGATGGCGCAGGAGTTCGAGGCGGTCGGGGTGCCGATGACGCGCCGCGGGGGAGGCTTCGAGGAGCACCTGCAGGCGATGCGGGCCGTGTGGGGTCCGGACCCTGTGAGCTTCGAGGGGCGCTTCTACCGGATCCCCGAGTGTGAGATCGGTCCCAAGCCGGTCCGTGCGGGCGGCCCGACCTTGCTGCTCGGGGCAGGAGCACCTGCGGCGATCGAGCGTGCCGCCCGTTTCGGTGCAGGGGTGACCTTCGTTGTGTTCGACTGGGACGCGCTGGAGGTCATGGTCGAGGCGTACCGGACGGCGACGCGCGACGCCGGGCAGCGGGGTGGTCCCGTTGTCGTGCAAGTCAATGGTGCGGTGACCCCGAGCCCGCTGAACCAGCGCGGGCCGCTCACCGGCTCCGCGGAGCAGGTCGCGGGCGACCTGGAACGGCTCGACCGGCTCGGAGTCGACCACGTCTTCTGGTCGATGCCCGACGAGCCGGCCGAGAGCGTCCGGTCGGTGGTCCCGCTGCTGACGCGCTGACGCGGCGGCGCATGCCGGGCGCGCACTCAGCGCGTCGCGCAGCACCCGGAAGCCTTTCGACGACGCGGTGCGCTCGACGCCCAGGCCGAGTTCCACGGTCGTGCGATTTGCTGCTTGGACGTCCTCGGATGGATAGACGCCCGTGGCCACGCAGGCTTCGTCTGACAGTGTCTGTCGGTGAGCATCGATAACACTTGGCATCAACGTGGGGGACGTTCCCGTGCTCAGCATGGTGACAATCGGCGTCTATGGCTTCGACTGCGACTCCTTCCTGCAACGACTGCTGGAGGCGAACGTCCGCCTGCTGCTCGACGTACGTCAACGCCGCGGTGTCCGCGGACACGAGTACGCCTGGGCGAACTCCCTTCGGCTGCAAGCGGCCCTCGCCAAAGCCCGGATCGCCTACGAGCACCACCTCGAACTCGCGCCGACCACCGAACTTCGCCAGCTCCAGTACGCCGCGGACGACCGCCAGGGGGTTGGCAAGCGCTCGCGCCGCGAACTCGCTGCCGAATACACCCGCTGCTACACAACGGAGATCCTCGACGGTGTCGACCTCACGCCGATCGTGTCGGCGCTGTCGAGCAGCGGAACCGCAGCGCTGCTCTGTGTCGAGCGCAACCCCGAGGCCTGCCACCGCTCGTTGATCGCCCAGCGAATAGTCGAGCAGCACCCCGTCACGATCGAGCACCTGCGCCCGTGGTGACGGATGAGTTGGATGCCAGGCTGCACCGGATCGGGCGGCACCACTTCCGCGCCAAGTTCCGTAACGTGGCCAGGACCGTGCGGTGGTCTACCTGCGCGGCATCGCAACCGTCCGCACGCACGCCGAGGATGGATGGGACGAGGGCCGCCGATCCCTCGAGAGGCTGGTCCGGATCTCGTCGCGCGGCTCGCGGCAAAGTTGGACGGTTGATCATGCTCGCTGGCCGGGCGCCGCCTTGACGGCGGCGGGTGCGGGCGTCTCCGCGGTAACGCAATGCACTCGGTGAGCTGACTCGCGGACGTTCCCGCGGGAACGCCGATGGTCCAGCGCTAGCCCCCGCCCGGTAGCTGTGCCACCGATCGACTAAGCAAGAGGTGGACAACTTCGCGTGCCAACCGTGCGTTTGAGGCGCCTGTTCGGGGTCATGGCGCACGTCTAGCACGCGAGGTTGCAACGCCAAGGGCCGCACCCGAGCGGCATGTCATTGCCTAGCCGGGAAATGCAAACCGCCAACCGCGCGAGCACGGAATCTCGACCTCCCGACCGATGATCGACAGCCCCCGGTAGCCCGGAATACCGTGCTCACAAACGCCTCGGAGGGAGCGTTCACCATGACGGGTGAGGAGTTGGTACTCGCAGCGACTGTCTTCTTCTCGGGGCTCGCGTCCGGCCTCTTGGGGATGCTGTGCACGATCATGCGGCCGATGCTCACGGACATGGACGGTCGGGACTTCCGGAATTTCATGGAGGCATTCCTTCGATTCGCGGATCAGTCTTGGGGAAAGGTGTACAACCTTGGCTGGTCGCTGGGGATGTTCCTTCTGCCGATCGTTGCGCTCGTGCTCCTATGGGATGATCGCGGATCGACCTCGTTCGTGTTCACCGCGATCGGCCTCGGCATCGTGTTCGTCGGCGTGATCATCGTCTCGAACGCCGTGAAAACACCTCACTACAAGGTGATGTTGGCCTGGGACCCAGAGGCGATGCCGCCGAGCTGGGAGGCGGGACGGGACAAGTACTTCACGATCAATTGGATCCAGATGGTGACGACCTGGTCTGCGTTCGTACTCTTCATCGCGGCGTTGATCGCCGTCTAGGGCGGTTCCTCCGCGCGGGCGGGAGAGAAGAGTGTGCCCGCCTGACAGCGCGCGCAGCCTTTGCCGGCCCCTTCCCACGCGCGGCTATGGGTGACTTCGAGGGACAACCAGGCGGGTGATCTCGGACTGCCGGCGCTCTCGTCCTTCGGCTAGCAGCGCCCGTTCCATTCGTCGCGGAACCTCGAACGCCGCGTCGCAGACTGTCAACGCGGCGACGTCGCGCGAAGATTGGTGCGCGTGCCGAGGAGATGGCGACGACGGTGTCACTGCGTTCGGTATGCGGCGGCTCTGTGGGTGACGGCGACCACAGTCACCACTCGACGTTCGTCATCGATGCGGTATATGACTCGGTAGGTGCCTCGTCGAGCGCTGTATCGGTCCTGCAGCGGTGGCTGCAGGCGTTTGCCGACGCGGGGCGGGTGGTCCAGCAGCGGGCCGATGGTGAACTCATGTGCCGCGAAGGCGACCGCTTCCGGGAGCTTGTCGGTGAGTTGACGGCGCGCAATGGGACTGATGGTGAGCTGGAAGCGCTCAGCGGTCACGTCGACGCCCGGCGCCGACGCATGGCCTCCGTGAGTGCGTGCTCGGTTTCACCCTCGCCTCGGGCGAGCTCTTCGTCGGAGGCTGCCAGCTGGCGGAGGGCGTCGCTATCGGACAGGATCGCGATCGTCTCCTCCAGGGATTCCAGGTCGTCGACCGACAGCCGCACCGCCTGCGGCCTGCCGTGCACGGTGACGGTCACCCGGTCGTGCTGGTTGTGCACTCGGTTGACGAGTTGGGAAAGGTGGGTCTTCACGTCAGCTAACGCCAGCGTCTCGCTCATGGTCAGAAAATCTGACTAAAACCCTGGTGCCCGTCCAGGGCTTGACACGAAGATCAACCGTCCGACCATCGGCAGCGAGTGAACATCATTCCCTTGAGGCCGAGACGGATCTACGAGCGCTGCGCGGCATCCGCGCGACGCCATTCTTCGGAAAGCCGCCACGAGCCTGTGGCGGGTGAGCTTCAGCGTCGAACGGAATCCGCCAACGCTGACAATGCAGCAGCGAAGCACTCCATCGGTGGCCGGACCAGCCCAGCGCCCACCTGTCCGGTCCCAGCCACACGCCCAGCGATGCCGGTGTTGATCTGCGGCAGGATGCCGGTGCGCACCACCCGTGTCACGTCAATCCCCGTGGGGGCTCCGCGGAACTCCAGGATGGGCACGCCGAAAGCTGGATTCTCGCCGACGGTGATCTCGTACATCTCCTGCGTCGCGCGCAGCGCATCCGGCACCGACCCGCCTACGAACCGCACGATCGCCGGAGCCGCTGCCATCACGAAACCGCCGAGCCCCATGGTCTCGGTGATCGCCGAGTCGCCGATGTCGGGATTGGCGTCGGTGGGGCCGTACGAGCCGAGGTACAGCCCGTCCGGAACTTGTGCGGGCGCTGTGAACCACCGATCCCCCGTGCCTGAGGCCTGAATCCCGAAATCGGTCCCGTTGCGCGCCATCGTCGTCACCACGGTGCTTCCTGCGATCCCAGTCGCAGCCGACGTCATCAGCTTGCCGGCCGGCATCACCAGGTTGAGAAAGAAGTGGTCGTTGCTCCCGATGAACCGCACTGACTGCGCAACGTCGGATGAAGGCGCGCCACTCTCGATCAGGTCGGGCAGCATTTCGCGCAGCAGCATCAGGGTGCCCGCCCTGTTGCGGTTGTGGCCCTCGTCGCCCATCTGGACCATCTGGCTGACGATGCCGGTGATGTCGACCGGGCCGTGTCGTCGTACGGCGGTCCGCAACAGCGGTCCCAACACGTCGGTCATCCAGCGCAGCCGCTCGATGACGTCGGGGGAGAAGGCGCCATAGCGCAGCACGCGACCGAGCCCCTCGTTCAGGGAGCACCAGGCCGTACGGTCGTTGACCTCATCGCGCAGCTCGAACACCCACATCGACGGCGACACCACGCCCGCCATCGGGCCGACGGCACCGCGGTGGTGGCACGGCTCCCACGTCACGTCACCGCGCGCCAGGATCGCCTCGGCCTCCTCGGGCGTGGCCGCCAGCCCCTCGAAGAGCACCGCCCCGATCAGCGCACCACGCATCGGACCCGACGCGCGCTCCCACTCGATCGGTGGACCGGCATGCAAGAACTCGCCACGTTGCAGTCCCAACGCCTCACTTGCGGGTCGTACGTCCACCAACGTCGCGGTGGACCGCAGCATCCTCTCGAGCGCCGTGGCGTTGGCGTCGGCACGTCGCGCATCACCCATCACTACGACGAGTGGCTCCTCGACCTCCGGCGGCGGTGGCTGCCAGTCAACGGCGAGAGTGGGTACGGCCTGAGCCGCCAAGGCGTCCGAGAGCAGCTCTATGCCGACCGTGACGACCCGCGGTTCGCCCGCCAGAAGGTCCGCTGCTGTCATGGCGCGTCCTTCACCAGCTCGACGGCCTTGCGCGCGGCCGCGGCATTGGACAGGTGGACCGAGGCTCCCGCGTCCCGCAGCCCGAGAGCTTGCCGTTCCAGCCCTTGCGGGTCATCCGCGGTGCCGACCAGGGCGATGACGACTGCGACCTCGCGGCCGTTGGCCGCCGCGCGTTGATGAGCAGCCTGGATCGCAGGCACGAGCTCGCTTGCCGGATCCGGGTGCGCGCTATGGCCGAGGACTACGTCGAGCAGTAGCACGCCGCAGGTCGGGTCCGCCGATTCAGCGAGAACGCGCGCCATACGCAGCGAGCTGTCGATCATCGGGTGCGGCCTGCCGCGCGTCAGCCGGTCGTCGCCGAAGTCGATCATCGCGTGCCCGCCCGCTGGGTCAAGGTCGTCACCGAGCGCGTGCTCCTCGTCGAAGGGCACGTTGGACCGTACGGGACCCAGCACGGCCTCTGCGATCACCAACGCCTCTTCACATAGCGTGCCGCCGGAGAAGAGGCCGCGGATCGTGGGATACGAGCCCGTCCGCTCGACCGGAGCCGGCCACCACCGAGGCTCCTCCCAGTGCCCGCCGACGGCGCGTACGACTTCCGCGGCCGAAGCCGTGAGGTCGGGCTGCGCCGGCCCGAGCAACGCGAAGTGCACCGGTTTGCCGAGCGTCGCGGCGTGGCGTCGTACGTTTTCGGCCACGGCGTCGTCGGGCGGCTTGGAGATCACCACGATCTGCTCGGTCGCCGCGTCCGCGGCCAGCAGGTCGAGCGCGGCAAGCGTGGATCGTCCGGCGACTGCAGCAGACAGGTCCCGGCCACCCACGCCAAGGCAGTGGCTGATCCCGACGTCGGCAGCGTCGAGCAATGACATGACGTGCTGTGCTCCGGTGCCGGACGCGGCAACCAGTCCTACAGGTCCCGGCTTGACGACGTTGGCGAAGCCGAGCGCCACCCCGCCGACCACCGCCGTGCCGCAGTCCGGGCCCATGACCAACAGATCACGGGCGGCAGCCGTCTCCTTGAGGGCGATCTCCTGCTCAAGGGGAACGTTGTCGCTGAACACCATGACCGAGAGTCCGGCGTCGAGGGCGTCCATCGCCTCCACGAAGGCGTGACTGCCTGCCGTGGATACCAGCGCGAGAGTGCCGTCGAGACGTTGCGCCGCGCTGCTGATGGTCCGGGGACTGGGCACGCCGACCGGCCCATCGCTCACGGTCGGGCGTTCTGCGAGGGCATCATCAAGCCGCCCAACCGCGCGCGACAAGGCCATGTCATCGTCGGCCTCGAGCGCAACCAGCATGTCGCTTGGCGTCGCGCCCGCAGGTCGGTCGAACCCCATGTCCTCGAGCAGATCGAGGTTGAGGTCGGTCGCCATCGCCACCAGTGCCGCCGCGACGCCGGGCTCGGACTGCAATGTGCGGCTGACTTGCATCAGGCGCACGGAATCGCGGTACGTGCCCCGCCTGACCTCCAACCGTCTGCTCACGGCTGGACATCCGGTTCAAGCAGGTCGACCAGGGCGAAGCGCAGTCCGGCGGCCAAGGCGTCGCCCGAGGTGTGTCCCACCGCGCGCAGCGCACCCAGCGCTCGGTCGAGGTTGCCGCGCCCGTCCAGTGCGCGCAGCACCGTCGCCAGCTCAGGAATGCACTCACCTTGTGCCGCGTGCCGCAGGAGCGTGGCCGAGACAAGCGTCGTCCGTACGCCGGGACGCCCGGCCGCCACCGCGCTCGCGAGGTCGTCGGCTAGCGGGCTGCCCGCCGCACGCAGCGCTACCAGCGCCGCCGCCAGCACGTCATCACCGGCCGGCGTGAGCCCTGGCCCGAGCCCCAGCAACCCTTCAACGGTTCTCTGAAACCTCGTACCCGCGACACGCTGCGCGGGTCGTGCAGAGCGGTTCAGTTCTCGAAGAGGGGGGAGCAGCTGGGCACGCGAGCGCGCGGCGGCGACATCGCAGAGCAGCGGCGTTTGAGGCCGCCACCAGCGAGCGGGCCGAATCGCGACTCCGCCCAACCGCAGCCCGCCGTCACCGAGCCAGACCACATCGCCCACCGCGACCTCGGGCAGCGCCGACACGACGATAGAGCACGGCAGCCGTACGGCCCGCGGGGTCGCCAGGCAGATGAGAGAAAGAGCGGGGTCGCCGGTGCCGATGTGCGCCGCCTCGGGCAGCACTCCGATCACAGTGGCAGCTCGCTCGGGAGCCTCAAGCAGCCCGCGCAGCGCGGTCGAGAACGCTCCTGGCAACGACGCCGTAGGCCGCCCGCTGGCGCGGTCAGCTCGGCGCACAGTCGCAACCGTCACCCGACTCCTCCCGCGGCCATCAGTACCGACGACGTTACAGATCACCATCCTGGGCGACCTTTGGCAGATCTGCCCGGTGTTTCCTCTTCCGTTCGAGCCCAGGTTCCGCCATGGTGGCCGACACGTGGCGTAGGCCACGCGGCACACCACGGGGGGATCGGTCGTCACGCCGGCAAGCCGGCACCCGACGTGTCCTGGGAGGGACTCGATGGCGTTCGAGTGGAAAGTCGTCCACGGTGGCAAGACACCGCCGCCGGGCGAGGTAGTCAGGCCGAACGAACGGCTCTCCTGGGGCCGCACGGCCGGCATCGGGGCACAGCACGTCGTCGCTATGTTCGGCGCGACGTTCGTGTTCCCCATCGTCATGGGGCTCGACCCCAACGTCGCGATCATGATGTCCGGCGTTGCCACGATCCTCTTCCTGCTCATCACCCAGAACCGGGTGCCGAGCTATCTGGGAACGAGCGCCTCGTTCGTCGGAGGCGTCTTCGCAATCCGGGCCGCGGGCGGCGACAGTGCTGTGGTCACCGGGTCGATCCTCGTGGCTGGGCTCGTGCTCGCCGCGGCTGGTATCGCGATCCACATGCTCGGCATCCAGATCATCCACAAGATCTTCCCGCCGGCCGTCACCGGTGGCGTGGTCATGCTCATCGGCTTCGGTCTCGCGTTCGTCGTAGCCGACTTCTACTGGTGGCAGGACCGCTGGGTCGCGCTCATCACGATGACTTCGGTGTTCTTGTTCACGGTGCTCCTCCGAGGATTCCTGAGTCGCATCGCGATTCTGCTCGCGTTGGTGTTCGGCTTCGTGCTGTCGTGGGTGCTTGATGCGGTGATTGGGGCTATCACCGTGACCAACCCGACGTCCGGCGAGACGCTTACGCATGATCGGATCAACTTCGGGCCGGTGGGAGACGCTGACTGGTTCGGCTTCCCGGACTTCCACGGACCAGACTTCAAGTGGTCTGCCATCGTGCTCGTGCTCCCTGCGATCATCGCACTCATCGCCGAGAACACCGGTCACGTCAAGGCGGTCGCCGAGATGACCGGCGACGATCTCGACCCGGTCATCGGCCGGGCCATCTTTGCCGACGGCGTCGGTACCGCGGTTGCCACCTCAGTCGGTGGCTCTCCGACGACCACGTACGCCGAGAACATCGGTGTCATGGCGGCGACTCGGATCTATTCGACTGCGGCGTATTACGTCGCGGGTGTGGTCGCGATCCTGTTCGGTCTGATCCCGAAGTTCGGCGCGCTCGTGGCCGCGACCCCGGGAGGCGTCCTCGGCGGCGTGACCGTGGTGCTGTACGGCATGATCGGCCTGCTCGGCGCGAAGATCTGGATCGAGAACCGCGTCGACTTCAGCAACCCGATCAACCTCGTGCCGATCGGCGCCGGCATCATCCTGGCGATCGGACCGGTGGTGCAGCAGATCACCGACGACTTCACCCTCGAGGGCATCGCGCTGGGCACCATCGTGCTGCTCGCGGGCTACCACTTGCTGCGCTGGCTCGCTCCGCCGTACATGCGTGCTGGCCTCGACCCCGGCCCGCCCAGTGGAGCATCCGGCGCAACCCAGCGAGAGCCGCAGCCAGCAACGCAGCCGGCCTCGCAACCAGGGACGACAACGGCCTCCACCGGCTGACCTCGAATCATCGCGCCGATCTTGAGACGTTCCGGGGGTCCAGCGCCCCGGATGTCTCAAGATCGCGCGTATTCGGGTCAACGAGAGGGAGGATCAGTCCTGTGAAGCCATCGCGGTTCAGCTACCACGCGCCGACCAGCCTCGACGAGGCACTCGGCGTGCTGGCGGAGGTGGGCCACGACGGCAAGGTGCTCGCGGGCGGGCAGAGCCTCATCCCGGTGCTGTCGATGCGACTGGCCGCCCCGGGCCACCTCGTCGACATCAACGGACTGGCCGAGCTCGCATGGGTCCGAGCCGACGACGACGCGGTACGGGTCGGTGCCCTCGCCCGGCACGCCGACGTCGAACGCGACGCGGCAGCCAGCGAAGCGCTGCCCCTGCTGCGCAGCACCCTCGCACTGGTCGCGCACCCGGCCATCCGCAACCGCGGCACCGCCGTCGGCAGCCTCGCCCACGCAGATCCGGCCGCCGAGCTGCCTGCGGTGCTCGCCTTGCTCGGCGGGTCGGTGCAGGTGGCGAGCCGGACCGGCGAGCGCTCGGTCGATGCCGCCGATCTGTTCGTCGGCCCACTCGAGACGTCGTTGCAGCCCGACGACCTCGTCGTCTCGGCAAGCTTCCCCCGGCTGCCCGACCATACGGGGGCGGCGATCGTCGAAGTGTCCCGGCGGCAGGGTGACTTCGCTCTTGCCGGGGTCGTTGCCACGGTCAGCGTGGACGACGGGCGGGTCAGCAGCGCCAAAGCCGCCTGCTTTGCCGTCGGACCGGTGCCGTTCCTCGTCGACCTGACCGACGCGGTAGCGGACAGCGGCATTGCCGACTGGCGCGCGGCAGGCAGGCTGGCTGCGGGGCTGGTCGACCCGCACGACGACATCCACGCCACCGCGGCCTATCGCAGACAGCTCGTCGATGTCCTCACCCAGCGGGCGCTGCGCAAGGCGGCCGCGGAGGTCACCGACCGTCAGGAGCTGCCAATCAAAGAGGGGATGACTGCATGAGCCAGGAGCAGACCGTCGATCTCGTCCTGCGCGTCAACGGCGCCGCGCATGCCGCGACCGTGCCCGTGCGGCGGCTGCTGTCCGACTGTCTGCGCCACGACCTCGGACTCACCGGCACCCACGTCGGCTGCGAGCACGGCGTGTGCGGGGCATGCACGGTGCTGGTCGACGGCCGGCCGATGCGCTCGTGCCTGATGCTCGCCGTTTCTGCGCAGCGACACGAGATCACCACAGTCGAGGGGCTTGCCGACGCTGACGGCACCTTGCACCCCGTCCAGCAGGCGTTCATGGAGTGCCACGGCCTGCAATGTGGGTTCTGTACGCCCGGCTTCCTTACCACCATCACGGCCTATCTCGAGGAGCATCCCGATCCCACGGAGGACGATGCGCGCGACGCGATCTCCGGCAATCTGTGCCGCTGCACCGGCTACCAGAACATCGCCAAGTCCGTCCTCCGCGCCGCCGCGATCATGCGGTCATCCACCGCCGAGCATGGGGTTGGCGCCCGATTCGAGCCGAAACCGGTGGCCAACAACATGGTCGGCGGGGAGGGGAGCTGATGAACACGCGGTATGTCGGCTCGCCCATCCAACGGCGCGAGGACCCGCGGCTGCTCACTGGCAACGGTCGCTACCTCGATGACATCGGCGTCGGCTCGGACGTGCTGCACGCTGCCTTCGTACGCAGCCCGCATGCCCACGCACACATCCTCGACATCGACGTCACCGACGCACTCGAGGTCGACGGCGTGCACGCGATCTACACATACGACGACCTCGAAGGCAAGGTCGCCGAGCCGCTACCACTGCTCCTCCCGCACCCCGACCTCACCCAGGGCCGCACCGGCTACCCGCTCGCCGCCGAGATCGTGCACCA
The DNA here is from genome assembly GCA_963799425.1 of uncultured Actinomycetota bacterium. Taxonomy (GTDB): domain Bacteria; phylum Actinomycetota; class Actinomycetes; order Jiangellales; family Jiangellaceae; genus CAVWSM01. The sequence goes on along the minus strand of CAWCXA010000013.1, from coordinate 131,692 downwards.
TGTCGGCGAGCCGATCGCGATGGTGGTCGCGCATGACCGCTACGTCGCCGAGGACGCCTGCGAGCGCATCAGGGTCACGTACGAGCAGCTGCCTCCGGTCGTCGGCATCGAGGCAGCCCGCGCCGCAGAGCACCTCGCGCACGCGGACGTGCCTGGCAACGTGGCGTCACGCATGCTGCAAGAGGTGGGTGACGCGCCGGCTGCGGTGGCTGCCGCTCCGTACCGGCTCGCTCTGGATCTCGAGGTGGAGCGCAGCGCGTCGATGCCGATGGAAGGACGTGGCGTCTACGCCCGCTGGGACGACGTCGACCAGAGCCTGCGCATGTACTCCTCGACCCAGACGACGACCAGCGTTCGCGCGGCTGTCGCGGCCAAGCTCGGGCTGCCGCTCGACCGTGTCGAGTGCATCGCGCCCGATGTCGGCGGCGGGTTCGGAGTCAAGATCGTGCACCCGTGGCCGGAGGAGGTGCTGGTGCCCTGGGCGGCGCGCCGGCTGCGCCGACCGATCAAGTGGACCGAGGACCGCCGCGAGCACTTCGTCGGCGCAACCCACGAGCGCGGGCAGCTGCAACACGTCGAGGTCGGCTTCGACGAGGAGGGGCGCATCCTCGGGCTGGACGTCAAGATCTGGCACGACAACGGCGCCTATACGCCGTACGGCATCGTCATCCCGATCGTCACCTCGACCCAGCTGTTGGGGCCGTACAAGCCGGGTGCCTACCGGGTCGAGGTCTGGAGTCTCTACACCAACACGGTGTCGGTCACCCCGTATCGGGGCGCTGGCCGGCCGCAGGGCGTGTTTGCGATGGAGCGCACGATCGACGCCATCGCCGCTGCGCTTGGCCTCGACCGCGCCGACGTCCGTCAGACCAACTTCATCCGACCGGACGAGATGCCCTACGACCATCACTTGACGTTCCAGGACGGCCGGCCGCTCATCTATGACTCCGGCGACTTCCCGGCAACGCTCGACAAGCTCAAGAAGCTCGTGGGTTGGGACGACTTCGAGGCGTTCCGGGCAGAGGCGCGGTCGCAGGGGCGGCGCGTCGGCATAGGCATGGCCTGCTATGTGGAAGGCACCGGCGTCGGCCCCTACGAAGGCGCGCACGTGCAGGTCGAGACCAGCGGCCGCGTCAACGTGGCGACCGGCCTGACCTCGCAGGGGCAGGGACACCAGACGGCCTTCGCCCAGATCGTCGCCGACGAGCTCGGGGTGCCGATCGAAGACGTGTACGTCACCACCGGCGACACGCGGCGGTTCGGCTACTCAGTCGGCACGTTCGCCTCACGGGCTGCCGTGATGAGCGGCAGCGCGGTAGCCCTCGCGGCCCGCAAGGTCCGCGACAAGGCGCTGCGGATCGCTGCCGACGTGTTCGAGGCTGCGCCGCAGGATATGGAGATCGTCGACGGCATTGTCCGCGTCAAGGGCAGCCCGGACGCGTCGATGCCACTAGGAACGGTCGCGGTTCTGTCCAACCCCTTGCGGTACGCGTTCGACGAGTCGGCCAAGGCGGCCACGCAGTTTGCCGGCACCGCCGACCTGAGCAAGCCCCCGGTGGCGGAAGGGGAGGAGCCGGGGCTGGAGGGCCGCGACTACTACTCTCCGCCGCGATCGACGTTTGCCAACGGCATGCACGCGGTCATCGTCGAGACAGACCCCGACACGGCGGAGATCTCGATCCTGCGCTACTGCGTCGTGCACGACTGCGGTCCGCTCATCAACCCGCTCATCGTCGAGGGCCAGGTGCACGGGGGAGTGGCCCAGGGCGTCGGCGGCGCGCTCTACGAGCGGATGGCGTACGACGAGCACGGGCAGCTGCTCAACGCCTCCTACATGGACTTCCTCATCCCTTACGCCACCGAGGTCCCGCACATCGAGATCGACCACCTGGAGACGCCGTCGCCGCTCAATCCGCTGGGCATCAAGGGTGCGGGGGAGGCCGGCGTCATCCCGGGCATGGCGGTGTTCGCCGCAGCGATCGAGGACGCCGAAGGCTTCCGCATCACCCGCATGCCGATCTCGCCGAGCGAGCTGTTCCACCTGCGCAAGCAGCATTCGACGCAACGACACCCAGCGTCGAACTTATCGACGCAAGGTGTCGTCGCGTCCGAACAGGAGGGCGAGCCCGCATGAAGGTCAGCGGCAGCGCCGTGTTCCACGCCCCGCGCGAGGCGGTGTGGCAGGCACTCAACGACCCACAGGTGCTTGTCCGCACCATCCCCGGCTGTCAGCGGCTCGAGGAGGTCGGCCCTGATGCCTACCGCATGACGCTGACCGCCGGAGTCGCCTCGATCAAGGGCACGTACGACGGCGACGTCAGCCTGACCGACCAGCAGCCGCCGAGCGCGTTCGTGCTCCGCGCATCCGGAGCGGGCGCGCCGGGCACCGTTTCGGCCGACGTCAAGGTGACGCTCGCCGAGGATGGGCCCGGCCAGACCCGGCTCGACTACGACGCCGACGCAGTGGTCGGAGGCATGATCGGCGGCGTCGGTCAGCGGATGCTGACAGGCGTGGCCAAGAAGACCGCCAACGAGTTCTTCCGCGCGGTCGACGACGCCATCACCGGCATCGCGCCGGCGGCCGTCGCAGCGCAGACAGCGGCAGCTGGCGGGGTCGGGCTCACGCCGGTCCATGCGACGCGGCCGGTCTATACGGCACCGCCCCCTGCACGTGGACAGACAACAGGAGCGCGGGCGCTGTTCGCGGCCGCGACGTTCGGTGCACTTGTCGCCCTCGCCGGTGTGCTGGTCGGCTGGCTCATCGCCCGCGGTTGACGACGAGGAGGGTACACATGCGAGCCTTCACAGCCGCCGCGCTGCAGGTCCGGCCGCGACCCGACCTGCTCACTGCGGCAACCATCAAGGACAACCTCGATCACGCCGCCGAGTGGCTGGACCGATGCGTAGACGCCAGCGGCGCCGAGCTCGTCGTGCTGCCCGAGACGATGACGACAGGCTTCACGCCCGGCTGCGGCGCCGACGAGCTGTGGGACCTTGTCAGCGAGATCCCGGGCCCGGTCAGCGAGCCGATCCAGCAGGCGGCGCAGCGGCTAGGCGTACACGTCGTCATGGGCACCTACGAGCGCGGCCCGGAGCGAGGCGTCGTCTTCAACGCAGCCGTGCTGATCGATCCGACTGGCGAGATCAGAGGCGTCTATCGCAAGACCCACCCGTTCGCGACCGAGCTGCGATCCCGCGGCGGCTGGGTCACCCCTGGCGACGACACGTGCGTCATCGAGACAGACCTCGGCCGCATCGGCCTCATCATCTGCTTCGACGGCGACTACCCAGAGCTTTCGCGGATCACCGCGTTGCAGGGCGCGGAGGTCATCTGCCGCCCGTCGGCGTTGCTGCGCTCGGCCGACATCTGGGAGCTCACCAACCGCGCCCGGGCCTACGACAACCACGTGTACGTCATCGGCAGCAACGCCACCGGTGTCGACCCGGCCGGCGTCATCTACTTCGGCAACTCGATGATCGTCACGCCGATCGCGGAGGTCGTCGCGCGCGCGTCGAGCCACGAATCCTGGGTGTCCGCGCACCTCGATCCCGGCGAACGCGATGGCCTCGCTCACACCCGGGTCCTCCGTGGCCCAGTCGTTCGACCACCTCGCCGACCGCAACCTGGCGCTCATCCGCCGCCACGCCGACGTGCTCCTCGGCGAGGGCGCGACCCCGTTCCCGCACAGCACGCCGCGCGGCGAGAGCATGGATTGATGGGGCGGGTTTCGGTTGCCAGGGCGACGCAGGGGCGCCCCAGCGCGGCGGCAGAACGGCGCATCCGCATCGGCATCGACACCGGCGGCACGTTCACCGATGTCGTCGCCGTCGACGAGGACACCGGCGATCTCGTCACCACGAAGACCCCATCCACCCCGGCCGATCCGGCTATCGCCTTCATGGTCGGCGTCGACAAGGTGCTGGGCCTGCTCGGGGTAGGTGCCGAAGCGGTCACCGCCGTCTCTCACGGCACGACCGTGGCCACGAACCGGCTGCTCGAAGGCAAGGTCGACAACCTCGGGTTCATCACCAATGAGGGCTACCGGCACCTGCTCGAGATCGCGCGGCAGTCCGTTCCCGACGGATACGGCAACAGCTATTTCTGGGTGAAGCCGCCGCGCATCGTGCCGGCCGACCTCGTACGCACCGTCGGCGGCCGGCTCGCGGTCGACGGCAGCGAGATCCGCCCCCTGGACGAAGCCGGCGCGGTCGCCGCGGCCAGGTTCTTCCGCGACCGCGGCATTGCCACGATCGGCGTGTGCTTCCTCCATGCGTACGCCAATCCGCAGCACGAGCAGCGCATGCGCGCGATCCTCGAGCGAGAGCATGCCGAGGCGACGGTGTCCATCTCGTCGGATGTGCTGCGGGAGTACCGCGAGTACGAGCGCGCCGTCACCACTCTCGTCGATGCCGCTGTCAAACCCAGCATCCGCAACTACGTCGCCAACATCCGGAGCCGGCTCGACTCGGCCACATCCCGCGCCATCCCGTTCTATGTCATGAAGTCCAACGGCGGCGTGCTTTCCGCCGACGAGGTCGTACGGCAGCCCATCAGCACTGTGCTTTCTGGACCCGCTGCAGGGGCTCTTGGTGCAGCCCGCGTCGCACAACGAGCCGGCTACTCGCGTGTCGTAACCCTCGACGGCGGTGGCACGTCGACCGACGTGACCGTCGTCATCGACGGGCACCCGGGGCTGACCACTGAAGGCACTGTCGGCGCCTACCCGAGCAAGATCCCGATGATCGACGTGGTGACTGTCGGGGCGGGCGGCGGCTCGATCGCCTGGATCAGCCCCGAGGGCACGCTCAAGGTTGGTCCACAGTCGGCGGGCGCCGACCCTGGGCCGCTTTGCTATCGGCAAGGCGGCATCGATCCGACGATCACCGATGCCCATGTCGTCCTCGGCCGGATCCCACCACACCTGCTCGGCGGCGAGATCCCGCTTGACATCGCCGCCGCCCGCGACGGAATCGCGGCACTCGCGGGCAAGCTCGGTCTGGGCGTCGAGGAGGCAGCCGTCGGGATCCTGGAGATCTCGACGTGGAACCAGGCCAACGCGCTGCGTCAGGTCACCGTCAAACGAGGCCTCGATGTGCGCGACTTCACCATGGTCACATTCGGCGGCTCGGGCGCCCTGCTCGCCTGCCGACTGGTCGACGTCCTCGGGCTCGACGGCGCACTTGTGCCGCCCAATCCGGGCAACCTGTCGGCCTACGGCTTGCTGACTGTCGACGTGCGCAACGACTACGTCCGTACGGCGGTCAGCCGCCATCGGAGACTCGAGCTCGACACCGTAAACCGCGTCATCGACGATCTCAGAAGCGAAGCCGATACCGCTCTCGCTCGGGAAGGATTCACCGCCGCCGACCGGCGTTTCCTGCGCACAGCCGACCTGCGCTACTTCGGGCAGGCCTTCGAGGTACGCGTCGACGTGCCCGAAAATGAGCTAACGGCGGAACTCGTGGAGGAAGTGGCCCACCGCTTCCATGCTATGCACCGTGGGCTCTACGGCTATGACTTCCGCGGTGATTCGCGACAGGAGGTCGAGTGGGTCAACCTCCGCGTCACGGGCGTGGGTCCGATCCGCGCACCGGAGCTCCGTGAGGTTCACCGAGGCTCCGGGGCCGACATTGCGATCACTGGTCGCCGACCGGTCTACTTCGACGCCTGGGTGGAGGCCGCGATCTACGACCGAGCCAAGCTCGGGGCCGGCGACGTCATCGACGGGCCCGCGGTCCTCGAGGAGTTCAGCTCCACGATCCCTGTCCACCCCGGGTTCCGCGCCGAGGTCGACCAGTTCGGCAACGTCCGCATCTCCCGCCCCTCCAGTGTTGATCATGGAGAAAGACACGACCCGGGCCGTTCTCGGTGGGAGGGTTCTCCATGATCAACGGCCCGAGCCGCCCGAGCCCTGTCCTCGTCGAGATCGTCGAGGGCTACCTCGCGTCGGTCGAGCAGGAGGTCGAGACCGCCATTGGTCGTACGAGTCGGTCGCCGATGATCCGCGACGCGCACGACTACCGCGCCGGGATCCATGACCGCCGGCTGCGCAAGCTGACCGGCCGCTCCTACTCCGCGCTTGTGCACCCGGTCGTCCGTGACTATCCGATCGAGACCATGCGACCGGGCGACGTCTACTTCCACAACGACGTCTACCTCTCCGAGGGCGGGATCGGCCACCTGCCAGACCTCTGCGTGACCGCGCCGGTCTTTCACGACACTGGTGACGGACCCGAGGTCGTGGCGTTCGTGCAGGCGTTCGGCCACCACGACGACATCGGTGGTGCGGTCCCCGGATCGATGCCCTCGCACGCGACGAGCGTTTTCGAAGAGGGGCTCATGGTGCCGCCGATCAAGCTGTGGGATGCAGGCGTCCCCAACGAGGCGGCACTCAAGATCATGACGCGCAACTCGCGGATGCCCGAGTCGCTCGCCGCCGACCTCGATGCGGAATGCGCTGCCTGCCTGATGGGTGCGCGTCGGCTGGGCGAGCTGTTCGCTCGCTACGGCACGGACACCGTCGAGGCGTGCTTCGACGCCATCCTCGACAAGACCACCGAGACCTTCCGCCGCGAGATCCTCGCCAAGATCCCGGACGGCTCGTACGCGTGGGAGGACTATGCCGAGCACGACGGAGTCGATCCGCCCAAGCTGCACACTCAACGGATCACCTTGACAAAGACGAGCAGCGACGGCGCGGGTGCCGACGCACGCATCGTCATCGACTTCACGGGTACGGGGCCGCAGGCCAAGGGGCCGATCAACCACTGCGGCGACTATGCCGACGGCGTCTTCCTCAAGAAGTGGCTGGCTCCGATCCTGCGCAACCTGGCCGACAGCCCCGAGCGGATGGCCGAGCTCGACGTCAACGAGGGCGTCGTCCCGCTGATCGAAATGCGGTTCCCGCCGCGCGGCACGCTGCTGACTCCGGTGTTCCCAGCGCCAACCAACGCCCGCACCTTCGTCATCCTGCGCATGCTCGGCGTTCTGGCCGGCACGCTGGCCAAGGCGGTCGACGGTTACATGCCCGCCGACCAGGAGACGATTCGCTACACAGGTGTCTACGGCGTCGACCCGGACGGCCAGCCCTACCTCATGCGCGAGGTGCTCGGCGGGGGCTCCGGCGGACGGTTCTATGCCGACGGTGAAGACACCGTCCACGTCGTCCCCGACTCGCGCAACCTGCCGACGGAGTTCTCCGAGTCACGGTTCCCGTTCGTCGTCGAGCGGCTCGAGCTGGCCGTCGACTCCGGCGGTGCGGGGCGCCATCGCGGGGGGCTCGGCTACGAGAAGCACATCCGGATGCTGCTCGATGCACATTTCATGTCCATCGCCGACCGCTCGATCCTGTCGTGCTGGGGTGTCAAGGGCGGCAAGGCCGGGCGCCCGTTCCAGGCGACGATCGACCCCGGCGGGCCACGCGAACGCGAGGTCGACGCGCTGGCCGACGCCGAGCCCGTCGCCGCCGGTGAGGTCATCCGCATCCGTACCACCGGCGGCGGCGGTTGGGGCGACTCGCTCGAGAGGCCGTACGACGAGGTGCTGCGCGACGTCCGTTGGGGCAAGGTCTCCATCGAAGGCGCGCGCAGGGACTACGGGGTGGTCGTCACCGGGAGCCTCGATGAGCCGGCTGTCGACGGCTCGGCGTCCGATGCGTTGCGCCGACGACTGCGCGACGAACGGCCAGCCGAGGTGCCGTTCTTCGACCGTGGTCCCGGATTTGCTCGCCTCTCCGGCGGTGCGACCACGTCACCGCTGGACTGGCTGTGACGAATTTGTCGGCGCCGTTCGGTCCACCCGACACCGTTGTCCGCGCCGCGCGTCTGCTCGACGGCCGCGTAGTCGACATATGGATGGCTGACGGCCGCATCGCGGCTTTGACCGACTGGCAGGAGGAACTCTCGACTGGTCACAACTCGGTTCTAGATGCGGGCGGCAGCCTCGTTACAACGTCGTTCGTCAATGCGCATCTGCACCTCGACAAGGTCTACACGCTGCCATTTGTCGGCGATCGCGCCATCAGCGCCTATACCGACGGCGACATGGCCGGCGCTGCCGAAGCAATCGATATCGCGCGGGCCGTCAAGATCCACTACGGCGCCGACGCGTTGCTCCTCAATGTGTGTGATGCGCTGAACGAAGGCTTGCGCTATGGCTCCTTGGACGTGCTCGCTTTCGCCGACGTCGACACAGCCGCGCGGCTCGAGGGAGTGAAGGCCGTCCTGGCTGCTCGGGAGCGGTTCCGCGGCCGTATCGAGATCCAGGTTGTGGCCTTCCCGCAGGACGGGCTTATCCGCGACCCCGGCGCTGCTGAGCTGTGTGAAGAGGCACTGCGGATGGGTGCCGATGTCGTCGGCGGCATCCCATGGATCGAGGAAACCGAAGCCGACGCCGCCGAGCACGTGGAGTGGGCCTGTGAGCTGGCCGCCCGCACCGGTCGACGAGTCGCGATGCTGGTCGATGACGCAGGCGACGCCGCTTTACGCACCACCGAGATGCTCGCGTCGGCCATGCTGCGGCACGGTCTGGTCGGTCGAGGCATCGCCTGTCACGCCAGGGCAACGGCCCTTTACTCGCAATCGCGGCTCCAGCGGCTGATCGAGCTTGCGCAGCGAGCCGGACTGGCGTTCGTCGCCGATCCGCACACGGGTCCACTTGCGCTGCCGGTGCGGCAGTTCGTCGAAGCGGGCCTGCCGGTGGCGCTGGGGCAGGACGACATCGAGGACGCCTACTACCCATACGGTCGAAACAACTTGCTCGAAGTAGCCTTCCTGGGCTCGCATCTGCTTGAGATGCGCACGAGCGCCGACCAGCTCCAGCTGCTCGACCTCGTCACCACTCAGGCAGCACGCGTTCTCGGTCTCGACGGTCACAACATCGCTCCCGGGGCGCCCGCCAATCTTTGTGTTCACAAAAGAGCGCGCGTGGTCGACCTGCTGCGCGAGCATGAAGCACCGCGTTGGGTCATTTCCGCTGGCCAGGTTGTGGCCGAGACGGAGACGACAACGACGTTCTTCTGGCGAGGGGAGTCCGGTGTTTCGTCAGCCACCTACTGATGCGCAGGGTTTAGGCCCGCTGGCGGGCTACCTCGTCGTCGACCTGACCCGTGCTCTCGCCGGACCGCACGCGGGCATGATGCTCGGCGACCTCGGCGCCCGCGTCATCAAGGTCGAGTCGCCCGACGGGGGCGACGACACACGCGGCTGGGGGCCGCCGTTCGTCGGGCCGGCAGACGATCCGGTGTCGACGTACTTCCTGTCAACCAACCGCAACAAGGAGTCGGTCACCGCCGACCTCAAGACTGAGGACGGCCGCGCACTGCTCACACAGCTGGTCGAGCGCGCCGACGTACTGCTGGAGAACTTCCGACCCGGTGTGCTCGACCGCCTCGGGTTCTCGACCGACCGGCTGCACGAGCTCAACCCGCGGCTAGTCGTCCTGTCGATCACCGGTTTCGGCCACGACGGGCCGGAGGGTGGTCGCGCTGGCTACGACCAGATCGCGCAGGGTGAGGCCGGTCTCATGAGCATCACCGGCGAGCCCGGGCAGCCGACGCGAGTAGGGGTACCCATCGCCGACCTGCTCGCCGGGATGTTTGGGGTCTCCGGCGTGCTCGCCGCCCTGCTCGACCGCGAGCGCACCGGTCGCGGCCAGGTCGTCCGTACGAGCCTGCTCGCCGCGGTCGTTGGCGTACACGCCTTCCAGGGCACAGCGTGGACGGTGGCGGGACAGGTGCCGCAGGCGCAGGGCAACCACCATCCGTCCATCGCGCCGTACGGGCTGTTCCACACCGCAGAGGGATCGGTGCAGATCTCGGTCGGCAGCGAGGGCCAGTGGCGCACCTTCGCGCCGATCGTGGGGCTCGACCCCCAGGACACCAGGTTCGCGACCAACCGCGACCGGGTGGCACACCGGGATGAGCTTGTGGCCGCGATCGAGGACGCCTTCACCGCCGCGCCGGCCACCCATTGGCTCGATCGGCTCGCCACGGCCGGCATCCCTGCGGGCAAGGTGCGCAACATCGACGAGGTCTACGAGTGGGAGCAGACGCGGTCACAAGGACTGCTGGTTGACGTCGACCACGCGACCCTGGGACGCATCCAGCTGCCGGGACCGCCGCTGCGGTTCGACGACGGTGGGCGGACCGAACACGCTGCGCCGCCGGGATTGGGTGAGCATGACGAGTCAGTGCGCGCCTGGCTAGAGAGCGGCGACTCATGAGAGTTCTTGTCGCGCTCGGTGGCAACGCGATGACCGCACCCGATGGGCGCGCGCGACCCATCGACCAGATCGCGGCCGTCGAGCGGGCGGCAGAGCGGCTCGCCGACGTGGTCGCCGCCGGTCATGAGCTGGTGATCACCCACGGCAACGGCCCACAGGTCGGCAATCTTCTCGTCAAGAACGAGATCGCCGCCAAGGTCGTCCCGCCGGTCACCCTGGACTGGTGCGGGGCTCAGACGCAGGGCACCATCGGCATGATCATCATGAACGCCCTTGACCGGGTGCTCGCCATGCGCGGGATCAAGCGACCGGTCGCCGCGCTCGTGAGCCGTACGCGAGTCGACGCCAGCGACCCAGGCTTCACGCATCTCACCAAGCCGATCGGGCGTTACCTGCCGGAGGCGGAGGCACGCCCGCTCATCGAGCACGGCCAGGTCTGGGAGGACCGCGGCGAGCGCGGTTGGCGACGGATCGTGGCGTCGCCCGAGCCGCTGGAGATGCTCGACGCTGCGGCCGCGCAGGCATTGCTCGCTGCGGGGTTCGTCGTGGTTGCGGCTGGTGGGGGAGGGGTGCCCGTTGTACGCGCCGAGGACGGCAGTGTCCGCGGCGTCGAGGCCGTCATCGACAAGGATCTCAGCGCCGCAGTGCTGGGCCAGACGCTCTCGGCCGACGTGCTCGTCATCGCGACCGACGTGGAGCACGTCGTCATCGGCTTCGGCACACCCGACGCACGAGACATCGGCAGAACCACCACGTCTGAGCTCCGGTCGTACGCCGCCGCTGGTCAATTCGCCAGCGGGTCCATGGGCCCAAAGGTGGAGGCAGCGGCCCGGTTCCTCGACGCCGGCGGGCGTCGTGCGGTCATCACCTCGCTCGACCGCATCGCCGACGCGGTTGACGGTGCCGCCGGCACCGTTGTCGAGCCCCACATTTCCTGACACGAGAGGCGGCACGAGTGCCTGAACCCATCGAGGTCCGCAAGGTCCCGCTCAAGCACGTGAGCGACGCGTCCGGACTAGCCGAGCTCATCGACGCCGGCACTATCGAGGCGGACCGCGTCATCGCCGTCATCGGCAAGACCGAAGGCAACGGCGGGGTCAACGACTACACCCGGATCATCGCCGACAGGGCCTTCCGCGACGTGCTCGTGGCGAAAGGCACCCGGACGCCCGAAGACGTCAAGCAGGTCCCCATCGTCTGGTCCGGCGGCACCGACGGCGTCCTCAGCCCGCACGCCACGATCTTCGCAACGTTGCCTGCCGAGCGGGCTGACCCGACCGACGAACCACGCGTAGCGGTCGGCTTCGCCATGAGCGAGCCGATCCTGCCGGAGGAGATCGGCCGGGTCGCCATGATCGAGAAGGTGGCGGCAGGGGTGCGCCTCGCGATGGATCGTGCCGGCATCACGGAGGTGGCCGACGTCCACTACGTACAGACGAAGACCCCGCTGCTGACCATCCACACCATCCGTGACGCCAAGGCCCGCGGCAAGACCGTGTGGACCGAGCACACGCACGAGTCGATGGACCTGTCCAACGGCTGTACCGCACTCGGTGTCGCGGTGGGTCTCGGCGAGATCGAGATGCCCGGCGATGCCGACGTGATGCACGACCGCGGCCTGTACTCGTCGGTCGCGTCCTGCTCGTCCGGGGTGGAGCTCGACCAGGCGCAGATCGTGGTGGTGGGCAACGCCCGTGGCGTCGGCGGCCGCTACCGCATCGGGCACGCGGTGATGCAGGACGCGCTCGACGCCGACGGCATCTGGGCGGCAATCCGCTCGGCCGGTCTCGAGCTGCCGGATCGACCGCACCCCGACGATTTGGGCGGGCGCCTTGTCAACGTGTTCCTCAAGTGCGAGGCGAGCCAGGACGGCACCGTACGCGGTCGGCGCAACGCCATGCTCGACGACTCCGACGTGCACTGGCACCGGCAGATCAAGGCGTGCGTCGGTGGGGTCACGGCTGCGGTCACCGGCGACCCGGCTGTGTTCGTCTCGGTCTCGGCGGCCCACCAGGGCCCCGACGGCGGTGGGCCGGTCGCGGCGATCGTCGACCTCGGCGGCTGACGGCGGATGCTGCGACTGCTGCGACCCAACGCGGGTTGTCAGGCTGGCGGGCGGAATCTATGCAGGTGAGCTGGCCTGACACCCTGACAACTTGCCCGCGTGACCGTCTAGGGTGGCGCGTCGTGGCATCGGTTGGAGGGCGATCGATTCCCGATCCCGGGTTCGCCGGCGACGACGGTTCGGCTGACGCCGAGGTGGCGGCGGCGCTGGAGGCGTTCGGCCACGGGCGTGGGTCGGCGGCCGCAGTCCTGGCGGCGCTGAGCGCAAGCCGCCTGCTCGTCCCCGTCGTCGCCGTGCTCGACGAGGCGGAGATGGTCGCCGGCGGGTTCCAGCAGGAGAAGAGCTCGCACATGGCGACGGTCACTATCGAAGGCCACGACGGTCGTAGGGCACTTCTCGGGTTCACCAGCAGCGACTCCCTCGCGCGCTGGCGTCCCGACGCGCGCCCGGTGCCCGCCAGCATGGCGGTGACTGCCCGTGCCGCGCTGGACGACGGCGCCGAGGCGATTGCCATCGACCTCGCCGGCCCGGTTCCCTTCAGTGTCGAGGGTGCGTCACTGCAGGCGTTCGCCGCCGGACAACAGGTCGTACGCGGTCCCGATGGCTCGTACGCCTGGGCCGCCCCCGCGTCCTCCGGCTCGTCCGACCCGGATGACTCGCCGCGAGCTAGGTGACGGGGCGACCACGGCATCCGCGGCCGTTTGATCGCTGGCTGGGCCATGGGGCGCTGATCGGTCGTGATGGCAACGCTGGGGCGCCCCAGCGTCCCTGGGTGGCCCGTCCGCCGGCTCGGGTCAGCCCCAGACCGGTCCGGTCAGCTTCTCGCCCGGGCCCTCGCCCGGCGCGTCGGGCACCTCGGACGCCTCACGGAAGGCGAGCTGCAGGGTGCGCAAACCGTCGCGGAGCGGTGCCGCGTGGTGGTGCCCGAGCCGAGGCGCCGCGGCCGTCACGAGCCCGGCGAGCGCCTCGATCAAGGTGCGCGCTTCGTCGAGGTCACGGTGCTCCGGCAGGTCCTCGGACAGACCGAGCTGAACCGCGGCCCCGCTCATGAGGTGCAGGGCGGCAGTCGACACGAGCTCAACCGCTGGGACCTCGGCGATGTCGCGGCTTATAGCCTCGTTGACGGTGCCGGATTGAGGAATGTGCTCGGGGGGTACCACGCCTGGTACCCTTCCATACGACCGACTCGTGAGTTAAGACGCGCCTACGTGGCGACGTATGACTCGTCTGATGCGCACGGGGCGCCAAGTGGAGACCAGCTCCCACCCGCACCGGCTGCACCAGGGCCGTCGGGTCCCGGTCCCAGGTCCGTCCCGCGGGCCTGTTGCCCGCCCGACCTGCACGGTCAGGTCGGATCGGGCGCCGGAGAGCAGGCCTTCGCGCATGGCGCGGAGGCCTTTCGCAATGTCTGGCCCCCACATCGGTGACCGACAACCAGCTCTCAGGAGGACACATCAGCGTCGAGCCCCGCATTAACGACCGGATCCGCGTCAACGAGGTCCGGCTCGTCGGCCCCAACGGCGAGCAGGTCGGCATCGTCCGCATAGAGGACGCGCTGCGCCTGGCTCAGGAGGCAGATCTCGACCTCGTCGAGGTTGCCCCCGACGCCCGGCCGCCGGTGGCCAAGCTTATGGACTTCGGCAAGTTCAAGTACGAGTCCGCGATGAAGGACCGCGCGGCTCGGCGGAACCAGACCAACGTCCTGATCAAGGAGCAGAAGCTCCGACCCAAGATCGACTCGCACGACTACGACACCAAGAAGCGCAACGTCGAGCGCTTCCTCGCTGCCGGCGACAAGGTCAAGGTCACGATCATGTTCCGCGGTCGCGAGCAGTCCCGGCCCGAGCTCGGGTTCCGGTTGCTGCAGCGCCTCGCGCAGGACGTGAGCGAGCTCGGCTTCGTGGAGTCGTCTCCCAAGCAGGACGGCCGCAACATGATCATGGTGCTGGGGCCGCACAAGAAAAAGGCCGAGGCCAAGGCCGAGCGCGAAGCCGCCAAGGCACGCGCCGCCGAAGAGCGCAAGGCCGATGAAGCCGCTGAGAAGGCCGAGCGGGCGGCGGGTCGCGAGGCCGCCGGTGCCCGCCGGACCAGCGACGCGGCAGCCGGCGAGGACAGCTCGGAGGCCTGACCCCGGTCAGGCTCGCCATATGACATGGGTACGCCGCGCAGGCGACGTACCCGAGGACCAACGCGGTCCGGCCCCACCCGGGCCGGGCGGCACGGATGATGAGCACGACAGGAGACGGCGACCATGCCGAAGAACAAGACGCACAGCGGTGCACAGAAGCGCTTCCGCATCACCGGCAAGGGCAAGGTGATGCGCGAGCAGACCAACCGCCGCCACCGGCTCGAGGGCAAGTCCTCGACGCGCACCCGCCGGCTGGCGCTGGACACGACGGTCTCCAAGGCCGATGCCAAGAAGATCAAGAGACTACTCGGCCTCTGAGGGCCCCTGCGGCCTGGCATACCTGAAAACGAAACCGCAGGGTCGGCCATGACAGTTGGCGGCCCATCAGCAAGGAGATGACAACGTGGCACGCGTGAAGCGGGCGGTCAACGCCCACAAGAAGCGCCGAGAGATCCTCGAGGAGGCCAGCGGCTACCGCGGGCAGCGCTCGCGGCTCTACCGCAAGGCGAAGGAGCAGGTCACCCACTCGCTCGTCTACGCCTACGACCACCGCAAGAACCGCAAGGGCGACTTCCGGCAGCTGTGGATCACCCGCATCAACGCCGCGTCGCGGGCCGAGGGCCTGACCTACAACCGGTTCATCCAGGGCCTCAAGGCCGCCGGTGTCGAGGTCGACCGCAAGATCCTCGCCGACCTCGCGGTCAACGACATGGTCGCCTTCAAGTCGCTCGTCGCGACGGCCAAGGCCGCTCTCCCGGCCGACCGCAACGCTCCGGCTGCCTGATCCGCAGCCACCCGGTGGACGCCCGACTGGCGAGCCCCCAGGTCACCGACCCGCGCAACCCGCGGGTCAAGGAGGCCCGGCGGCTCGCCAGACGTGCGTTCCGGGACAGGGTCGGGCGATTCCTGGTCGAGGGACCGCCGGCCGTACGTGAGCTGGTCCAGCAGCGCCCCGAGCTGCTGGTGGAGCTTTTCGTCACACCGGAGGCGGCCGCCAAGCACGCCGACATCGTTGCCTTGGCCGGCCGCACCACGATCACGACAGTCGAGGTCATCGCGAGCCTCGCGGAGACGGTCTCACCGCAGGGCATGGTCGCCGTCGCGGGGAGCGTGACCGTCTCGCTGGAAGCGGTGATGGCGCCCGGCCCGACAATGCTGGCGCTGCTCGGCTTTGTCCGCGACCCCGGCAACGCGGGCACAGTCATCCGGTGCGCTGACGCCGCGGGCGCCGACGGCGTGGTGCTATCGGCCGACTCGGTCGACCCGCACAACGGCAAGTGCGTGCGTGCCTCCGCCGGATCGCTGTTCCACCTGCCCATCACGTCCGACGTGCCGCTTCCTGAGGCGGTCGCCGCGGCGCAGGCAGCGGGGCTCGCCGTTCTCGCCGCCGACGGCTCCGGTCATACGGATCTCGACGCGGCCATCGACTCCGGGCTCCTGGCCCGCCCCGTTGCCTGGCTGTTCGGCAACGAGGCGTGGGGCCTGCCGGCCGAGGCACGCGACCTGGCAGACGACGTCGTCAGCGTGCCCATCTACGGCAGCGCCGAAAGCCTCAACCTGGCAACTGCGGCGGCAGTCTGCCTCTATGCCACCGCCCGCGAGCAGCGCCGCCCCGGCGGTGTCCGACGTGATCGTTAAGCCCGACTAGACTCGACGGCGCCCGGACTGGCCGGGCCAGCAGAGTTCGCGCAAGCCTGAGGATGCGATGTCGGCGCCCAACAAGCAGTACGACCCGGTCGAGGTGACTCCGCTGCACGCAGACGAGATCGCCCGCGTACGCGACGAGGCGCTCGCCGCGTTCGCTGCTGCGTCGAGCCTCGACGAGCTCAAGGTCGTACGCATCGCGCACACCGGCGACCGGGCACCGCTCACAATGGCCAATCGGGAGATCGGGGCCCTACCGCCGCAGGCTCGGGCCGACGCCGGCAAGCGGGTCGGGGAGGCCCGCAAGGCGATCGCTGACGCCATCGCCGTCCGGCAGGCTGAGCTGGAGCACGAGCGCGACGATCGCGTGCTCATCGACGAGACGGTCGATGTCACGTTGCCCTGGGACCGGGCGCCACGCGGGGCTCGGCACCCACTCACCACCATCCAGGAACGCATCGGCGAGGTCTTCACGTCGATGGGGTGGGAGATCGCTGAGGGGCCCGAGGTCGAGGCCGAGTGGCTCAACTTTGATGCGCTCAACATCGGGCCTGACCACCCTGCGCGCACGATGATGGACACGTTCTTCGTCGATCCGCCCGAGCGCGGGCTTGTGCTCCGTACGCACACGTCTCCGGTGCAGGCCCGCACCATGCTCGAGCGCACACCGCCGATCTACGTGGTCGTTCCCGGTCGCACGTTCCGCACGGACGAGCTGGATGCGACGCACACCCCGGTCTTCCACCAGGTCGAGGGTCTCGCGGTCGACGAGGGCCTGACGATGGCCCACCTCAAGGGCACGCTCGACCACTTCGCCAGCGCGATGTTCGGCGAGGGCATCGTGACGCGGCTGCGTCCGTCGTACTTCCCGTTCACCGAGCCCAGCGCCGAGATGGACCTTCGCTGTTTCGTCTGTCGCGGCGCCAGCGTCGGCAACCCGGATGCGCCATGTCGGACGTGCTCGTCCGAGGGCTGGATCGAGTGGGGTGGCTGCGGCATGGTCAACCCGCGGGTGCTCGTGGCGTGCGGCATCGATCCTGCCCGCTACACGGGGTTCGCGTTCGGCATGGGCGTGGAGCGCACGCTGATGTTCCGCCACGGCATCGAAGACATGCGCGACATGGTCGAGGGGGACGTGCGCTTCACTCTTCCCTTCGGTACGGAGATCTGATGCGGGTCCCGCTGTCCTGGCTGCGCGACTACGTCGACCTTGCGGACGATGTCGACGCGCGCGACGTCGCGACAGCCTTGGTACGTGCCGGGCTCGAGGTCGAGTCGGTGCACGCGGCGGGCGGCGACGTCGGCGGGCCGCTGCTGGTCGGTCGTGTGCTGTCCTTCGAGGAGGAGACGCACAAGAACGGCAAGGTGATCCGCTGGTGCTCCGTCGACGTGGGAGAGCCTGAGCCGCGAGGCATCGTCTGCGGCGCACGCAACTTCGACGTAGGCGACCTCGTTGTCGTCGCGCTGCCGGGTGCGGTGCTGCCGGGCGACTTCACGATCACGGCTCGGAAGACCTACGGCCACGTCTCCGACGGCATGATCTGCTCGACGCGCGAGCTCGGCATCGGCGACGACTACGCGGGCATCCTGGTGCTCGAGCCCGACGAGGGCGTGCCCGGCGATGACGCGCACCAGCTGCTGCGGCTGCGTGACGACGTGCTCGATATCGCGGTGACGCCCGACCGTGGCTACTGCCTCTCGATGCGTGGTGTGGCGCGCGAGGTGGCGACCGCCTACGACGTCGCGTTCCGCGAGCCTGCTGTGGTCGCCGCCGCGCCCGGTGACGGTTGGCCCGTACGACTCGACGACTTGTCGGGCTGTGACCGCTTCGTGGCGCTGACCGTGACGGGGTTCGACCCCACGGCCAAGAGCCCGCGGTGGCTGCAGCGACGGGTGCAGCTTGGCGGGATGCGACCGATCTCGTTGGCGGTCGACGTCACCAACTACGTGATGCTCGAGCTGGGACAGCCCATCCACGCGTACGACCAGGCGCGGCTCGCCGGCCCGATCGTCGTGCGCCGAACGGCGTCGGGAGAGAAGCTCACCACGCTCGACGACCAGGTGCGCGACCTCGACCCCGACGACCTGCTCATCACCGACGACTCCGGCCCGATTGGCCTCGCAGGTGTCATGGGTGGAGCGTCCACCGAGATCTCGGCATCGACGACCGACATCGTCATCGAGGCTGCGCACTTCGACTCGGCGTCCATCGGGCGCACGGCTCGGCGACACAAGCTGGGCAGCGAGGCATCCCGGCGGTTCGAGCGTGGTGTCGACCCGCAGCTGCCCCCGGTAGCGGCGTTGCGCGTTGCGCAGCTGCTGACCGAGCTCGGCGGCGGGACCATCGCCCCGACTGCGACCGACGAAGGTGAGGTGCCTGCGCAGCCAGTGCTCGAGATCGCGCCGGACTTGCCCTCCCGCGTTGTCGGGCTCCACTACCCGTTGACAGAGATTGTCCGACTGCTCGACTCGGTCGGTTGCTCCGTGGAAGTCGAAACGGAAGCACAGGTTGCGTCCCCACTCGCCGAGACGCAGCCCCAGTTGCGCGTGTCACCGCCATCGTGGCGGCCCGACCTTACGGACCCGTTCGACCTCGTCGAGGAGGTCGCTCGGCTGCACGGCTACGAGGACATCCCGTCGGTGCTACCGATCGCGCCGGCCGGGCGCGGTCTGACCGAAGACCAGCGGTTGCGCCGTCGCGTGGGTCAGGCCCTCGCGGGTGCGGGCTACGCCGAAGTTCTGTCGTACCCGTTCATGTCCGTGCCTTCGCTCGATGCGCTGGGGTTGCCGGACGGCGACGCGCGTCGCACCGCTCTGCGCCTCGCTAACCCCATGTCGGAGGAAGATCCCCTGCTGCGCACGACGCTGCTGCCCGGCCTCCTGGCCGCGGCCCGACGCAACGTTGGCCGCGGGCAGACCGACCTGGCGCTGTTCGAGAGCGGACTCGTGTTCCGGCCCGACCCTGCCGGGCAGCCCGACGCACCACGGCTGCCTGTCGACCGACGCCCGAGCGACGCCGAGCTGGAGGCGTTGTTCGCGGCGATTCCGCCGCAGCCCCGACGCATCGCGGTTGTGCTCACGGGTAGTTGGGAACCATCCGGCTGGTGGGGCAAGGGACGTCCGGCGACCTGGGCCGACGCCATCGAAGCGGCCCGTGTTGTAGCCCGCGCAGTCGGCGTCGACCTGACAGCTGAAGCAGATGTGCACGCGCCATGGCACCCGGGTCGCTGCGCGCGGCTGAGCATCGACGGTGTCGTTGTCGGTCACGGCGGCGAGTTGCACCCGCGGGTGTGCGAGGCGTTCGGACTCCCCGCGCGCACCAGCGCGATGGAGCTGGAGCTCGATCGCATGCCGCGTCGCGAGGGTGGGGTCGCAGGCGCCGCGGTTTTCAACGTTCCCCGTCGCCACGCAGGATGTCGCGCTCATAGTCGATGCAGCGGTGCCAGCCGCGACAGTCGAGGCGGCGCTGCGCAAGGGTGCGGGAGATCTGCTCGAGTCGGTACGACTGTTCGACATCTACACCGGCGAGCAGATCGGCGAGGGCAGAGCGCTCTCTCGCGTACGCGCTTCGGTTCCGCGCTCCAGACCGCACGTTGACCGTCGAGGAGACGACGGCTGCTCGCGACGCCGCCGTCGCTCGTGCAGCCGAGCTGACCGGCGCCGTGCTTCGAGGCGGCTGAAACAAGGGCTCGGCTGCTAGGCGGGTCAAGCACAGACCTCGGCGACCACTCGAGCGAGGCTTGCTAGTGGTGCTCCGCCCGACGCTTCGAACACCGTGGTTGTGCCGTCGCCGAGGGTCGCGTTCACAGCGAGCTCACCCGTCTCGAAGTTCTCGACGGCCCTGCAGTCAGTGATCCGCCAAATGGTGGGCTGGACCGTCCGTTCATCCGGCCGAAGCTCGATCGGTCCTTGCGGCAGCTCGACACTGAACGCCGGTGTCGTCCAGCGGACGGCAGTCACCACAGCAGAATCGCCATTGGCCGAGAGGTCGAGCAGCTCGAGCGTGACGCTCTCATCGGTCGCGGCCACGAACCTCCCGAGAGCAACGGACACTGCTGGCGTCGACTCGAAGCCGCCACACATCCAGGCCCAGTTGTCCGAGAGCATGCTGCCTTGCACCAACGGGAGCTTGACCTGCCGGTGTCGGCCGTCCTCGGTCGTTACCGCCGCCTGTACGGACATCAGCGGGGCCGGCCGATCACCATTGCAGGTCGACTGCACGCTGTAGGTGAACGGGCCTTCGACACCCGGTTTCACCAGCTTTGCTTGTCCGTGCTCTTCCACGGCACGCCACCCAGGGAACGTCACGAGCTCGACACTTACTGGGTGCTCACCCGAATTGACGATCAGCACTTGCACATTCATCTGCTCAATCGCGTCCGAACTGAAGACTGGTGGTGGCTCTGCCTCGGTTACTACCGCGTGCAGCCTCAATGCGCTCGGCGCGGAAGGTTCGGCTCGCCAGCCAGCCAGCGCCCACCATCCGAGAGCGCCCACACAAAGGGCCGCGGTCACGGCTACAACCGAGCGCACCCTGAGGCGCGGGCGCCCCGGCGACTCGTTCTCGCTGTCTCCATGCGCGTCGAGATCGAGGGGCTTCGAGTCTTCGCCGCCGTCTGCCTCGATCGGCGTGAGGTCGTTAGACGGCCGACGCCTCGGCCTGCGGCCAAGCTCCAGCACCTCGTCATCCAAGGGCATACCGCGAAGGTATACGTCGCCGTAGCATGATCGCGAGAGTTGGTGCTTCCGCGACAAGTGCATGGCTTGCAGTCGCGTGCCGCGAGACGAGGACGGTGAGAACGACGTCGACACCCGCGCCCGCCAGCCGCACGTTCGGCTGCGACCGTGCTGCGTGAGGCGTACGCGCACGATGCCGTGGTCGTTCTCGACCAGGGCGGCGACGCGCGGGCGCCCGGCGGCGCCATCACGGTTGCGCTGTGTGGCAGCTGGGACCATGAGCCGCCGTGCCCGTTGGCGCCGCACCACACGGCCGTAGAGCAGACCGGCGAGCGGGTGCAGGTACGCGTGGTCTTCGCGACCACAGCGCCCGACGAGCCCGAGGTGCGACGGCGCATCGAGGAAGCCCTGTCCGCAGGTTTCCTGGTCGGCCCCGATGCCCGGACGACGCGGTGGGAACTTCGCAGTTCGGCGTCGGGTGACCTTCGTGCCGGCGAGTCGGGCCTCACCGAGCAGCTGCGACACGACTAGCAGGCGGCCGCTCCGGCCGAGCCCCCGACGGCAAAGCGAGGTGGCAACGGTATGGCCACGCAAGAACTCCCACCTACCCGCGCCAGCACGCGCGACGCCTTGCACCGCGTCGCGGAGCACGTCGTCAGCCCGGCGAGATACGCGGTCACCGGCCGGATCGGACTCCGTCCCGCGGCTGGGGGCTTCGCCACGCCGCCTTTCGGCGACGGGCCGACAGTTGTCGCCGTCGACGGCGTCTCCATCGTCGTACGAGCCGCCGGCGTCGAGCGGCGAACGCCCTTGACGACACTGCGCGCCGCCGCTGAGTTCGTGGGGGTCAACCCCGGTGCGCCTGCCGATGTCTACACGCCGGCGACACCGCTCGATCTCGATGCACCACTCAACCTCGATCCGGATGCAGCGCGAGTCCTCTCCGACTGGTACGCGCTCGGCGGGTCGGCGCTGTCTGCGTTTGCTGGTGAGATATCGGACGAGCAGCCCACCGAATCGCAGCTCTGGCCTGAGCACTTCGACCTCGCCATGACCGCGGGGGACGTCAACTACGGCTTCTCACCCGGCGACGAGCAGGTCCCCGATCCGTACGTGTACGTCGGACCGCATGGCGGGCCGCCGCCGGGTGAGCCCCAGTTCTGGAACGCGCCGTTCGGCGCGGTGCGCACCATTCGTGACGTGGGATCCGTCGAGGACGCGGTCACGTTCCTGCGTGCAGGACATGAGCGACTAGCTGCCCCGCCGCGTTGAAGCGGTGCTGTCTCACCGGGGGACATGCGCGAACGATATGCGTCACATGCCCCGAATGCACGCGATTCCTACTAGACGTCCTGACCAATCGTGCCGTACTTCGGCTTGCCGGTCGGCTGGTACGTGCTGACGACAACACCCGCCCCCGTGGGCTTGGTGCCGACCAGCTTCATGGCTGTGGGCGTGATCCCCTCCGCGAACAGTCGCTTGCCCTGGCCGAGCACCACCGGGAAGACGAGCAGTCGGATCTCGTCCACGAGCCCAAGATCGATCAGCGACCGAACCAGTGCGCCGCTGCCGTGGACCTGGAGCTCGCGACCTGACTGCTCCTTCAGCTTCGCCACGTCGGACGCGACGTCGCGGAGGACCGTGGTCTCGCGCCACTCCGCGGTGTCCATCGTGCGCGAGGCGACGTACTTGGGGAGGTTGTTGAGCTTGCTGGCAACCTGGTCGTGCTCGTCCGTGACGTGCGGCCAATAGTTGACGAAGATGTCGTACGTCTTGCGGCCCAGCAGGAACGCATCGGCATTCTCGAAGACGTCGCTCATGACGGTGCCGAAGTCCTCGTCCACAAGTGGGACCAGCCAACCGCCGTGCTCGAACCCGCCGCTGTCATCCTCACCGGGACCTCCCGGCCCCTGATATATGCCATCGAGCGATAGGAATGTCGTGACCGTCAGTCTCATCATGTCCTCCTACTCGTTGTGGTGCCGGCCTCGTCGGACTCAGGCACCGTCGCAACTGACTCCTCGTCACTTGCTACACCGCGATGCCGCAGTGCGATCACGGCGGCAACAGCCAATACCACGAAGATGGCACTGCCGAGGCCGCCGACGATGTTGAGGCCGACGGTGAATGACGCACGCGCCGCCTCGAGCAGCCGGGTGCCGACGTCCTCGGGCAGAAGGGTTGCCACGGAGACGGCTTCGGCCAGGCTCTCGCGCGCTGCGTCGGCCGATGCTGCGGGAACGCCCGAGATCGTGTCGTCCAGCTGACTGCGATAGACGAAGGTGCCGATACTGCCGATGGTGGCTATACCCACCGCGATCCCGAACTCGGCGCTCGTCTCCGACAAGGAGGAGACCGAGCCTGCCTTCTCGGGGGGTGCAGATGTGAGCATCAGGTTGGTCGTCAGTGGAAGGGGCAGCGCAATGCCCCCTGCGGCAAGGACGAGTCCCGTCACCAGCAATCCCAACCCACCGAGACTGTTGACTTGCGTGAGCAACGCAAGCCCGCCAGCAGCAATTGCCAGCCCGACGCCGATCACGGTGGAGGGGTGGACCCTCCTGGCCCAAACGGGAGCCAGCAGCGAGCCGACGATCATCGCCACGTTCTGCGGGATGAGCCACAGTCCGGCGGTCAGAGGGGACAACCCCTCCACCAGCTGCAAATACAGCGTGGCCATCAATGAGACCCCAGCCATCACCACACCGCCGATTGACATGACTGCGAGGGCGGCGTTGAACGACTTGTCGGTGAAGAGCTTCAGATCCAACAAGGGGCTCGCCAGCCCGCGCTGCCGACGCACGAACGCGATACCCAAGCCCACGCCGATCAGGATCGGGATGGCAGCCGACGGTTGCATCCCGTCACGGGCCAGCTCCTTGAAGCCGTATATCACCGGCAGGATCGCGGCCAGGTAGAGCGCCACGCTGGCGAGATCCAGCGTGCCTGCGTTGGCGTCGCGGTACTCCGGGAGCAGCAGCGGGCCTACAACCAGGAGCAGCACCATCAGCGGCACTCCGAGGAGGAAGGCAGATCCCCACCAGAAATGCTCGAGAAGTACGCCCCCAACCAGCGGCCCCAACGCGAGGCCACACATAAAGCAGGCGAACCACACGGCGATGGCCATCGCCATCTGCTGTGCATCGTGGAACATGTTCCGAATCAGGGCCATCGTCGACGGCATCAGCGTCGCGCCGGCAACGCCCAGTAGCGCACGGGCGACGATCAGCATCTCTGGGCTGGTCGCGTAGGCAGCGACCACTGACATGAGGCCGAAGGCCGCAGCACCAATCAGCAGGAGCCGGCGACGCCCGATCCGGTCTCCCAACGTGCCCATAGTCACCAGGAAGCCAGCGAGCATGAACGAGTAGATGTCCAGGATCCACAGTTGTTGCGTACTGTCGGCGCCGAGATCAGCGCCAATAAGCGGTAGAGCGAGATACAGGACGCTCACGTCAAGCGAGAGCAGCAGGGTGGGCAAAGCCAGCACGGCTAGCCCGATCCACTCCTTCCGCGTCGCGCGAGGGCGTGCTTCAACCCCAGAGTTGGTTTGCATGAGCTACCTTTCCACCTCACCGGTGGCTTGAAATGTGCGATCCGATCAACGACCTCAGGCGAACAACTGCTCCAGCCAGGACGTCCAGGCCCGCCGCAACTCGTCGCTGTCGACGTCGTCACGGTAGATGTGGTGCCCGAGGAACACGGTGTCCATGGCGTGCAGGAAGCGATAGAGGCCGTCGTCTGTCCGTACGCCGATGATGTTCGGCGAGACGAAGTCAACGACACCGTCGACAGCTGCGAGTCCCGGCGGTTCCATGCGAACCTTGTCGCCCTCGGCAACCGAGTCGCCGAGGCCCAGCGCGTTGCGGAAAGCCGCCAAAACGATGTCCTTGTCCGCTGCGTTCGGAAGGAACGCCTGTACGTAGATCGCGGGCCGCCCGGCGAAGTGCAGCACGTACTGCGCCAACTTGTGCAGGTACATGAAGTCGCCCTCATTCAGCGCGTCGTACTCGCCCTCCCAGTCGTCACCGAGCACACCGCTGTGGACCAGCCGTACAGACGTCACGCCGCCCTCACGCGCCTGGATGAGGTATTCGAAGGCGTGGAACACGCCATCGGGCGAGGTGACGCCTCGGTAGGCGAGCCGCCGTGGTGGGTCCCATGCGGTGATCGCGGCCGCCTGCGGCTCAGCGTCGTCGAAGGCGAGCAGCATCGTGCCGCCCTGGCCTGGCTCGACCTCGTTGGCCGAACCCATGAACCAGCTGTTGAGGCCGTCGCCAGTCGCGATCGCCTCCCACACCTGCTCCGGCGACGCGGCGAGCGAGATCTCTTTCTGCAGTTCGAACTCGTGACCCATGTCAGGACTCCTTGGATGCCGCCGGCGGTTGGGCGGCTCGAATGGTCGGATGTAAGGCCAGGACGACGCGGTGCTCGCGTCCCCCTGGTGCCGAATCGCTGTGGTACTTGGCGATGAGTGAGGTGACTGCTGCCGCTAGCTCCTCGGTGAAGGCTGCACGGTCATGCGCCGATGCAAACCGCACCGAGCCGTCGAGCGCGAACGTCGACACGCGCTTGCCCTCGCGATCGGCACCGGTGATGAGTGCGCCGACATCTCGGACGAGGCTCGCGGCCAATGTCAGCAGCCAGCGCGCGGACAGCCGGTCCGGCGACTGCGACGGATCCGGTTGCAGGGCGGAAAGAGCGGCGGGCGAGATCACGTACGACGCGGCGCTCGCACGCACCAACCGCTCTGTCATGTTGCCCTTCCGGCGCTCCTCGACGAGCTCCACGAGGCCGTGCTGCTCCAAAGCGCGGAGGTGGTAGTTGACCTGTTGGCGGGGGAGCCCCACTCGGGCGGCCAACATCGTGGCCGAGGCGGGCTCATGGAGCTCGGCGAGGAGACGAGCCCGCACCGGCTCGAGCGTGACCTGAGCCACCTCGGGGTCATCGATCACAGCGACCTGTTGCATGACTGAGACTCTGGTACGGACAACAGTTCCTGTCAAGACAGTAATTCCTGTCCGTGCGCGTCTTCTCAGGGAATCAGGGTTGCATGGCCATGCTTCGCATCGCATACTTGTGCATACGAGCCAGAGGGAGTGGTCACGTGGGTGTGCGGGTAGCGGTGGCGGGTGCCAGCGGCTACGCCGGGGGCGAGCTGCTGCGCCTTCTGATCAGCCACCCCGAAGTGGAGATCGGCGCGTTGACCGCCGGCGGCAGCGCCGGATCCCGCCTGGGCGATCACCACCCGCACCTGCTGCCGCTCGTGGACCGAGTGCTTGCGGATACGACCGCCGACAAGCTCAACGGTCACGACGTCGTCTTCCTGGCGCTCCCGCACGGGACGTCTGCGGCAGTAGCCCGTGAGCTGCCCGACGATGTGCTCGTGGTCGACTGCGGCGCCGACTTCCGGCTCACCGACGCGGCCGCCTGGCAGGAGTTCTATGGCGGCGAGCACGCCGGGTCCTGGCCGTACGGGCTGCCCGAGCTCCCCGGCCAACGCGAGCGACTGTCGGCGGCGCGGCGCATCGCCGTACCCGGCTGCTATCCGACGGTCTCGACGCTTGCTCTGGCACCGGCATTCGCAGCCGGCCTGGTCGGCCCCGACGACGTGGTGATTGTCGCGGCGAGCGGCACGAGCGGTGCGGGCAAGGCACCCAAAGCACACCTGCACGGCGCTGAGGTGATGAACGCAATGAGCGCGTACGGGGTCGGCGGCGTGCACCGGCACACCCCGGAGATCGAGCAGAACCTCGGCGCCATCGCCGGGGCACCCGTCTCCATCTCCTTCACGCCGCTCCTCGCACCGATGCCGCGCGGCATCCTGGCCACCGCCACAGCCAAGGCCAACGGGGGAGTGACGACCGAGTCCGCTCGCGACGCCTACGCGCAGTCGTGGGCCGACGAGCCGTTCCTGCACCTGCTGGCCGATGGCACGTGGCCGTCGACGCAGATGACGTTGGGGGCCAACACCGTCGTGGCCAACGTGGCTGTCGACCAGCGCACCGGTCGCCTCATAGCCGTCGCGGCACTCGACAACCTCACCAAGGGCACCGCGGGTGCAGCCATCCAGAGCATGAATCTCGCCCTCGGGCTGCCGGAGACACTCGGCCTGCCCATGACCGGCCTCGCGCCCTGACCGGAGCAACGATGTCTGTCACAGCAGCCGCCGGATTCCGCGCAGCGGGCGTCGCCGCCGGGCTCAAGTCATCAGGTGCCTTTGACGTGGCCCTCGTGGTCAACGACGGGCCGCTCAGCGCCGCGACCGGTGTCGTCACGAGCAACCGAGTGAAGGCGGCCCCGGTGCTCTGGACCGAGCAGGTGCTCAAGTCCGGAAGCCTGCGCGCCGTCGTGCTCAACTCTGGTGGCGCCAACGCGTGTACGGGCCCAGAGGGCTTTCAGGACACGCACCGCACCGCCGAGTGCGTCGGCAAGCTCCTCGATATCGGCGCCGGCGAGGTGGCCGTCTGCTCGACCGGCTTGATCGGTGAGCGGCTGCCGATGGACCGGCTAGTCGCCGGTGTCCTCGCCGCGCACAGCAACCTTGCGGGGGACGGCGGTCTGGACGCCGCCACCGCCATCATGACGACTGACACCAAGCCGAAGCAGGGCGCGGTACGCGAAGACGGCTGGAGCATCGGCGGCATGGCCAAGGGCGCCGGCATGCTCGCGCCCGGTCTCGCCACGATGCTGGTCGTCCTCACCACCGACGCGGTCGTCGAGCCCACCGAGCTAGACAAAGCGCTCCGCGCCGCCACGGCAGTCACGTTCGACCGGGTCGATTCCGACGGATGCATGTCAACCAACGACACCGTGCTGCTGCTCGCCAGCGGCGCGAGCGGCGTCACCCCGGAGCCCAGCGCGTTCGCCGAGGCCGTACGCACGCTCTGCCACGACCTGGCGTTGCAGCTGCTCGCCGACGCCGAGGGCTCGCAGCACGACATCGCCATCGAGGTTGTACATGCCGCCTCAGGGGACGACGCGGTCGACGTTGCGCGGTCTGTCGCGCGGAGCAACCTGTTCAAGACCGCGGTGTTTGGCAAGGACCCCAACTGGGGCCGGGTCCTGGCGGCCGTCGGGACGACCGCGGCGGCGTTCGACCCGCTGGCGCTTGACGTGTCCATCAACGGCGTCCAGGTATGCCGCAGCAGCGGCGTGGGGGAGTCGCGCGACCTCGTCGACCTCAACGACCGCGCGGTGCACGTGCTCATCGACCTCAACGCCGGGCAACAGTCGGCGACCGTATGGACCAACGACCTGACGCACGACTACGTGCACGAGAACTCGGCCTACTCGACATGACCACCAGCCAACCCGCCGCAATCGCCAAGGCCGCCACGCTCGTCGAGGCCTTGCCCTGGCTGGAGCGTTTTCACGGCAAGGTCGTCGTCATCAAGTACGGCGGCAATGCCATGACCGATGACACGCTCAAGCAAGCGTTCGCGGACGACATCGTGTTCCTGCGGCTCGCCGGGCTCAAGCCGGTCATCGTGCACGGCGGCGGACCGCAGATCTCGACGATGCTCGACCGGCTCGGCATCGACAGCGAGTTCCGCGGCGGGTTGCGGGTCACTACGCCTGAGGCGATGGATGTCGTACGCATGGTTCTAGTCGGACAGGTCGGTCGTGAGCTCGTCGGGCTTGTCAACCAGCATGGCCCGTTTGCGGTCGGGTTGTCGGGGGAGGATGCCGGCCTGTTCACTGCCGAGCGACGCGGTGCCCTGGTCGACGGTGAGCTCGTGGACATCGGACTCGTCGGCGATGTCGTCGACGTGCGCGCAGAGGCCGTACGCGACCTCATCGATACGGGCCGCATCCCGGTGGTTTCGTCTGTGGCTCCGGACGTCGACGGCATCGTGCACAACGTCAACGCCGACACGGCCGCCGCTGCGCTGGCCGTCGCGCTAGCCGCCGAAAAGCTCGTGATGCTCACCGATGTGGCCGGCCTCTACCGGGACTGGCCTGACACCAGCGAGGTGGTGAGCCAGATCTCGGCCAAAGAGCTCGACGCCATGCTGCCGTCACTCGCGTCCGGCATGGTGCCCAAGATGGAGGCGTGCCTGCGGGCCGTACGCGACGGCGTCCCGACCGCCACCGTCATCGACGGTCGGGTGCCCCACTCGGTCCTGCTGGAGGTCTTCACCGATGCCGGCATAGGGACGATGGTGACCGCATGAGCACGCTGCAGATGGCTGACCTGACCGTGGCAGAGCGGGTGTCTGGCAGCGCGTGGACCGAGCGCTACGCGGCCGCGGTGATGAACACGTTTGGGTTGCCGCAACGGGTTCTCGTCCGCGGTGAAGGGTGCTGGGTCTGGGACGCCGACGGCAACAGGTACCTCGACCTGCTCGCCGGCCTGGCGGTCAACTGCCTCGGGCACGCGCACCCGCTGCTGGTGTCGGCCGTCACGAGCCAGCTCACCACGCTCGGGCACGTGTCCAACTTCTTCGCGTCCGCTCCGCAGGTGGTGTTGGCCGAGCGTCTGCTCGACCTGCTCGGCGTCGCCGGTGACGGCAAGGTCTTCTTCACCAACTCCGGTACGGAGGCCAACGAAGCGGCCGTCAAGCTCACCCGGCGCACCGGCCGCACCAAGCTCGTGGCGACCGTCGACGGCTTTCACGGCCGATCGATGGGAGCGCTGGCTGTCACGTGGAAGCCGGCCTACCGAGAGCCTTTCCAACCATTGCCGGGGGATGTCGAGTTCGTCGCCTACGGCGACACGGCAGCGCTCGAGCGGGCCGTCGACGACACGACGGCGGCGGTGATCGTGGAGCCGATCCAGGGCGAGGCTGGTGTCAACCCGGCGCCTGCGGGCTATCTGCGCGCCGCCCGTGAGCTCACCGAGCGCCACGGGGCGCTGCTCATCGTCGACGAAGTGCAGACCGGGATGGGCCGCACCGGCGAGTGGTTCGCGTTCCAGAGCCAAGGCATCACGCCCGATGTGGTGACCCTGGCCAAGGGCCTTGGGGGCGGCATCCCGGTCGGTGCGTGCGTCGGCATCGGCCGCGCTGCGGCTCTGCTGTCGCCTGGGCAGCACGGCACGACGTTCGGTGGCAACCCGGTCGCGGCGGCAGCTGCGCTTGCGGTCATCTACGCGATCCAGCGAGACGATCTGCTGCGCAACGTCCGCACGATCGGCGCTCGCCTGCGCACCGGCATCGAGGCACTCGGCCACCCGCTGATCGAGGGCGTACGCGGTGAGGGCTTGTTGCTCGGCATCGGACTGGCCGAGGAAATCGCCCCGATGGCCGCACAGGTGGCGATGCAACAAGGATTCATCGTCAACGCAGTGCTGCCCGACACGATCCGGCTCGCACCGCCCTACATCCTGACAACCGAGCAAGCCGACCTGTTCGTCAGTGCTCTGCCCGGCATCCTCGACCAAGCGCAGCAGGAGGCCTGAGTGGTGCGGCCCAAGACAATTCGACCCAAGACAATTCGACACTTCCTCCGCGACGACGACCTCAGCCCGACGGAGCAGGCCGAGGTGCTCGACCTCGCGGATGCCATCAAGGCGGATCGCCTCGCATACCGGCCGCTGGACGGTCCGCGAGCCGTCGCCGTCATCTTCGACAAGACGTCGACCCGCACCCGGGTCTCCTTCAGTGTCGGCATCGCCGAGCTCGGCGGCTACCCGCTCGTCATCGATGCGCAGACCAGCCAGCTCGGCCGAGGTGAGCCGATCGAGGACACCACGCGGGTGCTCGACCGGCAGTGCGCGGCCATCGTGTGGCGCACGTTCGAACAGGAGCGCATCGAGCGCATGGCTGCGGTCAGCCGGGTGCCGGTGGTCAACGCGCTGACCGACGAGTTCCACCCATGTCAGTTGCTTGCGGACCTGCAGACCGTACGGGAGCACAAGAAGCAGCTCAGCGGGTTGACGTTGTCGTACGTTGGTGACGGCGCCAACAACATGGCCCACTCCTATCTGCTCGCCGGCGCGACTTCGGGCATGCACGTGCGGGTGGGGTCACCGGAGTCGTACGCGCCCGATCCGGTCGTTCTCGCCAAGGCGCAGCGGATCGCGTCTGAGACCGGTGGCTCTGCCGTGCACCTGGCTGATCCGGCCGCGGCGTTCGACGGCGCCGACATCGTCGCCACCGACACCTGGGTGTCGATGGGCCAGGAGGACGAGTACGACGAGCGGGCAAAGCCGTTCCTGCCGTTCGCCGTCGACGACGCCGCAATGCAGAAGGCCGCGGCCGACGCGATCGTGCTGCACTGCCTGCCTGCCTACCGGGGCAAGGAGATCGCGGCCAGCGTCATGGACGGTCCGCAAAGCGTGGTGTGGGACGAGGCGGAGAACCGGCTGCATGCCCAGAAAGCGCTGCTCACCTGGTTGCTGGAGCGCGCATGACACAGCAGACCGTGGCAACCACCAAGGCGGCGCGTCACCAGCGCATCTCGCAAATCCTCGGCCAACAGCCGGTCCGGTCGCAGACCGAGCTGGCCGAGCGCCTCGCCGAGGACGGCATCGCGGTCACACAAACGACACTCTCGCGCGACCTCGACGAGCTCGGCGCGGTGAAGATCCGCAATGCGCTCGGCTGGTTGGTCTACGCGTTGCCGTCGGAGGGCGGCGACACCAGACCGCGGGCGGCCGAGCAGGGTGCTGTCGATGCGCGGCTGCAGCGAGTCTGCGAAGAGGTGCTCGTCTCGGCGCGCGCCTCGAGCAACCTTGTCGTGCTGCGTACGCCTCCGGGAGCCGCGCAATACCTCGCGTCCGCGATCGACCACGCCGAACGCCCCGACATCCTCGGAACCATCGCCGGTGACGACACCGTGCTCGTCATCGCGCTCGACCCGCATGGCGGCGATGCCGTAGCCGCATGGTTCCTCGCACTTGCCAGTAGCAACGGACGAAACAGCAGGAGCAACTCATGACCGACCGCATCGTGCTCGCCTTCTCCGGAGGCCTCGACACCTCCGTCGCGATTCCGCATCTCTCCGACGCGCTCGGCGCCGAAGTGATCGCGGTCGCGGCCGACGTCGGCCAGGGCGGCGAGGACCTCGAAGTGATCCGCAAGCGGGCACTCGACTGCGGCGCCGTCGAGGCCGAGATCGTCGACGCGCGCGAGGAGTTCGCCTCCGAGTTCTGCGTTCCCGCGCTCAAGGCCAACGCGCTCTACATGGACCGCTACCCGTTGGTGTCGGCTCTGTCGCGGCCACTCATCGTCAAGCACCTCGTCGCGGTGGCGCGCAAGCATGGCGCGACGATCGTCTCGCACGGTTGCACCGGCAAGGGCAATGACCAGGTGCGCTTCGAGGCCGGGATCGGGGCTCTGGCTCCCGACCTCAAAGTCATCGCACCCGCCCGTGACATGGCGTGGACGCGTGACAAGGCGATCGCCCTTGCGGAGGAGAAGGGCCTCCCGATCGACGTGTCGACCAAGTCGCCGTACTCCATCGACCAGAACCTCTGGGGCCGCGCCGTCGAGACCGGTTTCCTCGAGGACATCTGGAACGGTCCGATCGAGGACATCTACGACTACACCGCCAACCCGGCGACCCCCCGCGACCCCGACGAGGTGGTGGTCACGTTCGACCGCGGGGTCCCGGTCGCGATCGACGGGCGGACCGTGACGCCGTACGAGGCGATAGTCACGCTCAACCAGCGGGCCGGCGCGCAGGGCGTCGGACGGCTCGACATGGTCGAGGACCGGCTGGTGGGCATCAAGAGCCGCGAAGTCTACGAGGCGCCGGGCGCGATCGCGCTCATCACCGCGCACCAGGAGCTGGAGAACGTCACCGTCGAACGCGATCTGGCACGGTTCAAGCGGGGCGTCGAGCAACGCTGGAGCGAGCTGGTTTATGACGGCCTGTGGTTCAGCCCCTTGAAGCGTGCACTGGATACCTTCATCGAGGAGTCGAGCGCGTCGGTGTCTGGTGACATCCGCATGACATTGCACGGCGGGCGTTCGGTTGTCACGGGCCGGCGCAGCGCCGAGTCGCTGTACGACTACTCGCTCGCCACCTACGACACCGGCGACGCGTTCGACCAGTCCCTCTCCAAGGGCTTCGTCGAGCTGTGGAGCCTGCCTAGCAAGATTGCGGCGCAGCGGGACCACCGGGTCGGTCGTGACTGAACGCGAGCGCACGAGCCTCTGGGGTGGCCGGTTCACCGGCGAGTCATCAACGGCTCTGACGGCCCTCTCGAGGTCGACGCAGTTCGACTGGCGGCTCGCTCCGTACGACCTCGCGGGATCGCGGGCCCACGCGCAGGTGCTGCTTCATGCGGGCCTGCTCAACGTGGATGAGACCGCGCGGATGCTCGACGGCATCGACAAGCTTGATGCCGACGTTCGCACTGGAGCCTTCCAGCCAGGGCCTGACGACGAAGACGTACACACGGCCTTGGAGCGAGGTCTCATCGAGCGGGTTGGCGCAGAGCTCGGTGGCAAGCTGCGCGCCGGTCGATCGCGCAACGACCAGGTGGCAACGCTGTTCCGGATGTACCTCCGCGACCACCTGCGGGCCGTCGGTGGGTTGGTGCTCGAAGTCGTGGAGGCATTAGTCGTTCAGGCCCGGCAGCACTCCGACGTGGCGATGCCGGGCCGCACACATCTCCAGCACGCGCAGCCCGTGCTCCTGTCACATCACCTGCTCGCGCATACCTGGGCGCTGCTTCGCGACCTCGACCGACTGCGCGACTGGGATGGTCGAGCAGCGGTGTCGCCGTACGGTTCCGGCGCACTGGCCGGATCGTCGCTCGGTCTCGACCCCGACATGGTGGCGGTCAAGCTCGGCTTCGCGCATGCGGCCGACAACTCGATCGACGCGACGGCGTCGCGTGACTTTGCGTCAGAGGCGGCGTTCGTGCTGGCCACGGTAGGGGTGGATATCTCCAGGTTGGCCGAGGAGATCGTGCTGTGGGCCACCAGGGAGTTCTCGTTCATCGAGCTCGATGACGCCTACGCGACCGGGTCGAGCATCATGCCGCAGAAGAAGAACCCCGACGTCGCGGAGCTTGCGCGTGGCAAGTCGGGCCGACTGATCGGCAACCTCGCCGGCCTGCTGACCACGCTGAAGGGACTCCCCCTGGCATACAACCGTGATCTGCAGGAGGACAAGGAACCGCTGTTCGACTCCGTCGACACGCTCGAGGTGCTGCTGCCCGCGTTCGCCGGGATGGTGGCCACGCTGCGGTTCCGTACACAACGACTCGAAGAACTCGCCCCGCAGGGGTTTGCGTTGTCCACCGACGTCGCGGAATGGCTTGTGCGCCAGGGTGTGTCGTTCCGGGAAGCGCATGAGATCGCGGGCGCGTGCGTGCGACGCTGTGAGGCGGCCGGCATTGAGCTCTGGGACCTGACCGATGCCGACCTGATCGCTATCTCTTCGCATCTGACGCCGGGCGTTCGCGACGTGCTCTCGCTCCGCGGCTCGCTGGAGTCGCGCAGTGCGCGCGGCGGCACGGCCCCGGCTGAGGTGCAGCGTCAGCTGGAGCTGATCGACGCGACGGTGGCCGCTGACCGCACGTGGGTGGCGACGCCCGGGTGGAAGGACGGACGCTGACCGTCCTCGACCCGACATTCTTCGCCCGACCAGTGCTCGAGGTGGCGCCGGACCTGCTCGGTTGCCTCATCGAGCACGAAACACCCGAGGGCGCGGTCGCCGTACGGCTCACCGAAGTCGAGGCGTACGACGGCATCGGCGACCCGGCGTCGCACGCGTTCCGTGGTCAGACGCCGCGCAACGCGGTGATGTTCGGCCCACCCGGCTACGTGTACGTCTACTTCACCTACGGCATGCATTGGTGCATGAACCTCGTGTGCGGCCCGTCGGGGCAAGCGTCGGCCGTGCTGCTCCGCGCGGGTGAGGTTGTGGCGGGGCACGAGCTGGCGCAATCGCGGCGGCAGGGCGCACGGTCTGCCCGCGAGCTGGCCCGCGGCCCGGCCCGGCTGACCATGTCGCTGGGCATTACGGGTTCCGGTGACGGCTCCAACGCGTGCGACCCGTGGTCGCCGCTGCGGGCGTTGGCTCCCGTACGGCCACCGGAGCCGAAAGCCGTTCGTACGGG
The DNA here is from genome assembly GCA_963799425.1 of uncultured Actinomycetota bacterium. Classification (GTDB taxonomy): domain Bacteria; phylum Actinomycetota; class Actinomycetes; order Jiangellales; family Jiangellaceae; genus CAVWSM01. The sequence continues at coordinate 96,939 of CAWCXA010000013.1, read as the reverse complement.
TCCCCGCGTCGGCGTGACCGGTGGGGCCACCCGGCCATGGCGCTTCTGGATCGAGGGGGACCCATCGGTGTCGGCCTACCGCGCGGCGAAACCCCGTCGTCCCAACCGATCGCGATCGGGGAGACTTGACCTCGCAGGACAGAGTGAGGAGACGACGTGACGCACATCCTCGACGAGCTGAGCTGGCGCGGGCTCATTGCGCAGTCGACCGACCCGGAGGCGATGCGGGCGGCGTTCGAGGCTGGACCGGTCACGTACTACTGCGGTTTCGACCCCACTGCGCCGAGCCTGCACATCGGCAATCTCGTGCAGATCCTCACGATGCGTCGCCTGCAACTGGCTGGCAACCGGCCGCTCGCACTCGTCGGAGGAGCGACCGGCCTCATCGGCGACCCAAAGCCGACGGCCGAACGGACGCTCAACACCAAGGAGACGGTCGGCGACTGGGTGGAGCGCATCCGGGTGCAGATCGAGCCACTTCTCGAATTCTCCGGGCCGCACGCTGCGCGCATGGTCAACAACCTCGACTGGACCGCGCCGCTCTCGGCGATCGACTTCTTGCGCGACGTCGGCAAGCACTTCCGTGTCAACCGCATGCTCGCCAAGGAAGCCGTGAGCGCTCGCCTTGAGTCGCAGGAAGGTATCTCCTTTACCGAGTTCAGCTACCAGATCCTGCAGGGGATGGACTTTCTCGAGCTCTACCGGCGCTATGGCTGCACCTTGCAGACCGGGGGGAGTGACCAGTGGGGCAACCTGACCGCAGGTGTTGACCTCGTTCACTATGCCGAGCACGCGCGGGTGCACGCGGCGGCGACGCCGCTGATCACCAAGGCCGATGGCACGAAGTTCGGTAAGACGGAGTCCGGCACGATCTGGCTGGACCCCGAGCTCACCTCACCATTCGCCTTCTACCAGTTCTGGCTCAACACCGATGATCGTGACGTCGTCGGCTACCTCAACGTGTTCTCGTTCCTTGCTGAAGGTCATATCAACCAGCTCGCCGCCGAGACTGCGGAGCGGCCGTCGGCACGCACCGCACAGCGTGCGCTGGCCCGAGAGCTCACCACCTTGGTGCATGGTTCCGATGAGTGCCAACGGGTCGAGGCGGCGTCGCGGGCGCTGTTCGGGCAGGGCGATCTCGCCGCGCTCGACGAGTCGACGCTGACCGCGGCGCTGTCCGCAACGCCGCATGCGCAAGTCAAGTCGGGGGAGACGATGCCGCTTGTCGTCGACCTGCTCGTCGCCACGGGGCTCGTACCAAGCAAGTCCGCGGCGCGGCGCGCCGTGGCCGAGGGCGGCGCCTACGTCAACAACACCAAGGTGGCCGACGTCGACGCTGCGATCGCGCCGGAAGACGTGCTCCACGGACGCTGGGTCGTGCTGCGTCGCGGGAAGCGCTCGGTGGCCGGCGCAGACCTCGTCCGTTAGCTCGGTTGAGTCTCCCACCTCGGCACGCAGGCGATCATGGAGCCTTGATCGGCATCGCTGTGGCCTGCGCGTTTGTTGTGCTAGCGGGGTTTGCGTAGTGTTCTCTCTGCCGCGCGATGCGGACGCCCGATTGGGCGGCCGTCGGCGGCAATTTTCCCGGATGATCTGCAGCGGATCAGTGCGCTTTGGGCGTGGTTTCCGTTACTGATTGGTGGGTGAAGGCTTGTCCTGGTTGAGCGATCCGGTCGGTTTGGCCGGACACGGTTGACCTGGTAAGTTTGGTCGAGTGCCTCCTGCGCCGTTGGTGGGGTGGGTGGGTTTGATGTTTGAGAACTCAACAGTGTGTCTTTTTTGTTGATGCCATTTTGTTTGTGCCTCGTGCCTCACATTTTTTGTGGGGTGGGGTTCCTTTGGTGATTGATGGCTGATTTTTGGTCAGTTGTTTGTTGCCGGGGTTTGGATTGTTTGTCTTGGTTGCTGTCCCTGCCGTGTGTCTGCCTGTTGTGGTGGGTGTGTGGTGGGGTTGTTGTGCCTTGATGGAGAGTTTGATCCTGGCTCAGGACGAACGCTGGCGGCGTGCTTAACACATGCAAGTCGAGCGGTGAAGCCCTTTCGGGGGTGGATCAGCGGCGAACGGGTGAGTAACACGTGGGCAACCTGCCCCTGACTTCGGGATAAGCCTGGGAAGCTGGGTCTAATACCGGGTATGACTCCTGCCTGCATGGGTGGGGGTGGAAAGGTTTTTCTGGTCAGGGATGGGCCCGCGGCCTATCAGCTTGTTGGTGGGGTGATGGCCTACCAAGGCGACGACGGGTAGCCGGCCTGAGAGGGCGACCGGCCACACTGGGACTGAGACACGGCCCAGACTCCTACGGGAGGCAGCAGTGGGGAATATTGCGCAATGGGCGGAAGCCTGACGCAGCAACGCCGCGTGAGGGATGACGGCCTTCGGGTTGTAAACCTCTTTCAGCAGGGACGAAGCCGTGAGGTGACTGTACCTGCAGAAGAAGGACCGGCTAACTACGTGCCAGCAGCCGCGGTAATACGTAGGGTCCGAGCGTTGTCCGGAATTATTGGGCGTAAAGAGCTCGTAGGCGGTTCGTTGCGTCTGCCGTGAAAGCCCACAGCTTAACTGTGGGTCTGCGGTGGATACGGGCGGACTTGAGTCCTGTAGGGGAGACTGGAATTCCTGGTGTAGCGGTGGAATGCGCAGATATCAGGAGGAACACCGGTGGCGAAGGCGGGTCTCTGGGCAGGTACTGACGCTGAGGAGCGAAAGCGTGGGGAGCGAACAGGATTAGATACCCTGGTAGTCCACGCCGTAAACGTTGGGCGCTAGGTGTGGGATGCATTCCACGTGTCCTGTGCCGTAGCTAACGCATTAAGCGCCCCGCCTGGGGAGTACGGCCGCAAGGCTAAAACTCAAAGGAATTGACGGGGGCCCGCACAAGCGGCGGAGCATGCGGATTAATTCGATGCAACGCGAAGAACCTTACCTGGGCTTGACATACGCGGAAAACTCGCAGAGATGCGGGGTCCTTTTGGGCCGTGTACAGGTGGTGCATGGCTGTCGTCAGCTCGTGTCGTGAGATGTTGGGTTAAGTCCCGCAACGAGCGCAACCCTCGTTCCATGTTGCCAGCACGTGATGGTGGGGACTCATGGGAGACTGCCGGGGTCAACTCGGAGGAAGGTGGGGATGACGTCAAGTCATCATGCCCCTTATGTCCAGGGCTTCACGCATGCTACAATGGCCGGTACAAAGGGCTGCGATGCCGTGAGGTGGAGCGAATCCCAAAAAGCCGGTCTCAGTTCGGATCGGGGTCTGCAACTCGACCCCGTGAAGTCGGAGTCGCTAGTAATCGCAGATCAGCAACGCTGCGGTGAATACGTTCCCGGGCCTTGTACACACCGCCCGTCACGTCATGAAAGTTGGTAACACCCGAAGCCCGTGGCCCAACCCGTAAGGGGGGGAGCGGTCGAAGGTGGGACCAGCGATTAGGACGAAGTCGTAACAAGGTAGCCGTACCGGAAGGTGCGGCTGGATCACCTCCTTTCTAAGGAGCACTTCACTGTCTGCTCGTGCACCGTGTGTGCCGGGTGGGGGGTGTAGCTAGTTGCCTCGCTGCCGGCGGATGTCCGGTGGGGGGCCGCTCATGGGTGGAACATCAACGCGTTCGCGTTCTGCGTCGGCCTGCGGGTCGGGGTGGGGGTGGGCATGAAGGCGCACTGTTGGGTCCTGAGGCATCGAACCCCTCCGGCCCCCCTTGTTGTGTTGTGTGGGGGGTTGGGGTTCGGCGTTCTTGTGGGGCCGTCCTGCACCAAACCGTCTGGTGGTCATGCTCTCGTGTGTTGGGGGTGTGGGTGTCCGGGTGGGTGGTGGGTTTGGGGTGGTCGTGTGTGTTGTTTGAGATCTGCATAGTGGACGCGAGCATCTGTGTTGTTTGTGGTCAAGTTTGTAAGGGCGCACGGTGGATGCCTTGGCATCAGGAGCCGATGAAGGACGTGGGAGCCTGCGTTATGCCCTGGGGAGCTGGCAACCGAGCTGTGATCCGGGGATGTCCGAATGGGGAAACCTAGCCGCAGTCATGTGTGGTTACCGCCGTCTGAATGTATAGGGCGTGTGGAGGGAACGTGGGGAAGTGAAACATCTCAGTACCCACTGGAAGAGAAAACAATTGTGATTCCGTGAGTAGTGGCGAGCGAAAGCGGATGAGGCTAAACCGTTGGCGTGTCAACCTGGCAGGGGTTGCGTCGGCGGGGTTGTGGGATGCGTTGTTCTGGGTCTGCCAGCCTGGGGTGGAGTGAGAAATCGTTGTCGTAGTCGAAACGCTTGAGTGGCGTGGCGTAGAGGGTGTGACCCCCGTAGGTGTCACGGCGGCGACTCCATGGACGTATTCCCGAGTAGCACGGGGCCCGAGAAATCTCGTGTGAATCTGCCGGGACCACCCGGTAAGCCTAAATACTTCCTGGTGACCGATAGCGGACGAGTACCGTGAGGGAATGGTGAAAAGTACCCCGGGAGGGGAGTGAAATAGTACCTGAAACCGTGTGCCTACAAGCCGTCGGAGCTCACCCTTGTGGTGTGTGACGGCGTGCCTTTTGAAGAATGAGCCTGCGAGTTGCTGGTGCGTGGCGAGGTTAACCCGTGTGGGGGAGCCGTAGCGAAAGCGAGTCCGAATAGGGCGATTTGAGTCGCGTGCTGCAGACCCGAAGCGGAGTGATCTACCCATGGGCAGGGTGAAGCGCCGGTAAGACGGCGTGGAGGCCCGAACCCACCAACGTTGAAAAGTTGGGGGATGACCTGTGGGTAGGGGTGAAAGGCCAATCAAACTCCGTGATAGCTGGTTCTCCCCGAAATGCATTTAGGTGCAGCGTCACGTGTTTCTTGCCGGAGGTAGAGCACTGGATGGCCGAGGGGCCCTATCAGGTTACTGACGTCAGCCAAACTCCGAATGCCGGTAAGTGAGAGCGTGGCAGTGAGACCGCGGGGGATAAGCTCCGTGGTCGAGAGGGAAACAGCCCAGATCACCGGCTAAGGCCCCTAAGCGTGTGCTAAGTGGGAAAGGATGTGGAGTTGCTGAGACAACCAGGAGGTTGGCTTAGAAGCAGCCACCCTTGAAAGAGTGCGTAATAGCTCACTGGTCAAGTGATTCCGCGCCGACAATGTAGCGGGGCTCAAGCACACCGCCGAAGCCGTGACACTCACATGTGTACCTCGCCGGCCCTGTTCGCAGGGTCGGTGCCGGTGTGTGGGTGGGTAGGGGAGCGTCGTGTCGCGGGTGAAGCGGCCGGGTGACCGAGCCGTGGACGCGACACGAGTGAGAATGCAGGCATGAGTAGCGAAAGAGGAGTGAGAAACTCCTCCGCCGGATGACCAAGGGTTCCAGGGCCAGGCTAATCCGCCCTGGGTGAGTCGGGACCTAAGGCGAGGCCGACAGGCGTAGTCGATGGACAACGGGTCGATATTCCCGTACCGGTGCGCAAGCGCCCATGCCGAGGCCAGTGATGCTAACCACCACCAACCCTTGTGGGCCTTCGGGCCCGTCGGGGGGCGTGCTGGGAACCGAGCTGGTAGTAGGCAAGCGATGGGGTGACGCAGGAAGGTAGTTCAGCCCGGGCGATGGTAGTCCCGGGGCAAGGGTGTAGGACGCGGCCTAGGCAAATCCGGGCCGCACCAGTCTGAGACCCGATGCGGAGCCGATTGTGGTGAAGTGGATGATCCTATGCTGCCGAGAAAAGCCTCTAGCGAGCGTGCGCGCCGCCCGTACCCCAAACCGACACAGGTGGTCAGGTAGAGAATACCGAGGCGATCGAGACAACCGTGGTTAAGGAACTCGGCAAAATGCCCCCGTAACTTCGGGAGAAGGGGGGCCGGATCCGTGAACCCACATGCTGGGGGCAGCGGTGATGGCCGCAGAGACCAGGGGAAAGCGACTGTTTACTAAAAACACAGGTCCGTGCGAAGAAGTAATTCGATGTATACGGACTGACGCCTGCCCGGTGCTGGAACGTTAAGGGGACCTGTCAGCCGCAAGGCGAAGCGGAGAACTTAAGCGCCAGTAAACGGCGGTGGTAACTATAACCATCCTAAGGTAGCGAAATTCCTTGTCGGGTAAGTTCCGACCTGCACGAATGGCGTAACGACTTTCCTACTGTCTCAACCACGGACTCGGCGAAATTGCACTACGAGTAAAGATGCTCGTTACCCGCAGCAGGACGGAAAGACCCCGGGACCTTTACTATAGCTTGGTATTGGTGTTCGGTTCGGCTTGTGTAGGATAGGTGGGAGACTGTGAAGCTGTCACGCCAGTGACGGTGGAGTCGTCGTTGAAATACCACTCTGGTCGTACTGGATGTCTAACCTCGGTCCGTGAATCCGGACCAGGGACAGTGCCTGGTGGGTAGTTTAACTGGGGCGGTTGCCTCCTAAAATGTAACGGAGGCGCCCAAAGGTTCCCTCAGCCTGGTTGGCAATCAGGTGTCGAGTGTAAGTGCACAAGGGAGCTTGACTGCGAGACAGACATGTCGAGCAGGGACGAAAGTCGGGACTAGTGATCCGGCCGTGGCTCGTGGAAGCGCGGTCGCTCAACGGATAAAAGGTACCCCGGGGATAACAGGCTGATCTTCCCCAAGAGTCCATATCGACGGGATGGTTTGGCACCTCGATGTCGGCTCGTCGCATCCTGGGGCTGGAGTAGGTCCCAAGGGTTGGGCTGTTCGCCCATTAAAGCGGCACGCGAGCTGGGTTTAGAACGTCGTGAGACAGTTCGGTCCCTATCCGCTGCGGGCGCAGGAGACTTGCGGAGGGCTGTCCCTAGTACGAGAGGACCGGGACGGACGAACCTCTGGTGTGCCAGTTGTCCCGCCAGGGGCACGGCTGGTTGGCTACGTTCGGAAGAGATAACCGCTGAAAGCATCTAAGCGGGAAGCCCGCTCCAAGATCAGGTCTCCCACCACCTCGAGTGGTTAAGGCCCCCCACAGACTATGGGGTTGATAGGCCAGACGTGGAAGCCTGGAAACAGGTGAAGCCGACTGGTACTAATAGGCCGAGGACTTGACCACACACACCACACTTGCTGCGCGTCCACTATGCAGATCTGAACCAACACACCACACGCGGACCCAACCGGAGCACAGACGCTTTCCGGGGGTCCCCGGGGGCGCAGCCCCCGGGTGTAGGTTCACAGCGTTTCGGCGGCCACAGCGAAGGGGAAACGCCCGGTCCCATCCCGAACCCGGAAGCTAAGCCCTCCAGCGCCGATGGTACTGCCACCGAGAGGTGGTGGGAGAGTAGGACGCCGCCGAACACCCACCCACATTTGAGGGGGCCACCCACCACGGGCGGCCCCCTCAAACATATCCACAGGCACAATTGCAGAGTGACGGCCGCGCGCACCGGCGTGTCGTAGATGAGAGGAACTCCATGGCTCGCGAGGGTGACCGGCGAGACGACGACCGAGCGCCCCGCCGCGACGGCGACCGTAAACCGCGCCAGGGCGGCGACCGAAACCAGCGAGGCGATGAGCCTCGTCGCGGACGCGATGACCGGGGACAGTCCGACAGTGGTGGACGTGGCGGCGCGTCTCGCCCGCGGTACAACTCGAGCGCCCCGCGCCGCGGCGACTCGTGGCGCCGAGACGACACGCAGCGCGGCGGGCGCACCGACCGCGATCGACGCGATGACCGGCGCGACCGTGACGTCAACGACCGGCCGGGCCGTTCCGCCTCGTCGGATCGCCAACCCGGTCGCCAGCAGGACCGACCGGACGGCCGCGGAGCAGGCGCACCGGGGCGCTACAACCGCGACCGAGATGACCGTTCGCCTGGCTCGTACCGCTCGGACCGGCCGTCCCGCGACGATCGTGACCGGCGCACCGATGGCCGGCGCACCGATGACCGCCGCGGCGGCAACCGCCCGTACGGCGACCGGCCGTCCAGCGACCGTGGCGACCGGCAGAGCCGGCCTGGCGGCGATCGTTCCGGCGGTCGCGCGCGCGACGGCTCGCAGGGGCGCGGCTACGGTGGGGCGGATCGCCGCACCGGCGACCGCCCCGACCGCCGTGACGGCGAGGGCCGCAGCTCGTACGGCGAGGGCCGCAGCTCGTCCGCGACGGCCGCAGCTCCTCCAGCGACCGCCGCGGCTCGTACGATGACCGGCGCAACGACGACCGGCGCGGGAGCTATGGAGCCCGCCAAGGCTCGACCGGGGATCGGCGAAGCCAGTACGGAGCTGGTCGCGGCTCGTATGGCACAGGCCGTGGAGCACACTGGCGCGGGTCGCAGTTACGGCGAAGGTCGGTCCTACGGCGAACGACCGGAGAACGCACGCCCGGTGCCGCCCATCGACGACGACGTCACAGGACGCGAGCTTGACGAAGAAGTGCGTGGAGAGCTGGGCAGCCTTGCCAGCGCCTCCGCCGGCACAGTCGCGCGTCATCTCGTGATGGCGGTGCGCCACATTGACGACGACCCGGAGCGGGCACACCTGCACGCGCAGGAGGCTCGGCGGATGGGTGGCCGGATTGCGGTCGTGCGCGAGGCCGCGGGCCAGGCCGCTTATGCCGCGGGCCATTATGCCGAGGCGCTGTCCGAATTGCGGGCAGGACGACGGATCAACGGCTCGGTCACGTACCTGCCGATCATGGCCGACTGCGAGCGGGGACGCGGTCGTCCGGACAAGGCGCTCGAGCTCGCTCAATCCGACGATGTGCAACAACTGGACACCGCCGGTCGGACGGAGATGCTCATCGTTGCCGCGGGCGCCCACCGCGACCTCGGAGATCTTGACGCGGCGTTGCACACGTTGCAGGTGCAAGGCCTCAACTCGCGTCGCCGCACGGGTTGGGTGGCACGGCTGCGTTATGCCTACGCCGACCTGCTGCTCGAAGCCGGTCGTGAGGCCGAGGCTGTCGAATGGTTCACCCGGGCGGCGGATGCAGACACCGAAGGCGTCACCGATGCCGATGACCGCCTCGCCGAACTGGCGGGCATGACGGTTGTCGTCGACGAGGACAGTCCGCAGGAGAGCGACCTCGAGCCACTCACTGTTGATGTCGCGACCGAGGACGACATGCAATAGGCATCAGTCCTCGCGGTTTTCCACATGCGGCCCGACGAGATACGCGTCGTCCACAGACTCGGCTCGACTGGTGGCCGAAGCGTTGTCGCGCGGCCAGGCTGATGTGCACGACCGCATGACATCAGGAGGCTGCGCATGCCGACGATCGTCGACGTTCTCGAGCACCGCAACGAGGTGGTGCTCGTCGGACGCCTTGCCGCCGGGCCCGTCCCCGTCACGCTCCCGAGCGGAGACGAGCTGTTGAGCTTTCGGCTCGTCGTCGACAGAGCGACCCCTCGGCCCAAGGCCCGCCCTGCACCCACGCACGACACGCTGGCTTGCTCGGTGTGGACGGCTGGCCTCCGACGTACGGTCGGTCGATGGCGCGCTGGTGACGTGGTCGAGGTGACCGGGGCGTTGCGTCGCCGATTCCGACGCACCGAAGCCGGACCTAGCAGCGTGCATGACATCGAAGTGCTGGCTGCCAAGCGACTGGCACGCGCCGCCCTGTAGCTGCCATGCCACCATGTTGCGGGCCGGCCTCAGGAGTCTCGGATGAATGCCACGTCGTTGCTTCGCTACACCGAGCGACCGCTCGCAGAGGAATATGACGTGGCGCTGCTCGACCTCGACGGCGTGGTCTATATCGGTCCCGATGTCGTTCGCCACGCTGGGTCGTCCCTGGCACGGGCCCGGGCGGTGGGCATGCGGCTCGCCTTTGTCACCAACAACGCGTCGCGCACGCCGGAGTCGATCGCAACCCATCTCACCCGCATCGGCGTCGCAGCCCAGCCGGACGAGGTGGTGACGTCAGCCCAGGCGGCAGCTCGAGTTGTGGCCGAGCTTGTCCCGGCTGGAAGTCCCGTTCTGGTTGTGGGCGCAGAAGGACTCGAGCACGCGCTGCTCGAGCAGGGGCTCGTGCCGGTGACGACACTGGACGACCACCCAGCCGCGGTCGTGCAGGGCTACGGGCCTGACGTCGGGTGGCGGCAGCTGGCTGAGGCCTCGTTCGCCGTGCAGCGCGGCCTGCCATGGGTCGCAAGCAACACCGACCCGACACTGCCAACACCAAGAGGGCAGGCACCAGGCAACGGCGCGCTTGTCGAAGTCGTGCGCATCGCGACCGGCCGCCAACCGGTGGTGGCCGGCAAGCCGGAGCCGCCCATGCATCGGGAGGCGATGCTGCGCACCCGGGCGGAAAGACCGCTCGTAGTCGGTGACCGGCTCGACACAGACATCGAAGGCGCGCACCGGGGCGGGGTCGACAGCCTGCTGGTGCTGACCGGGGTGACGCTTCCACATCAAGTCGTGCTGGCACCGGCGGGCTCGCGTCCCACCTTCGTCGGTCGCGACCTGCGCTCGTTGCTCGACCGGCAGCCGCGACTTGCAGTCGACGTGCCCGACGCGCAGATCGACGGCTGGCACGCGTCCGTGCACGACAGCCTGTTGCACCTGGTGCGGGCGGACCGAGACTCTGCATCCAACTCGGCACCCGAAGGCGACGACGGCGTCGGAGCGCTGAGAGTCGCCTGCGCCGCGGTCTGGGCTGCCGATCCGGGCACTCTCGATCCCCGACAAGTTCGTGACGAGGTGGAGTCCGCCATGCACGCTGGGGCGTCGACGTGATCCCGGGAAACCCCTGGCCTGGGCGGAAGCGTTAGCGTTGCGGGCAGCGCCACAGCAATCAGCAGAGAGGACGGCCATGGTCACCGAGGGTCTGCGCGGTTACGTCGAGCTGGCGAGTGGTCTCACGGAGGCGTCCCGGCAGCGAGCACGCGACGTCGCCCAGACATTGCTGTCCGGCCAGAGAATCGATCAGGCAACCAAGGCGGCGAGCCCCATCGCACAGCAGGTCCAGGAGATCGCGGAGGACCTCGTGTCCACCAGTCGCACCAACCGTGACCTGCTTGTCGGGCTGATCCGTGGCGAGGTAGAGCGGGGGCTCGCGGCGCTCGGCATCCCCACGCATGAAGAGGTCGAGCGACTGCGCCGCCGTGTCGACCGGCTTGAGCGGCGGGCCGCCGACGAGCGTGGCGACGAGCGCCCGGTGTCCAGGCGAGCGGCGGCCACGCGAAAGGCGACCCGCACAACTACGTCCGCGCCCGCCGCCACCCCGGCCACTACGCCCGCGAAGCGGGCACCGGCGAAGAAGTCTGCTGCCCGGTCTGGGGGACAGAAGAAGACGACGGCGAACCTGACACGAGCATCGACCACGGCACGAAGCCCAGCGGCCGACACGGCCGCTGGCACTGTCCCGACCACCGCGGCAGGCACTGTCCCGACCACCGCGGCAGGCACCCCAGCAGAGACGGGGGCACGCAGCGCGCCAACCACGGCGCCACCTGGCGCGCCGACCGCGCCCAGCGGAGGAGGCGCGACCGTGCCACCGAGTTCGGGCGGCAGCGAGTGAGCGATCCGATCGAGGACGCAGTAGCCAGGCTCGACGAGCTCGAGGGCCGGCCGGTGTCGGAGCATGTCGGGATCTATGAGCAGGTCCACAGCGCGCTGCAGGACCAGCTCGCGGCGGCGAGTGACGAGGAGGCTGGTGGCACGGCGAGCGCCGACCCTTCCACCGAGCCCTCGGCGGGCTGAGTGGTGCCGCGCAGGCAGCGCCTCGACGCCGAGCTGGTTCGTCGAGGACTTGCGCGATCGCGTGAGGCGGCGGCAGAGATGATCGCCGCCGGCAGGGTCAACGTTGCTGGTCGGCCCACGGTCAAGCCGGCAACGGGGGTCGACAAGGCGGCGGCGATTGTCGTCGCGGAAACAGGCTCCGGGGAAGAGTACGTATCCCGCGGCGGACACAAGCTTGCCGGCGCGCTCGACGTGTTCGAGCCGGAAGGCTTTGTGGTGCCGGGGGCCCGCTGCCTGGATGCTGGTGCGTCCACCGGTGGGTTCACCGAGGTGCTGCTGCGTCGCGGCGCGGCCCACGTGGTGGCCGTCGACGTCGGTTACGGCCAGCTCGCCTGGTCCATCCAATCTGACCCGCGAGTGAGCGTCCACGACCGGACCAACGTGCGCGATCTGACCCTCGAGATGATCGGTGACCCCGTCGACGTGGTGGTCGGCTGACCTGTCCTTCATCTCCTTGCGGCTGGTGCTGCCCGCGCTCGTCGCCTGCTCGACGTCCACCGCTGACTATGCGCTGATGGTCAAGCCACAGTTCGAGGTCGGCAAGGAACGAGTCGGTGCTGGTGGGGTGGTCCGCGACCCAGAGCTGCGCGCTGAGTCGGTGCTGGAGGTAGCCCGCAGGGCCTATGAGCTCGGCCTCGGGTTACGAGCCGTGACGGCGAGCCGGCTTCCCGGTCCTTCCGGCAATGTCGAATACTTTGTCTGGCTCCGCGCCGACGCGCCGGCTCCCGACGAGGCCTTGATCGCACACGCCGTCGCGGAGGGGCCCCAGTGAGCCGCGCTGTTCTCGTCGTCAGCCACACCGGTCGCGCAGAAGCAATCACGGTGACCCACGAGGTCGTCGACCGGCTCGAGAGCGCGGGGATCGCTGTTCGCCTGCTCGCCGACGAGGCAGCACAGCTTGGGCTCGCGCACGGGCGCGTCGTGGCCTCGGATGACAGACCGGCCAGCGGTTGTGAGCTCGTGGTTGTCATCGGCGGCGACGGCACGATCCTGCGCGGTGCGGAACTTGCCAGACCCACACAAACTCCGCTGCTCGGCGTCAACCTGGGCCACGTGGGCTTCCTGGCCGAGGCCGAGAGCGACGCCATCACCGTCACGGTAAAGCACATCATCGACCAGTCGTACGACGTCGAAGAGCGCCTCACCATTGACACCGAGGTCCACGTCAACGGCGACGTGCTGCACCGCAACTGGGCGCTCAACGAGGTCACCATCGAGAAACAGTCCCCGCAGCGCATGATCGAAGTGCTCCTGGAGGTCGACGACCGACCATTGTCGCGGTGGGGCTGCGATGGCTTGGTGATGGCCACACCGACCGGATCCACCGCGCACGCGTTCAGCGCCGGCGGCCCAGTCGTGTGGCCATCCGTCGAGGCGTTCCTGGTGGTGCCGATCAGCGCGCACGCGTTGTTCGCACGACCGCTCGTGGTCGGGCCCGACTCGATGATCGCCGTCGAAGTGTCCCACCGCACCCCGGGCGCCGCGCTCACGTGCGACGGGCGGCGTCAGCTGCAGCTGCCGGTCGGCGCACGCGTTGAGGTGCGCCGTGGGAGCCAGCCCGTACGGCTCGCCCGGCTGCACAAGGCACCATTCACGGACCGGCTCGTCGCCAAGTTCGCCCTGCCGGTCGAGGGCTGGCGTGGCGCGCGCCACGCCAGCGGCGCGGCGTCCCCCGATCAGCCCACCCGCGACTCGTAGGCTCGATCCCGTGCTCGAAGAGATCCGCATCCGCGGGCTCGGCGTGATCGACGACGCCGAGCTCGAGCTGGGCCCTGGCTTCACGGCACTAACCGGCGAGACCGGTGCCGGCAAGACCATGGTGCTCACAGCCCTCAACCTGTTGCTCGGCGGCAAGGCCGATGCCGGCCTCGTCCGTGGTGGATCGGGTCGAGCGGTGGTCGAGGGACGCGTCCGGGTTGTGCCTGACGGTCCCGTCGCCACCCGTGCGCTCGATGCCGGAGCCGAGCTCGACGACGTGTCGCTGCTGCTGGGCAGGGTCGTGCACGCCGAGGGCAGGTCGAGGGCGCAGGTCGGTGGTCGCGGCGTGCCGGCCGCGTTGCTCACTGAGCTGGGTGGCGATCTCGTGGCGGTGCACGGCCAGTCAGATCAGCTTCGACTGCTGCAGCCGGCTCGCCAGCGCGCCGCCCTCGACCGCTATGCGGGCAACGGGACCGCCGTGCTGCTCAGCGACTACGGCACCAGCTACGCCCGATTGCGTGCCATCGATACGGAGCTGCTGGAGCTCACCGCTCGAGCCCGCGACCGGGCACAGGAGGCTGACCTGCTGCAATTCGGCCTCACCGAGGTGGAGAAGGTCGACCCGCAACCCGGCGAGGACGCCGCCTTGGCCGAGGAGGCCGATCGGCTGGCCTATGCCGATGCGCTTCGTACGGGCGCCAGCGAAGCGCAGCTTGCCCTTGCCGGCGACGACAGCTTCACCGAGGGCGCCGCCGATGCGCTCAGCCTGCTCGCGGCCGCCCGGCGCAGCCTCGACCCCGTGCGTGGCCACGACCCCGAGCTGGCCCGCCTGGGCGAACGGCTCGCCGAGTGCGCCTACCTGGTGAGTGACGTCGCGGCCGACCTCGCGTCCTACGCCACGGCGATCGACACCGACCCAGCGCGCCTCGCCACCGTGCAGGAGCGGCGAGCGGAGATCGGGGCTCTGCTGCGCAAGTACGGCGCAAACGTCGAGGAGGTGCTGGCCTGGGCGCGCGTCGCGGCTGCCCGTGTCAGCGTGCTCGACGGCGATGACGAGCGCATCGGCGAGCTGCAAGCCGAACGAGTCGACACCGCTGCTCGGCTGGGCCAGCTCGCCGCGCTGCTGTCCGCCGCCCGGTCCGCGGCAGCCGATACGTTCGCCACTGCGGTCGCTGACGAGCTCACCGCCCTTGCCATGCCGCATTCGCGCATCGACGTCACCGTGACGCAGACCGAGACGTCGGACGGGCTGGAGCTAATCGACGGTCGCCGCGTCGCCTTCGGCGCCACCGGCGTCGACGAGATCGAGATCCTGCTCTCGCCGCACCGCGGCGCGGCGCCGCGACCCATCAACCGGGGAGCGTCCGGTGGTGAACTGTCCCGCGTGATGCTTGCCATCGAGGTGGTGCTCGCCGGCACCGACCCCGTGCCCACGTTCGTCTTCGACGAGGTCGACGCCGGTGTCGGTGGCTCCGCCGCTGTCGAGGTCGGGCGCCGGCTCGCCCGGCTCGCGGCGACTTCTCAGGTGATTGTGGTCACGCACCTGCCCCAGGTCGCGGCCTTCGCTGACCGCCACCTTCGAGTCGTCAAGAGCGACGACGGTCGCGTAACTGCCTCCGGTGTGATGACTCTCGACGAGGCCGGCCGGGTGCGCGAGCTGTCCCGCATGCTTGCGGGGCTTGAGGACTCGGCGACCGCTGCGGCGCACGCCGAGGAATTGCTTGCGATGGCGGCGGCAGATCGCAGCGTGACGGGCACTGCCCGATGAGCCTCGTCAGGCGGACTGCCGATCTTGTTCGGCAGCCGGGCAGGCTGGGCGCGTCTGGCAGGATGCCATCGATGCGCATCTCGTCCCTCCGTCGCCGCCGCACGCCGTCGTTGCCCGGTGTTACGGGGGTTATGCGCGTCGACCGGCGCACCAAGAACCTCACCAAGCGGCTGCGGTCGGGCGAGATTGCCGTCATCGACCACCTCGACCTCGACCGGGTGAGCGCAGAGGCGCTCGTCGCCTGCCAGGCGGGGGCTGTGCTCAACGTGGCTCCTTCGGTCAGCGGCCGCTATCCCAACCTCGGCCCCGAGATCCTCCTGGAGGCGGGCATCCCGCTGGTCGACGGCATCGGCAGCGACGTGCTCAACCTGGTCCACGAGGGCGAGGTTCTGCGTGTCGACGGCAACGTGCTCTATCGAGACACCGCCGACGGCCCAGTTCCGCTCGCCTCAGGCACTCTGCAGACCAAGCAGTCGATCGCCGACCTGATGGAAGAGGCGCGCGCCGGGATGTCGGTGCAGCTGGAGGCGTTTGTCGGCAACACGATGGAGTACATCCGACGGGAGAAGGACCTACTTCTCGACCGCGTCGGAGTGCCCGAGATCCGCACCCGCATCGAGGGCCGGCATGCCCTGATCGTCGTCCGGGGCTACGACTACAAGGAGGATCTGGCGATCCTCCGGCCGTACATCCGGGAAAACCGCCCCGTGCTCATCGGCGTCGATGGTGGCGCAGACGCGTTGTTCGAGGCGGGCTACAAACCCGACTTGATCGTCGGCGACATGGACTCGGTGTCCGACAGGGCTCTCACGAGCGGCGCCGAGCTTGTCGTGCACGCCTACCGGGACGGTCGCGCACCAGGCCTCGAACGGGTGGAGCGACTCGGCGTGCCGGCGGCGGTCTTCGCTGCGTCCGGAACAAGCGAGGACATCGCGATGCTGCTCGCCGACGACAAGGGCGCGACCCAGATCGTCGCTGTGGGCACGCACTACACGCTCGTCGAGTTCCTCGACAAGGGCCGCGAGGGCATGGCGTCGACGTTCATCACTCGGCTGCGCGTGGGCGACAAGCTGATCGACCCCAAGGGTGTGTCCCGGCTCTACCGCAACCGCATCCCGTCGTGGATGCTCCTCGTCCTCGTGCTCGCGGGGCTGCTTGCGCTCACTGCGGCCATAATGTCCACCCCCACCGGCCGGGCCTGGCTCGACGTCGTCGGTGCGTGGTGGGACCGCTTCGTGTTCTGGCTCCAGGGAATCGTGTGACGTGATCGACTTTCGATATCACCTTGTCTCCATCATCGCCGTGTTCTTCGCGCTGGCGGCGGGCATCGTGCTCGGGGCCGGCCCGTTCGACGAGGCCGCCGACCAGGCGCTGACCTCGCAGGTGAGTGATCTGCGTGACCGCAACCAGGACCTGCAAGACCAGGTCAATGAGCTGCAGCGGAACAACGACTTTCGTGAGGGATTCATCGGCACGGTCGAGCCCGCACTGACCACCGACGCGCTCACCAACCGACGCATCGTGCTTGTCACTCTCCCCGGGTCCGACGCGGAGGTCGTCGCCGCTGTCCGCGACAGCCTTACCACCGCCGGCGCCGGTCTCACCGGCACGGTCGCCATCAACGACACGTGGACGGATCCCGACCAAGAGCAGGTTCTGGACGAGCTGGCTGTGGAGCTGGTCACCGAGGGGACGACTCTGCCCGAGGGCAGCGGCTATGACCGCGGGGCCGCCCTGCTCGCCGGGGCGCTTGTCGACCAGGTGGCAACCATTCCGCCGGAGACGCCGTCCGACGCGACCGAGACGCCTGCCCCGGACACGACTGCTGATCCGGCCACGGCGGGTGTGCTTGCCGCGCTCGCAGAGGCCGGTCTGGTGTCTGTGGATGGCGACGTCGACGGCATGGCCACCCTTGCGGTGGTCGTGGCCGGGCCGCCATTGCCCGGCGACGACACGTCAGACAGTGTGGAACGAGGCAACCGCCTCGTTCCGATCCCAACCGCGCTGGACGCTGCCGGCCGCGGCGCGGTCGTTTCCGGCGTCGAGGCCTCGGCGGCCGACGGTGGCGTCGTCGCGCTGGTCCGTGGCAGTGGCGACGCGGCTGAGCAGGTGTCCACGGTCGACGTGGCCAACCAGGCGGCGGGCCGCATTGCCACCGTCTTCGCGCTCGTCGAGCAGGAGTCCGACGGGTCTGGGCACTACGGCGTCGTTGGCGCCACCGACGGACCGCTGCCGCCGGACTTCGCCGCTGAGCCCGATTCGGGGGAGTAGCCCGCGATGGAGGCGGTAGTTCCCGCGGCTGTCGGGGTTGGGGTCGCTGCGGCCGCAACCTGGGCGGCGCGGCGCCTCCTGCAGCAACGACCTCCAGGCGGTCGCCGTCGCTGGCAGCGCACCAACCACGCGGGGCGCACCGTGGTGCTGCTGGAGGGGCCGGCCTACGTGATCGGAGCGACCGCCGGTCTGCTCGCCACCCCTGGCCTGCCCGGTTCCACCCGCGCGGCCGCGGTGGTGGCGACGCTCGGCGCGGGGGCCTTCGGCGCGTTCGACGACCTGGCCGGCAGCACAAGCAGCAAGGGCCTGCGCGGGCATCTCGGCGCGCTGCGCCGCGGCGAGGTGACCAGTGGCCTCGTCAAGATTGTGGGCATCGGCGCGACCGGACTCGGCGCTGCCTGGCTCGTGTCCGACAACCTGGCCGACGCCTTGATCGGTGGCGCGCTGGTCGCCGGCACAGCCAACCTTGTCAACCTTTTCGATCTGCGGCCGGGCCGCGCCCTCAAGGTCGGCCTGCTGTCAGCGCCCCTGCTGCTCGCCCGCGATGGGGCCGTCGTCGCGGCGCCGCTCGGTGCGGCCGTCGCCAGCCTGCCCGACGACCTCGGCGAGGTGGGCATGCTCGGCGACACCGGCGCCAACGCGCTCGGTGCCGGCATCGGGCTCGCACTTGTGGCCACCACCGGGCCGGTAGGCACCGCCGGCTGGCTGGTCGCAATCGTGGCGCTGACACTGGCCAGCGAGAAGGTCAGCTTCAGCAAGGTCATCGACTCCAACGGCGCACTTCGCTGGGTCGACCAGCTGGGCCGGCGCCGGCAGCCGACTGACACCAGCGGCACCACGTGAGCACGGCCCGGCGAGTCGGTGTCGGGCTGGCGGGCGGTGCGGCACTCGTCGCCGCCGTGACGTTGGTCGCCCGTCTCGTGGGCTTCGGTCGACAACTGGTCTTCCAGGACTCGGTGGGGCAGACCCAGCTCGGCGACGTCTACGTCAGCGCCAACTACGTCCCGGCGATCCTGTTCGAGATCGTCGCCGGCGGCGCACTCGCGGGCGTGGTCATCCCGCTCGTCGTCGGCGCCGTGGACGGTCGCGACGAGCGTCGGCTCCGACAGACGACGGCTGCTCTTCTCGGCTGGGTGGTCGTCGTCCTGATCCCGCTGGCTCTGCTGGCCGGGTTACTTGCCGGACCCATTAGCGACTACCTGCTCGGCGACTCCGCTGGCGCAGACGCCGAGGCCATGGCCACCCGGATGCTGCAGGTGTTCGTGTGGCAGATCCCGCTGTACGGCATTGCCGCGGTCACCGCCGGCGTCTTGCAGGCGCATCGACGGTTCCTGGCCGCGGCGCTGGCGCCGATCCTGTCGAGCCTGGTGGTGGCCACCGCCTACCTCGTGTTCGCGGCTGACTTCACCGGTGACCGCAACGACCTGTCAACCGTCCAGCGCTCCGACGAGCTCATCCTGTCCGTCGGCACTTTGCTCGGCGCGGCGGCGCTGGCACTGACCACTCTCGTGCCACTGCTGGCCAGTGGGTTGCGGGTCATGCCACGGCTGCGCTTTCCCGCCGGCCAGGGCCGCCGCGCGGCCCGCCTCGCTACGGCAGGGGTGGCGATGGTCGCTGCGCAGCAGGTGGCGGTGCTGCTGCTCATCCCGATCATCAATGTGCAGGGCGGTGACGGACGCCTCGTGACCTACCAGAACTCCTGGATGGTCTACCTGCTCCCGTACGCCGTTCTCGCCGTCCCCATCGCCATCAGCAGCTATCCGGCGCTGGCTGGGCACGCCGAGCGCGGCGACCGCGAGGCCTACGCCGCTACCACCGCCGCGTCGACCCGCGCGGTGCTGATGGCGGCTGCGGTCGGTGCCGCCCTGCTCGCGGGCACTGCCTGGCCGGTCGCGCGCTTCTTCGGCATCATCGGCGACCACGGCACGGTGCCCGACGCGGAGATGGCCCGCGCCCTCGTCGCCTTCGCCCCTGGGCTGCTCGGGTTCGCCCTCGTCTACCACCTCAACCGCGCGCTCCTGTCGATCGGCCGCACGCGGGCCGTCGGCGCCGGCACCGCTGCCGGCTGGGCCGTGGTCGTGTTGGCGGCCTACCTCGGCACCCGCACGGTCGACCAGGGATGGGTCGTGGCGACCATCGGCGCGGCGCACAGCCTCGGCATGTTTGTCGCAGCCGGACTGCTGCTGCTGGCGCTGCGCCGGGCGGAGGGTGCTGCCGTGCTCCGGGGGGTCGTGCCAGCAGCGGCACTGGCCGTTGTCGCGGCAGCGGCCGGTGGGGTGGCAGGCTCGGTGGTGGCCGGGTCGCTCGGCGAGGGTGGCACCGGCCGCACAGTCGCGGTCGGCGTCCTAGCCGGGGTCGCGGCCGCCGTCGTGAGCGCCGGGGTGCTCGCAGCGCTGGCCAGACACGATCTAGCCGCACTCCTGCGGCGGGGGAGGCACCGGTGAAGGTCGCGCTCGTCCTCGGTACGAGCACCGGTGGAGTTGGCCAGCACGTGAAGTCACTCGTCGATCGGCTGCCCGCGCTCGGCGTCGAGGTCGACGTACACGGACCGTCGGATGCCGACGCGTTGTTCGGGTTCTCCGTCTCCGGCGCGGGGTTCCTTCCGGTGGAGATCGCCGCTGCGCCGCGCCCGGTCTCGGACTCGAAGGCGATCCGGCGGCTGCGCCAGCAGCTGACCGGCTATGACATCGTGCACGCGCACGGTCTGCGTGCGGCGGCGTTCGTCGGACTTGCACTGGGCAAGCGTCGCGAGGGCCGCACTCCGTTGGTGGCGACGTGGCACAACGCGATCCTCGGCACCGGCGCTCGGAGGCGCGTGCTCGAGACCCTCGAGCGGGTGGCGGCCACGCGGGCCGACGTCACCCTCGGCGCGTCGTCCGACCTGGTCGAGCGCGCCCGGTCCCTTGGGGCGGTCGACGCCCGACTGGCTCCGGTCGCCGCACCACCGCTGCCGGCACCGCAGCGCGACCCCGCACAGCTGCGGGCCGAGCTGGGCGCCGGCGAGCGCCCGTTGGTGCTCGCCGTGGGCCGGTTGGCGCCGCAGAAGGCGTACGACGTCCTCCTCGGAGCCGCCGCGCTCTGGCGCGAGCGCGACCCGCAGCCCCTCGTGGTCGTCGCCGGCGACGGGCCGCTGCTCGACCAGCTGTCCGCTGTGGTCGATGCGGAACACCTGCCCGTACGGTTCCTGGGGCGTCGCGCGGACGTGCCCGACCTGCTGGCGGCCGCCGACGTCGTCGTGCTCACCAGCGCGTGGGAGGCCCGCGCTCTTGTCGCGCAAGAGGCCCTGCGGGCGGGCGCCCCCCTCGTAGCGACGGCTGTCGGCGGCTTGCCCGAGCTCGTCGACGACGCCGCTGTCCTCGCGCCCGCAGGCGACGTCGAGGCCATCGCTGCCGGTGTCGCCCGGCTGCTCGACGACCCGGCCCTTCGAAAGGCCTACGCGGACAAGGGGCGCGAACAGGCCAAGACATGGCCCGATCAGGACGACACCGCCCGCCTGGTCGCCGCCGTCTACCGCCAACTGACCTCTCCGGCCTGATAGCCTGGAGTTCCGTGGATATGACGGAGTGCTCCGCCAATTTCGATCCGATCGGTTGCGCTTCACCCCGTCACCTGGTTTCGACCCACGGGAGCCCTCGTTGGCCGCGTCGCAGCGCACCAAGCACTTGTTCGTCACCGGGGGCGTCGCCTCCTCGCTTGGCAAGGGGCTGACCGCCTCAAGCCTCGGAAACCTACTGACGGCTCGGGGTCTGCGGGTCACGATGCAGAAGCTCGACCCCTACCTCAATGTCGATCCAGGCACCATGAACCCGTTCCAGCATGGTGAGGTCTTCGTCACCGACGACGGCGCGGAGACCGACCTCGACATCGGGCACTACGAGCGGTTCCTCGACCGGGAGCTCACGCGGCTCGCCAACGTCACCACCGGTCAGGTCTACTCGAGCGTCATCGCCAAGGAGCGGCGCGGCGAGTACCTCGGCGACACCGTGCAGGTCATCCCGCACATCACCAACGAGATCAAGGACCGCATGCTCGCCATGGGCGGTCGCGACATCGACGTCGTGATCCACGAGATCGGTGGCACCGTCGGCGACATCGAGTCGCTGCCGTTCCTGGAGGCCGCGCGGCAGGTGCGACACGAGATCGGCCGCGACAACTGCTTCTTCCTGCACGTGTCACTGGTGCCCTACCTGGCCCCATCGGGCGAGCTCAAGACCAAGCCCACGCAGCACTCGGTCGCCGCGCTGCGCCAGGTCGGCATCCAGCCTGATGCGCTCGTGTGCCGCTCCGACCGTGACATCCCACCCGGCGTCAAGCGCAAGATCTCACTGATGTGCGACGTCGACGAGGAGGCCGTGGTGGCGGCCCCCGACGCGCCGAGCATCTACGACATCCCCAAGGTGCTGCACGCCGAGGGGCTCGATGCGTTCGTCGTACGCCGACTCAACCTGTCGTTCCGCGACGTCGACTGGACGGCGTGGGACCGGCTGCTGCGCCGGGTGCACGACCCGAAGTTCGAGGTGACGGTCGCCCTCGTCGGCAAGTACATCGACCTGCCCGATGCCTATCTGTCCGTGACCGAGGCCCTGCGCGCGGGTGGGTTCGCCAACGACGCCAAGGTGCACATCCGCTGGGTTGCGTCCGACCTCTGCACGACACAGGAAGGCGCGGCCAAGCACCTGCACGACGTCGACGCGGTGTGCGTCCCAGGCGGTTTCGGGGTGCGCGGCATCGAGGGCAAGGTCGGCGCGACGCAATACGCCCGCGAGCACGGCATCCCACTGCTCGGCCTGTGCCTCGGCTTGCAGTGCCTCGTGATCGAGTACGCCCGCGACGCGGCCGGCATCACCGGTGCGAGCTCGACCGAGTTCGACCCCGACACGGCAGACCCCGTCATCGCGACGATGGAGGAGCAGAAGCACATCGTCTCCGGCGGGGGAGACATGGGCGGCACGATGCGACTCGGGCTCTACCCAGCCGACCTCAAGGACGGGTCGCTGGTGCGCGAGCTCTACGGCACGGCACGCGTCGAGGAGCGGCACCGGCACCGCTACGAGGTCAACAACGGCTATCGCGAAGAGCTGCAGAAGGCAGGCCTCGTCGTCAGTGGCGAGTCGCCCGACGGCAACCTGGTCGAGTACGTCGAGCTGCCGCGCGACGTACACCCGTTCTTCGTCGCGACCCAGGCACACCCCGAGCTGCGCTCCCGGCCCACCCGTCCGCACCCGCTGTTCGCAGGACTGGTCAGGGCTGCGGTCGAGCGGCAGCAGGAGACGCTGCTGCCCGTCGAGGTGGCCAACGCGCACGCCGAGCACGCAGGCGCCGGGGCGTGAGCGAGTCGCATTCGCTGCCGGTGCGCGACGTTCCGGAGCGCTGGCCGGTTGGCACCGTGCGCACCGTCCTCGACACCGGTCGCGTCATCTCGGTCCGTCAGGAGCATGTCGAGCCGCCCAACGGCCGCCCCGCCTTCGAGCGCGACGTGGTCGTGCATCCGGGTGCCGTGGGAATCGTGGCGTTAGACGACGACGAGCAGGTACTGGTCGTCCACCAATACCGCCACCCCGTGGGCCATCGGCTCGTCGAGGTGCCGGCAGGGTCTGCTCGACGTCGCCGGCGAGCCCTATCTGGACGCGGCGCGGCGCGAGCTCTTCGAAGAGGCGCATGTCCGCGCCGGGCAGTGGTCAGTGCTCGTCGACCTGTTCACCTCTCCCGGCATGACCAACGAGACCGTACGCATCTTCCTCGCACAGGGGCTGACGGAAGTGCCGAACGACGAGCGCTACGTCGGCGAGTACGAAGAAGCCGACATGCCGGTGTCGCGCGTGGCGCTGGCCGAGCTGGTGCGCGGTGTGCTGCGCGGCGATCTGCACAACCCGATCCTCGTGTCGGGCGTGCTCGCGACGTGGACCGTCATGCACGGCGAGGGATTCGGGTCGTTGCGACGCGGTGACGCACCGTGGCCGGCCCGGGAGGCGCTGCCTCCGCGCAGCTAGGGCGACAAGCCAGCCACGCTGGTGGTCTAGTGGTCCTCACAACGACGAGGGGGCTCACCGTGACCGACGTTCGCACCGGCCCGACCAAAATCGTTCTCGACGAGAGCGAGATGCCGACGCAGTGGTACAACATCGTGCCGGACCTGCCGTCGCCACCACCGCCGGTGCTGCATCCGGCCACCAAGGAGCCGGTCGGGCCGGAGGACCTTGCCCCGCTCTTCCCGATGGATCTGATCCTGCAAGAGGTCAGCCAGGACAGGTTCGTCGACATCCCCGGTGAGGTCCTTGACGTCTACCGGTTGTGGCGGCCGAGCCCGTTGTACCGAGCGCACCGGTTGGAGAAGGCGCTGGGCACGCCGGCTCGGATCTACTACAAGTACGAGGGTGTGTCGCCGGCCGGCTCGCACAAGCCGAACACCGCGGTGCCGCAAGCGTTCTACAACGCCAAAGCCGGCATCCGCCGGCTCACTACGGAGACCGGTGCCGGTCAGTGGGGGACGGCGCTGGCGTTCGCGTGTGCCCAGTTCGGGCTGGACTGCGAGGTGTGGCAGGTCCGGGCGTCGTACGACCAGAAGCCGTACCGCCGGATGATGATCGAGACGTTCGGCGCGACCATCCACCCAAGTCCGTCAGACCTCACGGCCGCCGGACGCGCGATCCTCGCCGAGCACCCGGACTCGACCGGTTCGCTGGGCATCGCGATCAGCGAAGCGGTCGAGGTCGCCGCGCAGAACCCCGACACCAACTACGCGCTTGGCAGCGTGCTCAACCACGTACTGATGCATCAGACGATCATCGGTGAGGAGGCCCTGCTCCAGCTGGCGCGCGTGGATGAGCAGCCGGACCTGATCGTTGGATGCACCGGTGGCGGGTCGAACTTCGCCGGGCTGATGTTCCCGTTCCTGCGGGAGAAGCTCGCCGGCTCGATGTCGCCGACCATCCGCGCTGTGGAGCCGGCGGCGTGCCCCTCGCTGACCAAGGGCGTGTACGCGTACGACTTCGGTGACACCGCAGGCATGACGCCGCTGCTGAAGATGCACACCCTGGGACACGACTTCGTGCCGGACCCGATCCACGCCGGTGGCCTGCGCTACCACGGGATGAGCCCGCTCATCTCGCACCTCTACGAGAACCACCTCATCGAGGCGGTCGCCAAGACGCAGCGGGAGTGCTTCGCTGCTGGCGTGCAGTTCGCCCGGACCGAGGGCATCGTGCCGGCTCCCGAACCCACGCACGCGCTGGCGGCCGCGATCGAAGAGGCCCTGCGTTGCAAGGAGTCAGGCGAGGAGAAGGTCATCCTCACCGCGTTGTGCGGGCACGGGCTGCTCGACATGGCTGCCTACGACGCGTACCTGTCCGGTGCCATGGTCGACCACGAGCTGGACGACGCGGCGGTGGCCGATGCCGTCGAGCGGCTGCCGGTGCTGACCGGCTGAACGCTCGAGGGCGGCCGAACATGCGGTTGGCGACCCTTTCCACGGCTGAGCGGTCGCCAACCGCATGGTCGGCGGTGGGTAACCCCATGGTCGCTAGGCGGTGATGTCCTTGCCGCTGAACCAAGCCCACGCTGCCGTGAGGAACACGACTGCGTAGACCCCGGTCGTAAGCAGTCCCTGCATGAGCTGCTCGGTCGGCACCGGGTTGCGCAGCAGGTCACCGAACACCAGCCACCAGTGGGTGAAAAGCCACTCGTGCAGCCAATCGAGCTGAGGAATCTGATCGAGGATCTGGCTCAGGATCGCGAGCACCGTCGTCGTCGCCATCGCCGCCATCGGCACCTCAGTCACGACCGAGAAAAACAGCCCGATCGCGCCGAGTCCCGCGAGCATCGCGATGAGATAACCCGCAACAAGCGCCGCCCGCCACAGCGCGTCACCCATGTCGATCGTGTCGCCCGACAGCAGCGTGACGTCGCCGAAACCGAACAGCAGACCGCCGAGCGCCAGCCCAGTCAGTGTGACGACGAGTACGCCGGCAGCGGCGAAGGCGACGATGCTGAGGTACTTGACTCCAAGGAGCCGCAAGCGGCCCACCGGGACGGTAAGCAGGTAGCGCAACGTCCCTGTTGCCGCCTCGCCCGCCACTGCCTCACCTGACACCACGGATACGGAGAGCGGAAGGAAGAACGGCAAGGCCGCGGTCAAGGCGGCGAAGCTCAGGAAGAGCCCGTTGCGCGTGATGTTCCCGACGAAATCGAGGTCACTCCCGTCACTCTCGATGTCGCCGGACGACCAGAACACAGCCAATCCGAGGATCGTCGTGGCGCCGACCAGCACGGCCAGCAACGCGAGGTTGCGCTTGCGCCGGAACACCAGACCCAGCTCGGACCGCCATAGAGTCGCCCGACCGCTCACTGCGCCAGTGTCGTCGACGACGACGACCTGCTCGACGGGCTGGACCGACACGAGCTCGTCACTCCTCGACATCGAAGCCCTCCCCGGTCAGCTTCACAAACATCTCTTCCAGATCAGGACGCTCGACGACGAGCTGCCGTACGGGCACCTGTCGACGGTCAAGCACCAGCGCCTCGGTGATGTCCTCGGACGGCCTGCCGTCGAGCAACGCCGTGACCTCATGCTCAAAGACGCGTACGTCGGTCAGGCCGAGCCGCTCCAGAACCTCGGCCGCGATGTGCGGCACCGGCGTGTCCACTCGTACGCGCGGAGCAGCTGACGCCCGAAGCTCATCGAGCGGACCCTGCGCGACGAGCCGACCCGTGCGCAGCATCGCCACGTGCGTGCAGATCTGCTCGACCTCACTGAGCAGGTGCGAGGACACGAACACGGTGGTGCCCGCAGATGCCACGTCCCGTATCAGCCCTCGCACCTCGCGGGTGCCCTGCGGGTCGAGACCGTTGGTCGGCTCGTCGAGCACCAGCAGGTCGCGCGGCCGCAGCAGCGCCGCCGCAAGGCCGAGCCGCTGGCGCATGCCGAGTGAGTACTTGCGGAACGGCTTGCGCGCGGCCGCCTGTAGCCCGACACGGTCGAGCGAGTCGCCGATGCGGTGTCGCGCGGTGCGCGGGCTCGTCGTCGGATCGGCCGCGTCGAGCCGGAACAGGTTGGCCCAGCCGGACAGGTACGGGTGGAACGCCGGGCCCTCGATGAGCGCCCCCACCCGCGGCAGCACCGATCGCAGCGCCACGCGGCATCTGCTCGCCGAGCATGTCGATGCTCGCCGCGAGTGGGGGAGACCAGTCCGAGCAACATGCGGATCGTCGTTGTCTTGCCCGACCCGTTAGGCCCGAGGAACCCGTAGACGGATCCCTCGGGCACCGACAGGTCTAGGGAATCGACCGCCACCTGGCCGCCGCGGAACCGCTTGGTCAGTCCGCGGGTCTCGATTGCCGCTGGCATGGTCGTCACTGGGCCGTTCCTCCAGCAGCGACCTCTTCCAGTCGCTCGACGGACACCGCGCCGGCCAGCACGCGGCCGTCATCGAGCAGCAGCACCGAGCCGAGGTCGGTCTCGAACGCGCGGCCGGAGCCGTACGGGCCACTCACCGGCTCAAGGAGGGCAAGCATGCTCGACACCGTCGAGTCTGCCGACCCTTCGTTGGACCCACCGATCAACGCGCTGACGTCCACACCGGAGGCGACGAACACCTGGCTCCAGCCGTCGCCGACGACCGTGGGTTGTGGCGCTTCGGCCCCCGGCGTCGGCCTCGCCTCGCCGTGTTGCTTTGCCAGCTCCTCGGACTCGGACACCTTGGCGCCCTCGGGCGGCGTGAACTGGAAGACGGACTCCGACGGCGCCTCGAAGCTCACCGACGTGAACCCCGACTCCAGCGACGGCTCGGACTCGCCCTTGGCGTACACGCGAACGCGCAGCGGTAGCGAGGTCTCCGAGTCGACGGCGAGGCGGATCTGCCCGATGAGCGTGGCGTCGTCACGCGGCTCGAGCACCAGCTCGTAGGCGCTGCGACCGGCCACCTTGGCCGTGCCGTCAACGCTGACCGCGGTCGAGGGGTCGACCGCGTCGAGCGCCTGCTCGGCGGACTCCTGCGGCGTGACCGGGGCCTGGGTGACGTCGGGGGTTCCCTCCGCCAGGCTGACGTGGACGGCGCTGTTGTCGGAGCTCGTCCAGTACCAGACGTCGTCACCGTTGTGCACGATGTCGGTCTCGGACAGCGTGCCCATCAGCGAGAGTCGCTGCATGTCGTCGCCGCCGTACCAGAGGCGCGCGCTGGTCGTGCCGCCGACGAGGGCGAGCAGCGACGGTGAGCCGGTGCCGGTCTGCGGCACCTCGGGCAGACCGAGGTCCGCAGTGTGGGTGAACGTGCCGGACATGGGTACGAGCTCGGCCGCCTCCAGATCGGTGAGCAGCTGCTCGGCCGTACGTTCCGGTAAGTCCGGGTCGTCGGCCAGCACCGGCAGCGCGGCCGCACTGACCGCGACGACACCGAGCACCGAGGCGGGCACGACCCACCGCCAGCGGCGGGTGAGCGAGAGTGCCATGGTTGTGGATCCTTCCCGAGTCGGCGGCCCTCCCGAGTGGACCGCCTCTGCTCGTCAGCCTGCCCGGACCCACCTGTGAGGATGCTGAGAGCGGCTCGCTACGGCCTGGAGCCTTCACCCGTACCCGTTCTAACCTGACTCTAGAGAGGAGCCCGCCATGGCAGCCGGAGCAATAACCGCGGATGGGCGTGCGCGCGTGCTCGCCGACGGCAACGAGATCCCCCTTCTCGGACTTGGCGTTTGGCAGATGCGGGACGGGCCGGAGACCGAGAACGCGGTTCGCTGGGCGCTCGAACTCGGCTACCGTCACGTCGACACCGCGCAGCTCTACGGCAATGAGCAGAGCGTCGGCCGCGCGCTGCGCGACAGCGGCCTGCCGCGCGAGGACGTCTTCATCACCACCAAGTTCCTTCCCGCCCGGGAGGACCCGGAAGCGGAGGCGCAGCGGAGCCTGCAACGGCTGGGCATCGACCAGGTGGACCTCTACCTCGTCCACTGGCCACAGGGCGACCCGACGAGGGCTTGGCCCGGGATGGAGCGTGCGCATGAACGTGGCTATGCACGCTCGATCGGCATCTCGAACTACGGCGTGACCGAGCTCGACAAGCTGCTGTCGGTCGCCGAGATCCCGCCGGTCGTCAATCAGGTCCAGTTCAGCCCGTTCGAGTTCCGCCGGAAACTGCTCGAGGCGTGCGAGGCGCGCAAAGTGGCGCTCGAGGCATACAGCCCGCTCGGCACCGGACGGCATCTCTCGGACAAGCGTGTGCGCCATATCGCCGAGCGCGTGGGCCGCACGCCGGCGCAGGTGCTGCTCCGCTGGTGCGTACAGCGAGACCTCATCGTTCTCCCGAAGTCGACGCACCGCGACCGGATCGAGGGCAACGCCCAGATCTTCGACTTCACGCTCTCCGACGAGGACATCGCTGCGCTCGACGCGCTCGACCGGACCGGCGGCACCGGGAGCGGTTGACACATCGCGTGGCGGGAGCGCCGCGAGCCCGCGGCGGCTAGGGCTCGAACTCCGAAGCGAACAGGTAGCCGACTGCAAGGCTGCGATAGGGCCGCCAAAGCTCGGCGATGTGCAGCACCTCCGCCTCGGTCGGCATCTGGGCGAGGCCGTAGAGGTTCCTGATCGCTCGGCGGAGTGCGAGGTCACCCGCCAGGACGACATCCGGACGGTCTAGGGCGATGATCAGAAAGCCGCGCACGGTCCACGGACCGACGCCAGGGATCGCGGTCAGCGCCGCCTCGATCTCCTCATCGGAGCTCTGCTGGAGGGTCTCGTCGCTGAGCTCGCCCGTGGCGAACCGACCAGCGAGTGCACGTAGCGTCTCAACCTTGCGCCGGGACATCCCCGCACGCCGGAGCTCCTCTGGGTCGGCGTCGAGGATCTCCTCCGGCCGAGGTAACCGGCCACCGAACTGAGCCTCCAGACGGGCGAGGATTGCGCGCGTGGAGCGCACCGACAGCTGCTGCCCGACGATCTGGAACACGAGCGCACCGTAGGCGTCCATCGTGGGGAGCTCTGCCATCCAGGCGCGTGGATCGAAGTTCGGGTGCTTGTCGATGAGTCGCGCAAGCACTGGGTCCGCGTCGCGCAGGTGCTCACGTGCCGCGGCGTACCGCTCCGTCATAACCCCATGCAACACGAGATCCGCGCCGGCGCGCCCCGCGAACCACCAACCGGACCACTTGAACGCCCTCTCAGCGCATTCACAGGAGCGGCAAGGCAGGCTGGACGCCATGCGGGTGCTGGTGGTCGAGGACGAAGTCAGGCTGGCCGACGCATTGCGCCGCGGGCTGGCCGCCGACGGCTTCGCCGTCGATGTGGCGTATGACGGCGAGGACGGGCTGGACAAGGCGCGCGCGGGGTCGTACGACGCCGTAATCCTCGACGTGATGCTGCCCAAGCTGTCCGGCTATGGCGTCTGCCGGGCGCTCCGCGCGGAGGACAACTGGGTGCCGGTGCTGATGCTGTCGGCGAAGGACGGCGAGTACGACCAGGCCGACGGGCTCGACATCGGCGCCGACGACTACCTCACCAAACCGTTCTCCTATGTCGTGCTGCTCGCCCGCCTGCGCGCCCTCGTGCGGCGGGGCACCCCAAGCCGGCCGGCCGTGCTCTCGACGGGTGACCTGTCGCTCGATCCGGCGAGCCGGCAGGTCGAGCGCGCAGGCGAGGAGATCCAGCTGACGGCACGGGAGTTCGCTCTCCTGGAATACCTGATGCGCCGCTCCGACGAGGTCGTACCCAAGACGGAGATCATCGAGCACGTCTGGGACGAGTTCTACGACGGTGACGCCAACGTGGTGGAGGTCTATGTCGGCTACCTGCGGCGCAAGATCGACGCGCCGTTCGGCCGGCAGTCGCTGCAGACGGTGCGCGGGGCCGGCTACAAGCTGACCGCCGATGGTTGACCGGAGGCCCGGCTGGTGGTCCCGGCTCAGCCTGCGGGCTCGCCTCGCCATCGTGTCGACGGTCGTGCTGGCGGTCGGGCTCGTCGCCGGCACCGCACTCATCCTCACCGCGCTGGAGCGCGGCCTCACCGGCAGCCTCGACGATGTCGCCCGCCAGCGCGGGCAGGACGTCGCACGGCTCATCGACACCGGCAACCTGCCCGACCCGGTGCCGGTCAGCGGCGGCACTGCCGGCATCCAGGTCATCGACTCCCAGCAGCGGGTGCGCGCCGCCTCGCCAGGCGGCGACCACCTCGTACCCATCCTCGAGCCTGCCGACATCGAGCGAGTCCGGGCGGGAGAGGCCGTACGGCTCGACGGCGCCCGGCTCGGCATCGACGACACGCTTCGCGTGGTAGGTGTGCGCGCAGGGACGGCAGACGACCCCCTCACCGTGCTGGTCGCGTCGTCGCTGTTCGAGGCGGACCGGACCGTGCGGTTCGTGCGTCTGGTGTTGTTGATTGCGACGCCGTTGCTCCTCGCGGCGCTGGCAACCTTGTCGTGGCTGGTCATCGGTGCAGCGCTGCGACCGGTCGAGGCTCTGTCGCGGGGTGCCGAGGCGGTCACGGCGGATCGGACCGGCGCGCGGCTTCCGGTGCCCGCGGCCGACGACGAGATCCATCGTCTCGCCGTGACGCTCAACGGCATGCTGGCCAGGCTGCAGTCGGCCAACGAGCGCCAGCGAGAGTTCGTCGCCGACGCCGCGCACGAGCTGCGCAGCCCGCTGACCAGTGCGCGCACCCAGCTGGAGGTCGCGCTGCGTCATGCCGAGCGAGCCGACTGGGAAGACACCGCGCGGGGCGTGCTGGCCGATACCGACCGGATGGCGCGACTGGTCGACGACCTGCTGGTGCTGGCGCGCCTGGATGCCGAGCCACCAGCCGCCGCGGCCGAGCCGGTCGACCTGGACGAGGTGGCGGCCGCGGTGGTTGAGAGGTACGACAACGCGCGCGTGCCGGTCACGCTGGCTTCCGCGGATGGCGCGCTGTGCGTGCGCGGTGACCAAGAGGCGCTCGCGCGAGTGCTGGTCAACCTGGTGGACAACGCGGTGCGCTTCGCCGCATCGCGCGTCGACGTGGACGTGGCCGCGGCCGACGGTGTGGCCAGCCTGACGGTCACCGACGACGGGCCGGGCGTGCCGGAGGGTGACCGGGAGCGGGTCTTCGAGCGGTTCACCCGGCTAGACGAGTCGCGGGCCCGGGGGGCGGACGACAGCGGCGCCGGGCTTGGGCTGGCGATCGTCCGCAGCATCGTCACGAGCTTCGGGGGCACGATCACGCTGGATGCCGCCGCGCGTGACGGTGCTGCGGCGCAAGGGCTCGCGGCAGTCGTACGGCTCCCGCTTGTGCCGCCAAGGAATCCCGGGTGATCACGAAGACTTCAGGTCCGTTTTTGCTACCGAACTCTTCGTGATCATGGGCCGGGTGCCACAAAACCCACGATTGCGCGCATTAGAGTGAGGCCACGGCCGCACCACAATGGCGGACGGCGCGCCGGCAACGGTGCCGGTGCAGGAGCAGGGCCGGAAGGGCGATACCTGTGAAGGTCGGCATCCCGCGCGAGCTCAAGAACCACGAGTACCGCGTCGCGATCACCCCCGCTGGCGTCCACGAGCTCGGCCGCAACGGGCACGAAGTCTTGGTCGAGCGCGAGGCAGGTCGCGGGTCGTACATCTCCGACGCCGAGTTCGTCGCGGCCGGAGCGACCATCGTCGACGATCCCGATGACCTCTGGGACGCCGCTGACCTGGTGCTCAAGGTCAAGGAGCCGGTGGCCGAGGAATACCACCGCATGCGACGCGGGCAGGTGCTGTTCACCTATCTGCACCTGGCCGCCTCCAAGGAGTGCACGCAGGCACTGATCGACTCGGGCATCACGGCGTTCGCCTACGAGACGGTGCAGCTGCCCGACGGGTCGCTGCCACTGCTCGCCCCGATGAGCGAGGTAGCCGGTCGCATGGCGACCCAGGTCGGCGCCCACCTGCTCGAACGCGCCCAGGGTGGCCGAGGGGTGCTGATGGGCGGCGTGTCCGGCGTACGCGCCGCCAACGTCGTCGTGCTCGGCGCCGGAGTTTCTGGCCTCAACGCGGCCGTCATCGCGCTCGGGATGCAGTCATCCGTAACCATCCTCGATCGCAATGTCGCCAAGCTGCGGGAGGTCGACCGCATCTACCAGGGGCACGCGCAGACGGTGACGAGCAACCTCTATGAGGTTGAGCGAGCCTGCCTCGCCGCCGATCTCGTCATCGGCGCGGTGCTCGTGCCCGGTGCCAAGGCTCCCACCCTGGTGAGCAACGATCTCGTGTCACGCATGAAGCCGGGCAGTGTGCTCGTCGACATCGCGGTCGACCAGGGCGGCTGCTTCGAGGACACCCGGCCGACCACGCACGCCAACCCGACGTTCCGCGTGCACGACTCGGTCTTCTACTGCGTCACCAACATGCCCGGCGCTGTCCCGTACACGTCGACATATGCACTCACCAACGTCACACTGCCGTACGCCGTCGAGCTCGCCAGCCACGGTTGGAAGGATGCGGTCCGCACCGATCCGGCGCTGGCGCTCGGCCTCAACACCCACGATGGGGAGATCACGTACGGCCCGGTCGGCGAGGCGCACGGCATCGAAGCGGTCGCACTCGACGAGGTGCTGCGCTGACCCCCACGACAGCGCCGCTGAGCCGATCCATCGAGGGCTATCTCGACCATCTCGCGGTCGAGCGCGGGCTCGCTGTCAACACGTTGTCGTCCTACCGGCGCGATCTGCGGCGCTACGCGGAGTTCCTTGAATCACAAGGGGTTTCGGCGCCCGACGAGATCGTGGAGGCGCACGTGTCCGGGTTCCTGCGGTGGTTGCGCGAGGGCGATGCCGATCATCCGCCGCTGACGTCGACATCAGCCGCGCGGTCGGTGGTGGCCGTACGCGGGTTGCACCGTTTCCTGCTGCGGGAGGGCACGGTGGGCGCGGACGCTGCCCGGGACGTACGCCCCCCGACCCCTCCCCGCCGGCTGCCCAAGGCGATCGACGTCGACGAGGTCGTACGCATCCTGGAGGCGGCCTCGGTCGGGGGCACCGCGCTGGCGCTGCGCGACCGGGCGCTCCTCGAGGTGTTGTACGGCACGGGCGCGCGCATCTCCGAGGCCGTCGGGCTCGACCTCGACGACGTGACGCTCGACCGAACCGACGGCGCGCTGGTGCATCTACGGGGCAAGGGCGGTAAGGAGCGGCTCGTCCCGATGGGCTCGTACGCCGCCGCCGCGCTGTCCGCCTATGTCGTGCAGTCGCGGCCAGGCTTGGCCGCGAAGGGGCGCGGCACGCCCGCGGTGTTCTTGAATGCGCGGGGCGGCCGGCTGACCCGGCAGGCCGCGTGGCTGGCGTTGCGTGCCGCGGCCGAGCGGGCAGGGGTCACCAAGGAGGTCTCACCGCACACGCTGCGCCACTCGTACGCGACGCACCTCCTTGACGGCGGCGCTGATGTCCGAGTCGTCCAGGAGCTGCTGGGGCACGCGTCGGTCACGACGACCCAGATCTACACGCTGGTGACGGTCGACCGGCTGCGCGAGGTATACGCGGCCGCGCACCCGAGGGCTTTGGCCTGACTCCTCGGCGTGCCTCCACCATTCCGGGCTCGCCGCCCCCTAGCGTCGTGCGCGACAGCGATACGACGACAAGGAGCTCTGACGACGAGTGGCCATGTCGACAAATGGTCGGGCGGCGCCGGCGGAGGCCGGTCGCGGTGCGAAGTCGGCACGTGATCCTGATGGCGCCCGCGCCCAGCTGACCCTGACACCTCCTGTTGCTCCTGACGAGGCCGCGGCGGTGATGTCCGCCGGAGACATCGGGCCGACGGGGCGGCCGCTCCCGCAGTTCCCGGAGCCGCCGCCGATCGAGCGGCACGGCCCGGCCCGCGTGATCGCGATGTGCAACCAGAAGGGCGGCGTGGGCAAGACCACGACGACGATCAACCTGGGCGCCGCGATCGCCGAGCTCGGTCGGCGCGTCCTGCTGGTCGACTTCGATCCGCAAGGCGCCCTGTCGGTCGGTCTCGGCATCGACGCCCACGACCTCGACCTGTCCGTCTACAACCTGCTCATGGAGCGGGGTCTGCCGATGGATGAGGTCGTGCTCAAGACCGACATCCCCGGCATGGACCTGCTGCCGGCCAACATCGACCTGTCGGCCGCCGAGGTGCAGCTGGTCAACGAGGTCGCGCGCGAGCAGGCACTCGCCCGGGCGCTCCGCCCGGCGCGGCCCGACTATGACGTCATCCTCATCGACTGCCAGCCGTCACTCGGCTTGCTCACGGTCAACGCCCTCACTGCCGCCGACAGCGTGTTGGTGCCGCTGGAGTGCGAATACTTCGCGCTGCGGGGCGTCGCCTTGCTGCAGGACACCATCGAGAAGGTCCGCGACCGGCTCAACGAGCGGCTGGTCATCGACGGGCTGCTGGCGACCATGTACGACTCGCGCACGGTGCACGCCCGCGAGGTCGTGGCCCGGCTGGTCGATGCGTTCGGCGATCGGGTCTTCCACACCGTCATCTCACGCACGGTCCGGTTCCCCGAGTCGAACGTCGCCCAGACCCCGATCACCAGCTACGCGCCCGGGTCGCCCGGCGCCAACGCCTATAGACAACTTGCCCGCGAGCTCCTCGCACGCTGGCAGGTCGCGTGAGCGCGCGCGACGTCGTCCGCGCGGTCCCAGACATCCCGAAAGACGACCCCGCTGACGAAGCGGCGCTGTTCGCGGCGCCGCCCAAGCGTGGGCCGGGGACGTCGGGTCGCGTACGACACGACGAGAAGATCACCGTCTATATCTCACTGGACGAGCTGCACGAGCTGGACCTCGCGCGGCTGCAGCTCAACCGGGAGCACGGAGTCAAGGTCGACCGCGGTCGGGTGGTGCGAGAGGCTGTAGCCATGTTGCTCGCCGACCTCGCCGACCGTGGCCCAGACAGCCAGCTGGTGCGGCGCCTGCGCAGGTGACCGACGTCGCCGCGCCGGCCGACCGGTTCCAGGTCCGGCTGGACAACTTCACCGGGCCGTTCGACCTACTGCTAGGCCTTATCGCCAAGCACAAGCTAGACGTCACCGAGGTGGCGCTGTCGCAGGTCACCGACGAGTTCATCGGCTACATCAAGGCGCGCGGCAGGGAGTGGGAGCTGGAGGAGGCCTCCGAGTTCCTGCTCGTGGCGGCGACCCTCCTCGATCTGAAGGCGGCCCGGTTGCTGCCGGCCGGCGAGGTCGAGGACGAGGAGGACCTCGCCCTGCTGGAGGCACGGGACCTGCTGTTCGCCCGGCTGCTGCAGTACCGCGCCTACAAGGAGGTCGCAGCGCAGCTCTCCACCCGCTTCGCCGACGAGGCGCACCGGTTCCCCCGTGCCGTCGGGCTGGAGGAG
Source organism: uncultured Actinomycetota bacterium (assembly GCA_963799425.1). Taxonomy (GTDB): domain Bacteria; phylum Actinomycetota; class Actinomycetes; order Jiangellales; family Jiangellaceae; genus CAVWSM01. Next base: position 61,288 of record CAWCXA010000013.1, on the reverse strand, counting down.
CGCTACATGCGGCTGCTGCCCGAGGTCCTGCTTGGCCTTGGGCCGCATGAGTTCGCGGCGCTCGCTGCCCGTGCGTTGAAACCCAAACCACAGCCCACAGTGTCGGTCGTCCACCTGCACGAGATCCGGGTCAGCGTACGGGAGCAGGCGGCGATCATGGTGGAGCGGCTGCGGCGGGTTCGTAGCGCCTCATTCCGTGCGCTCACCTCCGATTGCCAAAGCACGCTGCATGTGGTCGGAAGGTTCCTGGCGCTGCTCGAGCTCTATCGGGAGCGGGTCGTCTCGTTTGACCAGCTGAGTCCGCTTGGCGAGCTGTCCGTCCGCTGGACCGGCGACGACGAGGGCGACGTCGAGGTGGGCGACGAGTTCGACGAGGATTCTTCCGTGCAGTCCGACGACCAACGTGAGGAACCCACCCCGTGACCGAGCAGCCAGCCACCATCAGTGAGGCTCAGCAGCTGCGCGGGGCGATCGAGGCGATCTTGCTGGTGGTCGACGAGCCGGTGACCGAGGTGACGCTGGCGCAGGTGCTCGAGCACCCGACCGCCGTGGTCGGCGATGCGCTACAGGCACTGGCAGGCGACTACACCGAGTCGGCGCGCGGCTTCGAGCTGCGCGAAGTGGCCGGCGGCTGGCGGCTCTATACGCGGCCGCAGTATGCCGACGTGGTGGAGCGATTCGTGCTCGACGGGCAGCAGGCCCGGCTGACCCAGGCGGCGCTCGAGACGCTGTCGGTAGTCGCCTACCGGCAGCCCGTCAGCCGGGGACGCGTGGCGGCCGTACGCGGAGTCAACAGCGACGGCGTCATGCGCACGCTCGTCTCGCGCGGGCTCATCGAAGAGGTGGGCACCGACGCGGAGAGTGGGGCGATCCTCTACGCCACCACGTCCTACTTCCTGGAGCGGCTTGGGCTTGCCGGCCTCGACGAGCTCCCCCCGCTGGCTCCGCTGCTGCCCGAGGTCGCCGCGCTGGAAGCCGAGGATGCGCAGGAGCACGTACGGCTCGGTCCCCGTGACGGAGCACAGCACGAGGGTGCCGCACATGAGTGAGCCGACCGAGGGCATCCGCCTGCAGAAGGTGCTCGCCGCGGCGGGCATGGGCAGTCGCCGCGCGTCCGAGGAGCTGATCGCCCAGGGGCGGGTCGAGGTCGACGGCCGCATCGTCACCGAGCAAGGCATGCGCGTCGATCCCGCGACGGCCGTGATCAAGGTCGACGGCCTGCGCATCACGACCGAGGACTCAGGGCTGGTCTACCTCGCCATCAACAAGCCGCGCGGGGTGGTGAGCACGATGAGCGACCCCGAGGGCCGGCCCAACTTGGGTGACTACGTAGCCGACCGGGAGACTCGACTTTTCCACGTCGGACGCCTCGACACCGACACCGAGGGGCTGCTGCTGTTGACCAACGACGGCGAGCTGGCGCACCGGCTCAGCCACCCGTCGTACGAGGTCGCCAAGACCTACGTCGCCGAGATCGAGGGGCCGGTGGCCCGCGACCTGGGCAAGCGGCTGCGCGAGGGTGTCGTGCTCGATGACGGGTTCGCCCGCGTCGACTCGTTCCGCCTCACCGGACAGGCCGGTGCTCGGATCATGGTCGAGGTGGTGCTGCACGAAGGCCGCAAGCACATCGTGCGACGGCTGCTCGGGGAGGTCGGCCACCCCGTCCTGCGGCTCGTCCGCACCCAGGTCGGGCCAATCCGCCTCGGCCAGCAGCGGCCGGGCAAGGTGCGGACCCTGTCTCGTGAAGAGGTAGGCCTGCTCTACCGCGAGGTCCAGCTGTGAGCCTGCCGTCGAGCGTGCTCGTCGTGGGCACCGGGCTCCTCGGCACGTCTGTCGGGCTCGCGTTGTCCAAGGTCGGCGTCCTGGTGCACCTCAACGACATCGACCCCGAGGCCGTACGCACCGCAGCCGCACTGGGCGCTGGCAGCGCGGCTCCGCCGGACGGCCCTGTGGACCTAGGCGTTGTTGCCGTGCCTCCTGCCGCGACGGCCGGCCGTGTCGTCGCTCTCCTCGACCAGGGGCACGCGGCGTACGTCACCGACGTGGCGAGCGTGAAGGCCATGCCGCACGCGGAGGTGGCCGAACGCGCCATACATCCGGAGCGGTACGTGGGCGGGCACCCGATGGCGGGCCGTGAAGTTTCCGGGCCGGGCGGCGCGAGCTACGACCTGTTCGAGGGCCGCCCCTGGGTGCTGTGTCCCGATCAGGCCACCGACCCGCGCGCGGTGGAGCTCGCAGAGGCGGTCGTGGTGGCGTGCGGAGCCACCCCGCTGCGCATGAGCCCTGCGGAGCATGACGCCGCGGTGGCGCTGGTCTCGCATGCCCCGCACCTGGTGTCGAGCCTTGTCGCGGGTCGGCTGGCGGCGGCCCCCGAGGAGGCGGTGCGGCTGGCCGGGCCCGGGGTGACCGACGTGACAAGGGTGGCCGGCAGCGATCCGGCCCTGTGGGTGGACATCCTCGGGGCCAATGCCGACGCCGTCCGTTCGGTCCTGACGGCGCTGCGCGGCGACCTCGACCGGGCCATCGACGCGCTCGATGCCTTCGCCGGCGGCGCGGCGCATCCTGGTTTGGGTGAGGTGCTGTCGCGGGGGGTCGCCGGTCGCGAGCGGCTGCCCGGCAAGCATGGCGGGGCCGCGAGCGTGCGCTTTGTCGCCGTACAGGTCATGGTCGAGGACCGTCCGGGACAGCTCACGCGGCTGTTCGCCGATGTGGGGCTGGCTGGGGTCAACGTTGAGGACGTACGCATCGAGCACCAGTTCGGGAAGCCGACGGGTGTTGTCGAGCTGGACGTACGCGAGGAGGAGGAGCGGGCGCTGGCCGACACTCTTCGTGGTCACGGGTGGACGGTCCACGAGTGATGTCGGTCGAAGGCCGTACCCTCGTGGCGCCTCCCTGATCGAAAGGACCCGCGTGCGCCGCATGGATCCAAGCCGACTCGTGATCGCGATCGACGGACCGTCCGGGTCCGGCAAGTCGACCGTCGCCCGCCGGGTGGCATCCGCGCTCGGGTTGGCCTATCTCGACACTGGCGCCATGTATCGCGGCCTGACTTGGTGGGCGCTCGAGCGCGGCGACGACCTCACCGACCAGGAGCGCATTGCGGCGCTGGCGCGCGAGCTGCCGATCGAGCTGGGCACCGACCCGGATCGGCCAACGGTGCACGTCGACGGCCTCGATGTCGGTGCGGCGATCCGCGAGTCACGCATCTCCGCCCAGGTCTCGCTGATCGCCACCAACCTCGGCGTGCGTCAAGAGCTGGTGCGCCGACAGCGTGCCTTTGCCGAGCAGGGCGGCGTCGTGATCGAGGGCCGAGACATCACCACCGTCGTCGCGCCCGACGCGCCCGTACGCATCCTGCTCACCGCCGACGAGCGCTCCCGCGTTGCACGACGCGCCCGCGAGCTGCACGGCCAGGACGACGCGCTCTCGCTCACTGCGACCGAGGATGAGGTGCTCCGGCGCGACGCCGACGACGCGACGGTCGCGGAGTTCCTCGAGGCGGCCGCCGGCGTCGACACCGTCGACTCGTCGCACCTGTCTCTCGACGACACTGTGCATGCGGTGCTCGAGATGGTGGCGCTGCGCACCGGAGTGCGCGCCTAGATGGCCGCCAGAGGGCCACAGGCTGGCAGGCGGCTTGCGTCCGTGCTGGTGCGGACTGGGTGGTCGGTGCACGTACGCGGCGCCGAGCAGGTGCCGGCCGCCGGCGGTGTGGTGATCGCGAGCAACCACGTCAACTTCCTCGATGGTCCGCTGCTGTTCGGAGTCGCGCCGCGGCCGGTGCACTGCCTGTCCAAGCGCGAGCTTTTCCGTGGCCCGATCGGCTGGGTGCTGCGCGGGGCGGGCCACATTCCCATCAACAGGGAGGGGCCTGACCGGGAGGCGGTGTCAGCGGCGCTACAGGTACTCAAGGACGGCCAGGTCCTCGGCGTGTTCCCGGAGGGCACTCGCGGCTCGGGGGAGTTCGAGACGATCCGCACCGGAGTCGCCTACTTCGCGCTCCGGACGGGTGCACCGGTCGTCCCGGTCGTATGTCTGGGCGTCGGCTCCCGGGGACGTACCCTGGGAGCACTGCCGCGCCCGCGCTCGCGGCTCGACGTCGTGTTCGGTGCCCCCTTCAAGGTCGAGGACACCGGCCTGCGCGGGTCGGCACGGCTGGCGGCAGCGAGCGAGCAGGTGCGTGCCGAGCTGGTGGCGCACCTGGCTGCTGCCCGACTGCGCCGGACCGACCCAGCCCCCGACTAACCAGACAGATGGAGACAGCGTGACCGAGGACATGCCCGCTGCCGGGATGACGACCGACGCAGAGGTCGCACCCGCCGGGCCGCTGCCGGTCGTGGCCGTTGTCGGGCGACCCAACGTGGGCAAGTCGACCCTGGTCAACCGGATCCTCGGCCGACGCGCCGCGGTCGTTGAGGACAAGCCGGGCGTCACCCGCGACCGCGTGGCCTACGACGCCGCCTGGGGTGGCCGGCAGTTCACGCTGCTGGACACCGGTGGCTGGGACCCCGACGCGGAGGGCATGGCAGCACGCATCACGGCGCAGGCCGAGGTAGCCGTGACGGCGGCCGACGCAGTGATCTTCGTCGTCGACGTCACCGTCGGTGCCACCGACGCCGACGAAGCCGTCGTCAAGATCCTGCGCCGCTCCCGCAAGCCCGTCGTCCTAGCGGCCAACAAGGTCGACGGTCAGTCTGGCGAGGCCGACGCGGCGGCGCTGTGGAATCTCGGGCTTGGCATGCCGTACCCCGTCTCGGCCCTGCACGGGCGGGGGAGTGGCGACATGCTCGACGCGGTGCTCGACGCGCTGCCATCGGCGCCGGCCGAGTCGTTCGACGACATCGTGGGGGGTCCGCGGCGGGTCGCTCTCGTCGGCAAACCCAACGTCGGCAAATCCAGCCTGCTCAACCGGCTCGCCGGCGAGGACCGGGCGGTAGTCGACTCGGTGGCCGGCACGACAGTCGACCCGGTCGACGAGCTCGTGGAGCTCGGCGGTGAGACGTGGCGGTTCATCGACACTGCCGGCATTCGACGGCGGGTCAACGACGCCAGCGGCGCCGAATACTTCGCGAGCCTGCGCACCGCGACCGCACTCGAACGGGCCGAGGTGGCCGTCGTCCTCGTCGACGCCAGCGAGCCGCTCGCCGAACAAGACCTGCGGATCATCAGCATGGTCGAAGAGGCTGGGCGGGCGCTCGTGATCGCCTACAACAAGTGGGACCTCGTCGACGAGGACCGGCGCTACGAGCTCGAGCGTGAGATTGACCGCCAGCTCGTCCGGGTCACCTGGGCGCCCCGAGTCAACGTGTCGGCGCACACGGGACGGCACGTCGATCGTCTCGTTCCGGCGCTGGAGACCGCACTCGACAGCTGGGACGGGCGCGTGGGGACCGGCCGGCTCAACGCGTTCCTGGGGCAGCTGGTCGCGGCGACACCGCCGCCGGTCCGTGGGGGCAAACAGCCCAAGATCATGTTCGCCACGCAGGCCAGCACTCGCCCGCCGCGGTTTGTGTTGTTCACCACCGGGTTTCTCGAGGCGGGCTACCGGCGGTTCATCGAACGACGCCTGCGCGAGGAGTTCGGCTTCGAGGGGACGCCTATCGAGGTTTCGGTGCGGATGCGGGAGCGGCGCTCAGGGTCGTGAGCGCCGCATCCCGGCTGAGTTCGTCATATGTCGGGCTGGCGGGATTTGAACCCACGACCCCTTGACCCCCAGTCAAGTGCGCTACCAAACTGCGCCACAGCCCGCTACTTCACGCGGAAGTGTACAGAGTGGCCGCCGCCACAAAGTTGGCGCCGCACCCGACACGAGTCCCAACGCGGAACCGGGTAATTCGCTGCTCGTATACGGCACGAACTTTCCCGGTTAGGCCTGGTCGGACCGCGCGCGGAACAGCCGGTGCAGCTCGTGCATCCGCTCGAGAAGCTCAGGCACCGGCCCGTCGACGACGACCCCCGGCACGATGTCGTTGATCGCGTACGACCGTACGGGCGCGGGATCGACACCGAGCTGGCCCAGCCAATCGGCGAGCTGCGCCGACGAGTGCACGTACGCAATCCTGCCGAGGCCCACCCAGCCGTGTGCCGCTGAACACATCGGGCAGTGCTCACCGGACGTGTAGACCGTGGTCCCGCCACGGTCGGCGGGATCGACATTCTCGGCCGCCCAGCGAGCGAGTGCGATCTCTGGATGCGCGGTCGGGTCGGCGGTCGTGCGCTCGAGATTGCGTGCCTCCGCGAGGACCCGACCGTCGGCCGCCACGAGAACCGAGCCGAACGGCTCGTCTCCCGCCTCCACAGCCTCGGCAGCGAGCTCCACGCACCGCTGCAGGAGCGGCAGATCAGCCTGGGTGATCGCCATGTCAGTCCCTTCCAAGCAACCAGGCGCGGCCACACGCCGAGCCCATCGTCTAAGGTCACCTGTCGGCACGTATTGCCGGAAGCAGGGGAGACGGTGGACGAGATCCTACGGACCGAGGTCAGCTCCGACCGGATCCTCACTGTGCCCAACGTCCTGTCGTTCCTGCGGTTGCTGGGCGTCCCGGTCTTCCTGTGGCTGATCATCGTCCAGGAGGCCGACGGCTGGGCATTGGCCGTGCTGGCCGCCTCGGCATTCACCGACTGGCTCGACGGCAAGCTGGCTCGCCGGTGGAACCAGATCACCCGTGTGGGACAGCTGCTCGACCCGATCGCCGACCGGCTCTACATCTTTGCCACGGTTGTCGCGTTCGTCGTCCGCGACATCATCCCGCTGTGGTTCGCGGTCGTACTGGTCAGCCGTGACATCATCCTGGCGGTCGTGCTCTGGGTGCTGCGCCGGCGCAGCGGTGTGATCGGGCTCCCAGTGCACTTCCTGGGCAAGGCGGCCACGTTCTGCCTGCTCTACGCCTTCCCGCTGCTGCTGATCGGCGACTCGGACACGACCCCGGGCCTGCTGGCCAAGGTGTTCGGCTGGGCCTTCGCGATCTGGGGCGCCGGGCTCTACTGGTGGGCGGGAATGATCTACATCTTGCAGGCATGGCGCGTCGTGCGGGCTGGTCAGAGGGCCTGACCGGGCGTGTCACCATAGGACGTGTGACCACGACGAGCGACCACAAGGATGCCCAGGTGCGCCCTGATGCCTCCATGTCGCTCATTACCGACCTTTTCCGGCAGCCTGTCGACGAGGGGTACGCGGCCGCCGCCGCCCGGCGCGCACAGTCCGACGAACCGCGCCCCAACCGCTGGTGGCTGCCGCTGCTGACGGTCGTCCTGGCTGGCGGCTTGCTCGCGGCGGCCGTAGTCCAGGTCCGCCGTAACGCCGACGTGTTCTCCACCGAGCGCGAGGAGCTGCTCGACCGGGTGGCGCAGGCCGATGCGCAGAGCGACGACCTCACCAGCCAGATCGCGGCCTTGGAGGCCGAGATCGACACGCTGCAGGGGACCGCGCTCGATCTCGAGTCGGCCGGTTCCGCGCAGGCCGCCGAGCTTGACCGCGTCCGTGTTCTCGCCGGCACCTCGCCGGTCACCGGTCCGGGGATTCTCGTCCGCGTTACCAACTCACCGGACGGCGACCCGACCCCTGACGACGGCTTCGACGACTCGCTGGTCACCGACGTCGATCTGCGCCAGGTGGTCAACGGACTTTGGGGCGCGGGCGCGGAGGCCATCAGCATCAACGGCGAGCGCATCACGAGCCTGTCCGCTATCAGGTCGGCCAACGACGTGGTCCTTATCAACTACCGCCCGATCGCCTCGCCCTACGAGGTGCAGGCGATCGGCGACGCCGAGTCGCTGGCAGTCGACTTCGGCGACGGGCCGGGCGGGGAGTGGCTGGACGGGCTCACGACGTACGGCATCGACTACGGCATCTTCAACCAAGACGACCTCGAGCTGCCCGCCTCGACCGGCGTACAGCTGCGTTTCGCCCAGGAGGAGCAGAAGTGATCGCGGCACTCGGCCTCATACTCGGCATTGCGGCCGGGCTGATCTTTGACGTCAGCGTGCCGCTGTCGCTCCAGCCGTACCTCCCGATCGCCGTCGTGGCCGCGCTCGACGCGTTGTTCGGCGGTCTGCGATCCGGGCTTGACGGCACGTTCGACGACCGGGTGTTCATCGTGTCGTTCATCTCCAACGTGCTCATCGCTGCGCTGATCGTGTTCCTCGGCGACCAGCTTGGCGTCGGAGCGCAGCTGTCCACGGCAGTCATCGTGGTCCTCGGCATCCGCATCTTCACCAACGTCGCCGCCATCCGCCGGCACGTGTTCAACGCATGAGTACCGAGCCCGTGGTCGACACCAATGGCGCGCCACAGCAGCCGACCGAGGAGCCCTCGGTCGAGCAGCCGGCTGCGTCGACTGCGCCGACGACGCCGAATCCGTGGACCCGCCTGCGCGAAGCCGGCCGAGGACAACGTACGTACGGACGCGTCGTCATCGGGCTGCTCTGCGCGGCGCTCGGCTTCGCCGCCGTCACGCAGACGCGTGTCAGTGAAGAGGACGTCCTGCAGCAAGCGCGCCGCAGCGACCTCGTGCAGATCCTCGACGGCCTCACCCAACGCAATGACCGGTTGCGTGACCAGCTGGGCGACCTGCAGGGGACCCGCCGTGAGCTGCTCAGCAGTGCCGACCAAGGGGAGACCGCACTCGAGCAGGCGCAGGAACGCGCCCTCGAGCTCGGAGTGCTCGCCGGCAGCGAGCCCGCCTCCGGGCCTGGCATCGTCATGACCATCATCGATCCCGAGCAACAGGTCGGCGGCGGCCTGGTGCTCGGCATCATCCAGGAGCTCCGCAGTGCCGGCGCCGAAGTCATCCAGATCGACGGCAGCAACGGCTCGTCGGTCCGCGTGGTTGCCGACACATGGTTCGGCGACGGCGAGCAGGGTGTGGTGGTCGACGGCACGGAGCTGGAGTCGCCGTACGTCATCAAGGCCATCGGCGCGCCCGCAATGGCAGCAGCAATGGCGGTCCCGGGTGGTGTCGCGGCGCAGGTCTCCGACAAAGGCGGGCGTGTCGAGGTCGACGAGGTCGACGAGGTGACCATCGACGCGCTGCGTCCACTCGAGCAGCCGCAGCACGCCACGCCAGCACCGCGCTGAAAGCGCGGTCCATGTCGGTTGACCCTCTCGGCGCCGACACGTAGGTTTCCTGCAACCTCAACCTGAGGTGCGGGTCGAGAGTTCGCAGACATGGGAGGCTAGGCACATGCCGTTCTGCCCGCAGTGCGGAAACGAGAACCCGCCCGACGCCAACTTCTGCTCCGCGTGCGGCGCGCGGTTGCGGTCGGCGCCACCCACCGGCGACTGGTCGACCACGGTGTCGATGGGTCGCGACGAAACCGCGACGGGCGAAGAGCCGCCGGTGCTGTCCACTGATGACCAGGCCGCCGTCGACGCACTACCTGTCGGCAGCGCTTTGCTGGTGGTGCTCCGCGGGCCTAACGCAGGCAGCCGATTCCTGCTTGACACCGAGGTCGTCACCGCGGGCCGACATCCCGACTCCGACATCTTCCTCGACGACATCACTGTCTCCCGACGGCATGCGGAACTGTCGCGCACCGCGCAGGGCTATGAGGTCCGTGACGTCGGCAGCCTCAACGGCACGTACGTCAACCGCGATCGCATCGACAAGGCGACGCTGAGCGGCGGCGATGAGCTGCAGATTGGCAAGTACCGGCTCGTCTACTACGCGAGCCAGCGCGGGTTCGGTGGTGGCCCGCGGTGACAGTTGCACTACGGGCCGGCGACACGCTGAGCATCGGCGAGGTGATCGTCGCGCTGCGCCCGGACTTCCCGGACCTCACGATCTCCAAGATCCGCTACCTGGAGACAGAGGGTCTGGTCGAGCCGCAGCGATCCGGTTCCGGATACCGGCGCTTCAGCCACGACGACGTCGCCCGGCTGCGCTACGTGCTCACCGCACAGCGTGACCACTACCTGCCGCTGAAGGTCATCAAGGACTGCCTCGACGCGATCGACCAGGGGCTTGAGCCATCTGGCCCGGCGGCCACGATCCCGCCGCCCCGGGCACTCCGCATCGCCGGCGGTGTGACCGAGCTCGAGACCCGAATGACTCGCACCGAGCTGATCGAGCAGACCGGCATTGACGCCGACCTGCTCGACCAGGTCGAGTCGTACGGGCTGGTCATGCGTGGGCGCGGCCCCGCGCCGTACGACGGCGACGCCGTCATGATCGTGAGCCTGGTTTCCGAGCTGGCGTCGTACGGCCTGGAACCACGCAACCTGCGGGCCGTGAAGACCGCGGCCGACCGGCAGATCGGACTCGTCGAGCAGGTCGTCGCGCCAATCGCCCGTCAGCGCGGTGCCGACGCCAGGGCGCGGGCCGAAGACGTCACGCGCGAGCTTGCATCGCTGTCACTGCGGCTGCACGCCGCGCTCGTCATGGCGGGCCTGCGGCCCTGACGACGGAACGGCGAGCGTGACCCCCAAGTGTCCAGCGCGCCGATCGCCCGGGCGGCGCTAGGGTGAAATGGTGCGTCGACTTGATGTGGTTGGAGTCCGGGTCGAGATGCCCTCCAACCAGCCCATCGTCTTGCTCCGCGAGAGTGATGGTGACCGCTACCTGCCGATCTGGATCGGCGCGGTCGAGGCGACGGCGATCGCGTTCGCCCAGCAAGGGCAGGTGCCGCCGCGGCCGTTGACGCACGATCTGTTTCGCGACGTCCTCGAGGCAGCCGGCCTCACACTCGAGCGCGTTGACATCACCGAGCTGCGCGACGGGGTCTTCTACGCCGAGCTGCACTTCGGCAGCGGTGTCGAGGTGAGCGCCCGCCCATCCGACGCGATCGCGCTGGCGTTGCGCACCGGGACGCCGATCTTCGGTGCCGAGGACGTCCTCGAGGAGGTCGGCATCACCATCGCCGACGAGCAGGACACCGATGAAGAAGCCGAGGTGGCGAACTTCAGGGAGTTCCTCGACCAGGTCTCCCCGGAGGACTTCGGTCGCACCGGACCGTGAACCTTAACCTGAGGTCGAGGCCACCTGCGTGTTGCGTTGACCCGCCACGATCGCCTGCCTACCGTCAAGGGGTCAGGTCGGGCCCGGTCCGGGCAGTGACCAACAAACGGAGGTCGGCGTGAGCGACGATGGCACACGCGGTACGGGGCACGCCGACACATCCGAGCCGGTCCGGCGCGCCGCCCGGCAGGGGCTGCTGTTCGACGAGCCGGTCAACGCCGTGCCCGAGGACGTCGGCTATCGCGGGCCGGTGGCTGCGCAGGTTGCCGGCATCACCTACCGTCAGCTCGACTACTGGGCACGCACAGGCCTGGTCGAGTCGACCATTCGGGGCGCCGCCGGGTCGGGGTCTCAGCGGCTCTACTCCTTCCGCGACATCCTCGTTCTCAAGCTGGTCAAAGAGTTGCTGGACACCGGCATCTCGCTGCCGCAGATCCGCAAGGCGGTCGAGCATCTGCGCCAGCGGGGAGTCCAAGACCTTGCCGGCATCACGCTGATGAGCGACGGCGCAAGCGTCTACGAATGCACCTCGGCCGACGAGGTGGTCGACATCCTGCAGGGCGGCCAGGGTGTGTTCGGTATTGCCGTCGGTCGAGTTTGGCGGCAAGTGGAGGCCACCCTCGTCGAGCTGCCGTTCGAGCGGCCGGGCGAGGAGTCCGACCACGGGCACGACGAGCTGGCGGTGCGGCGGCAGGCGCGGGCCGGCGCCTGAGCGCCGGCTGTTTACGACCGGGACGTCTTGGCGCGCTGCACCCGGGCCAGCAGAGCCTCAAAAGCCTTTGCCACCTCCGCGCCACCCGGCGTGCCCCACGCCTGCACCGGCAGCGATGCCCCCTGTGCCTGCTGCACCGCGCTGCGCTCGGGCACCGGCGGTGAGAGCACCAGCGGGCCGAAGATCGTCCGCAGCTCCTCGAGCCGGTAGCGGTGCTCGGGGTTGCGCTCGCGGAACCTATTGAGCACCACCCCCAGCGGCCGCAACCGCGGGTTGTGTGCGCGCTCCTCGTGCACCGCGCGCAGTGCCCGGTCGGCTCCCTGCACGCTGAACAAGCCCGGCTCGGTGACGACGAGCACGTGGTCGCTCGCGTCGAGACCCGTACGGGTCAGTTGCCGGAGCGTGGGTGGACAGTCGACGATCACGAGGTCGTACGACTCGCTCGCGCCGGCGCGGTCGAGCGCCTTCGACAGGTGCTTGAGCACGGCGGCCTTGGGCTCCGGATGGTCGAGCGCGTCGGCCCGCGCCGTACCTGCGAGCACATCCAGGTGGCTGTTGGCGCTCACCCAGCCGGCCGGCTGCACCGCCTCGACGAAGGCCGACTTCCGCGGGTCCGCGAGGACTTCTGGCACGGCCATGTCGCCGGCCTCGACACCGAGGGCGGTCGTGGCGTTGGCCTGCGGGTCGAGGTCGACGATGAGCGTCCGCAGGCGATGCTGGGCGGCGGCGCCGGCCAGGCCGAGTGCGACGGTGGTCTTGCCGACCCCGCCTTTGAGACTGATCACTGAAATGACATGCACGGCCAGCACCGTAGTCATTGGCACGTGACGAGCGCTAGGACGGGTACGATGTCGGCTGCCGGTGATCCCGTGTGGGAGAGTCCTCGTGCAGCCGGTACGAGGCGCCGAAGGGGCAACCTCCCCGGAACCTCTCAGGCAAACGGACCGCATGGGTCAGGCAGCTCTGGAGCGATGCGTCGTGCGCCGTGACAGAGGGGGAGGCAGACCGACCGCACCCTGCGAGGAGCCTCCGTGACCGGCCCGTCGAAGATCACCCTGTCCGAGCTCGAAGCGGCCGCTCCGTTCGCGTCGCGGCACATCGGCCCCTCCGAGGCACAGATCGCGCAGATGCTCGAGGCGGTCGGCCTTGGCTCGCTCGACGAGCTGGCCGCCGCCGCGATCCCGGAGGCGATCCGGGCGCTGCGCTCGCTCGATCTGCCTGAGGCGGCCTCCGAGGCCGAGGCATTGGCGGAGCTCCGTGCCCTGGCTGGGCGCAACCGTCGGCTCGTGCAGATGATCGGGCTCGGCTACTACGACACGCACACCCCGCCGGTCGTGCTGCGCAATGTGCTCGAGAATCCCGCCTGGTACACCGCCTACACGCCCTACCAACCGGAGATCTCGCAGGGCCGGCTCGAGGCACTCCTCAACTTCCAGACGGTTGTCGCCGACCTCACGGGTCTCCCGACCGCCAACGCCTCGTTGCTCGACGAGGGCACCGCCGTCGCCGAGGCCATGACGGTCATGCGCCGGTCGGTCAAGGGCAAGCCTGACGTGCTCGTCGTCGACGCCGACCTGCTACCACAGTCGCTCGCCGTCCTCCAGACGCGCGCCGAGCCGCTGGGCATCGAAGTGCTGGTCGCCGACCTGGCCGACGGCCTGCCCGCTGGTGACTTCTTCGGCGTGATCGTGCAGTACCCCGGCGCGTCCGGTGCGGTCTGCGACCTCGAAGCGATCGTCGCGGCTGCCCACGACCGCGGTGCGCTGGTGACGGTTGCCGCGGATCTGCTAGCGCTGTGCCTGGTCACGGCGCCCGGCGAGGTAGGAGCCGACGTGGCGGTCGGCACGTCGCAGCGGTTCGGCGTACCGCTCGGCTATGGCGGGCCGCACGCGGGCTACATGGCCGTACGCGCAGGGCTCGAGCGGTCCCTGCCGGGCCGGCTGGTCGGCGTCTCCGTCGACGCTGACGGTGCGCCCGCCTACCGCTTGGCACTGCAGACCCGCGAGCAGCACATCCGTCGCGAGAAGGCGACGTCCAACATCTGCACTGCGCAGGTGCTCCTCGCAGTGATGGCCTCGATGTACGCCGTGTGGCACGGCCCCGACGGTCTGCGCGCGATCGCGCAGCGCGTGCATCGGTTCGCCGAGGTCTTGGCCAGTGGGCTGCGCAGCGGCGGCGTCGAGATCGTGCACGAGCGGTTCTTCGACACCGTGCTCGCCCGGGTGCCGGGGCGAGCCGAGTCGGTCGTGGCAGCCGCACGTGAGCTCGGGGTCAACCTCGGTCTCGTCGACGCCGACCTCGTACGCATTGCCTGCGACGAGGTGACCACCCGCGAGCATCTCGACCTTGTCTGGAAGGCGTTCGGCGTGGGCTCGCACGACCTGGACGCGCTTGACGCCACGGTGGTCGACCCGCTCGAGAGCGAGGGGGCGACCCGCGAGACGTCGTACCTCACCCACCCGGTGTTCAGCAGTCATCACTCTGAGACGGCGATGCTGCGCTACCTGCGGCGCCTGTCCGACAAGGACTACGCCCTCGACCGCGGCATGATCCCGCTCGGGTCCTGCACGATGAAGCTCAACGCCACTACCGAGATGGAGGCCGTCACCTGGCCGGAGATGGCAGGCATCCACCCGTTCGTGCCGGTAGAGCAGGCGCAGGGCTACCTGTCGCTTATCCGCGACCTGGAGGGCTGGCTCGCCGAGGTCACCGGTTACACGCGGGTGTCGCTGCAGCCCAACGCCGGCTCGCAGGGCGAGCTGGCCGGTCTCATGGCCATCCGCCGCTACCACCTGGCCAACGGGGACACCCACCGCGATGTCTGCCTGATCCCCGCCAGCGCGCACGGCACCAACGCCGCCTCCGCCGTCATGGCGGGCATGCGCGTGGTCGTGGTCAAGACCGCTGACGATGGCACCATCGACCTCGACGACCTGCGCGCCAAGGTCGAGGCGCACGCAGATCGGCTCGCGGCGATCATGGTCACCTACCCGTCGACGCACGGCGTCTACGAGGAGGGCATCTCCGAGCTGTGCCGCATCGTGCATGAGGCTGGTGGCCAGGTCTACGTCGACGGCGCCAACCTCAACGCGCTGCTCGGCCTGGCCAAGCCGGGAGAGTTCGGCGGCGATGTATCGCACCTCAACCTGCACAAGACCTTCTGCATCCCGCACGGCGGCGGCGGGCCGGGGGTCGGGCCGGTGGCCGTACGCGAGCACCTCGCGCCGTACCTCCCCAATCATCCGCTGCTGCCGGAAGCCGGCCCGGCGACCGGGGTGGGTCCCATCTCGGCGGCGCCGTTCGGCTCCGCGTCGATCCTGCCGATCTCCTGGGCGTACGTACGCATGATGGGGGCCGCCGGCCTCACCCGTGCGACGCAGGTCGCGGTGCTTTCGGCCAACTATGTCGCGCGGCGGCTCGCGCCGTACTTCCCGGTGCTCTACACCGGCCGCGGCGACCTGGTCGCGCACGAGTGCATCCTCGACCTGCGGGGCATCACCAAGGCGACTGGCGTGACGGTCGACGATGTGGCCAAGCGGCTCATCGACTACGGCTTCCACGCACCGACGATGTCGTTCCCGGTGGCCGGAACGCTGATGGTGGAGCCGACCGAGTCGGAGGACCTGGGCGAGCTCGACCGCTTCATCGACGCGATGATCGCGATCAAGGGCGAGATCGACCGACTCGCTGCGGGGGAGTGGCCGGCCGACGACAACCCGATGCGCAACGCGCCGCACACGGCCGTCTCCGTCGCGGGTGAGTGGACGCACCCGTACGACCGTGAGGTCGCGGTTTTCCCGTCGGCCGCGACACGGGAGGCGAAGTACTGGCCGCCGGTGCGCCGCATCGACGGGGCTTACGGTGACCGCCACCTCGTGTGCTCATGCCCGTCGCCAGAGGAGCTCGCCGCCGGCTGACTCGATTTGTCGCTGCTCTCCGCTATTGTCTGGCACGTCCTGGAAGGCGCGGTGAGGAGCGCGAGTGGCCGACCTCTTAGCGGTCGGTTCCGACCAGTGCCGTTCGCGGGGCGACGTGCACACAGCGCAACAGCCCGTTCGGCGCGCGCACGGTCGGCATGCTCCTCGACGACGGATCGTGGTTGCTCCTGCGCACCACCGCCGGAGCTGACGCCCTCGACCTGCTGCGCTCTGCCGGCGTGCGTGTGGTCGACCAAGCCAGCGCCATTGACCGTCGCGGGAAGAGGATGGCTCCATGAGCGAGCAGCGGCCGCAACCGCGGTACGAGATCGAAGCCGGCGAGGACGTCACCGTCGGCACCTACGCCGACTTCGTGTCGCTCTGGCACACGAAGGAGATCTTCGTCCTCGACTTCGCCGTGCTGAAGCAACCACCTCAGCTGGCTACCGACGACGAGGGTAAGCAGATCGTCCGGCTGCCGACGCGAGTGGTGTCGCGGGTCAGGATCCCACCGAGCCAGGTCTTCGAGATCATGAAGGCGCTCGAGCAGCAGCTGACCATGTGGGAGCGTGAGACTGGCCGCTCCCCGGGCAGGGGCAGCCCGGAGAGCTGACTCGCCTCTGAGGCCGCGCTCTAGGCGGCGTCGTGCAGTATGACGCGGAGGCGGTGTTCGAGTTGGGAGCCCGCCGGGATGTCGGGAGGTCGACCGAGCCGGTGTGGGGTGCCGGGCAGCGGCGGGGGGTGGCTGCGGTAGCTGTGCCCGGTCGGGGTGGTCGTCTCGATCTCGCCGGTGTCGGCGTCGACCAGCCGGGCGGCCCAGCCGGGCATCGCCTTGGCGTAGTTACACGCCGCACACAAGCCCTGCCCATTACGCACGCTGGTCTGGCCGCCGTCGGCGGCCTGCACGATGTGGTCGGACTGCCGGATCGGCGCGTCACACCACGGGGTGCGACACGTCTGATCCCGGGTGACCAGCACCGGCGCAACCCGTCGGGAAAGATCCGTCTTCGCGAGTCCATGCCGACCAGCGCACCATCGCTGGGGCGGGTGTACAGCCGGCGCAGCCACACCGCCTGCTTGGTGTCGCGCACCAGGCGGCGGGCCAGCGCGGCCGGGATCGGCCCGTACCCCTGCAACAACGCCGGCTCGTCGTCCCCGCCGAACAGCGTCTTGTCCGTCATGACCAGCTGAACCTCCACCGGCACATCACCGACACCGGCACCCCGGTCGGTGTCGCCGCTGGCGTCTGTGTCCGCGTCAGCGCTAGGTCGGAGTCGGTGTCGCGGTCGGTTGGCGTCTGCCCCGCGATTCGCGTCGACCCGGCCGTCCCTGTCGTCGCCTTCGTCGCGGTCGCTGTTCTCGTGGGCGCCGGTGTCGGTGTTGCTGGCGGTGTCGGGTTGATGCGGTCAGCCGGGCGAAGAACAGGTCGGCCATGAGCTGGTCCCGGGACCGCTCGTCACCGGCGGCCTTGAGCGTGTCGGCCTCCCGCCGCAGCGTGGCGTAGGCGGCCACCCCGAGCGCGGCCGGCAACAACCCCGACAGCCGGGCCATCGTGTCCGGCGCCGGGCGACACGTCACCCTACGGTCGGCCACCGCACCGCGGACCCGGGCCATGAACGCCGCCGGGTCCAGCCGGTAGGCGATCGCCCGGGCCTGCAACTCGGTCTGCAGATCACCCAACCCGGGTAGCCGGTCGGCCAACTCGGCATCGACCTGGGCGCGGTCCTCCCGAGACAGGCAGGCGGTCTCGCGGACCAGGATGGTGGCCCGCCACTCACTGATCAACCCCGCCGACAGGGCGGCCAGCGTGTGCGGCATCTCGCCCACCAGCGCCTGCGCCAGCCCGAGATGCCGGCCACCCCGGTTCGGGCTGTCGCGGCGGGCCAGCGCCACCTGTGCGCCGACCCCGCGGCCGAGCCGATCCGCCGTCACTCCGGCCGCCTGCTGGGCGGCCCGCTGCGACGCGGCGAACGCCGCCGTCACCCGGGCCTGCGCCGCCGCGCACGCCGCCTTGATCATCTCCAACGCGCGGATCTGCTCGATCCGTGCGGCGTCATCCACCCCATCAGCGAGGCGGGACAGCCGGTCGACCAGGCCGGTCAGCTCGGCCGTATCGAGCACACACGCGCTCTGCACCCCACCCGGGGGACCAGCCACTTGCGTGCTTTCGTACACGTGTTCGATTCTAGCAGGCAAACCGACAGAGCGCCGACCAAACCCCACACTGTGCACAAAGAATCTGGGCCGCTAGAACAACCTGCACAGGGTCGCGAACCTCACCCGTGGTCGGCTCCGTATCAGTGTCATGAAGGCGTTAGGGATCTCTGAGTTTGGACGATATGCCCACGATGTGGCGTTCCGTCA
Organism: uncultured Actinomycetota bacterium; assembly: GCA_963799425.1. Classification (GTDB taxonomy): domain Bacteria; phylum Actinomycetota; class Actinomycetes; order Jiangellales; family Jiangellaceae; genus CAVWSM01. The sequence goes on along the minus strand of CAWCXA010000013.1, from coordinate 43,340 downwards.
GGTCATCCTCGACCTTTGACGACCTATGGAGCACCCGATGAACCACAACACACAACCCCAATCGGAAGCGGACGATCTGGAGCTGGCGACCCGCCTGTTCACCATGTGGCGCGAGCTGCCGGCGGCAAGCCGGATGGAGTACCTGACCTTCGTGGAGGCATTCGAGGACCCGGAGCAGGACCCTGACCAGTACCGCAGGATCCAAGAGCTCTTCCGCACCCTCGAGTACGCCACCTCCGCCGCCTGACAGCGGCTACTGCGCGTCGGAAACGGTGCGCATGTTGAAGTCAGGCACACGCAGCGCCGGCATCGCCGTGCGCGGGAAGTATTCGCCCCACTCCCGGCTGAATGCGGGAACCGTGGCCCCCGCCTCCATGAACCGATCGAGCAGATCGACCGGGCTCTCGTTGAAGCGGAAGTTGTTGACTGCTCCCACGATCTCGCCACCCTCGACGAGATAGACGCCGTCACGGGTGAGCCCGGTGAGCAGGAGAGTCTGCGGATCGACCTCGCGGATGTACCACAGACAGGTCAGCAGCAGGCCACGCTCCGTGCGGCTCACGAGATCGTCGGTCGCCCCGGCGCCGTCGGCGACGTCGAGCACCAGGTTGCCGACCGGGGGAGTGGGCGCGAGCTGGGTGAGGTCGGCGGAGTGTCGCGTCTGAAGCAGCGCCGCGAGCGTCCCATCGGCGACCCAGTCCGTCGGAGCCAAGGGCAGCCCGTTGTCGAACACGCTCGACTCGCCCGATGACGCGTGCGCGACCACGAACGGCGCGCACTGCAGTCCCGGGTAACCAGGGTCGGACCACAACCGCATCCCGCGGGTCGACAGCACGTCGCCGACCCGCGTGCCGCCGCCAGACCGGGAGAAGACCGTGCGGCCCTCGTGCGCGTCGCGCGCACCCATCGACCAGTAGGCGTAGATCATCAGATCCGCCACCGCTGTCGGCGGCAGCAGCGTCTCGTAGCGTGCCGGCGCCAGCTCGACCTTCCGCTCCGCCCAGCCGAGCCGGCGGGTCAGCTCGGCGTCGAGCGCGGAGACGTCGACGTCGGCAAAGTCCCGCGTCGCCTGCCCGACCCACGCAGAGGTGGTGAGGTCACTGGTCTTACCAGTGATGGCGATGTTGCCGCCAGGCTGCGCATGGCGCAGCTGGAGCCCGGTGGACGAGCCGAGGTAGGTGGTCGCGACCGCGTGCTCCACGAAGCCGTACAGCTGGTGTCCCGCCGACCGCGCAACACCGAACGCCTCACCCAGCGCGGGGGAGAGGTCGGCGAACACGTCGATCGAGGTCCCCGCGGGTGCGTCGTCCCAGTCGGCCGCAGCGTCGCCCGACACTAGTGGTTGAGCGTCCTCCGCCGGCCCGTTGTCGCGCGCCGCCTGCTCCGCGGCCCGTACGAGGTCCTCGATCTCCTCGGGCAGCACGGACGACCGCGACACGGTGCCGGCCGCCGCGCCCGAGGCGCCGTCGATCACTGCGATGACCGTCACCGAGCGCGTACGCATCGCGCCGTTGGTCGTCAACGTGTTGGACGCCCAGCGGAGGTTGGTGCTGCTGCCTTCGTCGACGATGACGATGCAGTGGCTGGCCTCTGACAGCGACAGCGCCCGCTCAACGATCTCCTGAGGAGTCACCGGCCGGCCTCCTGCGTGGTGTTGAGGATGCGTACGTCCCGGAACAACGCGCTCGGACAGCCGTGCGACACCGGAGCGACCTGGCCCGGCTGCGCCTTTCCGCAGTTGAACGCCCCGCCGAGCAGCCAGGTTTGCGGTCCGCCCACGGCCTCCATGGACCCCCAGAACGTCAATGTGTTGCTCTGATAGGCCACATCCCGCACCTGCCCAACGAGCCGGCCGTTCTCGATGCGGAAGAACCGCTGCCCGGTGAATTGGAAGTTGTAGCGCTGCATGTCGATCGACCACGACTTGTCACCGACGACATAGATGCCGCGATCGACCCGGCCGATGAGCTCATCGGTCGATGGACCGCCATCGGCGGGCTGCAGCGATACGTTGGCCATGCGCTGCACCGGCACATGCAGCGCGCTGTCGGCAAAGGCGCAGCCGTTTGAACGCCCCGTGCCCAGGGTGCTCGACATCATGCGAGCCATCCGCCGATCGAGCTGGTAGCCGACGAGCGTGCCATCACGCACGATGTCCCACCCCTGGGCGGCGACACCCTCGTCGTCGAAACCGATGGTGGAAAGTCCATGCCGCTGGGTGCGGTCGCCGGTGACATTCATCACCGGCGAGCCGTACCGGAGCGAGCCCAGCTTGTCGGGCGTCGCGAACGACGTACCCGCGTAGTTGGCCTCATAGCCGAGGGCTCGGTCCAGCTCGGTCGCGTGCCCGATGGACTCATGAATCGTCAGCCAGAGATTGGTGGGCTCGATGACCAAGTCGTACGTGCCGGCGTCGACGCTCGGCGCGGCCAGCTTGTCGGCGAGCAGGTCGGGCAGCTCCTCGAGCTCGTGACCCCAGTCCCACCCAGTGCCGGTGAGGTATTCCCAGCCCCGCCCAGCCGGCGGCGCCAGCGTGCGCATGGTCTCGAACCGGCCGCCGGCGGGATCGACGGCCAGAGCCTCCAGCACGGGATGTAGCCGTACGCGCTGCTGCGTCGTCACCGTACCTGCACTGTCGGCGTAGAACTTGTTCTCCTGCACCTGTTGCAGCGACGCGGTGACGTGGTCGACGCCCGGCGCTTCGAGGAGGCCGCGCGACCACGCCGCAAGCTGCTCGATCTTGACGGCGTCGGCGACGGTGAACGGGTCGACATCGTAGGCCGATTCCCAGGTCATGTCCGAGTAGACGGGCTCGTCGGCGAGCTCGATGCGTTCGGTGTTCATGCCGGCCGCCACGCGGGCCACCGCGACCGCCTGCTCGGAAAGCCGCGCGGCCTCCTCAGGCGTCACGTCGACGCCGGCGGCGAAGCCCCACGTGCCGTCATGTACGACGCGGACGGACAGGCCGACGTCGAGCCCGTCGTGGCTGCCCTCGAGGCGGCCGTCTCGCAAGGAGAGGTGCTGCGAGCGGATCCGTTCGACGCGAAGCGCGGCGTAGGACGCGCCGAGTGCACGGGCGCGGTCGAGCGCCGCATCTGCGCACAGCCGCAGCGGCAAGGCATGGAAGGCGGAGTCGATCACGCCCGGCAGCCTACGCGGGCCAACCGACGATGATCGAAGTGTCATAGGGTGCGGACGTGCAGGCAGTGATCGCACAGCGACCGGGTGGCCCAGAAGTCCTCGCCATGACCGATGTCGAGCCACCCAGGCCAGCCGCAGACGAGCTGCTGGTCCAGGTGGCAGCGGCAGGAGTCAACTTCGTCGACACCTACCGGCGCTCCGGCGCCTACCCGATGCCCTTTCCGCACATCGTTGGTGTCGAGGGCGCAGGCGTGGTCACGCAGGTCGGCGATGACGTGACCGAATTTGACGTTGGTGACCGCGTGGCGTGGGTCGACGCTCCCGGCAGCTATGCCGAGCTGGTCGCCCTACCCGCTGCCAAGGCCGCACCCGTGCCGGAGGGACTCGAGCTCACGACCGCGGCGGCGGTCGCGTTGCAAGGAATCACCGCCCAGTACCTCGTCACCTCGACGTACGCAGTGAGGCCCGGCGACGAGGTACTTGTCCATGCGGCCGCCGGGGGGGTCGGCCTCCTTCTGGTCCAGCTCGTGACACTCCGTGGCGGCCGGGTCATCGGCACCGTGTCGACCGCGGAGAAGGAGCGGCTGGCCCTCGCCGCCGGGGCCAAGCACGTCATCCGCTACACCGAGGTCGAGGACGTCGCGGCCGAGGTGCGCAGGGCGACGGGGGGCAGGGGAGTAGCGGTCGTCTACGACGGCGTGGGCAAGGACACCTTCGAGGCGTCGCTGGCGAGTCTGCGCACACGCGGCATGCTGGTGCTCTCCGGTGCGTCAAGCGGCAAGGTCCCGCCCTTCGACCCGCAGCGGCTCAACCCACTCGGCTCGCTCTACCTCACCCGTCCCACGATCGCCCATTACACCGCCGACCACGCCGAGTTGACGGGGCGTGCACAGGAGGTCTTCGACGCCGTCGTCGCGGGACAGCTGCACGTGACTGTCTCCCAGACCCTGCCGCTGGGTCAGGCGGCAGACGCCCAACGAGCCCTCGAGGCCCGCCGGACCGTCGGCAAGCTGATCCTCGTCCCGGCCTAGCCGGTCAGGTGCGCCCGTCCGACTCCTGCGCGTCGAACAGTGTTTGCTCAGGACGGGCCCAGGTCGCCTCGAGGACGGTGAAGCCCGCGGCTCGCGCCGCCGCGCACACCGCAGGGTCGTCGTCGACGAAGACGTCCACCGCACGCTCACGGGCAAGCCGACGCAGGATCTCCACCTTGACCAGTCGTGCGGGCCGGCGGTCGCGGTCGCTGCGCAGGAGCAGATCGCCCGCCGGGATGTCGTACCGCCGCAGCCACTCAGCCGTGACGTCGCGCAGCCACTCTGGTCGCCCACTCAGGTAGACCAGGTCATGGTCCGCCGCGAGCCGCTGGGCAACCGCCCGGCCCTCCGGCAACACAGGGTCGCGATCGGCCGCCGCGAAGAAGGCCCCCCAGTCCTTGGGCCGCTGCTCCACGTGGCGGAGCCGATGCCGCACATCCGCCAGGACGCCGTCGATGTCGACGACTGCGTACGGCCTCGGGTCGACCGGCATCAGCGGGCGGTGCGCGCAGCCATCGCGTCAAGGAATACGGCGCCGATGTCCGCGGGGTTGACCGCCTGGTAGGCGCCGGCACCGGTGATCGCGGAGATCTGCTGCAACGTCGCCATGTCGACGTCCGAGCCGATGCCGATGGTGATCAGCACAACTGGCCGCGTTGGGTCGACCTCGGCGCGCAAGTTGGTCAGCAGGGTGTCGAGGCTGATGCCCTGGGGGTCGTCGTTGACACCGTCGGTGAGGAGCACGACCGAGTTGATCTTGCCGGCGTCGTAACCGGCCTTGGCCGTGCGGTAAGCAGCGAGCGCCGTGTCATAGAGCGCGGTGTCGCCCGTGGCGATCTCGAGCAGTTCGTCCGCTGCCTGGGCCAGCCGCTCTGCCTGCGTGACACCGTCGATCTGCGAGCCCAGGGGTGCGGTGGCCACCAGCTCCACCCAGTCGTTGGGTGGGTCCTGCCTTGTGGAGAACGCCCAGAGCCCGACCTCTGAGGTGGGCTGGAACAGGCCGATGGCCTGCTTCGCAGCGGCGCTTGCCAGCTCGATGCGGCTCTCGCCCTCCGGCGTGAGCTCGAGCATCGAGCCGGAAACGTCCATCACGGCGAGCAGCCGCGCGTCGAGGGACAGCGCGCTGAGAGTCTTGAGCAAGGCAGCGGCCTCGGCATACTGAGGCTCCCCGAGCGAGGCCGGGACCTCGCCCTTCACGCCCATCTCGGGCGCCAGCCCCTTGGACTCGCCGGCCGCGTTGCGCAGGCCATCGGCGAGGAACGCCTCGACGCTCTCGGGACGCCGCAGATAGTCCTCGAAATGCTGCGCAGCAACGTCGAGGCTGTTGGGAGTCTCCGCAGCGCGTACGCGCACCACCGGGTAGTTGAACGCGAAGGCGCCCTCCGTGGCGTAGAGGGCGGCGAACTTCGCCTCGTCCTTGTTGTGGTCGATCACCGACTTCTCGCTGGCGGGGAAGACGGGTGCGGTGGCGGGGTCGCCGGCCATCGCGTCGTAGGCACTGTTGACGTCTGGCACGGCTGACCGCACGTACTGCAGCATCGTGGCAACCAGCTGATCACGGGTTTCGCCCCCACCGAAGATCTTGTTGAGGGTGAGCGCGGCCACCAGCCCCTCGGACGTGGACGTCGGTGCCGAAACGGTGCTCTTGACGCTGCCGCCGAGCACCTGGGTCCAGGAGAACTGCTGCGCGTCACCACCGATGGCGGCCGCGGCCTCCTTTGGTGCGACGATCACGAGAGGCGACGTCGCCAACGAGCCCGAGACGTCGAGGCGGGGCCGCAGCGGCGCGTCGTCGCCGCTGACAGGCTGCGCCGGCGCCGCGGCCGCCGCCTCGGTGAGCGCTTGCACCTGGTCGGCCCAGACAGACGTGTCGGGGATCCAGAGGTTTGGCAGGATGCCCGAGAGGGTGAGGATCTCGTTGGCCGTCTGGCCGGCCGGCACCGTGTCGACACTGACCTGGACGCATCTGTCGACGGCCTCAGGGCCGGTCTCCTCGTACTCCTCGGCCAGCCGCGTGACGGTGGGCGCGACATCGGGGACGGCGTTTACCCGCAAGGTGATGGATCCAGTGCAGTCCACCTGCTCGCTGGCGATCGGGCGCAGCACCACCCACCCACCGACAGCGAGGGCACCGACGAGGGCAAGCGTGCCCAGCACGACGAGTGCTCCTCGCGCGCGCGTCGACTCCTGCTCCGGCAGCTCCTCATGCGAGCTGTGACGGCCGGGCATTCGTAACCTCCCTCACACATCGGGCGCGGGGCAGCCTAGCCGACGAACGGACTTCTAGGACAGCGACGTCGGCTGGCTATCGGCGGGTACGCGCGTTGCGGCGGGCTCCACCGGCGTGACGTCTGTGGTGCGCCAGCGGGCAGGAAGGAGCCGCTCCAGCGGCGCGAAGGCGAGCCAGCAGACGATCGTCGGCAGGAAGTGGATCCCGATCGCGAGATAGGTCAGCAGGTGGAAGGAGAGGAAGAACGCCGCGGCGAGGGCCAGCCACTTCCCCTTGAGGAACAAGATCACCGGCGAGAGGATCTCCGCCAGGATGATGCCCCACTGTGAGAGACGCAGCAGGAACGGGTAGTCGAGCATCCATCGTGCGAAGTCGGAGCCTCGCCGTGTGATCGCCCAGGTGAAGACGGCCCCATTGGCCCAGCCCCACGGCCAGCCGGACCGGATCGACTTGGTCACCGCCGACAGGAAGTAGGTCAGCGCCACCGCCAGCTGGATCATCCGCAGTGCCCAGCCAGCCGCCTCACTCCGGGTCTGGTCGGTGAACCTCGCGCGGCCGACGGTGGGCAGCACCCAGAGCGCGACCAGCAGGGCGAGGTGGTCGTGGTCGACCTTGCCGAAGGACATGCCGATGATCAGCCACTCGAGGTAGCAGACCGCCACCGTCCAGCCGGCAAGCCGCGGCAGCCGCCCGCTGGCGGCCACCAGCGTGCCGACCAGCAGCACCGCCTGTAGGCCCTGCACCAGTGCGGGCGTCGGCGTGGGCAGCGGCAGGACTCGGCCGATCCACAGTGGCCGGTAGAGCTCTCCGGCGTAGCCATGCGGGACGACGTCGTTGACGAGGTAGAACATGTCGTAGACGACGAACAGGTAGATCGCCAGGCGCAGCAGCGCCACCCGCGCCAGCGGCACCGGCGACATCCACCACCGGACGATGGCGCTCACTGCACTGCCCAGTCAGCGAGCTGGCGGGTGATGCGTGGCCCGGTGGCCTTGCCGTCGGTCAGGTCGATCGTGTCGCGCATCAGATAGAGGTGCACGTACTGCGGCCGCTCCGGGTGCAGCTCGGCGAACGCGTCGGCGACAACCTGTAGCAGCTGGGGCTCGCCAATGATCCGGCCGAGCTGGCCCTCGACCTCCGCTCGACCGATGCCCGTGCCCGTGGCGTTCAGCGGGACGCGTACCCGGGTGCCCTCGGTGGTGTCCGCAAGCACATAGGCCGAGTTGATCGAGGCGTCGAGGTCGGGACTGGTGGCGTACTGCGCCATCGGTCCGAACGGGAACATGTCGTCGGTGTCGACGTAAGCCCCGTAGGCCAGGCCACCAAGAAACGCGACCACCACGCCGAGCCGAACGGCACGCCCGGCCGGGCTCAGCCGTTGGACGGTTTCGCGGGTCTCGCTCATCGGCTCGAGTCAGGTCTCGCTGTCGGCATGGTGGACGGGGCCAGCCCATCGTACGGGCCGGCCGGGTCACCGAGCGACGACCAGCGACCGGTGGCGTGCGATTGCCTGTGGCCCCGGTCGGGGGTACCGGGGCCCAGGCGAACTGCAGCGGCGCCTCCTTCCGCTATCGCAGGTCCAGTTGTTCTCCGGGGAAGAGCAGATCCGGGTTACCGGCAAGGAGCGCCTGGTTGCGGGCATAGATCTCCTGCCAGCCACCCGGGATGGCGAATTGCCTTGCGATCGAAGACAACGAGTCACCCTGCTGGACGACATAGTCGGCACCGGCGACCGCGGCTGTCGACGGCGCGCGGGTCACCACCACCGCAGGTCGACGGGCCTGCCGCGCGGTCTCGGTCTGCGCGGAGCTGTTGCTCCCCGACGACCGGGACGCCCGCGAGCTCGATTGGTTCGACGAGTTGGACTGGGCGGGCGCGGCGGACGAACCGCCACCGCCGCCACGCAGGCCGAGCCTGCGCGAACACGCTGGCCAGGCACCCCAGCCCTGGCTTGCGAGTACGCGCTGCGCCACCGCGATCTGTTGCTCACGGCTGGCATTGGCCGCACTGCCGGAGCCGCCGTTCGCCCGCCATGTACCAGGGGCAAACTGCAGTCCGCCTGAGAAGCCGTTGCCGGTGTTGGCCGACCAGTTACCGCCGCTCTCGCACTGGGCGAGCTGATCCCAGGTTCCTCCGTCCTGGGCCTGTGCCGGTGCCGCCAGCCCGAACACGGGAATCGCCGTGGCGACACCCGCTGTCACGAGGAGACGGCCGAGGGGAGTGGTACGTGGCTCGCGCCGCCGCCGATGGGCATGGCGGGGCGCAGGCCTGGTGGAACGGTGCATGAACGGACCTCTCCGGCCGCCTGCGGGGTGAGCTGACGGGTTCGGGCTGAGAGGTGTGCCCGGCCTTCGGCTAGCACTGGGGAAGTGGGGAAGGCTTCACCCCTGCGCACGACTTCGGTACGCGGTGGGTCCCCCGCTCCTGCCCGTACGTGGTTGCTCGAGAGGGTCGGCGCCCAGTGGGCAGGACTCGGCGGTGGGGACCGACCACGCGCATTTTCACGCGATTTCCGCACACTAAGAGGCACTGCCCGATGACGCAATAGGGGATTGGGAGTTCATCGGGCCGTGATCTTGCATTCACCGCAACGAGATGGCCCGTCCGGTGGTCGTCCGCGAAACAGCAGGTAAACGAGACACGGATAGTAGCTACTTCACGGCAACCGTTTCCGTCTCGACAATCTCGTCAAGCCCGACATCCGGCTTTCTGTACAGGGCACTTGGCCACCACATCCAGCGACCGATGTCGAGGTTGAGCGCGGTCACCAGGATCGAGCGCACGATCAGCGTGTCGAGCAGCACGCCGAACGCCACCGCGAATCCGATCTCGGCGAACGCGACGACGGGGAGCGTTGCCAGCACGGCAAACGTCCCGGCGAGCACGAGACCAGCAGACGTGATGACGCCACCGGTCGCGGCGAGACCGGTAAGCGCACCCCGCCGGGTGCCCTGCTGTTGCGCTTCCTCGTGGACACGTGTCATGAGGAAGATGTTGTAGTCGATGCCCAGCGCGACGAGGAACACGAACACGAACAACGGGAACGCGGTATCGACGCCGGCAAACCCGAAGACGTGCTCGAAGATGAGTGCACTGGCGCCCAACGCTGCCGCGAACGAGAGCACCACCGTTGCGACGAGGATGAGCGGCGCGACAATTGCCCGCAGCAATAGCATAAGGATGACGAACACCGCCACCAGGATCAACGGCATGATGACCTGGCTGTCGCGCTCCGAAGCTCTGAAGATGTCGAGCGCAATTGCAGTGTTGCCGCCGACGAGCGCGTCGGCATCGGGCACCGCATGGACCTCGTCACGCACCCGGTCGACTGTCTCCTGTGCTTCAGTGCTGTCGGCTGCCGCCTCGAGAGTTCCTTCCAGCACGACAAAGTCACCCTGTGCGGGCTGCGGCTGGGTCACTTCCGTGATGCCGGGCGTGTCTGCGAACACCGCCTGTACGGCGTCGGCCTCGGCGGCGTTGGTGACAACGACGACTGGGTTGCCGGTGCCGGCGGGGTAGTGCTCGGCGAGCACTTCCTCACCAACGATGGACTCGGGCTTGTCGATGAATGCGTCCTTGTTGGCGATGACTCCGGTGTCGAGGCCAAGCAAACCGAGCGCCATAGCTCCGAGTGCCGCGGACGTGGCAATCCAGACGACACGTGGACGTCGCGCAATCGAGCGTCCGACGCGTGCCCAGAACCCGGTCTCGGTGGGCTCCGCCGACCCATAGGTCGGCTTGACCGGCCAGAAGACCCAGCGGCCGACGATGACAAGAAGCGCCGGCAGCAACGTCAGCATCGCCAAGAGTCCGATCGCGACACCGATCGCCAGCACCGGACCCATGGAACGCGTGGAGTTCATCTCGGCCGCGAGCAGGCACAGCATGCCCACCGCGACGGTGGAGGCGCTGGCGACGATCGCCGGGCCAGCACGATGCAGCGCGAAGGCCATCGCCTCGTGCCGGTCGACGTGCCGGCGCAGCTCTTCTCGGTAGCGCGCAACAATGAGCAGCGCGTAGTCAGTGCTTGCTCCGAAGACAAGGACGAGCAAGATGCCCGCCGTCTGCGCGTTGACGGTGAGGCCGGCGTTTTCGGCCAGGAGATAGACGACGGCCTGTGCCGCAGTAAGGGCGGTGACCGCAGAGAGGACCGGCAGTATCCAGAGGGTCGGACTGCGGTAGGACAGCAGAAGGATGACGATCACGACGCCCAATGCGGCATAGAGCAACGAGCTATCGATGCCCTCGAAGGCGTCGGCGAAGTCGGCGTTGACACCGGCCGGACCGGTCACCCAAGACTCGAGGCCGTCGGCGTCAGACTGTGTGATGGCCTCGATGTCATCGCGGGCGACCGGAAGGTCCATCCACCCGTTGCCGCTGACGTCGAGCTGTGCGATGAGCTGCAGTGCTTCGCCGTCGTCGGATGGCACGGGGCCAATGACCTCGCCATCGACCAGGTTGACATCGGCGATGAGCGCTGCGTCGTCAGTGACCTTGGCGATGTCGGCCTCGGTGACGCCACCAGGGCGCTCATAGACGATGACAGCGGGAAGGAGCTCGCCGGTCTGGAACTGCTCCTGCTGGACCTCGAACACCTTGGTCGACTCGGCGCTGCCGGGCAGCCAGGCCGCCGAGTCATTTTCCTGAGCGCCGGTCAGCTTGGCCGACAGTGGCCCGGCCAGGGCCAGCACCAGCACCCAGAACGCCAGCACGATCCATTTCGTGCGGCGACCGCAGACGAACGCACCGATTTTCGAAAGCAACGCACCCATGCCAGGGCCCCCAGAGATTGCGCAGGTTCGATGACGAGACGGTAGACCTCTCTACTGACAGGTCGAAACTGGGTTTCTCATCGCGACATGGGCCGCCAATTCTTTGGCGGAGCCCACCCGGGGGGCTGCGGCCGTGGTGAAGCTGCTCCAGAGCTGCGGACTTTACATAATGTGACTTATCGGCGCCTAAGTAGGACGAGTTCGACCCGCCGTCGGCGAGGCTGCCGGACTCACTTCGGAGCGCTACAACGCTGCAGCCAGCCGACGACTTGGTCAGTCGGCCCTCAGTGTGGCCCGACCGATGATTTCTCCGTGCCGTGCTGGTCTGTACACCGAATACCGACTCACGGGAGCCTGAGGCCATGCGCAAACTTACCTTCGCCATGAACCTGAGCCTGGACGGCTACATCGCCGCGCCCGGCGACGACATCGGCTGGAGCGTACCGAGCGACGAGCTGTTCCAGTGGTGGTCCGACCGGGTCGGGGCGACGGGCCTGGCGCTGTACGGACGCAAACTGTGGGAGACGATGAGCTCCCACTGGCCGACTGCCGATCAACAGCCTGGCGCCACACCGGCGGAGATCGAATTCGCCCGCCGCTGGCGGGACATGCCGAAGGTGGTGTTCTCCTCGACGACCAGCACGGTCGACTGGAACACCCGCCTGGTCACCGGCGACGCGGTCACCGAGATCACCCGGCTCAAGGCCGAGGACGGCGGCCCCATGGACATCGGCGGCGCCACATTCGCCGCGGCAGCCATGCGGGCCGGGCTGATCGACGAGTACGCGCTGGCCACCGCACCGGTCTTGGTGGGCAGCGGCACGCCGTTCTTTACGGCCCTGGACAACTGGGTGAACCTGAACCTGGTGGAGACCCGGACGTTTCCCGATGGCGTGGTCCTGACCAGGTATGAGACCAGGCGCTGAGTTCCGCCGGCCGTCCTGAGCCTCGAGCGGGTCCGGGGGCTACTCGTCCCACTGCAACACGTCTCGCTACCAGTCGAACAGAGCGACGACACGCAGCGCTGACGGCACCCGGCGGAGGGTGGCCGCTGGGTCGTTCGCCACAGTCAGGCAGTCATGGTTTCGCGGCGATCAGCTACCCATCGTTGCTGAGCACCTCACCGCCGGTCGGTGTCAGAGCGGCCATCCACGTACCCGGCGCGATCGATGCGGCGAGGAACCGCACGGATCCGTCACCAAACAGAAAGTTCGACCCGCCGGTGTGGAAGGAACCCGCGAGCGAGTACGCATCGGACGTCACCTCACCCCCCGCCCTTGTAGGTAGTGCGATCAGCACACCCGCCGGGATGGAGTCCCGGACGAACCGGACGGACCCGTCAGCCATCGACCCCGTGTCGGCGTGGGCGGCAGGAGCCAGCCCGAATGTGACCGCAGCGGCGAAACCAACGACGCTCGCGCCGCCGAGGATCCTCGTCCTCATCCTCTTCATGTGACCTCTCCTCTTCTGTGTTGGTCACCTCCCATTCGGATCTACCGTCGGCACGGATGAGGAATCGGCCTTTGCGCAACATCGAGCGGGTCACAGCGCCCGCGACGACCTGGGTCAGCCGCCGACGTAGACCGCGAGGTGTTCGCCCGTGAGGGTGGAACGGGCAGCGACGAGGTCGGCGGGTAGGCCCTCGAAGACGATCCGGCCACCGTCATGGCCAGCGCCCGGGCCGAGGTCGATGATCCAGTCGGCGTGCGCCATGACGGCCTGATGGTGCTCGATGACGATGACCGATTTGCCGGAGTCGACGAGCCGGTCGAGCAGGCCGAGCAGCTGCTCGACATCGGCGAGGTGTAGGCCGGTGGTCGGCTCGTCGAGGATGTAGACGTCACCCTTCTCGGCCATCTGGGTGGCCAGCTTGAGCCGCTGCCGCTCGCCGCCGGACAGCGTCGTGAGCGGCTGGCCGAGGCTGAGGTAGCCCAGCCCGACGTCGGCGAGGCGGTCGAGGATCTTGTGTGCCGCCGGCGTACTCGCCTCGCCGTCGCCGAAGAACTCCTCCGCTTCGTTCACCGACATCGCGAGCACTTCGGCGATGTTCCGGCCGCCCAGCGTGTACTCCAGCACCGACGCTTGGAACCGCTTCCCCTCGCACTCCTCGCAGGTGGATTCGACCGTGGCCATGACGCCCAGGTCTGTGTAGATGACGCCGGCGCCGTTGCACGTGGGGCAGGCGCCCTCGGAATTGGAGCTGAAGAGCGCCGGCTTCACGCCGTTGGCCTTCGCGAAGGCCTTGCGTATGGGGTCGAGCAGGCCGGTGTAGGTCGCCGGGTTGCTACGCCGCGATCCGCGGATCGCGCCCTGGTCGATCACGACCACGCCGTCGCGGCCGGAGACCGATCCGTGGATCAGCGAACTCTTGCCGGAGCCGGCGACGCCCGTGACCACGCAGAGCACGCCGAGAGGGAGGTCGACGTCCACGTCTTGGAGGTTGTTGGTGCTGGCGCCGCGAACCTCCAGCACACCGGACGGCGTCCGCACCGTCTCCTTCAGTGTGGCCCGGTCGTCGAAATGGCGGCCGGTGACGGTGTCACTCCCCCGCAGTCCCTCCACGGTGCCCTCGAAGCAGACGGTGCCGCCCGCGGTACCAGCGCCGGGGCCGAGGTCCACGACGTGGTCGGCGATCTGGATCGTCTCGGGCTTGTGCTCCACGACGAGAACGGTGTTGCCCTTGTCCCGCAGCTGCACCAGCAGGTTGTTCATCCGTTGGATGTCATGGGGGTGCAAGCCGATCGTGGGCTCGTCGAAGACATAGGTGACGTCGGTAAGTGACGAGCCGAGGTGGCGGATCATCTTGGTGCGTTGTGCCTCTCCCCCGGACAGGGTGCCCGACGGCCGATCCAGGGAGAGGTAGCCCAGTCCGATCTCCGCAAACGAGTCCATCAGGTGCTGCAGTCCGGCGAGGAGCGGCGCGACCGAGGATTCATCGAGGTCCCGGATCCAGTCGGCCAGGTCGCTGATCTGCATGGAGCAGAGGTCGGCAATGTTCTTGCCCTTGATCTTCGACGACCGGGCTTCCTTGGTCAGGCGCGTGCCGTCGCACTCCGTACAGGTCGTGAAGATCACAGCTCGCTCCACGAAGGCACGTACGTGCGGTTGCATAGCCTCGACGTCTTTGGACAGCATCGACTTCTGGATCTTGGGGATTATCCCTTCGTACGTCAGGTTGATCCCCTCGACCTTGATCTTGGTCGGCTCCTTGTAGAGCAGGTCGTGCATCTCCTTCTTGGTGTACCTGCCGATGGGCTTGTCCATGTCGAGGCCGACGCCGGCGAAGAGTCGGCCGTACCAGCCATCCATGCTGTAGCCGGGCACCTTGAGTGCCCCCTCAGAGAGCGACTTGCTCTTGTCGTACAACGCCGTCAGGTTGAAGTCGCTGACGGCGCCCATGCCCTCACAGCGCGCGCACATGCCACCTAGATAGACGACGTTGCGTACGACGTTCTTCTCGACCCGGCCGCCGCTCTTCTCGGTGCTCATCACCCCGCTCGCCTTGCGCGTCGGAACGTTGAACGAGAACGCCGTGGGGGGACCGATGTGGGGCTTACCCAATCGGCTGAACAGGATGCGCAGCATCGCGTTGGCGTCGGTGGCGGTGCCGACCGTGGAGCGGGGGTTAGCGCCCATCCGCTCCTGGTCGACGAGGATCGCGGTCGTCAGCCCGTCGAGCACGTCGACCTCGGGTCGCGCCAGCGTCGGCATGAAGCCCTGCACGAAGGCGCTGTAGGTCTCGTTGATCAGTCGCTGCGACTCCGCAGCGATCGTGTCGAACACCAGCGAGCTCTTGCCCGAGCCGGAGACGCCGGTGAACACCGTCAGGCGGCGCTTCGGGAGTTCGACGCTGACGTCCTTGAGGTTGTTGACCCGCGCGCCCTGCACGCGGATCAGGTCGTGGCTGTCGGCATCGTGCAGCGCGGGCGACTGCGTGTCCGTCGTCTTGGCCATGCTTCTAGTGACTCCATCTGTACGGGTGGCTAGCTCAGTTGTCAGCTCACGGCTTTCTTCACGAGCGCGGCGATCCTTGCCTCGTCGGCGCCGGTCAACTCCTTCAGGGCGAAGGCGGTCGGCCACATCGTGCCCTCATCGAGGTTCGCCACATCGTTGAAGCCGAACGTCGCGTACCTCGACCTGAACTTCTCCGCGCTTTGGAAGAAGCAGACGACCTTGCCGTCCTTGGCATAGCCGGGCATCCCGTACCAGAGCTTCGGCGAAAGGGTCGGAGCGCTGTCCTTGATGATTTCATGAAGCCGCTCGCCCATGGCGCGATCGGGTTCGGCCATTTCGGCGATCTTCGCGAGCACGGCGCTTTCGTCGGCCGCCTTGTCCTGGCGCCGGCCACGACGCGCTTCCGTCTTCGTCTCCTGGGCGCGCTCCTTCATCGCGGCTCGTTCCTCGTCCGTGAATGCCACGGACGACTTGCGATTCGCGGTGGTGCGCTTAGCGGGCTGCTGCGTGCCCTTCTTTGCAGGTTTCCTCTCTGCCATTGCGAAACACCTCCGTGCCGTGTTGGTCGGCGGCCTCGAAGCCGACGTAGATCGCCCGACGGCTCAGTGCAGCTCCTGGATGCGGACATGGTTGCCCGCGGGGTCGCGGAAGGCGCAGTCGCGGACGCCGTACGGCTGGTTGGTCGGCTCCTGGACGACCTCGGCGTCGCTGGCCTGCAGCCGCTCGAAGGTGCCGTCCAGGTCCTTGGTGGCCAAGAGGATCCAGCCATACGTGCCCTTGGCCATCATCTCTTCGATTGTGCGGCGCTCGTCCTCGGTGATGCCGGAGCCCGGCGGGGCCGGTGGCGCCAGAAGGATGGATGTGCCGGGCTGGGTGGCGGGGCCGACCGTGATCCAGCGCATCGTGCCCTGTCCGACGTCACTGCGGACCTCGAAGCCGAGGATGTCGCGGTAGAAGGCAAGGCATGCGTCCGGGTCGTGGTGCGGAAGGACGGTGGTGTGAATGGTGATGTCCATGACGGTCAGGCTAGTTGCGGCTCGCGGGCCGGTGCTTCTCGATTCCGGATAGGTCGGGTCACCTGTTTCGCCACGCACGATGGCATTCCCAACGTCGCCAGATCTGTCTGGCCCCGGTAGGTGCTGGGTGGCATCCCGACCAGCTCGGTGAAGCGAGTGCTGAAGGTGCCCAGGGACGAACAGCCGACCGCGAAACAGACCTCGGTGACGCTCAGGTCGCCACGACGCAGCAACGCCATCGCACGCTCGATCCGCCGCGTCATGAGGTAGCTGTACGGCGACTCGCCGTAGGCGCGCCTGAACTCGCGGCTGAGATGCCCGGCCGACATGTTGACACCGCGGGCGAGCGCCTCAACGTCCAGTGGCTGCGCATACTCCCGGTCGATCCGGTCGCGGACGCGGCGCAGCCACGCGAGGTCGCGCAGCTGCTGGGCAGTAGCGGGTCCGCTGGTCACATGCCCAATCGTACGTCGCGCCAGAGTTGCCCATTGGGGCTGGCGACCCACGGCCAGCGGATCGTCGACATTGTCCTGGGTGGCCAGCGCTCGTCGTGCAAGGCGACCCGAGCTCTCAACGCACATCTCGTTCCCTTCCACACGTCTCGTGATCACGCTAGCTGCGGCTCGTTGGCCGGTGCTTCTCGATTCCTGATCGGATCCCCGCGCCGGGCCAGCAGCAGGGCGCACGCGAGGCCGCCTAGCGTCACGGTGGCGAGCCCCGAGCCGCCGAGCGTCGCTCGCGGGCCCAGAGCCGTGGTGAGCGGTCCGCCGATGGCCGCGCCGAGCGGCGACGCTGTGAGCAGCGTCGCGCTCCAGGCTGCGAGCATCGTGGCCAGGTGCTGAGGGGGCGACTTCGCCTGCAACAGCGTTACTGAGAGCGGTACGAACGGTCCGTAGATCGCGCCGCCGAGCATGAAGCACGCGACGGTGACCGGTGTCGGCACGTCGAACCCGAATGGCAGCAGCGAAAGCCCCCAAGCGATCACGATGCCAACCGTCACCGGCCACACCGACAGCTGCCGCAGCGCGCCGACCGCCAACCCGCCGAGCACTGCGCCGACACCGAACAGGGTCCAGTAAACGCCGAGCAGTGTGCCCGGCGCGTGAAGGTCGTCGGACACATGCAGCGGCAGCGCAACCTCGACCGGTCCGTAGAGCAGGTTGAAGAACCAGGTGAGCGTCAGCAGCCCAAGCAACTCGGGACGCGCACGCAGCAGCGCAAAACCGCCGCGCGCCGCCGCCTTGTCGACTGAGGAAGCGTGCCTTGGCTCCGGGAGCCGGGTGCGTGCGACGAGCGTGGCGAGGAACACGAACGTGAGCGCATCCAAGCCGAGGACGAGTGCGGAACTGACGTACGTCACGAGCACGCCGGCGATCGCGGGGCCGGCGATCATGGCGGCGAAGTTCAGCGAGCTGACGAGGGTGTTGGCAGCGAGCCGCTGCTCCTCGGGCAGTAGCTCGGACAGCAGGGTGTACTTGCCTGCACTGCCCCACGCGTGCAGCAGCGACGAGACCGCGAGCAGCACGACGTACAGCGGCAGCGTAAGTAGCCCGCCGAGCCAGGCGAGCGTCGCGGCGCCGAGGAACACTCCGCGCACCACGTTGTCGGCCAGCAGCAGCCGCCTCGCCGGAACGCGGCGCAGGCGGCGACCGAACACCAGCGTGCCGACCACGCCCGGCAACGTGTACGCAGCCACCGCGCCGCCGACCCACAGCCCGGCGGTCGCCTGCGGTGCGAGCTCGATGGCCAGCCACGCGACCGCGACAAAACTCATCCCGTCCCCGAGGTACGAGACACCGAAGCCGAGGATGAGTCGTCGGAACATCCGGTTGGCGAGCAATGGCCGGTAGGCGGCGGGCAGCAGGCGTTGATGCATCAAGGCCACCTCAAGAGGGGCGCGCGTGAGTCGTGACGTCCATGGCTTGCACGTTATGTTCGGCCCGGCGACCAGTGCTTCTCGATTCCTGATCGGTCAGGATTCGAGAAGCATCGGTGCCCGAGCCGCTCCTAGCGTGACCGCCAACTCCGTGGTCCCAGAGAGGCTCCCCTGATGCATCGTCAGATCGCCGGAAAGCTCACCGGCCCCGTCAGCAAGTGGATCGTCGCCGCGGCGGTCGTCCTACTCGCGTTCCTGCTCGCTCCGCTGAGCTCCAAGCTCGTCGACGTGCAGAACAACGAGGCGTCGTCGTGGCTCCCTGCCTCCGCCGAGGCGACGAAGGTGCTCGACGAACTGTCCGAGACCATCGACCCCAACGACATCCCGACCCTGGTCGTCTACGACCGCGACGGCGGCCTGACCGAGACCGACCTGGCCGCGATGGACGAGCAGGCGGCCGAGATCGGCTCCGAGGTCGGCGGCGTCACCGACGAGGACGCCGACGGCTCCCCCGACGTGCTTTCGCCGAACGGCGCTGAGCAGTTGAACCTTCCGCAGCAACTGTTGTCGGAGGACGGAGAGGCCGCCTACCTCTACCTGGTCCTCAACTTTGGCGACGAGGGCTGGACCGACGTCCCCGAGGCTGCCGACGAGATCCGCGACATCGCCGGAGTGGACGGCGTCTCGGTACACCTTGCCGGCTTCGGCGGCCAGGCCGCCGATGCGGCCGAGTCCTTCGAGGGCATCGACACCAACCTGATCCTCGCCACTGTCGCTGTGGTCGTCGTCATTCTGCTGCTCACCTACCGCAGCCCGGTGCTGTGGATCCTGCCCGTCCTCTGCGCGGCCTTCGCCAACTTCATCGCGACGGGCATCGTCTACCTGCTGGCGAGGTACGCCGATCTCACCGTAAACGGCCAGAGTCAGGCCATCCTCAGCATTCTCGTGATCGGCGCCGGCACCGACTACGCGCTGCTGCTCGTTGCCCGTTACCGCGAGGAATTGCGCCGACATGAGGACCGGCACGAGGCGATGGCGTTCGCACTGCACCGGGCAGCCCCAGCGATCCTCGCCAGCGCCGCGACCGTATGCATCGGCATGCTCTGCCTGGTCGTAGCCGACCTGAACTCCACGGCCGGCCTCGGTCCGGTCATCGCGGTCGGCATCGCGGCCACCTTCTTCGTGATGGTGACCCTGCTGCCCGCCCTGCTGGTCATCTGTGGACGCTGGATCTTCTGGCCCGCGCGGCCAGTGTTCGGCTCGCACGAGCCGACCAGCACCGGCGTGTGGGCGAAGGTGGGCAACGCGATCGCGCCGCGTCCGCGGACCGTCTGGGTCGTCACCGCGGGCATCCTTCTGGTCGCCTGCCTCGGCCTGTTTCGGCTCGACACCGGCGGCCTCTCGACCGAGGAGACCTACACCAAGGAGTTTGACTCGGTCACGGGTCAGAAAGTCCTTGTCGAGCACGGTCTTCAGGACGCGTCCAACACGATCCAGGTGGTTGCCGACGAAGACCGGATCGACGCGGCGCGCGACGCGGTCGCCGGGGTCGAGGGAGTCGGTGAGCCGGAGTCGGCCACGCCGATCGGTAACGGGCGCGCCTACTTCGAGGCAACCATCGCCGCGGACATCTCCTCGCAGAACGCTTTCGACATCGTCGAGGGCGCGCGCGATGCGGTCCACGACGTCGACGACGCGAACGCGATCGTCGGTGGCGGATCGGCGTTCTACCTCGACACCAAGATCGCGTCCAGCCGGGACAACCTCGTGATCATCCCGCTGGTCCTGCTCGTGGTGTTCCTGATCCTGCTGGCCCTGCTCCGCGCGGTGCTGGCCCCGGTCCTGCTGATCGCGACCGTGGTGCTCTCGTTCGGCGCAGCCCTGGGCATCTCGGCGCTGCTGTTTGAGTACGTCTTCGGCTTCGCCGGATCCGACCCCGGCTTTCCTTTGTTCGCCTTCGTGTTCCTCGTGGCGCTGGGCATCGACTACAACATCTTCCTGATGACTCGGGTCCGGGAGGAGACCGTCAACCACGGCACCCGGAAGGGCTCGCTGATCGCACTGTCGTCGACCGGCGGCGTGATCACCTCCGCCGGCCTCGTACTCGCGGCGACGTTCCTCGTCCTCGGCTCGCTGCCGCTGGTGTTCCTCGCCGAGCTCGGCGTCGCGGTCGCGCTCGGTGTCCTGCTCGACACCATGATCGTCCGGTCGGTGCTTGTCACCGCGCTCAACCTCGATCTGGGTGGAAAGATCTGGTGGCCGAGCAAGCTCGACCGCGGCACAACCCCGGAGCTGCCAGGTGAGCCCGACCACGAGCGCGTCCGCGAACACGTGTGATCGCACCGTCCCACGAGGACACGTCTCGTTACCTGTGGACCGCGCGGCGCGCAATGCCTCTGCAGTCGTCGCGTCCACCGCCCGCACCAGCAACCACAAGGTGCGGGCGGTCGCTGCGGATGATCAGGTATGGCCATGACCGAGCCCACAGAGCCCGCCGAGCCGTCGGGACCCACGCCTGGTGGTTCGTCGAGCCGCGGTTGGATGTGGGCTGCCATCGCGCTGGGCGCCGTACTCATCGCCGTGCTGATCGTCTGGACCATTGATCGCGACTCGGACGACAACGATTCAGGCGAGGCAACAGCATCACCATCGGCCGCTCCGTCACCGACAGCGACGCAGCAGACGACGACTCCGCCATCCGCCGGGTGCGCCCCGACAAGCGAGCAAACTCCGGCCGGGGCTGACACAGCGGACATCGTGGATGTCGACGGCGACGGCCGCAATGACATGGCTTGGATAACCGGTGGCGCCGGGCGAACCTTCGGCGTTACCACAGCATCTGGGGCCACGTTCTCCCACACCATTGACTCGGACAGCCCGCTCCCGGCCGCGGCCATCGTGAACATCGTCGGTGACGACGATGACCCGATCGCTCTCGTCGATGTGGGCCGCGAGGTGCTGCTCTATTCGCTGGTCGACTGCGCGGTCACCGTCACACAGAACGCCGAAGGCGCTCCCTATACCTTCGACAAGGGATTCACGGGTTTCGGCACGGGCGTCGGGTGCACTGACGTCAACGGCACTCTCCAGCTGGCCGGACTGAACGCAATGGCGATCGGCGAGACCTACACCGTCGAGCGGACTTTCATCGAGCTGACCGACGGGGCCCGCCAGGCCCGAAACGGTGAGACAACCGTCGTAGCAGAGGGCGCAGCCGCAGACGATCCGGTCGTCACCACAGCCCAGGAGACGAGCTGCGGAGAGCTCGTCGCCGGTCGGGACGGCCCTGTCGAGTCGGAGACCTGAGCCTCGGGCGGTCTCAGCGCTGGCGGCGCTCGATCGTCTCGTCGAGGAAGAAGGTCGCCTCCCGGCCCGCTCGATCCGCGTCCTGCCGGCGAATTGCTTCCACGAGCGCGCGATGGTCGACGTAGTGGGCGTCGAGCCGCTCGTCGAGGTCGCGCGCCAACGCGTCGCGCACAGCCGCGCCGAGGTCGTCGTAGAGGTCGTCGAGCAGCGCGTTGTGGGCCGCACTTACGACCACCGTGTGGAAGACCGTGTCGGCCTCGACGAATGCGGCGATGTCGCCGCTGCGCCAGGCCGCATCACGGGCGTCCAGCGCTTCGTCCAACGCCGCGAGATCCTCGGCCGTACGCCGCATCGCCGCGAGCCGGGCCGCCTGGTGCTCCAGCCCGCGACGCACCTCGAACACCTCGCGCACGGCGGCCGCCGCCACCCGCCGCGACACTGCGCCTGACATCTCACTGGCAGCTCGAACGTAAGTCCCGGATCCCTGCCGGATATCGAGGAGTCCGGCGTGAGCCAGCGCCCGCACTGCCTCGCGCACTGTGTTGCGTCCGACGCCCAGCGCGGCCACCAGCTCGGGCTCGGTCGGGACCTTCTCCCCCACTCCCCACTCCCCCGACGTGATCTTGGTCCGCAGCTGCGTGATCACCTGGTCGACCAGCGCCGAGCGCTGGGTGGGCTGCAGCGGCTGGTTCGTCATTGACCCTCCACCTCCCCTGATCGTCGCGCGTACACTAGAATCAAATTCATCCTATGACCGGCTGACTTGCGAGGCAAGGGCGCCCGATCGACCTGCGAGGCACGTTTGACCACGACATCACTGCCGCCCGTTGGCATCCGCAACAGATCCGCGACCGCGCTGGTGCTTGTCGGAGTGCTCCTCGCTTCGCTCAACCTGCGCACGGCGGTCATCAGCGCGGGCGCGCTGCTCGACGAGCTGCGGGCTGCCCTGCCGCTGAGCGGTGCGGAGTCCGGGTTGCTCACCACCCTGCCCGTGCTCTGCTTCGCCGCATTCGGCTCATTGACGCCCATCCTCGCTCGCCGTTTCGGGGAGTCCGCAGTGCTCGCCGGCTCACTGGCCGCTGTTGTCGTCGGCAGCCTGTCCCGGGTGCTTATCAGCAGCCCGGTGCCGTTCCTGGTGGGGAGCACGATCGCACTGGCCGGCGCCGCAATCGGCAACGTCCTCATCCC
Organism: uncultured Actinomycetota bacterium; assembly: GCA_963799425.1. Classification (GTDB taxonomy): domain Bacteria; phylum Actinomycetota; class Actinomycetes; order Jiangellales; family Jiangellaceae; genus CAVWSM01. Next base: position 20,826 of record CAWCXA010000013.1, on the reverse strand, counting down.
GGCCGTCATCAAGCACCATTTCCCGAACCGCATCGGATCCATGACGGCGCTCTACACGACGGCTCTCGCGCTGGGCGCGACGGCGGCAGCAGCGTTCACGGTGCCGGTGGACGACCTCGCCGGCGGCAGCTGGCGGGCCGGTCTCGGGGTGTGGGCAGCCTTCGCGGCCATCGCCCTCGTGCCGTGGCTCCTCCTGCTCCGCCGCCCATCGACGTCCGTCGAGGGCCGCGACGATGTCCGGCTGTCCGCCGTGACGCGCAGTCGCACGGCGTGGGCGCTCGCGGTGTTCTTCGGGACCCAGTCACTGCAGGCCTATGTCTCGTTCGGCTGGTTCGCCACCCTGTGGCAGGACAGCGGGATGAGCGCTCAGCGGGCCGGCTGGACCCTGGCTCTGCTGTCGGCCATCTCCATCCCCACCTCGCTCGTGGTGCCCAGGTTGGCGTTCCGGCTGAGGAACCAACGCCCCTATGTGGTCGCCCTCGTGGCGATCTACGCCGCCGGCTACGCCGGCCTGCTCGTGTCCCCCGGTGGTACGGCCGCCTGGGTCTGGGCAGTGCTGATCGGGCTGGGCAGCGCGTCGTTCCCGTTGGCCCTGACGATGATCGGGCTGCGGACCCGTACGGCGTCTGCGACCGCAGCGCTTTCCGCGTTCGTGCAGAGCGTCGGATACCTGCTCGCTGGCACCGGTCCCTTCCTCTTCGGCGTGCTGCACTCGGCGACCGGGGGATGGACCGTGCCCATCGGCGGGCTCTTCGTGATCCTCGCGATCCAGCTGGTTGCCGGCTGGCGGGCCGCCGACGACCGATTCATCGAGAACGAGGCGCCCGCACTGAGCCGCTAGAGCATCCTTGCCGCATGACGGATGGGTCTGCGGCGCGGCGGTGGCTTTATCTCGACAATGACGGGCCGATCGCCTTCGCGCACCGTGGCGGCGCAGCCCACCAGTGGGAGAACACCATGGCCGCGTTCCAGCGCGCCGTTGACCTGGGCTACCGCTACGCCGAGACCGACGTGCACGCCACGTCCGACGGCGTGCTGCTGGCCTTCCATGACCGGCGGTTGCATCGGATGACCGGCCAGCCGGGGCGCGTGCGCGACGTCCCGTACGCACACCTGGCACGAGCGACGGTCGGCGGCCGCGAGCCGGTGCCGACACTCGAAGAAGTGCTGAGGACATGGCCGGAGCTGCGGCTCAACGTCGACGTGAAGGACGCGCCTGCAATCGGCCCGCTGCTCGATGTGCTTGGCCGCACCAGGGCGATCGACCGGGTGTGCGTGGCGTCCTTCTCGGACGCCCGAGTTCGCGCCGTACGGGAGGCCGTAGGCCCCCGGCTCGCCACCGGACTCGCGCCCCGAGAGGTCGCCGCGCTGCGGGTGGCCGCGCTCGCGCCATCGGGTCGGCTTGATCACCTCGTGCCGCGCAATGTGCCATGCGCGCAGGTGCCGCTGGCCGTTCGGGGCGTACGCATCGTCGACCGTCACTTCCTCGCAGCCGCCCACCGGCTGGGCATCTCGGTGCACGTATGGGTCATCGATGACACAACTGTGATGAACCGCCTCCTCGACGACGGCGTCGATGGGATCATGACCGACGACCTCGAGGCGCTCCGCGGTGTCTTCGCCGGCCGCGGCCACTGGCCGCCGTCCTAGCTGGAGTTCAGGCGCCGTTGCCGCTGGCTGTCCCCGAGCACGTGTGACCCGTGACTGACGTCACGCCATGGAGCCGTCCAGGCGCGGAACCCGGAACATAGGCAAACCGTCGTACGTTACATCAAGCGTCGGCAAGCCGAAAGGGGTTCTTCCTACGATGTCCGAGCGTTCCTCCCTCCGCGGCTCGCGTCTCGGGGCCACGAGCTATGAGGATGAGCGAGGCGTCGAGTTCGCGGCTCGCCAGCAAGTCCCGTACGAGTGCCCCAGCGGGCACCACTTCGAGATGACGTTCGCCGAAGAGGCCGACGTCCCGACGATCTGGGAATGCCCGCGTTGCGGGGCCGAGTCCCTGCGTGCCGCGACCGACAAGCCAGACACCAAGCCCACCAAGAGAGTGCGCACCCACTGGGACATGCTCCTGGAGCGGCGTTCCGTCGAGGAGCTCGAGGAGTTGCTCTCCGAGCGGCTCGAGCTGCTTCGCACGGGCTCCCTGCCTGGTGGCGCGCACTTCAAGGAGACCACCAAGACCCACCGCGGGCGTAAGTCCGCCTGATCCAACCCGGCGCGGCGCTGCCCCCCTCATTAAGCGCCCGCCTTCCCGACCGAGTCGCGTCGCGATCCCCCGGCGACGCGGCTCGGTCTTTTGCTGCCTGAACATCGGGCTCGCCCAGCCGCTGCCACAAGATCAACAGGACTCTCCCGCGCGACCCGCTGACTGAGATCTCAACCGGTGCATGCAACAGGCTGATCAACTTGGGGCCTGGAGGTGTGCATGGCGGGTAAGCCGTTGACGGTGGACGAGCGGTTGGTCATTGATCGGTGGTGGCATCGGCGGGAGTGGGGCGAAGCGGTGGAGTCGATGCGGGCGTTGGCGCTGCGGATCGGCCGGGACGTGTCGGTGATCTCGCGGGAGATCCGACGTAACGAGTCCGGGCAGCTGGGCTATCACGCGTTGTGGGCGCAGCAGAAGGCCGACCGGCGTCGGCGCCGACCGAAACCGGCGAGGCTCGTCGCGCCAGGGTTGCTGCGCACGCTGGTGCTCGCCGGGCTGCGTAGCCACCACTCACCGCAGCAGATCGCGGGACGCTTGAGGCGTAAGTTCCCCGACCGGCCGGAGATGTGGGTGTCGCACGAGACCATCTACCAGGCGATCTACCTGCAGACCCGCGGCGGGCTCAAGCGGGAGCTGGAACGGGCGCTGCGCACCGGCCGGACCCGGCGCCGCAGGCAGCCGCCCCCGGCGTCGCCCGGGCAGCGGTCGCGCCGGCTGTGGTCGCAGCCGCGGATCGCCCAGCGGCCTCCGGAGGTGGCCGAACGGGCGGTGCCCGGGCACTGGGAGGGTGACCTGCTGATGGGCGTGGCCAGCAAGTCCGCGGTGTGCGTGCTGGTCGAACGGGCCAGCCGGTTCGTGCTGATCGCCGCGCTGCCCGACGGGTGGACCGCCGAAGCGGTCAACGCCGCCATCACGACCAAGGTCAGTGACCTGCCCGCCCGGCTCCGCAAGACACTGACCTGGGATCTCGGCGCGGAGATGGCCAAACACGCCCAGATCACCATCGCCACCGACCTCGCCTGCTACTTCTGCGACCCCAGCAGCCCGTGGCAAAAGGGCACCGTGGAGAACACCAACGGCCTGCTGCGCGAGTACTTCCCCAAGGGCAAGTTCGACTTCCGCACCTGCAGCCAGGACTACCTCGACGCCGTCGCTGACGAGCTCAACAACCGGCCGCGCGCTGTACTCGACTTCGCCACCCCCCGTGAGAGCCTCAACGCACTGCTTGTTGCATCCACCGCTTGAGACTGCAGATGGCGGGTTGCGCGGGAGGAGGCTGTCGATCTTCGAGCTGCTCGGCGGCCTCGGATAATGATTCATGTGGCAGCCACCCTTGACGAGATTCCCTGGCCGGTCCGCACGGCACGGCTCTCCATTCGGCGCGCCCACGAGTCTGACCTCGATGCGATCTGGCGTTTCCGACGTCTCGACTCGGTGACTCAGTGGCTCACTTCTACGCCAGGTACGTTCGAGGAGTACCGCGCGAAGGCCCTCGAACCGGGAAAGCTGGACAAGCTCCTCGTCCTTGAGCTCGACGACCAGGTCATCGGTGAACTGATGATCAAGATCGAGGACGGCTGGGCGCAATCGGAGGTGGCCGGCGAAGCGGAGGGCGTGCAAGCCGAGCTCGGCTGGTGCCTGGACCCCGACTACGCGGGTCACGGCTACGCCACCGAGGCAGTCGACGCACTGATCCAGATCTGCTTCCAACAGCTCGAGCTGCGCCGCGCCACGGCACAGTGCTTCGCCGACAACGTGGCATCGTGGCGCTTGATGGAACGGGTTGGCATGCGCCGCGAGGTTCACACAGTCCGGGAGTCACTTCACCGATCGGGCCAGTGGCTCGATGGCCTGGGCTATGCCCTCCTCGCCGACGAGTGGGCTAGCTCCGCGGCTGGTCGTCGCGATCGACAACCTCACCGGGGATGACCGGCCCGTGTGGCGGTCGCCCAGCGCCATAGCCGGAGGACGGACGCCCAGTGCCATAGCCCGTGACCGTGGCGGCGAGCAGCCGGCGGCCGACCAGCCAGGTGAGCAGTCGTCGGGCTGTCGGACGGGTGAATGGCGCGATGAGCAGCAGCCCGACGATGTCGGTCAGGAAGCCCGGCGTGATCAGCAGCGTGCCGCCGACGAGGACGAGCGCCGCGTCGGCCAGCTCGCGCGTCGGTGGCCGCCCCGAGGCGAGCGCCTCGTTGAGGGCCCGCCAGGCCCGCGCACCCTCGCGTCGGACGAGCCAGGCACCCAGCACAACCATCGCGAGCAGCAGCAGGATCGTCCACCACGGACCGATCACCTGCCCCACCGACACGATGATCCAGATCTCGAGCAGCGGCACGGCGGCAAACAGGAGCACCAGCCAGCGTCTATTCATGACTTACGATTCCCCTTCCTGAGAAGGGAACGCACTTGACGTGCCCGATGTGCCCCGCCCCAGAGCGTGACTTTCGTCAAAGCCTCGCGCACGATGGCGCCGCTCATTTTGCTGGTGCCTCGTTCGCGTTCGATGAAGGTGATCGGGACCTCGACGACACGCATGCCCATCAGGTGGGTGCGCCAGGCTATGTCGACCTGGAAGCAGTAGCCCTGCGACGCCACGTCGTCGAGGCCCACCTTCTCCAGCGTCGTACGTCGGAATGCTCGAAAGCCGCCGGTCGCGTCGTGCAGCGGCAGGCCGAGCGCCAGCCGGGTGTAGATGTTGCCGCCGCGCGACAGCAGTTCGCGCCGTCGCGACCAATGGCAAACGCTGCCGCCTGGCACGTAGCGCGAGCCCAGGACGAGGTCGGCGTGATCGAGCGCGGCAAGCAGCCGCGGCAGCTGTACGGGCTGGTGCGAGCCGTCGGCGTCCATCTCGACGAGCACGTCGTAGCCATGCTCCTGTCCCCAGCGGAACCCGGCGACATAGGCCGCGCCAAGGCCCTGTTTCTGTGTCCGGTGCAGCACATGGACGGCCTCGTCGTCAGCCGCCAGCCGGTCGGCGATCTCTCCGGTGCCGTCCGGTGAGCCGTCGTCGATGACAAGCACGTCGGCGTCGGGTACGGCCTCGCGCAGCCGCCGCACGATCCACTCAAGGTTGTCGGCCTCGTTGTAGGTCGGGATGCAGACGAGGACCCGTTCGAGCTCCGGCGTGGGCGACGTCACAGGGCGGCCTCCTTGGGCTCGGCGTCGTCGGCGGCCGCCTCTCTGGGCTCGGACTGCGGGCCACGTGAGCGGCGGGCTGCCAGCGCGGCAGCCACGACCGCCCCCAGCCCGAGAGCCGAGATGAGCAGCTCCGGCCACGCGCCGACACGGGTCGCGAGTGTCTGCGCAGTGCTCAGCTGGATCGGCTCCACGAACACGTCGCGGGTGTAGATCTCGCTGCGCTCGCGCACCGATCCGTCGGCATCCACGACCGCGCTCACCCCGCTCGTGGCAACCACGAGCACGGAACGCCCGTGCTCGACTGCCCGGAGCCGCGACATCGCCAGCTGTTGTTCGCTCTCCCCCGAGAAGCCGAACGTCGCGTTGTTGGTTTGCACAGCGAGCACTTCGGCGCCCTCACGGACGGTGCCACGTACCACATCGTCGTACGCGACCTCGAAGCAGATGACATCGCCGACCCGAGCCGGGCCGATCTGCAGCACACCGGGTTCGTCGCCCTTGACCATGTCACGCGAGCGGAGCTCGTCTACGTTGGGCACGACAACCCGGGCCAGGTCACGCAACGGGATGTATTCGGCGAACGGCACCGGATGCTGCTTGACGTATGTGTCGCCCGGACCGGTCGCAGGATCCCAGACGATGCCAGTGTTCTCGAGGTGCTCGTCGTCCTCGGTTCGGACGACGGCGCCGACGAGGATGGGGACACCGACGGCCTGTGCGGCGTCGTCGATGAGCCCGGCCGCGTCAGCGTCGCGGTAGGGGTCGATGTCGGAGGAGTTCTCCGGCCAGAGCACGAGGTCGGGCTGCTCGACAGCGCCCTCCTCGATCTGGGCGGCGAGGTCGAGGGTGGCGTCAACGTGGTTGCGCAGCACGGCTTCCCGCTGCGCGTCGAAGTCGAGGCCGAGGCGCGGCACGTTGCCTTGCACGAGCGCAACAGTCACGGTGCGCCCGTCGGCCGCCGGTTGCGGCACCGGCACAGCGGCGAACAGCACCACACCCGCGCCAACCGCGGCACCGAGCCGCCACGGCAGCCCGCGCTGCGACACGACCACCCAGGCCAGCAGCCCACCGGCAAGCGCCACCGCAAACGTCACGAGTGGCGCGCCGCCGAGCGACGCGAGCCCAAGCGTCGGCGCGTCAGCCTGCGAGAAGGCCAGCCGCCCCCAGGTGAACCCATCGAACGGGTAACGCCCGCGAAGCGCCTCCTCCAGGACCCACAGGGCGGCCGTCCACACGGGCCAGCCGGGCAACCGCTGCACCAACGCGATCCCTGCCCCGAGCGGCGCCAAGTAGAGCGCTTGGAAGGCTGCCAGAATGAGCCACGGCGGCGCGCCGAGCTCGATGTCGGTCCAGCGGAGCAGCACGACGAAGAAGGCAAGCCCGAAGATGTACGCCAGCAGCGCGGCCCGCCACAGCGAGACCCCCCGGACAGCAAGTGTCAGGGCCCCGATGCAGAGCGGCGCCAGGAGCCAGACGTCGTAGGGCGGGAAGGCGAGCACCAGACCGAGGCCGCCGGCAAGGGCAACGCCGACCCGCGCAAGCGTCGCACCCCGCACTGTCACCCGTTCACCCTTCGACCTGGTCGCGTGACGGTACAACGTGCGGCGCGGGTTGGGTGTGCCGGGTACGGCAGTGGCCCGCATCGCCCTTCGGACCAACGCCAGGTTCGTCGGCTGCGAACGAAGCGCCGTTGTCTACTGGGCGAGCGGGCCAAGCCGGGCCTCACCCCTCGCTCGGGAGGCGACCAAACTGGCCGTTCCGCCCTTCGGCCTGGCACCGGGCCCGACGTCAGGTGCCTTTGGCGTCGTGCCTCGACCGGGGTGGTGCGGCGTGTCGGGACCCGTCCCGAGCAGGTTCTCTGTGGTGCAGAGCAGCACCTTTCTCGCTTGGCGGTCGTCTGTCAACTGCAGCCTGACCTGCGACGATGTCCAACCGTGCAGGTCAGCGCAGTGTGCTGTGCGACAGTCATTTACCTGTCGTTCACCAAGCTTCGGCGTGTCAGCGCGACACGCCGCCCGCGGCGAAGATTTCGCGCCCGGCGGCCACCGTTCGCAGGCACGTGGGCGGCGTCAGACCCGGACTCAGGTCGGGCAGCCCGCGGACCCCGGACCGCGGGTCGGTCGACCAGGCGGCAACTCGCTGGTCGGGTGTCTGCACCACCAGATCGGCCTCCGCAACGTCCCATACCGCAAAGCTCGCCAGCTGGCCCGGCGCAAGGACTCCGGCGTCGTCGCGCCCGGCGGCCCGCCACCCACCGCGGGTGTGCGCGGAGAACGCACCGCGCACCGTCATGCGCTGCCCCGGCGTCTGGTGCAGCGCGGCCGCGCGCACCCCCTCCCACGGGCTGATCGGCGTCACCGGTGAGTCCGAGCCGAAGGCAAGCTGCACGCCGGCTCGCGCCATGAGCGCGTACGGGTTCAAGGAACGAGCTCGCTCGACCCCGAGCCGTGCCGCGTACATGCCGTCGTCCCCACCCCACGCCGCGTCGAACGCCGGCTGCACACTGGCCACCACCCCGAGGCGCACGAGCTCGGAGACCAGGTCGGAGTCGATCATCTCCACGTGCTCCAGGCGGTGTCGTGCAGCGAGCACCGCGTCGAGGCCGCACTGCTCGGCCGCGCGGCCGATTGCTTCGATGGCTGTGCTCACGGCGGCGTCGCCGATGACGTGGAACCCGGCCTGGACGCCGGCCTTGGTGCACGCGACGACGTGCTCGGTGGCCGCTGCCAGGTCGAGGTAGTTCGACCCGCAGGTCTCGGCGTCGGCGTACGGCGTCGAGAGCCAGGCCGTCCGGGAGCCGAGCGATCCGTCGATGTTGAGATCGCCGGCGGCGCCAGACAACTCGTACGCCCGTACTGCCGCGACGCCACCGTCGGACACGTGCTGTCCCCAGTAGGCCACGACGTCCGGAAGCGGTTGCGCTGCGGTGAGCGAGCGCAGCAGCGGCACATCGGTGAGCGGGTTGATGTGCGGCGCAGCGATCTCGTGCACGCTGCCGACCCCGAGGCTGGCCGCGTGCCGCAGCGCCAGCAGAGCAGCATCGCGCCGCTGATCGGGGGTGACGAGCTCGGCAACCGCGTCACGCACGGCGTGGTGGGCGGCGCGCCGGACCAGCCCCGTCGGCTCGAAACCTTCCGCGGCGCGGATGCCGGGCGCGGCATCGACGAGTGCGGCCGACGGCACACCTGAGTGGCCGTCAACGCGGGACAGGTAGACGAGCCGTCGTGGCGCGGCGCGCTCGACCTCATCCTGCGTCGGAGCGCGGTGCTTGGGCCAGTCGGTGTCGTCCCAGCCGAAACCGAGGATGACGCCGTCGTGCTTGGCTGCATACGCCGCCAACGCATCGAGCACCTCGTCGACCGACTGCGTTCCCGCCAGGTCAAGGCTGGTCATCGCCAAGCCGGTCTGGGTCAGGTGCACGTGCGCATCGACGAACGCGGGTGTGACCAGCCGCTCCTGCAGGTCGACCACCTCGTCGACGCCGTCGGCGTGCGACTCGGCGGCCCCCTCGGCCCCGACCCACGCCACCCGGTCCCCAACCGCCAGCATCGCGGTGGCGAACGGGTCGACAGGCGAGTAGACCGCGCCGTTGCGGTACAAGACGGAGCGCTGCGACATGGCGGTCAGTCTCCCCGATGCCCCAGCAGGTCGGGCCGTGGGGCCAAGGGGTCAGACGTTTGGCGGCCGCGCCTCGAACGGGGTCGACAGCACGATGGTCGTCCGCGTGGACACGCTGGCCTTGCTGCGGATGCGCGCGAGCAGGTCTTCGAGGTCGCCCGGGGAGGCAACCCGGACCTTGAGGAGATAGCTCTCATCTCCCGCCACGGAGTGGCACGCCTCGATCTCGGCGATGTCTTGGAGTTGGTCCGGAGCGTCGTCCGGCTGGCTCGGGTCGAACGGCTTGACCGCGATAAACGCCGTCAACGGGAGGCCGATCGCGTCGTAGTCCACCACCGCGGCGTACCCCTGAATCACACCGCGCTGCTCCAACCGGCGCACTCGCTGGTGCACCGCCGAGGTGGACAGTCCCGTCGCCTTGCCCAGGTCGGTGAAGCTCATGCGGCCGTCACGCGCGAGCAGGGTGACGATCTTCCGGTCGATCTCCTCCACGCAGCGGAGCCTAGAGGGTGACCAGGTCGCGCGTCGTGACGTTAAGCCGCTCCACGCCATCGTCGGTGACGACGACGATGTCTTCGATGCGGGCTCCGTGCTTGCCCGCCAGGTAGATGCCGGGCTCGACGCTGAAGGCCATGCCCGGCTCGAGCGCGCGGGTGTTGCCGCTGACGATGTAGGGCTCCTCGTGCGTCTCCAGCCCGATGCCGTGCCCAGTGCGGTGCATGAACTGTGGCCCGTAGCCGGCGTCAGTGATGATCTGGCGTGCCACCGCGTCGACCGACTCGGCTGTGACGCCGGGGCGTACGTGCTCGCAGGCGGCGATCTGTGCCTGCCGCAGCACCTCGTAGTAGGTGGCGAACTCCTCAGGCGCCTGCCCCATGACGTAGGTGCGTGTCGAGTCGGAACAGTAGCCGGCCGCATTGGTGCCGCCGATGTCGATGACGACTGGCTCGCCCGACTGGATGATGCGGTCGGAGAGCTCGTGATGCGGGCTGGCGCTGTTTGGCCCCGACCCGACGATGACGAAGTCGACGCGGACATGCCCCTCCGCGAGGATCGCGTCGGCGATGTCCTTGCCCACTGCGCGCTCGGTGCGTCCAGGACGCAGCCACTCGCCGATGCGGGTGTGCACACGGTCGATCGCGGCACCCACTTCGCGCAGGGCAGCAACCTCGTCCGGCGTCTTACGCATGCGCAGCTCGTGCAGCACAGACCCAGCGACAACCTGCTCGGCGTCCGGCATCGCGGCGCGGAACCGCAGCACTTTCTCTGCCCACATGTGGTCATCGAGTGCCACGACTCGCACTCCGGCGACGAGCCCGGCGACGAGAGCGATCGGGTCGTCGGTCTCCTGCCAGTCATGCAGCTCGATCCCGGTCGTGCCCAGTGGACTGGCCTGGGCGGCCGGCTTCTCCAGCGCCGGCACGACCACCGATGGGTCGCCCTGGGCAGGCAGGACGAGGCAGGTGAGGCGCTCCAGAGGGATCGCGTCGTAGCCGGTGAGATAGCGCAGGTCGGGCCCCGGCGTCACAAGGAGTACGTCGATGCCGGCATCGACCAGCGACTTCTGGGCTCGGAAGATTCGCTCGGTGTCAATTACGCGCACGCCTCCCACCCTAGTCATGCCCGGCGCTGCAAGAATCGCCCGCATGGTCGACACTTCTGGCGACAAGCTGCTGCTGCTCGACGCGGCATCGCTGTATTTCCGGGCGTTCTTCGGGGTCCCCGAGACGATGACATCGCCGGACGGCAAGCCGGTCAACGCCGTGCGCGGCCTGCTCGACTTCATCGCCCGACTGGTGACCGGCCGGCGGCCCACCCGGCTCGTGGCCTGCATGGACTATGACTGGCGGCCGGCCTTCCGGGTGTCGGCGATCCCTTCGTACAAGGGGCACCGCGTCGCTCCGGACGGATCCCTGGAGATCGTGCCGGACAACCTGGTCCCACAGATACCGGTGATCGAGCAGGTGCTCGACGCGCTCGGTCTCGCCCAGGTTGGGGTCGCCGGATTCGAGGCCGACGACGTGATCGGCACCCTGGCGGCCCATGCCGACGTGCCGACCGAGGTGGTGACCGGCGACCGCGACCTGTTCCAGGTTGTCGACGACGCGCGCCAGGTGACGGTGCTCTACATCGCGCGTGGTGTCGGGCGGGCCGAGACCGTCGACGAGTCGGTGCTCGAGAAGAAGTACGCGATCCCGGGCCGCGCCTACGCCGACTTTGCCGCCCTCCGCGGTGACCCGAGTGACGGTCTGCCCGGTGTCGCCGGCATCGGTGACAAGACGGCCGCCACTCTCATCAGCAGGTTCGGGTCGCTCGACGGGTTGCTGACGGCACTCGACGACCCGACGAGCGATCTCGCACCTGGCGTGCGGCGCAAGCTCGCCGTGGCGCGTGACTACCTTGCTGTGGCGCCGCTCGTGGTGCACGTGCGTCATGACGTGCCGTTGCCGCCGTACGACGACACGCTGCCGACTGAGCCGAAGGATCCGGAGGCCCTCCTTGGACTGGCCGATCGGTGGGGGCTGGACTCGTCGGTCAACAGGGTGCTCAACGCGCTCGCCCACTAGCGGCTCGGGAAAGGGAAGCGACGAGCATGCGGTTGGCGACCGATTCTGCGCCAAAGAGGGCGCCAGCCACATGGTCGGCGATGGCTATGCACATGTTCGGCCTCAGCCCACCGACGAGTACGCGACGACGCCGCGCCGCAGCATGTCGGCAGCCTTGTGCGCCGTCTTGCGCAGCGGCGCGTCGCCCGCAGCGTCGGCCACCTGGTCGAGCAGGTCGAGCAGCTGCTTCATGGCACGGACGAAGTCGCCGGCCGTGAGGTCGGCCTCGTCGAGCACCTCCTCGAGCCGCGCACCCGCGGCCCAACGGAACGCCGCCTGCGCGAATCCCAGGTCGGGCTCACGCAGGAACTGCAGGCGCTGGCTCTTCTCCAGTGCGTCGAGCTCGCCCCACTGGTGCACCATGCCCGCGAGGGCGTCGCGAACGCGGCTGGACGCGATGGCCGGTGGCGTGACGGCGTCCGGCTGTCGCGACTCGTAGGTGAGCGCCGACAGCACCGCTGCCAGCTCAGCCGGCTCCAGCTCGTCCCAGATGCCGAGCCGCAGGCACTCGGCGGCCAACAGATCGAGCTCTGTGTACAGCCGGGCCAGCCGGGCACCGTCGTCGGTGACCTTGTCGCCGCGCAGGTAGCCCATCTGCTCCAGCAGCCCACAGACACGGTCGAACTGTCGGGCGATGGTGTTCGTACGGGTTTCGACGCGCCGCTGCAGCTGCTGCGTCTCGCGGGCCAGCCGCTGGTAGCGCTCCGCCCAGCGCGCATGGTCCTCTCGCTCGTCGCAGCCGTGGCAGGGATGCGCACGCATCGCGGCCCGCAGCTCGAGCAGCTTGCGGTCATCGGCAGCCGCGGCCCGGTTGCCGCGACGCGGGCGACGACCATCAGCCTCCTCAGGCACCCGCTCGCGGAGAGCGGCGGCGAGATCGCGCCGCGACGCCGGAACCCGCGGGTTGAACGATCGCGGGATGCGCATCTGGCCGACCGGTGTCACCGGCACCGGGAAGTCCACGAGTGACAGCCGGCGCACCTGCCGCGCGTCGGTCAGGACGACCGGCCGTGGCCCGTCCGCTCCGCCGTACGGCATGCCTGGCTCGAGCACCACGGCCCACCCGGCGAACCGACCCGCGGGAACCCGGACGATGTCGCCGATCTTGAGCCGCTCAAGCGACTGCACGGTCGCGGCACGCTGGTCGGCACGGCCCAGCCGGACGAGCTCGGCCTCGCGCTCCTTGATCTGCCGGCGCAGGTCCGCGTACTCCATGAAGTCGCCGAGGTGGCAGCTCGCCGCCTCCTGGTAGCCAGCCATCGCCTCCTCGTTGCGCCGCACCTGACGGGCGAGACCGACAACCGCCCGGTCGGCCTGGAACTGGGCGAACGACGACTCGAGCAGCTCGCGCGCGGTGGCCCGGCCGTACTGGCGGACGAGGTTGACCGCCATGTTGTAGGAGGGGCGGAACGACGAACGCAATGGATAGGTACGCGTGGAGGCGAGCCCGGCGATCGACGTGGGGTCGAGGCCCTGCTGCCAGAGCACGACCGCGTGACCCTCGACGTCGATGCCGCGTCGGCCGGCGCGACCGGTGAGCTGGGTGTACTCGGCCGGAGTGATCTCGGCGTGCGTCTCGCCGTTCCACTTCACCAGCCGTTCGAGCACGACCGACTTGGCCGGCATGTTGATCCCTAAGGCGAGCGTCTCCGTGGCGAAGACTGCCTTGACCAGCCCGCGGCTGAACAGCTCCTCGACAACCTCCTTGAAGGTGGGCAACAGCCCGGCGTGATGAGCTGCAACGCCTCGCTCGAGGCCGGCCAGCCAGTCGTGGTAGCCGAGCACGTGCAGGTCCTCGGGCGGGATCGACTCGCTGCGCTTCTCGACGTACGCCCTGATCTCGTCGCGCTCCTCCAGGGTCGTGAGTCGCACCCCGGCATGCAGGCATTGCAGGACCGCGGCGTCGCATCCGGCCCGGCTGAAGATGAACGTGATGGCCGGCAGGAGGTGCTGCTGCTCCAGCTCGGCGAGGACGTCGACGCGGGATGGGGTGTACGTGTGGCCGCTGCGGCGGGGCCGGTAGCCGCGCTGCGAGCGCCGTTGTTCCGAGAGTCGCGCGAAGCGCTCGGTGTCGCGGCCGATCCGTAGGAGCTCGGGGTTGACGCGCCGCTCTCCCGGGTCGCGTCCCTCGCCGGCGAACAAGTCGTACATACGGTTGCCCACCATGACGTGCTGCCACAGCGGCACTGGCCGGCGCTCCTCGACCACCACGTCGGTGTCGCCGCGCACGGTGACGAGCCAGTCGCCGAACTCCTCGGCATTGGAGACCGTCGCCGACAGCGACACGAGGGAGACGGAGTCGGGGAGGTGGATGATGACCTCTTCCCAAACCGCGCCGCGGAACCGGTCGGCGAGATAGTGCACCTCGTCCATGACGACGTAGCCCAGACCGGCCAGCGTGTGCGATCCGGCGTACAGCATGTTGCGCAGCACCTCGGTCGTCATCACGACGATCGGCGCCTCGCCGTTGATGCTGTTGTCACCGGTGAGCAGACCGACCGACTCGGAGCCGTAACGCTCGACGAGGTCGCGAAACTTCTGGTTGGACAGCGCCTTGATCGGTGTCGTGTAGAAACACTTGCGGCCGTCTTCGAGCGCGAGGTGGACGGCGAACTCGCCGACGACGGTCTTCCCCGAGCCGGTGGGGGCCGCGAGGAGCACGCCGCGACCGGCCTGCAGGGACTCGCAGGCGCGCACCTGGAACTCGTCGAGGGGGAAGTCGTAGAGGTCACGGAACCGGCCGAGCGGCGTCGACGTGTCCATGCCGCGAACCTACCCGGCTGGCGGGGCGAAGACGCGAAGTGCCGCCGGGACCGCCTCGAAAGTGCGCGGAAGCGGGCCGAGACGCTCGCCGTCGGCGTAGGCCGTGACTCCAGGCGCGCCGACGCGGACGCTGCGTACGCGCCGGATCTCCACCGCTGGGTGCGTCACGTGCCGCCCGCTGTAGACCTTGGGAAAGAGCCGTACGAGCGCGGGCTTGGAGATCGGATGCAGAACGAACAGGTCGAGCACGCCGTCGTCGAGCCGGGCGTCCGGCACGAACTTCATCCCACCGCCGCAGGACGGCCCGTTGGCCACCGACACGAGCATGGCGTCGAGTCGCTCGGTGCCGCTGTCGGTCTCCAGCTCGTACGGGATCGGGCGGAACAGGCCGAGCTCGACGACAAGTGCGACGTCGTAGCGCAGCCGACCGCGCGGCCAGCTCATACCGTTGGCGCGGTCGTTGACGAGGGCGTCGAAGCCGAGCGCGGCGATCGCGGCGAAGAATGTCCCGTCGCTGCGGCCGAGGTCGATCTCGATGGTGTTCCCTGCGGCGATGACCTCGACGGCTTCGGCGGCGTCGCCTCGCGGGATGCCAAGCGCGCGGGCCACGTCGTTGCCGCTGCCGGCCGGAATGATGCCGAACGGGACGCTGGTGCCGGCCACCGCCTGCAGCCCGATGTGCACCATGCCGTCGCCGCCGACGACGACGAGCGCGTCGACACCGTCACGTACGGCTTCGCGGGCGAGGTCGGCGGCTGCTGCCGCGTCACGGCCCATCACGTGCCTCACCCGACACCCGGCAGCCGTCAGCTGGTGGGCCGCCTCCCGCCCGGCCCGCGCGCCGCGGCCACGTCCTGAGGTGGGGTTGACCAGGAGGGCGATGTCGCGGGGCGCCGGCGACCCGCTCAGGTGGTCTCCTCGTCGACCATGCGCTCGATCTCGGCGAGCTGTCGCGCGTGCCGCTTGTCATTGAGGCGGCAGATGACGACTGCGATCTCGAAGAGGATCCACATCGGCCCGGCCAGCATGACCATGGTGATCGGGTCGCCGGTCGGTGTGGCGACGGCGGCGAAGATGAAGATTCCGACGACGATCCACGGACGTGACCGCGAGAGCGTGCGGCCCGCGAAGACACCGATGAGGTTGAGCATGACCACGAAGACCGGGAGCAGGAACGCGATCCCGAATACAAGCTCGAGCCGGAGCACGAAGTTGAAGTACTCCTGGAAGCTGACGATGTTGCTCACATCATTGGGCGTGAAGCCGAGGATGACGCCGAGGCCCTTGGGCAGCAACCAGTAGCAGAGCAGCATGCCACCCACGAACAGGGGCACGGTGCTTGCGACGACGAGGAGCGCCCACTTCTTCTCGTTCTTGTAGAGGCCCGGCGCGATGAACGCCCACAGCTGGTAGATCCACACCGGGCTGGCCAGCACCAGGCCAGTCAGCATGCCGATCTTCAATGGGATGACGAACGGGTCGGCGATGCCGGCGAAGTTGATCTCCGCATTGAGGTCGCGGCTCTCGTTGAGCTGTTCGACAGCGGCTCGGAACGGCCCGATGAACCACTCAAGGATGTCTTGGTAGAAGACGAAACCCACTATTGCGCCAAGCACCACCGCAATCGCGCTCTTGATAAGCCTCGAGCGCAGTTCGCGCAGGTGCGCGATGAGGGACATGCGTCCCTCATCCTCGGGTTGCGCCGGGCTACCGCCGCGGCGCCCGGTGAGCGTCGCCATCAGGGTTCAACGATCAGCTAGCGCTGGGGGTGGTCGTGCTCCTGCGCCGGCTGCTGCGCGGGCTGCTGCACAGGCTCCGCGGTCACGGTCGGCGGGGCCGGAGCCTGGCTGGTGGTGATCTCCGGGGTCGGGGTCGTCGGACGGTCGTCGTCCTTGACCTCCTTCTTGAAGATCCGTAGAGCCTGCCCCATGCCCCTGGCCGTTTCTGGCAGCTTGCGGGCGCCGAACAGCAGGATGATCACGAAGATCACAAGGATGATCTCAGGTGCCCCAAAGGACTTAAACACGCGGATCTCGCTTCCGTGGGAGGCCGGACGGTTCCAAGCGTACGCTGCGCCGCGGGGACACAGCGTCATGGATCGGTCGACTGTATTCGTGCCAGGTTGGCCTCGAGATCGGCGGAGAGGCCCTCAAGTTGGGCCAGCAGCCCTCCCAGCCGACGCCACAGGCCGCGCCCGAGCCAGCCGATCAGGAGCACGCCGCCAGCCGCCAGCACGACGTAGCCAATCACCCATACCCACACGCACCCGACGGTAGCGCCTGCCGCGGTGCCTGGTCGCGGGCGATCACGGTCACGTGGTCGCTACCGCGTACGCCGCCAGCGCGCCCTGGGCGCTCGCGCGGACCTCCTCGACGAGCTCGTCCGGCGCGATGACCTGTACCGCGCCCCCGAGCCGGAGGGCCAGTCGTACGAGCCAGCGCCGGTCCGCGGTGCGAAGCCGGACGCGCAGCCGGTTACCAGGCAGTTCCTCGACCGACTCGCAGGGGTAGTACTCGGCCACCCACCGCCCGCGCGGCTCCAGCTCCAGCGTCACCACCTCGTCAGTCGGTGACGGCTGGAACAAACCGGCCGCGAGGTCGCGCTTGCGGGCCTGCGGTGGGACTTCTGCGGCAACGTCGAGGATGCTCAGGAACGCGATCCGATCAAGGCGGAACAGCCGTACGTCCGACGCGCGCCGGCACCAGCCCTCGAGGTAGAGCCTGCCCTGCACGGCAAGCAGCCGCATCGGGTCGACATCGCGTTCGGTGGTCTCGTCACGCCCAGGCACCCAGTAGCCGAGGTGCATCCGTCGACCGTCGGCCAGCGCCTGCCGCACGGTTTCGGCCGTTCCGGTGACGAAGTCGCCCGCACGCTCGTCGTGCACTGCCGTCGCCTGGTCGAACACACCGCCGGCCGCGGCCTCCAGCTTTGCCAGCGCGCGGTCGACGGCATCACGGTCTGTCAGTCCCGGCGTCGCGGCCAGCGCCCGCAATGCCACCAGCAGGGCGAGGGCCTCGTCGCCCTGTAGCCGCAGCGGCCGCTCGAGGTAGTCGGCGTTGGAGACGTTGATGACGCCCGCGCCCTCCACCGCCTCCATGTCGACCTCGATGTAGTCACCCATGGAAAGGCCGGGTAGCCCGGAGAACCACAACACATGCAGGTCACGCACGAGCTGGCGCTCGCTCACGCGGAACAACCGCGCCACGTCCTTGACCTTGGCACCCGGGTGTGCCAGCAGGTAGGGCAGCAACGCCAGCAGCCGCGCGACCTGGTCTTGCGAGCCGCTCATGACGCGCTCTCCAGCACAGTGCGCAGGTTCGAGATGACCCGGTCACGGAGATCGTCGGGCTCGAGCACGAGCACATCGGCGCCGTGCCCGGCGATGCTCTCCGCGAGGTAGCCGGTGTCGCCGAACGTCAGGGTGATCTCGTCGAAGCCGTCGCCTTCCTTGGCGTGCGCGGCGCGCCGGCGAAGGCTGAAGCCCGCGCCCTTGCGCACCCGCAGTCGCGCCTCACGCGTCGGCTCGTTGGACGGTGCCTCCGTGACGAGAGAGCGAGCGGCGGCACGGACCTGCTCAGCTGGCGGTACGTCGTACGCCTTGCCCCGCCCGACCGGCCGCACCTCGCCGGTGATGCGGGACAGCCGGAACAGCCGCTCCTCGCCGCGACCAAGGTCATGTCCGGTGACGTACCAGCGCCCGCGGTGGGCCAGAACGCTCCAGGGCTCGAGAAGCCGCTCCTCGACGATGGGACTCTCCGGCTTGCGATAGTCGAAGACCACCCGCCGCCGATCTCGTACGGCCTGCCAGAGGACCCAGACGGCCGGCTCCTCCCCCGCAAACTGCGGCTCCACGCGGTCCAGCACGCCCGGGTCTGCCTCAACGCCGGCGGCCTGCAGCTTGAGCAGAGCCCGAGTGCTGGCCTCCGCCAGGCCAGACTGCCGCCAGACTCGAGCTGCCAGACCTACGACCGCCGCCTCGTCGGGCTCCAGCGAGATTGGTGGCAGCTCGAACTCGCTGCGCCGGATGCGGTAACCGGGTTCCTCATCGGCGCCGCCCTGACCGGTCTCGATCGGAATGCCGAGCTCGCGCAGTTCGTCCTTGTCGCGCTCGAACATACGCTCGAATGCCTCGTCGGACTGCTCCCCGTAGCCACCGACCAACTCGCGGATCCGGCTCTTCGGCACGTAAGTCCGCGCAACCAGCAGGCAGATGACGAGATTCATCAGCCGCTCGCTCTTCGGGTGTGCCACCGCAGCACCGTATCCAATCTTTATGGGTAACCTCGCAAGCCGTGATCAGGTGGCGGCAGGGCACCGTGACAGAGATCGTCCGCGAGTGGCCGGGCGCCGTCGAGGTGACGGTCACGGTCGGTGACGAAGGCGACGTACGAGCCCTCGCCTACCCGTCGCTCGTCGGTCGCCCGCAGCCGCACCGACCGCGTACTCCTCAACACGACTGCGATCACGTTGGGACTCGGCACGGGCGGCTACGCGCTGGTGGTCGCGATCCCCGACAGGTTGCCCGCAGACCCGCCGAGTGGTTCCGGACATCTGGTCAAGGCGCGCTACACCCCGTTGCAGGCAACGGTGCTCGGTGTCGACGAGCAGGAATCCGAGCATCACGCGCTGATGCGCGATGCCGACGACCTCGGCGGGATACCCGTCGTTGATGCGGACCTCCACTCTGCATTGCCCGCGGTGATTGCCGGCGTCCGGGCAGCAGCGCCGAAGGCGTCCGTCGCCTACGTGATGACGGACGGCGGGGCACTGCCGGCCTGGTTCTCGAGGAATGTCGCGGCACTGCGCGACGCGGGGCTGTTGGCCGGGTGTGTCACGGTCGGGCAGGCGTTCGGGGGCGATCTGGAGGCAGTCACCCTGCACACCGGGCTCCTCGCGGCGAGGCACGTGCTGCGGGCTGATGTCGTGGTCGCGACTCAGGGACCGGGCAACCTCGGCACCGGGACTCGGTGGGGGTTCTCCGGAGTGGCAGCCGGTGAGGCCATCAATGCTGTCCACACACTGCGCGGCCGACCGGTGGCATCGCTGCGTGTCTCGTTTGCGGACGCGCGTGATCGACATCGCGGTGTATCGCACCACAGCCTGACGGCGTACGGCCGCGTAGCCCTCGCTCCAGCCGACGTCGTGGTGCCACTTGTCGGTGGCGAGACGAGGAGGCACAGGATCCGCCAGGACGCCGCACCGCTCGCACCACCGCATCGGCTCGTCGAGGTGATTGTGGACGGGCTCGACGAGTCACTGAGAGCGTTGCCCGTGCGGCTGTCGACGATGGCACGTGGGCTCGACGAGGAGCTCGCCTACTTCCTGGCCGCTGCGGCAGCAGGACGGCACGCGGCCGACCTGCTCAGCTGACGTCGAGCAGGTCGATCACGAAGATCAGCGCCTTGCCGGAGAGCCGGTGGCCCCCGCCTGCGGGGCCGTACGCCTGCTCCGGCGGGATCACGAGCTCGCGACGGCCGCCGACCTTCATGCCCGGGATGCCGTCCTGCCAGCCCTGGATGAGACCGCGGAGGGGGAACTCGATGGGCTCGCCGCGGTTCCACGACGAGTCGAACTCCTCCCCGCTGTCGAACTCGACGCCCACGTAGTGCACCAGCACGCGGTCGCCGGCCTTGGCCTCCTTGCCGCCGCCGACGATCAGGTCGCTGATCTCGAGCGTGGCCGGCGCGAGGCCGCCAGGAAAGTCGATCTCGGGCTTGTCGGTCATAGCCGATCCCCTCAGACGCAAAGTCGTGCTCGCCTCCGCACCTTAGACGGTGCGGGAGGCGGGCCCCTTAGAAGCTGCCGAGCGTGTCGACGACGAAGACTTCGGCGGTGCCACCCTCGGCCGGGGCCATGCGGAACAGGACGCGGGTGCCGGCGGCCTTGCCGGTGAGTGCCTGGACGATCTGCTGCGGGATCTCAGCCGACTTGTATGCATCGGGCATCTGGCCCCACGTGCGACCAAGCTCGTTGCCATCGTAGTCGTAGCGCACCAGGTGCAGCACGAGGTTCTTGTCCGTCGCCAGCGGCGCGCCCGTACCGTCTGCGAGCACTGTCGCGTCGGACGCCGTGGGTGCGGCACTGTCGCCGATCTCGACTGTCGGTCCCTCGCCAGGCTCGCCGTCAGTCACAGTCGGCAGCCCCGCAGGGATCTGGGCAACGGGCGTGTTCTCTACCTGCTCGGTGGCACCGTAGGTGTCGACGATGTCGACGACGAAGACCAGGGTGTCTTCCTTGGTGATCCCGGCTTGTTCGTTGCCATGGGTAACCCAGCGCCGGCGGGATCGCGAGCTCGACCCGGGAGCCGACCGTCTGGTCAACGAGCCCGGCGTCCCAGCCCTGGATGACCGCTCCGGTCCCGATCTGGAAGGCGGTCGGTTCGCCTCGGTCGTACGAGTTGTCGAACACCGCGCCACTGGCCCACACCTGGCCGAGGTAGTGCGCGACGAGCAGATCGCCAGCGCGCACAACCTCGCCGTCGCCTTCCTTCAGCACCTT
>CAWCXA010000012.1:442500-546119 GCA_963799425.1 uncultured Actinomycetota bacterium | reverse complement strand
CGCGTCATCGTGCCCGGCGGGCACCACCACTCCATGGCCTCGACTGCCAGCCGCCCGGCGATAACGGCCGGATCCTGCTCGGCCGTTCGTCGCGCCTCATCCACGGAGCCCGTGCGGTAGAAGGTGATGCCGCGTAGTGACTCATCGGGCTGGTCTCGCACCGGGCCGTTGGTGACGACGACTCCAGACTCCCGGAGCGCCGCGTGGAAGGCGAGATGCTCGCGCTGGATTCGGTCGAGCGTTTCGTCGTCGTACGTTGGCGCGTCCGTCGGGCGGCGCAACAGCACGACCTCGTAGGCCTCAAGATCCACGGACCCTAGTGTGCTGGCTCGGGACTGGTTCGAGCACGGCGCGCACACGTCCAACGCTAGGCATGCCAGTTCATCGGTGAGTCGAACTTGGTGGCGTAGTGGTATTTAGTGATACCTTCGTGGTATGGCAATGACGTTGCGCCTTCCGCCCGAGATTGACGCTGAGCTGCGGCTCGCCGCCGAGGAGGACCGCCGCAGCCTGCACCAGACCATCGTGCTCGCCATCGAGACTTTTCTGGCTCTGCGCGAGACCGAGGCGATCAAGGCTGACCCCGAAGCGCTGCGGGCACTCGCCGAAGCCCGGGAGTCTGTGCGTCAAGGCGATGTTCTGCGTGGAGTCGACGCCGTGCGCGCGCTGGTCCGCAAACGTCGCGCCTCGTGACCTACGAGCTCGGAACGGCCCCGCCTGCTCGTCGCGCGCTAGCTGAGTTGCTGCCGAATGATGATGCGACCGCAGCGCTCGAGTTCATCACCGGTCCGTTGCTGGAGAACCCCTACCGCGTTGGCAAGCCGCTCCGAGAGGCGTTGGCCGGCGTCTTCAGCACGCGCTTCGGTCGTGACTGGCGAGTGCTCTACGAGATCGACGAGGAGCAGCGAGTAGTCATCGTGCTCGACATCCGGCATCGCTCGACCGCGTACCGACCGCGCTGACCGGACAGTCTGTATCTGCAGCACTCCCCGCCGGCTCTGTCTACCAGGCAGGGACCGCATCCAATGGGGGACGCCATGGGCCGGCTCGAGGCACTGCGCCGCATCAACCGCGACAGCGCGCTCAAGGAAGAGATCCTCACCAGGATCAGCGAGGGCGCCGCGCCGCTCGAGCGCCTCGCCGCCCCGGAACGAGCAAACGTCGACGCCGCCCGCCGCCTCATCGAGCACCCTCCAGCCCGGCGGGACGACCCCGGGCTGGAGGCGATCATCCTCGTGATGGGCCGCCCGGTGCTGCTCGTCAACAACGACGACTTCGACGTCACCACGCTCGACACCGACACCTGGAAGGCGCGACTCAAAGACGCGCAGCCCGCTCTCAAGTCGGCCATCCTCTCCGTCGGCCGGATCGAGCTCGACAACAACCCGCAGTTCGACTGGGTCGGCACCGGGTGGGTCGTACACGACGACGTCATCGTCACCAACCGGCACGTCGCCTCCGAGTTCGCCCGGCGCGTCGGCAACCGCTTCGTCTTCCGTACGTCGTTCGAGGGCGAGATGGGTGCCCGCGTCGACTTCAAGGAAGAGCACAACGGCCGATCGCCGGCGGAGTTCCGCATCGTCGACGTCCTGCACATCGAGGACGACCCCGGCCCCGACATGGCCTTCCTGCGCGTCGACTGGGGCAGGACCGCGGCGGCCAAGCGTCGTAAGCCAATCAAGCTCGGAGACGGTACGACGACCGGCAGCGGCGTCGCCGTCATCGGCTATCCCGCCAAGGACACCCGCACCCGCATCCCCGACGAGATGGACCGCATCTTCGGCAACGTCTACAACGTCAAGCGGCTCGCGCCGGGCGAGATCACCGACGTACGCGACCAGGACCAGCTCGTCACGCACGACTGCACCACGCTCGGGGGCAACTCCGGCTCGGTCGTCGTCGACCTCGCCACCGGCGACGCGGTCGCGCTGCACTTCGCGGGCCGGGAGCAGGATCGCAACTTTGCCGTTACGGCGCCGACCGTACGGGCACGGCTGGACCAGCTCCTCGGAACAAGCCCCGCCCCAGCAACAAGCCGCCCGCGCCCGCGCAAGGGCGTGGCCACACGCGCCACGTTGGGCCCGCGGGCGGCGGACATGCGGGGGCGCACCGGATTCCAGGCAGACTTCCTGGGACCCGAGGTGCCGCACCCCAAGCTCAGCCGCAAGCTCCGCACCGCGCTCGCGCCGGTCAAGGACAAGGACGACGGCATCCTCGACTACACGCACTACTCGGTGCGGATGCACAAGGACCGCCGACTCGCGATGTACACCGCGGTCAACATCGACGGCACCAGCGCGCGCAACGTACGCCGCACGCGCGACAAGTGGAACAAGGACCCGCGACTTGCGGCCGACCTGCAGATCGGCAACGAGCTGTACGAGCACAACAACCTCGACCGCGGGCATCTCGTACGTCGCCTCGACCCCGCCTGGGGCGACTCACTCGACGCGGCCGCCGCGGCAGCCGAGGACACGTTCTTCTACACCAACGCCTCGCCCCAGCACGCCCGCCACAACCAGGACCTGTGGCTGAGCCTCGAGGACCACATTCTCGGCAACGCCGATGTGCGAGACCTCAAGGTCAGCGTGTTCAGCGGCCCGATCTTCCGCGACGATGACCGCGTCTATCGCGACGTCCGGATCCCCGAGGACTACTGGAAGGTCGTTGCGATGGTCAACGACGAGACCGGGGAGCTTTCAGTGACCGGGTACGTCGTCAGCCAACGCGACTTCATGGGCGACCTGGAGTTCACGTTCGGCGCTTTCGAGACCTACCAGGTCCCGGTGGCAACCATCGAAGAGCAGACTGGGCTGAGTTTCGGGTCGCTCATCGAGTGTGACCCGTTAGCACGAGTCGAGGGCGTCGCAGCGCGCCGGCTGTCGTCCGGCGACGACATCGTGCTGTGATGCTGGCCGCCCTCGCCACGATCGCCGCCATCTGAAACGTCACCTGGCTGTCGTGCGTACGTCGGTGGACGTCATTCCCGCCCGGCAACGAGCCGCGTCCAGCGGCTGCTCAGCCTGGTTGAACAGGTCCGCCGCCCGCTCCAGCAGGCCCTCCGCTCCCGCTTCATCGCCCTCGGCCACGCTCAGATGGGCTCTTGCCTCGAGGATGGCGCCCTGCCAGGCCGTGCCTTCCCACAGATGTGCTGAGCGTTCGGCGACGGCTAGGTGCCGCCGGGCCTCGTCCACATCCCCGACGTCCGCGCAGGCCTTCGCCGCGGGCAGTGCAAGCATGATGTCGCAGAAAGAGCACGAGTCCTCGGGGCCCATCGTTTCCATCGCCTGATCGACGATTGCCCGCGCTGCCTGCGGATCGGGAGCGGCGAGGATCATCGTGCCGAAGATCCGCTGCACCACGTGCAGAGCCATGATCGACCACCGGCCGCGCAGCAACGCCTGTCTCAACAACCGCGTCGCCTCCGCCCGGTCGCCTTGCCACAACCTGACCTCGGCGAGCCGTTGCAGCGACGCGGACTCCCCACCGGGGGCGCCGATCTCGCGGTGCAGGTCGACGGCGTCCTGCAGCTCACGCGCGGCCTCGCCGATGTCACCGGCGAGGAGTGCGGCCTCTCCCAACAGTGCAGTGGCAAAAGCCTCGGCTCGCAGGACACCAGTCCGGCGCGCCGTTTCCCGCAGCGACGTGGCGAGCGCCTTGACTTCGCTGTACGGCGTCGCCCCATAGAGCAGGAACTCCGCGACGCACACGTACGGATCGAAAATCGTGCTCGCTAGTGCTGGCGCGTCCCGGGCTCGCTGAAGCTCGAGGTAGAGCCGGTTGAACAGCTGCCCCCTGTGGTGGGCAACTAGAGCTTCCAGCGTGAGCAGGTCGAGCCGTTGCCATGTGTTGCCCTCGGCTCCGAGGACACGATCGACCTGCGAGGCAACGTCGCCAGCGGCCTCGATGTCACCGCTGAAGTACGCGAGGAGTCCCTGAGCGAGCAAGACATCGACGTCTGCCGGTCCACCGTCGGCCTCGAGGCCGTCGAGGACGGCCGCTGCGGTGCCGAGGTCGCCCTCCCTTGCGGCCGCGATGCCCATGCGCGCCCGCAGCAGTGGCCGATCGTCTACGGCTGCCAAGGAAAGCGCGTCGCGGTAGGCCTCGATCGTGTCCCGGTCTCCGACAGCCGACAGAAGGTAGGCGCGCAAAGCCAGCAAGCGGGCGCGGTCCGCCGACTTGGCGTGTTCTCTTACCGCATCCACCAGAGCGAGCGCGTCACGATAGGCCCCAAGTGCCGCCTCGGTCTCCACGGCTTGAAGGACGTACGGGACGGCGTCGGATCGTTGCCCAGCTGCGATCAAGTGATGAGCGACTCGTGCGGGTGCGGCGCCGATTGCGCTCAGCTTCGCGGCGGCCTGTCGATGGAACGCGCGCGCTTCTGCAGGTGCAATGTCGTCGAGCAGCGCGTCCCGGATCAACGCGTGCCTGAACCGGAATCCGGACTCAGTGCGCACGACCGCGAGTGCTGCCAGCGCCGTGTCCAACGCAGCGTAGGCGTCTGACTCCGGGAGCCCCGTCAGTGCGATGAACTCGTCCGTGTCGAAGCTGGTGCCGATGACGGCGACCCTGCGGAGGGCATCGCGGACCCCGACCGCGACCCGATCAAGCCCGAGTGAGCCGGCGACTCCAGCCTGCGACCCGTCCACGGATGCGCGCGCCATCTCGACAACCACGAAGGGCAGACCGGCGGAGACATCCCAGATCTGGTCGAGCACCTGGTCGGTCGCGTCGGGAGCCTCGGCTCGGGCCAGCGTGTCGACGCTGGCCCGGTCGAGCGTGGGCAACGGCAGCGGAATGGCCATGTTGCGATGGAGCAGGCTGGCTGTGACTTGTTCGATGGGCTGTGCACCCGGGCGATGGCCGACGACGATGAGCGCGCGCTCACCGGCTGCGCAGCGGGCGAGGTAGTGCAGAAGCCGAAGGCTCGCCTCGTCCGACTCGTGCATGTCGTCCACGGTGATCATCAGGCCGGTGCCTGCCGCCGCCAGCCGCAGCAGCTCGGCGGAGGCGACGAACAGGCGCTGGTGCGAGCCTTCGCCATTCCAGGTCAGCTCCCGACCGGCCAGGGCCCGGTCGATCTCGTAACGCAGCTTCTCGTCCAGCCCGTCCAGCAGCGCCGGGTGTTGACGGCACAGGTCTGCGAAGGCGCCGAGGACGGGCGCGTACGGCCAGGCGCCTTCCACCGCTGCTGCGCCACCGTGCCCAGTGCGCCAACCAGCACGCTCGGCACGGCCGCGCGCCCAGTCAAGCAGCGCGGACTTCCCCACGCCGGCGGGACCAGAGACGAGCACGGTGCGGCCATGCCCTACGCCAGCCTCGGCAAGCACGTCGGCTAGGACCTTTTGCTGCGGTCCGCGACCGACGAGAAGCTGCTCGCGAGCCCGCGGCTGCTGAGCGGAGAGCTCGGCAAGCACCTGGTCTCGCGCGGCCAGCACCCGCGGACTCGCAGTCACACCGAGCTCGCGGCGCAGCGCGGCGTCGAGCCGTTCGAACTGGCGCAAAGCGGCGCGGTTGTCGCCGGCCGCGACGTGCCGGCTCACCAACGCCAGGGCGGCCTCCTCGTCGGCTGGGTCCTCGGTGAGCAGCCGGTCCCACAGCTCCGCTCGCCGGAGTACGTCGACGTAGCGCAGCCTCAAGTGCTCTCGGCGGCTCTCTGTCCACGCTTCGTAGAGGTCGCCGGGCAGGAGCGTGCCTCCGTACGCATTGACGGCCGCAACCGCATCCGACGACGTGCCGGACGTGGCGGCCACCTCCGCGAGCGACTCGAAGACGTCGACGTCTATGACGACGTCCGCGTCGGGCAGCAGCGAGACGGACTCGCCTCGCAGCACCACCGAGCGGCGATCCTCGCCGAGGGCGAGCCGGGCGTAGTGGGCGACCTTGTGCAGCCGCGGCGCGGCGTCGGCCACACTCAGGTTGGGCCACAACAGATCGATGACCTGTTCGCGATGGCGTTGACGACCTGGTGACAGGGCGAGCAGCTTCACCAGGGTCGCCGCCTGGCGGCGCGGCCACGCGTCGGCCGCCAGTGGGACACCGTCGAGCATCACCTCGAACGTGCCCAGCAGCCTGATCTCGATTCTTCTCGCCATTACGCCCCAGCTCGCCGCGATCGTTCATCCATCATCGGCGGCGCCGAGGGCGGCTGCACACCCGTCTCGGTCAGGCGATGCGCCAGTTGGCACCTGATCCGGCCTCCTGCAACGCGTCCAGGCTCTCCAGGCGCTCGACTTGCTCGGTCATCGCGGAGCTGGCCTCGAGCAACAGCCGGCGCAATTCCGTCATCGACCACGTGCACGAGGCGATTGCATCCGCCAGGCCGAACAGCCGCTCCGCCATCCGGTCGCGAGCCGTCTGGTAGCCGAGGAGGGCACCTGCTTCGCTCGCCGCGCCGGCATGGATGTCGCCCACCGCCGCGGAGAGCAGCTCGGCGTCCCGGAACGCGTCTGTGATGCCATGGGTGCTGAGCGGATCTTCGAAGGCGCCGGCGTCACCCACGAGAGCCCAGCCGGGACCCCATGCCTTGCGCCGATAGCCATGTTGGCCGGCAAAGCCGCGCAGCCGAACAGGCGGACGTGCCGCGGACACCCGCTTCCACAGGTCGGGTGACACCTGCTGCAGCAGTGCGCTGAGCGCCGCCGTGGTGCCGGCCGAACGCAAGACGCGCATGCGCTCCCTTGTCGTACCAACGAAAAGGCACGTCTGCCCGTCGTTTGTCGGGATGAGGCCCGCTGCGACTCCCGGTGCGTAGAACCACTCGAAGCCCTCGGCGGGCAGGTCATCCCAGTAGCCGTACAGGCAAGCGGTTGCACTCGATCCCGTACGGATCATCGGCGCACCGACCGAACTCGCAACGAACGAGCGCACCCCATCCGCACCGATGACGAGCGGCGCAGCGGCGACAAAGTCCTGGCCGTGCATGTCGTGACCTGCGACGCCGGTGACGCGGCCGGACGGCTGGCGGAGTGAGCTCGGTAACGCTCGTCCGGAAGCGCATTTCTGCGCCTGCCTCAACCGCGGCATCGGCGAGGACGCGATCGAGGACGGTGCGCCGCGGCGCGTACAGGGCCTGCACTCCCGCAGCCGGCTTGAGGGAGACCCGCACCGCGTCGTCCGGGTAGTGGAAGACGACGCGAGTCACCGGCGGCGTCTCCGCTGCCTGGATGCGGTCAAGCAGCCCCCAGCGCCTTAGCTGGAGGACCCCGCCGCGCATGAGGGCATGAGTGGACACAGTGTCACCGCCGTAGCGGGATCGGTCGAGCACGAGGACTCGTAGACCTTGTCGCG
This sequence comes from uncultured Actinomycetota bacterium, assembly GCA_963799425.1. Classification (GTDB taxonomy): domain Bacteria; phylum Actinomycetota; class Actinomycetes; order Jiangellales; family Jiangellaceae; genus CAVWSM01. The sequence continues at coordinate 538,829 of CAWCXA010000012.1, read as the reverse complement.
CCAGCAGCATGGCCGTGGCCGAGCCCAGCGCAGCGCGCGCCGACGATGATTGCGTCGTACGTCGAAGTCACGGCTCTTCCGCTCGTGTCAGGGCAGGCCGGTCGGCGCCGACGAGGTGCTCGACGATGGTCCGCGCGTCGTGTCGTGCTCCGTCGATGAACTGCGAGTTGCGCCGGTGCATGAACCGCAGACCGACGACATAGAGGCCGCGTGCGGGTGTGATCCCGCGGTACTGCTCGACCTCCCCGCTGGCGGCGACTGCTCCGCGCACGCGCAGCCACGGGTAGGCGTGGTGGAACCCGGTGGCCCACACCACCGTGGAGATGCCCGCAGTGCGCAGGTCAAGGGATTGCTGCGCGCTGGTAAGGCGAACCGGTGCCGGATCGGCCGCGGGAAGTACCTCGTCTTCGAGCCCTGCTGTCACCACGTGTTCGTCGATGGTGCGGAGCATGCGCCGCAGCCGTGCCTCGGCGGCGGCGGTGGTGAAGGGCAGGTCGTCGTGGAACCAGGCCCGGTTACCGTCCAGGCCCGCGAGCCGTCCGGTCACGACGACTCCAAGCTCGTGCAGCCGGCGGAGGTTGAGGTCCGGCGCGCCGTGCCCGCCGGCCAACTGGGCCGAGGGCTCGTGCCGCGCCCGAGATGCGTCGGTGTCGTCGACCGTACGATCCAACGCACCGATCTGCTCCAGCCACCACATGATGTCCATGCCGCGGTAGCGCCTTGGCAGCGGCATATGACTGCCGGCCGCAAGGACGACGGCGCGACCGGACTGGGCCAGCTCGGCGGCGATCTGCACACCCGAGGCCGATGCGCCGACCACGAGCACGCCACCGTCGGGCAGCGAAGCCGGGTTGCGGTAACGACTGGTGTGGATCTGCCAGATCTCCGGGCGCACGCGTGCTGCCAGCTTGGGCACCTGCGGACGCGGGCCGGCCGCAACGACGACGTTGCGGGCTCGCCAGGCTTCGCGAGTGGTGCGGATCCGGTAGCCGCCGTCAACCGCGCTCACGTCGAGCACCGACGTCCGCTGCCGCACAGGGGCGTCGAACGATTTGGCGTACGACTCCAGATAACGTACGAGCTCGGCCGCCGCCATGAACCCCTCGGGATCGCGTCCCCGATAGGTCCACTCCGGCAGCCGGCTCATCCAGTTGGGGGTGAGCAGTCGCAGCGAGTCCCACCTCGCGCTACGCCAGCTCTCGGCCAACCGGCCGCGGTCGAGGACGACGTGGTCGCGCCCCGCGTCCGTGAGAAGACGACTCGTCGCCAGGCCGGCGTGTCCGGCGCCGATGACGATCGTGTCGACGTTTCCCATGCCTGTCCTTACGGTCCTGGTCGCGGTTGCGGTTCGGGCACAACGACACCCTGCGTCGATGGGTTCGACGCCGGGTGTCATTGCGTCGAAAAGGAGCGGCGTCAGGTGACTGTGACGTCGACGCTGACGGGTACGGAGTTGGTGATGACGTCGAACACGGCGGAGCGTGCCTGGGACTGCTCGACGAGCGCCCGAAGCTTTTCGGGTGGCGCGTCACCGGCGATCTTGAAGCTGACCCGGATCTGGTTGTAGCCGTTGCGGACCTCGTCGGACAGCCCGAGGATGCCGAGCAGGTTGATGTCGCCCTCGACTGTCGACTCGACCTTCGAGAGCTGGACGCCCCGGGCCGCGGCGATGTTGGCCAGACCGGACGTGAGGCACGCCGCGAGTGCGGCGAGCAGGTACTCCACCGGGGTCGGAGCGTTGTCCTGCCCGACGAGCACCGTGGGGTGATCGGCGTCGATCGTGGTCTCGTGCTTGTGCTCGAGCTCTTGGCCGGCGCCGAAGAAGCCGTGGATCGAGGACCGGTTGTGCGTTCCCTTCACCCACGTGTTGGTCGCGCGAAACTGGAACTCGGCGATCTCCGGCTGCGCCTTGACTGCGTCGAGAGTGGCGAACAGCGTCGGCGTGTCGACCCCGTTGAGCGGGAGGCGTTCGGTCGTGGCGGTCACTGAAGACCCCTTTCTGCGTGGTTGACGGCACCGTAGGAAAGCGGCCTTCCCGAAACCTTCCGGTGGCCTTCGCGGTCGGCGCTCCTGGGCATGGGCTCCCCCCGGGCCTCGTCGGTCGATCGACCGATCCAAGGGTTTGAGCGTGCTCGCGATCAGCGCTAGTGTCAAGGTCGATCGACCGACCGAATCGTCAGCGGAGAGGATCCATCCCGTGGTGGACGACGTGGCAGGCGACACCCGCACGCTGATCCTTCGGGCGGCCCGCCGCCGGCTCCTGGCCGACGGCTACGCCGGCCTGTCGACCCGCAAGGTGGCCGACGAGGCGAGGGTGTCCCTCAGCCAGCTGCACTACCACTTCGGCTCCAAGCAGGGCCTCATCCTGGCGCTGTTCGCCGAGGAGAACCTGCGCCGCCTGGAGCGCCAGACCCGCATGTATGCCGAGGACGAGCCGCTGTGGCAGCGCTACGAGCGCGCCTGCGACTACCTCGAGGACGACTTGGACTCCGGCTACGTCCGATCCCTGCAGGAGATGATCGCCGCGGGCTGGTCGAACCCCGACATCCGCGAAGCGGTTCGCGACCTGCTCGGTGGTTGGTTCGCCCTGCTGATCGAGGTGGCCCGCGAGGCGGAGCAGCGCCACGGCCCGCTCGGTCCGTTCACCGCCGAGGAGGTGGCCACCCTGATCGGCTCGGCCTTCATCGGTTCGGAGGCGCTGCTGCTGCTCGGCTTCGACCGCGAGCTGCTGCCCATCCGCTCGGCGCTGCGACGCGTCGGCGTGCTGATCAGGCGCATGGAGGAAGGACCAAGCGTGCTCGCCTAGGTCCGGAGAAGTCACGCACCACGTGCGGTGTCCAGTCGCTGGCTGTGCCGACATCGTTTGGTTGCGCACGGCGCCACGGAATCTGCCTCATCGGCGCCATAATTCGGCGCATGGACACCGGAGCAGCCACGGCCCGACTCATGAGGAGCGGTTCGTTCGAGGTGCGTCTTGATCCGGTGATGGTCTTGCCGCTGTTCACCCCGGAAGGCGAGCGCCTCTGGGTGGAGGGCTGGGAGCCCACCTATCTCTCGGGCGCGACCGACGAGGTGGGCGCAGTGTGGAGCACCTCCCATGGAGCTCTCACCCTCTGGGTGACGGTGATCCGCACGGGCGACCAGGTGGCCTTTGCGCGGGTGTCCGACAACGGCACTGCTGGCATGGTCAGTGTGTATTGCGAACCGGCCTATAGCGGTGGCACGACGGTCCACGTCAAGTACGACCTGACGGCAACGTCCACATTTGGTCTCACGGTGTTGGAGCAGTTTGCCGCCGGCTTCGACGAGATGCTGGAGACGTGGCGCATACGGATCGCGCTGCGGTTGAGCGAGATGTGACGCAGCCCCCCGTGAAGCGCCTACCAGAACCGCTCGACGCCGAAGGCCGCAAATGCAGGGTCCTGCGTCACCAGGGGCAGCCGTTCCAATTCGCTCTGCGCGGCCAGCATGCGATCGAACGGGTCACGATGTGCCGCCTGGTATCCACCGGCCCGCAAGCTGTGCACGTGGGTGATCGGTAGGTGCTCGAACCCCTCGGCTGCCACGAGCTCCGAGTAGCTGTCGGCGGCCTTCGGAACACCGACTAGCTTGCCCAGGCGCTGCTTGGTCGCGATCTCCCACGCTGAGGCCGCACTGACGAAGACCGCGTTGGCAGCGTCCCCGATCACTTCTCGCGCGGCATCGGACAGCCGATCGTCGTTGGTGAACCACCACAGCAGCGTGTGGGTGTCCAGCAGCACGCGCATCAGGCCGGGTCCCAGGCGTTCAGCTCTTCCTCGGGCAGCGGCTCGAAGAACTCAGGGCCCACCCGTCCTGAGAGCCCACCCGGCTGCCGCCCCGACCGGTGTGCGGCCAAGGGCACCATCCGTGCGTACGGCTTTCCGGCCTTGGCGAGAATGATCTCCTGGCCGGCGTGCGCCTGCTCCAACAGCTTGGAGAAGTTGGTCTTCGCGTCATGCACGTTCACCACGATCGCCATGCCGGACTCCTGAGATCGCAGATGGACTAAGTCGCCGGACTTAGTCTACCCGCAATCCATACGGCGACGGCCACGGCGACCTGTACGCCATGATCGCTCAGCGGACGAGCAGGAAGTCCGCGGGATCGCGGTCCGGTCGGTCGCGCGGGGGAGCGGCCGCATGACCGACGGCCACCGAGCCCATGGGCAGCCAGTCAGCGGGCAGGTCGAGCACGTCGCGTACGACATCGGGGCAGAAGAGCGTCGACGACACCCATGCCGAGCCGAGCCCCTCGGCGGCCAAGGCGACCAGCAGGTTCTCGATCCCCGCACCCATGGCGAGCAGGAACATCGCGCGCTCTGACGCGGCTCGCCGCTCGTCGGGGTAGGCGTGCATTCCGTCGGCGACAAGGCATGGCACGACGAGGTACGGCGCGCGCCGCAGCACATCGCCGCGCCGGATGCGCTTCGCGATCGACTCCTCGGAGAAGCCGTCACCGCGCAGGTCAGCCATCCATGCGTCGCGCATCGCGTCGAGCAGACGGGCTTTGACGTCCGCAGACTCCAGCAGCACGAACCGCCACGGTGTCGTGTGATGCGGCGCGGGTGCGGTGATGGCTGCAGCCACTGCGCGGCGTATGGCTTCCCGGTCGACCGGCTCGTCGGTGAACTCGCGTACGGTCCGCCGGGCAAGCACTGTCTCGCGCGAACCCGTGCGGAACATGTCGTCTGCAGCTCTGCGGATCAGCGCAACCGCGCCGGGGCCGTCGTCTTTCGTGACGAACGCGTCGAGACCGCGCACGACCGCCACTGGCACGCCCGCAAGCTTGCCTTTCACGAGCTCGGCCGCTGCTGCAATCTGGTCGGCGAGCGCGGTCATCGTCATGCCGAGCTCGTTGCCGTACGAGTCGCGCTGGCCGCGTAGGTCTTCCAGCGCCTGCACCCCGGCCGCGCCGATCGCAACATCGACAAGGCCTTCGCGCCATGGCCGCCCGAACGTGTCGGACACGACGACGCCGACGTCGACGCCGAGGCGATCGCGTACGCCTGCGCGCAGCCGCCGCGCTGACTTGTCCGGGTCTTCGGGCAGCAGCAACACCCAGCCCGGCTCCACGTTGGAGGCGTCGACACCGGCCGCGGCCATCACGAGGCCGTGTCGCGTCTCGACGATCCGTGTGTCGCCGCGCCGCGCAACAACCCGTACGGTCTCCGCGTCGATCGCTGCCTCGCGGTCCGTGCCCTTCATCACGCGCCCCTCGGCCTTGCTGACGACCTTGCTCGTCACGACGAGGATGTCGCCGTCGCGCAGATCGGGTGTCGCGGTGGCGATCAGTTCCGCGAGGTCGTCGCCCGCGCGTACCTCCGGGATTCCTTCAACGCCAACGACTTCGTACGCGCTCATCCGCGCACGGCCGCGGCAAGCTCGAGCGCCTCTCTTGCCATCGCAGCCGTCGCGTCGACATCGCGCATGAGGAGCGGTACGGCGCGGCAGCGCATGCCGAGCGCCTCAACGCCGGCAACCGCGGCAGCGTCCACCTCGTCGACGAGCCAACCGTCGAGCAGCCCGCCACCCGAGCGCGCCCCGTAGTGCTCCGCAACCGCTGCCGCGTCGGCCTCGACTCCGATGGCTGCGAGCACGCGATCGGCCATGCCGCGCACGGGCGCGCCGCCCACGATGGGGGACAGGCCGACGACGGGTGCCGCGGTGGCGCGTACGGCCTCGCGGATGCCGGGCACCGACAGGATCGTGCCGACGCTCACCACCGGGTTGGACGGCGCGAACAGCACGACGTCGGCGGATGCGATCGCCTCGAGGACGCCAGGGCCGGGCGTCGCGTCGGGAGCGCCGACGGGCACGACCTCGTACGCGTCGGGCTTGGCGTGCAGCCGTACCCAGTACTCCTGGAAGTGCACCGCCTTGCGGCCGCCGGGTGCGTCCGGGTCGGCGACGATCACATGAGTCTCGACGCGGTCGTCGCTCATGGGCAGCAGCCGCACGCCTAGGTCCCAGCGGGCGCAGAGCGCCTCGGTGACTGCGGACAGTGGGTAGCCCGCCGACAGCATCTGCGTGCGGACGATGTGCGTGGCGATGTCGCGGTCGCCGAGGCCGAACCAGGTGGGCTCGACGCCGTACGCCGCCAGCTCGTCCTTGACCGTGAACGTCTCGTCGGCCCGCCCCCAGCCGCGCTGCTCGTCGTGCCCGCCCCCGAGCGTGTACATGATGCTGTCGAGGTCAGGGCACACCCGCAGGCCGAACAGCGTGATGTCGTCGGCGGTGTTACCGATGACCGTTATCTCCGCATCTGGCGCAGCCACCTTGAGCCCCCGCAGGAACCGGGCTCCGCCGATACCGCCTGCGAGCACTGTGATCCGCATTCGCTGACCGTACCGAGGGCGAGAGGGCCGGAGTCGCCGTGGGGCGCCTGCCGAGTCCTGTGCGCTGACCTGTGTATTTGCCCAAATACCAGATCCCGGATTGACTAACGTGGATTGCAGGCATGTAATTTCATACGTGTCGTTCATTCGACCTGGCTCCGGCCCGGTCGTCGACGGGGAGAAGCGACATGGAGTCGAGGGCAAGGAGGCGATCATGTCGGAGTGGCTAGAGCTGCTCTCCGCAGACGCCGAAGAGCTGAGCTGGCAAGAGCGCGCCCTGTGCGCGCAGACCGATCCGGAGTCGTTCTTCCCCGAGAAGGGCGGGTCGACCCGCGAGGCCAAGAAGGTCTGCCTCTCGTGCGAAGTGCGGGCCGAGTGCCTGGAGTACGCGCTGCAGCACGACGAGCGGTTCGGCATCTGGGGCGGGCTCTCCGAGCGTGAGCGGCGGCGGCTGCGCAAGAAGGCGGTCTGAGCAGGGGCTGAGTCTGCCCCTGCCGATGAGCGCGCTGACCGGCTGCCCGTGAGTTCGGTCTGCGCCCGACCTGTCGCGCGCGCCCGCGGGTTGTCACGTCGCACGACGTGCACGCAGCGCTACAAAGTTGACTCCACGTGCACACCCCGGGGGGCGCTGCTCCAAGGTCCGCTCCGCTGAGGTTACGAAGTTGACCGCTACGGATGGAACGAGTTTGCGCGGTGCATCCGCTCAAGATCAGACCGACCGCGCGCGCTCAACGATGCGCGGAGCCGAAACGCAACCACGGCGACTTGTCAGGCCGGCCGAGCGCATCCGCCCAGGTCAGAGAGCCGGACAACCTGACAAGTCGCGGGGGAGCCGCGGGGAGGCGCGGGTGCGACCAACCCCACGAACCGGGCCAGCCGACGCATTCAGCCACGTCGCGTAGGGTAAGTGCCCGACCCAGCCCGGTGGCCAACGGCTGCGCATGCCGGGCGCAGACCCTGCACCCCAGCCGAGGCGACCGAAACCTTCTATGTCGACCACTCTCCCCGACCACCGGTCCCTACAGACCGACCCCGCCGAGCTGATCGACCCGGTCGACTCGGACTTCGTGGGGCTCGAGGAGGAGTTCGGCCCGCCGCCTGTCGATCCCCGTGAGCTTGCTCGCCATCACGTGACCGCCGTGCTCGTGAGCCACGAAGGGCACCGCTGGCTGCCGGCAGTCCTCGACGCGCTCGCCCAGTCACACCGCGCGCCCGACAACATCGTCGCCGTCGACACCGGCAGCAAGGACGACAGCACCGAGATCCTCCGCCGTACGCTGGGCGACCCCGCCATCGTCGTGACCAAGCGCAACACCGGGTACGGCGCCGCTGTCATGCAGGGCATCAAGGCTGCGGACGCGCGCCTGCCCGTCCGCGATGGGCGCACCGAGTGGATCTGGCTGCTCCATGACGACTCGGCTCCGGAGCCGGGTGCGCTGCTGGCGCTGCTGGAGTGCGCCGTACGCCAACCCGAGGCCGGTGTCATCGGGCCGAAGGTGCGCGGTTGGCGTGACCCGCGCCAGCTCCTCGAGGTCGGGCTGACGACGACGTCGAGCGGCCGCCGCTACACGGGGCTGGAGCGCCGCGAGTACGACCAGGGCCAGCACGACGAGGTCAAAGAGGTGCTGGCCGTCGGGTCCGCCGGCATGCTCGTGCGCCGCGATGTGTGGGACCAGCTCGGCGGGTTCGACCCGATGCTGCCGCTGTTCCGCGACGACCTCGACTTCGGCTGGCGCGCCAACATGGCCGGGCACATCGTCGTCGTCTGCCCGGACGCGATCGTGCACCACGTCGAGGCCGCCGCGCACGGCCGGCGACGCATCGGTGCGACGCGGCAGCGTCCGCACCTGGTCGATCGACGCAACGCGCTGCACGTCCAGCTCGCCAACGCTCCGGGCAAGCGGCTACCGATCGTTGCGCTGCAGATCATCCTCGGCAGCCTCGTCCGCACGCTCGGCTTCCTCTTCGGCAAGCTGCCGGCCACCGCGTTCGAAGAGATGGTCGCCCTCGGCGCAGTGATCCTCCGCCCCGACCGGCTCATCCGCGCGCGGACCGCGCGGCGTCGGCTGCGCAAGCGTCCGCCCGAGCGCATGAAACACCTTTTCCCGGCGACCGCCCAGCAGCTGCGCCACACGACAGAGGCGATGCTGTCGGTGATCTCCGGCACCGGAGCGGGTCAGGACCTCACCGTCGCCCGCCGCCGGGCGAGCGCCCCGCTCGACTCCGAGGAGGACGCCGAGTTCGAGGCCGACGACCTGACGTTCTGGCGGGTGTTCGTCCGTCCCGGCGTGCTCGTGCCGGTGATCCTGCTCGTGATCGCGCTGGTCGCGGCAAGGCACCTGCTCTTCGGCGGCCGGCTCATGGGCGGGGCCCTGCTGCCGGCGCACCAGTACCTCGGCGACCTGTGGAGCACCTACGTCTCGGCGTGGCACGGCGTCGGGCTCGGCAGCCCGTCGGCCGCGCCGCCCTACCTCGCCGTCGTCTCGCTCATCTCGTTGTTCACGCTCGGCAACGTCCCCGCCGCGGTCACGGTCCTGATGCTCGGCTGCGTGCCGCTTGCGGGACTGACCTCCTACCTCTTGCTGAGCCGGCTCGTGACGTCCAGGTCGCTGCGGGTGTGGGGCGCGCTCGTGTACGCGCTGCTGCCGGCGACCACCGGCGCCATCGCGGCGGGGCGGCTCGGCACCTGTGTCGCGATCGTCGCTACGCCAATGCTCGCGCTTGCGGTCGGTCGCACGTTCGGCGGCGGCCCGCAGCGCCTCGGGCCGTTCCGTGCCTCGTGGACGGCGGGATTGCTGCTCGCGGTCGTCGCAGCGTTCGTCCCGCTGGCGTGGCTCGTCGGCGTCGTACTCGTCATCGGCGCCGTGATCGCCGGTTACCACTCGCAGGATGTGCTGCTGCGGTTCGCCGTGATCCTGGCTGTTCCGCCGGCGTTGCTGGTGCCCTGGACGTTCGAGCTGCTCCGCGACCCGGTGCGGCTGTTCAGCGAGGCCGGCCCGCCCGGCCCGGGACTGTCTGACGCTGATCTCCCGTCGTGGTTTGTCGCGCTCGGGCACCCGGGCGGGCCGGGCTCGGCGCCGTACTGGCTGTTCGCGGGCGTGATCGCCGCGGCGGTCGCTGTGTTGCTGCGCGCCGACAGGCCTCGTACGAGCCTCGCGGGCATCGGCCTCGCCCTGGTCGCCCTGGTGCTTGGCATCGTCGTCTCGCGGGTGCCCGTCACCGGTCCGACGCTTGACTCGCCGGTTGCCGGGTGGCCGGGATACGCCACCGCGCTCATGGTGCTCGGCTGCGTCGTTGCGGTTGCCGCGGCGGCGGAGGGCATGTACGGCCGCCTGTCGCGCTCTGGCTTCTCCTGGCGGCAGCCGGTGGTCGGGCTGCTCGCGATCGCCTGCATGGTCACGCCGCTCGTTGCTGCGGGCTGGTGGGCTTGGCGTGGCGCCGACGACCCGCTGCAGAGGCGCGACCCGGCGGTGCTGCCGGCTTACATCGTCGAGGAGAACGCCAGGCCGGCCCACCCGATGACGCTCGTGCTCGAGGATCAGTCCGACGGTGAAGTGCGCTACGCCATCTTGCGGAAGGCCGGCCCGCGCATGGGCGATGCCGAGACTGGTCCGGAGCACGACAACAACGTGCTCGACCAAGTCGTCGGCGACCTCGTCAGTGGTCGCGGGGTCGACGATGTCGGCTCGCTGGTCGAGCTCGGCATCGGCTACGTCTTCCTGCCGAGCCCGGCCGACCCTGAGCTGGCCGGAGCGCTCGATACCGTCACCGGACTCGTACGCGCAAGCGCGACCGACGGCTCAGCCGTCTGGCGGGTCGACGCGGACGTGTCGCGGCTGCGGATCCTCGATCCCGACGGCTCGACCCAGCCGCTGCCGTCCGGCACGACCAGCGCGTCCCTGCGCATCGACCCGGGCCCGGAGGGCCGCCGCCTGCTGCTCGCCGAGAACGCCGACCCCGGCTGGACCGCGACGCTCGAGGACGCCGACCTCGAACCGCTGGTGATCAACGGCTGGGGGCAAGGCTTCGAGCTACCGGAATCCGGTGGGCAGCTGGAGGTCGGTTTCGACGGCAGCTCCCGTACGCGCTGGCTGTGGGTGCAGGCGGCTCTGGCAGTGGCATTCTGCGTCCTCGCGCTGCCCAGCGCGCGGCGGCGGGTCGGCGTCGAGGACGTCGCCGACGACGAGCTGGACGAGGCCGCGACCGTTCCTGCGCGCGAGTCTGTTGGACCCCGTGCGTCGGGTGGGCAGCGCGAGCCGGAGCCGGTCAGCATCACCAGCCTGCCGCTCGACGCGCCGGAGGAGGCGCCGTACGACGCCCCTGTCGAGGTGACCGCAGAGGGCGATGGGGATACCCGTCGTCGCCGCCGCCGGGTCACCACCGCCGGCGCCGTCATCGGAGGCAAGGCATCAGGCGGCCGTCGCCGTCGCGTTGCCGACCGTCCGATGACTGCCGCGGAGTGGCTGGGCGAGCCCGACGACGTGGACCTGGATCTGCCGCTTTCGGCACCGAGTGCGAAGGCGACGCCACCCCCACCGGCGGCTCCGCCGATCACGCCGCCACCGACCCAGACGCCGCGGGCAACCCCGAGGCCGGCGCCGAATCGCGCGCCGACCACGCCCACGTATGACTCGGCCCCGCGGGTACCGCAACCTACGTACGTGATGCCGGCGCCGGAGCCCGAGCAACCCGAGTTCGAGCCGTTGCCGGAGCCCGAACAGGAGGCGCCGGCCCAGTCCGGCCGCCGAGCGGCGGGCAGGCGGGCTCGAAAGCAGCCGACCGAGCCGGTGGAGAAGCCGGCGCCGGCGCAACGCGGGGGCCGCCGGGCGCGTGGCCGCCGGGCAGGGAGCCGCACGAGCGAGCAAGGAATCGGCGAGCAGGGAACCGGCCAGCAAGGAGCAGGCGAGTGAGCAGGGGCGCACGGCGAGCACGCACGGCAGACGCCGATGGCGCGCCACGCAAACCGATAGTCGGCGGCTCGCGCCGCCTGCTGCTCGGGGTGCTGGGCGCGTCCGCGGCCGCAATCCTCGTCGGCACGATCGTCGGGCCGCCCGAGTCCGTCGTCCAGGCCCAGCCCGGAGCCGACCAGCTCGTGACCCGAACGGCAGTCGTGTGCCCGTACGTCGGCGGCCAGCCCGGCTCCACAGACACGATCAGCATGTCGGTGCTGCCCGAGGTGGCCGACGTCGCCGTCGCCGAGGGCCAATCGCCGGCCACCGCGACCGCTCTGCTCGGCGAGACGCAAGAACCACCGCTCACGCAGGCCGAAGCACGCGGGCCGCTCGTCAGTGCGCCGGTGAGCACCGACAACCCACGCGGCTACGTCGTTGCCGGCTCGGACGCGCTGGCGCCCGGCCTCACCGCAGAACAGTCGACGCTTGCGGAGGCGGACGACCGGCACGGCCTTGCCGACGCGACCTGCACACCCGTCGACCGCGAGGCGTGGTTCGTGGGCGCCCGCGGCGTCGTGGGTCACCGCGCCCGCCTCGTGCTCAGCAACCCCACCGACTCGCCGGCCGTGGTCGACGTCGAGGTGTGGGACGAGAAGGGCCGTGTCCGCACGCCCGCCGCCGAGGACCGCGCAGTGCCGGCGCACGGTCAGGAGACGCTCACGCTGGACGCCCTCGCCCCGGGCAGTGCGCAGCTCGCCGTCCACGTGCGCGCAAACCAGGGGCGAGTGGCCGCCGCGTTGCATGCGTACGAAACCGAGGGCATCGACCCGCGTGGTGTCACGTGGATCCCGCAGTCGATGCTCGGCACCCGGCTGATCGTGCCCGGCGTGCCCGGCACAGGGCAGCGCCTGCTGCAGGTTGCCGCCCCGGGCGACAGCGACGCGATTGTGTCGCTGCGCGTGCTCGGCCCTGACGGCGCCTTCAGCCCCGCCGACCAGAGCGTGCTCACCGTGCCTGGCGGCACGGTGCTCGAGGTGCCCGTCGACACCGCCGTCGGCGACACGGCCTCGGCGCTCGAGCTCACCAGCGACGTCGAGATCACTGCGGCAGTGCGGGTGATCGCGCCCGCCGCCGAGGCGGAGGACGCGCCGGACATCGCCTACACCGCAGCGGTAGCGCCGCTGGACGCGGTCGGCGCGACGCTCGGCGCGCGGGTGACGGGAGGGTTCGCGACTACGTTGCTCATGACGTCGACCGGGGAGACGGCCACCGAGGGGACGGTCGAGTTCTACGACGCCGAGGGCACGGTGATCGGCACGCAGGACGTGGCCGTGCCGGCGGAGTCGACGCAGGTGGTGCAGGTGGCCGCGCCGCCATCAGGTGACCGGATGACGATCGTCGTACGACCGCGAGACCCCGGTCAGCTTGCCGTCGTGCGCGAGACGTCGGGCAGCAACGACTCGGGGGCGTTCCTCGACCTCGTGCCGCTTCGCGAAATCGCCGTCAACGTACGGGTCCCCAACGTCTCCAGTGACCTGCTGACCGGTCTGTCCTGATCTACTCGACGGGGCGGATCGGCCCGACGGATCAGTCGGACTCGGCGGAGCCGTAGCCCGGGTCGACCTCGTCGGGATCGATCCCTAGCAGCTCCGCGATCTCCTCAACCACCACGTCATGCACGAGAGCCGCGAGATCGCGCGGCGAGTTCGCCCGGGTCTCGATAGGCCGCCGGTAGACGACGATGCGTGCCGGCAGCGAGCCCTGGGCGGGGAACGTCCGTGCCAGCGGCACCCAATCGCGGCTCCAGTCCTCGAGCGTCGGGACGTCGTCGACCGCGAAGTCCACGGCGGCCAGTTGCGACCCGACGTGCCGATTTACGTGCTCGACGACCTCAAGCACCAGCTCGTCGAACCGCTGCGCGCGGCTCGCCCCGATCGGGACTGCCGCCGGCGCCAGCGGCCCGCGCATCCCACGGCCGTGCCGATCGCGCCCGCGGCCCTTGCCCAGACCACCCGGCCCGGTAGGTCCGCCTCGATGCCGCCTCTTCCGCACGGGCAGAGCCTAACCACTCCGATTTGATCATGGAGAAGCCCAGGACTGGACTCCTCCAGGTAGGTCGAATGCTTCATGGTCAACTCGGGAGGGGGGCCGGTGCGCGTCCCTACTGCCGCAAACCGTCGCACAACGCTAGGTTTGCTTGCCGTGAGCCCGGTCCGTCGTTGTTCGCGTGCCGCCTGCGGGCGGCCGGCCGTCGCAACCCTGACTTATGTCTACGCGGACTCGACGGCTGTCCTGGGCCCGCTGGCGACCTACGCCGAGCCGCACTGCTACGACCTGTGCGCAGAGCACTCCGAGCGGCTGTCGGCGCCCCGCGGCTGGGAAGTCGTCCGGCTCGCGCCCGACCCCGCCGCCGGCAAGCCGAGCAGCGACGACCTGGAGGCGCTCGCCAACGCCGTGCGCGAGGCTGCCCGACCAGATCCGGAGCGCGAGGCAAAGGCGACCGAGGTGGGGCGACGCGGCCACCTGCGAGTGCTCCCGGGCCCAGACGCCTGACCGCGCACGACGACCAGAGCCGCTGGCGGTAGGGTCGCCGCCGTGACCGACCTGTCCGCAGTCTTCAAGGCGTACGACGTCCGCGGCGTCGTCCCGGACCAGCTCAACGCCGACCTCGTACGCAAGATGGGCGCGGCCGCCGTCCAGGTGCTCGGCGTAGTCGACGGAGATAAGGCCCCCGGCGCGATGGTCGTCGGCTATGACATGCGCCCGTCCTCGCCCGACCTGGCGGCCGCGTTTGCCGAAGGCGTCACCAGCCAGGGCGCCGACGTCATCGACATCGGACTGGCGTCTACCGACCAGCTCTACTTCGCGAGCGGGCACCTCGGGCTCCCCGGCGCCATGTTCACGGCGAGCCATAACCCCGCGCAGTACAACGGCGTCAAGCTGTGCCGTGTCGGCGCGGCGCCGGTTGGCTCCGACACCGGCCTCGATGAGATCCGCGCGACGGTCGAGTCCGGAGGCCCCGGCCTGGCGGCCGGCTCGGGACAGGTCGAGCAGCAAAACCTGCTCAGTGCCTACGCCGACTACCTCAAGACGCTCGTCGACCTGTCGCACATCCGGTCGCTCACAGTTGTTGTCGACGCCGGCAACGGGATGGCCGGTTACACCGCGCCAGCGGTGCTCAGCGGGTTGCCGCTGAGTGTGATCCCGATGTACTTCGAGCTCGACGGCACGTTTCCCAACCATGAGGCCAACCCGATCGAGCCGGAGAACCTGCGCGACCTGCAGGCGAAGGTGCGCGAAACCGGCGCGGACATCGGGCTCGCGTTCGACGGCGACGCCGACCGTTGCTTCGTCGTCGACGAGCGCGGCGAGATCGTGTCGCCGTCCACGCTGACCGCCCTCATCGCCGTGCGCGAGCTTGCCAAGGAGCCGCGCGCACAGATCATCCACAACCTCATCACGAGCCGCGCGGTCCCGGAGATCGTGGCGGAGCACGGCGGCGTCCCCGTGCGTACGCGAGTCGGGCATTCCTACATCAAGGGCGAGATGGCGAAGACGGGCGCCATCTTCGGCGGCGAACACTCCGGGCACTTCTACTTCCGCGACTTCTGGCGGGCCGACTCCGGGATGCTGGCCGCGCTGCACACACTGGCCGCACTCGGCGAGACACCGGAGGGCACGACGCTGTCCTCGCTGCTCGCCGACTACTCCCGCTACGTCGCGTCGGGTGAGGTCAACAGCACTGTCGACGACCAGGCGCTCCGGATCGCCGCAATCCGTGCGGCGTACCAGGGTGGCGACGGTGTGACAATCGACGAGCTCGACGGGCTCACGGTGAGCGCCAAGGACTGGTGGTTCAACGTGCGGCCATCCAACACCGAGCCGCTGCTGCGCCTCAACGCCGAGGCAGCTGACGCCGACATGATGACGACCCTGCGCGACGAAGTGCTCGCACTCATCCGCGGCTAGACCGAAAGAGGACGATGAACACGACTACCGACAGTGCTGACCGCCCCGGCATCGAGCCCTGGCTGCTCGAGATCCTCGCCTGCCCGGCGTGCACCTCGCCGCTCCGCCTCGACGAGCCGGCGGCTGAGCTCGTGTGTACGTCGTGCGGCCGCGCCTACCCGATTCGCGACGGCATCCCCGTGCTGCTCGTCGACGAGGCCCGCCTCCCGGACGCCTGACCGGGCCGCGGCGTGTTCGACGACTCGCTGCTCGACGACCCGGAGGCACTAGCCTCCGCTGAACCCGCTCTGCGCGAGATAGCCGGCTGGGGCGCCGAGGTGCGGCGGGCTGCCGTCGCGGCCGCCGAGGCGCTCCAGGACCTGGACCCTTCCGACCGCCCACGCGCGGTCGTTGCCGGAGGGGCAGACGGCCGGCTGTTCCGCGCGGTGCTCGAGCCGGTCTGCCCGGTGCCGTTCGTCGCCTGGCCGCACGTGGGGCTGCCCGGCTGGGCGGGACCGCTTGACCTCATCGTGCTCGTCAGCACCCGCGGCTCCGACCAGGAGTCGATGGCCATCGCCTCCGAAGCCGTACGCCGCGGCGCCCGGCTGCTCGTGGCCTGCCCGACCCGGTCGCCGGTCGCCGAGGTAGCCGCCGGCCGCGGCAGCACGGTCATCCCCGCCGGCAGCACCGACCCGCTCGCCCTCTCGGTGCCAGTGCTCGAGGCACTGCACCTGCTTGGCCTTGGCCCGGAGGTGGAAAGCGAACCGGTCGCCGCGGCCCTCGACACCGTGGCTGTCGAGTGCGGTCCCAGCCGAGAGATCGGCGACAACCCGGCCAAGGAGCTCGCCCTCGGACTTGGCGACATGACCCCGCTCGTGTGGGGGGCATCGGTGCTCGCGGCCCGCGCGGGGCGGCGCATCGCCGAGGCCCTCCGGGCCGCGACGGGCCGCCCGGCGCTGGCCGGTGATGCCGACCAGCTGCTCCCGGTGCTGGCCAAGGTGTCACAGGCCGACATCTTCGCCGACCCGTTCGACGACGATTTCTCCTCAGCGCGCCCCGTACTCGTGATCCTCGACGACGGCTCCGACTCACCGCCGATTCGGGAAGCGCGCGGCGCGTTGCAGGCGGCTGCCGACGGCCAGGGCGTACGGATCGTGCGCGTGATCGCCACCGATGGTCCGGACGTCGGCCGGTTCGCATCACTGCAGGCGCAGGGCCGGTTCGCGGCCATCTATCTCGCTCTGGGCCTCGGGCGCAGGCCCGAGTGGCGGTCCTAGAGCGACCGGTGCGTCCAGATATCCTCGGCAGCACCATGCTGCTGCTGACAAACCAAGTCCGTCCGTACGCGTGGGGCTCGCCGACGGTGATCCCCGACCTGCTCGGCATTCCGCCGACCGGCGAGCCGCAGGCCGAGCTGTGGCTTGGCGCACACCCGCAGGGGTCGTCGTCCGTTGTGGTCGACGGCGTGCAGTGGTCGCTCAACGACCTGCTAGCCGAGCGCGGCACCGAGCTGCTCGGCGCCGAGGTGGTCCATGAGTTCGGCGCCGTGCTGCCGTTCCTGCTCAAGGTGCTGGCGATCGAGGCGCCGCTGTCGTTGCAGGTGCACCCGACCATCGAGCAGGCCCGCGACGGCTACGCCCGCGAGGACGCCCGCGGCATCCCGCTCGACGCGCCGCAGCGGCTCTACCGTGACCGCAACCACAAGCCGGAGATGGCCTACGCGCTGTCGCCGGTTGAGGCGCTCGTCGGGTTCCGCCCCGTGCCCGACACTCTGGAGCTGCTGGAGCTGCTCGACTGTCGCGAGCTCGACCCCTACTACGCCGCGCTGCAGGTGCGCGACGAACGGTGGCTGCACGAGGTGATGGTCGGTCTCCTGGGACAGATCGGCGTCGACCGGCCAGGATTGGTCGCCGCGGTGGACGCGGCCTGCGCGCGCCTCTTGGAGCAGGAGACGCCGTTCGCGCCAACGCTGCGCGCCGTTCGACGCATCGCCGCCGCCTACCCCGCTGACCCGGGCGTCGTCATCGCCCTGTTCATGAACTTCGTGGAGCTCGCTCCGGGCGAGGCGTTCTTCGTTCCTGCGGGAATGGCGCACGCCTACCTGAGCGGCACGGTGATCGAGCCCCAGGCCACCTCCGACAACACGCTGCGCGCCGGTCTCACGCCAAAGTACGTCGACGCTCCCGAGCTGCTTGCGGTGCTCGATGTGTCCGACACGCCGGTGCACTACGTGCGACCGGAGGCGGGTGCGCCGGGCGTGCAGTGGTACGTGCCGCCGGTTCGCGAGTTCCGGCTGGCACGGATCGCGCCGAAGGGCGCGCGCGCCGACCTGCCCGTCGACGGCCCGGCGATCCTGCTGTGCGTCGAGGGTGAGACGAAGGTCCGCTCCAGCGCCGGCGACACGGTCGGCCTGAGCCGCGGCCAGTCGGTGTTCGTACCCGCCGGCGACGCACCCATCACCGTCGAGGGCGACGGTGTTGTGTTCGCGGCGACGACCAACCTCAACGCGTAGGACTGGAGCGCTCATGGCAGCGAGTGGCGGTACCAGGGCGGTCGTGGCGGCGCTCCTGGCCAACCTCGGCATCGCCGTGTCCAAGTTCATCGCGTGGGCGCTCACCGCGTCGTCGTCGATGCTGGCCGAGGCGATCCACTCGGTGGCCGACTCGGGCAACCAGGCGCTGCTGCTGATCGGCGGTCGGCGGGCCCGCCGCGAGGCGACCCCGGAGCACCCGTTCGGGTTCGGCCGATCGCGCTACGTCTACGCGTTCATCGTTTCGATCGTGCTGTTCAGCGTTGGCGGGCTGTTCGCGCTGTACGAGGCCTACCACAAGTGGGACGAGACCCGGGAAGGTCACCCCAACGAGCTGCTCGAGGGCGGCTTGTGGTGGGTGCCCATCCTCGTGCTGCTCGTGGCGATCGTGCTCGAGTCGTTCTCATTCCGCACCGCGATCCACGAATCCAACCTCGTACGTGGTCGCGCGTCGTGGCGACAGTTCGTCACGCGGGCCAAGGCCCCCGAGCTGCCGGTCGTGCTGCTCGAGGACCTCGGCGCGCTGATCGGCCTCGTCTTTGCACTGATCGGCGTCTCGATGACCGTCATCACCGACAACGGATATTGGGACGCGGCCGGCACCGCGGCGATCGGCACCCTGCTGGTGATCATCGCCGTCATTCTCGGCCGGGAGACCTCCAGCTTGCTGCTCGGCGAGGCCGCCACCGTCGACGACGTGCGCAACATCGAGACTGCGCTCGCTGACGACCCCCGCGTCGAGCGGGTGATCCACATGCGCACCCTGCACCTCGGCCCGGATGAGCTGCTGGTGGCCGTCAAGATCGCCGTGGCCCAGCACGTCACCGCCGAAGAGGTCGCCGAAACGATCAACGAGGCGGAGCGACGCGTCCGCGCGGCCGTACCCATCGCCACCAACGTCTACATCGAGCCCGACATCTACCGCGACGATTACACGCCGGAGCCGCGGCCCGAGGCGCCGCACGCACCGTCCGGTCACTGACCCGGCCGCGAAAGCCGCTAGACTGGCGCGCGCTGGCGCAGGGGATGCCGCAGGCCCAGAAGGGCCGCGCCGGACTGCCGAGGACATCGGGTCCCGGCAGTCTCAGGCTGTCTCCCGAAAGGAAAGCCATGTCGCTCGACTACAAGGTCGCCGACCTGTCCCTGGCCGAGCTCGGCCGCCACGAGATTCGCCTAGCGGAGCACGAGATGCCCGGCCTCATGGCCATGCGCCGTGAGTTCGGCGAGAGCAAGCCGCTCGCCGGTGCCCGCATCGCCGGCTCGCTGCACATGACCGTGCAGACGGCGGTGCTCATCGAGACGCTCGTCGCTCTCGGCGCCGAGGTCCGCTGGGCCTCGTGCAACATCTTCTCCACGCAGGACCCGGCCGCTGCTGCCATCGCCGTAGGGCCGACCGGCACCGTCGACGCCCCCGCGGGCGTCCCCGTGTTCGCCTGGAAGGGCGAGACGCTCGACGAGTACTGGTGGTGCACCGAGCAGATCCTCACCTGGCCCGACGGCCAAGGCCCCAACATGATCCTCGACGACGGCGGCGACGCGACCCTGCTCGTGCACAAGGGCGTCGAGTTCGAGAAGGCCGGCGAGGCACCGGACCCGTCGACCGCCGACTCCGAGGAGTTCGAGGTCGTGCTGCGGCTGCTCAACCGCACGCTTGCGGAGCAGCCCGGCAAGTGGACCGAGATCGCGTCCGCGATCAAGGGTGTCACCGAGGAGACCACCACTGGCGTGCACCGGCTGTACGAGATGCAGAAGGTCGGCCAGCTGCTCTTTCCGGCGATCAACGTCAACGACTCGGTCACCAAGAGCAAGTTCGACAACAAGTACGGCAGCCGCCACTCCGTCCTCGACGGGATCAACCGCGCCACTGACGTCATGATCGCTGGCAAGACCGCGGTGGTCTTCGGCTATGGCGACGTGGGCAAGGGCTGCGCGGAGGCTCTGCGTGGTCAGCGTGCCCGGGTGATCATCACCGAGATCGACCCGATCTGCGCGTTGCAGGCGGCGATGGACGGCTACCAGGTGCTCACGCTCGAGGACGTCGTCGAGACCGCCGACATCTTCATCAGCGCCACCGGCAACTTCAACATCATCACGGCCGCCGACATGGCCCGCATGAAGCACCAGGCGATCGTCGGCAACATCGGCCACTTCGACAACGAGATCGACATGGCTGGCCTCGCCAAGACCGACGGCATCACGCGCGTCAACATCAAGCCGCAGGTCGACGAGTGGGTCTTCGCCGACGGCCACTCGGTGATCATCCTGTCCGAGGGCCGGCTGCTCAACCTCGGCAACGCCACCGGTCACCCGTCGTTCGTGATGAGCAACTCGTTCACCAACCAGGTGCTCGCCCAGCTCGAGCTCTACACCAAGACGGCCGACTACCCGACCGGCGTCTACGTGCTGCCCAAGCAGCTCGACGAGAAGGTCGCCCGGCTGCACCTCGACGCGCTCGGCGTGCGGCTCACGACACTGTCGGCGGAGCAGGCCGACTACATCGGCGTGTCCGTCGACGGCCCGTACAAGCCGGACCACTACCGCTACTGAGCGGCACTGCAACGCGAGCGGCGTCCCGGCAACGGGGCGCCGCTTGTCGTTTCCGGGCCTGTGCATCAGAACGCAACTGTGTAGCGCGGGGCGCACGCTCTTGACGCGGGCGCACCCAGGGTGAACTATGGCCAGGCTTGCCTTACTTAGCCCTGCCTAACCGAGCACTCCCGAGAGGACAGCCAATGAGCAACGCCGTCCTCGCGAGCTACCTGATCGGCCTGCGAGAAGGACTCGAGGCGGTGCTGGTGGTCAGCATCCTCGTCGCCTACCTCGTCAAGAGCGGGCGGCGCGAGCCGCTCCCGGCCGTCTGGGTTGGCGTCGCGGTGGCGGTAGCCCTGTCGGTCGGTGTGGCGGCGCTGCTCACGTACACGCAGGCGGCGCTCGACTTCAAGCAGCAGGAGCTGTTCGAGGCGATCACCTCGCTGCTCGCGGTCATCCTCGTGACCTGGATGATCTTCTGGATGCGCCGCACGGCGCGAAGCCTCAAGCGCGAGCTGACCGCCAAGCTCGACCACGCGCTCGCACTTGGTACGGCGGCTGTCGTCGTCATGGCATTCCTGGCAGTTGCCCGTGAGGGTCTCGAGACCGCGCTGCTGTTCTTCGCTGCTGTGCAGGGCGCGACAACGGCCGCCGAGCCGCTGCTAGGCCTGCTCGGCGGCCTCGCGACGGCGGTGGTGATCGGCTGGCTGCTCTACGCGGCTGCCGTCCGCATCAACCTCGCGAAGTTCTTCACGTGGACCGGAGTGCTGCTCATCCTCGTGGCCGCCGGCATCCTCAAGTACGCCGTCCACGACTTCCAGGAGGCCGGCGTCCTGCCCGGCCTGCACACCTACGCGTTCGACATCTCCAGCACCCTCGACCCAAGCAGCTGGTACGGCGCGTTGCTCACCGGCATGTTCAACATCACCGCCCAGCCGAGCGTGCTCGAAGTGGTCGTGTGGGTCGCGTACGTCGTACCCGTCCTCGCCTTCTTCCTCTGGCCCGATCGCACGCCCAAGCCCGCGCCGTCGCCGCCCGCCCCCGCCACCACCCAGTCCTGACCAGGAGATAGCGCCACCATGCCCAAGGCCCGCCTGACCGTAGCCGTCGCCGCCGCGACCCTGACGGCCCTCGCCGCCTGCTCCACCGACGACCAGGTTTCGGGCTCCGGGTCCGACGGACCTATCGCGGTGTCGGCCAGCGACTCGACGTGCGACGTGGCCACCGCCGAGCTCCCCGCCGGCACGCACACGTTCCTGGTGTCCAACGAGGGCAACGAGGTGACGGAGTTCTACGTGTACGGCACCGGGGACCGGGTGATCGGCGAGGTGGAGAACATCGCGCCGAGCCTGACCCGTGAGCTGACGGTCGAGCTGGCCGCGGGTGACTACCAAACTGCGTGCAAGCCGGGCATGGTCGGCGACGGCATCCGCAGCGACCTCACGGTCACCGGCGAGAGCAAACCGCTGTCCGACGACGCGGCGCTCGCCGACGCCGTCGACGGCTATCAGCGCTACGTCATCTCGCAGGCGGAAGCGTTCGTGACCCGTACGACCGAGTTCGCCGCTGCGGTCAGTGCCGGCGACATCGAGCAGGCCAAGGCGCTGTACCCCGTGGCGCGCACGTACTTCGAACGCATCGAGCCCGTCGCCGAGTCCTTCGGCGACCTCGACCCCAAGATCGACGCCCGGGAAGGAGACACCGAGCCGGGCGTCGAGTGGACCGGCTATCACCGCCTGGAGAAGGCGCTGTGGGTCGACGGCAACGCCGCAGAGCTGACTGCCATCGCCGACCAGCTCGTCGCCGACGCGGAGGAGCTGTTCGCCCTCGTGCAGGACGCCGAGATCGCGCCGCTCGACCTCGCCAACGGCGCCAAGGGCCTGCTCGACGAGGTGGCCACGGGCAAGATCACCGGCGAGGAAGACCGCTACTCGCACACCGACCTCTGGGACTTCCAGGCCAATGTCGAAGGCTCCAAGTCGGCGATCGCCGCGTTGCGGCCCGTCCTCGACGAGCGCGACCCCGACCTCGGTACCGAGATCGACGAGAAGTTCGCTGCGGTGCAGACGGCCCTGGAGCAGCACCATGTCGGCGATGGCTGGAAGCTCTACACCGATCTGACCCCAGATCAGGTCAAGGAGCTGTCCGACGTGATCAACGCGATCTCCGAGCCCATCAGCCAGGTCGCCGCGGTGGTAGCCGGCCCGTGACCCTAGGCCCAGACGCCACACCGGCGCAGCCGCGCCGGCGTGGTCGGCTGTCCCGTCGCCAGTTCCTGGGCGCTGCGGGTGCGGGCGCCGCAGGTGTCGCGACCGCCGGCGTGCTGGCCAGCCGGGCCGACCACGACAGTTCGGTTGACCTGGACGGCGCAGAGCCGTTCTTCGGTGCGCACCAGGCAGGCATCGTCACCCCGGCGCAGGACCGGCTGCACTTCGTCTCGTTCGACGTGCTCACCGACGACCGCGACGACCTCGTCGACCTGCTGCAGCGGTGGACGCAGGCGGCGGCCCGCATGACGCAGGGCGCGGACGCCGGCCCGGTCGGCGCCGTCAGCGGCCACCCCGAAGCTCCGCCGGATGACACCGGTGAGGCCATCGGGTTGCCGTCCAGTCGGCTCACGCTGACGGTCGGGTTCGGCCCGACGCTGTTTACGTCGGGAGAGGGCGTCGACCGGTTCGGCATCGCCGCGCGTCGGCCCGACGCGCTTGCCGAGATCCCGCACTTCATCGGCGATGCGCTCGACGCGACGATCTCTGGCGGCGACCTGTGCGTGCAGGCATGCGCCAACGACCCGCAGGTCGCGGTCCATGCGATCCGCAACCTCGCCCGCATCGGCATGGGCGTCGTGTCCGTACGGTGGTCGCAGCTCGGCTTCGGCCGTACGTCGTCGACGAGCCGCACCCAGGACACGCCCCGCAACATGCTCGGCTTCAAGGACGGCACCGCCAACCTCAAGGCCGAGGATGCCGACGAGCTGCGCGAGCACCTCTGGGTGGCGTCCGGCGATGGCCCGGACTGGATGGCCGGCGGCAGCTATGTCGTCACCCGCAAGATCCGCATGCACATCGAGACCTGGGACCGCGAGCGGCTCGCCGGCCAGGAGGAGATCATCGGCCGCACCAAGGGCGAGGGGGCTCCGCTCGGCAAGACCGACGAGTTCGACGACCCCGACCTCGGCGCCATGGACGACAACGCACACGTACGCCTCGCGCACCCCTCGCAGCACGGCGGGGCCAAGCTGCTGCGACGCGGCTACAACTTCGTCGACGGCTCGGACGGGCTCGGCCGGCTCGATGCCGGGCTGTTCTTCATCGCCTACCAGCGCGACCCGCGCACGCAGTTCGTGCCCGTCCAGGCCGCGCTCGCCTCGTCAGACCTGCTCAACGAATACCTCAAGCACGTGTCGAGCGCGGTGTTCGCCGTCCCGCCGGGCGTGGGCGACGCCGACGACATGTGGGGTCGCGCGCTGTTCGCGTGAGCTAGCGCGGTGCCACGTAGCTGCCGGGTTCGTGCGTGACCGCTGCCGGCGCTGGTTCCGGAAGCGCGCGCACCGGCTCCGGCGGGGCCTCCTCCAGCGGTACGTCGACCGGCACCGGTGTCAGGCCTTGCGGCCAGCGCACATCGGCGGACGCGTACGCATGTAGGCCGAGCTCGGCGCGCCGGCGGCGCTCCGCGAGCACTGCCTGCAGATAGGCCCATGCCGGAGTGCCGGCGGGTGGTGGCGGCGACACGTACGCGGCAACTGAAGACGCGAGCTGCCCACCCATCGTCTCGGTGGCGGCGGGTGTCAGCGTGGGCAGTCGGACGAGGTAGGTGCGTACGGCCAGCGCGAGGTCGTCGGGCAGCGCGTGAGGTCGAGCCCGCGGGCCCAGGCCGCAAGCGGCGCCGGCATCGGCGGTGGCGGCAGGACCCGCGCCGCCGTGCGCACCTTGATGACCACGGTGCCGGCGAGCAGGTCACCGATGCGCTTGCCCTGCCGGTTGAGCATCGAGCAGATGACCGCGCCGGCGCCCAACGTCGCCCAGAAGTCGACGAACAGGCCGGCCAGCGCCCGGGTGAAGGCGTGCCGGAACGTGGTTGGCCCGCCGTCGTCGCGGACGACGCGCAAACCGAGGGCGAGCTTGCCGAGCGATCTTCCGCGGGTCAGCGTCTCGACGAGTGTGGGGAAGCCGACGAGGATCCCGACCTCGGTCGCCAGCAGGACGGCCGCCGCCATCGCCGGGTCCGCGGTCGTCAGCAGCGCTCCGACGAGGTAGGCCGCCCCGATGGCAAGGATGACAATCACGACCGCATCGATGACGAAGCCGAGCGCCCGGGTGGGCAGCAGCGCGATACGCAGGTCGAGGACAACCGCCTCACCGGTGACGAGCTCGCTCACGGGTCGGCGCTCCCTTCGTGCATGGCGAAGCCTTAGTCTGCCAGCGACATGGATCTGGATGCGTACGTCGTCGCTCACCGCCCGCAGTGGGATCGGCTAGCAACGCTGTCCGGCCGACGGCGGCTGTCCGGTCCTGAAGCCGACGAGCTGGTCACGCTCTACCAGCGGGTTGCCACGCACCTGTCCGTCGTACGCAGCGCTGCCCCGGACGCCTCCGTCGTCGCCGAGCTGTCCACGCTGCTCGCTCGCGCGCGCGGAGCGGTCACCGGCGGCTCCGATCCCGGGCGACGCAGCCTGTCGCACTTCGTGCTCGCCGGATTTCCCGCGGCCGTCTACCGAAGTCGCCGTTGGTGGGTCCCAACGGCACTCGTCTTTGTCGTCGTGAGCTCTGCCGTCGGCTGGTGGGTTGCGGCCAACCCGGACGTCCAGGCCTCCATCGCTGCGCCGGACGAGATCCGGCAGCTGGTCGAGCAAGACTTCGAGGACTACTACTCCCAGAACCCAGCGAGCTCGTTTGCCGCGCAGGTGTGGACCAACAACGCACTCGTCGCAGCGATGTCGCTCATCACGGGTGTGCTGCTGGGGTTGCCCGTCATCTATCTGCTCTGGTCCAACGCCGTCAACGTCGGCGTGTCCGGGGGCCTGCTGGCGGCCAACGGACGGCTCGACATCTTCTTCGGGCTCATCACGCCGCACGGGCTGCTGGAGCTCACGGCAGTGTTCGTCGCAGCGGGTACGGGGCTGCGGCTCGGCTGGACTGTGATCGACCCTGGTGGTCGCCCCAGGGCGCAGGCGATCGCGGAGGAGGGCCGCGCTGCGGTGGGGATGGCGATCGGACTCGCAGGGGTGTTGCTGGTGTCGGGGGTGATCGAGGCGTTCGTGACGCCTTCTGGGTTGCCCACTTGGGCGCGCATCGGGATCGGCGTGCTGGCAGAGATCGCGTTCCTTGCGTACGTGTGGGTGCTCGGCGGCCGAGCCGTCCGGGCCGGCGAGACCGGCGACATCGATGTACACGACCGCAGTGCTGTCGTCCCTGTCTCCGCCTGACCCTGCACCTGTGATGGCAATTCTGCATGGGTCTGTAAGCCTAAGGACATGGCAACTCTCCTGCAGGCGCGCGTGCCTGACGAGGTCGCAGAAACCGCCAAGGCCCGCGCCAAGGAAACTCATCAATCGTTGTCCGCCTACATCACCGACTTGCTGCGCCGTGACGCCGAGGCCGTGCGCACGGCGGCGCTCTGGGACGACTACGAACGCTTCTACGCCGACCCGGTCAACAAGGAGCATGCCCGGCGCGACGCCGCGGGGTTTGACGCAACCGTTGCCGACGGCCTGGACGACGACGATCCAGTCGTGAGGGACCAGTGAGGCAGGTTCACCGCAGTGAACTGTGGTGGGCGGACATGCGGTTACAACGTGGACATGAGCAGACCAAGGTCCGACCTGTCCTGGTGGTCAGCGACGACCGCATGCACACATCAGGTATGTCGGTTGTCGTGCCTCTGACCGGCACACCTGGTCCATTCCGCGCCGAGATCGACCACGATGGATTGGGCAAGACGCCTCGCTCATACGCGCAGGCCGTTCAGGTCCGCTCGATCTCGGTTGACCGGCTCAGCCATCACATCGGGAACGCGACCAGGCAACACATGTCAGCAGTCGAGGAGCGGTTGCGGCTCGTGCTCGTGTTGCCCATTCGCCCGTAACAGGGACTGTCGCGCTCAGAGGCGTCCAGCGGCCTTGAGCTCGAGGTAGGCGTCCGCCAAGTCCGGGGCCAACTCGGCAGGCGGTGCGTCGACCACCTGGACACCGCGTTGGGCAAGCAGAGCGATGACCTGTTGCCGCTCGGCCAAAGCCTGTTCGGCCGCTGCAGCACCGTAGACCGCGTCGGCATCATCGCGGGCGGCCGCCACCGCGCGCAGAGCTGGGTCGGCCACCGAGGCGAGCACGACGGTGTGCCGCCGTGTCAGTGGACCTAGTACGGGAAGCAACCCCTCCACAATCGATGCGGTCTCCAGCCCGGTGAGCACGACGACGAGGCTGCGCCGCCCGGCCCGATCGAGCGCCTCCGCGGCAAGCCCGCGAAAGTCGGCCTCCACCAGCGCGGGCTCCAGCGTGGCCATCGCCTCGACGGCGGTGGGCAACAGCCGGGTCGCCGACGCACGAGTCACGTCGGCGCGTACACGGCGGTCGTACGCCAGCAGGTCGACCCGATCGCCCGCGCGACTCGCGAGCGCCATCAACAGCAGGGCGGCATCGAGCATCGCGTCGAGCCGCGGTTCGTCGCCCACGCGCGCAGCGGACGTCCGGCTGGTGTCGATGACGAGCAGGATGTGCCGGTCGCGCTCGGGCCGCCATGTGCGCACCATCACGTCGGCGGCGCGGGCGCTGGCTCGCCAGTCGATGGAGCGCACGTCATCGCCCGCGACGTACTCGCGCAGACTGTCGAACTCCGTGCCCGCTCCGCGCACGAGCAACGCCTGCCGCCCATCCAGGTCACGCAGCCGAGCCAGCCGCGACGGCAAGTGTCGGCGTGACGCGAATGGAGGCAGCGCCCGGATCCGGCCGGGCACCTCGTGCGACACCTGCCGGGCAGCAAGGCCGAGTGGCCCGTACGACCGTACGGTCACCCGGTCGGCGAGCCGGTCGCCGCGACGCGTCGGCGTGAGGATGAGAGCAAATGTCCTCTCCTCCCCTGGACCGATATCGAATGTCCACCGCGTGGGTGCGGCGCCTGCCGAGGGCTGCCAGGCGTCGCGGATGACGCCGCGGACTGGCCGCGACCCCGGGTTGGAGACGGTGAGCCGTTGCTGCGCGGCCTCGCCAAGCCGTACGCGCTCGTCACCCGAGCGGGCGAGCTGCAGCGGTCGTACGGCTCCCGCAGTCGCTAAGTCGAGCAGCACACCGAGCAGCAGGACGCCCTCCACCACAGCAATCCCCGTCCAGGACGGAGCGACGGTGGCGACGACGATCGCCCCAATCGCCGCCAGGGCGGCGAGCCGGCCGGTCACTGCCATCTCGGTCA
The DNA here is from genome assembly GCA_963799425.1 of uncultured Actinomycetota bacterium. Lineage (GTDB taxonomy): Bacteria > Actinomycetota > Actinomycetes > Jiangellales > Jiangellaceae > CAVWSM01. The sequence continues at coordinate 511,172 of CAWCXA010000012.1, read as the reverse complement.
GCTCCCGGTCAGCGCGGGACGGGGACGGTGGCGAGCACGGTGTCGAGCACCGAGTCTGGCGAGACACCCTCGAGCTCGGCCTCCGGTCGCAACGACAGCCGGTGCCGCAGAGTTGGCCGCGCCAGCGCCTTGACGTCATCAGGGGTCACGAAGTCACGACCGGACAGCCACGCCCAGGCCCGAGCGGTCTTGAGCAATGCGGTCGCGCCGCGCGGCGACACGCCAAGCTGCAGTGACGGGCTGACACGTGTTGTGCGGCACAGGTCGACCACGTAGCCGATGACCGCCGGGTCGACACGAGTCGTCGCAACGGCGGCACGGGCGGCGGCAAGGTCGTCAACACCAGCGACGGCACGCAGCCCCGCGCCAGGCAGGTCCCGCGGGTCGAAGCCCTCCGCGTGCCGGCGGACGATGCGGATCTCGTCGTCACGGCTCGGCAGGTCGACGGTCAGCTTGAGCAGGAACCGGTCGAGCTGGGCCTCAGGGAGCGGGTAGGTGCCCTCGTACTCGATCGGGTTCTGCGTGGCCACGACGACGAATGGGTCGGGGAGCAGGCGTGCGCGTCCCTCCACCGACACCTGCCGCTCCTCCATTGCCTCGAGCAGGCTGGCCTGCGTCTTGGGCGGCGTGCGGTTGATCTCGTCGGCAAGCAGCAGGTTGGTGAAGACCGGGCCCTCTTTGAAGGAGAACTCCGCGGTTCGAGCGTCGTAGACCAGCGACCCGGTCACATCACCCGGCATGAGGTCGGGCGTGAACTGCACGCGGGTTGCGGTGAGATCGAGGCCTGCCGCGAGCGACCGTACGAGGAGCGTCTTGGCGACGCCGGGCACGCCCTCGAGGAGCACGTGGCCGCGGCAGAGCAGCGCGACGACGAGCCCAGTAACGACGGAGTCCTGGCCGACGACGGCCTTGGCGACTTCGGCGCGGAGTGCCACGAGCGCGTCTCGGGCGGTGTGCACGGTCTGGTCGGTCACGGGCGGCGAACCTCCTGCTCGAGCGTGTCAAGGTCGTGTGCGAGCTGCACGAGTGCAGCATCGTCGGGTGGTTGCGGGCCGGCCAGGAGATTGTGCGTGGCGGCTGGGTCGCGGCCCGATCGTGCCGCGGCAGCAGCGACTACGGCTCCGATCGGCGCGTCCTTGGGTAGTCCGAGGAGGGCGATGATGCGTACGAGGCTCCCGGCGCGGAGCACTCCCGCGGCGTGGCCGCGCGAGCGGCCCCGGCGGTAGAGCCTGGCCCGCCCGTACACCGTCTCAGAGGCCGGTACGGCGACCGGCAGCGGCTCGGGGACCAGGCGGCCGAGGCGACGGCCACGCCAGATCGCGGCGAGGGCGGCGGCGATCCCGAGCTGCCATACGGCGGGCTCGATCCAGTCGGGGAGCAGCGCGGTGAACGAGCTCTCGTCCCCGGGTGTGGCCTCGATGCTCGGGCGGTACCAGACCAGCGTGTCGTCGACCCCGAGCAGGTTGAGCGCGAGCGCGGCGTTGCCCTCCTCGTCGAGGTGCTCGTTCATGAGGGGCTCGGCGGCGCCGAGCACGGTGATCGTCTCCGCGCCGGTGCCGACCACGAGCAAGCTCGCGCCGTCGGCCATTGGGTAGCAGCGCGTGGCGTCCGTCGAGCCCTCGACGTCGTAGCCACCGCCGATCAGCACTTGACCCGCACGCTGCGCGGCCTCGAGGTCGCACTCCGGATCACGCACCTCGACGCCGCTGGGCGCGAAGGTTGCATCCGGCAGGTACAGCCGCACATCGTCCCCGGGTGCGACGAGCACCAGGTCGGCGCCGGTGTCGGCGAGCTGTTGAGCCGCGTCGAGGTTGAGCAGCCCGGGCACGGTGACCAGCACGGTGCCGTCTGCGGTGGCGGCGGCGAGCGCAGCCGAGCTCGTGCGGGCCTCGATCACCTCGACGCCTTGGTCCTCGAGCAGCTGCACAACCGCGCCGGCACCGAACCTGTCGACGCCCTGCGGATCCAGATAGCCGCGCCGCTGCTGCGACGAGACAACAGCCAACACGATGGCGGCGACGAGCATGACCGCGCCGATGATCAACGGCCAGCGCAGCCGGCGACCTCGCTCGGTGATCGTGGGTCCGGCGGGGCTGCTGGTCACCGCGACGGTCATCGTGGCGGCTCCTGTTTCGACGCAACGCCACCCCGCGTCGGACCTATCGACGCAGGGTGGCGTTGCGTCGAAACAGCGGCGTCGACAAGCGCCCGTAGTCGCGCGTCGTCGGCGTCGGTCGCCTCATAGTCGCCGTAGCGCACCCGGTCGAAGACCAGCGCGCCGTCGCGCAGCGCGGGTGCGCTGGATGGCAGCGCGGCGCCGGCGTCGAGGGCCGCTTCGTCGGCTGTCCGACCGGGCCGAGCCTCGATGACGTTGCGTTCCTCTAGACCGCGGACGACACCGCGGAACCGCTCGACGACCGCGGTGCGCCAGTCGCCCCGCACGGCGGCCGCGTCCGCGGCGGCGAGATGCTCAGCCGCCGATACGACACGCTCGCCGAACAGCTCACCAGCGGTTGTCCGCGGGTTGCCGAGGCGGATCTGGCGGCGTACCGCGAGGCCGATGATCACGAGAAGGGCGACTGCCACAAGGCCGGCGAGCCACTGGCCCGGGCTGGCCCCTGCCGCCCCATCGAGCAGATCGGCGATGCGGTCCAGCACCCACTGGACGATCCGCTCCGGCAGGGACGGCTCGTCCTCGTACTTCGGGTCGGCCAGTTCGCGCTCGGCCAGTCGACGCGCCTCGTCGCGGTCGATCTGAACCGTCACGGGAGCGGGCCGGCCGGTGTCGGCGGCGGCGGGGTGCGGCCGGGGATGCTGACGCCGGCAGCCCGGGCGAGCTCGATGTCCAGCCCCTCGCGGCGGATGCGGCGATCCACGTACAGCAGCACCGTCAGGGCGGCCGTGAACGGAGCGGTCAACGTCGTGACCAGGATCGCGGTGAGCGCGTTCACGATCAGGAACAGCGGCGTGGGGCTGCCGTCAGCATTGATGAACGCATCGCCCGCAAGCTCGGGCAGCAGGAACGACACCGGCGTCGTGACTACGCCGCTGATGATCCCGGTGAGGATCAGTCCAAGCAGCAGGACGCCGAACGTGCGCCACCACGATCCACGCACCAGTTGGGAGGACCGGCGCAACGCTTGGCGGATCGTCGCGGGCCGCCCGCCGGTCGTCTCGAGCATGAAAGCAGGGGTCGACAGCGCGAGCCGTACGTAAATCCAGACGGCGAGTGGGATTGCCAGCAGAAAGAGCAGAGTCACCGCCAGTGCCGCGCCCTCGGCGCCGGCGAGCACGAGGCCGACGATCAGCACGGTCGTGATCAGGAATGGCGAGAGTGTGATCAGGCTCACTAGCACCGTGAGCAGCACCAGCTTGGGCAGGCGTCCGCGAGCGGCCCGCCATGCCTCACCCGGGCTGACCTTGCGGCCCAGAACCGCTCGGCTCACCACCACCGTGAGCATCCCGGTGAGGAAGATCGACGCGAGCCACGCCACGATCGCGGAGATGCCAAGCGCCAGCAGGCCGGCCCCCAGCAGCGCCTCCGCCTGGTCGGCGGTCACCGTGCTGTCGGGGTCGATGCCGTTGAGGTCTTCGACGAACAGCCAGAGGGCGAACGTCTCGACAACCTGGACGACGACCGCGACGAGCGCCGAGATGCCGAGCATTGCGGCGGGGTTCTCCCGCAGGCTGGCCACGGCACCGTCTAGCAGCTCGCCAACACCGAGCGGTCGGAGCGCGACAACACCGGGCTTCACGTCGGGCCGCGGCTGCCCCCAACCCCAGCCGGGCGGAGGCGGCTGTCCCCAGACCGGCGGCTGCTGCTGCTGTTGCCAGCCGGGCGGCGGCTGCGACCCAGGCTGCTGCCAGCCTGGTTGCTGCCAGCCCGGCTGCTGCGGGGGCGGCTCCTGACCGCCCGGAGCCGACCACCCTGGGGTGCCTGGTGTATCAGACATCACACTCCGTTGCCTGCCGCTGCGGCTCGCCGTCGCGCAAATCGTGCCACGCCCGGCCGCCCGCGGTGACCGGGCATTACGCGCAGGCGGGATCAAGGTGTCAACATGGGTGCATGAAGGGTCGTGTCCTTATCGTTGACGATGACGTCGCGCTGGCGGAGATGCTCGGGATCGTCCTGCGGAGCGAGGGTTTCGAGCCGCTGGTGGTCTTCCGCGGTGATGAGGTCATGAGCCTGTTCCGCGAGGCCAAGCCCGATCTCGTGCTGCTCGACCTCATGCTGCCCGGCAAGGACGGCATCGACGTCTGCAAGGAGATCCGCGCCGAGTCGGGCGTGCCAATCGTGATGCTCACGGCCAAGACCGACACGGTCGACATCGTGGTCGGCCTGGAGTCCGGCGCAGACGACTATGTCGTCAAGCCGTTCAAGCCCAAGGAGCTCGTCGCCCGGGTGCGGGCGCGCCTGCGCCGCACCGACGAGCCGAAGGCTGAGAGCCTCGAGATCGGTGACCTCAAGATCGACGTCGCCGGCCACTCCGTCCGCCGCAACGGCACCCCGATCGCGCTCACGCCGCTGGAGTTCGATCTGCTGGCCTGCCTGGCCCGCAAGCCGTGGCAGGTGTTCACCCGCGAAGAGCTCCTGGAGAAGGTCTGGGGCTACCGGCATGCCGCCGACACCCGGCTAGTCAACGTGCACGTCCAGCGACTGCGCTCCAAGATCGAGATGGATCCCGAGCGCCCTGAGCTCGTGGTGACCGTCCGCGGTGTCGGCTATAAGGCGGGCACGCCCTGAGCGACACTCCCGCCCTGCCGCAAGAGCGCCGGGCCGGACCGCTCGGGCGTACGGCTTCCGGTGTCTTCGGCTGGATGCGCCGGGTCACCCGAAGGTTCATCATCGCTTGGCAGAGCTCGCTGACACTCCGCGTGCTCAGCTCGACGCTGGCACTGTCGCTGGCCGTCGTCACGCTGCTCGGCGCCACGCTCGTCCGCCAGGTCACGGATGGTCTCCTGGACGCCCACCGTGACCAGTCGGTGTCCGAGTTCGCAGCGGGGCTTGCGGATGCGCAGGCTCAGCTCGAGCAGACCACTGACGTCACGCCCGCCGCACTGAACAGCCAGCTCACCGACATCGTGCAGGACCTGGCGACGCGTGGCGGCGACGCCTACGACGTTGCCACTGCTAGCCGAGCCCGACGTTCCGGCGCCGTTGCGTCCCCCATTGACCTCGGGCCGCGTCCAGCCAGACAGCGTGCCGACTTCCCTACAGCAGTCGGTCGGCGAAGAGCCGCTGGTGTTCTCGACCTACACGGCGATCGAGCACCTAGGCGAAGACACTGACGGCGAGCCGGGACTGGCAGTTGGCGGACAGCTGGACGTGCCCACCGTGGCGTCGCCGTTCGGGCTCTATTTCCTGTTCCCGATGACCGACCAGCAGGAGACCGTGGACCTGCTGCGCAACGGGCTCGCGACGGCCGCGCTCCTTCTGGTCCTACTGCTCGGCGCGATCGCCTGGCTGGTGGTGCGCCAGGTCGTCGACCCGGTGCGGGTGGCAGCCCGCACGGCCGAGCGCTTCTCGGGTGGGCGGCTGCAAGAGCGCATGGCCGTACGCGGTCGCGACGACCTCGCCCGGCTGGCCACGAGCTTCAACCAGATGGCGGCCAGCCTGCAGCGGCAGATCCGCCAGCTTGAGGAGCTGTCCCGGTTGCAGCGCCAGTTCGTGTCCGACGTGAGCCACGAGCTGCGCACGCCGCTCACAACCGTGCGCATGGCGGCCGATGTGCTGCACGAAGCGCGTGCCTCGTACGACCCCGAGACCGCTCGTGCTGCTGAGCTGCTGCAGACGCAGCTGGACCGGTTCGAGGATCTGCTGTCCGACTTGCTGGAGATCAGCAGGTTCGACGCCGGAGCGGCCGTGCTCGACACCGAACAGGTCGACGTACGCGACGTTGTGCGCCTTGTCGTCGACGCGTCTGCCTCGGTGGCCAGTCGACTGAAGACCGAGGTGCGGCTCGAGTTGCCCGACCAGCCATGCTTCGCCGATATCGACCGGCGGCGCATCGAACGCATCCTGCGCAATCTCGTCAACAACGCGATCGAGCACGGCGAGGGGAAGCCGGTCCTCGTGCGTGTCGGCGCCGACGACGACGCGGTCGCCGTGTGCGTGCGCGACCACGGCGTCGGCCTCAAGCCGGGGGAGTCGTCGCTCGTGTTCAACCGGTTCTGGCGTGCCGACCCAGCCCGTGCGCGTACGACCGGCGGCACGGGCCTCGGCCTGTCGATCGCGCTGGAGGACGCGCGGCTGCACGGCGGGTGGCTGCAAGCCTGGGGCGAGCCGCGAGACGGCTCTAACTTCCGGCTGACCTTGCCGCGTGCGGCGGGCGCCGAGCTGCGGCACTCGCCGCTGCCGCTCATACCCGAGGACGCCGAGATCGCGTCAGCCATGCGCGGCGTCGGTGGCCCGTACCAGCGCATCGAGGTGGTGCCCGATGCGCGCTGATGTTCGCGTCGGAGCGATTGTTGTCGGGCTGCTGCTGCTCGCCGGATGCGGCGGCGGCCTGCCCACGTCGGGGCCGGTCGAGGAGGGCGTACCGATCGCCGCCCGGTCGGAACCGCCGTATGTCGGCAACTTCCCCGTCAAGCCCGAGGACGGTGCTGACGAGGTATCCATCGTCGAGGGTTTCCTGGCGTCGATGCGTAGCTATGTGCCCGGATACCCGGGCGCCACTGAGTACCTCACACCAGAAGCAAGCACCAGCTGGGATCCGTCCGCGCAGATCCAGGTGTTCGAGGGCACGGCGGCGGCCGCGCGAAAGGTAGCCGACGGCCTGGTGCAGCTGTCTATGCAGGTCGCCGGGCACGTCAGTGCCGACGGCACCTACACCCCCGCCACGGAGGGTGAGTCAGCTGAGATCCCCATCCCGCTGACCCAGGTCGACGGTGAGTGGCGGATCGCCGGGCCGCCGCCCGGCCTGGTGCTCTCGGAGTCCCAGTTCGAGCGCGAGTACGCCCCGTACGAGGTCTACTTTCCCGAGCCTGTCTCGGGTGTCCTCGTCGCCGATCAGGTCATGCTGCCCGTCGGTGGTGCCAACCAGTCGACACTGCTGGTGCAGTCGCTACTGCGGGGTCCGACGCAATGGCTGGCATCTGCCGTGGCGACTGCGTTCCCCGAAGGCACCGCGCTGGTTACCGACAGCGTGCCGGTACAGGACGGGGTGGCCACGGTCAACCTGACCGGCGAAGTGCGCGCGGCATCGCAGGATGCGCGGAGCCGGCTCGCGGCGCAGCTGTTCGTCACGCTGAGCAGCCAGCTCGCAGGCATCGACGAGGTGGCCATCACGGTCGAGGGGGCACCTCTGTCCGTCCCCGGCACCAGCCCAGACAACGGCGTGGTGTCTGCCAGCACGGTGCGCACGTTTGACCCGAGCTCGCCGTCCCGCGGTAACACTATCTATGCCGTGCTTGAGGGCCGCGTCGTCACTGTGCTGCCAGAGGGCGAGGAAACAGCGCCAGTCGGTGGCGCGTTCGGCGCGGCGGACGCCGGTGTCAGGTCGGTCGGCATCTCGCCCGACAGCGGCTTGGCGGCTGCTGTCGATGCCTCGGGCACGAGGTTGCTGCGCGCACGATTCGACAGCGGGCCGCAGGAGGAACTGGCCACCGGTACGGACTTTTCCGCCCCGTCCTGGGGTCGGGAAGGCGATGTCTGGACCGTCGACCGGACGACCGAAGGGTCACGGCTCCTACGGGTCGACGGTGATGCTGTGACTCACGTTGATGCGCCGGAACTGCTGCCATGGCATGTCGACACCGTCCGCATCAACGCCGATGGGGTGCGAGTGCTGTTCGTGGCAGAGCAGGGCCGGCGCCGCGTCGCGCTAGTCGGGTTGCTGCGCCAAGAGCAGCCGGACGCTCAGGTGCCGCTGAGCCTCGTCGGCCTGCACGAGGTGCCATTCGCGGAAGGCGCAGTGCTCGACGCCGACTGGGTCGATGTGTCGCAGATTGCGCTGCTCGCCGGGTCTGCCGGAGAGTCCGTACGGACCCCGTACATCGTGGCGATCAGTGGCCTGCAGCCGACCGCGCGGCAGGAGGTGACCGGTGCCGACGAGCTCGCCGCATCCCCCGCGGCGCGGGATCTGCTCGTGGTGTCGACGGCTGACGGGCAGTTGCAGCAGCAGGACTCGCGGGGCCGGTGGTTGGGAGTCGGCGAGGGGTTCGCACCGGCGTTCCCGGGCTGACCGACGCTTAGCGACGCGGACGACTCGCCCAGGTTGTCCACAACCCGCCGCGGAGGTCGTCCCCGATCCACAGATCGTTGTCCTTCGCTGCCTGCGGGCGGCTGTCATCGGCACGCTCTGTGCATGACTTCGGTGATCTCGGGACTGCTCGACCTGTTCGCCGGCACGCGGTGCGCCGGCTGCGGACTGCAGGGCACGATGCTCTGCGCAGACTGCTTGGCTGAGCTGAGCCAGCCGGCCCGGCCCGCGGTCCCGACGCCGTGCCCCGCTGGGTTCCCGCCGACATGGACGGTGTCGACCTACGACGCGGTGGCGCAGGCGGCCGTCCTGGCGCACAAGGAGCATGGCCGCCTGGCCCTGGCGCGACCGCTGGGAGGTGCGCTCGCCGGAGCTGTGCGGGCTGCCGTGGTCGAGTCGCGGGCCGGGCCTGAGGTGAGCGTGGCGATCGTGCCAGTGCCGTCGCGACGCTCGGTCACGCGGCGGCGCGGGCACGATCCGCTGCTGCGCGTCGCGCGCGTCGCTGGTCGGGTGCTGCGTCGAGAGGGCCTGGCGGTGAGCGTGGCGCCGGTGCTGCGGCAAGCCCGTCGCGTCGCCGACCAGGCGGGCCTTGATCGGTCCGCCCGCAGCGCCAACCTGGCCGGCTCCCTGCGGGTGCCGCCGGGCCTGCGCCCGCTGCTGGCGGGGCTCGCAGTGGTCGTGGTGGACGACGTGGTCACCACCGGGGCAACCCTGGTCGAGGCCGCTCGGGCACTGTCCGTAACCGGCCGGCCGGTGCTCGGCGCGGCCACGATCGCGGCGACCGCGCGACACGCCGTGAGAAGCGTCCCACCTGCCGGGCTTCCGGTACCGACAGGAGACACCAGCGACTAACGTCTTTGTATGGCACCCGCCCGGGTGAGCGTGCGCGAGAGTCGGTCTACTGCGGTGGTCCGGCAGGCCCCCGGGGCAGAGCCCCACGTGCGGGCCGGCCACGTCTCCTCGGGCTTTCCTCGAGAGCCGGGAGGTCCCACGTGGACATCGTCGTTAAAGGCCGTCGCTGCGAGATCAAAGAAAGGTTCCGCCAGCACGTCAACGACAAGCTCGGACGTCTCGAGCGGCTGAACAACCGCGTCATTCGCATCGATGTCGAGGTTTCCAAGGAGACCAACCCACGCCTCGCCGACTTCGCCGAGCGCGTCGAGCTGACCGTTCATTCCAAGGGCCCCGTGATCCGAGCCGAGGCCGCTGCCCCTGACAAGTACGCAGCGCTTGACCTCGCCACCGAGCGGCTCGAGACCCAGCTGCGCAAGGTCGCGGATCGCAAGCGCGTGCATCGCGGTCACCGCACTCCGGTGTCCCTGGCACAGGCCACAGCCGTGCTGGACAGCCAGGCTGCTCCGGCAGTCGAGCAAAGCCCTGTCGACTACCTGGAGGAGCAAGCCGCTCGCTATGCCGAGCGGCCGGACGGTGCCGGTCCCGTGGCCGACGAGGGCCCGATGGTTGTCCGCACCAAGACGCACCAAGCCAAGCCGATGAATCTCGACCAGGCGCTCTACGAGATGGAGCTCGTGGGTCACGACTTCTACCTGTTCGTCGACTCGGACAACAAGCTGCCGAGCGTGGTCTATCGGCGCCGTGGATACGACTACGGCGTCATCCACCTCTCGCTGACGCACGACGACTGATCCGCACGTCGGTCCGCTGTCGGCGGCGGCTGGCACGATGAGAGGCATGCCGCGCAGACCAGAGCTGCTGTCCCGTCAACAGGCAAGACGAGTCGCCCTTGCGGCACAGGGTTTCGCGACACCACGCCCGCGAGGCCTCGTTGACGGACGCGGGCTGCGCCGGGTTGTCCGGCACACCGGCCTGCTGCAAATCGATTCGGTCAACGTGCTTGCGCGCGCCCACTACCTGCCGGTCTTCAGCCGGCTCGGCCCCTACCCGATGTCACTCATCGACCGTGCGGCGGGAAAGGCGCCGCGCACGCTGTTCGAATACTGGGGCCACGAGGCCTCGCTGCTGCCAGTCGAGACACAACCACTACTGCGCTGGCGCATGGAGCGGGCCCTCGACGAGGCGTGGGGCGGCGTTCGCAACATTGTCGAAGAGCAGCCTGCATTTGTTACCTGGGTGCTAGACGAGGTTCGACAACTCGGCCCGATCACGGCCGGCGAGATCGAGCACGACGCGCCACGACCCGCGCGCACCGACTGGGGGTGGAACTGGTCGGAGGTCAAGCGCGCCCTCGAATGGCTGTTCTGGTCGGGCCAGGTCACCGCAGCCGGTCGACGTGGTTTCGAGCGGTTGTACGACCTGCCCGAGCGAGTGCTGCCAGCGGCTGTCCTCGCGACGCCCACGCCAAACCGGGTCGATGCGCAACGCGAGCTTGTCCGCATCGCGGCGCGGGCGCACGGTGTGGCGACCGAGCAGTGCCTGCGCGACTACTTCCGGCTCAGCCCCCTCGAGACGCGCGCCGCGATCGCCGACCTTGTCGAGGCCGGCGAGCTCACGCCCACGCGCATCGACGGCTGGCACCGACCCGCCTACCTGCACCGTGACGCCCGTCTGCCCCGGAGCGTCGACGCGCGGGCGCTGCTCGCACCGTTCGACCCGTTGATCTGGGAGCGGGCGCGCACCGAGGCGATCTTCGACTTCCGCTACCGCATCGAGATCTACGTTCCGCCGGCCAAGCGGGTCTACGGCTATTACGTGCTGCCCTTCCTGCTCGGCGACCAGCTTGTCGGCCGAGTCGACCTGAAGGCCGACCGGCAGGCCGGCGTGCTGCGGGTGCAGGCGGCGTGGGTCGAGCCGGGTGCGCCCGGCGACGCTGCTGAGGAGCTCGCCGCCGAGCTGCGCAGCATGGCCGGCTGGCTAGGGCTCGACGACGTGGTTGTCAACGGGCGCGGCGATCTCGCAGCGCACCTGTCGGCCGCCGTCGCACTCGCCGCCTGACAGCCGCATCCGCTTCAGCGCCTCAAGCTACCGCCACCGCCGAACTCGTGTTGATCATGGCAAAGCTGTGATCATTTCGCGAGAATGATCACAGCTCTGCCATGATCAACTCCGTGCGGGCGGCTAGCGCGGGTCGTCCATCAGCATGTCGTACCAGTAGAGATCGACTACGACCCCGCCGCGGATGCGGTCACCCGCGCGCTCGATCCCCATCGGCCGGAACCCGGCGTGCTCGATCACCCTGCGCGACGCCTCGTTGCCGTCGGCATGAGCCACGACCAATCGCCGCAGCCCCATTCCACCGTCGGCCTCGTCGATGAACGCGTGCCGGGCGAGCAGCCGTACGGCCTCGGTCGCCACGCCCTTGTCGCGAGCCGACGGGTGCATCCAGTAGCTGATCTCCCCACCCCCATCGTGCTGCTGCATGGCCCCGATCGACACCGCGCCGATCGCGGGGCCGCCGTCCGGCCGCGCCAGCGCCCAGTACGCGCTGCGCCCCGCAGCGGCATCCTCGCGTCGAGCCTCGATAAACGCGCGTGCATTCTCCCTGGGGTAGGGGGTCGGGAGACCGCCAAACCAGTGCTGCGTCACCGGGTCGTTGAACGCCTCGAAGATCGCCTCCGCGTCCTCGTCCTCAAGCGCCCGCAGCGTCACCTCCGGTCCGCGGATCACGGGCGTTTCCAGCCACTTCGTCGCCGGGCGCATCGACTCGCCGGCAAGCAACGTGCCGATCCACGCGTCGCGCAGCTCGCCGCGCTGCGCACACAGAGCCCGTACGGTGCCCTCGATCCGGAACCCGAGCCGCCAGGCCACCCGGCGCGAAGCCCAGTTGCCCACGTGCGCGCGCCATTCAACCGCGCGCAGACCCAGGCCGCCTGCCGCGAACCCCCAGCCGATGGCGAGTGCCGCCGCCCGAGTCATGATCCCCTTGCCGCGTGCCCACGGCGCCAGCCCGAAGCCGATCTCCGCCCGCCCTGCGCTCTCCGGGCGAAGCGACACAGACCCGGCGAAGCGGCCCCCGAGGTCAACGGCCCAGGTCAGGTCGCTGCCGTCCGCCCAGCTCTTGGGAATGAACTCGGACACGAACTGCTCCGCGTCGACCCGACCGTACGGCTTCGGAACCGTGGTCCAGCGCACCGACTCCGGGTCGTTGCACTGCTCGACAATCTCGTCGAGGTCGTTCAGGGTGGCCTGTCGGAGGCGAACAGACTCGTCGCTGAGTTCCACGGGTTGCATCTGGGCATGGTCGCACGGGCACTGATCCCGGGCGCGAGGCGTTTTTCCTGGTGCGGGCCACGTACCATGGCTCGACGAGGCGCTACCGCGCCCGCACCCCGGGCTGACTGCCCGGCCACCCGGACTCGCGTCCAAGGAGCGAACCAGCGTGCCTGCCCTGTTCGACAAGATGCTTCGTGCTGGCGAGGGCAAGATCCTCAAGCGGCTTCACCAGGTCGTGGTGCAGGTCAACGCCCTCGAGGACGACTTCGTCGCGATGTCGGACGACGAGCTGCGAGGGATGACGGCAGAGTTCAAGCAGCGGTACGAGGCGGGCGAGACGCTCGACGATCTGTTGCCCGAGGCATTTGCTACCGTCCGCGAGGCGGCTCATCGCACACTGGGCCAGCGCCACTTCGACGTCCAGCTCATGGGTGGCGCGGCGCTGCACTGGGGCAACATCGCGGAGATGCGCACCGGTGAGGGCAAGACCCTCGTGGCGACCCTGCCGTCCTACCTCAACGCGATCGCGGGCACAGGCGTTCACGTGATCACCGTCAACGACTACCTCGCGCAGCGCGACGGCGAGTGGATGGGCCGCGTCCACCGCTTCCTCGGCCTTACGGTCGGCACGATCGTCAACCAGCTGCCGTCCGATGTGCGCCGCCAGCAGTACGCCTGCGACATCACCTACGGCACCAACAACGAGTTCGGGTTCGACTACCTGCGCGACAACATGGCGCTGTCCAAGAACGACCTGGTCCAGCGCGGCCACCCCTTCGCGATCGTCGACGAGGTCGACTCGATCCTCATCGACGAGGCGCGCACGCCGCTCATCATCTCTGGCCCAGCCGACCAGCCGACGCGGTGGTACACCGAGTTCGCCAAGATCTCGCAGCGGCTGCGCCGTGAGACCGACTACGAGGTCGACGAGAAGAAGCGCACCGTCGGCATCCTCGAGTCGGGCATCACCAAGGTCGAGGACGTCCTCGGCATCGACAACCTGTACGAGAGCGCCAACACCCCGCTCATCCAGTTCCTGCAGAACTCGCTGCGCGCCAAGGAGCTGTTCAAGCGCGACAAGGACTACGTCGTGATGGACGGCGAGGTGCTGATCGTCGACGAGCACACCGGCCGCATCCTCGCCGGTCGCCGTTACAACGAGGGCATGCACCAGGCGATCGAGGCCAAGGAGAGCGTGACGATCAAGCAGGAGAACCAGACTCTTGCGACGATCACGCTGCAGAACTTCTTCCGGCTGTACGAGAAGCTCGCGGGCATGACCGGCACGGCGATGACCGAGGCCGCCGAGTTCGACAAGATCTACCGGCTCGGCGTCGTGCCCATCCCGACCAACATGCCGGTCGCCCGCGTCGACCAGTCTGACCTCGTCTACCGCACCGAGGAAGGCAAGTTCAACGCAGTTGTCGAGGACATCGCCGGCCGGCACGAGAAGGGCCAGCCCGTGCTCGTCGGCACGACGAGCGTCGAGAAGTCCGAGCACCTGTCGCAGCAGCTGCGCAAGCGCGGCATCCCGCACGAGGTGCTCAACGCCAAGTACCACGAGCGTGAGGCCGCGATCGTCGCGCAGGCCGGGCGCAAAGGCGCCGTCACCGTGGCCACCAACATGGCCGGCCGCGGCACCGACATCATGCTCGGCGGCAACCCGGAGTTCATCGCGCGCGCCGAGCTCAGGCAGCGCGGGCTCGACCCGATCGAGACGCCGGAGGAGTACGAGGCCGCGTGGGTGCCCGCGCTGGAGAAGTACACCGCGCAGGTCCAAACCGAGCACGATGAGGTCGTAGGCGTCGGCGGGCTCTACGTCCTCGCCACCGAGCGGCACGAGTCCCGCCGCATCGACAACCAGCTGCGCGGCCGGTCGGGCCGGCAGGGCGACCCGGGCGAGACGCGGTTCTACCTGTCGTTGCAGGACGACCTGATGCGGCTGTTCAAGTCTGACCTCGTCGAGCGCACAATGTCGCTGCTCAACTTCCCCGAGGACCAGCCGATCGAAAGCAAGCGTGTGTCGTCGGCGATCGCGAGCGCACAGACGCAGCGCGAGGCGCAGCACTTCGAAGCCCGCAAGGACGTCCTCAAGTACGACGACGTGCTCAACCGCCAGCGCCACGTCATCTACGACGAGCGGCGCGAGGTGCTCGAGGGTGCCGACATGCACGAGCAGGTCCGGCACATGGTCGACGACGTCGTGGCTGACTACGTACGCGCCGAGACGTCCGAGGGCTACCCGGAGAGCTGGGACCTCCACAAGCTGTGGACCGCACTGAAGACCGTCTACCCGATCTCACTCGAGATCGACGACGTGATCGATGCAGCAGGCGGGCTCGATGGATTGTCCCAGGAGTTCCTCATCGGCGAGGTCGTGGTCGACTCGCAGGCCGCCTACGACGCCCGTGAGGAGGCGCTCGGCGCGGAGGTCATGCGCGAGCTCGAGCGTCGGGTCGTGCTCACCGTCCTCGACCGAAAGTGGCGCGAGCACCTCTACGAGATGGACTACCTGCGCGAAGGCATCGGACTGCGCGCCATGGCGCAGCGTGACCCGCTCGTGGAATACCAGCGCGAGGGCTACGACCTGTTCTCGACCATGATGGACGCGATCAAGGAAGAGTCTGTCGGCCTGGTGTTCAACCTCGAGGTGCAGGTGCGCAAGCCCGAGGAGGAGGCGGCAGCGGTCGCCGAGCAGCAGCCGGTGGTTGTTGCCAAGGGACTGATCCAGGCGCAGCGCCCGCAGCAGCTGGAATACACCGCGCCGACTGTCGACGGCCAGGGCGGGGTTGTCACGCGCCAGGACGGCGGGCCCAACGCGCCGACCGCGGCGCCGGCGGCACCGTCCGCACTGTCGCGGGGGAGCGCCACCGCGACGGCGTCCAAGGCGTCAGCCACCGCTGCTGGCGAGAAGCCTCAGACCTACGCCAACGTCTCGCGCAACGCGCTCTGCCCTTGCGGGTCGGGCAAGAAGTTCAAGCGCTGCCACGGCGCCGACCGCTAATCCGAGGTCAGCGAGCCGGCCGTCGCCGGATCTAGTCCAGGCACTCCCGAGCGAGCCGGCCCGCCGCCGCGCCATAGCCACCGCCGAACAGCGCAGCGTGCACCAGCACCGGGTGCAGCTGGTGCAACGCCACGCGCTCCCGCCATCCGGACGCGAGTGGTGCGACGTCCTGGTAAGCGCCGAGGATCAGATCGAGGTGCGGTGCGCCGAACAGGGCGAGCATCGCAAGGTCGGTCTCGCGGTGCCCGCCGTGGACAGCGGCGGCGTCGACGAGCCAGGCTCGCCCCTCGAGACCCCAGAGCAGGTTGCCGCTCCATAGGTCACCGTGGATGAGTGCAGGCGGCTCGGCTGGTCCGGCGAGCTCGGCCATCCGCTGGATTACGCGCTCGACAGCTGTCAGATCGCTGCGGCCGAGTGCGCCATCGTCGTACGCCATGCGCGCGTACGGCCGGAGGCGTCGCTCGGCAAAGAACTGAGGCCAGGACGTCAGCGGGCCGTTGGGCAGCGGTAGCCGGCCGATGTAGCCGTCGCCGTCACGAAGGCCGAACACACCTCGACCGTGGGCGTGCATTCGCGCCAGCGCGCGTCCAGTCTCATCGGCAGCGCCGCGCGTGGGCGCACCCTCCTCGATCCACTCGAGGACAAGGGCGTCTGCGTCGACCCTGATCACCTCGGGCACTGCCATTCCGCCGCTCGCGCCACGCAGGATGTCGAGGCCGCGGGCCTCAGCCGGAAAGAAGTCAGGTGGGGCTCCGGGCTGTCGCTTGACGAACACACGGCGACCGTCTGCCAGCCGTTGCGGCGGCATGCGCTGACCTCCTTTGGTGGCACCTTCGGAAGTCATACCGCGTGTGACGGGCCTAGACGAGCGTGAGGTCGGTGCACCGCCAGCGCCCGTCGAGGCCTTCCAGCCGGAGCGCCATCGCGCGGCAACGCGGACCGTGCTGCACCACAGCACTCGCCTCCACGACTCCGTCAGCCGGCAGGCAGATGCGCACCGTGCGCAGCTTGGCGCGCAGACGAGGAGCGGACGACCGGCGTGAAGCCGCCTTCAACCGCACGCCGAGCTGGCTGTAAACGCGCTCGTCCAGCCAGGGACTTAGCTGCGTGAGCGGGCGAACGCCCGCCAGAACCTCGATGGTCGCCTGGCTCAGCCGGGCAATCCACACCTTGGGGTCGGGCAGGGTGGAGGTCGGCGTGGGTTGGCGGGCGCAGAACGTGTCGACGTCGTCGGCTTGGTCGCTCACGGGTGGGGCGGCCGGCTCGTCCACGATCAGTCGCAGCTGCGCCGGCGGCTGGGGGATCGCCGCCACTCCGCTGCGCAGCCGGAAGTCGAGAGCCAGCGCGCCTTGAGTCGGCGGGTGGGTGACTAGCGCCGCGCCGAGCTCGTCGTCGTATGGCGGGGCACTATCGGGCGGAGGAACCAGTCGCAGCGTCGGCTTCGGACTCGACGTGCTCGGGGCGGTGGTGCGGATAGCCACGGGGCCTCCTTCGACCATGTGGTGCGGGTGTGATGGGTTGCTGGGTGAGCTGTCAGGCCGGTGGGCGCAGGACGGTGCCGGGTGTGATGACGTCGGGATCGGGGCCGATGACGCCGCGGTTTGCGTCGAACCACCGGGGCCACGTCGCCGCGATCTCCGCGTCGCTGGCTGCCGGGCCGAGAACGCGGGCGGCGATTGCCCAAAGCGAGTCGCCTCGTCGCACGACGACCGCGTCGGGCACTGCTTCGCCGTCACGCGGAGGCGTAGACACGACGGCGACATCGGGGCTCGGCGCGGGAACTGGCGGTGACGGTGCGGGGATCGTCGGCGTCCAGCCGAGCGCGCCCTGGGGAGCGCCCGCTGCTGATTGCGATGGAGCAGCCGCGGCCATCGCCGTACGCGCGCTGTCTTGCACCGGGCGGCCGACGTGGGGGAGAGCTGCGAACTTCTCGTCATCCGCCACCGTGATCTCGAGGCTTCCGGCCAGCGTCAGCGGCGGCGGCGCAGCCGACGCGACCGACGGGAGACTCGCAGCGCTGGCCGCGACCGAGAAACCCAGGACCAGATGCACGACGCGTCGAGTCGCAGCCGGCGTGGTCCGCGCCGCCGCACGCGCCGCGGCTCGTCCAACCGTCCCGGGCAACGTCGCGAGGGCGGACATGGCGATGGCCAGCGCCAGCCAGCCACTCAGGACCGCCGCACCAAAGCCAGCCGCGCGCGTCACGAGCCCGTCGAGTCGAGCCGGGTCGGCTGCGAGGGCGACCTGGCCGAGCACCGTCGTCAGGCCGCCCAACGCGGTCATCATGAGCGTCACTCGGACGGCTCTGGCCACGATAGTCATGCACTGATCCCGTATTCCCTCGTTTGACTGCGTTTGCTTATGACAACCTATGCCGACCGAAGTGTCAACTCCGTGACTTGGGGCTGTGGAAGGCTAGGTTGGGCTGCCGTGCACGAGGAGCTGTGGTGATGCGTTGGGATGCGCTGTTCGCGGACTTCGAGGCTCAGATCGAGGCGGCCGAGGCAGCCGAGCTCGCCGGTGAGGTCGCCGACCGCACGCGGCGCGAGCGGGCTTCGGTTCACCTGCTCGAGCGGATGACTGCTGCTGCCGGCCAGGTCCTGCGACTAAACGTCCTCGGCATGGGCTCGCTATCCGGGCAGGTCGAGCGTTCCGGCCCGGGGTGGACACTCCTCGTCGATGAAGCCGGCCGCGAGGTCGTGGTGTGCCTCGCCGCAGTAACCGGGATCTACGGTCTGCCGGGCATAGGCGCCACCGCCGCGGTGCCCGGCAAGGTGGCGGCAAGGCTAGGACTGGGCCACGTGCTGCGGGCGCTGGCGCGCGATCGGGCGACACTGAGGGTTGCGCTTGTCGATGGCGCCGCGGTCACCGGCACGATCGACCGCGTGGGGGCCGACTTCTTCGAGTTGGCCGAGCATGGCTACGCCGAGGCTCGTCGCCGGGGCGACGTGCAGGCGGTCCGCGTCGTGCCGTTCACCGGAATGGCGGCCGCGCGACGCGCCTAGCCGGAGTGGGTCCCATGGTGCGCATGCTCGCCCGCGTCGCTCGCCGCCAGCGCAGGCACGGTGAGCGCCGAGACGCCGAGTGCACCGGCGAAGAGCAGAGCTACGACCGCTGCGGCGTGCCGGCCGTGCGCTGGATCGCGCACTAGATCGCGCGCCCAGCCACGCCACCGGGACAGCACCAGAGCGGCCAGCACTCCGATCTCCAGAAGCGCGGCCAGCCCGTCACTGACGCCGACCGGCTCGGCCGCCCCGGCGTCAGGACCAAAGGGCAGTCCCGCCGTACGACTCACGACCCACGTCAGGACCAGCCCCAGGGTGAAGACGCTGAACAGTCGGCGAAACGGCGCTCGCGGAAGGCACAGGGCTGCCACGGCCCACGCGACCTGCACGAACCCCGCGATGAGGAGGAACGCGCCATGCGCCCACCAGTGCTCGGCGTGCTCACGCACGACAGACAGGTGCACGAGGCCGGCGCCTAGGCTGGCGAACGCCGCCCACGCCTGCGCAACATCCCCGAGCATCGATCCAGATCGCCGGGTGTTGCTCGGCCTCACGCGTACGACCTGCGGCCGTGAGTCGGCGTTGACGCGGGCCGCTTGTCCTGCGACAGCCCGACGCCCAGCAGCACCATGGCACTGGCGAGGTGCAGGGCGTTGTCGGGTCCGTTGAGCGCAAGGATGTTGGCGTCCGAGGTGATGAGGAACAACCCGGCGATCCCCACCAGCAGGTAGACCCCGCCGACGAGGGTGTTGACGCCCTTGGCGGTGCTCGTGCTGGTCAGGGCCGCGGCCAGGAGCAGCGCTCCGACGGCCACGTGGACGATGTTGTGCAGTGGGTTGAGGTCGAAAATGATGAGGGACTTGCCGTCCGTTGCGGCGAAGCCCACGCCGCTGGTCACGGCAAAACCGACCAGGCCGACGAGCACGTAGACAATGCCGAAGACTGCGCCGAGCAGGCGGTTGGGGGATGTGCGCATGACAGGCTCCCACGGCGTGCGAACGTCCGGCGGCTGCGCCGGTTCACTCGGAGTTCGAGCCAGGGGGCGCATTGGATTGGCTCAGTCGGCGTCGGTTTCGTCGGCCCGGCCAAGCGGGTTGCTGCGCACGTACACCTTGGTCTCGGCGTACATGCGCTGGATGTAGTCCTCCAGCGCGCTCGCCTCGACCCGCCATTGACCTCGCCCGCCGATGCGGATGGCGGGGAGGTCGCCGCTGCGGACCAGCGCGTAGACCTGAGCACTCGACACGTTGAGCACCTCCGCCACGTCTGCCAGCTGCAGGAATCGCGGGCGGTCTCCAGCCATGCACTCTCCTCGTAAACTCTCGCTGTCCACAGTCTGGCACCGATTGACATCGATTAGATCATGTTATCCACAGTTAGAGCCGACAGGTTCCGACTGGTTCGTTGGCGGGTACGCTGTGCAAGCACGCATACCCGCCGATTTGCATGACTCGGGCAAAATGGGCGCGCACTGCACAACCGTCGCACGGGGACACGATGATCGAGACCGCCACACCACCGCGCCCGTCCAGCCCGCCGGCCGAGCTGGCCTCGCCCGCCGCGAGCCGCCTGGGCCGTGCCCGTTGGCGGGACGCGCGCCTGGTCATCGGCCTCCTCCTGGTGCTGGGTTCCGTCGCGATCGGTGCGCGAGTCGTCGCCGCGGCCGACGAGACGACCCTCGTCTTGGTGGCGACCGATGATCTCGAGCCGGGGATGATCGTCGGCACCTCAGACTTGCGTGAGCAGGCTGTGCGCATCGTCAGCGGGCTGGGGCGCTATGTCGCCGCCGAGTCATCGCTCGACGGCTATGTGGTTCTACGGCCGGTCGGTGCGGGCGAGCTCATTCCCGCGGCGGCGGTGGCAGCGACTGATGCCGGCGAGACCAAGGATCTGCGCTACCTGACGATGGCGATCCCTTCCCACGAGCGCCCGGCCGGTCTGGGGCGCGGCACTCACGTCGATGTCTGGGTCGACGCCGACGACGGCGTCGGCACTGCCGAGGAGCCTCGCGTTGCCGAGCAGCTGCTCGCCGATGTCGTCGTGACGGAGTACGACCAAGGCGGCGGCGGGTTGGCCGGCCCCGCAGACACCGTGTCCGTGACACTGGCCGTCAAGCCCCAGGGTGCTGACACCGACGACGTCATCGCACAGCTGATCACCGCCGCGCGCGCCGAGCAGGTGTTTCTCACCGTTGTGCCTCAGGACAGCGCGCGATGACTGTGCCCGTGCTCACCGCCGTCACCGGTGCGCCCTGGGAGTCGCAGCTCGTGGCCGGTCTCGAGCGAGGAGCGTTGGGCGTTGCCGTCGTACGACGCTGCGTCGATCTCTCTGACCTGCTCGGGGCCGCCGCGTCCGGCCAGGCTCGCGCTGTGCTGCTCTCCGCTGACTTGCGCCGGCTCGACCGCGAGGCCTTGTCTCGACTGGCCGTCGCCCGCGTCGCCGTCGTCGGAGTCATCGCCCCCGGTGACGAGCATGCGGAGCGCCAGCTTCGGCAGCTCGGCATCCGCCACGTGCTGGCCGCCGACGCCGATCCTGCAGAGGTCGCCGCCGTCGTCCGAGCCGCGGTCGACGAGGACATCACGTCTCCCGCGGGCTACGCCGACCCTGGCGCCGCGGCTGATGAGCTGGCGACGCTCGCGCCGTCGGCTGGTTGGGCCGGAGGGCCAGCTCCCGATGAGCTCGAGCCGGGCAGCGGCCAGCTCATCGCGGTCTGGGGGCCCACCGGCGCGCCAGGCCGCACGACGCTCGCTGTCACACTGGCCAGTGAGCTGGCCGAGATAGGCCGGCGCACGCTGCTCGCCGATGCCGACACCTATGGCGGGGTTGTCGCACAGGTCCTCGGTCTGCTCGACGAGGCGCCTGGCCTCGCCGCCGCGACCCGCGCAGCCAACAACGGTCAGCTCGACGTGCCCGGACTCGCACGCCATGCGCGGCAGGTGACCCCGCATCTCAAGGTCCTTACGGGCATCGCCCGGGCCGACCGATGGCCGGAGCTGCGGCCTGCCGCCCTCGAGGTCGTCTGGGCGCTCGCCCGCAGTCTCGTGGAGCAGACCGTCGTCGACTGCGGGTTCTCGCTCGAGCAGGACGAGGAGCTCTCTTTCGACACCACGGCGCCGAGGCGCAACGCAGCCACCCTCGTCACGCTGGCGCAGGCCGACACCATCGTCGCCGTCGGCACCGCCGACCCGGTGGGCGTGCAGCGGTTCGTGCGCGGGCTCACCGAGCTGCGCGAGCTGGCGCCACAGGCCCACATCCACGTGGTCGTCAACCGGCTGCGCCGCGGGCCGATCGGAGGCGAGGCACGCATCCAGATCTCCGACGCGCTGACCCGCTACGTCGGAGTCGACAACATCTGCTTCGTGCCCTACGACCGCGGTGCCTGCGACCGCGCCATCGCCCAGGGCCGCACACTGACCGAAGTGGCAGCCGACTCCCCGGCGCGCACCGCCATCGCTGCGCTGGCGGCGGACATCGTCGGGGCTCCTGTGACCCGGCGGAGCCGCGGCTTGATCCGCGCGGCCGGCCGGTGACACTGCGCGGGCTGGTGCACGAGTCCTACGTCCGCACGGCTTCAGTTCGCAGCGAGCGGTCGCCCCGACGTTCCCGCGGGAACGCTTCTTGACGCATCCCGACCGTTGGACTCGAATCCCGACACGCTGGCTGGATCGCCCTCAGCGGCCATGATGTCGGCAACAAGCCCCTCGCACGGGCCACCCTCGAGACGCAACCCAGAGATGACCCCTGCACAGTCCTCATGGGAGCGGTTCTGACTGAGCTTGGCCTTCGCCTCGACTTCGACGATGGTGAACTCGATGCCGACAATGGCGCGCAACTGCTGCTTTACGAACTCGCGCGGGGCATCAGCTACCGACCAGGGCTGAGCACGACGCTGCTCATGCAGGTCCGTCAGCCGGGTGACCGCGTCGAGCAGCCATTCAGGATCCCGGCGGACCTCGACGCGCCCCTTGAACTGGACCGCCGAGTAGTTCCAGGTTGGGACGACTCGGCCGTGCTGCGCCTTGGACGGGTACCACGCAGGCGAGACATAGGCTTGAGGGCCCGCGACGATGCTCAGCGCAGGGCTGTCGGCATCGATCAACGTCCAGTGTTGATTGGCCCGCGCCATGTGAAAGATGAGTCGCGTGTCGTCCCAGATGACCGGGAGCAGCGTCGCGACAGGAAACCCATCCGGCCCGACAGTGACGAGCTCGGCAGAGCCGACGCTTGCAACGAGATCGCGGATCTGGCCGGCGTCCTCCATAGCGTTGAATCGGGGTACGTACATGTCCGCGACCGTACCTTTGCGGCAGACGACCCTGCAGACTGAAGCGTTGCGCACGACACGCCGACGACGTGTCGTGCACAACGCTTCACTCTGCGCCCAGTCGACCCGATGCGGCCTTATGCGCGAGGTGGGAGAGCCACGATCTGGACCAGGTTGCCGCAGGTGTCGTCGAGCACCGCCATCGTCACGCCGCCCATGTCGACCGGCTCCTGAGTGAACCGGACACCGAGGGCGCGCAGCCGCTCGTGCTCCGCCGCAACATCGTCGACCGCGAACGACGCGTACGGGATCCCGTCACCCACGAGCGCCTCCTTGAACGGCTTGACCGCCGGATGCCCATCCGGCTCGAGCAGCAGCTCGACACCGTCCGCCGCTTCCGGCGACACGACCGTGAGCCACCGAACGTCCCCGCCGAGCGGGATCTCGGTCTTCTTCACGAACCCCAGCACTTCTGTGTAGAACGCGAGCGCCTTGTCCTGGTCGTCGACGAAGACGCTTGTGACGTGGATTCTCATGGTGTCGCCTTCCGGCCAGGAGCTGGCCATCGCTCGGTGATGCCCTGCAAGGGAGACGTGTCAAGGAAGTGGAACTTGTAGCGCCCCTCGCGACGCGTCGTGACAAGCCCAGCCGACTCCAGCACGTCTAGGTGCTGCGAAATCGCTTGCCGAGACGCGCTGACCGAGTGCTTCATGGTCAATCGCGCGCACAGCTCGAACAGGGTCTGCCCATCGCGATCGGTCAGCTCGTCGAGGATGGCCCGCCTCGTCGGGTCCGCGAGCGCCTTGAACACGTCGGCCACGCAGGCGACAATAGGCAAGCAAAGACTTGCCTGTCAATCACGCGGTGAACAACAGCCAGAGCCCGCCGAGCGTGTAGCCGACCATCACGATCAGCAGTGGCAGCTGCCCGACGAGCGCTTGCCGCCGCGGGAACAACCGCACCGCGCGGTCATGCGCCGCGACCACTCCGACCACGTGTCCGATGACGACAGCGGTGACCTGCACCGTGGCGACCAGAGTCGGCTGCCGCGCCAGCCAGCGACTCGGCGTCCAGTCGCCGGTTCCGAGCAGATTGGCGCCGGTGCCGAGCGGGTCGGACAGGTAGACGAGCGTCGCCTGCCCCTCCAGGACGAGCAGGGTGAAGTAGTGCGCGACGATATAGCCGACCGCGATGGGTACGAGCGAGTGCGCGAACAGGTTGGGCAGCTGCGTCCGACGTACGTGCGCCAACCGCCCTGCCAGCCCAACCGAAGCCGCGTACGTCACCCCCACGAACGCCACGAAGCCGACCAGCGCGAGCGTCGCGGTCAGCGTCTCGGGCAGCGGGGAGTTGCGCAGCCAGCGGCCGTACGACGGATGGCCGGTCAACGAGTCGTACGCCGTCGACCCGAGGAGCACGCACACCACCGCCGCGAGGCCGGGCATGGGCGGGGTGCCGTCTAGCCCGGCGAGCGGGTTGCGCGCGACCAGGACACCGTCGCGGCGCCGACCGACCCAGGACAGCCGGGCCGCCAGCCGTGACCAAGCCTCGAACGGGTCGGCGTTGGTGAACCACCCGGAGCCCAGCAGCGCGGCACCGACCAGCGACACCGCCACGAAGAGCGCGAACCAGGTGCGGATCACCGGCAGCGTGGCGCTGTCGGGCGCGACGAGCTCGAGCCAGGTGAAGGCAAGCAGCCCGGCCGCCGCCGGCCACAACCCCAGACGTAGGGGATAGCTGCGCAGACCACCGGCGGCCGGGTCGACACCTGCCGCCCGGCACACCCAGCGATGCAGAGTGCGCAGCGGGTTGAGCCGCGCGTAGACCGGTCCGAACAGCAGCGCCAGTGGCACGATGCCGACCCACAGCAAGACGTAGACAGCGCCCGCCGTGGGGTTGGTCGCTCGATCCGGGCCAAAGATCGCCGCGACGCCGACATAGCCAGCCGTGACCACGCCGAGAATCGCCAGCCCGAGGCGTGTCGCCGGCGCGTCCACGACACGGGCCAGCCAGGACGGCAGCGGACGGCCCGCGGTCGCGGAGTCGTACCGCGGCTCCCGCCAGGCAAAGGCGAGCACGACGAACGTGATGACCAACGCGACGACAGCACCCACCAGCGCGTACGAGAACGAGATCGGCAGGTCTTGCCGCTCGCCCACTCCGTGCGCGAGGACGCTTGTCGTCACGGCTGCGTCACTGCACGGCGAGCTGGAGGAGCAGCAGTTCGCTCTCGTGAGTCTCGACCTCGAACACGCCCGGCTCGTCGGCGACAAACTCGAGTGTGGTCGGGACGCCCGGCTCGAGCGCCGCCTCGATGTCGAAGCCGTGGACGTGCACCTCGTCGGCGACGTCGCTAGTCACGACCAGCCGAACCGTGCGGCCAAGCGGCACTGCGACCCGGTCGGAGGCCGTCTGCACCTCGCCGTCGGCGATCGTGACCTCGATGAGCTGCACCTGGTCGACCTCGGTCGGAGTCTCCTCCGGCGTCGCCGACTCGCTCGGGCTCGCAGTCGCGCTGGGCTCGGCCGTCGGCGCTGTCGACGGCTCGTCATCACCGCAACCTGCCAGCGCGAGCGTTGCGACGACGGCGACGAGAGCGAACGAGCGAAGCGAACGCATGCCGAGCAGACCTTCCAGACAGTGACGATTGTGGACAAGATCTTCCCACGTCGGCTGAAGATCGTGTCCTTCCAGCGGGCTGGGGTGCGCAGCGTCACACTGGTCGCGTGACTCGACGAGGCCGGCCCCAGCGAACCCCGCGGCGCGGCCTTGTCCTGGGTGCCGGAGGGGTTCTGGGCGCCGCGTGGACGATCGGGGCACTGGCTGCCCTCGAGGAGGCCCGTGACCTCGACCTGCGCGAGGTCGACCAGATCCTCGGCACTTCCGCTGGCGCCGTGCTTGCCGCGTTGTTCGGCGGTGGGGTGTCGATTCGCGAGCTGCTCGGCCATCAGCGAGGTGCCAGCTTCGGCGACGGTCCGCTGGCCGGCCACGAGTGGGACTACGACACCGCCACCGGGCCAACGATGCCCGGCCGTCCGGCTGTCCGGCTCGGCGGTGGCACCATGCTCGTGCGCAACGTACGCCGCATCCGCCGCATGCCTCCCGCGACAGTTCTTGCCGGACTCGCGCCTGAGGGTAAGGGGTCGCTTGCTGCTATCGGCACTCTCGTCGAGGCAGTCACGGCGCCCGATGGCTGGTCGCCGCACCGAGGTCTGACCATCGCGACGCTCGACTACACGTCCGGGCGCCGGGTGCCGGTCGGCAGGTCGGGATCGCCGCGGCTGCCACTTCCGCGGGCGGTCATGGCCTCCTGCGCAATCCCCGGTTGGTTCGCACCCATCGAGCACGAGGGGCACCGCTATGTCGATGGCGGCGTCTGCTCCGTGACCTCCGCAGACCTCATGGCGGGGCTCGGCCTTGACGAGGTGCTGGTCGTGGCGCCGATGATCGCCTTCGGCAGCGACGAGCCGCGGTCGGCCGTCGGGCGGCTGGAGCGGCGCTGGCGGTTCGCCTCGACCCGTCGGATGCTGCGCGAGACCGACAAGCTGCGCGCCGAAGGCGTACGCGTCACAATCCTCGGTCCTGGCCCCGAGGACCTGAGGGCGTTCGGCACCAACGCGATGGACTTCAGCCGGCGGCTCGACGTCCTGGAGACGGCGTTCGCCACCCAGCGGGCTGCCCTCGACCGCGGCCGCGGACGGGTCGGGGTCGGCTGATGCGCGTCTACCTCCCCGCGACGGTGCCACTGCTGCGCACGCTCAGCCGCGAGGGCGGGTTGTCCGCCATCGAGGTGGCCTTCGCCGTGACCCCGGCGCTGCGGGAGGCCTACCTGGAGGGCGATCTCGAGGAGCTCGAGTACGCGGCCGCCGCCGATGCCGCCCGGGCCAGCCTGGCACTGCTCGCCGGCGACCCGACCGCACCGCCGCGCCGCGTGGTTGTGGCTGCCGACGTGCCCGACGCCACCGCGACACCCGACTCCGGTTTGGGAGTCTCCGCGGTACGACTCACGGCGCCGGTCGCACTCGACCGCGTCGCCTCGATCCACATCGACGAACCGGAGGCGGAGGAGGTCGTACGCGCAGCAGTCGCCGCCCTCCCGGCTGCCGACGCCGGAGACGACGACGCGGAGTTCACCGTCGACGAGGCCGAGGGCTTCGAGCTGCTCTGGTACGCCACCCAGGAGCTGCCCGACCTGCTCGCGGGTTTCGGGGCCGCCGACGGTGACTAGCCTGAGTGGCATGGATGCGGTCACTCAGGTCCCGGAGCCGATTAACGATCCCGTGCTGGCGTACGCACCCGGCAGCCCCGAGCGTGCCCAGGTGGAGCAGCGGCTGGCCGAGCTCGGCAGCGAGCGCGCCGAGCTCACCATGACGATCGGCGGCGACGCCAAGCTCGGCAGCGGCGAAGAGATCGACGTCGTCGCCCCGCACGATCACCAGCACTTGCTCGGCACCATGCGCAACGCCACGCAGGACGACGCGCGGGCAGCGATAGCCGCGGCGCACGAAGCGGCACCCGCCTGGCGCGCCCTGTCGTTCGACGACCGCGCGGCGGTGTTCCTCAAGGCGGCCGAGCTGCTGGCCGGGCCGTGGCGGCAAACACTCAACGCAGCGACGATGCTGGGCCAGTCGAAAACCGTGGCCCAGGCGGAGATCGACTCAGCATGCGAGCTCATCGATTTCTGGCGGTTCAACGTCCACTTCGCGCGGGAGATCATGGCCGAGCAGCCGATCGCCAACTCACCGGGCATCTGGAACCGGCTCGACCACCGCCCGCTCGAAGGATTCGTGTACGCCATCACGCCCTTCAACTTCACGGCCATCGGCGGCAACCTGCCCACGGCTCCGGCGCTGATGGGCAACACAGTGATCTGGAAGCCGAGCCCAACCCAACAGCTTGCCGCGCACCACACGATGCGGTTGCTCGAGGCGGCCGGCCTGCCACCCGGCGTCATCAACCTCGTCACCGGCGACGGACTCGCGGTGTCGGAAGTCGCGCTCGCGCACCCCGACCTGGCGGGCATCCACTTCACCGGCTCGACCCCGACCTTCCAGCGGCTCTGGCGCACAGTCGGCGAGAACATTGCGGACTACCGGTCGTACCCGCGCATCGTCGGAGAGACCGGCGGCAAGGACTTCGTCCTGGCACACCCAAGTGCCGACGTCGACGTCTTGCGGACGGCACTGGTGCGCGGCGCGTTCGAGTACCAGGGCCAGAAGTGCTCGGCGGCATCGCGGACCTACGTCGCGCGCAGCGTATGGGAGCGCATGCGCGACGACTTTGTATCTCTGACCGAGTCGTTGACCATGGGCGACACCGCGGACCTGAGCAACTTCATGGGCGCGGTGATCGACGACCGGGCGTTCGCCAAGCACAAGACTGCCGTCGATCGCGCCAAGGCGGACGACTCCATCTCGGTGGTCGCAGGCGGCAGCTATGACGACTCGGTGGGTTACTTCGTGCGCCCAACCGTTCTGGAGTCGACGGACCCGACCAACGAGGTGTTCACCACGGAGTACTTCGGGCCGATCCTCGGTGTCTACGTCTATGACGACGGTGACTACGACCGTGTCATGGCGCAGCTGGAGTCGGTCGCGAAGTATGCCCTCACGGGGTCGGTCATCGCGCAGGATCGCGGCGCCATCGCGCGGGCGACGGAGGCGCTGCGGTTCGCGGCCGGCAACTTCTACGTCAACGACAAGCCGACCGGCGCAGTGGTTGGTCAGCAGCCGTTCGGCGGTGGTCGCGCCAGCGGCACCAACGACAAGGCCGGGGCCGCGCAGAACCTCATGCGCTGGACGAGCACGCGGACCATCAAGGAGACGTTCGTCCCACCGGTGCGACACGACTACCCGCACATGGCCTGACGACCTGAGGTGGGCGAGGCGGGTTGTCAGGCTGGCGGGCCGCATCTTCGCAGGTCGCAGCGGCTGACAACCGGGACAACTCGCAGTCGATCTTGCGGCCAGGACACGCTCGAACCAGCACATCTGTCGAGTAACCTGTGCACACTTCCGCAATACCGAACTACCCCCGAGAGGGTCAGCGCCCATGTCCGAGTCCGTGCCCTCGCGTCCGCTTGTCGCCAAGGCCGTCCGCCTGCTGGCCAACCCGCGTACGAGCCCGGCCGACTCTGGGCTGGTCACTGCCGTCGCGCTGCGGCTGGCCGCACTCGACTGTTCGGGCGAGACCGCCGAGAGGCTCGTGATGGCTTCCGACCAGGTGGTGAGCGGCGTCGCCGAGATCCTGGGCAGCAAGGGCGGCACGACCGAGTGGGGCGACACCGCGGAGGCGATCGCGCTGCTGCTCGCAGACCAGGCGGTGAGCCGCCGGCACCTCATCTCGGTGAAGCTGACGCTCGGCTCGGGCGACAAGGTGGTCGACCTGGCCGACCGGCTCCGCTCCGTCACCGAGGAGCTGCCGGAGCCCGACGATCTTGCCCGCGCCCTGGCCGCCGCGGTCATCGCGCCGGTTGAGCTGCTCGACGCGCTCAGTACGCAGAGCCAGCCCCGGCGGGCGCGCCGCGAGCCGGCCCCCGAGCCGCTGCCGCAGCCGATCCCGCTGCGCCGCACCAACCCCTGACGGTCGAAGTGCCGGCAACCGCTTCCGGCTGACGCCTAGCCCTGCCCGGCGAGCCAGTCGCGGCCGACCCGGCCCTCTGACTTGACGGCGGCGAGCAGGGCGTCGCTCGCCATCTTCTCCACCTTGCCGCCGATGAACGGTACCGAGACGTTAATCTCGCCGTCGAACTCCTGCGTCGTCGATGTGTCCGAGCCTCGAGTCAGTGCCAGCCGGCCGCGCACAGAGGCCGGAGCACCCGCGATTTCGACCACGAACGTGCCCTCGCGCGCGCCGGTCGCGTCGGCCGGGCCCCAGGTATCGGTCTGCGTCAGCTTCAAGGTCTCACCTACGAACCGCCGGACCAGGTCGGGCAGGTCGGCGGGCAGCACCCGCATCAACCGCACCTCGGCGCCCCCGTCAGGGAGCTCCTTCACCGACGCCTCGTGGGACAGCGCGCCGGTGGCCTCGGCCTTGCGCGCCAGAAACGCGGGGTCACAGATCATCGCGAACACGGTTGCAGGGTCAGCGTCGTACGACAGGCGAGTCGACATGTCCATGCCGAGCATTCTGCCGGACGGGCACCAGACACCTCGCCGTGACGAATCCCCGACTAGGGTCGGAGTGTCCGTACAACGTCGTACGGGAACCGACCCACCGGGGATGACAATGCACAACCGGCTGGACGACGCGAAGGCAGAGCTGCTGGCTCGAGCCGCGGCAGTCGTGGACCGCCCTGACGGCGGAGCACCGCTCGAGCTGGAGCCGTTCCTCCGCCACTACTACCGCCACGTACCCCCCGAGGACCTCGTCGACCGTGACCCGGTCGACGTCGTCGGGGCGGCGCTGTCACATCGGCAGCTGGCTCAGCGGCGACCACAGGGCACGGCCAACGTCCGCGTGTTCACGCCCAATCTCGAGGAGCACGGTTGGTCGTCCGGCCACACTGTCGTCGAGATCGTCACCGACGACATGCCGTTCCTCGTCGACTCGGTGACGATGGCACTCTCCGCCGAGGACCGTCCCATCCACCTCGTCGTGCACCCGCAGCTGGTCGTCCGCCGCGACGTCACCGGAGAGCTGCTCGAGGTGAGCGAGGTCGCCGAGTCCGAGCGGGCGGCAGCCGATCGACCCGAGTGCATCGTCGAGTCCTGGATGCACGTCGAGATCGACCGCGAGACCAACGCTGACGACCTGCACGCCATCGAGGATCGGTTGCGTGCCGTGCTGCGTGACGTGCAGGAAGCCGTCGAAGACTGGGACAAGATGCGGGCGCGAGCGCGGTCGGTCGCCGACACGCTCGCGGCCGAAGAGCTGCCCGTCCCCGACGAAGAACGCGAAGAGGCGGTCGAGCTGCTGCGCTGGCTCGCCGATGACCACTTCACATTCCTCGGCTATCGCGAGTACGGCCTCGACACCGTCGACGGCGAGGACGTCCTGCGCGCTGTGACCGGCACCGGCCTCGGCATACTGCGAACCGACCAAGGGTTGTCGGGCTCGTTCGGCAAGCTCCCACCGACGGTGCGTGCGAAGGCGCGAGAGAAGACCCTTCTCGTGCTGACCAAGGCCAACTCACGCGCCACCGTGCACCGGCCGGCTTTTCTCGACTACGTGGGCGTCAAGGTGTTCGACGAACACGGGGAGGTGGTCGGCGAGCGCCGCTTCCTGGGTCTGTTCGCCGCGGCCGCCTACACCGAGAGCGTGATGCGCATTCCGGTGCTGCGGTCAAAGGCGCGCGCGGTGCTCGACGCATCCGGCTTCGCGCCGAGTAGCCACAGCGGCAAGGACCTGCTGGCGATCCTCGAGACCTATCCGCGCGACGAGCTGTTCCACACGCCAGTTGACGAGCTTTCCCGCACTGCCGAAGCCGTGCTGCATCTCCAGGAGCGCAGGCAGCTGCGGCTGTTCGTCCGGCAGGACCCCTATGGGCGCTACCTGTCCTGCCTCGTCTACTTGCCGCGCGACCGCTACGACACGGCGGCGCGGCTGCGGATCCAGGACATCCTGCTCTTGACGACCGGTGGGTCGAGCATCGACTACACGGCCCTCGTGGGTGAGTCGGTGCTCGCACGCCTGCACTTCGTCATCCGCTTCGCCCCGGGCGCCAAGCTGCCTGACATCGACGAGGATCAGCTCGAGCGGCAGCTGACCAGCGCGACCCGCGCGTGGGCCGACGACTTCGCCGACACGCTGGCAGACCAGGTCGGCGAGGAGGCAGCCGCGCGGCTCATGCGGCGGTACGGTCGGGCGTTTCCTGAGGCCTTCAAGGAGGACTTCCCGGCCCGCATCGCCGTCGCCGACCTGCGGCGGCTCGAGGAGCTGCCCGACGGTGACGGGCTCGCGCTCAACCTCTACCGGCCGATCGGCGGCGGCCCCGACGAGCGCCGGCTGAAGATCTACCGCATCGGGCCGCCAGTGTCGCTCACCACTGTGCTGCCGCTGCTGTCGCGGATGGGTGTCGAGGTGGTCGACGAGCGCCCGTACGAGCTCGAGCGCGCCGGCAACGGCACCGCGTACATCTACGACTTCGGGCTTCGCTACGACGGGCAGGGCGAGGAGGTCGACTCCCGCGGCGAACTAGACGGCAAGGAGCGGTTCCAGGACGCCCTGCTGGCCACGTGGTTCGGCCGGGCGGAGAACGACGGGTTCAACGCGCTCGTCCTGGCGGCCGGGCTGACTTGGCGACAGGTTGTCGTGCTCCGCGCCTACGCGCGCTACCTGCGGCAGACCGGCATTCCGTTCTCGCAGGCCTATCTGCAGGAGTCGCTCGTCACCCACCGCGGCATCGCCCAGTTGTTGATCGAGCTGTTCGAGACGCGGTTCGACCCCGAGCGGTTCGGTGATGACCACGAGGCCCGGCTCGCCACCGTCAAGGACAGCAGCGCCCGCATCGAGTCGGCGCTCGACGAGGTCGCAAGTCTCGATCAGGACCGCATCCTGCGCGCCTTCCACGGCGGCGTGCTCGCGACGCTGCGCACCAACTACTACCAGCGCGATACGGCAAGCGAGCCCAAGCCGTACCTGTCGTTCAAGTTCGACTCGCAGCTGGTGCCCGACCTGCCGCAGCCCAAACCGCGGTTCGAGATCTGGGTCTACTCGCCGGCTGTCGAGGGCGTGCACCTACGGTTCGGCCCGGTCGCCCGCGGCGGGCTGCGCTGGTCGGACCGCCGGGAGGACTTCCGCACCGAGGTCCTCGGACTGGTCAAGGCGCAGGCAGTCAAGAACGCCGTGATCGTTCCCGTCGGCGCCAAGGGCGGGTTCATCGGCAAGGCGTTGCCCGACCCCGGCGTCGACCGCGAGGCCTGGCTGGCCGCTGGCATCGAGTGCTACCGCACGTTCATCCGTGGGCTGCTCGACCTCACGGACAACCGGCTGCCGGATGGCTCGATCGCGCCGCCGGCGTCAGTCGTACGACATGACGGCGACGACCCGTACCTCGTCGTCGCGGCCGACAAGGGCACCGCCACGTTCTCCGACATCGCCAACGAGCTGTCCATCGAGTACGGCTTCTGGCTCGGCGATGCCTTCGCGTCCGGCGGCTCGGCGGGCTATGACCACAAGGCGATGGGCATCACTGCGCGGGGTGCTTGGGAGGCGGTCAAGCGGCACTTCCGTGAGATGGGCCGCGACACCCAGACCGAGGACTTCACGGTCGTCGGCATCGGCGACATGTCTGGCGACGTATTCGGCAACGGGATGCTGCTCTCCGAGCACATCCGGCTGGTGGCCGCATTCGACCATCGGCACATCTTCCTCGACCCGACTCCGGACGCGACCCGGTCCTTCGAGGAGCGCCGGCGGTTGTTCGAGCTGCCCCGGTCATCGTGGGCCGACTACGACCCGGCCCTGCTCTCCGAGGGCGGTGGCATCTACCCGCGGTCGGCGAAAAAGATCGAGATCACCGCGCAGGTGCGTGAGGTGCTCGGCATCGCTGCGGATGTCAACTTCGTGCCCCCGCCCGAGCTGATCCGCGCGATTCTCAGGGCCCCCGTCGACCTGCTCTGGAACGGCGGGATCGGCACCTACGTCAAGGCCTCCAGCGAGTCGCACGCCGATGCCGGCGACAAGGCCAATGACGCCGTACGCGTCGACGGCGCGGAGCTGCAGGCGCGGGCCGTGGGGGAGGGCGGCAACCTGGGCTTCACTCAACTCGGCCGCATCGAGTACGCCCTGCAGGGCGGCCGCATCAACACCGACGCGATCGACAACTCTGCCGGCGTCGACACCTCTGACCACGAGGTCAACATCAAGATCCTGCTCGAGGGCGTAGTGCGGGCAGGCGACCTCACCACCAAGCAGCGCAACGAGCTGCTCGCACAGATGACCGACGAGGTCGCCGACCTGGTGCTCGCCAACAACCGCGGCCAGAACGTCGCGATTGCCGCCGCGGTCGCGCAGGCGCCCAGCCTGCTGCACGTGCACAGGTCGTACGTCCGTGCCATGGAGACCGCGGGCGTGCTCGATCGACGACTGGAGTTCCTGCCGACCGAGCAGCAGTTCGCCGACCGTCAGGCTGCAGGCGGCGGACTGACCGCGCCGGAGCTGGCGGTGATCCTGGCCTACACGAAGAAC
Source organism: uncultured Actinomycetota bacterium (assembly GCA_963799425.1). Taxonomy (GTDB): domain Bacteria; phylum Actinomycetota; class Actinomycetes; order Jiangellales; family Jiangellaceae; genus CAVWSM01. Next base: position 477,437 of record CAWCXA010000012.1, on the reverse strand, counting down.
AGACTCTTCGACGAGCTCATCAGCACGAGCCTGCCCGACGACCCGTACCTGCGTGACCAGCTCCATGGTTACTTCCCGCAGGCATTGCAGGAGCTGTTCCCCGCCGAGATCGACGCGCACCCGCTGCGCCGCGAGATCATCACGACGACACTCGTCAACGAGGTGGTCAACAACGCCGGCACGACGTTCGTGTTCCGCCTCGGCATGGAGACCGGCAGCTCGACGGAGGACCTGTTCCGGGCCCACGCCGTGGCACATGCGGTCTACCGCGTCGACGAGATCGGGCAAGAAGTGTCGCGGCTCGACAATCTCGTGCCGGCCGACATCCAGACTTGGATGCGGCTGCAGGCCCGCACCGTCGTCGAGCGTGCCACCCGTTGGCTCTCGGTCAACCGCCGGCCACCGATCGACATCGCCTGGCAGGTGGGGTTCTTCGAGGCACCGATGGCGCGGCTTTTGACCGAGCTGCCCGGGCTGCTGACCGGCAGCGAGCTGGCGTTGTACGAGGGCCGGCGCGACCGGATGCTTACCGCTGGCGTGCCCAAGGAGCTGGCCGAACGCGTCGCGGTGTTATCGCCGGCCTACGCCGGTCTGGGCATGATCGAGACCGCGGTCGCCACGGGCACGGATCTGTACGGGGTGGCGCAGGTCTACTACGCGCTCGGCGAGCGGCTCATGCTCGACCGGCTGCTCGACCGCATCATGGACCTGCCGCGCGCCGACCGGTGGCAGACCATGGCACGGGCGGCGCAGCGCGACGAGCTCGGCTCCCTGCACACGCAGCTGACCGGGCAGGTCCTGCTCGGCACCGAAGAGGACGCCGACGCGGCCGCGCGCGTGCAGTCCTGGATGGAGTCCGAGCCGGCCGTGGCCGGTCGCGCCGTCGAGACGATGCGCGAGCTCGTGGAGGGTGAGGCGTTCGACCTGGCTCGGTTGTCGGTGGCGTTGCGGGTGATCCGTGGGCTGCTGCGCTCGCCGGGCGCCGCGTAGAGCCGGGGGGTTTGCGTCGATCAAGGAAGTATTCGGGACGTCCTGCTCCGTGGGTGCCGGGATCGTCCTTGATCGGCGAGCGAGTGGGTGCCACCTGGGCGGTTGTCCACAGGCTGTGGATGGCCGGCGCGGCGGGCAGCCGGATGTCACTAGCGTCGAGGTCGTTCCGTGCGACCGGACTTGTTGCCCGTTCGCACCTTCACTTGGCAGGAAGGACCTCGCGGATGAGCGGGATCAGGGTTACCCCAGAGCAGCTGCAGGCGCTGTCGGCCAGCGTGGCCCGGGGCTCCGGCGACATCGATGGCACCCTCGCCGCGCTGCGCGGACAGATCGCGCCACTCGTCGGCGGCGAGTGGGCGGGCCAGGCCTCGGTCCAGTTCAACGGGCTGTGGGAGAAGTGGCAGCAAAGCGCACGCGGCCTCAACGAAGCGCTCGCCGGCATCAGCCAGCTGCTGGCACAGGCCGGCTCGTCGTACGCGCAGGCCGAGCAGCAGATCGCGGCGTCGTTCCGCGGCTGATCGAGCGCGCGGGTTCGCGGCTGCCCGGCTGCCCGGAGTGGATCATCCGACATCCACGGTGCGATGAGCCCGCAGATGTCGGATCCTTCCCTGCGACCCGAAAACCGTTCGACCCAGTTCAACCAGGGTGACTCTGATCCCGTCACCGTCGTTGAAGTCGATGCGACCGCGTTGCGGCTGCCACGACGACCGTTCCGCGTCGTGGCCAACCCGCCATTCGCGATCTCGAGCCCGTTGTTGCGCCGATTGCTTGCCCCTGGGTCGAGGCTGGTGGCGGCCGACCTGGTCCTTCAGCGGGCCGTGACTCGGAAGCTCGCCGAAGGTCGGGCACCTGGCGCGGGCCGGTGGCTGCACGAGTTCGAGGTGCGGCAGGGCCGGTCATTGCCGAGGTCGGCTTTCCGGCCGCCGCCCACCGTCGACTCAGCCGTCTTGCAGGTGCGCCGCCGTCGCTGACCGTTGGTTGGCCGGTGTCCCGTGCCGTCCGAGTCGAAGTCATGCCGCGATCGGCACCTGGACGGAAGTCAGCGCGCCATGGCGGACGAGCACTCCGCGGCCGGGAATGCGCGCACCGACAACGCTGCGCGGCAGGCGGGCATTGAGCACGTCACCGTCCACAGTCGATTCCGGGCACAGCAGCAACCCGACGCGGTGTTTGCGAGCCTCGACCGAGACTCCGCGGAACGCGCTCAGCAGCTCACTTGTCGTGCCGGCCACGATCAGTCCACGCTTTGCGTCGCGTATCTCCTTCGCGTACCACTCCAGCGTCTGGCCAACCGGTGTATCGGTCAGCAGCTCCACGTCGTCAACCAGCACGACGAGCGGGTCGGGCGAACCCGCGAGCAGCGCATGCAGGTCGTGCTCGGCGGTCACTGTCGTGATCGTGCCGAGAACACCGGGTCGGCCGCTGAGCTGACGCAGCGGAGATGGACGCGGTGCCATGAGCACGACGTGCTCTCCGCGGTCGAGCAACGAGCGCGCGATGGTCACGAGTGTGGTGGACCGTCCGGTCCTCGGCGGTCCGCACACGACCATGGCGGGGCCGTCGGCGCTGAGGTCGACGCCGATCGGCCTGAGCTCGTCACCGCCGATGCCGACCGGCACCCACAAGCTGGTGGCTGTTTCGGGCGCAAGTGCAGCGGGGTCGTAACTCAGCCGCTCGGGGAGTGCGTCCACTCGGAAGGGGCGAGATGCACCTGGGGACGCCGCCAGTATCGGAACGCTCGGAGCCCAGCCGACCTGCACCTCGGCCGCCGTGCCGACGTGCACGGCACGACCGGGTGGCATCTTGTCGGGCAGGTCGCGCCCCGTGAGGCCGGCCAGTGCGAAGTCACCGCGATCGGCGAGTCGCAGCACGAGCTTGTCGGGAACCAACGGCGCGAGCCGACCCGTGAGCACCGACCGGTCGCCGGCAATGACAACTCGCAGCCCCACCCCTGCGCCGGAGCGGATCAGGTCGAGCACGGCATCCGTGAGTCGCCCGCCATCGATGTCGTCGAGCGCTGCGGTCATCGACTCCCATCGGTCGATCATGAGGACGAGGTAGGGCAGCTGCTCACCAGGACCGCAGGCAGCACGCTGCCCAGCGAGATCGGGAAGACCTCCGCGCGCTAGCAGTGCCGAGCGACGCCGGACCTCTTCCCGCAACCGCGTAAGCAACCGGTCGATGCGATCGACCTCTTCCGCTCCGACCACAGCGCCACAATGTGGCAGAGCGTCGATCGACTGCAGAGCGCCACCACCGTCGATGACGTACAGGTGCACATCAGACGTCGTTGCGCCGGCGCCGATGGAGGCGGCCATCGCCCGCAGGGCGGCTGTACGACCGGATCGCGGCGTCCCCGCAATCAGCAGGTGTCCGCCGTGGTCGAGATCAAGTCCGACGGCCTCACGGAGCTGCTCGCGCGGACGATCCGCGACGCCGTACGGCAGGAAGGTCGGGCGATCGACGACAGCAGCCGCCAACAGCTCCTCGTGCGAGATCTGTGCTGGCAACGGCGGCAACCATGGGCTGCGCGCCGGCTTGATGCCCAACTCGTACGCAGCCGCAGTCGTCACCTCGACGATGCGGGCCAGATCGGTCTGCGCATCAGGCGCCTCCTCGTCTCCTGCGGGGAGCGGGTCTCCAAGACGCTGCCAGTGCCAGTCGAGCACTCGTGGTTCTTGTGCCGCGGGAGCACACGCGGCAACTCGTGCTACCTGAAAGGGCTCCAGCGCCTCACCCGCCCGCCGAGCGAGCGCGCGGCCAGGCGTGCGGCGCGGAAGCGCTGCAGCGTCGCGGGCGTCGAGGACGTCGACCGAGTCGGCAGCGTCCGCCATGCGGAGGGCGATGCGTAACCCGACGTTGGCGCGGATGTCGGCGGAGATAGCGCCGGCCGGACGCTGTGTGGCAAGGACCAAGTGCACACCGAGCGACCGGCCACGCATGGCCACGCCGACCAGTCCACGAACGAAGTCTGGAAGCTCCTCCGCGAGCGACGCGAACTCGTCAACCGCGATCACGAGTCGCGGGAGATCCCTTGCGCGACCGACGCGGATCGCCTCGTCGATGCTTGCGCAGCTGACCGCGGCGAGAGCACGTTCGCGCCGCTCAAGCTCGGCAGTGAGTGAGGCGAGCGCACGCCGCGTCAGGTGATCATCGAGATCGGTGACCAATCCGACCGTGTGCGGAAGGCGAGCACACTCGCCGAATGCCGCGCCGCCCTTGTAATCGACGAGCACGAAGGACATCTGGTCGGGGCGACTACCCAGAGCGAGGGATGCAACCAGCGTCTGCAGTAGCTCCGACTTGCCAGAGCCCGTTGTCCCGGCGATCAGCGCGTGCGGGCCGTCACAACGCAGGTCGATCTCGAGTGGCCCGCTCGGGCCCAGCCCCAGGACTGCCAGCGGCACGTCCGAATCGCTGGCCCACTGGGCAGTCACGGACGCAGGATCTAGGTCGCAGTCGACAAGATCGAGCAGCCGTACGGAACTCGGCAATGTTGCCCCACCTTGGTCCGGCGTCGCGTCCCTGAGCGCAGCAAGCGCTCTGGTGACGCGCTCTGCCCACGATCTGGACACCGCGTCAACCGTGCCGTGGATCGGCTCGGTGTCGGCGATCTCGACGCTCACTTGCGTCCCAACCTCACCGTGGACCAACGCGCGAGCCCTGCATTCGTGCGGCAACGACTCCGCGGTGTCAGCGAGGCAGACGGCGTGGATGCCGAAGCGCGGACCCTCGGCAAGAAGTCGAGCCACAGCGGGAGTGGACCGCAGCTCCTCCGCACCATCGAGCACGACAACAGTGCGCGGCCCAAACCACGGCGCGGCCGCGGGACCTGCGGCCACGAGCCGTGCGTCGAGAAGAGCGTCGAGCTCATCTACGCGAGCGGCTACCTGCGTTTCGTCGAAGCCCAGCAGCGCGCGGCAGTCTTGGCCGTCCCACGGCGCCACGTGCGGCAGCCATCGCAGCCACGCCCACTCGGCCGATCGATCACCGGGCGCCAGCACGACGAGAGAGAGATCGCGCGGGCTGTGCAACGCGGCCAGCTGCCCGACGACAGACCGGGCGACGCCAACCACACTGTCCCGCCGGCCGGCCACACCTAGGACACCGGCAACTGCGAGCGGAATCGTGATCGGAGCATCGTCGAGGGCGGGCGGCTCAATGCGGGGCTCCCCGCCGGCCGGCGTGCGCACGGTGAAGCCGGCGCGCAATTGGCCCGTCCCGACACGGACGTCGAGAAAGTCGACGTCCCCGGGGCGGCGTAGCCAGAGGCGCGGAGTTGGGGTCCGGGCAATGAGCAGCAGCTCCGCCGGGTCTGGGTGAGTCGCGGCTCGCCACGCGCCCTCCCGCCGTACAGAGTCGGCTATCGCCGCAGTCGCATCATCCAGCGCCGCTTCGTATCGCTCCCGCTCGGCAGTGGCCGACCGCTGCCGGCGAGCCCGGTCGGTGAGCCATTGAGCAGCCATCATCACTGGCGACAGCAGCGCGAATGCCAGGAACATCGGGCCCGCGAGCACCGCAAACACCCCGGCCGCGCCGAGCGGGAGGAGCGTGGCGAGCAGCGGGAACCGAAGCGGCTCCGGCTCGGCGGGCTCCGCCGGGAGAGACACCTCGGGCAACACGAGCGGGGGCTCGAGTCGCGGCGGTCGATTGACGCGCAGGCCGCCCTCCCGATCGGCCTGCAACGACGCGGACGCGTGCTGCGGAGCCGTGATCGTCAGGGTGCTGGACCCGACGCGGAGGCGCGATCCCGGTGTGAATTGCCTCGCATCGCCGGTGACCTCGACGCCGTCGACCGATGTGCCGTTGGTCGAGCCGAGGTCGCGAACGGTTGCACCGGACCAGTCGAGAGCGAGCTCGGCATGCACCCGAGAGACGTCGGGGTCATCGATGCCGATCTGCGCACCGAGCGCGCGGCCGATGGTGTGTCGTCCCGGCCCTAGCTGGTGCAGTCCGCCTGCGTCGGGGCCGGATTCGACCCGTACGAGCAACGCGCCGGATGGCCCGAAATCGACCTCTGCAGCCTCGCGTACGAGCGCGGAACCGCGCAGCAGGGGCGGCTGCCCGATGACGGCGTCGGGACGCAGCGCCACCCCGTTGACGAACGGCGCGAGCCCATCCATCCCGAGGTCGACATCGGCCAGCGGGGTGCCTGGCGGCACCTCCAGGAGCACATCTCGGGCGCCGCCATGCGCCACCAGCGTCAGGGGAAGTTGCACGCTGACGAGGTTGCCCGATCTGCAGATTCGGTGTGTGAAGTTGTCCACAGTCTGTGGACAACATTCCTGAACATCCCTCGCGAAATGGCACAATCCCTCCGGCACCGCTACACCGTGGCGCATGCAAATCGGGGAACAGGGAGGCACCGTGTCCGCGCTTGACATCGTCGACGCCGAGGTCCGCGACGCTGTCCGCCGCCAGGGCCTCGACCCGATCGCCCAGCCCGGCACCGTACGGCGGATCATCGACCAGGTCGTGAGCGCCTACGACGAGCGCAGCCTCACCTCGCCGCTGCCGCCGTTGGGCGATGTCACCGAGCTCAGCCAGTCGGTCTTCGACGCGGTCGCCGGGTTCGGTCCGCTGCAGCGCTACCTCGACGACCCGACGGTCGAGGAGGTCTGGATCAATGAGCCCAGCCGGGTCTTCATCGCCCGCCGAGGCTGCAGCGAGCTCACGACGACCATTCTTCGCGCCGACGAGGTGCGCGACCTCGTCGAGAAGATGCTCAAGACGTCCGGGCGCCGCGTGGATTTTTCGGTTCCCTTCGTAGACGCGATGCTCCCTGACGGCAGCCGGCTCCACGTAGCGATTCCCGATGTGACGCGTACGCACTGGGCCGTCAATATCCGTAAGTTCGTCGTGCGCGCCACCCACCTCGACGACCTCGTCGAGCTCGGCACCCTCACCGCCCCCGCGTCGCGCTTCCTCGAGGCCTCAGTCGCCGCAGGACTCAACATCCTGGTTGCGGGCGGCACGCAGGCGGGCAAGACCACCCTGCTCAACTGCCTTGCTGCCGCGGTCCCGGCTCGGGAACGGATCATCACCGCCGAGGAGGTGTTCGAGCTCAAGATCCCGCTTCCCGATGTGGTCGCGCTGCAGACCCGGCAGGCGAGCCTCGAAGGCACCGGCGAGATCACCCTGCGCCACCTCGTGAAGGAAGCGCTGCGCATGCGGCCGTCGCGGATCATCGTCGGCGAGGTGCGCCAGCAGGAGGCTCTCGACCTGCTCATTGCCCTCAACTCCGGCCTGCCCGGCATGGGCACCATCCACGCCAACTCCGCGCGCGAGGCCATCACCAAGATGTGCACTCTGCCGCTCCTTGCCGGTGAGAACATCGGGTCGCGTTTCGTCGTCCCGACCGTCGCCGGGTCGATCGACCTGGTCGTGCACATCTCGACCGACCACGACGGCGCCCGCCGCGTCGGAGAGATTGTCGCGGTCCCGGGACGGGTCGAGGACTCGGTCGTCGAGCTGGAGCCGATCTTCGTGCGGCGCGGCGACCGCCTCGTCCGGGCCGACGGCTATCCACCGCACGGTGAGCGCTACGCCCGGGCCGGCATCGACCTTGCCGCAGTGCTCGGGGACGGCACTGTGCACGAGGGCGCCGCCTGATGGGTGTGCTCCTCGGACTAGCTCTCGGCCTCGGCCTGCTGCTGATCTACCAGTGGCGCGTCGCGCCGGACGGCGGGTCGCGCGATCGCCGCGGCCGCACGGTCCTCGACGGGTTGGCCGACCTCATTGCCGAGGCCGGGCTCGAGTCCGTTCGGCCAGGACAGCTGCTGAGTTCCTGCATCGGCGCGGGCCTGGTCGCGACCGTGGTGTTCTTTGCGTTCTCGCGCACCGTTGCGGTCGCCCTGGTCTTCGGAGCCGGAGCCGCGTTCGCACCGATCATGCTGGTCCGCTACCGCGCGCGGCAGCGACGACAGGAGCTGCGTGAACTGTGGCCGGACGCGGTCGACAACCTTGCGTCTGCCGTACGAGCGGGGCTCTCGTTGCCCGAGGCTCTGACCCAGCTCGGCCACCGTGGGCCGGAGGCGTTGCGGCGCCCTTTCGTACGGTTTGGCGAGGAGTACCGCGCGACAGGCCGGTTTGCGGATTGCCTCGACCGGCTCAAGGAGCGGCTCGCCGATCCCACTGGCGATCGCATCGTCGAGTCGCTGCGCATGGCGCGTGAGGTTGGTGGGAGCGACCTCGGTCGGTTGTTGCGCACCCTCTCCGCCTTCCTCCGCGAGGACACCCGCACCCGTGCCGAGCTGGAGTCGCGCCAGGCCACCGTGGTCAATGGCGCACGACTTGCGGTGGCCGCGCCCTGGGTCGTGCTCGCGCTGCTGTCGTTCCAGAGTGACGCCATCCGCGAGTACGACAGCCCCGCCGGCGTCGCAGTGCTCCTCGTTGGCGCAGGGATCTGCGTGGTCGCCTATCGACTCATGTTGCGGCTTGGCCGCCTCCCTGAAGAAGCGCGGGTGCTGAGATGAGTGCAAGCGCCATCACCGGCGGGCTCGTCGGGCTTGTCGCTGGTCTCGGGCTGCTGCTGTCAACCGCCCGTCTCCCAGCGCTCCGAAAGCCGTCACTCGACTCGCGGCTCGCCCCATACCTTGCCGACCGGCGCGACCACATGCGCCGCGTCGTGCTGTTCGACCGCACAGTCACGCCGTTCCCCACACTCGAGCGCATCCTTCGGCCACACCTGTCCCGCGCAGCCGACGTGCTGGGGCGGGTGCTGGGCGGCAGCGCCACCGTTCGCCGTCGGCTTGAGCTGGCAGGCGATGGGCGCTCGCTGCAGGAGTTCCGCATCGAGCAGGTGGTGTGGGGCGTCGTGGCATTCGGTGTTGCACTGGGCCTGTCCTTCTTGGCGCTCGTCAACGGCAGTGCCGACTCGCCCGTCGGGCTCCTGCTGCTCTGCCTGCTTGCCGGCGTGGTCGGGGTGCTGGCGCGAGACCGGCAGTTGTCCCGGCAGGTGCGCGACCGCGAGGCTCGCATGCTCGCCGAGTTCCCGACGATTGCCGAGCTGCTCGCGCTGTCGGTCGCCGCCGGTGAAGGCGCTGTCGGTGCGCTGGAGCGCGTTGCGCTCGTCGGGCGGGGTGAGTTGGCCCGTGAGCTGGGCCGTGCGCTTGCCGAAGCACGGGCCGGCGCGCCGCTCGTCCAGGCACTGGACGGCATCGCCGAGCGCACCAGCCTGCCGTCGCTGGCCCGTTTCGTCGACGGCATGACAGTCGCGCTCGAGCGCGGCACACCGCTCGCCGATGTGCTTCGCGCCCAAGCCGCCGACGTACGCGAGGAAGGCAAGCGCGCACTCATCGAGGCGGGCGCCCGTAAAGAAATCACGATGATGATCCCCGTCGTGTTTCTCGTGATGCCAGTGACCGTCCTCTTCGCACTCTTCCCGGGGTTCCTCACCATCCGCTCGCTTGCGGGCTAGCACGGAAAGACAAAGGAAACGCTAATGAAGTCCATTCGAACCGCGACCCTGGCAGCCAGCACGCGACTTCGCCGAGCGATCGCACGCGACGATCGCGGCGATGTGCCCGGCTGGGTCATGGTCACGCTGATGACGGCAGGCATCGTTGCGGCCCTTTGGGCGTTCGCCAGCGACGCCCTGCAGGACCTGTTCAGCGACGCGCTGGACAGCGTCCGCGGCGACTGACCGTCACCGGCTCAGCGCGCATGCTCCGACGCGACGACGGTTCGGCGGTCGTCGAGTTCACCCTCGTCTCCGTCCTGCTCGTCACGCTGTTCCTCGCCGTCCTGCAGGTCGGGCTGATCATCCACGTACGCAACACGCTCGTCGCATCCGCGGCCGAGGGCGCCCGCTACGCGGCCAACGCCGACCGTGACCTGGGCCACGGCATCCGGCGTACGCAGGCAGAGATCGCCGCGTCGATCTCACCTGACTTCGCGGGAGGGGTCAGCGCTGGGTACGTCGAGCGCGACGGTGTCACCCTGGTCGAGGTACGAGTGCAGTCGACGTTCCCACTCCTCGGGTTGCTCGGCCCAGCCGGCTCGCTCGAGGTCGTGGGCCATGCCGTCGAGGAGGCACCGTGACCCGGCTTGCTCGACTCGCCCGACGCCTCCGCGATGACGACTCCGGAAACGCGATCCTCGAGTTCCACTACCTCGGCATCCTGGTGCTGGTGCCGCTCGTCTACATCATGCTGTCGGTGCTTTCCGTGCAGCAGGGCTCGTACGGTGTCACGCAGGCCGCACGCGAGGCGGGTCGTGTCTACGTGCGCACTGGCGATGCAGACCTGGCCAGGTTCGCTGCCCAGGTCGCCCTCGATGACCAGGACGTCGACGCACCGATGCGGCTGGACATCGATGGCGACTATGTCCCCGGCGCCGAGATCAGCGTCGTGGTGAGAACGGTGGTTCCGCTGCCCGGCCTCCCCGACTTCCTCACCGAAGGCGCCAACGCCGCGATCCCCGTCGAAGCCGTGCACGTGGTGGTTGTCGACACCTACCGGAGCAATCAATGAGCACGCTTCGGCGGCTCCGCTCCGGCGACTCAGGCCAGCTCACGATCATGATCATCGGGTTTGCCGTCATCGTCATGATGCTCGTCACCCTGATCGCCAACACGTCGAAAGCCTTTCTCTGGCGACGCTCGCTGTCCTCGTGGGCCGACGCGGCCGCGCTCGCCGCGACCCAGACGGCGGGCGAGGATGCGATCTTCGCAGGGGGACTCACCGGCAACCTGCCTGTCGACGAGGGGGCGGCCGAGGCTTTTGTCGCCGACTATCTGGACCGCCAGCACCTCACCGAGCGCTACCCCGGACTGGCCGTCGACGTCGCCGTCGACGAAGGCGCCGGTGTCGTGACCGTGACCCTCTCCGCCACGATGCCGCTGGCGTTCGTCAACGACGTGACCGACGCGTTCGGGCACGGTGTGCGGGTCGAGGGAAGCGCCAGCGCGGCGGCCCCGCTCGGCTGACGTACCCTCGTTTGATGTGGCAGCCCGCGACTACGACGCCGAGATCAAGGACCTCTCCCAGACGCTGACGGGGATCGAGTCCGTCCTCGACCTGCCCAAGCTCCGCGAGCAGGTCGCTGATCTCGAGCAGCAGGCCGCGGCCCCCGACCTCTGGGACGACGTCGCCGCCGCCCAGAAAGTCACGAGCAAGCTCTCCTCGGTCCAGGCCGACCTGCGCAAGGTCGAGGACCTCCGACGCCGAGTCGACGACCTCCCGATCATGCACGAGCTGGCCGCCGACGAGGCCGACGAGGAGGCCTTCGCCGAGCTCGACCGCGAGTTCGACGACGTACACCGTCTTATCTCCGACCTCGAGGTTCGCACTCTCCTCTCCGGTGAGTACGACGCCCGCGAGGCGCTTGTCACGATCCGAGCCGAGGCGGGCGGAGTCGACGCCGCCGACTTCGCCGAGATGCTGATGCGGATGTACCTGCGCTGGAGCGAGCGTCACGGCTACAAGACAGATGTGTGGGACACGTCCTACGCCGAAGAGGCGGGCATCAAGTCAGCCACCTTCGCGGTCCACGCCCCGTACGCCTACGGCACCCTCTCGATCGAGCAGGGCACCCACCGGCTTGTCCGCATCAGCCCGTTCGACAACCAGGGCCGCCGCCAGACCTCCTTCGCCGGCGTCGAGGTGCTGCCCGTCGTCGAGCAGACCGACCATGTCGACATCGCCGACGACGATCTGCGCATCGACGTGTTCCGTTCGTCCGGTCCCGGCGGCCAGGGCGTCAACACCACCGACTCCGCCGTACGGATCACGCACCTGCTGACCGGCATCGTCGTCTCCTGCCAGAACGAGCGCTCGCAGCTGCAGAACAAGGCTCGGGCCATGGAGGTGCTGCAGGCCAAGCTGCTGGAGCGGCGCCGGCAGGAGGAGCAGGCCAGGATGAACGCGCTCAAGGGCGACTCGAGCGGGTCGTGGGGCAACCAGATGCGCTCCTACGTCCTGCACCCGTACCAGATGGTCAAGGACCTGCGCACCGAGTACGAGGTCGGCAACCCGCAGGCCGTCTTCGACGGCGACCTCGACGGTTTCATCGAGGCCGGCATCCGGTGGCGCCGGCAGAACGGCATCGCCACCTAGGCGCAAGATCAACAGGACTCTTGCACGCGATACGCTGACTGAGATCTCAACCGGTGCATGCAACAGGCTGATCAACTTGGGGCCTGGAGGTGTGCATGGCGGGTAAGCCGTTGACGGTGGACGAGCGGTTGGTCATTGATCGGTGGTGGCATCGGCGGGAGTGGGGCGAAGCGGTGGAGTCGATGCGGGCGTTGGCGCTGCGGATCGGCCGGGACGTGTCGGTGATCTCGCGGGAGATCCGACGTAACGAGTCCGGGCAGCTGGGCTATCACGCGTTGTGGGCGCAGCAGAAGGCCGACCGGCGTCGGCGCCGACCGAAACCGGCGAGGCTCGTCGCGCCGGGGTTGCTGCGCACGCTGGTGCTCGCCGGGCTGCGTAGCCACCACTCACCGCAGCAGATCGCGGGACGCTTGAGGCGTAAGTTCCCCGACCGGCCGGAGATGTGGGTGTCGCACGAGACCATCTACCAGGCGATCTACCTGCAGACCCGCGGCGGGCTCAAGCGGGAGCTGGAACGGGCGCTGCGCACCGGCCGGACCCGGCGCCGCAGGCAGCCGCCCCCGGCGTCGCCCGGGCAGCGGTCGCGCCGGCTGTGGTCGCAGCCGCGGATCGCCCAGCGGCCTCCGGAGGTGGCCGAACGGGCGGTGCCCGGGCACTGGGAGGGTGACCTGCTGATGGGCGTGGCCAGCAAGTCCGCGGTGTGCGTGCTGGTCGAACGGGCCAGCCGGTTCGTGCTGATCGCCGCGCTGCCCGACGGGTGGACCGCCGAAGCGGTCAACGCCGCCATCACGACCAAGGTCAGTGACCTGCCCGCCCGGCTCCGCAAGACACTGACCTGGGATCTCGGCGCGGAGATGGCCAAACACGCCCAGATCACCATCGCCACCGACCTCGCCTGCTACTTCTGCGACCCCAGCAGCCCGTGGCAGAAGGGCACCGTGGAGAACACCAACGGCCTGCTGCGCGAGTACTTCCCCAAGGGCAAGTTCGACTTCCGCACCTGCAGCCAGGACTACCTCGACGCCGTCGCTGACGAGCTCAACAACCGGCCGCGCGCTGTACTCGACTTCGCCACCCCCCGTGAGAGCCTCAACGCACTGCTTGTTGCATCCACCGCTTGAGACTGCAGACCGCGGGTCGCTCCCGACGAGGCTGTCGATCTTGACCCAGCAGCGTCTGGGAGCTGGGCGGATTGCCTCGCGCCAAGGCGCAAAAATTCGGCATGTCACGATTTCGTGTCCCTTGGCATGTCATGGCTCCTACGTGCAGTAGTGTTCCCCCGGCCGAAAGATCATCCACACCCTTATCTGCCCTGGTAACCGGGGCTGGGGAGAACGCATGCGCGCATTTGCCAGACCGCTGGCTGCCGCCCTGGGCGGGCTGCTGGCGGCGACCGCAGTCGTTGGCGTCGGGGCCGCCCCTGCGGCAGGCACCGGTGACAAGAACCCGGACTGTAAGAGCCTTGGCCTCGCCTCGCTGTTCAAGCAAGAGGGCGCCACAAGTGGCGGGAACGACTACGTCGCCGGCGTCGTGTCCGAGGACGGTAAGTACCTCGACGTGACGCCCGCCGAAGGCGTCGTGATCTCGGCTGTCATCGTCAAGGGCGGTGAGAACAATGACGGCCAAGGGCACGAGGTCTACTACCCGCCGAACTCCTGGCAGGACCTGACGGCGCACGTTAAGAACGGTGAGCCGCAGGGCATCAGCCACTGGGAGGTCTGCGGTACGAAGACTGAGACGCCGAAGCTCGTCGACCTCAAGATCAAGAAGAAGGTCCTCAGCGAGGTCGGAGACAGCCCGGTTACGTTCATGATCACGGTGGTCTGTACGGCTGGCACTGAGACCGTGGTGGACGAAACGCTCGAGATCACGGTCCAGCCGGGCGAGCACTGGGCTGCGGCGTCCATCGAGGATGTGCCCGTCGGAGCGACCTGCGACATCTCCGAGCCGGCCGCGACGATCCCCGAGGGCTGGGAGCTCGTCGACATATTGGACGAGGAGATCGTCATCGGGCAGCTCTCGAGGACGCACGATTACCAGAAGGTGATCGTGATCAACAAGAAGACGCCGGAACAGCCACCGAAGCCGACAATCGACCTGTCGATCGTGAAGGACGACGGCGACGTCGTCGTGAAGCCGGGCGATGCCTTCACCTACACGCTTACGGTCACCAACAACGGTCCCGACAAGGCGACCAACGTTGTCGTCGAGGACGAGTTGCCCGCCGAGGTCGACGTCGTCACGCTCCCCCCGGGCTGTGAGGAAGAGGACGGTGCGGTGACCTGTGCCGTCGGTGACCTCGAGGTCGGTCAAGAGTGGGTCGGCGAGATCGAGGTCGTCGCCGCGTCGGATCTCACCGGCGAGGAGGGCCAGTGCGAGTTCGACAACGTGGCGAGCGTCAGCGGCCACGAGGACGACACGGACTCCACGAACAACGTCTCCACGGTCACGACGGAGTGCGAGATCCCCGAGCAGCCGCCGGCGACTCCGACCATCAACGTGTCCGTGCACAACCCGATCTGCGACAACGACGTCCCCTACCTCGAGTACGCGATCGTCACGACCGGCACCGACGACACCACTGTCGACATCACCTGGATCAACCCTGACGGCGACGACGTCGTCTACACCGACCAGCCGCTGACCGGCCGAGTTCTGTGGCCAGGCGCCGTGGTAGACGGCCAGGGCAACCCGCTCGACTGGCCGGGCTGGAGCTTCGTGAACGGTGAGTGGGTCGAGGGCGACGAGTTCGACTGGGTGCGCCCCCAGGTTTCGGTCCTCTTCCACATCAACCCCGACCAGACCGTGACCGTGGCCTACCCGCCGTCCTCGCCGGACTGCGACGCCAACCCGGACACGAGTGTTGGCGGGGGCAGCCTGCCTAACACCGGCAGCAGCACGGCCATGCTGGGTGCCGTTGCTGGCGGTTTGGTAATTGCCGGTGGCGGTCTTCTGCTGCTCCGCAAGCGCCGCCTGCAGCCGCAGGACTGAGTTAGCGCAACAGCTCAATCGATAGTGATCGGGACTCGTGCGGCCGCCGGCGCCGCGCGAGTCCCGATCGTTATTTGCGACTTGTGACAAACCGCACACGCGGGTGATCTACCTCGACTAGGCTCCGTCGCAGTGCAGGGGGTGCTGCGCTCGAGGGGGGCGTCATGAAGGCAACGCGTGGGTCGATGATGCGTGCTGTCGCAAGTCTGATTGCGGTCGCGGCGGTGACCGGTCTGTCGGTCCTCCCTGCCGTGGGCACGAACACACCGTCACCGGGCCCAACCTCCGTGGAGCCGGGCTACCCGCCGACGCTCCCACCGTCGCTCAACTTGCGGATCCTCACGCCGATCTGCGACAACGACGTGCCCTATCTCCAGTACGCGGTCGAGGTGGTCGGCTCGACCGACACGACGGTCGACATCACGTTCATCAACCCTGGCGGAGGTTCCGTCCCCATTACCAACCAGCCGCTCTCCGGCCGTGTCCTATGGCCCGGAGCCGTGGTCGACTCCTCCGGCAACCCGCTCGACTGGCCGGGGTGGACGTTCAACGAGGCCACCGGGCTCTGGGAAGAGGGCGACGAGTTCGACTGGGTCCGCCCGCAGGTCTCGGTGCTCTTTGCCGTCAACCCCGAGGCGACCGTGACCGTGGGCTACCCGCCGTCGTCCCCCAACTGCAACCCCAACCCGGAGAACCCGCCGAGCAGCTCCGGCGGCGGGGGCCTCGCCTGGACCGGGATGCCCGGCGGGCCAGCGCTGCTGGGCGGAGCCGCAGTGCTGGTTCTGACCGGAGCCGGTCTCACGATCGCGTCGCGGCGTCGCGCTCGTCACACCGCCTGACCCGCCGCCGCCCCCAGGGTGCGGGACGTGCTCAGGAAGGCGACGTAGACTCTCGCTCGGCCGATGGCGCGCACGCACGTGCGCGCCGACCCCGAGTAGCGGTCGCGAGGACACGTGATCCGATTCGAGAACGTCACCAAGCTCTACCCCACCCAGGGGCGTCCCGCGCTGGATGACATCAGCCTGGAGGTCGAGAAGGGGGAGTTCGTCTTCCTCGTCGGCACGTCGGGCTCCGGGAAGTCCACGTTCCTGCGCCTCGTCCTGAAGGAGGATCGGCCCACCAACGGGCGCATCCAGGTCGCGGGCAAGGAGCTGGCTCGACTCTCCAGCTGGAAGGTCCCGCAGCTACGCCGGCGCATCGGCACCGTCTTTCAGGACTTCCGGCTGCTGCCCAACAAGACCGCGTTCGAGAACGTTGCGTTCGCGCTGCAAGTGATCGGCAAGGGACGCTCGCAGATCCGCCGCGACGTCCCTGCCGTGCTCGAGCTCGTCGGCCTGCAGGGCAAGGAAGACCGCTACCCCGACCAGCTCTCCGGTGGTGAGCAGCAGCGGGTCGCGATCGCGCGGGCCTTCGTCAACCGCCCGCTCATCCTCCTCGCCGACGAGCCGACGGGAAACCTCGACCCCCAGACCTCGGTCGGCATCATGAAGCTGCTCGACCGCATCAACCGCACTGGCACCACTGTCGTCATGGCGACCCACGATCAGTCGATCGTCGACCAGATGCGCAAGCGCGTCCTGGAGCTCGACACCGGCCGGCTGGTCCGTGACCAGTCCCGGGGCGTCTACGGCTACGCCCGCTGACACCCTGCCCTACGGACACCGTCCCCGACGTTCGGACCTTCTTCGATGCGATTCCAGTACGTGTTCCAGGAGATCGGCACCGGTCTTCGCCGCAACCTGACGATGACCATTGCCGTGGTCGTCACTGTCACGATTTCGCTGTTCCTTCTCGGCCTTGCCCTGCTCATGCGTGCACAGGCGACCACGATGAAGGACTACTGGTACGACCGCGTGGAGATCTCGGTCTTCATGTGCAACGCCTACGACACCGGCGAGCAGTGCGCGACCGGCCAGGTCAACGACGAACAGAAGGCCGCGATCATGCGGACGCTCGAGGAGCACCCGGAGGTCGAGAGCGTCCAGCACGAGTCGCAGGACCAGGCCTACGAGCGGTTCCAGGATCGCTTCCAGGACTCGATCGCCGAGAGCATCACGGCTGACCAGCTACAGGAGTCCTTCCGCGTCAAGCTGCAGAACCCCGAGCGCTATGAAGGCGTGGTCTCCGCGGTCGCCGGACTCCCGGGCGTCAACCAGGTGGTGGACCTGCGCCAGATACTCAGCAACTTCTTCCGGATGCTCAACCACATCCAGTTCGGAGCACTCGCGCTCGCGGGTCTGGCGGTCCTGGCGGCGCTGCTCCTCATCGCCAACACGGTCCGGGTCGCGGCGTTCAGCCGACGCCGAGAAACCGGCATCATGCGTCTTGTCGGCGCGTCCAACTTCTACATCCAACTTCCGTTCGTCATCGAAGCCGCAATCGCGGGTCTGATCGGTGGCGCGGTCGCGTGCGGCTTCCTCGCGGTCGTCGAGGCCACGGCGATCCAACGCGTCGCCGCACCGGCCCTGTCGTTCACGTCCTGGGTCGGCTGGTCCGACGTGTTCGCGATCATGCCGATCCTGCTCATCACCGGAGTGGCGATGGCCGCCGTCACCGGATTCATCACGCTGCGTCGCTACCTTCGGGTCTAGCGCTACGGAGCGTGACACCCCGTTGGGGGTGCCATCTCCCGACATGGGGTGTACGGTCGCTGACGGCGCCTGTGTGACGGAGGTGACACCTGTGACCAGAGGGACGGCTGAGCGTCGAGGTTTGCGCGCACGAGGCGCGGCCGCCGTCCTCATGGCTGCGGTGATCGCGTTCCTTGGCGCGGCGCCCCCAAGCAACGCCGCGCAGCCCGAGGAGCGCAGGCGCGCCGTCGACCAGCAGCTGCAGCAGAAGCGTCACGAGCTGGCCGAGTCCAATGCCGCCCTGGCTCAGGCAACCCAGGCCTACCTTGATTCTGAGGCCCAGCTGCCGGCCGCGCAGGCGGCCCTCGCGGCGGCCCAGCAACAGCTCGCCGCTGCACGAGATCATCTCGTCGTCGTCCAGGCGCAGCTCGTCGCCGCCCGTGCCGCCGACAAGGCCGCGGCCGAAAAGCTGGCAGCCGCCGAGGGAGAAGTCCGCAAGGCGGAGGCGCGCGTCGCGGAGATGACCGCCCGCATCGACGACCAACGCACCCAGATGGGCCGGCTTGCCGCGCGTGCATACCAACGCGGTGCCATGGGTCAGCTGGAGACCTTTGTCTCGGTGCTGCAGGCCGACACGCTCAACGACTTCAATGAGCGCATCACCTATGCGCAGACCGCGATCACGTCGCAGAACGAGATCATCGACGGACTGCAGGATGAGCGCGCCGCCCTGGCCAACGAGCGCGTACGCCTGGATACGCTGCGCAAGGAGGCCGAGCGGCTGCGCAAGCTGGCCGCCGAGCAGCTGGCCCGCACCCAGGAGCTGGAGCGGCAGGCGCGCGAGGCCGAGGCTGCTGCGACGGCGCAGGAGAAGGCCGCAGCCGACGCGGCGGCAGCAGTCCAAGCACTGATCGCGCAGCGCTCGGCCGCTCAGTCGGCCGCACAGGCGGCGGTAGCCCAGGACCAGGCCGAGGAGGCCGCACTCGAGGGCGAGCGCCAGCGCATCGAGGCCGAGATCGCCGAGCGAGCCCGTCGTGCGCAGGAGGAGGCAGCGCGACGGGCGGCGGCAGCGGCCGCTGCCGGCGGATCGGGCGGCGGCGGCGGCGGTGGCGGCTGGCGGCGGCGCCACGGTGTCCGGCGGGGTCCTGTCCTACCCCGTCAACAGCGTAACCATCACCTCGGGCTACGGCTGGCGCGTGCACCCGATCTCGGGCGTGCGGCGCATGCACACGGGCACCGACTTCCGCGCCCGCTGCGGCACTCCGATCCTCGCGGCCGCCGCCGGTGAGGTCGTCTGGGCGCAGCGCCGTGGCGGCTATGGCAACCAGGTCATGGTCGACCACGGAGTGCTTGCCGGCCGGTCCATGATGACCTCCTACAGTCACCTGAGCGGCTTCGCCGCAGGAGCAGGACAGCATGTGGGCAGGGGTCAGGTCATCGGCTACGGCGGCACGACAGGCGCGTCGACCGGCTGCCACCTGCACTTCGAGGTCTACGTCAACGGCAGCCACACCAACCCGATGGCCTGGTTCTGAGTCAACGCCCCAGTGTGGATCATGCGACAGTGCGATCGTCGCGATTCAATCGGCTTCGGGGCGGGCGATCACGCGTGCCATCCTTGACGCATGGCTCGGGAAAGCGGTCTCAAGGTCGTCGCGTCCAACCGCAAGGCGCGGCACGACTATCACATCGAAGACACCTACGAAGCCGGCATCGTCCTGACCGGCACCGAGGTGAAGTCGCTGCGCGCCGGCCGGGCCTCCCTGCTCGACGGGTTCGCGCAGGTGAGCGGCCACGAGATCTACCTGCACAACGTGCACATCCCCACGTACGAATCGGGCACGTGGACCAATCATGAGCCGCGCCGCACCCGCAAGCTGCTCCTGCACCGCGACGAGATCGCCAAGCTCGACAGCAAGACTCGCGAACGCGGGCTCACCATCGTGCCGCTGGCGCTGTACTTCAAGGACGGCTACGCCAAGGTCGAGATCGGGCTCGCCCGCGGCAAGAAGACCTACGACAAGCGGCAGTCGCTCGCCGAGCGACAGGCCAAGCGTGAGGCCGACCGGGCGATCCGCTCGCGCGGCCGCCACTAGCCGCCGCCCGGGCACCGCACCGCCGCAGGCTCGCTGGGGCGCCCCAGCGTCGCGATGGCGACGATCTCCGCCCCACATCGCCTGCCCCCTCGCCTGGCTGGGAGGGCCCGCCGACTCAGAGGATCCGGCGCGCCACCGACGGCCGGTCCGCCTCAGCGGCGTCCGGCTCGGAGATCCACGGCCCGGTGCCCTCGCTCGGATCGATGACGCCTCCCTCGAGCCAGGTGTGCTCCCCGGCCAGCACTGAGTGCGCAAGCCGCACGTCGACGTCGTCGGTGTTGCGCCACAGCGACTCGAAGAGCTGCTCGACGCGACCGCGCGACTGGGCGCAGAAGGCGGCCGCCAAGGCCTGCGCAGACGCCGCGTCGGGCGAGCCTTCCAGCGCGAGCCCGCGCGCCCGCACACACGACGCAGCCATCACGAACAGCTCGGCCCCGATGTCGACGATCCGCGCGAGGAAGCCCTGTCGCCGCTCCAGCCCGCCCTGCCAGCGCGCCATGCCATAGAACGTCTGCCGGGCCAGCTTGCGCGAGGACCGCTCCACAAACCGCAGGTGCGTGGCCAGCTCACCGAATTCCTCGTAGGACTGCTTCACCTCACGCCCTGGACCCTTGGCAAGCGTCGGCAACCAGCGCGCATAGAACCCGCCGGCGCGCGCAGCGGCTTTCGCCTTCCCGGCCAGCGCAACGTCGGGGTCGATCACGTCGCCGGCGGCCTGCAGGTGCGCGTCGACGGCTTCGCGCGCGATCAGCAGGTGCATGATCTCGGTCGAGCCTTCGAAGATCCGGTTGATGCGTAGGTCGCGCAAGACCTGCTCGGTGGGCACGGCGCGCTCCCCCCGCGCACGCAGCGAGTCGGCCGTCTCGTAGCCCCTGCCACCCCGCACCTGAAGCAGTTCGTCGGCGATCTTGTATGCCATCTCGCTGCCCCACAGCTTGGCGATCGCAGCCTCGATGCGGATGTCGTGGTCGCCTTGGTCCGCGAGGCGCGCGGCCACCTCGAGCGCGGCCTCCATGCCGTACGTCGTCGCGGCCATGAAGGCGATCTTGTGCGCGATGGCGGCGTGCTCGCCAACCGGGCGGCCCCACTGGACCCGCGCCGCCGACCACTCACGGGCAATCTTGACCGACCACTTGGAGGCCGATAGGCACAGTGCCGGGATCGACAGGCGCCCGGCGTTGAGAGTGGTCAGCGCGATCTTGAGGCCCTGGCCCTCGCGCCCGATGAGGTTCTCGGCGGGGACGCGGACGCGGTCGAACCTCGTCACGCCGTTCTCGATCCCTCGGAGGCCCATGAACGCGTTGCGGTGCGTCACCGCGATGCCGGGCGAGTCGGCTTCGACGACGAACGCGCTGATCCCGCCCTTGCTGCTGTCGGACTTGGGCACCCGCGCCATGACGACGAGCAGCTCGGCGATCACCCCGTTGGTGGTCCAGAGCTTGGTGCCGCTGAGCTCGTACGCGCGACCGCCGTCGACCGGCGTCGCTGTGGTGTGCAGCCGTGCTGGGTCGGAGCCGACATCGGGCTCCGTCAAGAGGAACGCGCTGATCGCGCCGCGCGCGCAGCGGGGAAGGTAAGCCTGCTTCTGCTGCGCCGAACCGAACAGCTTGACCGGCTCGGGCACGCCGATCGACTGGTGGGCCGAGACGAGCGCGCCGATGCTCGCATGGATCGAACCGACGAGCCCGAGCGCGCGGGCGTACGTCGACTGTGACAGACCGAGCCCGCCGTACTCCGTCGGGATCTTCATGCCGAACACCCCGAGCGCGGCCAATCCCTTGATCAACTCGTCGGGAATGAGTGACTCCCGCTCGATGACGGCGCTGTCGCCCTCGGTACGGCAGAACTCCTCGAGCCTGGCGAGGAACGCTTCCTCGGCCACAGTCTGTTCGGGGTCCGCCGGCGGAGCTGGATGGATCAAGTCGAGGCGGAACCGCCCGAGGTAGAGCTCCTTGGCGAACGACGGCGCTAGCCAGTCCTTCTCGCGGGCGGCCTCGGCCACGGCGCGGGCTTCGCGTTCGCTGACGTGCGGCTGGCTGGTCATCGTCGACCCCCGAGGTGCCGGTGTGGCTTGCTACTCACCAGTGTTACTCAGGAGTAGCACCGAGGGAAGCCTGTTGGAATGTCCGGTGCATGCCAAGGGTTGATCCGGGTAACCTTGGAGGGCTTCGGTCCGCCGAGGTCGTTTGACAATTTCAGAGGGGGTGACAGGTTTCGACGTCGGACGTTGAACCAGGTGAAGCGAGCCGAGGATGCTGCGTGACCTCGTAAACCATCGTGGCAAACCAATAACTGCCAACAAGACGCAGTCCCAGTTCGCCCTCGCCGCCTGAGCGAGGCCCGAACTGTGTCGACCCGGGAGTGCTCTCGAACCGGACTCGGCATCATCTAGAGAGCTGTACGTTCGGTCCCGGTCACGGGGATCGCACGGACACTAAACAGTGACTGAGCCCGTCAGCGACTTGCTTGCGTGATCGCTGGGGCTGAGAAAAGCACAGCAAGCTGCGCTCGGAGAAGCCCTGGCGAGATGCCGATGGACCCGGGTTCGATTCCCGGCACCTCCACCGTACGAACCTGGCTGAGCGCCCGGACCCTTGGTGGTCCGGGCGCTCACTGCTGTCTTGGGGCCGGCGATGACTCCGACCCGAGTGATCTTGAACTCTCTGGCAGCGGGTTCCGTAGTACCTCCGACGGGGGCTCCTGCTCTCACGGAGGTGCGCAGTGAAGAAGCTGACCGCAGTGTTGTTCGGATCCGTCGTCACTGTCTCCTTGATGGCGTCGGCTGTGACGAGCTCGGCAGACACGGGTCGTGGCCATTCCTCGGGTGGCAAAGTCCTCGAGTTCGACACCATGGTGGCCGTGGCCGGGCCTTTTGTCGGCGCGGCCGACCCTAGGGGCATCAACGGCGCCGGACTCCCGTGGCAGATTGACGAAGCGAAGGGCGATCTGCGGAGCAACGGCAAGGTGGACGTCCGCGTGGAGGGCCTGGTGCTGCTGGATGCGGCCCCCGTCCCCGAGGCGCTGCGCGGAACCAACCCCGCACCGGCATTCCAGGTGATCGTCAGTTGTCTTAGTGCGACGGATAGCGGAGTGGCCACGGTGAACGTGGCGACCAAGCCGTTCCTCGCGACACCTGACGGGGACTCCAGGATCAGGGACCGGGTCACCCTGCCCAGTCCTTGTGTGGCACCCATCATCTTCGTAGGGCCGTCGCCAACGACGTGGTTCGCGGTGACCGGTCTGGGCTGAGCCCACTAGGCGAGGTCACGGTCCCGCGGCGTCGGGCGCGGTGCGCCGGCACGGTCGCGACGACGGAGTGGTTCGGCGAATACCCGGGAGCGATCTGGCCGTGGGCCCAGGACGAGCTGGGTGAGGCACCCGTACCCACCGTGCTGTCATTCACTGACGGCCTCGAGTTCGAGCAGATCGCCGGCCTCCAGCCCGACTTGATCATCGGTATGTACTCCGCGTTGACGCAGGAGGACTACGACACGCTGAGCAAGATCGCCCCCACAATCGCTCAACCCAAGGGCAGCACGATCGACTGGGCCGCGTCGTGGCAGCAGGTCACCACGACGGTGGGCCAGGCGGTCGGCAAGCCCGGTGAGGCCGACAAGCTCGTCGAGGACGTCGAGGGGCTCATCGAGCAGGCCGCTGCCGACAACCCGCAGTTCGAGGGCAAGTCCGGCCTCGTCGCGACGCCCTACGAAGGCTTCTATGTCTATGGCGCGGAGGACCCGCGCGGGCTGCTGCTGCAGTCGCTGGGTTTCGTGATGCCGAAGGAGCTCGACGCGGTGACCAGCCAGGAGTTCGGTGCCAATCTGAGCCAGGAGCGCACGGACCTGCTTGACGTCGACGCCCTGGTCTGGCTACTCGACAACCACGACGTCGACAGCCAGAAGATCGAGTCCAACCCGCTCTACACCTCGCTCAACGTGAGCACGCAGGACCGCGACATCTTCGTGGCCGGCGACCAGGAGAAGGCCTATTACGGCGCCACGTCCTTCTTCCGGTGCTGAGCCTGCCGATGCTGCTCGAAGGCCTCGTGCCGCAGCTGGCGGCGGCCGTCGACGGCGACCCGGCCACTGAGGACCCGATGGTCACCGAGCCGATCAGCGGGGGCTGACCGCCTGCGTCGCCAGTTGGCCCGCACCGCGCAGGGTGATGTCGTTGCACGCGACGCAGACTGACTGCGGGATCACGCCCACCCGCATGAGGCCGGCGAATATCCGGCAGCCGACGCAAAAGCCCAGCGCCGACTCCAGGGTCGCGAAGACGACCATCATCACGAGCAGGGCACTGGCGAACGTGGTCCAGCCGAGGACGAGGCTGCTGACCGCCGCGGTGGTCGTGACGACGGCGCCGATCGTCTGAGCGAATCGCTTCGGCGGGCCGGGAACGAGCTTGGCGGCGCCGAGCCGCGGTGCCACGACCCGGGTGGCGAGCAGGCCGTACGGGCTGAGCCGCGGCCCGGTCGCCACGCGCGCCCAGAAGCCGTACGCAATCGGTACCAGCAGCCAGTGCCAGCCGGTGACCAGCGCGAGCAGACAGGACAACGCGACAAGCGCCGCGACCGTGCGCGCCGCCTTCTCGTTGACCGGGTTGGGGAAGCCGAGGATGCCTGCCATAGGGCGAGGGTGCGACATCCAGGCCGCGACCGCACAGACCGTCTCGCCATCTGAGCGCCGGCGGCTGGAAGCAACCCGGCCTGCGCGGGGTTATCGCGGGCGTGAGCGAGGGTATGGGTCAGGACGTGGAGATCCGCGCCAACCCCGACAGGTGGCGGTTCGAGGCCTATGTCGGCGACAAGAAGGTCGGCGTGCTGCGCTGGCGGCGCAAGGGGGAACATGTCGCGTTCATCAGCACCAACGTCGAGCCCGCCTTCGAGGGCCGCGGTATCGGCGGGCTGCTCGTGAAGACCGGACTCGACTGGGCTCGCTCCGAAGGGATGCAGGTGATCCCGGTGTGCCCGTTCGTTCGCGCGTACGTCGAACGCCATCCTGACTATCTGGACATCATCGCGGCTTGAGCTTCACTCGAACGGGTAGCGCAACCCGATCTGAGCACGGACGCCATCGAGCAGCCGCATCATGTCGAGAGTGTCATCGAGCGGCATCAGCGGGCTTTCGGTGAGTCCCAGGTGCAGGCAGCGGTTGACCTCATCGATCTCATGCGTGTAGCCGACGCCGGTGCGCGGAACCGTGATCTCATCCGCTCCGCCCCCCTTGCGGACAACGCGGAACATCTCGGGGTGCGGCAGCGACTGCGGTACGACGATGGTGCCGCTCGGTGCCAAAGATGGAGCCCTCCGTCGAGAGGTCGACCTCCATGGAGCAGCCGAGCGACGCGGCGGCGCCTCCGGGGTGCGTGAGCAGGAGGTGCGTCGAGAGGTCGGCGCCGTTGTAAAGGCGCGCCGCTGCGTAGACATGATCAGGTGCGCCCAGGATCAGCCGGGCGAACGTCAACGGATAGACACCCAGATCGAGCAGCGCGCCACCGGCACGCGCGGGGTCGAAGAGTCGGCTTGTGATGTCGTACGGAACGTGGTTGCCGAACGTTGCGTGCACGTGCTTGACCTCGCCGACCGCCCCCTCCGCGACGAGCTCGACGACACGGCGGATGGCCGGAATGAACCGCGTCCACATCGCTTCCATGAGGAAGAGTCCGTGGTCGCGGGCGAGCTCGACCAACGGCTCCGCCTCCGCTGCGGACACGGTGAACGGCTTCTCGCAGAGAACCGACTTGCCGGCTTCGAGTGCCAGTCTGGTGAGAGCGGCGTGCGAGTCGTGCGTCGTGCCGATGTAGACGACGTCGACATCGGGATCGGTGACGAGCTGTTCGTATGATCCGTACGCACGCTCGGCGCCGACTTTCATGCCGAACGCCTCCGCGCGTGAAAGGTCGCGCGCACCGATCGCCACAAGTCGCGAGCCGCGGGACAGAGGCAGGTCTGACGCGAAGCTGTTGCTGATGTTGCTGGCGCCGAGAATGCCCCAGCCGATCACGCGCTCATCCGACACGCGATCAAACTAGCGGGCCGCGCTCTGGGGCAGGCGCTGGTTTCAGCCGATCAGAGGCAGCCGCGGGTCGCTGTGCGGGGACCGACCGGATGCTGCACGGACCCAGGCGATGTCGTCCGTGAGGTCGGCAGGCCGCCCGGCCACGGTTCGCCGCGCCAGAAGCTCGTCCAGGATCCCGGCAGTAAGCGCCATGCCTTCGGGGGTCGCGATGCTCGGTTGGCCCAGCGCGTCGGTCAGGTCCATCCCATGGACCACCGCCTCAACTACCCGGCTCGGGACGAACTCATCGAGCCGCATCAGTGCGTAGTAGCCGGAACCAACGGTGTCCGGCGGAGTGGCCCGTGACTCCTCGACGGTGCGGCTGAACGTCTCGTGCAGGACGTCGGGCATCTGCTCCGGCGTCTTCCCGTCCACCATTGCGTACGCGTAGTCGTAGACGGTCGGCGCCACTTCGGACCGAGCGAAGATGAAGAAACTGGTGCGATCGCGTCCGGGTTGGCCGGCCAGGTCCTGGTTGGCGATGAGCATCCGCGTCAGGCCGATCGAGACGTCGAAATGGCCGGCCAACTCGAAAACCGTCCAGTGCGGCAGGCTCTCGTCCAGCGGGCGAAGGTGGGTCGGCATCCGCCACTGCTCGGGGGCCAGGCCCTTGAAGACGCTCTCCACCCCATTCAGTTCTCGCTCGAGTAGCGCGACTTGCTCCCCGTACTCGCTCATGACGCCCACCCCTGGCAGCTCCGGCACCACCCTCATGACGCGATCAACGTACGCAGCACCGACCGCCCCTACAAGTGCAGCAGCGCCAGTCCTGGCGCAACAGGGTTGGCGAGGAGCGAGCGGATCTGAACCAGATGCCTGCCATTCCAGAGTGACGGTGCGAATGCCTGGCAGAGCCACCGCCAACACGACCGCGGCGCGCGTGCGTCTGGTGGGGCCCCAGTCTCGTGCGCAGCGGACGGTAGGAACCGACACGCGCCCAAACTTGCCGGCCGTACCGCCCGTTGTGTCCGGGGTGTTGGTTACGGTCCCCTCATGGTTGTGGTCCGACTCGGTCGGTGGCGAGCTCTGCGGTGGACGCTCGTCGGGCTGCTGCTCGCGGGCGCTGTGATCGCCTGGCTGGTCGGTCCGCCGGAGGTCTGCCGGGAGGCTGTGGCCGGGTCGCAGGTCGTGACGATCTGCGAGCCGATCAGTGTGGCGTCCCCCGTTGTTCTGCTGGGGCTCTTGCTGATCGGCCTGCTGCTCGTGCCCGACTTGGCGGAGGTGCAGATCGCCGGCGTCCTCGGCCTGCGACGCGATGTCGAGGAGGCACGGGCTGCGCTGGCGGTGACGCAACGGCAGGTGGCCGAGATGCAGGTCGCGAGCATCGCCACCTCTCACTCAGACGCAGAGTCGGTGGCCGAGGTCGAGTCGCATGTGCACGTCCACGTCGAGCGCCAGGCCGAGACGGCTGCAGCCGTCCAGGCAGCTCGCGCGGGGGGCCCGACGGAGGTGTCGCGCACCGGCCCGGGTGGCTACGCATTGGCCGCGCTGCACGCGGGCATGCTGGGGCTGGCCGGTTTCTTTCCGGCGTGGTGCGGGCCTGTTCAGGTGCTTGGCCTCTCCGAGGATCCGGAGCATGGATGGGTCGTGACTCATGACTGGTTCGGGGTCCGGACACGCTTCACTGAGCGGGCCGTGCGGCTCCTGCGTGGGCCTGGCGAGGCAGTTGCCGTCGACATCGACGACGAGGCGTGGGTGGCGGGCTGCCTCGCCACCGATGACGACGGTCGCGTGGTCGGCGCGCTCGCGGTGGTGCTCGACCCCCAGTTGCCGACCCCGCAATCCGGTGACCTCGACCTCGCCCAGGACCGCATGGAGTCGCTCGCGGCAGCAGTCGAGACAGCCGCCCGCACCTATGCGCGCCTGCTCGTCGACCTGCTCGGCGAGCGCGGCCGCGGCACGGCTGCGTTCCCATCCACCGGACCGACCGCCCCGTCCGAGCTTGCCTGAAAGGAGCACAATGGATGGCATGAGGATCGAAGTCATCGTGACGCCTGAGCATCGGGCCGAGGCGCTGCGCCGCGCCATCCTCGGTGGCAACGGCGCGACGGTCCGGCTGACCGCGGGTCAGCGCAACGCGCTCGAGCGGTTGCGCGACCGGTGGCAGCCATCCCCAGCGGCAGGACACGCCCGGGGCTAGTGGAGCGGCGAGCCGACGCACCGTTCGTTGGTGTGGCGGCGAGCGTGACAAAGGGCGGGCCCGCGACCGGGTCGCCTGCCTGGGTGTCGCTGACGACCGACTACGGGCAGCGAGACGGGTTCGTTGCCGCCTGTCACGGAGTGATCGCGCGGATCGCGCCGCAGGTACGGGTCATCGACATCTCGCACGAGATCCCGGCGCACGACGTCCGACACGGCGCTGCCGTGCTTGCGCAGACTGTCGGCTACCTGCCCCGTGCTGTGCACGTCGCGGTCGTTGACCCGGGCGTCGGCACCAACCGCCGACAACTCGCGGTCGAAGCCCGCGACGGCCTCTTGGTCGGCCCCGACAACGGGTTGTTGCTGTGGGCCGCCGATGCGCTGGGCGGGGTGACGCGTGCGGTCGAGCTCACCGCACCGCAGTTCCGGCTCGTCACCGGCGCTCACACGTTCGACGGTCGCGATGTGTTCGCGCCCGCAGCGGCGCATCTCGCGCGCGGGGTGCCGCTGGACGAGCTCGGGCCCCTCCTCGACCCGCTCTCCCTCGTCCGGCTGTCGACACCGACGGTCGAGGTGTCCGATGGCGAGCTCGTCGCAGACGTCCGCACCATCGACCACTTCGGCAACGTGCAGCTGGCCGCGTCAGGCGACGACCTCGCCGCCGCAAGCCTGGCAAGCGCGAGCCGGGTCGCGGTGACGATCGACGATCGTGAGCTCGCGGCAGCGGTGGGCAGTGCTTTCGGCGACGTGCACCCGGGTGAGCTCGTGCTGCTCGTCGACTCGGCTGGCTACGGCAGCCTCGCCGTCAACATTGGCCGTGCCGCCGACGTGCTGGATGTCCGAGCCGGGTCACGAGTCCGACTGACGGTCATCCGGTGAGCGCCCACTGGGCTACGGCGCCCCCGTGCAGCGCCGCATAGACCCGGTCGCGCAGGGAGTTGGCCTCCGCGTCCGTCAGCGTACGGTCGACCGGCCGCAGCACGATGCGCACGAGTGCGTTGACCTGGGCGGGCCCCAAGCCGATGCGGTCGCGGGCGACTTGCGGCACCTCGTCGTACGGTGTCTGCGCCAGCAGCTCGACGGTCTCGACGGCGGCCGCATCCGCTCCCAGCGCGTCTCGCACGCGGTCGCCAAGCAGCTCCTCTTCCACCGGCGGCTGGAGAGCAATCGACAGGTCGCGGCGCACGGGCGGGCGGTTGGACACCGGCAGGTAAGGCGTCAGGTCAGACAGCTGGTTGCTCACCCGCGGATCGATCGAGCGGATCAGTCGGATGTCCGGCAGCCCTTTGCGCAGCATGAGGACCCGGTCCAGCCCCAGCCCGAGCGCCAGACCAGTCCAGCCACGCAACCCGGCTCCGCGCAGCACGTGCGATGCGGCCAGCCCGCACTCGGCGATCTCGATCCACTCGCCGTCGACGAGCACGTCGACCTGGCGGCCGTCGGTGGTGTACGGGTGCACGGCAGGAGTCGTCCGCCACTGGCGGCCGGGGAGCAACGCCTGCACGAGCCGGGCGAGCATGTCCTCGAGGTAGTGCTCGTCGAGCCGACGCGATCGGCTCACCCGCCAGAGGTCGAGCTGGTGGGGCGTGCCGGAGTGCAGCCGGTCGATCGAGTCGCGCCGGTAGACGACACCGGGCAGCGCGAGCAGCAGGTCCGCCGGTGCCGCGGCCTCGGTGGCGAGCGTGCGCAGCGCGTACGGGATCCCGGCGCTTGTGTGGCTGCGCAAGAGGCATGATTCGCTCACGTAGCGGGTGTAGCGGGCGTCCCGCGTCACCGCTGCCGACTCGTACCCGAGGCGGTCGTAGTTGTCGTCCACGGAGACGATGGGCGACAGGTGCAGCACTCGAGCGGTCACGCCCCACGCGACAGTGAGGGCTGTGACGGCCTCGGCGACGAGCAGCGGCAACGCGTGCGGTGGACCACCAGGCTCGACACGAGTGAGGTCGGGCACAGCGAGCGCATCGGCCAGTGCGGCCGGAGTGAGTGTGGCAGACATGAGAATGGGAGCCCTTCAAGCAACGAACCGGATGGGGGAAGTCACCCCCGACCGGTTCTGCTCAGGCTCCCGGCAGGCCCGCGCGACGCAGCGCGATCACACCCACCGGTCGGCAGCTGCCGGCCGGGGGCGCAGAAATCGCCGCGCGTACGAGCTCATGCATCAACCGTACTCGATCAGCCAGTCGCGGTGGCGCGAGATTGCCGGGCCGCGTGCACCCGCCATCCTGAACGCGCCGCCCGGGTGACAGGATGCCAAGGGCGCGAGTCTCCGCGCCTGCGGGACTAGGGAGTTGTGGTGGCAGGTAGTCCGAGCGTCTCGTACTCGATCACCGTGCGGCTCGAAGTGCCTGCCGGCGGCAGCGCCGTCAGCGGACTTACCGCAGCCGTGGAGAAGGCCGGTGGACTCGTCACCGGCCTCGACGTCACCCGCTCACGGCAGGGGCGCCTGCAGGTCGACGTGACCTGCGCCGCCACTTCGACCGCGCACGCCGACGAGCTCGTCGAGGCGTTGCGCGAGCTCCCCGGCGTCACCATCGGCAAGGTCAGTGACAGGACGTTCCTCCTGCACCTCGGCGGCAAGATCGAGGTCGTGTCCAAGGTTCCGATCCGCAACCGCGACGACCTGTCCATGGCCTACACGCCGGGCGTAGCCCGCATCTGCCAGGCAATCGCCGCCAACCCCGATGACGCCCGCCGCCTCACCATCAAGCGCAACACCGTCGCCGTGGTCACCGACGGCTCGGCGGTGCTAGGGCTCGGCAACCTCGGTCCCAAGCCCGCACTGCCGGTGATGGAGGGCAAGGCTGCCCTCTTCAAGCGGTTCGCCGGGATTGACGCCTTCCCGATCTGTCTCGACACGCAGGACGCCGACGAGATCGTGCGCACGGTGCAGCTGATCGCCCCGGTCTTTGCCGGCATCAACCTCGAGGACATCTCGGCGCCGCGATGCTTCGACATCGAGGAAAGGCTGCGGGAGATGCTCGACATCCCCGTGTTCCACGATGACCAGCACGGCACTGCGATAGTCGTGCTCGGTGCGCTCATCAACGCGCTCAAGGTGGTCGGCAAGCAGCTGCCCAACCTCAAGATCGTCATGGCTGGCGCCGGCGCCGCGGGCCGCGCGATCGCGCAGCTGCTGGCCGCCGCGGGCGCGCAGGACCTCGTCCTCGTCGACCGCGTCGGCGCGATCCATCGCAGTCGCGAGGACATCGCCGGGCGCGACGCTTGGATCCGCGACTACACCAACCCGCGCCAGGCCCAGGGCTCGCTGCGGCAGGTTCTCGCTGGGGCCGACCTGTTCATCGGCGTTGCCGCGTCCAACCTGCTCACGGCCCAGGACATCGCCACGATGGCCGACCGGTCGATCGTGTTCGCGCTCGCCAACCCAGACCCCGAGGTCGACCCGGTGGCTGCGTCGGAGCACGCCATGGTCGTCGCGACCGGCCGCAGCGACTACCCCAACCAGATCAACAACGTGCTGGCATTTCCCGGGGTGTTCCGCGGGCTGCTCGACGCGCAAAGCCGCGCCGTGACGACACCCATGCTCATCGCGGCGGCCGAGGCGCTCGCGCACACGGTGTCCGACGACGAGCTCGACGCCGCCTACATCGTGCCCAGCGTTTTCCACCCGCACGTGGCCGAGACGGTGGCCGACGCCGTACGGAAGGCGGCCGAGGCGCACGCCGCGGCGACTGCCGCCACCTCGTGACGGCGGCCAGGCGCGACTGGGCGGTGTTCGCCGTCGCCGTCCTGCTGCAGCTTGTCGTGCTGTACGCACCAAGCACCGCCGGCCCATCGGCGGCGAACGCCGACAAGCTCGTCCACTTCGCGATCTTCGCGCTCGTGGCATGGGCAGGACGCCGCGTGGGGCTGCCAGTGGTCCCCCTGGTCGTCGTCCTCGTGGCGCACGCGTTGCTCAGCGAGGTGGTCCAGGCGACGCTGCTCGACGAGCGTTCCGGCGACCCGTGGGACGTTGTGGCCGACGTCATCGGCATCGGCGTCGGCGTCCTGCTTCCTTGGCCCCGCGCTCGCGAGATCATGGCAAGGTGACCGACGCGCTGGGCTTCACCGGCCGGCTCCTGGTGGCCACACCGGCGCTGGTCGATCCGAACTTTGCCCGCGCAGTGGTGCTGCTGCTCGAGCACGGTGACGACGGTGCTCTCGGTGTCGTGGTTAATCGGCCCACCACTGTCCCGGTCACCGATGTGCTGCCCGACTGGGAGCCGATGGTTTCCGCGCCCGACGTCGTCTTCCAGGGTGGCCCGGTGTCGCTGGATTCGGCGTTGGGGCTGGTGGCCGTCTCCGATGGAGCAGACCCCATCGGCGTGCGCCGGGTGTCCGACGGTCTGGGGTTGGTCGATCTCGACACGCCGCCGGAGGTGCTCACCGGTGGGCTCAGCGCAATGCGGATATTCGCGGGCTACGCGGGCTGGTCGGACGGTCAGCTCGAGGACGAGATCACCGAAGGCGCGTGGTACGTCGTCGACGCCGAGCCGGGTGATCCCTTCACCGAGGATCCGGACGACCTGTGGCGGGCCGTGCTGCGCCGACAGCCCGGAGCGCTCGCGATGGTTGCGACGTTCCCGCCCGACCCCAGCCTCAACTGACCGCTAGCGTCGACAGAAGCTGTCGCCTCAGTCGTCTCCGCCCTTGTCGTCGTCGCCGCCACCCTGCGGGAACTTGTCGAACAGCTCCTTGCATTGTGGGCACACCGGGAACCGCTGCGGGTCGCGACTGGGCACCCAGACCTTGCCGCACAGGGCGACCACGGGCGTGCCGTTGACCATCGCCTCCATGAGCTTGTCCTTCGGCACGAAGTGCGAGAAGCGCTCATGGTCGCCATCGCCGGTGGACGGGAGGGTCCGACGATCTTCGATCGTCTCGGCGCCGGGGCTCAACTGGGTGCTCACGTACCCAGGATAGATGCCAGCCCCAAGTGAGGCAGCCCGCTAGGCTGCCAGCGGCCCGGCTGGTTGGCGCGGCGAAGCGCCCTGCAGCCGGGTCGTTGCTGCCGCCGGCCCTGAAGGGAACCGTGAGCACTTCTGCCGCCGGGCACTTGTCGCCCGCCTATCCGAACCGTGCACCGTGGGGGACCGCCGACAAGCTGCGCGCTTGGCAGCGGACCGCGGTCGATGACTACATCGCCCGCGACCCGCGCGACTACCTGGCGGTGGCGACGCCCGGGGCCGGAAAGACGACGTTCGCCTTGCGCGTGGCAAGCGAGCTGCTCGCCCGGCGGCAGATCGCCCAGTTGACGGTTGTCACGCCTACCGAGCACCTCAAGCGGCAGTGGGCACAGGCCGCTGAGCGGGTCGGTATCCCCCTCGACCCGCTGTTCTCCGGGCGGCGCGGCCGTACGAGCAAGGACTACACAGGCGTGGCGGTGACGTACGCCGGCGTCGCCGCACATCCGATGCTGCATCGCGCCCGCTGCGAGAACCGCCGCACCCTCGTGATCCTCGACGAGATCCATCACGCCGCTGACTCCCTGTCGTGGGGTGAGGCGGTGCAGGAGGCGTTCGACCCCGCGGCGCGGCGCCTCGCGCTGACCGGGACACCGTTCCGCTCGGACACCAACCCCATTCCGTTCGTCACGTACCGGCCCGGGGATGACGGCGTCGGCCGTAGCGCCGCCGACCACATGTACGGGTACGCGGACGCGCTGCGCGACGGCGTCGTACGGCCCGTGATCTTCCTCGCGTACGGCGGCGAGATGCAGTGGCGCACCCGGGCCGGCGACGAGGTGACGGCACGGCTCGGGGAGCCACTGACCAAGGACCTGACCGCACAGGCGTGGCGCACGGCGCTGGATCCGCAGGGTGAGTGGATCCCGTCGGTGCTGCGGGCGGCCGATACCCGCCTGACAGAGGTGCGCCGGCACGTGCCCGATGCCGGTGGGCTCGTCATCGCCACCGACCAGGATCACGCACGTGCCTATGCGCGGCTGCTGCGTTCTGTCAGCGGCGAGCCCGCCACGGTCGTGCTGTCGGACGACCCGCGGGCGTCCAAACGCATTCAGGAGTTCGCGGAGTCGGACGGCCGCTGGATGGTTGCCGTGCGCATGGTGAGCGAGGGCGTCGACGTGCCGCGACTGTCGGTGGGCGTGTATGCCACGTCGGCCTCGACGCCGTTGTTCTTCGCGCAGGCGATCGGGCGGTTCGTGCGGGTGCGCCGGCGCGGCGAGACGGCATCGGTGTTCCTGCCGAGCGTGCCTCTGCTGTTGAGTCACGCGGCACAGCTGGAGGCCGAGCGCGACCACGTACTCGCCAAGGCGTTGCACGGCGACGATCTCAACGCCGAGGATGCACTCGTCGCGCAGGCCCAGGCGGGGGAGCAGGCGTCGGACGAGCTCGGACAGACCGCCTTTGAAGCGTTGGGCAGCGCCGCGGAGTTCGACCGGGTGCTCTATGACGGCGGTGAGTTTGGCGCTGGTGCTGCCGTGGGCAGTGCCGAGGAGGCCGAGTTCCTGGGCATTCCGGGGCTGCTCGAGCCCGCACAGGTCACGGCGCTCCTGCAGCGCCGGCAGGCCGACCAGCTGGCGGGTCGAGGCCGCGGTGCACATCCTGCTGACGAGTCGTCGCCGCGCGACACGTACGAGCATCTCGCGGTGCTGCGCCGGGAGCTCAATGCACTGGTGGGCGCCTGGCACCACCGTACGGGGCGGCCACACGGCACCATCCATGCCGAGTTGATCCGCGACTGCGGCGGCCCGCCAGCGGCGCAGGCGTCGGCCGGTGATCTGCGGCGACGCATCGACGCGATCCGTGGCTGGGCGCTCGAGCACGACGCGTAGAAGTCCGGAACCCTGCCGCGGGTCGCGTCCGTTGCCATGATGCGAGACCCGTCCACCGACACGAAGGAGCACCCATGACACTCACCTGCCCGAAGTGCCAAGGCGAGATGCGGCACTACGAGCGCAGCGGTGTAGTTGTCGACCAGTGCACGGAATGCCGAGGGATCTTCCTCGACAGAGGTGAGCTCGAGCGGCTGCTGGATGCAGAGAGCGCGTGGAATCAGAGCCATTCCGCACCTGCACCG
>CAWCXA010000012.1:0-440000 GCA_963799425.1 uncultured Actinomycetota bacterium | reverse complement strand
TCGAACCCCTCCGGCCCCCCTTGTTGTGTTGTGTGGGGGGTTGGGGTTCGGCGTTCTTGTGGGGCTGTCCTGCACCAAACCGTCTGGTGGTCATGCTCTCGTGTGTTGGGGGTGTGGGTGTCCGGGTGGGTGGTGGGTTTGGGGTGGTCGTGTGTGTTGTTTGAGATCTGCATAGTGGACGCGAGCATCTGTGTTGTTTGTGGTCAAGTTTGTAAGGGCGCACGGTGGATGCCTTGGCATCAGGAGCCGATGAAGGACGTGGGAGCCTGCGTTATGCCCTGGGGAGCTGGCAACCGAGCTGTGATCCGGGGATGTCCGAATGGGGAAACCTAGCCGCAGTCATGTGTGGTTACCGCCGTCTGAATGTATAGGGCGTGTGGAGGGAACGTGGGGAAGTGAAACATCTCAGTACCCACTGGAAGAGAAAACAATTGTGATTCCGTGAGTAGTGGCGAGCGAAAGCGGATGAGGCTAAACCGTTGGCGTGTCAACCTGGCAGGGGTTGCGTCGGCGGGGTTGTGGGATGCGTTGTTCTGGGTCTGCCAGCCTGGGGTGGAGTGAGAAATCGTTGTCGTAGTCGAAACGCTTGAGTGGCGTGGCGTAGAGGGTGTGACCCCCGTAGGTGTCACGGCGGCGACTCCATGGACGTATTCCCGAGTAGCACGGGGCCCGAGAAATCTCGTGTGAATCTGCCGGGACCACCCGGTAAGCCTAAATACTTCCTGGTGACCGATAGCGGACGAGTACCGTGAGGGAATGGTGAAAAGTACCCCGGGAGGGGAGTGAAATAGTACCTGAAACCGTGTGCCTACAAGCCGTCGGAGCTCACCCTTGTGGTGTGTGACGGCGTGCCTTTTGAAGAATGAGCCTGCGAGTTGCTGGTGCGTGGCGAGGTTAACCCGTGTGGGGGAGCCGTAGCGAAAGCGAGTCCGAATAGGGCGATTTGAGTCGCGTGCTGCAGACCCGAAGCGGAGTGATCTACCCATGGGCAGGGTGAAGCGCCGGTAAGACGGCGTGGAGGCCCGAACCCACCAACGTTGAAAAGTTGGGGGATGACCTGTGGGTAGGGGTGAAAGGCCAATCAAACTCCGTGATAGCTGGTTCTCCCCGAAATGCATTTAGGTGCAGCGTCACGTGTTTCTTGCCGGAGGTAGAGCACTGGATGGCCGAGGGGCCCTATCAGGTTACTGACGTCAGCCAAACTCCGAATGCCGGTAAGTGAGAGCGTGGCAGTGAGACCGCGGGGGATAAGCTCCGTGGTCGAGAGGGAAACAGCCCAGATCACCGGCTAAGGCCCCTAAGCGTGTGCTAAGTGGGAAAGGATGTGGAGTTGCTGAGACAACCAGGAGGTTGGCTTAGAAGCAGCCACCCTTGAAAGAGTGCGTAATAGCTCACTGGTCAAGTGATTCCGCGCCGACAATGTAGCGGGGCTCAAGCACACCGCCGAAGCCGTGACACTCACATGTGTACCTCGCCGGTCCTGTTCGCAGGGTCGGTGCCGGTGTGTGGGTGGGTAGGGGAGCGTCGTGTCGCGGGTGAAGCGGCCGGGTGACCGAGCCGTGGACGCGACACGAGTGAGAATGCAGGCATGAGTAGCGAAAGAGGAGTGAGAAACTCCTCCGCCGGATGACCAAGGGTTCCAGGGCCAGGCTAATCCGCCCTGGGTGAGTCGGGACCTAAGGCGAGGCCGACAGGCGTAGTCGATGGACAACGGGTCGATATTCCCGTACCGGTGCGCAAGCGCCCATGCCGAGGCCAGTGATGCTAACCACCACCAACCCTTGTGGGCCTTCGGGCCCGTCGGGGGGCGTGCTGGGAACCGAGCTGGTAGTAGGCAAGCGATGGGGTGACGCAGGAAGGTAGTTCAGCCCGGGCGATGGTAGTCCCGGGGCAAGGGTGTAGGACGCGGCCTAGGCAAATCCGGGCCGCACCAGTCTGAGACCCGATGCGGAGCCGATTGTGGTGAAGTGGATGATCCTATGCTGCCGAGAAAAGCCTCTAGCGAGCGTGCGCGCCGCCCGTACCCCAAACCGACACAGGTGGTCAGGTAGAGAATACCGAGGCGATCGAGACAACCGTGGTTAAGGAACTCGGCAAAATGCCCCCGTAACTTCGGGAGAAGGGGGGCCGGATCCGTGAACCCACATGCTGGGGGCAGCGGTGATGGCCGCAGAGACCAGGGGAAAGCGACTGTTTACTAAAAACACAGGTCCGTGCGAAGAAGTAATTCGATGTATACGGACTGACGCCTGCCCGGTGCTGGAACGTTAAGGGGACCTGTCAGCCGCAAGGCGAAGCGGAGAACTTAAGCGCCAGTAAACGGCGGTGGTAACTATAACCATCCTAAGGTAGCGAAATTCCTTGTCGGGTAAGTTCCGACCTGCACGAATGGCGTAACGACTTTCCTACTGTCTCAACCACGGACTCGGCGAAATTGCACTACGAGTAAAGATGCTCGTTACCCGCAGCAGGACGGAAAGACCCCGGGACCTTTACTATAGCTTGGTATTGGTGTTCGGTTCGGCTTGTGTAGGATAGGTGGGAGACTGTGAAGCTGTCACGCCAGTGACGGTGGAGTCGTCGTTGAAATACCACTCTGGTCGTACTGGATGTCTAACCTCGGTCCGTGAATCCGGACCAGGGACAGTGCCTGGTGGGTAGTTTAACTGGGGCGGTTGCCTCCTAAAATGTAACGGAGGCGCCCAAAGGTTCCCTCAGCCTGGTTGGCAATCAGGTGTCGAGTGTAAGTGCACAAGGGAGCTTGACTGCGAGACAGACATGTCGAGCAGGGACGAAAGTCGGGACTAGTGATCCGGCCGTGGCTCGTGGAAGCGCGGTCGCTCAACGGATAAAAGGTACCCCGGGGATAACAGGCTGATCTTCCCCAAGAGTCCATATCGACGGGATGGTTTGGCACCTCGATGTCGGCTCGTCGCATCCTGGGGCTGGAGTAGGTCCCAAGGGTTGGGCTGTTCGCCCATTAAAGCGGCACGCGAGCTGGGTTTAGAACGTCGTGAGACAGTTCGGTCCCTATCCGCTGCGGGCGCAGGAGACTTGCGGAGGGCTGTCCCTAGTACGAGAGGACCGGGACGGACGAACCTCTGGTGTGCCAGTTGTCCCGCCAGGGGCACGGCTGGTTGGCTACGTTCGGAAGAGATAACCGCTGAAAGCATCTAAGCGGGAAGCCCGCTCCAAGATCAGGTCTCCCACCACCTCGAGTGGTTAAGGCCCCCCACAGACTATGGGGTTGATAGGCCAGACGTGGAAGCCTGGAAACAGGTGAAGCCGACTGGTACTAATAGGCCGAGGACTTGACCACACACACCACACTTGCTGCGCGTCCACTATGCAGATCTGAACCAACACACCACACGCGGACCAACCGGAGCACAGACGCTTTCCGGGGGTCCCCGGGGGCGCAGCCCCCGGGTGTAGGTTCACCACGTTTCGGCGGCCACAGCGAAGGGGAAACGCCCGGTCCCATCCCGAACCCGGAAGCTAAGCCCTCCAGCGCCGATGGTACTGCCACCGAGAGGTGGTGGGAGAGTAGGACGCCGCCGAACACCCACCCCATTTGAGGGGGCCACCCACCACGGGCGGCCCCCTCAAACATATCCACATTTCCACAGGCACAATTGGGCGCATGCCCGTGGAGACCTCACAAACCCTCGATCGAGGGCTTCGTCTGCTCACGCTGTTGGCCGAGACCGGGTCCGCGCTGACGGTGTCCGAGATTGCTCAGCGTCTCGATCTCAACCGCACCATCGTGTACCGCCTGGTCGCCACGCTCGAGATGCACCGACTGGTGCGCCGTACGGGCGATGGACAGGTGCAGATCGGCACCGGCGCGTTGCAGCTGGCCAGGGGAGTGCGGCCGGTCATCCGAGACGCGGCTCGACCGATTCTCCGCGGCCTCGCCGAGGCGGTTGGCGCAACCGCCCACCTCACCGTCGTCGACGGCGGCGAAGCGCTGGCGGTCGCCGTCGTCGAGCCGTCGTGGACCGACCTGCACGTGAGCTATCGCGTGGGCAGCCGGCATCCGCTCGAACGCGGGGCCGCGGGCAAGGCGATTCTCGCGGCCCGGGACGAGCCCGTGCGCGAGTACGTGGTCACCCAGGGAGAGCTGCAGACCGGGGCGCACGGTCTCGCGGCGCCGCTACGCGACGTCTACGGCATCGAGGGCTCGGTGGGGGTGGTCTCGCTCGGGGCATTCGATGTGACCCAAGTGGCGCCCAAGGTGATCACCGCGGCCACTGCTGTCGCCGACTCCCTGCGCGGCTAGCCGAGGCGTCAGCCGATGGTGATCGGCACCGGGTTGGACGTTGCCTCCAGGCCGCCGACTTGACCGATCACGCGGAACTGCGCGGCTCCAGTCCGAGTCGGTGCGATGGTCGTCTGGAAGCTGCCGTCAGCGCGCGTTGTCGCCGTCACCGGCGTATTGCCGTAAGTCTGCCAACCATCACCCAGGTCGCGTTGCACCGTGAGGATGACATCGCCGGCTGCGGGCTCGATCGAGCCGGTGAGCGGGATCTCCTGCCCCGGTGCCGCGGCGGTCAGCGGGCTCTGCAGCGTGATGCCACCTTCGGACGCCTGCGTCTCCGCCGACGCCGTGGGATCCGGTGTCTCGCCGCCGGCGGGCGTGTCAGTGGATACCGATTGAGGGTCGTTCTCGTCGCCGCCGTTGCTGGCGATCACGGCGCCACCGCCGAAGCCGACGACGGCAGCGGCGATGAGCGACATGACGAGTGTGGATCGGGACGCAGTAGACATCGGGTACGTATCTAACCCTGTCCGACCCCTGTGGCGCCAGCGTCCCTGTTCAGGTCTTGGCGGGCCGCCGCCTGCACGAGAGGGAGCGCGCGGTGCGCGACGATCGTCGACAGCGCCATGAACGTGGACGTGTGGACAATGTTGTCGTCGGACACCAGGTCGTCGATCACCCGCTGGAGGTCGCCCGTGTCGCGCGCGACGATGCGGCAGATGAGGTCCGCTTGCCCGGTGATGGTGTAGGCCTCCAGCACCTCCGGGATGCGGGCAATGTGCGCTGACACGGCTTCCCGGGCACCCTGGCGGATCTCCAGAGTGGCGAACGCGGTCACCCCGTAACCGAGAGCCTCGGGGTCGATGTGCGGCGCCAGCGAGGAGATGACGCCCCGGCCGACGAGCTTGTCGAGCCGCGCCTGCACCGTGCCGCGGGCGACCCCCAGCCGACGGGATGCCTCCAGCACCCCGATGCGGGGTTGCTCGACGAACAGCGTCAGGATGCGCGCGTCGAGCTCGTCGATCTCCGCCACAGTGCGACCACTCCAGGTTGAGCATATTGCCCAGCGTCAGATCAATTCGGCTGCTCAGATCGTACACATTGACTAAGCAATCGCATAGACGCTTGTGCAGTCAGCCCAGGTTGCGGGAGATTCCGGTCACCGACGTCCGCGACCCGGAGGCGAGCATGACAACGCAGACTCCCGCGCCAATCGAGCTGACCCCCGAGGAGCGCGACGCCAATCTCGATCTTGACCAGCTCAAGCAGCTGGTGGGGCTCGTCGAGTACGACGCCTCGAAGGACAAGTTCCCGGTCACCGGCTGGGACGCGATCGTCTTCGTCGTCGGCAACGCGACGCAGACCGCGCACTACTACCAGTCGGCCTGGGGCATGGAGCTTGTCGCCTACTCCGGCCCCGAGACCGGCAACCGCGACCACAAGTCGTACGTCCTCAAGTCGGGCGCCATCCGGTTCGTCGTCAACGGCGCAGTCGATCCCGACAGCCCACTCATCGCGCACCACGCGAGGCATGGCGACGGCGTCGTCGACATTGCGCTCGAGGTGCCCGACGTCGACAGGTGCATAGCCCAGGCCAAGGAGGCAGGTGCGCGGGTCGTGCGCGAGCCTGAGGACATCAGCGACGAGCACGGGACCGTACGCATCGCAGCGATCGGTACGTACGGCGAGACGCGGCACACGCTGGTCGACCGCAGCAAGTACGACGGGCCGTACCTTCCGGGCTACGTCGCCAGGCAGTCCTCCTTCGTGAAGCGAGAGGGCGCGCCCAAGCGGCTGTTTCAGGCTCTCGACCACATCGTGGGCAACGTCGAGCTCGGCAAGATGGACGAGTGGGTGGCGTTCTACAACCGAGTGATGGGCTTCGTGAACATGGCGGAGTTCATCGGTGACGACATCGCCACCGACTATTCGGCGCTCATGTCCAAGGTCGTGGCCAACGGCAACCACCGCGTGAAGTTTCCGCTCAACGAGCCAGCGATCGCGAAGAAGAAGTCGCAGATCGACGAATACCTCGAGTTCTACAAGGGCCCTGGCGCTCAGCACCTCGCGCTCGCGACCAACGACATCCTGCAGACCGTCGACTGCCTGCGTGCCGAAGGCGTCGAGTTCCTCGACACGCCGGACTCCTACTACGAGGACCCCGAGTTGCGGCGGCGCATTGGCCAAGTGCGGGTGCCGATCGAGGAGCTGAAGAAGCGCAAGATCCTGGTCGACCGTGACGAGGACGGCTACCTGCTGCAGATCTTCACCCGGCCGCTCGGCGACCGCCCCACGGTGTTCTTCGAGGTCATCGAACGGCACGGCTCGCTCGGCTTCGGCAAGGGCAACTTCAAGGCGCTCTTCGAGGCGATCGAGCGGGAGCAGGAGCGCCGCGGCAACCTCTAGGCCGCGACCAGCGGGACCATCGCCACCTCCTCGAACCGCGGACCACGAGGTGATGATCGGTCCGCGACCACCGCGACCGACGTCGCCGTCCACGCCGCGTCCAATCTCGCTCCGGCGAGTTCGCGTGGCACGTTGCCACGGGCAAGCACGACGTTTGCCTGGAAGGGCTGCGGGTGCGTGACCGGCACGAGCGGCTCGGTCGCCTCGAACACCTCGGCGGCCAGATCGTCCAAACCGGTCACGGGCGCGATCAACGCCTCAGACCATCGCCGCGTCGTTGGTCCGAGGATGCACCGCGCCGCTGGTACGCCGTCGAGCGCCGCGACAAGCGAGTCCTCGAGCGGAGCCCAGAGCTCTTCCGGCACGTGTCCCAGCGGTCGCAGCTTGACCATCAACAGCTCGGGTGAGGCCCAGACCACACCGGGCGTAGGTGGGCGTGCCAGCGCCGCCAACGCCAAGCGCGCCTCGGCCGACGGCCAGGTGACGACGTGCAAGCGGACCACGCCACGAGCCTGTCAGGTGCGGCGGGTTGCGGCGAAGCCGCAAGGCATACCGTGTGGGACGTGACATCGGACTTGATCGCCGCGCTGCGGGCCGGGCTCCCGGATGAGGTCGTCCTCACCGACCCCGACGTGATGGAGCCCTACCGGCACGACAGAGCGCTGTTCTGCCCGGCCGGGCAGCCTGCGGCGGTTGTGCGCGCTCGGACCACCGAGCAGGTGCAGCACGTGCTGCGCACGGCTTCCGCGTACGACGTGCCAGTGGTGCCACAGGGTGCCCGCAGCGGGCTGTCCGGCGCGGCTAACGCACTTGACGGCTGCATCGTGCTCGCGCTGGAGAAGATGGACGCGGTCCTCGAGATCGACCCGGCCAACCGCATCGTCGTCGTGCAGCCGGGCGTGTTCAACGCCGTCCTGTCCCGAGCCGTGGCGGAGCATGGGCTGTTCTACCCGCCCGACCCATCGTCATGGGAGTTCTGCTCGATCGGCGGCAATCTCTCGACCAACTCCGGTGGGCTGTGCTGCGTGAAGTACGGCGTGACGACCGACTACGTACTCGGGCTCGAGGTCGTCCTGGCCTCCGGTGAGGTGCTGCGCACTGGGCGACGCACGGTCAAGGGCGTTGCGGGGTACGACCTCACGAAGCTCTTCGTCGGCAGCGAGGGAACACTCGGCGTCATCACCGAGGCCACGCTCGCCTTGCGTCCGACGGCCCAAGAGCCGCGTACGGTTGCCGCGATGTTCCCCACCGCCGCCGCGGCCGCGGAGGCGGTCACCGCGATCATCGCCGGCGGAGCCGTACCAAGCCTGCTAGAGGTGATGGACCGCGCGTGCCTACGAGCGGTCAATGCGTGGCGCGACTTCGGCATGCCGGAAGACGCGGCCGCCATGCTGATTGCGCAGAGCGACCTGGGCGGCGACGCGGCACGCGCCGAGATCTCGTCGATCGCGGAGTGCTTCCGGGCCGCCGGCGCGAGCGAAGTGGTGGAGGCCGACGACGCCGCCGAGGGCGAGCTGCTGCTCGCTGCGCGGCGCAGCGTCCTGCTGGCCTTCGAGCCGATGGGTGCCACGCTCATCGACGACGTCTGCGTGCCGCGCACCCGGCTCGCCGAGCTCTTCGAGAGCGTCGAGAAGATCGCCGCAGATGTGGATCTCACGATCGGCGTGGTCGGCCATGCCGGCGATGGCAACATGCATCCGACCGTGGTGTTCGACCCCAACAATGCCGACCAGGTGCAGCGTGCCCAGGACGCCTTTGGCCGCGTCATGGGCGTCGGGCTCGATCTGGGCGGCACCATCACCGGCGAGCACGGCGTCGGCGTGCTCAAGAAAGACTGGCTGGCCCGCGAGCTCGGCCCGGTCTCGCTCGGCGTCCACCGCGCCGTCAAGGACGCGCTCGACCCGCGGCACATCCTCAACCCTGGCCGGGTTTTCGACCTGCGGCCCTGACGCTCAGGCCCAGTCCTCCCGAGCGGCGTGCCAGCCGAGCTGCATGCGGGTTTCCGCGCCGGTGAGATCCATCAGATGGCGCAGCCGCCGTTGCAACGTGCGCAGAGACAGACCGAGGTTGGCTGCGACGGCGGCGTCCGTCAGCCCGCTCAGGAGCAGCGCAAGGATCTTCCGGTCCAGATCGTTGGGGCCGTCGGCCGCCGACTCGATGGCCGCCTCACCCCCGTCTGTCAGTTTCGTTGCATCGAGCGGATAGGCGTGCTGCCACACAGTCTCGAAGAGCGCTTCCAGCCCCGCGAGCAGGCCGCTGCGCTGCAGCAGCACGGCGCCTGGCTCGTCGCCAGCGCCCACTGCCAGTGGCACAAGTGCCAGGTCGTCGTCGGCCAGCATCAGCTTCATTGGCAGGGACTCGACGACCCGCACCTGAACGCCGTTGAGCAGTGCGTCGATCGATTCCTGCACACCTCCCGGTTCGGCCAGGACACTCCGTTCCAGTACGACGCGAAAACTCACGCCTCGGTCGACGGCCGCGGTCTCCGCAGTGTTCTCGCTCGGAGGCACTGCAACGAAGGGCGCCGTCACGAACGTACGAATCTCAGTGCGAGCCGCCTTCTGCACCTGGAGGTAGCGGTGCCGGATGGCATCGACGCCCGTCACGACCTCGATGAGCTCACCGATGCTGCGACCAGTGGCAGCGGCCCGATGTTCTTCGGCCAGGGTGGCGAGCGCCAGCTCCGCCATGCGTAGGGCATCGCGTCTCTCGGTGATAAGTGCACCGAGCGCCATTGCGGGTGGGGCACCGACGAAGCCGTTCGGAGTCTGGATCGCGGCGCCGCACTCCGCAAGGCGGTCCAGCGCGGCCGTAACCTGCGGCTCGGCCAGGCCCAGCACGGCTGTGAGCTCGGGCGCGCTCGCTGATGTTCGACCAATGAGGGCGCGGTAGACCGCCTCCTCGTC
This sequence comes from uncultured Actinomycetota bacterium, assembly GCA_963799425.1. GTDB lineage: Bacteria > Actinomycetota > Actinomycetes > Jiangellales > Jiangellaceae > CAVWSM01. The sequence continues at coordinate 430,427 of CAWCXA010000012.1, read as the reverse complement.
CGGGCTGAGACCCAGTGCGTCGAGCATCGGCCACCGCCTTCTCCCCGTCACCCGCCGCGGGGATGGTATCCGCGAGACGGGCAGCTCAGGAAGAGCGGGGACGAGCCCCGGGAAGTCGCCTCCCCGGGGCTCGCGGAGCAGACTCATCGGAGGCCGTACGCCCTGATGATCTCCTGGCTGATGCTCCAGCCGGCGCCCGTCTCGGCGCTGGCGCGCACCGAAATGAACCCACCTGGCTGCTTCGGCAGCTTGAGGTTGCCCTGCCACTGGCCGTCGCCCTGCTTCTTGAGCGTCACCTTCTGCCAGGTGGCGCCGTCGTCGTACGACACGTCGAGCGAGCCCGAAGTGACCGTGCCGACGGCAGGTCCGCCGCCAGCCTGCGGACCTGCCGTCAGTCTGATCTGCTGAGTGCTGCCGGACTTGACGTCACCACGGAGGTCGGTCTCCAGGTCGTAGTCGAGCTCCAGCAGCGCCAGCGGGTCGAAATTGTCCCCGGACGTCGTCCCGGACACGAAGTCCCACTCGGTGTGCGTCCGGGTGGACAACCGCCAGGGATCCGCTGGTCGCGAGGCATCGAGCACCAGGTGGTATGGCAACGTCCCTGACGGCACGTCGACGAACTGCATGTCCGAGCTGAACTTGTTCTCCTTGATCAAAGTGTCGCCCTGGTAGAGCTTCATGTTGGTGGGCACCGACCCCCACTCCAGGTTGCCGCCGTGGTCCAGCGCGGAGCCCGAGGCCGTCCACGCCTGCACGTTGAGCGTCAGGTAGTCCTGCCAACGGCTGTTGCGGACGGCGAATGCATCACCGAACGACGGGTGCACCGCCGGCTTGAACCAGTCGAGCCGTGTGGTGCTGCCCTTGCTGTACGAGTTGCGATTCGCCGTGTCCGTCCAGTCCCGCTGGTTGTGGGACTCGTGCCATACCTGCTGGGGTGTCACCCACTCGGTGCGGGTCCCCGGGTGCCATTCCCGCTCAAAGAACCCGAGAGACGGCGTGAAGGTCATGTCGTAGCGGTAGCCGCCGCCCTCGCCGTCGGTGACGGCGTGGTACCTCGCGTCGATCCGGGCCAGGTCGCGGTGACTCGGCTTGTAGGTCAACGCCGTATCGGGCACCTGGCCGGCGTAGTTTTTGGTGAGGTCGAAGATGTAGTTCGCGTACGGCGTCTGCTTGGCGCTCAACCGGAACCAGCTGGTTTGCGCCAGCTTGACCAGTTGCGCGCCGGCGTCGCGGTGCACCGAGGCGACCGGGATCGACGACTCGCCGACATACTCGTTGAGCCATCCGACGCCGTCGTGGACGACGATCAGCAGCTTGGCGCCGGCCGCTGCCGCGGCCGCCGCGCGGTCGGTTGCCGACACCGCGTCGCTGCGGATCACGATCACTGCCTTGCCGGCGGCGTCGAGACCGGCGTAGTCGCCAGCTGCACCGGTGCCCGCATAAACAGTCTTGAGGGTGTCCCAGCCGGTCGTGAGTGTGCTGCCCGGCTGCACCGTCGCCTCGATCGGCAGCACGCCGAACGCGCGCAGGTCGAGCATCGGCTCGCCCTTGCGCCACCGGGTGGCCAGCTCGAACGAGCCCGTGCTGACCGGCGTCGTCGGCGTGACGTACAGGTCGTCGTACTTCACCGGTATCTGGTACGCGCTGCGGTAGGAGCCACCGTTGGCGTAGTCGACCTGGAAGTCGATCTTGCGCTGCCGGTCCTCGGTGCGCTGCGGGGCGGTCGTGTCGAGCCGGCGGGCCTTGCGGGCGTCGAGCACGACGTCGGTCGACGTGTTGAGTGCGACTTCCGGCTCCACCAGCACGGTGAGACCCAGGGCGTCAGCCTTCTCACCGGGTCCATCAAGGGCAGACTCAACGGTGTAGGTGCCCGGTGGCAGCCGCAGCGTGGCTTCGCCATCGACCTCGAGCACGTAGGGCCAGAAGTCAGTGGACTCGTTGACCACCACCCATGCCTTGCCCGGGTTGCCCGCCCGGTCGATCAGCTTGATGTTGAGGTCGTAGCGCTCCGCCTCCTTGATGAGCGCCAGGGACGTGCGCGTCAATGCCGTGCCGGTGGCCGCATCGGTGCCGATGAGGTAGGCCGTGCTGCGTGCGCCTGCCGGTGCCGCAGCAGGATCGCCGGTCAGGGTGACATCGGCGCTGCCGCCAGCCGGCACGGTGACCGAGTTGGCGCTGAGGGAGAACGGCCCGGCCCCCGAGAGCGCCAGGTTGAGGGTCACGTCGGCGTCGCCCGAGTTGGTGAAGGTAACGGCCTTGTCCACCGGGACGTCGCCTGCATCGTGCGGCCAGGTGAAGTTACCGAAGAACGCCGAACCGGTGGCCTGCACCGAGTTTGTGACCGCTGCAGCGACGTCGACGCGGCCGGTGCCCACCTCGTACGGCGTGTAGAAATCCGCCAGCCCCTTGCTGCTGCTCATCAGCGCGTCCTTGAGCTGCTGGCCGGTCCACTCAGGGTGTCGTTGCGCCAGGATGGCCGCGGCGCCCGATACGTGCGGTGTCGCCATCGAGGTGCCGTCGATCGTCCGGTACATCCCCTCGCCGCTGGTCATCTGCTGCGATCGGGCAGCGGTGATGGCAACGCCGGGAGCGGAGATGTCCGGCTTGATGGCGCCAGTCCCGGTGAGCGGCCCAGTGCTGGAGAACCATGCCAGGCTGTCTTGCTTGTCGACGGCACCGACGGTCAGCGCAGTCGCGGCGGCACCGGGAGCGCCGATGGACTCGGGGCCGGCGTTGCCGGCGGCGATGACGAACAGCGTGCCGTACTGCGCCGACAGCGCGTCCACAGCCATCGACATCGGGTCTGAGCCGTCGGACAGCGTCGAGTCGCCAAGGCTCATGCTGACGATGTCGGCGCCGGACTGGGCGGCCCACTCCATGCCGGCCAGCACCCACGAGTCGGCGCCGAAGCCGTCGTTGCCGAGCACCTTGCCGACGATGAGATCGGCACCGGGCGCCACACCCGTGTAGTCGCCGTCGGACGCGAGGCCGGTGCCCACGATCGTCGAGGCCACGTGGGTGCCGTGCCCATTGACGTCCGAGGTGTCTTCACCGGGCACGAAGCTAACCTTGTCGTCGATCTGGTCGACCAGGTCGGGGTGGGTGGCATCGATGCCGCTGTCGAGCACGGCAACCTTCACGCCGGCGCCGTCATAGCCGGCGGCCCACGCGGTCGGCGCGCCGATCTGCGGCACGCTCTCCTTGAGGTTGATCTGTACGCGGCCGTCGAGCCACAGCTTGTCCACGCCGCCGCTCAGCGACGTCGCGCCCTCCGGCGCCACCGTGTCCCAGAAGTCGCGGGCCTGCTCCTTGTCGGCCTCCAGCGCCGCTCCACCGACGGCGCCGAGCGTGCGCACCAGCTCGCTGCCCTCGGGCGCGGGCGGGGTGACCGCTCGGGCCATGGCGGGCGTGTAGGTCGCGATCAGCGGCACGCCGTCGGACTGCGCGTCGTCGTAACCCATCTCGATGAGGTCGGTGACGTTGAACAGCTGCCGGTCGAGCTTGTCAGCGGTGATCAGCGGCATCGCCTCGTCGGGGAGCACATAGAGGTCGCCCTTGATCTCTCGCAGGTGCACCCCGCCGACGGCGTCGTCAGGGCGAGTGACCTCGGCTGTCTGGCTGCCGTCGGCAAGCGTGGTCACGTTGACCACGTCGCCCGTGACCAGCGTGACGGCGTGGGATTCGGTGGACTGGGCGGACGGTGCGCCCGCTGGCGGCTCGGTTGCCGCTGCTGGGCTCTGCTGCACGGCGAGGCCGGCCGCGAGCAGCGGCACCGCGGTGGCCGCTGAGAGGAGTTGCCGGCGCCTGCGGCCGGACTGCGCAGTGAAAGGCATGTGCAGGGTCTACCGACGCGACGGCATCCGGTGGAACACCCTGCGCTGGCGGAGTCGCGCCATGGCGCAACTCCGCCACGTGTCGAGCGGTCAGCTGCTGACCGGCTTGCTCCCCGACGAGCCGCCGACGCGCTTGTGCACCTCGGCCTCCACACGGTCGTCGAAGACGTCCCATGCGAGCAACGCGAGCCAGACGATGACGGTCGATGCCACCCAGGTGAAGACGCCTTCGATCTGCACCCCGTCGCTGAGGACATCCGTGAGCAGCAGCCCGGCCCACGTCGTGAACAGGCCCACGACCGCGGTCAGCCCGTGTGCATAGCGCTTGCTCACGCTCGTCGCGAGCGGCTTGAGCACAAGCATGATCACCGTGAAGAGGAGGACGGCGATGAAAAAGGAGCCTGCGTTGATGTCGAACTTGCCAAAAAGCGCCGCGGCGATCATGAGTGCGAGCGCGTTGGCGACCAAGCCGAGCCCTATGCGTACCAGCCAGTTCATACCTCTGAATCTGGCACATCTCCGGCCGCTCGGCTAGCGGCGCGCCGACCGTACGGTGCCCGTCACCTCGCCCAGACCGATGCGTACGCCGCCGACGCCAGGCGCCCAACCGCTGATCGTCACCGTGTCGCCGTCTTCCAGGAACGCCCGCGGGCCGCCGTCGGCGAGGCGGACGGGATCAGCGCCGTTCCACGCGAGCTCGATGAGTGACCCCCGCTGGTCGCGGGCGGGGCCGCTCACGGTCCCTGACGCGTAAAGGTCACCGGTGCGGACTGATGCGCCGTTGGCCGTGAGGTGCGCAAGCTGCTGAGCCGGCGTCCAGTACATCTCGGCGAACGGCGGCCGCGAGACGACCGTGCCGTTCCAGGTGACCTCGAGGTTCAGGTCAAGGCCCCACGGGTCGCCGGGCGCGTCGCGCAGATAGGGGAGCGGTTCCGGGTCGCGCGCCGGCGGAGATACGCGGGCATCGGCGAGCGCGTCGAGCGGCACGACCCATGGGGACACAGATGTGGCGAACGACTTTCCGAGGAACGGGCCGAGCGGCACGTACTCGAAGGCCTGGATGTCGCGAGCCGACCAGTCATTGACGAGCACTATGCCGAACACGTGCTCGGCGAAGCCGTCGACGTGGATCGGCTCGCCCAGCTGCGACGGAGTCCCCACGACGAAGCCCACCTCGGCCTCGATGTCGAGCCGTTGCGACGGACCGTAGGTCGGTGTCGACTCGTTCGGCGCCTTCCGCTGCCCACTGGGACGCACGATGTCGGTGCCGCTCACGACGACGGTGCCCGCCCGCCCGTGGTAGCCGATCGGCAGGTGCCGCCATGCGGCCGGCAGCGCAGGGTTTTCGGGACGCAGGATCCGGCTGAGGTTCTCGGCGTGGTGCTGCGATGAGTAGAAGTCGACGTAGTCACCGACTTCGAAGGGCATGTGCAGTCGTACGGCGTCGCGAGGCAGCAGGTGCGGCTCGACCGACGTGCGGTGCGTCTCGTCGGTGAGCAGCTCGGTCACCCGTGCCCGCGTCTGCGACCAGACCGGGCGCCCGAGCGCGAGGAACGCGTTGAGCGAACCGGTCGCGAAGGCCGCGGCATGCTGATGGTCGGTTGCGGCTGCCACTGCGGCGAGGTCGAGTACGTGGTCGCCGATGGCTATGCCGACGCGCGCCGCGTCTTGGTTGCTCTTGGAGAAGATGCCGTACGGCAGGTTGGACGGAGGAAACAGCGAGCCGTCCGGTATTGCCACCCAGGTCACGGTGCTGCCTCAGGCTGCTGCAACAGACCGAGAACGACGAGATCGTGCAGCGGCTCGGAGATGCTGCATGACCCAAAAGCCTGGAACCACTCGCGAGCGCGCTCGATGCCTGTGCTCAGCAACGCGGTGAGCAGCCGCTCTGCGTCGCGGGTGGAGAGAACGCGGATGACGTCAAGCACGGACGCGCCGTCCATGGTCACTGCGGTGGCGGCGAGAATGTTGAGGAACCCGTGCTGCTCGATCCCTGTGTCCGTGTCGGTGTAGCGGACCGCGTGGTGCAGTCCGGCCGTCAGCTTGAACGCGAGCTCACGGTCCAGGCATGCCGCGATGAACTCGGCAAGCTCGACGTCACTTGGCACCGCGTCCGCTGTGGCACCGCCCGTGCGGAGCTTCGCACGCAGTCCCTCCTCCGCGATGATGTCGAGTGTCTGGTCGAGTTCCGGTGTGCGCGGCACCTCGATGCTTGTCGCGAGATCGGGCTCGAGTGCACGCAACCCGGTGGCGGTGCGCCTCGCTGCGCTGGCCGTGTCGGACGCTGGCAGCGGCACCTCAGCGCCGCGCAGCACAAGTCGCTCGTCAGCCTGCAGCGAGTCGGCAGCCTCCAGCACGCCAGCCACACCTGTGTCGCCGATGAGGATGACCCCGAGCGGCGGCTGGTCACCCAGGGCTTCCTGCAGCTCGCTCAGGCGGCTTGCTGGACAGAGGAACGGGCCGACCACCTCGGCGTACCACGTCGTCGCGTACGCGGCGTGCGCCTCAAGCGCGTCGGGCATCGGGGCGTTGCCAGGTGGGAAGAGTGCCGCGTCGTCGATGAAGCCACGGAATGGTGAAACGCGTGTGGTTGACACTTCTGGGACTTTAGCCGACGGTGGTGCTGAGCGGACAGATCCGTCCCATTATCGAACAGGCACGTATCGAACAGGCAAGGACTCGATCATGGCCTACTACCGCAGCCTCGGTGAGGTGCCGCCCAAGCGGCACACCCAGCACCGCCGCCCTGATGGCGGGTTGTACTACGAGGAGCTGATGGGGGAGGAGGGATTCTCCTCCGACTCCTCGCTGCTCTACCACCGCGAGATCCCGTCGGCGATCGTCGACTCCAAGGTCTGGGAGCTGCCGGACCTGTCGACGACGGCCAACCACCCGCTGATGCCGCGGCACCTGCGGTTGCACGACTTGTTCGCCGGGCTTGACTGGAAGGCGCTCGACCCCGTCACGGGCCGCCGGTTGGTGCTCGGAAACGGCGACGTGCGCATCTCGTACGTGGTGGCGGGGGAGACCTCCCCGCTCTACCGCAACGCGATCGGTGACGAGTGCGTCTACGTCGAGTCAGGTAATGCGACCGTCGAGACGGTGTTCGGTGCGCTCGAGGTGGGGCAGGGCGACTATGTGATCCTGCCGCGGGCGACGACGCATCGGTGGATCCCGACTGGCGACGACCCACTGCGGCTGTACGCCATCGAGGCCAACAGTCACATCACGCCCCCGCGGCGCTACCTGTCGAAGTTCGGTCAGCTGCTGGAACACGCGCCCTACTGCGAGCGAGACCTGCGCGGGCCGTCCGAGCCGCTGCTCGCCGACGGTGACGACATCGATGTGTTCATCAAGCACCGCGGCCCCGGACCAGGCGGCATCGTCGGCACCGTGATGACCTACCCGAAGCACCCGTTCGATGTCGTCGGGTGGGACGGCTGCCTCTACCCGTACGTGTTCAACGTCAGCGACTACGAGCCCATCACCGGGCGCGTGCACCAGCCGCCGCCGGTGCACCAGGTGTTCGAGGGCTACAACTTCGTCGTCTGCAACTTCGTGCCGCGCAAGGTGGACTACCACCCGCTGTCGATTCCGGTGCCCTACTACCACTCCAACGTCGACAGTGACGAGGTCATGTTCTACTGCGGCGGCGACTACGAGGCACGCAAGGGCTCGGGCATCGGACAGGGCTCGATCTCGCTGCATCCGGGCGGCTATGCGCATGGGCCGCAGCCGGGGGCCTACGAGCGGTCGATCGGTGTGGAGTACTTCGACGAGCTCGCGGTCATGGTCGACACCTTCCGGCCGTTGGAGCTCGGTGAGGGCGGTTCGGCGTCGGATGACGGCGTCTATGCATGGACGTGGGCGCGGCGCGGACCGTCGGACGAGTTCGACCCCTCGACGGGCTGAGCGGGAGCGCTAGCGGATGACGGGTGCGCCGACGAGCACGATGCCGGCCTCGCGCATCTCCTCCATGGCGCGGGCGGTCGCGCCGGGCGAGATGCCTGCGGTGAGGTCGAGGATGACCCGCGTACGGAAGCCGAAGCCCACCGCGTCGAGCGCTGTGGCCCGGACGCAGTAGTCGGTCGTAAGGCCGACGACGTCGAGCTCCTGCACGTCATGCGCACGCAGCCAGTCAGCCATGTTTGCGCCGCTGGGCTCCACGCCCTCGAACCCGGAGTAGGCAGGGGCGTACATGCCCTTGTCGAACACCGCGTTGAACGGCTGCGGCCCGAGGTTGGGGTGAAACGCCGCACCGTCGGTGCCGACCACGCAGTGCGGCGGCCAGCTGTCGACGAAGTCGGGGTTCGCGGCGAAGTGCGCGCCCGGATCGATGTGGTAGTCGCGGGTCGCCACGAGAATGTCGTACTCGCGTTCCTCGGGTTCGGCCTCCGCCCAGTGGTGCAGCAGCTCGGCGATCCGGAAGGCGACCTCGGCACCGCCTTGAGCGGGCAGGCTGCCGCCCTCGCAGAAGTCGTTCTGCGTGTCCACGACGGCGAGTGCGCGAGCCATGTTCTAGTCCTCCTCGTAGACCGTGGGGATCACCGGGTCGCCCCGCGACAGCTGGAAGGCCTGCGGGGGAAGCTCGTTGAGCGAGAAGCCGTGCCGATCGCGCGCTGCTGCCAGCGGCTCGGCGCCGACGGCCTCACCGTTGCGGACCAGCTGTCGTAGGAGTGGTCGGTCGTCTCCGTCGTCGCGCACCTCGTGCCCGATGCCGATGACCTCGGCCTGCGCGACCCCGTGGCGGCTCAGCCGGCGCAGCGCATATTTGCGCCCACCCACGCTGATCTTGTCCTGCGATTTCTTGGCGACCGAGATGAGCGGGGCGTCGTTGTCGTCGGACGCGGCGCGTGCGACCAGCTTGTAGACCAGGCCCGCAGTGGGTGCCCCGCTGCCGGTCACCAAGGATGTGCCGACCCCGTAGCCGTCGACAGGCGCCGCAGCGAGCGCGGCAATCGCGTACTCGTCGAGGTCGGAAGTCACGACGACGCGCGTCTTGGTTGCGCCGAGCTCGTCGAGCTGAGCGCGTACGTCCCGTGCCTGAGTGAGCAGATCGCCCGAGTCGAGGCGCACGGCGCCAAGGTCGGTGCCCGCGACCTCGACGGCGGTGCGCACCGCAGCAGCGACGTCATAGGTGTCGACGAGCAGCGTCGTGCCGGAGCCGAGGGTGGCGACCTGTGCCTCGAAGGCAGCGCGCTCGCTGTCGTGCAGCAGCGTGAACGCGTGCGCGGACGTCCCAGTAGTCGGGATGCCGTAGCGCTGCCCGGCCCGCAGGTTGCTCGTCGTGCTGAAGCCGGCGATGTATGCCGCGCGGGCCGCGGCGACAGCCGACTGCTCGTGGGTGCGGCGTGCCCCCATCTCGATGATGGGCCGCCCGGCGGCAGCGACCGTCATGCGCGACGCCGCGGAGGCGACAGCAGAGTCGTGGTTGAGGATCGAGAGGACCAGCGTCTCGAGGAGCACAGCCTCGGCAAAGGTCGCTTCGACGACGAGGAGCGGCGAGTACGGAAAGTAGGTCTCGCCCTCGCCGTACCCCCACACGTCGCCGGTGAACCGGAAGTCTGCGAGCCAACGGCGCGTCGACTCGTCGACCACGTGCTCCCGCTCAAGGAACTCCAGCTCGGCTGGCCCGAAGCGGAAGGCGGCCAGCGCGTCGAGCAACCGGCCCGGGCCGGCAACCACCCCATAGCGTCGCCCTTCGGGCAGGCGCCGGGCGAAAACCTCGAATACCGAGCGGCGGTGCGCCGTCCCGCGAGCCAGCGCCGCTTCGAGCATCGTGAGCTCGTAGTGGTCCGTGAGCAGCGAAGTCGGTACTCCCGTCACGCTCGCGAGCCTAGTGGCTGGCGCATCCTCCTGCCCTGGGCCAGTCCGGCGGGGCTTACGGGTGCGCGACTCGGGCAGAATGGCTCGGGTGAGCACCGCTCCCGTCGAGCTCGAGCGCCCCGAGGCCGAGGACGTCGTGGTCCCGGACACCCCGTGGATGACGATCGTCTGGAACGACCCGATCAATCTGATGTCGTACGTGACGTTCGTGTTCCAGAGCTACTTCGGGTATGGCAAGAAGAAGGCCGAGAAGCTCATGCTCGATGTGCACGAGAAGGGCAAGGCGGTCGTGTCGGACGGCTCCCGCGAGGAGATGGAGCGCGACGTCGAGGCGATGCACGCGTACGGGCTATGGGCCACCCTCCAGAAATCGGGGGACTGATGGGCTCGGCCTTCCGGCGTGCGGCGGGCGGGGCGGTTTCCGCATCCTTCCTCGTGGTCGAGGTGGATCTGCTGCGTTCGCTGATTGCCCAGCTCGTCGACTTGTTCGGCCATTCCGAAGAAGAGCCCGGGGAGTCCGACGCCCAAGACGATCCGCTGGGCCTCGACGGCCCTCTCGAACGGCCGGACGACCCTGTGCTCATGCGGCTGTTCCCCGATGCCTACGCCGACGACGCGGAGGCCGCGGGCGACTTCCGCCGTTACACCGAGCGCGGGCTGCGGTCGAAGAAGTCGGCCGATGCCGCCATCGTGCTCGAGACCCTCCAGTCGCTCGACGCGCAGGCGGGCGATGATGCCAAGACCAAGATCGTCCTCGACGCCGAGCAAGCCGCGGCCTGGCTGCGCACACTGACCGACTTGCGGCTTGCCCTCGGGACTCGGTTGGGCATCGAGCAGGACGACGACGATCGCTGGGACTCGATGCCGGAGGACGACCCGCGGCGCTACGTGCACGACATCTATGACTGGCTGGGCTGGCTGCAGGAGACGCTGGTTCGCGCGGTCGCGTCGCGGTTGCGCTAGAGACCGACGCAACGACACCCCGCGTCGAACCTATCGACGCCGGGTGCCCTTGCGTCGAAAGGGCGACCGCGCCGTACGCTCGCGTTCGTGCTCGTCATCACCCAGGAGATCGTCGACGCCATCTGGGCGCACGCCCGCCGAGACCACCCGGATGAGGCCTGCGGAGTCGTCGCGGGGCCCGAGGGCTCCGACCGGCCGGAGCGGTTCCTCCCGATGCTCAATGCGGCCCGGTCGCCGACGTTCTACGAGTTCGACTCGATGGACCTGCTGCGGCTCTACCGCGAGATGGACGATCGCGCCGAGGAGCCGGTCGTGATCTACCACTCGCATACCGCTACCGAGGCGTACCCGTCGCGCACCGACGTGTCGTACGCCTCCGAGCCCGGCGCCCACTACGTCCTTGTCTCGACCCGCGACCCGGCTGACCTGGAGTTTCGCTCGTTCCGGATACTTGAGGGTGCGGTCACGGAAGAAGAGGTCAAGGTCGTCCCTTCTTATCAGTGAGACCGCGTCGACACAGCGAAAGCGAGACCGATGGCCATCGAGGTGCGGATCCCGACGATTCTCCGTACATACACCGGCGGTGCCAAGGCGGTCGAGGCCAGCGGTGACACGCTGAGCGAGCTCATCGACGATCTGGAGTCGCGGCACACCGGTCTGCGGGCACGGCTGCTCGAGGACGATGGGACGCTGCGGCGGTTCGTCAACGTCTATGTGAACGACGAGGATGTGCGGTTCCTTGGGGGGTTGCAGACCAAGCTGGTCGACGGTGACTCGGTGACGGTGCTGCCCGCCGTGGCCGGCGGTTGACGATGGCGCGACGGGTGCTGGCCACATGAGGTACGACTCGTTGCTCGACTCGGTGGGGCACACCCCGCTCGTCGGCCTGCCGCGGCTCTCGCCATCGCCGGACGTGCGGCTCTGGGCGAAGCTCGAGGACCGCAACCCGACGGGCTCGATCAAGGACCGCGTCGCGCTTGCCATGGTCGCTGACGCCGAGGAGCGCGGCGTGCTGCGGCCAGGGATGACCGTGCTGGAGCCGACGTCGGGCAACACCGGCATCTCGCTGGCCATGGCCTGCCGGCTCCGCGGCTACCGCCTGGTCTGCGTGATGCCGGAGAACACGTCGGTCGAGCGCCGCCAGCTGCTCGCGATGTGGGGTGTGGAGGTGCGGTTGTCGCCGGCCGCCGGCGGGTCCAATGAGGCCGTGCGCGTTGCCAAGGCGCTCGCGGCGGACAACCCCGACTGGGTGTTGCTCTACCAGTACGGCAACCCGGCCAACACCGCCGCGCACTACCAGACCACTGGGCCGGAGCTGCTCGCGGATCTGCCGAGCATCACGCACTTCGTCGCCGGGCTGGGAACGACGGGGACGCTCATGGGTGTCGGGCGGTTCCTGCGAGAGAAGGTGCCGTCGGTGCAGATTGTGGCTGCGGAGCCCCGATATGGGGAGCTTGTCTATGGGTTGCGCAACCTCGATCAGGGGTTCATCCCGGAGCTGTACGACGAGTCGGTGCTCACGACGCGCTACTCGGTCGGGGCGCGGGATGCGGTGCGTCGGGTGCGCGAGCTGCTGATGGCCGAGGGCATCTTCGCCGGCATCTCGACCGGCGCGGTGCTGCATGCAGCGTTGGGGATCGCGGCGCGGTGCGTACGAGATGGGGAGCGCGCCGACATCGGGTTCGTCGTCGCCGACGCTGGCTGGAAGTATCTGTCGACCGGCGCCTATGAGGGCACGCTCGATGATGCCGAGGAGCGGCTGGACAGCCAGCTCTGGGCGTGAGGGCGAGTGGATCATGCGACAGTGCGACAGTTCTGCGGCCAGAGCGGCCACAGATGTCGCTTTGTCGCATGATCGCTTCACGTAGGACGCCAGCCGCCATTGCGGAGTGCTTCTTCGAGGAGCTCACCCACCCGGGCCTGTCGATGGCGCACGGAGTACGAGCTGAACTGCAGCACTCGCCGACCGCGTGCTGCCACGACGCTGATTCGGTCGAGGTCGTCATCCCACTGGAGGATTTCGCCGTGCTGGATGCCGTGGACCTCGGCCGAGACGCCGCACGCCTCCCAGTCCGCGTCGAGGTAGTACTTCCCATCGCCTCGGCGAAGGATCGCCTGCCGAGTGGGCTCAGGCAGACGCCACCGTCGCCTGATGAGCTCGAAGTCATGCTCTGGGACCGATGCGACCCCGCCGCGGGCATCCTCGATCGACTCGAGGATCAGCTCATGTCGCCGGCAGTTTGCTCTCCTAGCGAGCTGTTGGGCCAACTCCTGCGGTCGGATCAGTCGCTGCTGGACACCAGCGAGGATGATCGCGCGGGCGATCCGGTCGTGAGGGGCGCGCGAGGCTCCGTCGATCAGGCTGCGCGGAAGCCGTGTCCGTCGCGGCAATCGGATTGGGTGGACGTCCTGGTCAGACAGATAGCGCGAGAAATGCACGTCTAAGCCGTCGCGTCGCGGACGGCGTTGCCCGGCCGGAATGACGAGGTCGACTGCCCTCGGCGGGAAGCCGCGAAACCCGTCGAGCTGGGCCGCCGTCAGCCCACCAAGCGCCGATCCCCGAGGGCCCGCAAGCACGCAGACCCACAACTCCTGGTCACGGGTCAGCGGTCCGTTGTGGTTCACGTACACGTTGCGATGTGGCATCTGCCACGTGCCAGTCCCGACCTCTTGGCGGATCTCCTCCGGCGTCAGCCACGGGGCCACCTGGCTCGGGCGGAACACGCCGTTCTGGCGGGCCAGGAGGTCCTCCAACGTCGGGCGGTAGCTCCACTCGGGCATGCAGCCAGCGTGCTGGACCAGCCATGCGTCGAGTGACCGCGAGCAAGATCTGTGGACAAGCTGGAATCGGGATCATGCGACAGTGCGACATCACCGTCGCGATGACCCCACTGATGTCGTCTTGTCGGCATGATCTTCGACACGTAGAGCGCTCGGCTGACCTCCCTGCCCCACACCCGGGCCTTACGCTCGATCCCGATGAACGCCGCACCTATCGGCATCTTCGACTCCGGCGTGGGCGGCCTGACAGTGGCCCGCGCCGTGCTCGACCAGCTGCCGCACGAGCCGATCCTGTACGTGGGCGACACCGCGCGCGGGCCCTACGGACCGCGCCCCATCGCCCAGGTCCGGGCTTACGCACTCGACGTCATGGACCACCTCGTCGACGAAGGCGTCAAGGTGCTTGTGATCGCGTGCAACTCGGCCAGCAGCGCGGTGCTCCGAGACGCCCGCGAGCGCTACCGCGTGCCTGTCGTCGAGGTCATCCAGCCCGCGGTGCGCCGCGCAGTTGCGGCAACCCGCAACGGCCACGTCGGCGTCATCGGCACGCGGGCAACGATCGCCTCGCGCGCCTACGAGGACTCGTTTGCCGCTGCGCCGCACCTGCAGATCACGACACACGCGTGCCCACGGTTCGTCGACTTCGTCGAGGACGGCATCACGCACGGCCCGGAGATCGAGGACGTGGCCCGCGGCTACCTGGAGCCGCTACGCGCCGCCGGCATCGACACGCTCGTGCTGGGTTGCACGCACTACCCGCTGCTGACCGGCGTGCTGTCGTACGTCATGGGCGACGACGTCACGCTCGTCTCGAGCGCGGAGGAGACGGCGAAGGACGTCTACCGCACTCTCGCCGAGCACGGGCTGCACCGTGACGACCAGTTGCCGCCCCCGCGGCACGTCTTCCGTTCCACCGGAGACCCGGCGCCCTTCACCGAGCTGGCCAGTCGCTTCCTCGGCCCCGAGGTCGACGCCGTGGCCGCGGTCGAGGAGGCGGTGTGAGGCTCACCGTTATCGGTTGCTCCGGCTCCATCCCCGGCCCGCACTCGCCCGCGTCCAGCTATCTCGTGGAAGCGGAGGGCTTCCGCCTCCTGCTCGATCTGGGCAACGGCGCCCTGGGCGCGCTGGCGCGGCACGTGCCCATCGAGTCGATCGATGCCGTCACCCTCTCCCACCTGCATCCCGATCATTGCTTCGACGTGTGCTCCTACTACGTGGCTCGGCGCTACGCGCCGGGTGGACCGCTCCCGCCGATCCCCGTGTACGGGCCTGAGGGCGCCGCGGAGCGTCTGGCGCGCGCGTACGACATGCCGCCCGACCCGGGCATGTCTGCCGAGTTCATGTTCAGGCGCTACCCGGAGGGCGCGTTCGAGATCGGTCCGTTCACGGCGCAGGTCACGCGTGTCGCTCACCCGGTGCCTGCCTACGCGATCCGGCTCACGCACGGCGGCTCTACCCTCGCCTACTCAGGCGACACCGGCCCGAGCGAGCGGCTGGTCAAGATCGCCAGCAACGCGGACGTGCTACTGGCGGAGGCCTCGTTCCAGCACGGCGAGGACAACCCGCCCGACCTGCACCTGACCGGGCGGCAGGCGGGCGAGCACGCGGCCCGCGCCGACGTCGGCCGCCTCCTGCTGACCCATATCCCGCCGTGGGGCGACCCCGCGCGGGCGCACGCCGAGGCGGCTGAAGTCTTCTCCGGGCCGATCGAGCTCGCCGAGAGCGGCGTCTCGCACAAAATATGACCGAATCGGGTCTTTCGGTCCTATAGTCGCTGTCTGGGTTCGAGAGAATCCCTCTCGAAAACGTGCCCAGACGGAGACCATCGACATATGCGCACCCAGATCGACACGCCCTTCCGGGACGCCGCCGCAAGCGACTTACGCTTGGCCCTCGGCGATGCTCCGGGGACCCCGCTCGCCGTGTTGCCGATCACGTTCGGCACGGTGACGTTGGATCTGCGGGTGCTGGACGCCTCGCACAGCGTCCAGGTCGACGCGGACACGGCTCAGATCTGCGAGGTCGTCGGGGCTCTGTCCGGCGAGGTCGGTTCCGCGCTGCCACGCTTCGAGCGCCGCGAGCTTCCCGGCGCGATCTACACGATCTCGTCAGTCGTTCGGCCCTATGACGTCGCCGCCGTCGGGCGGGCGACCGATGCGGTGGCTGCCAGCCCGCACGGCATCGTGGCCGAGCTGTCCGGCGAGCTAGGTGGGCTGACCGCGATCGTTGCCGGCACGGGCGTCCTGCGCACGGTGTGGTGGCGCACCTTGCACGCTTACCCCAAGGCGGGCGAGACCGTCGAGACCACTAGCCGCGTCGTTCTGCTCTGAGCGGGCACCACGGCGGTCGGCCGAGCGCGACCAGTAGATATTGTCAGCGGCATGACGCGACCCGACGGCCGTAGCGCCGATCAGCTCCGTCCTGTCCGGTTCCAGCGCGCTTGGTTGCAGCATGCCGAGGGCTCGGTGCTCGTCGAGTTCGGCAACACCCGAGTGCTGTGCGCTGTCTCCGTCACCGAGGGCGTACCCCGCTGGCGCCGAGGCAGCGGACTTGGCTGGGTCACCGCGGAGTACTCGATGCTGCCCCGGTCCACCAACACGCGCTCGGACCGCGAGTCGGTCAAGGGGCGCATCGGTGGTCGTACGCACGAGATCTCCCGGCTGATCGGTCGATCGCTGCGGGCGGTGATCGACGACAAGGCGCTCCGCGAGAACACGCTGGTCGTCGACTGCGACGTGCTGCAGGCCGATGGCGGCACCCGCACGGCGGCCATCACCGGTGCGTTCGTCGCGCTCACCGACGCGGTCAGCTGGATGAGCTCGAAGGGGCTGCTCAGCAGCGATCCCCTCGTCGGCACGGTCTCAGCAGTCTCCGTTGGCATTGTCGAGGGCGAAGCCCGGCTCGACCTCAACTATGACGAGGACGTCAAGGCCGAGACCGACATGAACGTCGTGATGACGGGAGACGGTCGCTTCATCGAGGTCCAGGGGACCGCGGAGGGCGAGCCGTTCAAGCGCTCGCTGCTCGACGGGTTGCTCGATCTCGCCGGCACCGGCTGCACCGAGCTGACGCGCCAACAGCTTGCCGCGCTGGCCTCATGACGGCGCGTCTCGTCCTCGCGACTCGCAACAAGCACAAGGTCGAGGAGCTGCACCGCATCCTGGGTGCCGCAAGCCTCGACGTGGACATCGTGGGGCTGGCCGAGTTTCCTGACGCCCCCGAGGTGCCGGAGACCGGGTCGACCTTCTCCGACAACGCCCTGCTCAAGGCGCTCGCCATTGCCCGCGCAACCGGTCTGCCGACTGTCGCCGACGACTCCGGCCTGGCTGTCGATGCGCTCAACGGAATGCCGGGTGTGCTGTCAGCGCGGTGGTCGGGCCGGCATGGCGACGATGGCGCCAACCTGCGGCTGGTTCTTGGGCAGCTGGCCGACGTGCCCGACGAGCGGCTGAGCGCGGCCTTCGTCTGCGCCGCCTCGGTCGCGCTGCCGGACGGCATCTGCGAGGTGGTCGAGGGCGTCATCAGCGGACATCTCGTACGAGCACCGCGCGGCACCGGCGGCTTCGGCTATGACCCGATCTTCGTGCCCGACGGTGAGACCCGCACGATCGCCGAGCTGCCTGACGCCGAGAAGGACGCCATTAGCCACCGCGGTCGGGCGTTCCGTGCGCTGGTGCCGGTGTTGCGGCAGCTGTTGGGCGGCGCCGCCGCGACGGCCTGAACCGGCGCATCCTAAGATCGACAGCCTCCTCCCGGCCGACTCGCACACGGCAGGTCGCGCGTTGGGAGGCTCTCGATCTTGATCTCACATTCCAGGCGTCGGCCCGATGGCGCTGTGCGCGACGGGGCGGGCCATCGGCGTGAGGTCAGAAGGAGAGCATCCCGCTGACCAGCGCCCGCCAGGTGACCGGGCCGACGATCCCGTCGACCGCGACGCTGGGGATATCGGTGTGCAGGGCCTGCTGGAAGCCCTTGACGAAGGCCTCGGTCTTGGGTCCGAAGATGCCGTCTATGGCGAGAGCCGGCTGCGGGTTGCCGGACTGGTCGCGGAAGGCTGCCTCCTGCTGGACACCCTTGACGGCCTCGTTTGTCATGCCCTTCTGGACAGTGACGACCACCGCTGCCCACGTCTTGGGTCCGACGATCCCGTCGACAGTGAGGTTCTTGACCTGCTGGAACGCGCGCACAGCGGCGTCGGTATTCGGGCCGAAGTCGCCGTCCACAACAAGGTTGTGACCGTGATGGCGGAGCAGGTACTGCAGCGTCTCGACCGGGTGGTCATGGTCGCCTTGGCGGACCAATGGCCAGGGCAGGACGCTCGTAGTCGACGTGGTCATGGGGTTCCCTTCCGTGTGTCGGATCTTGCTCACAAGGAGTCACTCAGAAGCTGCGGAGATACGCCACTCGAGGGTCGCGAGACGAAAGGGGCCGGCCGCGCAGAGTGCGCGGCCGGCCTCGGTCGTTTCTAGCTATGTGTTAGCGAGCGTCGCGGACCGGGCGGTCGTTCCCGCCACGGTACGGGCGCCCGCTCGAGCGGTCGCCGAACTCGCGCCGGTTGCCGAACGTACGACGCTCGCCACCCGCTCGCTCGCCGACTGAGCGGCTCGGGCCCTTCTCGTCGAACCCGCGACGCGGGGCACGGTCGTCGTAGGAACGGCGCGGGCCGTCGGACTCCCGACGCGGCCGGCTGTCCCGGGCCTCGCCGTCACGGAAAGTGCGCTTGGCATTGCCATCACGGTTGCCGTACGAGCCACGCTGGCCCCGGTCATCGAACTCGCGGCGGGGGCCGCGGTCACCAAACTCCTGCCGCGGACCACGGTCGCCAACCTCGCGCCGCGGGCTCCGGTCGTCACGGTTGCCGTACGAGCCACGCGAGCCGCGGTCACCAAACTCGCGGCGCGGGCCACGGTCGTCGTTCGAGCGGCGGGGCCGATCCCCGAAATCGCGGTCGCCGTACGAACGGCGGGGGCCGCGATCGCCACGGTCGCCGTACGAGCGCCGCCCGTAGGAGCGGCCGCCACCACGCTGACGCTCCGCACGCTCGGCCTCGCGGCGAGCGTCCTCGGCGGCGGCGTGCTCGACGGCAGCCTCCTCCGGGTCACGCGCACCGAACACCTCGGCGAGCACGTCGTCACCCGGGCGGGCGCTGACCGGATGCACGGACAGGCCCGCATCGCGGAGCAACCGCTGCATCGGCTTCACCTGGTGCGGTAGCGCCAGCGTGAGGACGAGACCGGAGCTGCCGGCACGCGCGGTGCGACCCGCGCGGTGCAGGTAGTCCTTGTGGTCGGAAGCCGGGTCGATGTGCAGCACGAGGTCGATGCCGTCGACGTGGATGCCGCGCGCGGCGACGTCGGTCGCGACGAGCACGGGCGTGTGGCCGTCTTTGAACGCCGACAGGGTCCGGTTACGAGCACCCTGCGTCATTCCGCCGTGGAGCGCAGCGGCGCCAAGCCCTTGCTCTGCAAGGCGGTCGGCGACGTTGTCGGCGCCGAGCCGGCTACGGACGAACATGACCGTACGACCGCGCCGTGCGGCGATCTCGTTGATGATGCGGGCCTTGTCGCGCGGAGCGACCTTGATGACGTGGTGCTCCATGTCGGGCACCGACGCCTCGGCCGGGTCAGTGGCGTGCTCGACAGGGTCGACGAGGTAGCGCTTGACGACCTCCTGCACACGATTGTCGAGTGTCGCGGAGAACAGCATCCGCTGCCCACCCGGCACGACCATGTCGAGCAGTTCGCAGACCGCGGGGAGGAAGCCGGTGTCGGCCATCTGGTCGGCCTCGTCGAGGACCATGATCTGCACCTCGGACAGGTCGACCGCGCCGCGCTCCACCAGGTCGGAGAGCCGACCCGGCGTAGCGACGACGACGTGCGCGCCACGGTCGAGGTCGCGGAACTGACGCTCATAGGACGCGCCTCCGACGATCGGGGCGAGCCACAGCCGCAGCGCCTTGGCGTACGGCCGCAGCGCGTCGCAGACCTGCAGTGCGAGCTCCCGCGTCGGCGCGAGGATCACGGCGTGCGGCTTGCGCGGGGTGGCGCGGCCGGGGATTGCCTCGGCCGTACGGGCCAGCAGCGGCAGGCCGAAGGCGAGTGTCTTGCCCGAGCCGGTACGGCCGCGGCCGAGGAGGTCGCGACCAGCAAGTGCGTCGGGGATTGCCGCGGCCTGCACCGGGAACGGTGTCGTGAGGCCCTCAGCGTGGAGGGTGCCGACGAGCTCGGTCGGCAGACCGAGATCGGAGAAGGATGTGATGGGGGCGTGCGTGGTCAAGGACTTGACCCTTTCCGGTGTAAGGGGCGCGCACCGGAAGAGGGCCTGGCACAGCAGTGCCGCCAGGCATCACGATCGGGACGAGCCAGCAGTTGGACGCCGGGTCTGGCGCCGGTCGGGAATCGGTCCCGACAAGAAACTGAGCTGGCTCGCACGGGCTTTGTGCAGCCAACTCGACGCGATCAGTCTAGCCGAGCAACCTTCACGCGGACGAATGGGGTACTGGTGACCTTGATCTCTGTCGGATTCATCAAATTATCCCCATTTGTCGCGCCGTGAGGACCGTGACCAAGCCATTGTGCTCGGCGTGACAGGTCAATGGGTGGTCCAGCGCGCGACGCTGGCCGCTCACGGTGTACGACATCGGCCCGTCCGGACCGCCAAGCCGCACGGTCCACCCGCCGGCAGCGTCCGGGGTACAGGAAAGCACCGCGAGGTCGTCGATGCCGTCCAGTCCCAAACGCAGCCGCGCGGCGTCCTGGGCTGTCTGCTCCGGCGCCGACATGCTCGACCGACTGCGGTAGCGCGACACCAGCAGCCGTCCCGACTCGTGCGTCGTGACAAGCTCGGCAACCTCGGAGGGGCGTATGTGCCCGTAATACAGGCCGTGCGGCAGCACCACCACGTTGGCCGCGAACCGGTCGCCGCCGACGTGGCTGCACTCCCAGACCGCGGACCGCACATCGGCGAGCGCGGCGGCTACTGGCCGGCCACGGATGGCGCAGCATGGATCGTGCCGAGCATGCGTGCAGACGAGATACATCGGCCCGTCTACCCGGTTGCCAGCGCTGCCGTCGAGCGGTAGGTCCAGCAGGTCGGCCAAGCCGTCGTACGCGCCGGTGCGCGTCGCTTCGTGACCTGGGCGCGAGTCGACCACGTACCAACGTCTCCGCGTCGTCGCGTCCGTACGGCCGGGACGACGGATGACCAGGAGCCGCGCGTCGGCTGCGGCCGCGCGACGAAGCAACGTCCGCGACAGGTCACGGTCGACAGCGGTGTCCCACAGACCGCGCGGACCCCACGCACCGGGCAGCTCGATGAGCAGCCACCGCCGTACGGGCGGCGCGGAGGCCGCGAGCGAGTCACCACGGGCCTCGGCGGCGTCGGCGCAGCGGTACGCCGGGGTGGCCGCAGCGGTCACGGCTGGTCGGGAACGAGGACGGCTTCCCGGAGCAGTCGTTGTACGAGCTCGACCTGGCCGTCGCTGTCCAGGCCAGGCAGTGACTCGACGGGATGCGGCTTGCCGTCGAGGAGCACGTCGAGCGCCGGTCCGGTGGCGGCTGGCAGCTCCACCGTTCGGCCGCGCAGGTCGAGGTGGATGGCGTCGCCGTGTGTGCGCCGATCCACGCGCAACCGCGCCCGCAGACGTACGCGCATGCCCGGCTCCACCTGTCCAGCCGCGGTCGCTTGGGCAACGGGGGACAGCGGCGCACTTCGCGTGTCGCGAGTGAGCCGACCGGCGAGCGCACGTCGTACGGCCTCGAGGTCGCCGCGGTCCAGCAGCGCGGCAGCGCGCGCCACGGTGGACGCCACGGTGTCGTCGAGGTCGCGCAGGTCGCCGATCGGCAGTGACCGGCGCAACTCTGGGTCATCGCCCGCATCAGCGAGGAGACCGCGGAGCACGTCGAGCCGAGTCAGCGGGTGGATGCCCAGAGTGAGGTGGACCGTCGTGCCGCCCAACGCAGTCGCGGCGTGCAGGTAGCCGCGGGGCAGATAGAGTGCGTCGCCCGGCCGGAGCACGGTGTCGATCAGCGGCCGCTCGGCGGCGCGGGCGCCGACCTCGGCAGCGCGGTCGTTCCACGGCTGGTCGGCGGTGGGTCGGTCGAGCACCGGCGACCAGATCTGCCACTGCTTTGCCCCTGCGACCTGCAGCACGAACACGTCGTGCGTGTCGTAATGGGCCGAGAAGCCTTGCGACTGCGGCGGAGTCACGTAGGCGTTGACCTGCACGGGGTGCCCGAGCTCCGCGGCGAGCTGCGACGTGAGATCGGCGATCGGCGGCCACACCTGGTGCAGCCCTTGAAGAACGAGCGTGGAGCCGTCGGCATAGAGACCGACGAGCTTGTCGGCATCGACCTGGTCGGCGATCGTCGCGCCGGCCGGCCCGGGTGCGGTGAAGCGCGCGGCCGGAACCACGTGCCCGTCCTTGGCGACGCGCAGGAATGGCGTCCGCAGACCGCGGCGGGACAGCAGCTCGTCGACCGCGTCCAGCGAGAACAGGTCGGCGAACCCGTCCGGCGTGACCTGCTGGCCAAGGAACGGGCGACGGTCCCAGTGGTCGCGCGCGAAGACGTCGGGTTCGAGGCCCAAGCAACGAGTAATGGCCGGACGGTCGTCGCCGACCGTCCGGCTGTCGTCCATCACCACTCACATACCGCTGTCGGCGCCGCCGTCCGCGCCGCCGTCCGCGCCACCGTCCGCGCCGCCGTCCGCGCCACCGTCCGCGCCGCCGTCGGCACCTGCGTCCGCGCCGCCGTCCGCGCCGCCGTCGTGCCCGCCGGGCATACCCAGCGCACCGCCGTCCGCGGGGCCGTGAGCGCCGCCGTCGGCACCACCGTCAGCACCACCGTCGTGGCCGCCCGGCAGACCTCCCGCACCGCCATCGGCTGGTCCGTGACCGCCACCTGCCGGCTCGTCAGTCATCGACATCTGCCACCTCCGCTGCTTCCGCTTGGATGAACGTTGCTACCTCTTAGACAAATCCAGGCGCCGACATCTCTACCCTGCCGGGCGTCAGTTGAAGCGTTGCACGCACGGGCCGTCTTGGCGACCCGCGCGCAGGTGTGCTGCAAAGGTGGAGACTCGGCTGTCGTGGACGAGGTGCTGGCACTGCCGTCGCCGGTGGTCGTCGTGCTCGTCGGCCCTGGGGCCTCGGGCAAGTCGACGTGGGCATCGGCCCACTTTCCGGCGGATGCGATCGTGTCCAGTGACCGGTTGCGGGCGCTCGTCGGTGCGGGCGAGGACGACATCGCGGCAAGTGCCGATGCGTTGGCATTGCTAGACGACGTCGTACGGCTGCGCCTTGGCCGCGGGCTCACCACAGTCATCGACACGTTGGGGCTTGACGACGAGCGGCGGCAACGCTGGCGTGACCTGGCCCGCGCCAGCCGCATGAGCGTTGTCGCGATCGCGTTCGACACCCCTGCCGCTCAATGTCGCGAGTGGAACCGCGGACGTCCCAAGCAAATCCCGACAACCGTGCTCGACAGTCAGTTGCGCAGCTACAAGCACGTGCGTGATCGACTTGAGGAGGAGGGGTACAACGCGGTGCTGCGACCAACCGCCGTACGCGTTGTGTCCCCCTCGTTTGCCACAGCGGCGCAAGCACGCCAGCGACAGGCCGACCGGCCGACAGGGCTCCGCTTCGGTCTGCATCTTGGCCGCTTCAGCTGGCCGGGCGGCGCGGCGAAGTCACGAGCGCGACTGTACGAGATCGCGGCAGTGGCCGAGCAGGTCGGCGTCGACGCGATCTACGTGATGGACCACTTCCGACAGATCCCGCAGGTGGGCCGCGCCTGGGACGACATGCTGGAGCCGTTTGCCGCGCTGGGGTTTCTCGCGGGCGCCACCGAGCGCGTGCGTCTGGGCACGCTGGTCAGCGCCGTCACGTACCGCAGCGTGGGACTGCTCGCTAAGAGTGTCGCGACCCTCGACGTCGTCAGCGGCGGCCGCGCAGTGTGCGGCATCGGTCTTGGCTGGTTCCGCGAGGAGAACGAGGCGTTGGGTCTGACCATGCCGCCCGCCGCGCACCGCTATGCCGTGCTCGAGGACGCACTGCGCGCGCTGCCCATGCTGTGGGGTCCGGGGTCGCCGCCGTTCGAGGGCGAGACGTTGTCCATGCCCGAGACGCTCTGCTATCCGCGACCGCTCCAGGAGCACGTACCGGTCATCGTCGGCGGCTCAGGGGAGCGGCGGACGATGCGCCTAGCCGCGCAGTACGCCGACGCGAGCAACGTCTTCGGCAACCCCGATGTCGTACGACACAAGGCAACCGTCCTCCGCCAGCACTGTCTCGACGTCGGACGTGACCCGGCCGAGGTCGAGCTCACAGTCCTGTCGACCGCACTGATCGGGCGAGACGACGCCGAGGTGTCCGCGCTGGTCGAACGGCTGCGCCCGCGCGGCCGCTCGGCGGCGATGTACGCGGCGCAGGTGCACGCCGGCACCGTCGGCGACCAGGTGGGTCGGCTGCGTGAGCTGGCCGAGGCCGGTGCGGCGGAGGTCATGCTGAGACTGCCCGACCTGACCGACGCCGAGCCGCTGGATCGCCTCGGTCAGGTGATCGCCGCCTTCCGCTAGCGGCCACCCCCACCTTCCGCCGAACATGGGGTTGGCCACCGTTTTGGACTCGAAACAGTCGCCAACCGCATGCTCGCGGGTGGCTCAGCGCATGGTCGCCGATCCGCCGGTCTCGGGGAGGTTCAAAGCGAGGCGCCGTACGTCATCCCACGTGGCCATGACTCGCCCGCTTGCGCGCCGATCACCAATGGAGCTCTTGACAACCCGTGTGGGTGCGCGGCTCCACTTGCAACGTCGCATGTGCGATGCCATGCCGATCGCGAAGCAGGTCGCGCGCAGCGTCGAGCACACCGTGCGACATCGACTCGTCGTCGACGACGAGGTGGGCAGTGGCGACGTTCATCCCGGAGGTCAGCGTCCATAGGTGCAGGTCATGAACGTCAGTGACGCCGGGAAGCGCGGCCAGCTCGTCGTCGATGCGGGCGCTGTCGATGCCCGCCGGGACGTGCTGTCCGAGGATGGCCAGCACCTGCCGGCCGAGCCCGACTGCTCGTACGACGACGAAAGCACCGATCGCCAAGGCGACGATCGTGTCCCAGACCGAGTCGCCGGTCCAGTTGATGAGCAGCGCCGCGGCGATGACGCCGATGGAGCCGAACGCGTCCCCCAGCACCTCCAGATAGGCGCCGCGGATGTTGATGCTTTCCCGGGAGCCGGCTCTCAGCAGGGCCAGCGAGACGACATTGACCGTGAGCCCAATCAGGCCGACCACCAGCATCGTGCCGGAGGCCACCTCGGCCGGGTCGCCGATGCGGGCGACGGCCTCGACGATGACGTACGTGCCGACGCCCAGCATCAACAGCACCGTGAAGCCCGACGCGAACACCTCTGCCCGGTAGCGGCCATAGCTGCGCCGGCCCGTGCGGTCCGGCTGCACAGCGATGCGGGTCGCGACCAGCGAGGCGCCCAGCGCGACCACGTCGGACGCCATATGACCGGCGTCGGAGACCAACGCCAGGGAATCGGCGAGCAGGCCGGCGACGAGCTCGACAACGAAGAAGGCCGCCGTCAGGGCGAAGGCGGCCGCCAGCCGCGTGCGCCAGCGGGCGCCGGCGTTGGGGGCGGCGTGCTTGTGCCCTGCTGCCATGCGCTCACCTCGCTTCGTCGTACGTGCGCGAGGCGGGAATCGAACCCGCACGCCCGAAGGCACAGGTACCTAAAACCTGCGCGTCTGCCTGTTCCGCCACTCGCGCGCGGATGCCATGGTACGTCGCGGCGATCAGAGTCCGAGGTCGCGGCGCAGCTTGGCGACGTGCCCGGTTGCCTTGACGTTGTACATGGCCCGCTCGATCTTGCCCTCGGGGTCGACCACGAAGGTGGAACGGATGACCCCCATGTAGGTCTTGCCATAGTTCTGCTTCTCGCCCCAGACGCCGTAGGCCTCGTGCACCGCGCGGTCAGGGTCCGACAGCAGCGGGAACGTCAGGCCGTCCTTGGCCCGGAACTCGGCCAGCTTGCTCGGCGCGTCTCGCGAGATGCCAAGGACCTGGACTCCGGCGGCCTGCAGCGACGACAGGTTGTCCCGGAAGTCGCAGGCTTCGGTCGTGCAGCCAGGAGTCATCGCCTCGGGGTAGAAGTAAACGATCACGCGCTGCCCGCGGAAGTCGGACAGCGCCACGGTCGCCCCGTCATCGCCAGCGAGGGAGAAGTCGGGCGCAGTGTCTCCTGGCTCCAAGCGGGTGCTGGTCTGGCTCACAGGTCGGTCGCCTCCGGGTTCGTTCGGCCAGCCACAGGCTATCGGCCACCCCAAGATCAGTCCCATCCGCGGGCCAGCTTGTTGCGAATAGTTCGCAAGTAGGATTGCGTTGCACCAGGCGACGCAGGCGCGCAGGCGAGGAGACCGACGAGATGCACGTCCCCGATGGCTTCCTGGACGTCACCACTTCCCTCGCGACCGGTGTGGTCGCTGCCGGCGCAGTGGCGGTGTCGTTGCGTCGGGCCCGCACCGAGCTCGACGAGCGCACGGCCCCGCTGGCCGGCCTGGTCGCAGCGTTCGTCTTCGCGGTGCAGATGCTGAATTTCCCTGTCGGGGTGGGCACGAGCGGGCATCTCCTCGGGGGCGCGCTCGCGGCTGTGCTGGTGGGGCCGTACACCGCGACGCTCGCGATCTCCGTCGTCCTGTTCATGCAGGCCTTGCTGTTCGCCGACGGTGGCCTGACCGCGCTCGGCACCAACATCACCCTGATGGCGCTGGTCGGCGTCTGGGGTGGTTGGCTCACTGTTCGCGCGGTCCTTGCGGTGCTGCCGCGCCGCTCGGCCTCGGTCGTACCTGCCTCGTTCGTGGGCGCGCTGGTCTCTGTGCCGTTGGCCGCGCTGGTGTTCACGCTGCTGTTCGCAGTCGGCGGCGCGGCCGACCTGCCACTGGGCGCGCTGGCCGCCACCATGCTGGGCTGGCACACGCTGATCGGTGTCGGCGAAGCGGTGATCACGTCGCTCACGGTGAGCGCGGTCGTGGCGGTACGTCCTGACCTGGTGTACGCGGCCCGCGGCCTGCGGCCGGCACTCGAGATCCGCACGGCGGACGGCACCCGCACGGTCGCCCCCGCGGCCCGCCCCGCCCCAGTGGCCGGGGGTGGCCGAGTTGGCCCATTCGTGATCGCCGGCGCGACGCTGTCGCTCCTGCTGGCCGGCGTTGTGAGCTTCTACGCCAGTAGCCGCCCTGACGGCCTGGAGTACGTGGCGGAGAGCAAGGGCTTCCTCGAGTCGGCGAGGGACCACACCTTCGGCGGTTCACCGCTGGCCGACTACGGCGAGGTCGGTGGCATCCCGGTCGGCGTCGTGGGCGTCTTCGGCGTGCTCCTCACCTTGGCCGCTGGGTACCTGTTGTTCCGGCGCGTCAGCCGGCGTGCACCGCAGCAGATCGACGACCGCGTCCGCGCGCGGGTCTGAGCCGGGAGCAAAGTCGCCATGGTCAGCGGCCACACCCACCGGCTCTACCGACACGGGCACAGTCCGGTACACCGACTCCCCGCGCACACCAAGGTCGTTGCGCTCGTGGCGTTCGTGTTGGTCGTGGTGGCCACGCCCCGTGAGCAGTACTGGGCCTTTGCCGGCTATGCCGCGCTCCTCGGCGCGGTGGCGATTGTCGCCGGGGTCTCCGGCGGGTTCGTCCTGCGTCGCATGGTCGTCGAGCTGCCATTCGTGGTGTTCGCCCTGCTGCTGCCGTTCGTGGCGCACGGCCCGCAGGTGGAGGTGCTCGGCATGTCGGTGTCGGAGACCGGGCTGCTCGCCGGCTGGAACGTGCTCGCCAAGGGGACTCTCGGCGTGGTCGCCTCGATCCTCCTTGCGGCGACCACCGATGCCCGCGACCTGCTGCTCGCCATGCAGCGGCTGCGAGTGCATGCGCTGCTTGTCGAAATCATGTCGTTCATGGTCCGCTACGCCGATGTCGTCGCCGACGAGATGCGCCGCATGCGAATCGCCCGGGAGTCGCGAGCCTTCCACGCGAGGCATGCTGGGCACATCCCGGTGCTCGCGCGCTCTGCGGGGGCGTTGTTCATCCGGTCGTACGAGCGCGGCGAGCGCGTACACGTTGCGATGCTCTCCCGCGGCTACGCAGGAAGCCTCCCGTTGCTCGGTGCGACCCGCGCCGGCGCAGCCGACTGGGCGGCAGCCGCCAGTCTGCCTGTCGCCGCGGCCTGCATCGCAGGAATCGCCTGGGGCCTCGCATGACGCCGGCACTCGAGGTACAGGGCCTGGCGTTTGCCTACCCCGACGGCCACCAGGCGCTCTTCGGCATCGACCTCACCATCGAGCGCGGCGAGCGAGTCGCGCTGCTCGGCCCCAACGGTGCGGGCAAGACCACCCTTGTCCTGCATCTCAACGGCATCCTGTCGGGCGGCGTCGGCACCATCCGGGTCGCCGGCCTCGAGGTGAGCAAGCCACAGCTGCAGGAGATCCGCCGTCGCGTAGGCATCGTGTTCCAGGACCCCGATGACCAGCTGTTCATGCCGACGGTGCGTGACGATGTCGCGTTCGGCCCGGCCAACCTCGGCATCACTGGTGCGGAGCTCGACGCTCGGGTGATCGAAGCGCTGCGAGCGGTGGGCATGGAGTCGTACGTCGACCGCCCGCCGCACCACCTCTCCTACGGCCAGCGCCGCCGCGTCGCCGTCGCCACAGTGCTCGCCATGCGTCCCGAGATCCTGGTGCTCGACGAGCCTTCGTCCAACCTCGATCCGGCGAGCCGACGCGAGCTCGCGGACATCCTGCGCGGGCTCGACGTGACCGTGCTGATGGTCACGCACGACCTGCCATATGCACTGGAGCTCTGTGAGCGCAGCGTCGTCCTGTCCGACGGTGTGCTTGTCGCGGACGGGTCGACTCGCGAGGTGTTGGCAGACGAGGCGCTGATGACCGCGCACCGGCTCGAGCTGCCGTACGGTTTCGATCCGCGCAGCGTTCCAGCGCGTCAGTGAGCCCGTCGACGGGTAACTTGATCGTTGTGAGTCAGCCCGCCACGGAGGGGTCGGAGGAATACAACCCCTACCTGCCCGCATCCCGCCAGGCGATGCCAGGCCCGAAGCCCCCGCCCGGCCCGGCAACGCCCGCGCCACCGCGCAAGCCGGAGCAGATCGAGGCCGACCTCGCGGCTGCCCGCGAGCGCCTTGCCGCCACCGTCGACGAGCTGAAGCAGCGGCTCACGCCGTCGTCGATCGCAAAGCGCAGCGTCGCCAGCCTCAGAGAACGCGTGACGACCCCCTCCGGGGCGCCCCGACCCGAGGTCATCGCCGCGGCGGCCGTGTTCGTACTCGGTGTCGCCTTCGTCGCCTGGCGCCGGCGTCGGTGACCCGACGACGTACCCTCTTGGGGTGAGCCCAGATCTGGACAAGCTGCCGATTCGGATGCTGCACGACCGTTTGCTCGTCACCATCGACGGTGAGGCGGGCGAGCGTCGCTCCAGCGCCGGCATCGTGATCCCCGCGACCGCGCAGGTCGGGCGCAAGCTGACCTGGGCGCGAGTCGTCGCTGTGGGCAGCAACGTCGGCACCGTCCAGGTGGGCGACCGGGTGCTCTGCGACCCCGAGGACCGGGGTGAGGTCGAGGTGCGCGGGGAGTCCTATCACTTGCTCCGCGAGCGCGACCTGCATGCGGTTGCCGCCGAGCGGCTCGACGACGGGCAGACCGGCCTCTACCTCTGAGAGTGCCGCGGACCTCACCGCCAGCTGACTGCGCTAGGGCAGCGAGTGCGCCTCGTCGAGCAGCCCAGCCATCAGATCACCATGCTCCGCCACGCGGCCCAACACGTCGTCGCTGTCGAACCGCAAGGGCAGTCGTGTCGACGCCTTGCTCCGCGCAGCCTGCTCCACCTCATCCCAGGTCACCGGTGTCGACACGGTGGGCTGCTCGCGGCCACGCAGCGAGTACGGGGCGATGGTCGTCTTCGCGGGGTGGTTCTGGCTCCAGTCGACGAGCACCTTGCCGCGTCGCAGCCGCTTGTTCATGTCGGAGACGACCAGTGAGCGGTGGTCGCGCTCCAGGCGCTCGGCCAGCTCGCGCGCATAGCCGTGTACGTCCTCGGCGGGGCGCTTCGCGTCCAGCGCGACCATGAGCTGCATCCCCTTGTTGCCGCTGGATTTGGCGTACGGGACAAGGCCGTCGGCGGTGAGTTGTTCGCGCAGCATCAGTGCGACCTGCGCGCACTGGATGATGTTGGCCGGCGCTCCGGGGTCGAGGTCGAGAACCAGCCGGTCCGGATTTACGGCCTTGCCCTTGGCCGTCACGCGCCACTGAGGAACGTGGATTTCGAGTACTGCGAGGTTGGCCAGCCACACAAGGGCGGCCAGGTCCTCGGCGACCACGTACTCCACGGTGTCCCGGTCCATCGTGCTGCCCGGGCTCGGGAGCACCACCGTTCGAACCCAGCTCGGGGTGCCACGGGGAGCGTTCTTCTCGAAGAAGCTCGCCTGGTCGACGCCGTTTGGCCAGCGCTTACGCGTCACTGGACGCTCGGCGATGTGCGGCAGCATGGTCGGGGCGATGCGCGAGTAGTAGTCGATCACCTCACCCTTGGTGAACCCGGTCTCCGGGTAGAGCACCTTGTCGAGGTTGGAGAGGCTCAGCCGACGACCGTCGACCTCAACTGATACGCGCTGCTCCGTCTGCGCCATGCCTCCTCTTTACCGGAAGGCGAGCGCGAGGGCGATGCCTGGCGGGCACGGATCACTCGTGCGCGTGAGTCGCCACCTGCGCGGCGTACTGCGCCCGGACGTCGTCCATGTCCAATCCACGTGTCTGACTGACCAGGTCTTCGAGGACACCCTCCGGCAGCGCGCCCGGCTGCGCGAACAGCGGGATCCCGTCTCGGTAGATCACGAGCGTCGGGATCGACCGCACGCCGTAGCGGGCCGCCAGTTCCTGCTGGTCCTCGGTGTCGACCTTGGCGAACGTGATGTCGCCGTGCTTCTCGGATGCACGCTCGAACACAGGTGCGAATGTGCGGCACGGCCCGCACCAGGCCGCCCAGAAGTCAATCAGGACGATTCCGTCTTGCACGGTCGCGTCGTGGTTGTCCTGGGTCAGGGTCAAAGTCGCCACTCGGCACAGCTCCTTAGGCTTTGTCGACTGTCACGTCCAACGCCGCTGAGCGCGCCTGACATTCCGAGGCGGGGCGTGAGGCATGGCACGTCACGGGCAGGGTAGGGTCACGCTTCAGTCACCTAGCGGGAGGTATGTGAGGAGCAAAGCCGTGGCGCACTTTGATTCTATTGTCATCAATGCGGTCGAAAGTGTACGAAACCAACTCGGAGCAGATGGGCTGCGCTCGTTGATCGAGCTGGCCCAGCGCGAGATCGAGCGCACCGAGGCGGCTTGGGCGCAGCTCAACACCGGCGGAGTCATCGCCGAGACCCCCGGCGAAGACACGCGCCAGTTCCAGGCCTTCGTCGAAGAGGGCGAGACGGTCGACGACGAACTGCTCTGACCGCCCTTGGTGTGACCTCAGTCGGCCGGCGGTGGCTCGTCCTCGAACTCCCGAAGGCGCCGACCCAGCGGCCACACCGCCCAGAAGCCGACCCCGAGCAGGGTGAACGCGCCTGCCACGACGCCAGCCGTGGTCGCGGACCATAAGGAGTCGAACACCAGCCAGAGGGCGCCCGCCATCGCGAGCAGCAGGAACCCCACGCCCGCCAGTGCAAGCCGGTTGCTGGCCTGCACCAGGGACTCCTTCAGCCGCTTGCGGAACACCAGCCGATGGAATGGCACGGGAGCGATCAGCGAGAGTGCGGATAACGCGGCGCACAGCAGGGTGACGCTGTAGACCACCCGACGGCCGTCGGACTCGATCTGGAACCCCTGCAGGAACGGCAGCGAGAGCAAGAACGCAAACAGGATCTGCACCCCGGTCTGCGCGACGCGCAGCTCCTGCAGCAGCTCGTTGTAGTTGCGGTCGTCCCGCTCCTGCCGGGTCTCGTTCCGACCGCCGCTGTGTCGCGCCTCGTTGTCCGCGCTCACCACGTACGCCCTCCAACCTCCCCGCGGCTACTCAGACCGTTTAGCGAAGCTAGGCGCGGTGACTGTGAGTGCCATCCTGCACCCCAACCGGGAGTTCACGATGGTGGCGCGGCATGGCACGACTGCGGCGATCTGATCCGCGAGGCGACGGAATCACCCGTCTGCGCCACGGCCGGGGCTGCGACGTGACAGCCAAGGACTTCCGCACCTGGCACGCCACCGTTCTGATGGCGATCGCGCTCGCGGTGTCCGAGCAGGTGCCGGAGTCGGAAGGGTCCCAGCCCCTTGGCGGCACGCCGACCCGGGCACGCCACCTATCCTGGTCAGCGTATGAAAACGTCGCCGAATGCCGGCGTGACCGCCGACCTTGCGGCACGCCTGACAGGCCTCACCCTCCGTGACGAGCAGCGGCTGCGACGCAGGTACGAGCGGCTGGGGCGACTGCCCGAGAGCAAGCGCGACAGCCAGCTCACCGAACTCGCTACCGAGGTCGGGAGGGCCGAGACCAGGGTCGCTCGTCGCCGCGACAACGTTCCGGCGATCACCTACCCGCCGGGCCTCCCAGTCGCCGCGCGACGCGACGACATCGCCGCTGCGATCCGCGACCACCAGGTCGTGATTGTCGCTGGGGAAACCGGCTCCGGCAAGACGACCCAGATCCCGAAGATCTGTCTCGAGCTGGGGCGCGGAGTCCGCGGCGTCATCGGGCACACGCAGCCGCGTCGAATCGCCGCCCGAACGGTCGCCGATCGCATCGCCGAGGAGTTGGGCACACCGCTAGGAGCCACTGTTGGCTACAAGGTGCGCTTCACCGACAAGGTCGCCGAGCACACCAACGTCAAGTTGATGACCGATGGCGTGCTGCTCGCCGAGATGCAGCGTGACCGCGACCTGCTGGCGTACGACACCCTGATCATCGACGAGGCGCACGAACGCAGCCTCAACATCGACTTCATCCTCGGCTATGTCAAACAGCTGCTGCCACGACGTCCCGACCTCAAGGTCGTCATCACCTCGGCGACGATCGACCCCGAGCGGTTCTCCCGGCATTTCGACGCACCGATCGTGGAAGTGTCCGGCCGTACCTACCCCGTCGAGGTGCGATATCGGCCCGTCGTAGACCCAGACGACCCCGGGTCCGACCCCGACCGCGACCAGGTGACCGCCATCTGCGACGCGGTGGCCGAGCTCGTCGGCGAAGGACCTGGCGACATCTTGGTTTTCCTGAGCGGGGAGCGGGAGATACGCGACACCGCCGAGGCTCTGCGTCGCCTGCATCTCGGGCCAACAAAGGCCTTCGAGGTACTGCCGCTCTATGCACGCCTGTCCGCGGCCGAGCAGCACCGCGTCTTCGAGGCGCACGCGGGTCGTCGGATCGTGCTTGCCACAAATGTTGCCGAGACGTCGTTGACGGTTCCCGGCATCCACTACGTCGTCGACCCCGGCACCGCCCGCATCTCCCGCTACAGCCACCGCCTCAAGGTGCAGCGGCTGCCGATCGAGCCGATCTCGCAGGCATCGGCCAACCAGCGCATGGGCCGTTGCGGACGTACGGCCAACGGCATTTGCATCCGGCTCTTCACGGAGGCGGATTTCGATAGCCGGCCCGAGTTCACCGAGCCGGAGATCCTGCGGACCAACTTGGCGTCGGTCGTGCTGCAGATGACCGCACTCGGCCTTGGCGACATCGACGCGTTCCCGTTCCTCGAACCGCCCGACCGTCGGCAGGTGGCCGACGGTGTGGCGCTGTTGGAGGAGCTGGGTGCGTTCGACGGCAGCGCCACCGACCCGCAACGACGGCTCACCCCGGTCGGCCGCCAGCTCGCGCAGCTGCCCGTCGACCCAAGGCTCGCGCGCATGGTTGTGGCGGCCGACAAGGAAGGCTGCCTCGCGGAGGTGCTGGTTATCGCGGCCGCACTGTCGATCCAGGACCCGCGCGAGCGGCCCACCGAGCAGCAGCAGGCCGCCGACCAGCAGCACGCGCGCTTCTCCGACAAGACGTCGGACTTCCTGTCGCTGCTCAACCTCTGGAACTACCTCGAGGAGCAGCAGGACACCCTGTCGTCGTCCCGGTTCCGCAAGCTCTGCCGGTCAGAGTTCCTCAACTACCTCCGCGTCCGGGAGTGGCAGGACCTGCGAGCCCAGCTGCGCCAAGCGAGCAAGAGCCTCGGCTTCGTACCTAACACGACGCCCGCGGAGCCCGACCGCGTGCACCAGGCGCTGCTGGCGGGCCTGCTGTCGCACGTCGGGCTGTACGACGGCGAGAAGCGCGACTACCTCGGCGCCCGCGGCGCGCGGTTTGCGATCTTCCCCGGATCGGCGCTAGCCCGCAAGTCACCAGTGTGGGTGATGGCCGCCGAGCTGGTCGAGACATCCCGGCTGTGGGGACGGACCGCGGCGCGCATCGACCCCGCCTGGGTGGAAGGACTCGCCGGGCACCTCGTCAAGCGCAGCTACAGCGAGCCGCACTGGGAGAGGCGTCGCGGAGCGGTGATGGCCTACGAGCGAGTGACGTTGTACGGCATCCCGGTTGTCGCGCGCCGTCTCGTGACCTACGGCGGGATCGACCCGGTCATTTCGCGCGAGCTGTTCATTCGGCATGCGTTGGTCGAGGGCGACTGGGACACCCGTCATCGGTTCTTCCACGACAACCGCACGTTGATAGGCCAGGTCGAGGAGCTCGAGCACCGCGTGCGCCGCCGCGACATCCGGGTCGACGACGAGACGCTGTTTGCGTTCTACGACGAACGAATCCCGGCCACCGTCGTCTCCGCTCGGCACTTCGACAGCTGGTGGAAGAAGGCGAGCCGCACCCAGCCCGATCTGCTCGCCATGACCGCCGAGCTGCTCACAGCCGCGGGCAGCGCCGTGGTCAGCGTCGACGACTATCCCGACGAGTGGGTACAGGGCGACCTTCGGCTGCGGCTCACGTATCAGTTCGAGCCGGGCACCGAGGCCGACGGCGTCACCGTGCACATCCCACTCGAACTGCTCAACCAGGTGCAGGACATCGGCTTCGACTGGCAGATCCCCGGGCTGCGCGAGGACCTCGTGACTGCCCTGATCCGTGCGCTGCCCAAGGCCATTCGTCGCAGCTACGTGCCGGCCCCCAACTACGCCAAGGCGATCGTCGCACGCGTGGCACCGTCCGACGGTCGACTACTCGACATGATGGTGCGGGAGATGCGTCGCATGGGGGGCGCAGCTGTGACACGGGACGACTTCGACCTCGAGCGGGTGCCGGCATACCTGCGTCTCACCTTCCGAGTCGTCGGCCCCCGAGGGAAGGTGCTGGCCGAGAGCAAGGACCTGGAGGCATTGCGCGAGCAGCTTCGTCCCCGGTTGCAGGCGGAGATCACTTCGGCCGCGGCGGATCTCGAGCGTACGGGCCTGCGCTCGTGGACCATCGGCTCGCTGCCGACCACCTACGAGGTACGGCATGGCGCACACGTCGTACGCGCGTATCCGTCGCTCGTCGACGAGGGCGACACTGTCGCCGTACGACTGCTCGACACGCCCACTGAGCAGCAACGAGCGATGCGGCTCGGCACGCGGCGCCTGCTGCTCCTCGACCTGCCATCACCCGTCACTCAGGTCGCCGGTCGGCTGAGCACGCAGAGCAAGCTTGTCCTGAGCAGCAACCCGCACGGGGGAGTGGCGGTGCTGCTTGCCGATTGCGTCGCGTGTGCGGTCGACAAGCTGGTCGCCGATGCAGGCGGGCCGGTGTGGGATGCGGAGTCGTACGCGAAGCTCCGAGACCGCGTGCGGGCCGACCTGCACGACGCGACTGCCGACGTCGTCGCCAAGGTCGAGCGCGTGCTGGCCGCGTGGCAGCGGGTCGAGGCCAGTCTGTCGTCGACGCCGAGCCTGACACTGCTGCCGGCGCTGACGGACATCAGGCAGCAGGTCTCGGCGCTGGTGCATGCCGGGTTCGTCAGCGAGGTCGGGTGGGCACGGCTGCCCGACCTCGTGCGATATCTGCGCGCAGTCGAGCGTCGCCTGGAAAAGCTGCCGACCAACGTCAACCGTGATCGTGAGCTCATGCTCTCGGTGCACGAGCTGACCACCGAGTACGCGGACGAGGTCGCGGCGCTCCCGGCCGATCGCCGCGACTCCGTGGAGGTGCTCAACATCCGATGGATGCTCGAGGAGCTGCGGGTCAGCTATTTCGCGCAGGCTGTCGGAACGGCTTATCCCGTGTCCGACAAGCGCATCCGCCGCGCCCTCGCGGCGATCCAAGCAGTTGATCATGGCAAAGGCGTGATCATCCGCGAAGTTTGATCACATCTCCGCCATGATCAACACGTTTGAGGAGGCAGCGAGCGACGACCTCGATCACCGTCAGTCTCTGCGGCGATGTGATGCTGGGCCGCGGGGTCGACCAGGTGCTGCCGCATCCGGGCGACCCGAGGCTTCGCGAGTCGTACGTGACGAACGCGCGCCGCTACGTGGAGCTGGCCGAGCAGGTCGCCGGCCCCGTGCCGCGACCGGTCGACTACCCGTGGCCGTGGGGCGATGCGCTCGAGATCGATGCAGCCATGGCCCCAGACATGCGCGTCCTCAACCTCGAGACCAGCGTGACCCGCAGCGACGCGTTCTCGTCAGGCAAGGGCATCCACTACCGCATGCACCCTGACAACTTGCCGGCCTTGCGGGCCGGCTCCCCCGACGTGTGCAGCCTGGCTAACAATCATGTCCTCGACTTCGGTCAGGCCGGGCTAATCGAGACGCTGGATAGCCTGCACAGCAAAGGTTTGCGGACCGCTGGCGCGGGACGAGACAGCACCGAGGCGCAGCGCCCGGCAGTCATACCCGTCGGCGCTCAGCGGATGCTGGTCCTCGCCGTCGGACACCCCTCGAGTGGCGTCCCGCTGTCCTGGGCAGCGACACCAGTCCGTCCGGGCGTCAATGTCGTACGCGACCTCACGGAGGCGACCGCAGCACAGCTCGCGCGGCAGCTCGACGATGCACGGCGAGGCGGTGACATCGCGCTCGTGTCGATCCACTGGGGCTCCAACTGGGGGTACGACGTGCCACAGGAGCACGAGCGGTTTGCCCATGCCCTCGTCGAGCGAGGCGTTGACATCGTGCACGGGCACTCGTCGCACCACGCACGACCGCTGGAGGTATACGCGGGTCGGCTGATCCTCTACGGCTGCGGCGACTTCATCAACGACTACGAGGGAATCAGCGGGTACGAGCAGTTCCGCGACGACCTGCGCCCGCTGTACTTCGCCGAGGTCGATCCGACGACCGGGGCGCTCCGTGAGCTGCGCATCGCTGTCCTGCAGGCTCACGCGCTGCGGCTTCGCCGCGCCAGCCCGCCAGACGTCGAGTGGTTCGCGGGCACGCTATCCGCAGCGAGCGCGAAGTACGGCACCGCACTGCGCCCCGATCGGGACGGCATGCTCGTCGTCCGAGCCGACTCAGGCTCTTGAGACATTCTGGGTGCGTTAGCCCCGCGGATGTCTCAAGATCGGCGAGGGAAGGGAGCGACGCGAGAGGATGCGCCGCATGACCGAGATCGTCTACGTCGGCAGTTACACGCGGAACGCCGGCGGGCAAGGTCGCGGGATCAGCGTGTTCCAACGCGACCCGGGCTCAGGCACGCTCACACCCGTAGGCGAGCCCGTGGCGGTGGCCGACCCGTCGTTCCTCGCGCTGTCTCCACGGCTGCCGGTGCTCTACGCCGTGGAGGAGCGTGACGACGGTGCGGTACGGGCGCTCGCGATCGGCCGCGACGGCGGGCTCCACGACCTCGGTGCTCGGCCGGTGGGCGGGTCCGGGCCATGCCACCTGATTGTCACGCCGGACGCGGGCCATGTCGTCGTGGCGCACTACAGCTCCGGTTCGGTCAGCGTCCACGCCCTGCAGGACGACGGCAGCATTGGCGCGCGGACCGATCTCGTCACCTTCGAGGGGTCTGGCCCCGATCCCGACCGGCAAGAGGCGGCGCACGCGCATCACGTGTCGCTGGCTGCCGGCAGCAACCCCCTACGCGTCGTCGATCTTGGCTCGGACGCAATCCGCGAGCTCACCCTCGACCCGAGCACCGGCCGGTTGAAGTCGGTGCGGGTCAATGCGCTGCGGCCCGGCACCGGCCCCCGGCATCTCGCGCATCACCCCGACGGACGCCTGCTCGTCTCCGGCGAGCTCGCGTCCTCGGTGCTGTCACTGTCAGTCGCGCCCGGCGGTGAGCTGGTCGAGGTCGACAGGCGCCCCTCCACGATCGACCCGCCCGCGGAACGGAATCTGCCCAGCGAGATTGCGGTATCGGCCGACGGCCGATTCGCTTACGTGGCCAACCGCGGCGCCGGCACGATCACCACCTTCGACGTCGCGCGTGGAGCGCTTCGGCCGTTCTCGGAGATCTCGGTGCACGGGCGCTGGCCACGCCATTTCGCGTTGATCGACGGATGGCTGTACGTAGCCAACGAAGACTCGCACGCCATCTCTCTATTCCGTGTCGACCCGCAGACGGGGACCCCCCACCTCGTCCACGACGTGGAGGTCGCCAGCCCGACGTGCATCGTGGCCGCCCAGGTCTGACGGCTCAGACCGCCATCCCGACCAGCCGGCCGATCCCGTAGGTGATGGCCATCGCCAGAAGACCCCCAGCGACATTGCGCGCTATGGCGGTGCGCACGCTGGCCCGGCCGAGTCGTGCGCTGATCGTACCGGTCAGGGTGAGCGCGACGACGACCGCGACCACCGTGACGGGTACGCGCTGCGAGGCATGCGGTGGAAGGAGGATCGCGGCCAGCGGGAGCAGCGCACCGATCACGAAGGCCATCAGCGACGAGGCGGCCGCACGCAACGGGCTGACCAGGTCATGCGGGTCGAGGCGGAGCTCCGCTTCGGCATGGGCGGCGAACGCGTCGCGCCGCGTCAGCTCTGCGGCCACCTGCTCGGCGAGGTCGTGGGACAGGCCCTTGTCCTGATAGATCCCGGTGAGCTCACGCAACTCGCCGGCGGGGTCCTCCGCAAGCTCCCGCCGCTCCCGTTCGAGCACTGCCCGCTCGCTGTCGCGTTGTGCGGAGACCGAGACGTACTCGCCCACAGCCATCGAGAGGGCGCCGGCGACCAGCCCGGCGATTCCTGCGGTGACGATGGTCGTGCGATCAGTGGTCGCGCCTGCCACGCCGAGGACGATGCCGGCAACCGAGACGATGCCGTCGTTGGCGCCGAGCACCCCGGCGCGCAACGCGTTCAGGCTCAGCGACCCGGACGGCCGATCCGGCTCGGTGCGCCCCGGATGCGGTTGGCCGACGACCACGCGTTCCAGCGTACGGGGATCAGCCGATCCGGCTGCGGGCCATCCGGTGAGCCTCGAGGGCGGCGTCCAGCTCGGCCTCGGTGCGCATCTCGTCCTCGTTGGGCCAGATACCGACGATCAAGGTCATGATGACGGTAACGACGCTGATGCCCATGATCAGCGGCACGAGCAGCTGACCCGCGCTCGCTCCGTGCGGAGCCGCCTCGGTTCCGTTGTGGATGACGCTCATCGCGGACATCCCGGTGTAGTGCATACCGCAGACGGCTGCACCCATCAGCAGGGTCGCGAACGTGGTCGCTGCCACACCGCGCACCCGCAGCGTGAACCACAGGGCTACCGTCGCCGCCACCACGGCGATGATCACCGATTGGAGGACCCGGAATCCGTCGTAGTGCACCGTGCCAGGTAGGTGCATCGCGTACATGCCGAGGTAGTGCATGCTGGCCACGCCCAAGCCGGCGAACAGTCCGCCGAACAGCAGGGCGGGGATCCTGTTGCCGCCAAAGCCGACGATGAACAGGCCGACACCGACCACGAGGACGGCGATGAGTGCGCTGGCCACGGTGGCGAGGACGTTATAGCGGATCGGCAGGCCCGGCACGGTGAACCCGAGCATCGCGATGAAGTGCATGACCCAGATGCCGGTGCCGCCGATCGAGATCGCGCCCAGAACGAGCCACCTTCTCCGCGCCCTTCCGGTGACGGCCCGGGCCCTGGAGGTGCACGACAGGCCCAGCGCGGCCCCGGTGCAGGACATCACATAGGCCAAAAAGGGCGTCAGGATGCCGTAGGAGAAGTGGTGGATGTCGACCATGGCCGGCCCCTCATTGGCGGAATGTCGGAAGTATCGTCCAATTCCAAACTCGCGACGTCAATCCGGGCCCCCAGCCGAAAGCCCATTGATATCACTCTTTGGGCAATTCCTGGTATCCGCCGCGGCCGCCCATGGGCCGCCCGGACACTAGCCTGCCGGGCATGGACCACACGCTGCGCGCGACCGCTGAGCGGCTGGACGCCGAGGACTCGCTGGCGTCGCTCGTCGACGGGTTCGACCGTCCCGATCCGGACCTGATCTACCTCGACGGCAACTCCCTGGGTCGGCTCCCTCGATCGACGGTCGACCGGCTTACCGACGTGGTCCGCGATGAGTGGGGCGACAGGCTGATCCGCAGCTGGAACGAGGGCTGGTACGAGCTGCCGGAGCGCGTCGGCGACCTGCTGGGTGAACACTTCCTCGGCGCGGCGCCCGGGCAGGTCGTCCTCTCAGACTCCACGACGGTCAACTTCTACAAGGTCGCGTCCGCGGCCCTGGCGGCCGCGAACGGTCGCCGGACGATCGTGACCGACGTCGGCAACTTTCCTACCGACCGTTACGTGCTCGAGGGCATCGCAGCCGCCCAGGGGGGCATGGTGCGGTTCGTCGAATTCGACGAGATCGCCGGTCCTACGCCCGAGACCGTTGCGGCAGTCATAGACGACGACACCGCCTTCGTCGCGCTGTCCCACGTGGACTACCGCTCGGGTGCGCTGGCCGATATGGCGTCGATCAATGCCGCCGCTGGTGCCGCCGGGACACGCGTGGTCTGGGACCTCTGTCACTCCGTCGGCGCGGTGCCAATCGACCTCGACGGGTCAGGGACTGACCTCGCCGTCGGATGTACGTACAAATACCTCAATGCAGGACCCGGCGCGCCCGCCTTCCTCTACGTACGCAGCAACCTGCAGTCGGCACTGCGGTCGCCGATCTGGGGCTGGTTCGGTCAGCGCGACCAGTTCAGCATGGGACAGGGGTACGACCCGAGGGCCGGAATCGCCCGCTTTCTGGCCGGCACGCCCAATGTGCTGGGAATCGTGGCCGTCGAGGAGGGTGCGCGGCTGCTCGCCGAGGCGGGCATCGAACGACTCCGGATCAAGGGGATGGCGCTCACCGCGCAAGCCATCGCCCTGACAGACGCCTGGCTCACGGATCTCGGGTTCCGGGTGGTGTCACCGAGGGACGCTGAGCGGCGTGGCTCGCACGTGTCGATCGCCCACGACGAGGCCTATGCCATTTGCCGAGCCCTGATCGACACCGAGCACGTGGTGCCGGACTTCCGCGCGCCGGATCGGCTGCGACTGGGATTTGCCCCCGTCACGACCCGGCACGTCGACGTGTGGGACGCCTTCGACCGGCTGCGGCGCCTGGTGGAGAAGGGCAGTCACCGGGACCTTCGCCTACCCGACGTACCGGTCACCTGAGGCCTGCCGTCTCATCGTGGATGTCCCCACGGTCATGATGAGAGGTATGACGACGACGACGTCGGGCCCGACCGACCCGAGCGAGGTCACGTACGGCAGCTACCTGTGCCTTGATGAGCTGCTGGCCTGCCAGCGGCCGCTGACCGAAGAGCACGACGAGATGTTGTTCGTGGTGATCCATCAGGTGTACGAGCTCTGGTTCAAACAGATCCTGCACGAAGCAGCACTGATGCAGCAGCGCCTCGAGGCGGGCAACAGCAGCGGCGCCCTGCACACCGCCAGGCGCATCGCCAAGATCCTCAAGACCATTGTCGGCCAGATGGACGTCCTGGAGACCATGACCCCGCGGCAGTTCGCGTCCTTCCGGCCCAAGCTGGGCACGGCGAGCGGCTTCCAGTCCGGGCAGTTCCGAGTCCTCGAGGCAGTCTTCGGCCGCCGCGACTTCGACTCCTCGGTGCTTGCCGATCCGCAGCTGGCCGCAGCGGTCGAGTCCCGGCCGGTGTTCGACTCGCTGCTCCGGTTTCTGCAGGCGGCCGGGTTCGACGTGCCGGCCGCCGCCTTTGAGCGAGATCCCCGCACACCGTGGATGCCGGACCCTGAGGTGCAGCAGGTGCTCGCGGAGGTCTACGCGCACGAGGAAGGCCCGGCCGTCGAGGTGTGCGAGGCGCTCGTCGACATCGACGAGGGCATCCAGGAGTGGCGCTACCGCCATGTCAAGATGGTCGAGCGGATCATCGGCCTCAGGACGGGCACGGGCGGCTCGTCAGGCGCGGACTACCTGCGCTCGACGCTGTTCAGGCCGTCGCTGCCCGATCTGTGGGCGGTGCGCTCGCACTGATGAGCGCTTTCGTCGAGGACGAGTCAGTCCTGTCCCGCCAAGCTCGAGCGGCCGACGAGGTGCTGTCGTACGGCCCGGATCCGGCCCACGTCGTCGAGGTCTGGCGGCCCACCGGGGCGCGTCGCGACACCTTGGCTCTACTCATGCATGGCGGCTTCTGGCGCCCGCATTACGACCGTACGCATCTTCGCTCGGCCGCCGCAGCGCTTGCCGACCTGGGCTGGACGGCCGCATCGGTCGAGTACCGCCGCATACCGCACGACCCGAACTCCACGCTCGGCGATGTGCGGCTGGCCGCGCAGGCCGTACCACAGCTCGTGGCTCCCGATCTCGATGTCGTCACCGTAGGCCACTCCGCCGGTGGCCACCTCGTGCTCTGGCTCGCCGCGGCGGCACCCCCGGCCCGACTGCGCGGCACGTTGGCCCTCGCACCGGTCGCCGACCTGCTGCTCGCCGAACAGCTCGGGCTCGGCCGCGGAGCCGTGCGGGCGTTCCTCGGCGAGGCGGCGGAGCAGCGCTCCGATGCTGACCCGATGATGTTGCCCAGCCCGTGCACCTCGGTGACCTTGCTACACGGGGAGGCGGACGCCATCGTGCCGGTGGCCGTTGCGCGCTCGTACGTGAGACAACACCCGAACGCCCGCCTAGTGCTTGCTCCAGCGACGGGGCACTACGCACTCATCGATCCGCTGACGCCGGCCTGGTCCACCGTGACCGCGGAGCTCGACCGCCTGGCTCGCTAACGCGCAGCGGGCAGCAGCGACCCAAGCCGCTCCATCAGCGTCAGCGACGGTTCGATCGACAGCTCCGTGCTCAGCAGGTCGCGGTAGATGCGGAACTGTCGCAACGCCTCGACGCGATTGCCTTCCTGCAGATGTGCGTCGATCAGACAGCGGTGCGAGCTCTCGCGCAGGGGCTCGATCTCCACCGCCGCAAGCCCCGCATCCACGGCCTCCGCGTAGCGACCGCTCGCGGAGAGGCGCTCGGCCAGTGTCTCCAACGCATGCAGCCGGAGCTGACGTAACCGCTCGCGGCGCAGCAACACCCAGTCGTCGTACCACCCGGGGAGCAGCTCGTCGGCGATGAGCACGTCGAGCGCAGCGACTGACTGGTATCGGGGGTCGCGCAGCACCTGATTGGCCGCCGCGGTCAGGGCGTCGACATCTACCTCGACGTCATCGGCGAGCGCCACCGTCTCGCCGTCGACCCGGATCACGTCGCGAAGGCCGGCTGCGCGTGAGAGCGTCGCCCGGAGGCTGCCCAGCGCGTTGGCCTCGCTGCACTCCGGCCACAATGTGCCGGCCAGGAACCGTCGAGGCCTCGGCCCCGTCAGCGCGAGCAGTGCGAGCAACCGCCGTGCGTTCACCGGGCAAGCAACCTCTGTCCCCCCCGCGACGAGGCGCCAGTTGCCCAGGAGATCGAGCCGGCGCCAGGTGGCGCGCCGGACAACGGCCGTCTGTCTGGCCGCAGCACTGCCCATCATTGCCCCCCTCATACGGGTAAGCCTGTGACGGAAAGAGCCGGCTCCTTGCCCTGCCGATACACACCCGCACGTCTTTCAGCGAACCGAGCGTGGTCCCGTTGGTCACAGCCTGTCAACCGCAACGCGGAGCGTGTCGTCCCGCGCACGAACGGTGGCCACTCTGGTCTCACTGACCTCATTGGTCTCACTGGCCTCGTTCGCGGTAGTCGTTCACCCAGACGGTCACGCTGTCCAAAAGTTGCTCGGCGTTGCTGACCCAAGAGATGACCTCGGAGTCCTCGGCCTCGGCGTCGATGCTCGTCAGCCGGGCCCGTAGTTGGCCGCCTGTTTCCCGCCAGATGCGAATGACGAGGACCCCCACATCATCGCGTCCCCGCCCACGCGGCTCGTACTCGCCAGCCGCGTGCAGTGCTGACCGGATCCCGACGAGCAGGTCCTGTCGTCGGTCCGCGGGGTGCTCCTTGCCGCGGTCACTGGGCACGCTTCCTCCTCACCGCCGAGCTCGTGAGCGCATGTCCAGCCAGCGGTCACCAGGGACGGTAGGCCGCCGCCTAGAGCGCGTCACGGCACTGTCACGCCACAGACACGGTGCGCGTCACGCCCACGTCACGCAGCGTGCGGCTCACTGGGTCTCGGTGCACCGACCGTCCCGACAATCACCTGAGGGGAGGTGACCACCGTGGAGTTCACGATCTCCGAACTCTCCCTGGAGCAGGCTGAACTGCTTCCCGAGCGCGAGGCTCTCGCGTTCTTCAACTGGGCAGGCGTCGTCGCGAACAACAGCGCCCTGGCGCTCAACGCGGCGACGATCAACTCGGCCGCTGTTGCTCTGGCAGGTCAGGCGATCTTCGTCACCCAGTCGTAGGCAGACCTTCCGTACTGACATGTCCGTGGGTCGCCCTGGCGAGTCGAGGGCGACCCACGGACAGGAGAGGAGGCAACGTGCCTACCTATCTGGAGCCGACCCGCGGGTCGGTCGTCACGATGGCCGAGTTGTCCGCACAGACCGGTGAGCTGCTGCCGGCCCGCGAAGAGCTGGCCTTCATCAACATCAATGTCCCCGTCGTGGTCGGGGTGGGCGTAGCCGTGAACGCGGCGACGATCAACTCGCAGGCCAACGCGATCGTGGGTCAGATCCTGGCCTCGGTGCAGGGGTGAGCTCCCGGTGGGCGGCGGTTGGAGCCGCCGCCCACCGGTGTAGTTCGTACTGCCCGACGGGGAAAGGGAGCTGATGGGGGCGCAGCCGATCGAGTCGACGAGCACGGCCACCGAGGTCACGCCGATGGCTCCGACGGTCCTCCCCGGACTGGCGCGTGGTGTACGACTCCTCGGCCGTTATGAGGGCTCGGGCTTCAAGGACGAGCGGTACCTCGTCACTCGGGCCGATGGCCAGATCGTGCACTTGTCCCGACTTCTGTACCTTGTCGCCGCCAGCCTTGACGGCCGACGGGACGCGACTGCAGTGGCCGACCGCGTCTCTGCCCAAGTGCGCCGGCGCCTCCCAGCGGAAGGCGTCCGGTTCCTCGTCGCTCAGCGCCTCGCACTGCTCGGCCTACTGGCCGGCACTTCTCACGTAAAGCCGCCGCGAGCCGATCCGCTGCTGGCGCTGCGCTTGCGCGGCACGCTTCT
Organism: uncultured Actinomycetota bacterium; assembly: GCA_963799425.1. GTDB lineage: Bacteria > Actinomycetota > Actinomycetes > Jiangellales > Jiangellaceae > CAVWSM01. The sequence continues at coordinate 385,533 of CAWCXA010000012.1, read as the reverse complement.
CACCGCGCGGTACGTGCGCGCACTCGCCGGAGTGCTTGCGCCACTGGTCTGGGGACCCCTTGTGCTGGCAGTTGCCGTTGCACTCGCCGTTCTCGACGTCACTGTTCTCTGGGGGGACCAGCTGCCGATTGCGATAGTGAGTGTCGCCACGCTGCCGAGCAGCATCCTCGCGGTTCTGGGCCTCGTCTTGGTGGGAACTTTCATCCACGAGCTGGGGCATGCCGCAGCGTGTCGCTATGGCGGTGCGAACCCGGGTCGCATCGGATTCGGCCTCTACGTCATCCTTCCGGCCTTCTACACCGACGTCAGCGACGCCTACCGGCTCGACCGCCGCAGCCGCCTGCGGACAGACCTCGGTGGCATCTACTTCAACGCGCTGACAGCCGTGATCCTGCTGCTCGCCGTGCAGCAAACCGGGTCGCCGGTGCTGCTCCTCGCCGCCCTTCTCGTACAGATCCAGGCTCTCGAGCAGCTACTGCCCGTGATGCGCTTCGACGGTTACTACGTGCTCTCGGACCTCGTCGGTGTCCCGGACTTGTTCGGCCGGGTGCGCCCGACACTCCTATCGTTCATCCCGCGACGACCCCTCGACCCACGGGTCGCCGAGCTGCGCCCGCGGGTGCGCGTGACCGTGGCCGCCTGGGTGCTGCTCGTCGTACCGCTGCTCACCGCCGCCGTGATCATGCTGATCATCCGGCTGCCCGACATGGTGGTCGCGGCAAATCACACGGTCCGCAACTTTGCCGGGATCAGCGCGGCGGCCTTCGACCAGGGCGACATCCCGTCGGCCGTGCTGGCGGCGATCTCGATCCCCCTCGTCGTCCTGCCGTTCGTCGGTATGGCGCTGATGTTCACCTCGCTCTTACGTCGTGTACCACCGCTCGTACGCCACGTACGGGCACGTCGCACTCCCGCAACCGACCCACCGGCCGAGATTCGGCCGGTCGCACCAGCGGAGGTTTCCGTGACCAGTCCAGCAATGCAGCGGCCCGAGCAGTCCGACGCGCCCCTGGCAGCCTTGCCCGCCCCGATCGCCTCGACCACGCAGCTCACCGCGGCGAGCTTCACCGACGACTGGATGCTGCGGCACAAGGCGCGGGCGCCCGAGACCGGCTGGCGTCGCGGCCTCTACAAGGCAACGGGCGGCACGGTGAACCTGGGACCGAGCCACGCGGAGGAGGAGGGGCGCGCCCTGGCCAACCGCGTCCAGCATCCGATTCGTGGTTGCCGACGCGTTGCCGTGCTATCGCGCAAGGGTGGCGCCGGTAAGACGACCACGACACTGATGCTCGGACACACGTTCGCGCAGCTGCGCGGCGACCGCGTGGTTGCGCTCGACGCCAACCCCGACGCGGGAAGCTTGGCCCACCGCGTACGCAGGGAGACGTCGGAGACCGTCACGAGCCTGCTTGGCGACCGTGACTTGATTGACCGCTACAGCGACATCCGGGCATACACATCGCAGGCCGGCACGCGCCTGGAGGTCATCGCGTCCGACGACGACCCGCGCATCACGCAGGCGCTGGGCGAGCGTGATTACCAGCAGGCGATCGACCTGCTCGACCGGCACTACAACCTCATCCTGCTCGACACCGGGACGGGCATCCTCGACAGTGCGATCCAGGGTGTGCTCGAAGAAGCCGACCAGATCGTCGTCGTCATGCCACCCGCATTGGACGGCGCGCGGGCGGCCGCGAGCACTCTCGACTGGCTAGAACAGCACGGTTATGGTGCTATGGCCGCTGGCGCTGTTGCAGTGATCAACTCGGTGCGGGGGGGTGGACTCGTGGAGCTCGACCGAATTGAAGACCATTTCGTCAACAGGTGCGCGGGTGTGGTGCGCATCCCGTGGGACCCGGCGCTGGCCGCCGGTGCGCGCACGTCCATCGAGGACCTGCGTTCGGCCACCCAGAATGCCTATCTGACGCTGGCCGCGACCGTTGCCGACGGGTTCGACGATCCAGGCGCGCGAAGATGACAGGTCGCTTGGTTCAGCCACCCAAGCAAACGGTTTTGCGCGCGGCCGCGACGGTCGCCTTAGCCATCGGTGTCGTGGCGTCCGGTGCGCTGGCGCCGGCGGCCGCAGGCGAACAGACGATCGTGCATCGCGACCAACAGGTCAGCGTGACCAACGAGGGCACCACCTCCACCACCCGGGAGAGCTCCAACGACGGCGGCACCTCGACCACGCGGGTGAGCTCCAACGACGGCGGCACCGCCACGACCACGGTCCGCCAGAGCAGCAAGAGCAGCAGTAACGGACACGTCCGGGTCAAGCGACTGCGCAACGAAGTCGAGGTCAAGAACCGGCGAGACGGCCGCGTCAAGGTCCGCAGCGACTTCGAGTTCGACAAGACCTCTCGGCCTGCGGTGCACGCCATCAACACGGCTCTGGCGTTCGCGAGCTGCGTCGACTGTCGCACCGCCGCGATCGCCTTCCAGGTCGTGCTGGCTGAGGGGACCGTCGCACTGTCTGCCGACAACCACGCGGCAGCGATCAATGACCGGTGTACGACGTGCGACACCCTTGCTGCGGCGTACCAGTTCGTCGTGGTCGGAGGCGGCGAGGTGAGCCTCACTCGCAGCGGGCGCTCGCAGCTGCGGGGTCTCGACAGAGATCTACGCGACCTGCGCCGCTCCGAAGCAACCGGTGCTGAGCTTGCGGCGGCGGCGGAGGCCCTCGCCGGTCAGGTGCTGGCGGTGCTGCAGTCCGAGGTCGTCCTGGAGCCGAGCGACGCGCTTGCACCTCTGTCACGGTCGGCAGGTGTGAGCGTCGAGCTTCACAGGGAGGTCGACGCAAACCCGGCGCCGTAAGCCCGGGGCCCGCGGCGCAAAAATGGGATCTGTCGGCCAGCGCGGAACAGAGCTGCGAACGGAGGTGTTCGCACCGCTGTGAACGCGCTGGCTCGCCGGATCCAGCTGACGTACTTGACGTTGCTGCTGGGAAATACGCTCGCGGCCTCGTTCATCTGGGGCATCAACACCCTGTTCCTACTTGACGCCGGTTTGTCCAACTTAGAGGCTTTCGCCGCCAACGCGTTCTTCACGGCGGGGATGGTGATCTTCGAGGTGCCGACGGGCATCGTGGCGGACACCATGGGGCGGCGGACCTCGTACCTGCTGGGCACGCTGACGCTCTCCTTCAGCACCTTCCTCTACTACCTGCTGTGGGTCGTCAACGGACCGTTCTGGGCCTGGGCGATCGTCTCTGTACTGCTTGGCCTCGGGTTCACCTTCTTCTCCGGTGCCGTCGAGGCGTGGCTGGTCGACGCGCTGCGGACGGCGGGGTACGAAGGCGGCCTCGAGGTGGTGTTCGGGCGCGGCCAGATGGTGTCGGGCGTCGCGATGCTGGGCGGGTCCGTGCTCGGCGGCGTCATCGCGCAGGCGACGTCTCTCGGCGTGCCCTTCCTGATGCGAGTGGGCGTGCTGCTCGCGATGTTCGTCGTCGCCTACCTGCTCATGCATGACCTCGGCTTCACGCCCCAGCGGGGCGAGCGGGCGCTGCCCGCGATCCGCAACATCTGGAACGCGTCGATCGACAACGGACTGCGCAACCCGCCGGTGCGGTACGTGATGCTCGCGGCGCCGTTTTCCGCAGGTGTCGGGATCTACACGTTCTACGCATTGCAGCCGTATCTGCTCGAGCTGTACGGCGACCCCACCGCCTACTCCATCGCCGGCTTGGCGGCCGCCATCGTCGCCGGTGCCCAGGTGGTTGGCGGGTATGCCGCGCCCAAGCTCCGCCGGCTGTTCCGCAAGCGCACCAGCGTGCTGATCCTCGGTGGCGCCGTGAGTGTCGTGATCCTGCTGGGGCTGGGAGTCAACAACGTCTTCTGGGTCGCGCTGGTGCTCATGGTGCTCTGGGGGCTGGTGTTCGCCGCTGAGATGCCCATCCAGCAGGCCTACCTCAACGACATGATCCCGTCGCAGCAGCGGGCCACGGTCTTGTCATTCGCGTCGCTGATGGGCAGCAGCGGCGGCGTGGTGATCCAGCCCGTCCTGGGCAGAGTTGCCGACGTGGCCAGCTATGGCGCCTCGTTCGTCGTCGGCGCGTTCTTCCAGGCCCTCGCGGTGCCGTTCCTCATCGCGAGCCGTCAGCAGAAATCGCCTGCCGACACCGAGCAGGCGGGTGCGGCGCCGAAGCCAGCCTGAAAAAACCCGATGAGATCTGTCAGTCGGTGCAGTCAGAGTGGGGACAGGACGCAAATCCGCGGCTGAAGGCTGTCACCTTCCGCCGCTCCCATTCGTCATCAACACGACCAGAAGAGCATGACCACCGAGCAGGTATCGCCATCGCACACCCATCACGAGGAGTTCCAGTGACGGCTTCGGCACCTTCCAACCTGTCCATCCCCAGTCTGCGCGCGGAGTTCGACGGAGCGGTCATCGCTCCAGGCGACGAGAGCTACGACTCCGCCCGCCAAGTGTTCTACGGCGGCGCCGACCGCCGACCCGCGGCCATCGTGCAGCCCGACAGCGCTGCGGGGGTCGCACGGGTGATTGCGCTCGCCCGCGAGAGCGGGCTCGAGCTCGCCGTCCGCGCAGGCGGCCATTCCGGCCTCGGATTCGGTGTGTCCGAGGGCGGCGTCGTCCTCGACTTGGGCCGGCTGCGTGACCTGGAGCTCGATGTGCAAAACCGCACCGCCTGGGCGGGCGGTGGGCTGACTGCAGGTGAATACACCGCCGAAGCTTCGGGGCACGGGCTCGCGACCGGCTTCGGTGACACCGCGTCCGTCGGCATCGGCGGCATCACGCTCGGCGGCGGCATCGGTTTCCTGTTGCGCAAGTACGGCCTCACGATCGACAACCTGCTGGCCGCAGAGGTCGTCACCGCGGATGGCTCCGTCCTCCAAGTCGACGCCGACAACCACCCCGATCTGTTCTGGGCGATCCGTGGCGGGGGCGGCAACTTCGGTGTCGTCACCCGGTTCAAGTTCCGTCTGCATGAGGTGCCATCGGTCGTGGGCGGCATGCTCATGCTGCCCGTGACCCCTGACGTCATAGTCTCGTTCGTCGAGGCTGCCGACGCCGCGCCGCGCGAGCTGTCGACGATTGCCAATGTCATGCCGGCACCACCGATGCCGTTTGTCCCGGAGGAATGGCACGGCAAGCCGGTGATTTTCGGCCTCCTCGCCTACGCCGGGTCCACCGACGCCGGCGAAAAGGCGGTCGCGCCGTTCCGCGCGCTTGCCGAGCCCGTCGTCGACATGGTCAAGCCGATCTCCTACGCGGAGATGTTTCCGCCGGAGCCAGAGGGCTACCATCCGATCGCGTCAGGTCGCACGCTTTTCACCGACAGGGTCGACCACGCGACCGCGACCCGCATCGTCGACGAGCTGCAGACCCCCTCCACGGCGATGATGCGCGTCGTCCAGCTGCGGGTGCTGGGCGGTGCGATGGCCGACGTGCCAGACGACGCGACAGCGTTCGCGCATCGCAGTGCGCCCATCTTGGGCAACGTGGCCGCACTGGGCACTTCGGTCGAGGAGGCCAAGTCGTTCGAGCCGTGGGTGGAGGGCCTGACGCAGACGGTGCGCAATGGCGGCTCGGGCGCCTACGTCAACTTCGTGTCACACGATGACCCGGCCATGGTGCGTGCCGCCTACCCGGGGAGCACGTTCGACCGCCTGGCGCAGATCAAGCGTCGCTACGACCCCGACAACCTGTTCAGGCTGAACCTCAACATCCCGCCCGCCTGACTAGTTCGGCTTGTCAGGTTGTCCGGGTGGACCACGATCCGTTGACCTGCGGAGATGCTTGCATGTGACAGTCTGACAACCTGACAAGTCGGTCGTGGGTCGCTTGCAGCCGGGGCGAGGGGAGCGCCACACCATGCGGGTCGTGGTTGTCGGGGTCGGGCGCATCGGCGCTGCCCATGCCGATGTCGTGCGGAGGCATCCTGCAATCGACAGCCTCGCCCTGGTCGACGCCGATCCCGACCGCGCCAGGGCTGTTGCGGAGAAGCTGGGCGTTGAGGCGGCACCCGACATCGACGAGGCAATGGCGCGAGCCGATGCCATGGTGGTCACTGCGCCGACCGCGGTCCATCCAGACATGATCATTCGAGGCGTGCGGCGAGGCATTCCGGTGTTCTGCGAGAAGCCGGTGGCAACCGACATAGCCGGCCACCAGCGCGTGCTGGCCGAGGTGACCGCCGCCGGTGTCCCGGTGCAGATCGGGTTCCAGCGCCGCTTCGACGCGGGCTATGTCTCGGTCCGACAAGCGGTCGCCGCAGGAGAGCTTGGCGAGCTACGCCGCGTGCATCTCGTCACCGCAGATCCTGCTCCGCCGCCGGCTGCCTACATCGCTCTCTCGGGCGGCATCTACCGAGACCTCCATGTGCACGACTTCGACATCGTGCGCTGGGTTACCGGTCGCGAGGTCGTCGAGGTCTATGCCCTCGGCGGCAACCGAGGCGAGTCCTTCTTCGGCGACGCCGGCGATGTCGACGAGTCCGTGATCCTGCTAACCCTCGACGACGGGACTCTCGCGACCTGCCAGGGCTCTCGCTACAACGGCGCGGGCTACGACGTGCGCATGGACGTGGCCGGCACCCGCGCCACATGGTCGGTCGGTCTTGACGACCGGACGCCGGTCCTGTCGGCCGAGCCCGATGTCGAGTTTCCGGGGGGAAGTGCCTGGCCGAACTTCTGGGAGCGCTTCACACCCGCCTACGTCGCCGAGATCAACGCCTTTGTCGAGCTCGTGGAGGGCCGCCGCGACAACCCGTGCACCGTGGCTGAGGCGCTCGAGGCCTTCTACGTCGCCGAGGCGGCGACCCGGTCGCGGCTCGAGCACCGCGCTGTCACGATTGCGGAGGTCCGCGCCGCATGACGGCGCTCGCCGCTCGCATTGCCGGTGCCCCGATCTCGTGGGGAGTATCCGAGGTACCGGGCTGGGGCTACCAGCTCGTACCGGATCGAGGTGCTCGCGCAGATGCGCGACGTCGGCCTGTCGGCCACGGAGTTCGGCCCCGCAGGGTTCCTGCCCGACGATCCGGGCGACAAGGCGCGGTTGCTGCAGTCGTACGGGCTGGCGGCGGTCGGCGGGTTCGTGCCCGTCGTGCTGCACGAGGCGATGCATGACCCGCTGCCTGTGGTCGACCAAGTCTTGGACTCGTTCGTGGCGGCGGGCGCCAGCACGCTCGTGCTTGCTGCCGCGACCGGGCGCGCGGGCTACGACGAGCGTCCGGCACTCGATGGCGCGGCGTGGAAGACCCTGCTCACCAATCTTGACCGTCTCGCGGAGCTGGCAGACCGGCGCGGCGTCCGTGCGACGCTGCACCCACACGTCGGCACCATCGTCGAATCGCCGTCCGACGTGCGACGCGTCCTCGACGGGTCATCGATTGCGCTCTGCCTGGACACCGGGCATCTGCTGATCGGCGGCACCGACCCGGGCGAGCTGGCCACTGCCGCCGCCGCCCGCATCGCGCACACGCACCTCAAGGACGTTGACGGGTCACTGGCGGTTCGCGTCCGCGACGGCGACCTCAGCTACGCCCAGGCGGTGCGTGTGGGGCTCTTTCGCCCACTCGGCCAAGGTGACGTGGACATAGCCGGGATTGTCCGCGCGCTGGAGTCGTCCGGCTACGCCGGCTGGTACGTGATGGAGCAGGACGCCGTGCTGTCGGCCGAACCGATCGATTCCGGTCCAGTCAAGGATGTCCAGATGAGCGTGGACTTCCTTCGGGGACTGGCATGAGCGGCGACGACTTCGACGTGATCACGGTCGGGCGCATCTGCGTCGACATCTATCCGCTGCAGACCGGCGTCGGCTTCGAGCAGGTCGAGACCTTCGGCAAGTTCCTCGGCGGATCGGCGACCAACGTGGCGGTGGCCACGGCGAGGTACGGACGACGAAGCGCCGTGATCACCGGCACCGGCGATGACTCGTTCGGCCGCTTCATTCGGCGGGAGGCCCGGCGTCTCGGCGTCGACGACCGATGGATCGCGTCGATGCCCGACCTGCTGACGCAGGTGACATTCTGCGAGATCTTCCCTCCGGACAACTTCCCGCTGTACTTCTACGGCCGGCAGCCGACAGCGGCTGACCTGCAGATCACCCCTGAGAGCCTCGACCTGGACGCGATCCGAGCCGCCGGTGTCTTCTGGGTGACGGCCACGGGTATGTCGCAGGAGCCGAGCCGATCAGCACACCTGGCAGCACTCCAGGCCCGCGGCCGGCGTGCGCACACCGTCGTCGATCTCGACTATCGCCCGATGTTCTGGCACTCACCCGAGGAGGCGCGGGCGCAAGTGGCCGCGCTTCTGCCGCGAGCAACAGTCGCAATCGGCAACCTCGACGAGTGCGAGGTTGCCGTCGGCGAACGAGAACCACGCCGTGCTGCCGCGGCGCTGATCGCGTCAGGCGTCGATCTCGCCGTCGTCAAGCAGGGGCCCAAGGGCGTGCTTGCGAGCACGGCGCACGAGACGGTCGAAGTGCCGCCGCAGCAGGTCGAGGTAGTGAATGGCCTTGGTGCGGGGGATGCTTTCGGGGGTGCGCTGTGTCATGGGCTGCTCGCCGGCTGGCCCCTCCAGCGGGTGTTGCGCTTTGCCAACGTCGCCGGCGCAATCGTGGCCGGCCGGCTGGAATGCTCGACCGCGATGCCGACCGAGGCGGAGGTGCTGGCTCTGCTGGGGAGCGCGACCAATCCACCGGAGGAGGTGAGCAATGTCGGTTGACGTGCGTGAGCTCGTCGACATCCGCGTCAACCAGCCGCAGGCCGTGGCTGCGGCTGCAGCGGCCCGCCTCCGGCCGGCATCGCTGCTCGGTCCGACCGGTCGACTCATGGTGATCGCCGCTGACCACCCGGCTCGAGGCGCACTTCGCGCCGGTGCGGACCCGTTGGCCATGGCCGACCGAGGCAACCTCTTGGCACGACTGGGCATCGCGCTTGCCCGACCCGAGGTCAACGGAGTGCTTGGCACGGCCGACGTACTTGAAGACCTGCTTCTCATGGGCGTACTCGACGGGAAGGTGGCCGTGGGCTCCATGAACCGCGGTGGTCTGGCCGGGACCGTCTTCGAGATCGATGATCGATTTACTGGCTACGACGCAAACGCCTTGCATTCCATGGGTTTCGACGCCGGCAAGATGCTGCTACGCATCGATCCGGACGACTCGATGACCGCTCCGACGCTGCAGGCCTGCGCGCAGGCCGTCTCCGACCTTGCCAACCAACGACTCATGGCCATGGTCGAGCCGTTCATCTCGCATCGGCAGGGTGGTCGGGTGCGCAACGACCTGTCGACCGAGGCCGTCATCAGGTCGGTGACGGTCGCCGCCGGGCTCGGAACAACATCGGCGTACACATGGCTCAAGCTGCCGGTCGTCGACGACGGAGTGGCTGGCATGGAGCGCGTACTTGCGGCATCGACCCTGCCCGCCCTCCTGCTCGGCGGCGAGGTGCCCGATGACCCCAAGGCGACTTTCGCCCGGTGGGGCAAGCTGCTCGAGCAGCCGACCGTCCAAGGGCTTGTCGTCGGCCGCGCGCTGCTCTATCCCGCCGACGGGGATGTGGACGGTGCGATTGCACAAGCGGTGAGCCTGCTGTGAGCAGTCGCCTGCACCGGCCAGCCGGGACCGCGAGTCGTGGGCCCTACACCGTCGAGATCACACCCGACGACGCCGGTTGGGGATACCCCTCGCTACGCATCGTGGACCTCCAACCTGGAGGTGCGCTCCGCCTCGACACCGGACCAGAGGAGATGGTGGTTCTGCCACTTGCCGGAGGATGCACTGTCAGGTGCGATGGGGAGGCCTTCGAGCTCGAAGGCCGGTCCGACGTGTTCAGCAGGGTGAGCGACTGTGCCTACGTGCCACGCGATGCGGCGGTTCACATCTCGTCGCCTCGTGGTGGCCGCTTCGCTCTTGCCGGGGCGCGGTGCGGGCGCCGACTCCAGCCGCGTTACCGCAAGGCGGAGGACGTCCCGGTCGAGATCCGTGGCGCGGGTGCCAGCAGCCGGCAGGTCAACAACTTCTGCTCAGCCGACTCCTTCGACGCCGACCGGTTGATCGCGGTGGAGGTGCTCACGCCCGCAGGCAACTGGTCGTCCTACCCACCGCACAAGCATGACGAGGAGCGACCGGGGGAGGAGTCCGCGCTGGAGGAGATCTACTACTTCGAGGTGGCAAACGGGGGGTTCGGCTTCCAGCGTGTCTACGGCACACCACAACGCCCCATCGACCTCCTGGCCGAGGTGCGCGGCGGCGACGTCGTGCTCGTGCCGCACGGCTGGCATGGCCCATCGGTTGCGGCGCCCGGTTACGACCTCTATTACCTCAACGTGATGGCAGGCCCCGGGCAGCGAGTGTGGCTTGCGTGCGACGACCCGGCGCATTCGTGGGTGCGGGCCACGTGGTCCTCGCAGCCGACCGATCCGCGACTGCCCTTGACCACCGCGACCGGAAAGAGGAGCTGACGTGGCGACGACGCGACTGACTGTTGCCCAGGCGGCCGTCAGGTTTCTCACACAGCAGGCGAGCGAGCGCGACGGTGTCGAGCACCGGCTCTTCGAAGGGTGCTTCGGCATCTTCGGTCACGGCAACGTCGCCGGCCTGGGCGAGGCGCTGCTCGAGCTCGAGCTGGATGACCCAGGTGCCCTGACGTATCACCAGGCCCGCAACGAGCAGGGCATGGTGCACGCCGCCGCCGCGTTCGCGCGGATGCGCAATCGCATGTCGACGCTCGTCTGCACCACGTCGATCGGGCCAGGAGCGACCAACATGGTTACCGGCGCCGCGCTGGCGACGATCAACCGCCTACCTGTGCTGTTGCTGCCGGGAGACGTGTTCGCCACGCGGGTGGCGTCGCCCGTGCTGCAGGAGCTCGAGGACCCACGCACGTACGACGTCTCGGTCAACGACTCGCTCCGCCCCGTGTCACGGTTCTTCGACAGGGTCTGGCGGGCCGAACAGCTGCCCTCGGCGCTGCTCGGCGCCATGCGCGTGCTGACCGACCCGGCGGATACTGGCGCCGTCACGATCGCGATGCCGCAGGACGTGCAGACCGAAGCCCACGACTGGCCGGTCGAGCTCTTCGCCAAGCGGGTGTGGCATGTCCCTCGTCCGCGGCCGGAACCGGCCTTGCTAGCGCGTGCAGTGCAGACCGTTCGTGCCGCGCAGCGCCCGCTGATCGTTGCTGGCGGCGGGGTCATCTACAGCGAGGCCACCGACGCCTTGCGCACGCTTGCAGAAATCACCGGCATCCCCGTCGCAGTCACGCAGGCCGGCAAGGGATCCCTGCCGTACGACCACCCCCAGGCGCTCGGCGCTATCGGCGCGACCGGCACGACTGCTGCCAACCGGGTGGCGCGAGACGCCGACGTAGTTATCGGGGTCGGCACTCGCTACAGCGACTTCACGACAGCATCGCGGACGGCGTTCCAGCATGACGGCGTGCAGTTCGTCAACATCAACATCGCTGGTTTCGACGCCGCCAAGCACGCGGGCCTCCCGATCGTCGCCGACGCGCGGGAAGCCTTGACGGCACTGCTTGACCCGTTGGCCGGATGGACCACTGACCCGGCGTACAGATCGTCGTACCAAGCGCTCGCGGCAGCGTGGGACACCACCGTAGAGCACGCCTACTCACTCGGGCACGGCCCGCTGCCTGCCCAGAGCGAGATCCTCGGCGTGGTCAACGAGACGGCGGCACCCACCGACGTCGTGCTCTGCGCTGCAGGCTCCATGCCCGGTGACCTGCACAAGCTGTGGCGCACCCGGGATGCCAAGGGCTACCACGTCGAATACGGCTACTCGACCATGGGCTACGAGATCGCGGGCGGGCTGGGTGCCAAGATGGCCAGCCCCGACCGTGACGTGTACGTGCTCGTCGGCGACGGCTCCTACCTCATGATGGCGCAGGAGCTCGTCACCGCCGTCCAGGAGCACATCAAACTCATCGTGGTCCTCGTGCAGAACCACGGCTTCCAGTCGATCGGGGCGCTATCGGAAAGCCTGGGTTCGCTGCGTTTCGGCACCGCCTACCGCAGCCGCAACGCGCGCACCGGCCGCCTCGACGGCGAGACGCTGCCCGTCGACCTGGCGGCCAATGCGGCCAGCCTGGGCGCCCGCGTTCTGCGGGCCAGCGGGGTCGACGAGTTCCGCAAGGCCCTTCAGGAGGCCAGGCAGCATCACGGGGGACCCGTCGTCGTACACGTCGAGACAGACCCGCTGGTCGACTCACCCAGCAGCGAGGCGTGGTGGGATGTCCCCGTCGCACAGGTAGCCGCGCTCGAGTCGACACGGCAGGCACGCGCGGCGTACGAAGAGGCAAAGCGTGACCAGCGCCCCTACCTATGACCACCAACAGCGAGGGGAACCCGGATGCGTACCATCGAGCACTGGATCGGCGGCCAGCCAACCGCCGGGTCGTCCACCCGGGTCGGTCCTGTCTACAACCCAGCCACGGGCGAGCAGCAGGCACAGGTCCTGCTCGCGACGCCGGCCGACGTCGAGGCGGCTGTCGAGGCCGCCGCGAAGGCGTTCGAGCAGTGGGGGCAGGCCTCGCTGTCGACGCGGACCAAGGTGTTGTTCGCGTTCCGCCAGCTGGTCGAGGCGCGCGCCGGCGACCTCGCCGAGATCATCGCCGACGAGCACGGCAAGGTGGTCTCCGACGCGCTGGGCGAGGTGCAGCGGGGATTGGAGATCGTGGAGTTCGCCTGCGGCATCCCGCAGCTGACCAAGGGTGACTACTCCAACGAGGTGTCGACCGGTGTCGACGTCTTTTCATACCGAGAGCCGCTAGGCGTCGTCGCGGGCATCACCCCGTTCAACTTCCCGGCCATGGTGCCGATGTGGATGCACCCGATTGCCATCGCGTGCGGCAACACCTTCGTCCTCAAGCCCAGCGAGCGTGACCCGTCCGCATCGGTGCTCGTCGCCCGGCTGTGGGCCGAGGCCGGCCTGCCCGACGGCGTGTTCAACGTGGTGCACGGCGACAAAGAGGCGGTCGACGCGATACTCGACCACCCGGGCATCGCGGCAGTCTCGTTCGTCGGCTCGACGCCGATCGCGCGTTACATCCACCAGCGCGGCACCGCGGCAGGCAAGCGCGTGCAGGCGCTAGGCGGAGCCAAGAACCACGCGATCGTGCTTCCCGACGCCGACATCGACTTCTCGTCCGACCACCTTGTGGCCGCGGCCTTCGGCTCGGCGGGGGAGAGGTGCATGGCGATCTCCACCGCCGTCACGGTCGGCGACGCCGCCGATGCGCTTGTCGAGGCTGTCACCGCCAAGGCCGGCAAGGTCCGCGTCGGCCCGGGCCGCGACAACGCGAGCGAGATGGGCCCGGTGGTGACCCCGCAGGCCCGCGAACGCATCGTCGGGCTGATCGGCTCGGGGGAGCAGCAGGGTGCGCGGCTCACAATCGACGGACGCGACTACACAGTGCCGGGCTACGACGGCGGCTTCTGGGTCGGCCCGACCGTCATCGATCGGGTAACACCCGAGATGGACGTCTACCAGCAGGAGATCTTCGGGCCGGTGCTGTCGGTCGTACGCGCTGACAGCGTCGACGCCGCGATCGACCTCATCAACGCCAACCCGTACGGCAATGGCACCGCCGTCTTCACAGCCAGCGGCGAATCTGCCCGCAGGTTCCACCGGGGCGTCCGCGTCGGCATGATCGGCATCAACGTACCCATCCCGGTGCCCATGGCCTACTACTCCTTCGGCGGCTGGAAGGACTCGCTGTTCGGGCAGTCCCCCATCCACGGCTCCGAAGGCATTTCGTTCTACACCCGCGCCAAGGTGGTCACCGCCCGGTGGCCGCATGTCGAGCATCCCGTCGGCGCTAGCTATCACTTCCCCACCGCCACGTGAGCGCGACAACTCACACCTCAACGAGGAGGCACCATGTCGAGAAAGCGGTACCTGGTCGCGGCGTTGATCTTGCCGCTGCTGCTCGTCTCCTGCACAAGCGACGATGACGACGGTGGGGGCAGTGCCGCCGGAACTGCGACTGGCGGAAGTGGCGCTGGCACCTACGGCTACACGTTCGCCGTCGTGACCCACGGCTCGGCAGGTGACTCGTTCTGGGATGTGGTCAAGCGTGGCGCCGAGCAGTCCGGGACGGATGAGGGCGTCACGGTCAACTATCAGGGTGACGGCGACCCGCAGCGGCAGGCACAGCTGATCGACGCTGCCGTCAACGAAAACGTCGACGGCATCGTCGTATCCATGGCCAACCCCGACGCGCTCCAGTCGTCGATCGAGGCCGCAGTGGCCGCTGGCATCCCGGTGATCACCATCAACTCCGGGGGGGACCGGTCCAAGGAGTTCGGCGCGCTCGCCCACGTCGGGCAGGACGAAGCAATCGCCGGGCGCGGGGCCGGCGAGCAGATGGCGGACGCCGGGGTCACCAAGGCGATCTGCGTCATCCACGAAGCCGGCAACGTCGGGCTGGAGCAGCGATGCACCGGATTCGCGGAGGGGCTCGGCGGATCGGTGGAGAACCTGCAGGTGCAGGTGACCGACCCGACTGCGGCGCAGGCCACGATCACGGCCAAGCTCCAGTCGGACTCGTCGATCAACGGCGTGCTCACCCTCGGCCCGGTCATCGGAGCGGCGGCCATTCAGGCGGTGTCCGAGTCCGGGTCCTCGGCACAGCTGGCGACGTTCGACCTGAACGAGGAGGTGACGCAGGCAGTCCAGGACGGCCAGATGCTGTTCGCGGTCGATCAGCAGCAGTACGTCCAGGGTTACCTGCCGATCGTCATGCTCACGCTCTACAAGTCCAACCTCAACACGATCGGTGGCGGCGAGCCGGTGCTCACGGGTCCGGGCTTCGTCACGCAGGAGAACGCGGCCGACGTCGCGGACCTCGCGGCCAACGGCACCCGCTAAGCAGGAGAAGCCGGGAGGGCTCAGGCCCTCCCGGCAAAGGCACCACAAGGGAGTGGGCCATGACCGCAACGACCGCCCCCGAACTCGACGAACGGGTAGCGTCCGTCGGCCTGTTCAGGCGGCTCATCCTGAAGCCGGAGTTCGGCTCGCTGCTCGGCGCCATCGTCGTCTTCCTGTTCTTCGCCACCCAGAGCCGCACGTTCTGGTCGGCCGCCGGAGTCGCCAACTGGCTCGATCCCGCCTCGACCTACGGGATCATGGCTGTGACGGTGGGCTTGTTGATGATCGGTGGCCACTTCGATCTATCGGCGGGCGTGCAGCTTGCGACTGCAGGTCTCACGACGGCGATCCTGACGACCGAGTACAACATGGTCATCTGGGCGGCGTTGGCGATATCCCTCGCGGTGTGCCTGGCCATCGGATTCTTCAACGGCTACCTCGTGGTCCGCACGGGGCTGCCGAGCTTCATCATCACGCTCGCCGTGTTCCTTGCCCTGCAGGGCATCAATCTCGGAGTCACCAAGCTCGTCACGGACACGGTGCAGGTGAGCGGCATCGACGACGAGCCGTTCTACTCCGGAGTGAAGGCGCTCCTAGCATCGCGGATCAGCCTGTTCGGGCAGGAGTTCTACATCGCGATCCTGTGGTGGGTGCTGTTCACGATCGTGGCGACCTACGTCCTCATGCGTACGCGGTTCGGCAACTGGATCTTCGCCATCGGTGGTGACGCCAGCGCCAGCCGCAACGTCGGGGTCCCCGCGCGCCGCACCACGATCACCCTGTTCATGATTGTGTCGTTCGGCGCCTGGTTCGTCGGCAACATCACGCTGATACGTCTGACCTCGATTCAGGCGAGCTACGGCATCGGGCTGGAGCTGACATTCATCGCGGCTGCCGTCATCGGCGGTTGCCTGCTCACCGGAGGGTTCGGCTCCGTCGTAGGAGCATCCGTCGGAGCGCTCATCATCGGCATGACATCGCAGGGCATCGTCTACGCCGGGTGGGACTCAGACTGGTTCAGGTTCTTCCTTGGCGCGATGCTCCTGCTCGCCGTGCTCACCAACCAGTTCGTGCGACGCTTCGCCGAGCAGAGCCGGAGGTGATGTCGTGTCGACTGACGCTCCCTTCCTCGAGATCCGCCACATCTCCAAGACATTCGGCACTGTCATCGGGCTCAACGACATCTCCACGACCGTACGGGCTGGGGAGGTCACTTGCGTGCTCGGTGACAACGGTGCCGGCAAGTCGACCCTGATCAAGATCCTGTCGGGGGTGCACCAGCCGGACTCCGGCGAGATCCTGATGGCGGGGGAGCACGTACGGTTTGCCGCTCCACGCGACGCGCTCGATGCGGGCATCGCCACGGTCTACCAAGACCTCGCGATGATCCCGTTGATGGCGATCTGGCGAAACTTCTTCCTTGGCGCGGAGCCGACCAAGGGCAAGGGCATCTTCCGCCGCTTCGACCGGACGCTCGCCAAGGCTGTCACCCGCAAGGAGATGCTCGACATGGGCATCGACATCCGCGACCCTGACCAGCCGGTCGGCACGCTGTCCGGTGGTGAGCGGCAGTCGGTGGCAATCGCACGTGCGGTGCACTTCGGCGCCAAGCTGCTGATCCTCGACGAGCCGACGTCGGCGCTGGGTGTGAAGCAGGCCGGGGTGGTGCTCCGCTACATCGTCCAGGCCCGCGAGCGCGGTCTCGCGGTCATCTTCATCACCCACAACCCTCATCACGCCTATCCGGTCGGTGACAGGTTCCTCATCCTCAAGCGTGGCCGCAGTCTCGGCGACTTCGCCAAGTCGGAGATCACCAGGGACGAGCTCACCGGTCTCATGGCCGGCGGGGAGGAGCTGGAACAGCTCAGCCACGAGCTGGAGGGCGAAGGTGGGAGTGCCGCCGAAGCCGCGCAGGAGCTTGAGGAGGCCGTCGGCGAGCTCGGCATCGGCACGGGCGACCGACCGTAGCGGAACGCGCAAATGATCACGGGACCCATGCTTCTGGGGGGTCTGCAAGGCACGTGAGCCCTGCACACCCCCCATACGCATGGGTCCCGTGATCAATGGGAACCGGCGACGTGAGGGTCAGGCGGAGCCGAGGTCTCGTCCGCGCAGGCGCGAGGCGAGCACGAGGGCGGCCGAGATGAGCACAACGTTCTTGACGACGAACTCGCCGATGGTGGTCAGCATCAGCGGGTTGCCGTTGTCGAAGGCGATGTCGGGCTGCGTCACGAGGACCAGGAACGTACCCGCGAGATGGCCCACGAGTACCGCGCTGACGATGGTGAGATAGCGCCCCACGAGCAGCGCGACGCCAAGGGCGACCTCGACCGCGCCGAGCGCCGGCACAAACCAGTCCCGGTCGAGGAACGGGACAGTCTTGGCGACGAGGTCGGCGACCGGCGTGGCGTCAAACACCTTGAGCGCACCGAACCAGATGAACACCACGCCGAGCGACAGGCGCAACGCTGTGAGGCTGAACGGCCGGATCACCCGAGCGAGGCGCTCCTCGACCTGCGTCACGTACCCGCCCACGTGACGGGGGCGCTCGGGCGCAGGCAGGGAAAGGGGCCGACGCTCCTTGGTAATGATGGTCATGACACTGCTCCCCCTTGAAAGTCGTAGGTCGCGGACTAGCGACACCAACTCAAGAGAGGGGCGTGCTCGCGTCTGATACATGCCTGGACGCGACGTGTTCTCACCACCACGGGCGGTGACCGATTCAGGGCGCTTGACCGCAGATGACCTCGCCAAACCATCCGGGCGGCTGCCACCATGGGCCTCGGTGGACGGAGTCGAGGCGCCGACCGAGCGTGAGCTGCTGGACGCAGCACGCGCGGGCGACGCCGTCGCCTTCGACCGGCTGGTCGAAGGCTTCCTGGACGAGCTCTACGCGCACTGCTATCGGATGCTGGGCTCCGTGCCGGACGCGGAGGACGCACTGCAAGAGTCGTTGCTCGGCGCGTGGCGGGGGCTGGCCGGATTCGAGGGCAGGAGCTCATTGCGCACCTGGCTCTACCGCATCAGCACCAATGCCTGCCTGCGACAGGTGGCCCGCCGCCCGCGTCGGATGCGCTCGGAAGACAACGCGCCCGCAATCCGGACGACCGGCGACCTCGGCGAATGGGTGAGCGGACCGGTGTGGCTCGAGCCCCTCCCTGACGAGGCGCGGCTCGGCGAGCAGACCGGCGACGATCCCGCGGAGGCCTACCTGCGGCGAGAGAGCGTCGAGCTGGCGTTCGTCGCGGCACTCCAGCACCTGCCGGGCACGCAGCGCGCCGTCCTGATCCTGCGTGACGTCCTCGGATTCTCCGCGGCGGAGACGGCCGACATCCTGGGCACCACCCGCGTGTCGGTCAATAGTGCATTGCAACGTGCGAAAACCGCGGTCGAGCAACGAGTACCGCGTACCTCTCAACAGGTCGAGCTGGATGCCCTCGGCACCGACGGTCAACGCGAGCTGGTCACCGCGCTCGTCAACGCCTGGGAGCGGGCCGACGTGGACGGCATGCTCGCCTTGCTCGCCGAGGACGCTCGCTTCACCATGCCGCCGCTGCCGGCGTGGTTCGACGGTCGCGAGGACGTCGGCCGATTCCTCCGCGAGCGCATGTTCGCGACCAGCTGGCGCGTGGAGCCGATCCGCGCAAACGGGCAGCTGGCCCTCGCCTGCTACCAGCGGGAGGCCGATCTCGATCCGTTCCGGCTGGTCGGGATCAACGTCCTCACGCTGCGGGCAGGACAGATCGTCGCGCTGAACGCATTCCTCGATCCCGCCGTCTACGGTCGATTCCGACTGCCAGAGGTGCTGACAACGCGAGGTCGGGTCTAGTCAGGAGCCGCCGCCCTCGAAGTGGACGCACAGCCCGTCGAGCGCGGACTCCAGGTCGTCGCGGACCCGCGCCGCGACCCTCGGTGAGTCGGGCTCCAGGGCGCCGGTCAGCGAGACGTGCAAAGTGACGTCCGACCCGCCGCCCGCATGGTCGTTGACCTGCATCCAGCCGGAGTAGTAACCGCTGGGGCTGCCCCACTCGACCCGCCGCTTGTCCGGCAGGCTCACGAACAGCGAGCCGCCCCCTGTCGACGGCTCAGCGACAGGAACCGTCGAGCTGAGCCGTACGTGCCCGTGTGCCCAGCCCGCGGTCTGCCGCGGGTCGGCGAGCAGGCCGAACACCGATCGTGGGTCCGCAGACACCATCACAGTGCGTTCGAAGTCGGTCATGCCGACCACCACCTCACCAGCTCACAACCCCGCCCAAGGCCTACTCCTGTCGTACACCTCGCTCGGCAGGGCCGCCAGAGCGGTCAGTCGGCGTCGATCTCGCCACGCAACACGACGACGCCGGACGACTCGGCCCCGCCGCCTACCTGCTGAATCGTGACCGTGAGCGTGGGGAAGTCCGCAACATCGACCCCGGACCACAGGATGATGTCGTCGCTGCCCTCCCGCCCGTGGAACGTGCCGATGGTGACCGCGTCGCTGTCGTTGCGCAGCCAGCCCTGGTAGTAGGTGCCTTCCGGCGAAGGCGGCAGGCCGGAGATGTCGAGCTGGATCTCGAAGCCGGAAGGCGTGGAGGTGATCTCCGCCTGCCCCTCGGCACCCGGCTCGACGTCCGTGCCGGCCAGCGCGACAGTTGTCGCCGCCGGGTCGTCGTCACCCGTGACGGCGACGACCGTCACGGTCCCGACTATTGCCGCGGCGGCCGCCGCCGCGAGCAGCGGCACCCACCGGCGGCGGGCGGAGCGGCGGTGGCGCGCGCTGGCGAGCTCGTCGACGCCTTCCGTCGTACGGTCGACGTCTTCCGCTGTTTCGGTGGTCTCGCCTGCCGCGCGGGCGCTGTCCTCGCGGATGGCGGCCCAGGTGCGGGCCTGCAGGTCCGCCGGCGGGTCGGCGAGCATGTCCGGCTGCCGCAGGATGGCGAGCACAGCATCCGGCAACCCGGGTGGACGATCGTCTGTGGTCATGCCTGCTCACCTCCTATCTCATTGTCATACGGAGCGAGGTGTGAAAGTAGATGGCTCAGCCTGCGGTAGGCGCGATGGGTGCGTGACTTCACGGTGCCGACGGGGACGCCGAGCCGGTCTGCTGTCTCGGTGTGCGTGAGCCCTTCCCCGTAAGCCAGTGCCACGACCTCCCGCTCCTCGGCCGGCAGCTCGTCGAGCGCCTGGCGCACCTGCCACGCCTCCCAGGCGCCCTCCAGGGACGGGCCCTCGACTGACGGCTCGGTCACCGGGTCGGCGGTGTCTACCACGGTGTGCCGACTCTCCTTGCGCCACGCATCGATCGCGGCACGCCGGGTGATGGTGAACAGCCACGGTGCGATGTCCGAGCCAGGAGAGTACGACGACGCGCCACGCCAGGCCTGGACAAACGCCTGCTGCACCGCGTCGGCGGCCAGCTCCGGCCGGCCGACGACGCGCATGGCGACGGTGTACATCGGTCCGGCGTACCTCCGGTACACCTCGCTGAAGGCTGACTCTTCTCCAGCAGCGAAGCGCCGGAGGACATCCGGGTCAGGTGCGGGCGCCGGCACGAAGGCAAACCTAGCGCCATGCGGTGAGTGCCCCCACAAAGAAGGCTGCCGCCGCGAGCCAGACGAGTGTTGGTACGTTTCGTCGCATCGCACGTGTCCTTCCCCTCTTGGTCATGGTCACGCGGTCACGATGGTGTCGCCGCTGAGGGCAATCGGGACGACGGCGAGGGCTTGCCTGGCGGGCCCGGCCAGGGGTTCGCCGGTCGCCGCGTCGAATCGGCTGCCGTGGCATGGGCAGTGGATCGCCCCGTCGGAGACGGACGCCACCAGGCAGCCCTGATGGGTGCAGACCGCCGAGAACGCCGCGACCACGTCATCGGACGACCGGGTCAGCACGACTTTCTGGTCGGGGAGTACGACGCCGCCGCCTCGAGGCAGATCCGCAGCCCGGGCCAGCGCCGTGGGTTGCCCGGACCCAGTAGGACTTGCGGCGGTCGGCGGCGCATTCCCGTCGAGAGCGTCCCTGGCGAACAGGGCACCGCTCGCGCCGGCGACGCCGACAACCAGCCCGCCGGCGAGGACCGTACGGCGATCAACGGTGGTCATAGCAGCTCAGCCCCTGACGAAGTGAAGAACCAGAACGACGCGGAGAGCCAAAGGCCCGCGAGGATGGTGAGCAGCGCCGCCCCGAGCACGGGGAGCAGCCAGCGCGGCGCCTTGCCGTCCCGGAGAGACAGCATCTTGGCGGCGAACGCGCCGTAGAACGCGCACCCGAGCAATGAGTGCACGGTTGTGCGCAGGTCATATGTCGCGAAGCCGAGCGCCCACAAACAGTGCAGCGCCACGGGCACGCTGAGGACGAACGCCGTCGTGCCCGACCAGCGGTGGAGCGGTGCCAGCCACGGCGGTGCGGGGCCGCTGCCGACTCGCCCGTACAGGCGCAGAGCCGTCGCCAGCTGTACGGCGCCGAGGGCCAGCGCCCCGGTCGTGAGCCACGCTTTCATCTGCAGCGGCCCGGAGAACCCGAAAGTCGTGATCGAGGAGGCGGACGGGGTGTGGAGCCGGCCGTACGTCCCGAGCGCCAGGGCGACCGCGGCCCCGAACGCCAGGATCAGCAGCGGCCGCGCGAGGGCCGACTGTTGTGTGGTCGCTGGGCTGGACAACGGCTCTCCTCGGGTCGCAGCGGTGGTGCGGTCATGTGCGAGTACGTAGCGACCTGCCCAACCGGTTCGCGCGAACCGACCACGCGATGGCGTGCGTACGCCTGGGTGACGCACCACTCAGGTGCCCACCGCAGATGACGAAGGAGCAAGGACCATGTCGCACTGGATCGCGTACGAGCTAACCCGCACCCACATGGAGCAGCGGCACCGCGAGGCGGCGGATCAGCGGTTGGCGGCGCGAGCGGCGGCTCAGGCGCGCCCGGCAGCCCGGCACCGCACGAGCCGCGAGCGGCCGCTAGGCAGGCTCTGGCGAGTGCTGGGGCCACGCCTTCGCCCGATTACCGCGGGTGACCGCGCGGTCGACTACCTGCCGCCGGTCCGCGGCTATCCGGTGGCCTTCAGCGGGGGACACCGGTCGCGTTGATGCACTTCTAGAGAGGTGGTGGCAGCCATGGAGCGGATCCGGATCCGGCAGCGGCGGGTGGCACGGCGAGCCGATGAGGTCGCCGAGCCCGTGCCGGTCGAGCCGGTGGTTCGCACCGACGAGGCGGCCGAGCTGATCGCGCGCATCGACGAGCTGCTCGATCGCGCCGCTGCTGGAGGATAGCGGGGTAGTTGCGTGTCGCTATGCCGCACGGAGTTACCCGGAAAGGTCAGGCGGCACGGCTGGGCTCGCGCCTACCTGAGGAACTCGGCAAGTGCGCTGAGGTCACGCTCACCCATGCCGGTGGCCACTGCGGCCGCGACCAGCTCGCGGTTTGCCTCCCCTTGGGCCATCCACGCACCGACGTTCTTGGCGAGGGTGTGGATGAGGTCCTGGTCCTTGGCGACAAGGTCGAGGCTGAACGCCACCGGTGTCTCGGCGGGATGCAGGTAGGCCGCCCGCTTGTACTTGACGAACGGCGCGCCGAGCGCACCCGCTTCGAGCACGTCGTAGGTCGTCGTGCGGTCGAGACCGGCCTTCTCGGCCAGCGCGAGGGCCTCGCTGACGGCCACGCCGAGCGCGTGCACAGCGGCGTTGACGACCAGCTTCATGGTGGCGCCAGTGCCGTTGTCACCCAGATGGAAGATGGACTTGGCGAAGGTGTCGAGCGTCGGCCTTGCCGTGTCGAGCGCGCCCACGTCGCCGCCCACCATGATGGTCAGCTCGCCGCGCTCGACCACGGGAACACTGCCGGAGACCGGTGTGTCGAGCAGCGTCGCGCCGCGCTCGGCGACGAGTGGCGCCAGGTGCCGGATCGTCTCCGGGTCGACGGTGCTGGTGTCGCAGACGACGGTGCCGGCACGCAGACCGGCGAGCATTCCATCGTCACCCTCGTAGGTCGCGATGACCGCGGCATCGTCGGCCAGCGACACGATGACGACATCCGCGCCCCGTACGGCGTCGCGAGCAGTGCCGGCGACGGAGGCGCCGTGTTGTGCCGCAACCTGCTCGGCGCGCTCGCGTGTGCGGTTGTAGACCACGACGTCGAGCCCGGCGCCACACAGCCGGCCGACCATCGCCGCCCCCATCCGACCCACCCCGACAACGGCGACCGTCATGAGCGCATCCACCCTCCGTCGACCAAGAGCTCGACTCCGTTGACCGAGCGGTTGCTGAGCAGAAAGTCGACCGCGTCGACGACGTCGGCCATAGCGACATTGCGACCGGTGGGGGTGCGCTCCCTGACGCGCTCGGTCGCCTCGGTCTTGCCGGACCAGAATGGGCTGTCGGCGACGATGCCGGGATGAATGACGTTGACGCGCCGCGGTGCGAGCTCAACAACGAGCGTGTGCAACAGCCCGGTGATGCCGCCGTTGATGGTCGACACAGTCGTGGAGCCGGGATAGGGCCGGTCCTTGGCGAGCCCGCCAAACATCACGATCGCGGCCTCCTCGGGCAGTCGCGGAAGCAAAGCGTGGATCACCTCGGTGTAACCCACCAGCTTGAGCGTGACGAGGCGGATCGCCGCAGCGACGTCGTAGTCCTTGACCGTGTTGGCATCCCGGTGGATAGCGGACAGGACCAGGTGGTCGACCCGGTCGATCTCGGCGAGGGCCGGCGCGATCGACTCAGGTTCCGCCAGCTCGAGCGCGATGGTCCGGGTGTCGCCACCGATCTCCTTGGCCACCGACTCGCAGCGTTGCGTGTCGCGTCCGGTGATCCACACCCGCCGCCCCCCGTCGGCGTACAGCTGAGCGATCGCGCGCCCCAATCCGGACGTGCCGCCGATGACCAGCACGCTGCTCGACTCAGTCATCCGAGCACTCCTCGCAGATAGTCCCAATCCCGTGCGTACCGGTAGGAGTGCCGGCGCGGTGGCTGTGGCGACTGAGTCTCCAGCCAGCGCAGCGTCGTGCCGCCGATGTTGCGGAACGCATGCACGCTGCCGACTCCGGCCCACGCCACATCGCCGGGACCAAGCTCGTAGGTCACGCCGTCGAAGGTCGCCTCGGCACGACCCTCGAGGAAGTAGTAGGTCTCCTCGAAGGGATGGTCATGGCCACCGACCACGCCGTCCGGCCCGTACTGGACCATGAACATCGTCGTGAGCTGAGCCCCCAGGTCGGGGTCGACCATCATCTTCACGGTGATGCCGCTGTAGACCAGCAGCGCAGTGCGCATGCTCGCCGACACGGCAAGCAGGTCCTGGCTCTGCTTCGTCGGATCCATGTGCGCGGGAGTGATCTGGCCAAAGCTGCGTGTGCGTGGATCGCGTACGTCGATCGCTGCCGCCGGACCATTGATCGGCACAGCCGGCACAGTGAAGGTGTCACCGTCGAAGCGGTCGCGCGGCGCCGGTCCCTGCATTTCCGCCCAGCGTAGGAGTTCGTCTCCCTCGTTTCGCCAACGGTGCGCGACACCGAGCGGGATCAGTGCGTAGTTTCCGGGCGAGAGCTGGAAGGCGCCTTCCGAGGTTTCCAGGATCCCAGTGCCCTCAACCATGAACACGCTCTCCTCGAAGGAGTGCACGTGGGCCGGCAGCTCACCCCCTGGGCTGAGCTCGCAGATGCCGAATCCCGTGTGCACGGAGCCGCCGGCTTCGTCGACGGTGGTCCACCGCCGGTAACCCTTTGCGCCGGCGGCCCAGCCCGACGGCGGGGCGAAGTTGGCCTCCGCTGCCGGGCGGACCAGGTGTTTGCTGGAACTCATGCCTGTTGTTTCGCGTCGACCGCCTCGGCGAGGTAGTCACGGGACGCTTCGACGTCGGCCCGAGCCTTGTCCACATCGGCAAGCAGCTTGCCGTCGCGCTTCTTCACGACGCCGTTGACGAACACCGTGTCGACATTGGAAACATCGGCGCACAGCACCACAGCGGCCACCGGGTCGATGACGGGCGCCAGGTTGAGCGCCTTGGCGTCGATGACCACGACGTCTGCCTGCTTGCCCGGCGTGAGGGAGCCGGTCCGGTCGTCGAGCCCGGCGACGTAGGCACCGTCGATGGTGGCCATCGTGAGGACCTGCGCTGCGGTGAGGACGTCCTTCGGGACCTGCTCGTTGGGTTCGTAGGCCCTCTCGTGCACCCGTGCGCGCTCGGCACCGAACGCGGCCCGCATCTGGGTGAACATGTCGCCGGGCACGGTCGTCACGACGTCGATGGACAGGCTCGGCCGTAGGTCGAGTCCCAGCGACTTGAGCACTGGCGGCCAGCCGTGCCCCATCTGCGTCTCGACCTGTGGTGCGATGGAGATCCGGCCGCCGGTGTCCTTGACGAGCTGCCACTCCTCGTCGCTGAAGTGGCAGCAGTGAACGTAGGTGGTGTCAGGCCCGAGCAGCCCGAAGTCGCTCAGCTGCTTGACCATGCCGAACCGTCCAGCCAGCCGGCCCATGGCCACGTGGATGGTGATCGGGATGCCGAGCTCGCGGGCGAGCTCCCACTCGGAACGCACGACCTCTTCCTGGCAGAAGCCGGGTCCACGCGTGGCGAGCCCCATCGTGAGCAGGCCGCTGTCGGAGGTGAAGTAGGTGTCGCGGATGCGGCGTACGTCGTCGCCCGGGATCGCGATCTTGCTGTTGAACCAGTAGTCGGCGAGCGAGAGATTGGCACTCCCGTAGGCGTACTGGGCCCGGATGCCGGTCGCCTGCAGCCCGGCGATGGCAGCGTCAGGGTGCTCCGGCGTGTTGTTGATGTGCGACCAGTCCACCAGCGTCGTGATGCCGGCGTTGAGACACTCGAGCGATCCGGCAAGGTTGCTCGCCAAGACATCGTCGGGGCGGTAGACGGGCGCGAAGGTGTCGAGCACTTCGACGAAGTAGTCGTCAAGGGTCGCATTCGGCGCGCACCCTCGGATGGCGGTCTCCCAGGTGTGCCGATGGGTGTCGACGAAGCCGGGCATAACGATGTTGCCGGTAGCGTCGATGACCTCGGCGTCGGCGCTGATGTCCGGCTGCACAGCGACGATCTTGTCGTCCTCGATGAGCACGTCGGCGCGTGGGAGATTGCCGATCGTGCCGTCCATGCTGAGGACGGTGCCTCCCTTGATGACTGTCTTCGTACCCATGTGCCGCTGCTCCTTTGCCCGGCTTGACGAGTGGCTGTTGCTAGTAGGCCGCCAATTTGCGTACGGCTTCGACGAGCTTGTCGACGGTGGGCATGACGACTTCCTCGAGCGCGTCGGCGAACGGGAGTGGTACGCAGGCCGCAGCCACCCGACGGATCGGCGCGTCCAACGACTCGAAGCCCTCGTCGGCGACTATCGACGCGACAGTGCCGCCCCAGCCGCCTTGGTAGGGGTTCTCCTCGACGATGACCAGGCGGGACGTTCGTTGCACCGACTCGAGTACCGTGCGCGCGTCGAGTGGGACCAGGCAGCGCAGGTCGATGACTTCGGTGTTGATGTCGTCGCCGGCGAGCTGTTCGGCCGCCTGGAGCGCGGTCGGCACCGTGGATGCGAGCGCCACGATCGTGAGGTCAGTGCCTGGCCGCACAATCGATGCCTGGCCGAGCGGGATCACGTGGTCGGGAGGCGCCGGCTCACCTTTGCTCGCGAACAGGCCCTTGTGCTCGAAGAAGACGACGGGGTCGTCGCTGCGGATCGCTGACGCCATCAGCCCGACGACGTCGGCGGGTGTCGACGGCGCCACGATCTTGAGCCCTGGGACGGTGAACACCCAGTTCTCCACGGCTTGCGAGTGCTGCGCGCCGAAACCCAGCCCGCCGCCGTTGGCTGTACGGATGACCAGCGGAACTGTGACCTGCCCGCCGGTCATGTAGCGGATCTTGGGAATCTCGTTGGCCAGGTAGTCGTAGCAGCACGCCAGGAAGTCGGAGAACATGATCTCTGCGACGGGACGGAGCCCGGTCATCGCCGCGCCGAGCGCCGCGCCGACGATGGCCTGCTCGGAGATGGGGGTGTCCCAGACGCGCTGTGGCCCGAACTCGGTGAACAGCCCGACTGTCGTCTTGAACACGCCCTCGGCCGCACCGATGTCCTCTCCGAGACACACCACACTCGGGTCGAGCCGCATCTCTCGGGCGATGCCCTCGGCGACAGACTCGCGATAGGTCGTCAGGTCCGCCACGAGGCACCTCCGTCGGCCCAGACGTCTGTGAGCGCCTCGGCGGGGTCGGCGTCGGGGGCATCCCTGGCATCGGCCAACGCCTGCTGTACCACCTGGGCTGCACGCTCGTCCGCAGCCCGGACGTCGCTCTCCGAGACGCCGAGATCGAAGAGCCGCCCGCGGGAGACGTCGAGCGGGTCACGCTGCAACCAGTGCGCGACTTCGTCGGCGGGGCGGTACTTGGCAGGGTCGGCTCGGCTGTGCCCGTAGTGCCGGTAGGTCTGCGCCTCGATGACGGTCGGTCCCTCGCCGGCACGAGCGCGGTCGACCGCCGCGGACGCCGCCTCGAAGACCTTCACCACATCGTTTCCGTCGATCACCTGCGACGGCAGCCCGTTGGCGGCCGCCCGGTCGGCCGCCGGGTTGGCGACCGATGTCACGGTGCGGATCGGCGTGTACTCCATGTAGAAGTTGTTCTCGCAGACGAAGAGCACCGGCAGCTTCCACACGGAGGCAAGGTTGAGTGCCTCGTGGAACGCGCCGATGTTGGTGGCACCGTCACCGAAGAACGCGACCGCGACCTGATCGGTGCCGCGCAACTTGGCCGACCAGGCCGCGCCCGCCGCGATGGGCAGGTGCGCGCCGACGATCGCGTACGAGCCGAGCATCCCCCGGCTGGCCTTGGTGAGGTGCATCGACCCACCCTTGCCCTTGTTGAGCCCGGTCGACTTGCTCATCAGCTCGGCGAGGCACTCAAAGGGGGTGGCACCGCGCGCCATCGCGTGATGGTGACCTCGGTAAGTCGCCACGACATAGTCATCGTCACGCAGCGCCGCACTCGTCCCGACCGCCACGGCCTCCTGGCCGGAGGCGAGGTGAGTGGTGCCCTTGACCAGGCCCTGCATGAACATGTCGTAGGCCAGCTTCTCGACGCCGCGGATGACCTGCATCTGCTCGTACATCTGCAGGAGGCTCTCGGCGTCGAGCGCCCGCTCGGCGGGAGGCGTCAAGAGGTTCACAGCGCCTCGCCCCGGCCGGCTGCGGTGTTGAGGTGCGATTGCGACTCCCGCAACGTGTCGAGCTGGCCGCCGACGGTCCAGTACTTGCGTCCGGCCACCAGGAGCTCCTCGGCCGGGAACTTGGTGATGACCTCACACCCATCCGCCGTGACGACAACCTCCTCCTCGATGCGCGCCGCCGACCAGCCGTCGCCGGCCGGCCAGTAGGTCTCGAGCGCGAACACCATCCCCTCCTCGAGCACCTCGGGATGGTCGAGGGACACCAGCCGGCTGAAGATGGGCTTCTCCCAGATCGACAGACCGACGCCGTGGCCGTACTGCAGCGCGAACGCCGCCTCCTCGTCGGGGAAGCCGAAGTCCTGGGCGCGCGGCCACAGCTCGACGATGTCGGCAGTGGTCACGCCGGGCTTGACCATGGCGATTGCGCTGTCCATGAACTCGCGGCATCTGACGTAGGCATCGCGCTGTGCTGTGGAGGCGCTCCCGACGGCAAACGTGCGGTAGTAGCACGTGCGGTAGCCCAGGTGGCTGTGCAGGATGTCGAAGAACGCCGGATCACCTGGCCGGATGACCCGATCGCTGTAGACATGCGGGTGCGGCGAGCACCGCTCACCGGAGATCGCGTTGACTCCCTCGACGTACTCGCTGCCGAGTCGGTAGAGCACGTTGGCGACCAGTCCCACGCACTCGTTCTCGCGGACACCGGGTCGCAGGAACGCATAAAGCTCGTCGTACGCCGCGTCCACCATCGAGCACGCCTGCGCGAGCAGCGAGATCTCGTCGGGCGTCTTGATGCGTCGTGCCTCGAGGAAGACCTGCTGTCCATCGACGACATCCAGCCCCTCGGCGCGCAGGGCGGCGAGTATCGGCATCTCAACCAGGTCGACGCCGACCGGGTCGTTGGCGAGACCGTGCTCGCGCAGATGTGTGGCGATCTTGCGGGCGACCTCCTGGGCGATGCCGGCGTCGGGGTGGAATGCGCCGCGCAGCGTCGAGATGCCGGCCCGAGCGCGGTTCGTGCCGTCGAGCCACGGGTTGTAGAGCTGGTGGTGCTTGGCCGCGGAGCCGAAGTCCCAAATGACCGGCTCGCCACCGCGGGGGAGCAGCGCGAACCGGATCAGCTTGTCCATCGCCCAGGTGCCGATGTGGGTCGATGTCATGTAGCGGATGTTGGAGAAGTCGAACGTGAGCAGTGACCCTAGGTCCGATCGCTCGAGGTGCTCGCTCAACCGCTGAAGGCGCTGCATGCGCAGCCGGTCGAGGTCGACGCGTTGCTCCCAGTCGACCGCATTCGGGCCGTAGGTGCGTATCGCCATCGGTCCTCCCCGCAGGGCGGCGGCGCCTGTTAAGTAGAAGTTACGAGGACTGAACAGGCCACGGCTAGAGGCTGGACGGCGGAATCTTGCGAAGCGTGGCTTGTGCTCGGTCTGTCTCGATGACGCACCAGACCCCGATGGCCGGCTCGGTGCCATCGTTGCGATAGCGGTGGGGTGTGGTGGACGCGAAGGACACAGCGTCGCCAGGGCGCATCAGGACGTCGTCAAAGCCGAGAGTGAGGACGAGCTCGCCCGAGGTCAGATAGCCGTACTCCGCTCCGGAGTGGCGCATCAGCTGGCCCGTGCTCGACGAAGTGCCGCCTGGGGCATAAGTCACGAGGAGGAAGTCGACGTGCGCCCCGGGGACGCGCCCGAGCAGCTCCCAGGTGACTCCCGAGTCGAGCTCGAGGATGTCGCGCTGGTCAGGGCCGACGTGCGGTCCGAGCGAGCGCTCAGTTGTCGGGTCGATGCCGCTGGGCAGCGGAGTTGGTGCGGGTGCTCCGGCCAGTACCTGCGCGACCGCAGCCAACGGGCCGGGTAATCCCAAAAGCCTGGTCGAGGTTGTCGGGTCAGCGGTGTCGAACACGTCCTCCACGGAGATGTCGAGTGCCTTCGTGATCGCGTACAGCGTGCTCACCGAAGGGCGGCTGCGACCGGTCTCGATCTGGGACACCAAGCTCGCCGACACCCCCACCTCGCGGGCGAGCCCGCGCACGGACAGACCGCGGCGCAGCCGCTCCGAGCGGATCCGGTCGCCGACGGGCGGCATGGTGTGCGCCAAGCGATCGACCCCCTTCTCGGGCCGATCGTACAGCGTGGTTAAACGGTCTGGACGTTGGTCGATCAGGCCGCGGGCCGGGCGGTGCGCACGTGCAGCAGCCGGCCGAGTCGCGCCAGCACGCCGACACGTCCTTGGGCTCGGGTCAATCGAGCGGCTTCCAGTCGTTGCTGACGCGGTGCTGGCGATACCTCAGGCAGCTGAAGGGGCATGAACCGGGCACGCGCGACGGGCAAGGCGGGCCCGCTGTCGGGCTGACGCGGGCGATGGTCGCGGCTCGTGCTCACGCCACAAAAGAGCCGGGACGGCTGCACGAGATACATCGGGCGCTCGATCCAGGGTTAGGAAAGCGGTTTCGTGGGTAGAGCGCGCGCGGGTTCCGTACGACGGCCAATGGAGGCCGTCGAGGAGGTGAGGGGACCATGCGCACACACACTCGTGCGATTGCGTGGGTGGCCGCGATGACCGTCGCGTCGCTCACCCTCGCAGCCGGGCCGGGGAGCAACGCCGCCCCCGGCGCGCCGGCAGAAGCTCCGGCGCCGCAAGGCGACCAACAGGTCGAAAAGGTGGTGGACAACCGGCAGGGCGTCGTCGCGCCGGCGGCACCACAGCGGACACAGGCGGCGGCACCCGGCGTGGCAGCCCGCTTTAACGCTCTCGGCACACCTGCGGTTCTCACCGGAACGACGGAGCCGCTGGCGACTGGTCTGCCGGCCGACCCGGTAGCCGCTGCCACGGCGTACGTCCAAGGCAACCGGGACGTACTCGGGCTGACCGAGCGCGGCGCCGCCGCCCTCGAGGCGGTGAGTGTCAACCCGATCGGCGACGGCGCGGCCGTGCTGTTCCGGCAGCGGTTCGGTGACCTTGTCGCCGGCTACGACGGCCTGCTCTCCGTCGGCGTCCGGGGCGGCGAGGTCTGGCACGTCAGCTCGTCCCTGGCGAGGGACGCCGCACCGCCGGAGCCGCCCAGCCTCAGCGCCGATGAGGCCGTTCGGCTGGCGTTGACCGACGCCGGTGTGGTGGATGCGCAGGTACGCAGCACGGAACTGGTCGCGGTGCCTACAGCCGCGGGCGCCCGCGCGGCCTACCAGATCGTCCTCATTGCGGATGGCCCGGAGCCGGCCGGATTCACCACTTTTGTCGACGCCCGTGACGGCAGCATCCTGGTCCGCGAGAACCTTGTCGATCACGAGCTCGACAACCCAGAGTGGGAGGTCTTCCCCAGTTCTCCGCCGACCGATTACGCATCGACCGACACCAGGCTGCGCTGGTGCTTCGAGGCCCGGCCCGCCTGTGCCGAAGCAGTCGGAAGCTCAGCGTCCTCGCTGGCTTGGGATGTCGACCCCACGACAGGCACCCCCACCAACACCACGCGCGGCAACAACTCGATCGCGGTGCACAACTGGAACAGCAACAACCCGTTCAGCGTGGGCACTGAGACGGCGACCGCAAGCCCCGATCGTGAGTACGACTACGAGTGGGCCAATCAGTGGTTCGAGGAGTCCTGCAACCCGGACACCACGTTCGCCTCGCCGCAGCGCAATGACATCGACGCCGCTCGCGCGAACCTGTTCGCGATGCACAACCGGATGCACGACTGGTCCTACCACCTCGGCTTCACCGAGACCGCATGGAATATGCAGGCGGACAACTTCGGTCGGGGCCAGCTCGGTAACGACTTCGAGCGAGGCAACGCCCAGGCGGGCGGGATCTCCGGCGGCCCGCCGGACTTCGCGGCGCGCGACAATGCCAACCAGATCACCGGTCCCGATGGCGTCGCGCCGATTACCAACATGTACCTGTGGCAGCCGATCGCGGGCTCGTTCTACGCACCGTGTGTCGACGGCGACTACGACATGTCGGTGATCGCACACGAATACACCCACGCAATCACCAACCGAATGATCGCCGGTCCGACGGCGGGGCTGAACTCGCCGCAGGGCATGAGCGAGAGCTGGTCGGACCTCATGGCCGTGGAGTACCTCTTCGAGCACGGCTACGCAGCGCCGGGCCGCCAGGCGTTCACCATTGGTGCGTACGTGACGGGTGACCCCGACGCGGGCATCCGTAATTACAACATGAGCGACAGCCCGCTCAACTACAGCAGCGTTGACTACGACTTCGTCGGCTTGCAGGTGCACGCATCCGGTGAAGTCTGGAGCGCTGTGAACACCGATATCCGCGCCGCCATGATGGATCGGTACGGCGCAGGCAACCCGGCATTGCAGAAGTCGTGTGCCAACGGTGAGACGCCGGTGACTGCGTGCCCGGGCAACCGGCGCTGGGTGCAGCTGGTGTTCGACTCGTTCCTGCTCATGGCGGTCGGTCAGCTGAGCCAGGTCGACGCGCGCGACGCGCTGCTCGCCGCCGACCAGATCCGCTTCGGCGGCGCCAACCAGGACCTGCTCTGGAATGCGTTCGCCACGCGCGGTCTCGGGCAGGGTGCCTCCAGCAACGGCGCCGGCGACTCCAACCCCGTGCCGAGTTTCGTGTCCCCGTTCGCGAACGAAGCAACGGTGAACTTCCTGCCGATCGATGAGAACGACACGCTGGTTGCCGGTGCACAGCTCTTCGTCGGCGACTACCAGGCGCGTGCCGTTCCGATCGCCGATACCGACCCCGCGACGGCCCTTCCAGCCCAGGCAAACCTCGTCCCGGGCACGTACGACTTCATCGTGCGTGCACCCGGTCGTGGGCACGCCCGCCTCGACAAGTTCACCCTCAAGTCAGGACAGGTCCGTGACCTGCCGGTGAAGATGCGGGCCAACCTTGCCTCCAGCGCAGTTGGTGCCACGGTGACGGGTGACGGCATCAACCTGGCGCGCATCGTCGATGATGACGAGGCGACCAACTGGGCGTCGCTCGGCAGCCCTGTCGCCGGAAAGCAGGTGACGGTGGATCTGGTGGGCGGCGTGCAGCAGGTGCGGCGCATCCAGGTGAGCGCCCAGCTGCGGCCGCCGATCCCCACCGATCCGGACTCGGCCGCGCAGAGCAGGTTCTCCGCGTTGCGATCGTTCCGAGTCCTGGCGTGCCAGCAGTCCGCGCAGGTCGCCTGTGCGGACGCGGACGATTTCAGCGCCGTGTTCACGAGCTCGGCCGATGCCTTCCCGTCGGTTGCGCCGCGGCCACGCTCGCCGGAGCTGGAGATCAAGTCGTTCGACATCCCACGGACGCGGGCGACACATCTGCGGATCGCAGTGCTGACCAACCAGTGCACCGGCGGCCCCGACTTCGCCGGCGAACAGGACGCCGATCCGCGGGCGCTCACCGACTGCGCGGCCGGCAGCGTCCAAGACGGTAACGTGCGGATCGCCGAGTTCCAGGCGTTCGCAAACTAGCCCGACCGGCACTTGAGCCGTTGATCATGGAGAAGCCCACCACCCTCGACAATCCGGGTGGTGGGCTTCTCCATGATCGCTACTTTCAAGCGCCCTCGCGGCGCAACCAGGCCGGACGTCGACGCCAGACAAAGGCTCCAAGGACCCAACCGCCGAACGCCAGTGCACCTACCGTCGCCCACGACACATTCTCGTCGGGCGGGGTCGGGGCATGCGCTGCCGCGACAGGTTCATCGACGGGAGGGGAAGGGTCGAGCTCATCGAGCCACGCGTCAAGATCCGAGGACTCGGGCAGCTCCATCGCCACCTCGACCACAGCCGTGTCGCAGAGCTCCGCGGCGTTGTCGCTGCACACCTGGTAGGCGAACTCGTCGTCGTACGCCTCGTCTTCCGCGGCAGCAGCTTCGGGGGTGTAGAGAAGGGCGCCGTCGTCGAGCACGCGCACCGTGCCGTCTTCCGGCTGATCGACAATGACCGGATTCCCTGCGTCGCCGACGTCGTTGGCCATCGCTTCGACGCGTACAGGTTGGGCGTTGGAAGATCTTACGACGTCGTCCTCAGCGCGTGGCCGCACGCCGATGGTGACCACCTGCTCTGAACACACGTCAGCAGCAGTCGGCGCGCAGCTGCGGTAGCGCATCGTGTCCCATCCGGTGTACCCGTCGCGCGGTGTGTAGACCATGGCGCCGTCGCCGTCCTCGCGCCCGCTGCCGTGTGACGGCCACGCTGTCCACTGCGGGCGTTGGCTCTCGCCGTGGTCATTGATGCGAACGTCGATGCGCACGCGCACGCCTGCCCACGTCATGACGGTGTCGGCGCTGGGCGCTGGCACGACGGTGACGGCGACCTCCGCGTGGCTGCAAAGGGCCGGAGCGCCGGAGTCGCAGGCGCGCACGGTGAACGCGTCGCGGCCGGTAAAACCGCCGCGGGGCGCGTACTTGTAGTTTCCGTCCGACGCAAGGTCGACCGTTCCGGAACGGGGAGACGCAGCCAACGAGAAGGTGAGCGACTGACCGGCATCGGAGTCGACCGCGACCGCGCGTCCACTGACCGGCACCGTCGCCGCGGTCGAGTGGCCGCCCACAGCAACGACGGGTGGGTTGTTGGCGGGAGTCGGTGCTGCGGGTGTCGGCGTCGTCGCAGCCGGGGTCGGGGTCGGGTCAGGTGTCGGATCGGGCGCGGGTGTCGGCGGCACGTCGATCCGCGTGCGAACCTGCGCGCGGCCGTCCGAGCCGTCGTTGTTGCTGGGGTCAGGGTCAGGAGTCGGCGATGTGGCTGAGGCGCTCACGGTGAGTCGCCTGACGTCAGGTGCCGGTCCAGCCACCACGAGTGAGCGCGACTCCCCTGCCGCCAGTGCCCCCAGCTGCCAGGTCGCCGTGCCTGCAGTGAGAGCGGCCTCCGGGATGAGCTCGGTCAGCGCGAAACGCCTCGAGACCTCGGCGACCGCGATGACGTCCTTCGCATCCGCCAGGCCACGATTGGTGACCTCGATGCGGTACTCGACGTGCGCACCCGGGCTGGCGTTCGTCGGCCCGACCATAACCACCTCGACGTCGGCCGTGCCCTTGGCCGACGGAGCTGCCACAGCCGGCAGCGAGCTAAACAGGCCGGCCAGGCAGACCGCACCGGCCACCGCGACAAGTCGACGCGCCATCGCAAACCTCCAGAAGACTCGCCAGAGGTTCGTATTCGCGGCGGGTTCGGATGGGTTGCGAGGTTTACCTCAGGGCGACACGGCGGGCCACGCGTTGCGTACGCACCCGTTGAGGCCGAACGTCTGCTGCAGCATCACTGGCGCCGGCTGTCCCGCGCCCGGACATCCACGGTGGCCGTGGCCGATGAAGTGGCCCATCTCGTGGTTGACGAGGTAGTGCCGATAGCTCGTAAGGTCGTCGGCGTAGGCCTCGATGCCGAACGCCCACCGCTTGGCATTGAGCACCACATTGGCGTTGTTGCGGCACGACACCTCGCCGTTGGTCTGCAGCGGAGCGCACAGAGCATCGGTGGTGCCAGGCGTCGAGATGCGTACGTGGACGTCGGGATTGGCGTCGACACGTTGGAACGCGTACGACCCGGCCGCCGTCCAGCCCTGCGGGTCAGCGAGCGTGGCCTCGACGAACGCGGCCACCTCGACGGAGTCGAACGGGAGACCTGTCTCGATCTCGACCGTGTAGCGCGTCATGCGCCCGGCGCCCACCGGGGTGCCGGTGCCCGGCGCCACGACGAACGTGCCAGGCCCGGTGGCGGGCACGGTGATGGGCGGCGGCGCAGGGGGCGGTGTCTCGACGGGAGGCGGTGTCGGCGAAGGGGAGCTGGTCGTCACTGACGGCCCCTCAGCCTGTGGTGTCGTGCTCGGGTTGTCCTGCGCCGCGGGCGTCGCGCTCTCGGGCGTCGAGCCCTCAGGGACCGACCCGAGCACGTTGCCGATCACCACCACGGACGCCCCGACCAAGACAGCGATGGCGAGCCGGCCACGCTTTGTCAGTCGAGACCGTGGGTGCCCATGGCGGCTGGATCGTGTACGCCCAGCCGACCCTGGACCGTACCTCCCGGCCACGGCTAGCGCTGTGCCGCACGTCGCCGGACGATCATCAACGCAACCACGACACACCCACTTCCCATGACGACCAGCAGGTGCAGGCCCGCTCCTCGTCAAGCATCATGCCTGACGCCGAGTCGGACAAACTGACCACCCCGCCGTGTCAGAAAACTTCGAGACACCACGGCGCGCGGTCGCCGCTGAACGCTCGCGACGTCTCGGCCAACGCCCCTGCTTGCAGCTCCCGTACGCGGCCAGCAGCCGCGAGTGCTGCCAGGGAGGGCCCGCCGAGGTAGGCCGCGCCGAGGTCGGTGACGGCCAGCTGGAGGTCGGCCGGATCCGAAGTCCGGGTGCACGTCGCAGCCTTGCCGTCTCCGGACAACCGCCAGCGGCCGACATTCCATGGGCAGGTCGGGTCGGTCACGTCGAGCACGACGTCGATGTCGCGTGCATAGGTGCGGGCCGCGAGAGCGCGGTCGACGTCGACGAGTCGGACCCAGAGGTTGTCGGCCAACTGGAGCTGAACCGCACGAGGGTCGCCCACGAGATGCTGCAGCGGCTCGTCTGGCGCCGAGGACCGCCACACGATGCGTCGTGTCATGTCCAGGTTGAGCAGAAACGACCAGACTGCGGCGTACGCCTGCGGAGTGGTGGCGGCGACTTCGGTGACCTGGACCTCTCCGTTAGGGCCGGCGTCGTTCCACTCCATCTTGATTCGGTAGATCGCATAGCCGGTGGCTTCCCCGGACGGCTCGACGTAGACAGCGAACCGCAGAGCCGTTGCACCTTCGCGTCGGCGCTCCGGATCGTTGAGCCGGATCTGCCACCAGTTGCCGTCGCGGTCGAGCCACCCCGGCATGCTCGGGCGGACGGCGTCGTAGATCGCGCGGAGCTGGGGCTCGGCTTCCGACGCGGAAAGCACCTGTACGCACCCCTCGCCGATGTCGACGGATGGCGGGAACTGCATCGACCGGGTCGCTCCGCTGACTGTTGCGCCACGCGAGGCCAAGCCATAACCGAAGCGCCCGTAGATGCCGGCCTCCGATGCCCACAGAGCGGCAATCGCCTCGGCTCCCTGCTCGTGCAGATCCGTGAGCTGCCGCGTCATCATGCTCGTCAGGATGCCCCGGCGCCGGTGGGTTGGCGCCACGCTGACCATCGTCACAGCCGCAACGGGGAGCACCGCCCCCGGCACGGACACCGTGTGGCTCAGGATGGTGGCCGTGCTGACCATCCGATCGCCGTCGAAACCCGCCAGGGAGCGCTGCGGCTCGAACACGGTGCGCTCGAGGTCGCGATCGTCCTCCCGCGGGTCATAGCCGAGAGCCTGGAAGAAGCACTCGAAGAATCGGGGGAACTCATCGGGCTCAATCGGGCGCATCGCCACGTCGCCGCTCATGTCATGTGTCTAATGGATGAGACGGCTGCGCGCGACGGCTTTTCTGTCGGAGTTCCGCCGTACGTTCATACGTATGACTCAGACCAGCGCGGAGCTCTCGGGACACGGCTTCGGGGTGGCTCCCGGCTACCGCCACGGGCCCAAGGTGGTGGAGCCGGGAGTGCTCTTGGGCACGGACAGTGCCCGCCTCAAGTGGTACGACATCCGCCGCGAGAGCGAGTCGGTCCCGGCAGCTTCGCGCACGGAGGCGAGGGGGTTCCTCACCGACGAGCTGCGCTCCCGCCGGCTGGAGCTCGCCGGCGACCTGGGCTTCGTCATGCTCCACCTCTGCGACGGCCCGATGTACTTGCTGATCGTCTGCACCTGGACCAACAACAACGAAATGTGGGAGACCGTTTACGTCAAGACAGACGGGGACTATGCGCTGCTCCCGCGGCCGCAGGTGCAGAAGGAGACGCTCTGTGTCTGGGAGCTCGGCGCCGTCTGGCACGAGTCGCAGGCGTGGAGCCGCTATCTCTATTCGGCCCGCGACGAGGGAGATCGCCTGGTCTACCTGGCTGACCGTTTTTCCGGAGAGGTGTAGGCCCCGTTCCCGCGGGAACGCTGTGGCTCGACTGTCCGAGACCGTGTCGTGAGCCGCGGCGGTTACTCCTCCGCGAACAGTTTCCTGCCGCCCTCGGGCGGAAAATCGGCGTGGCGATGGACCGTGTGCCACTCGCCGTCTTCGCGTCGGTAGACGTGTGTCGCGCGTAACGTGTACCTCCGCCTCTTGCCGTTGACGACGACTTCGTTGTGCTCGTAACCGGCCATGTAGGCCATGTCGCCGATCGCGCCGGCCGCGATCAGTTCGAAGTCGTAGGAGATCGCCTCGGAGAACCACGTGGCCACCGCCACGAACATCGGCTCAAGTTGTCCCCAGCCTTGCCCCGACTCCTTTGCCCCGAGCACCGTGACCGGGTCGTTCCGCGACCACAAGTCCATCCGCGGCTGCGCGTCACCGCTGTGGAGCTGCCGCTCCGCCTCGACGTGCTTCGGCAGGAACTCCGCCACGAACTTTTTCGTCTCCGGATCCATCATGGCCTCCGCTACAGTAGACGCAGATTCGATACAGTTAGGATGTATCCAAATGATTGCGCCCGTCAAGAGGTCCTATGACGCACGGGGGCGGCAGGCTCGGGCGCAACAGACCCGTCAGCGCGTCATGGACGTTGCGCATGATTTGTTCATCGCCCAGGGATACGCCCGAACCGCGATCGCGGACATCGCTCGCGGCGCTGACGTCTCGGTGGAGACCATCTACTCGGCCTTCGGTACCAAGGCGGCCTTGCTGCGGAAGATCTGGTACGCCCGTTTCCGCGGAGACGAGCAGAACGTTCGTCTCCTTGACCGCCCTGAGATCCAGGAGATGCTGGACGAGCCAGACCTCGTCGCCCGGCTGCGCAGGCATGCGGTCTTGATCACGCCAGTTTTCCGTCGTTTCGTCCCACTGCACCGCGCGCTGGAGGCGGCCGCAGCGAGCGAACCGTCCGCTGCCGACATGGTGGCTGAATACGATGCCGGCCGCCTCGACGCCTCCACGCACTACGCGAAGGCGGCCAACAAGACCGGCCAACTCGCAGTGCCCGCAGCCGAATGCCGTGACATCTTCAGCGCCACTCTCGACGGTGCGCTATGGCATCGGCTCGTCTACGAGGGCGGCTGGAGCGACAAACGATTCACTGCGTTCCTCGGTGACCTCTGGGTGTCCGTGTTGACGCAATCGGCTCCCAGTCGACCGTGACAGGGTTGGAGACTTGGTTCAAGTCCAGTCGGCCACCTGGCCTAGGCCGGCGCACTGTCGGTCCAGCCGAGCACCGCCGCCGCCGTCTCCGGAGTATCGACGTCGACTGGATCGCCGGTCCCGTCGCAGTCGACCTCCACTACCGACTCGGGGTGCTGTCGCAGGTAGGCGCGGGCACCCTCGTCACCCTGAGCGAGCTCGCTCACGCCCGCCCAGTGATCCCTGCCCAGCAGCACGGGATGACGGCGCCGTCCGTCGTACGTTGCCACCGCCAGCGCGGCCCCATCGTGACCGCTTGCGAGCAGCCGGCGCACGGCCTCGGCTCCGATCCGTGGCGTGTCCACGAGAGCGATAACCACGGCGTCGGCCTCGGCCGGCAGCGCGGCCAGCCCGACGCGCAGCGAGGAGCCCATGCCGCTCGCCCATTGCGGGTTGTTGACGACCGTCGCGTCGACGCCATCCAGCGGCGCCGCGCCCGCCACCGCCACGACCGTGTTGACACCGCCCTGCCGCAGGATGCGGACCGCCCGGTCGACGAGCCGCTCGCCGCCTATCTCCAACAGGGCCTTGGGCCGACCGAGTCGCCGCCCCGCGCCTGCCGCGAGGACAAGTCCGGCGACGCGCGACTGTGCCCCGATCACGACACCCCCAGGGAGCGCAGCGCCAGGAACACGTCGACCTGGTCCTCGATCCGCGACAGATCCCGGTGCGTCAGCTCCTCCACACGTCGTACGCGGTAGCGCACGGTGTTGACGTGCACATGGAGCTCAGCGGCGCACCTGTTCCAAGACCCGGCACAGCGCAGGTATGTCTCGAGCGTGGGCACTAGCTCGCTGCCGTGGCTCCCGTCGTACGCGAGGACTGCGCCCAGCAGGCGCGTGGCGAAAGCTCGTCGTACGTCGTCGGGCACTGCGGCCAGCAGCGTGACGTGGGAGGCAACCTCATCGCTCGACACCACCGAGACCGCCCCCGCCTTGAGGTCGGCGACCCGATGAGCGTGGCGGGCCTCGTCGAGCGCTCCCGACACGGCATCGAGACCGGCCACTGCCGAGACGCCCACGACCAGGCGGCTGCGGCCGAGGCCGGGTGTGAGCCGCGCGAGCCCGGCGGGCAGCTGGTCGAGCGTGGGATCCCCCTTTGGCCAGGAAAGCAGTGCGATCGCCCGGCCGTCGAGGCAGCCCGACACGACGCCGCCGGCAAGTGCCCGTCCCATATCGTCGAGCAGCAACCGGGCCGTCTCGGCGAAGTCGGGTCGCCCCGGGCTCGACGCCACGACGACAGCGAACCTGGCGTCAGGGTCGATGCCCAGGTCGCGCAGCCGCACGGCAACCTCTGCCCGGCCGGTTTCGCCGGCGGCGACAAGCCCGATGACCTCGTCGGAGATCCGGCGCTGGAAGCGGAGACCTTCGTCAAGCCGAGCCCGTTCCAAGGACACTGCGGTGGCGAGCTCCTGCACCATGTCGGAAGTGGAAGCGTCCCAGGTCCGGTGGT
Organism: uncultured Actinomycetota bacterium; assembly: GCA_963799425.1. Classification (GTDB taxonomy): domain Bacteria; phylum Actinomycetota; class Actinomycetes; order Jiangellales; family Jiangellaceae; genus CAVWSM01. Next base: position 344,907 of record CAWCXA010000012.1, on the reverse strand, counting down.
CCCCGCGGCAGGCAACGAACCAGCCGGTGAGCCGCTTGCCATTCGGCGAGTCCACGGCGAACAGCGAGATGACCTCGCCGCCGGTTGTCGACACCGCGGGCAACCGGTCAGCAGTGAGATATGTGCGGATCAGCCGGTCGACGTCAGTGGGAACCATCGACAGCCCACCAGCGGCGACACAACGACCGGTAGATGTGAGCACCGAGCACGCAACGCCTGTCTCGGTGCTCCCGAGGCGGACCAGCTCGTCCATCCCCAGCCCCTGCGCGACCATCGCCACGAGCCGCCGGTGCTGGGTGAGCTGATCGGCCAGCCCCCGGTCGCGTGCCTGGTCCAGCTGCGACAGCACAAAGGCGCTCACATCCGCGAACGACACCTGCACCGGAACCGCGAACAGCGGCAGGTGGTGCCGCGCGCACGCCTCGACGAGGTCATCGGGTACGCCGGCGAACGCCGCCTCGCCCGCGGCCAGTGCCACGACGCCCGCGCCTGCCAGACCAGCCACGAAGACCTCGCTGTCGGCGGGGGAGCGACGCCACATGAGCCCGGTGAGCACGAGGGCCGCCGGCTGCAGGTAACGGGTCGGATCGAGCAGGTCGGTAGTGAAGATCGACGCCACTTCGTGGTCGAGCGACTGCTCACCGGTCAGCAGCGACAGGCCGAGCTCCGAGCGTGTCAGCACCTCGCCGACCTTCATTGGATGAACCTACAACTGTCGGACGCGGATGTGCCCGTAGTTTCGTACGTGCTGTGCCTGGCTGTACGCGGTCGTCCGCGGTCTACTTCTGGGAACGCGGGTGCCGGGCGGGGGGACCGGCCCCGCGCCGTCTGTGTCCTCACACCAGGTCGTGACGTTTCGTGGAGTTTCACCAACCCGCCTCGTGGTCCGACGCCCTGGCAGCCAAGGCCGAGCAGCCCGATGCGGTGCCCATCGCCGGCGGCACGGACGTCATGGTCGAGCTCAATTTCGACCGCAGCCGCCCTACTGCACTGCTCGACCTGACGCGGTGCGCCGAGATCCGCGAGTGGGGCTCCGACGGTGGGAGGGTCACCGTCGGGGCCGGTGTTACGTACACCCGGGTGATCGACGAACTCCCCGACCTGCTTCCCGGTCTCGCGGTAGCGTCACGCACCGTCGGGTCTCCGCAGATCCGCAACCGCGGCACGGTCGGCGGCAACCTCGGAGCGGCGTCACCGGCCGGCGACTGTCACCCGGCGCTGCTCGCCTGCGGCGCCGTTGTCGAGGTGGAGTCGGTTCGTGGTCTGCGCCGCATCCCAGTGGCGGACTTCTTCACAGGGGTGAAGCGCAACGCGCTCGAGCCTGACGAGCTCATCCGGTCGGTCACGATGCCCGCCGCGTCGGGTCCGCAGGAGTTCGCCAAGATCGGCACGCGCAACGCCATGGTGATCGCCGTCGCCTCGTTCGGTCTCGCGTTGCTGCCGGATCGTGGCCGCGTTGGTACGGGGATCGGTTCGGCCGCGCCAACGCCACGGCGCGCGATTGAGGCCGAGGAGTTCGCGACTGCGGCACTTACCGCTGACGGCCTGTGGGAGTCGCGTGCGCCCCTGACGGAAAGCCTGGTGCACCGTTTCGGGGACCTTGTCGCCGTCGCGGCCGCGCCGATCGACGACGTACGCGGCACCGCGCGCTACCGGCTGCACACGCTCGCAGTGCTGGCGCGGCGCACACTCGGCTGGGCCTGGGACTCATACCGGAGAGGTGCGTGACTCGTGCTGGTGCACATGACCGTCAACGGCGATCGACGCCAGGTCGAGGACGTCTGGCCGGGCGAGAGCCTGATGTACGTGCTTCGCGACCGGATGGGCTTGCCCGGCACCAAGAACGCCTGTGAGCAGGGGGAGTGCGGCTCGTGCACCGTCTACCTCGACGGGCTGCCGGTGTGTTCCTGCCTCGTGGCGGCTGGGCAGGCCGAGGGCCGCGAGATCCGCACGGTCGAAGGCCTCGCCGACGGTGATGAGCTCGACTCGATGCAGCAGTGCTTCATCGAGACCGGCGCGGTGCAGTGCGGGTTCTGCACTCCCGGGCTCATCGTGCAGGCGCACGATCTCGTCGAGCGTGTCGCTGAGCCCTCGGATGCCGAGATCCGGGAGGCGTTGGCCGGCAACCTGTGCCGTTGCACGGGTTACGAGAAGATCCTCGACGCGGTGCGGTTGGCCGCCACGCGGCGCGCCGGAGCCCGAGCATGACCACTGCGCCCGCTCGGTCGCGGCAACCGCTGACCACCCCGGTCAGCGGAGGCGTGGGCGAAAGCGTGCTGCGACCAGACGGCACGCTCAAGGTCAAGGGCGAGTTCGCCTACTCCAGCGACCTGTGGATGGACGGCATGCTGTGGGGCGCCACGCTGCGAAGCCCGCACCCGCGGGCCCGCATCCGTGACATCGACATCGGCCCGGCGTTGGCGCTGCCAGGTGTGCACGCGGTGCTCACGCACGAGGACGTACCCGGCCACAAGCTCTACGGTCTCGAGCACGCCGACCAGCCGGTCCTCGCCGGCAGCGACGTACGGTTCCACGGCGAGCCGATAGCTATCGTTGCCGCCGACCATCCGGAGATGGCGCGGCGGGCCGCAGCGGCGATCGCGATCGACTTCGACGTGCTCGAGCCGATCGTCGACCCCGAGGCAGCACTCCGACCAGATGCTCCACTCGTGCTTGCCGATCATCCCGGCAGCGGCAACGTCGTACGCCACGTCGTCATCCGGCATGGCGACCAATCACAGGTCTCGCCTTCCGCGGTCGAGGTCGTGGTCACCGGGACCTACGAGGTAGGCATGCAGGACCAGGCGTTCCTCGGACCAGAGTCCGGTCTCGCGGTCCCGGCACTGGACGGTGGCGTCGACCTCTACGTCGCGACCCAGTGGCTGCACGTCGACCGCAGCCAGGTGGCGTCGTGTCTCGGGCTGCCCGAAGCGCTTGTGCGGATCACCTTGGCGGGTGTGGGTGGCGCGTTCGGCGCACGCGAGGACCTGTCGATGCAGATCCACTCGTCCATGCTGGCGCTGCACACGGGCAAGCCGGTCAAGATGGTCTACTCGCGCGAGGAGTCGTTCTTCGGACACGTGCACCGGCACCCGGCGCGGCTCACCTATGAGCACGGCGCGACGCGTGACGGTCGGCTCGTCTATGTCAAGGCGCGCACCGTGCTCGACGGCGGTGCCTACGCATCATCGACTCAGGCCGTCGTCACCAACGCCGCGACCCTTGGTGTCGGGCCGTACAACGTGCCCAACGCGCACATGGAGTGCTTCGGCGTCTACACCAACAACCCGCCGTGCGGTGCAATGCGCGGATTCGGGGCAGTGCAGGCGGCGTTCGCATACGAGTCACAGATGGACAAGCTCGCGGAGGCTGTGGGGCTTGACCCGGTGGCCGTACGCATCGTCAACGCCATCAGCGAGGGCGATTCCATGCCGACCGGTCAGATCATCGACTCCGCCGCGCCGGTGGCCGAGATGCTGCAGCGGCTCGCCGCCATGCCCATGCCGCCGCCACGACGCGACGACGAGTTCGACCTGCGGACGTTGCCGGGTGGCGTGTCCAACACCACGCACGGTGAGGGGGTGGTGCGCGGGGTCGGCTACGGCGTCGGCATCAAGAACGTCGGCTTCTCAGCGGGTTTCGACGATTTCTCGACGGTTCGGGTGCGACTCGAGGTCATCGGTGGCGAGCCGGTCGCCAGTGTCTATTCGGCGGCAGCGGAGGTGGGCCAGGGCCTGGTCACATTGCTCGCGCAGATCGTGCGCACTGAGCTGGGAGTGCAGCGAGTCACGATCCTGCCCGCCGACACGCAGATAGGCGGCGCCGGATCGACGTCGGCGTCGCGACAGAGCTACGTCACTGGCGGGGCGGTCAAGGCTGCTTGCGACGCGGTGTTGAAGCAGCTCGCGGAGCGGGGCCTCGGCGAGTCCGGCGACCTCGTCAGGCTGCTGGGTGATGAGCCCATCGACGAGACGGTGGAGTGGCGACATCGCCCCACTCAGCCGCTGGATGCCGATGGTCAGGGCAACGCGCACGTGCAGTACGCCATCGCGGCGCACCGTGCCGTCGTCGACGTCGATGTCGAGCTGGGGCTTGTCAGGGTGGTCGAGCTGGCGACGGTGCAGGACGTTGGCAAGGCGATGAACCCTGACGCCGTCGTGGGTCAGATCCATGGTGGGTCGGCGCAGGGGCTCGGCCTGGCACTCATGGAGGAGATCCAGGTGGCAGGCGGGGTCGTGCGCAACCCGTCGTTCACCGACTACCTGATCCCGACCATCCTCGACATGCCGCCGATGCAGGTCGAGGTGCTGGAGCTCGCGGATCCCCATGCCCCGTACGGTCTTCGCGGCGTCGGTGAGCCGCCCACGATCTCGTCAACCCCGGCAATCGTAGCCGCGGTGCGTGCCGCCACCGGCCGCCCGCTCACTCGCGTGCCCATCCGGCCGGAGGACATCACCGACACCTGGTGACCGGACCCGCTCGCCGAACATGCGCCTAGCGCCGATTTTCAGGCTGGATCGGGCGACAACCGCATGGCCGGCAGTGCACAACGACATGGTCGGCGAGGCAGGGACAATCCGGGGATCCGTCGGCGCCGAACAAGCATGCGGATCGCAATCACTCCGGAGGTGCAGCATGCGACGGACTCTCCGACTCTTGGCCGCCGTCCCCGTGGCTCTGCTCGTGCTTGTCGTGGGGACCGCGAGCGCCAATGCCGCAACAGCCATCGAGTACGGCCTCATTGCCGCGGTGATCTAGCACTTCAGTTGCCTATCGGCCAATGCTCGACGGAGACCGCGGTCTGCCCGGCTCTTGATCGCGAAGCATTTGGGGTCGTTTTCGGTGGCGAAGTCTTCGTGATCACGGACCGAGGTGGTTGCTCACGCCGACGACTCGTACGACCGCATGTCCTTCGTCGTCGGAGGCGACCAGGTCGACCTCCGCGGTGATCGCCCAGTCGTGGTTGTCGTCCGGGTCGTGCAGCACCTGCCGCACCCGCCACAAACCTTCGCCCTCGTCAACCATGAACAGCTGAGGACCGCGAGCATCCGACCCGGTGTCGATCTCGGGATATTCCTCGAAGTACGGGGCGAGCGAGTCGCGCCACTCGTCAGCGGTTAGCCCTTCATCGAGGGTGGCCAGCTCCGTGTAGGCCCGCCGCGCGGCAAGCTCCACCCGCCGGAACATCGCATTGCGCACTTGTACGCGGAAGGCCCGCACGTTGGCCGTCACCCGCGGCGGCGCTTCGTCGGGCAGCGCGTCCGCGGCCGCGACCGGGTCGGGATTGCGCAGCTTCTCCCACTCGTCAAGCAGGCTTGAGTCGACCTGGCGCACGAGCTCGCCGAGCCACTCCACGAGGTCCGTGACCTCCTCTGTGCGCGCGTTCTCCGGGACGGTCTGGCGCATGGCACGGTAGGCGTCGGCGAGGTAGCGCAGCACCAGCCCCTCGGACCGGCCGAGCCCGTATAAGCCGACGTACTCGGGGAAGTTCATGGCCCGTTCGAACATGTCGCGAGCGACGGACTTCGGCGATAGTTGGTGGTCCTCGACCCACGGGTGCCCGCGTCGGTAGGCGTCGTACGCCGCGAACAGCAGCTCTTCCAGCGGCCGCGGGTAGGTCACGTCCTCGAGCGCGTCCATGCGCTCCTCGTACTCCATCCCTTCGGCCTTCATCGAGGCGACGGCTTCACCGCGGGCCCGGGACTCCTGTGCCATCAGGACCTGCCGCGGGTCGTCCAGTGTCGCCTCGATGACTGACAACACGTCCAGTGCGTACGTCGGGGACTCGCGGTCGAGCAGGTCGAACGCGGCATAGGCAAACGGTGACAGCGGCTGGTTGAGTGCGAAGTCGCGTTGCAGGTCCATGCGCAGCCGCACGGTGCGACCCTGCTCGTCGGGCGACGGGAGCCGTTCGATGACCTCCGCGGCAAGCAGCGCACGGTAGATCGCGATTGCTCGCCGGATGTGCCGGCGCTGTGCAGCGGACGACTCGTGGCTGCCGGTCAGCAGGTGCCGAGCGTGGCCGAACGCGTCGCCCGGCCGCTGCACGAGATTGAGCACCATTGCGTGGCTGACCTCGAACCGCGAGCTGAGCGGCTCTGGAGATGCCTCCACAAGCTTGTCGAACGTGCCGCGCCCCCAGGAGAGCAAACCCTCCGGTGGCTTCTTGCGTACGACCTTGCGCCGCTTCTTGGGGTCGTCGCCGGCCTTGGCGAGCGCCTTCTCGTTCTCGACGTCGTGCTCGGCCGCCTGCACGACGACTGTGCCCATCGTGTCGAAGCCGGCCCGACCGGCCCGCCCGGCGATCTGGTGGAACTCGCGGGCCTTGAGGTGCCGGGTTCGGCGCCCGTCGTACTTCGTCAGCCCGGTGAGCACCACCGTGCGGATCGGCACGTTGATGCCGACCCCCAGCGTGTCAGTGCCGCAGATCACCTTGAGCAGCCCGGCCTGCGTGAGCCGCTCGACGAGCCGTCGATAGCGCGGCAGCATCCCTGCGTGGTGCACGCCGATGCCGTGCCTGACCAACCGTGACAACGTCTTGCCGAACCCGGGCCCGAACCGGAAGCCACCGATCAGCTCGGCGATGGCGACCTTCTCTTCGCGGCTGCACACGTTGATGCTCATCAGTGCCTGGGCACGCTCGACCGCAGCCGCCTGCGTGAAGTGCACGACATAGATGGGCGCCTGGTGCGTGCTCAGCAGCTCCTCGAGCGTCTCGTGCAGTGGAGTGACTGCGAACGAGAAGTGCAGCGGTACGGGCCGCTCGGCGCTCGAGACCGTGGCAGTGGCTCGACCTGTACGTTTCGTCAGATCCTGCTCGAAGAAAGCGGTGTCACCCAAGGTGGCTGACATGAGCAGGAACTGGGCTTGCGGTAGCTCGACGATCGGCACCTGCCACGCCCAGCCACGGTCGGGCTCGGAATAGAAGTGGAACTCGTCCATCACGACGAGCCCGATGTCGGCGTCGGTCCCCTCGCGGAGCGCGATGTTGGCAAGGATCTCGGCCGTGCAGCAGATGATCGGGGCGCCCGGGTTGACGCTCGCGTCGCCGGTCAGCATGCCGACCTTGTCGGCACCGAAGGTGTCGCAGAGGTCGAAGAACTTCTCCGACACGAGTGCCTTGATGGGTGCGGTGTAGAAGCTGCGCCGGCCCTGCGCGTACGCGAAGAACTGCGCACCCGCGGCGACCAGGCTCTTGCCGGATCCGGTGGGTGTGCTCAGGACGACATTGGCGCCGGAGACGAGCTCGATCAACGCTTCCTGCTGCGTCGCATAGAGCTCGATGCCACGCTCGGCCACCCACTCCTCGAACGTGACGAACAGCGCGTCCGGGTCAGGAGTTTCGGGAGCACGCTCCGCGAGGTTGCGCGCAGTGTCAGATGAGACGGTCACGTGAAGGCCGCGATCCCGGTGAGCTCTCGCCCGATGACGAGGGCATGGACCTCGCTCGTACCCTCGTATGTAAGCACCGACTCGAGGTTGTTGGCGTGCCGCATGACGGGGTAGTCGAGGCTGATGCCGTTGGCACCGAGGATCGTGCGTGCCTGCCGTGCGATGTCGAGCGCTGCCCGAACGTTGTTGAGCTTGCCGAGGCTGACTTGGGCCGACGCTAGGGCGTGGTCGTCCTTGAGCCGGCCGAGATGCAGCGCCAGCAGCATGCCCTTGCCGAGCTCGAGTGCCATGTCGGTGAGCTTGGCCTGGGTCAGCTGGTGTGCGGCCAGCGGCTTGTCGAACACCTCGCGGTCCAACGCGTACGACGTCGCGATCTCGAGGCAGTCGCGAGCCGCGCCGAGCGCGCCGAAGACGATGCCGAACCGCGCCTCGTCCAAGCAGCCGAGCGGCCCTGACAATCCTCGCGCCCCAGGCAGCACGGCGTCGGCCGGCAGCCGTACGTTGTCGAGGACGATCTCGCTCGTGACGCTGGCGCGGAGCGAGAGCTTGCGCTTGAGCTCCGGCGCGGCAAACCCGGTGGTGTCGGTCGGCACCACGAAACCGCGGATGCCGTCGTCGGTCTGCGCCCAAACGATGGCGACGTCCGCGATGGAGCCGTTGGTGATCCACATCTTGGTGCCGTTGAGCACCCAGTCACTCCCGTCGCGCTTGGCCCGGCTGCGCATCCCGGACGGGTTGGAGCCGAAGTCCGGCTCGGTGAGTCCGAAGCAGCCGATCGCATCGCCCGCAGCCATGCGCGGCAGCCAATGCTGCTTGTGCTCCTCGGTGCCGTAGGCCCAGATCGCATACATCGCAAGCGATCCCTGCACTGACACCAGGCTCCGGAGGCCCGAGTCGACTGCCTCCAGCTCGAGGCAGGCGAGGCCGTACGACGTGGCGTTGGTGCCTGCACAGCCGTAGCCCTCCAGGTGCATGCCGAGCACCCCGAGGCCGCCGAGCGCCTTGGCCACCTCGCGGGCGGGCAGTTGGCCGGACTCGAACCAACCGGCGACATGCGGCCGCAGCTGCTCGTCGCCGAAGGTGCGCACCGCCGCCTGGATGGCACGCTCCTCGGCGGTCAGCAACCCGTCGATGCCGAAGAGCTCGAGCGCGGGCACAGGTCGTCGCCCCCGGCCGGTCGGTTCTGTCACAGGGCCCAACATACGGTGAGGGCATGACCGATCTGAAAGAAGAGCTCCATCGCAAGCTGCAGGCCGGCCGGGCGGGTCTCCTGTCGAGGTTGGAGGGGCTGAGCGAGTACGACCTTCGACGGCCGCTGACCCCGAGCGGGACCAACCTGCTGGGCCTCGTCAAGCACCTGGCCGGAGTGGAGTACAGCTATCTCGGCGAGTCGTTCAACCGGCCGGCACCCGAGAAGATGTCGTGGATCGAGGACGACTCGATCTGGGACAGCGCGGACATGTGGGCGCGAGCGGACGAGTCGAGCGACTACTTGATCGGGCTCTACAAGCGCGCTTGCGCGCACGCCGATCAAACGATCGCGGAGCTCGACCTGGATGCCCCGGGAACGGTCGCGCACTGGCCGGAGGAGCGTCGGCACACGACCTTGAGTGTGTTGCTCGTTCGTATGGTCGCGGAAACGGCGCAGCACGCGGGCCACGCCGACATCGTTCGGGAGCTCGTCGACGGGCGCGGTGGCCGCGATCATGACGAGATCGGCGACGAGGCCTGGTGGCGGGACTACGTGGCCCAGATCCAGGCCGCGGCGGACACCTTCCGGGGGGACGCGTCAGCCGGGTAACTCCTGGTCGAATAGCGACACAAACCTTCCCGGATCGTCGGTCCCGGCACCCACCCGGCCGACGATCTGCCCAATGCGCGCCGTCCACACGCGGTCGATGGCAGCACCGGTGATCCACAGATCGCTAGCGGGGGCTCTTCGAAGCTGCCGGTAGCCAGCAACCTCGGGTCGTGACGCCTCCGGTTGCCCGCTTCGACTGGCGACAGATTGGCGCGGCTCAGGATGGCGTTCTGTCGCGTATGCAGGCGTTCCAGTGCGGGCTGGCGGCCAGTCGCATCCGCTCGTTGCTGCAACGCGACTGGCGAACAGTGCACCCCGGGGTGTACGTGACATTCACCGGGCCGCTGCCGTTTCGCACCCGGATCTGGGCGGCTGTCCTCTATGGCGGTTCCGGCGCCATGGCGAGTCACGAGACCGCCGCTTGGCTCCAGGGGCTGATCGACAAGCCGCCGAGCGCCGTCGACATATCCATCCCTCATGAGCGCAAGGTGGAGCGCCAGCCCGGGATCCGTCTGCATCGGAAGGTGCACGCCGCGAGGCGTGGCTCATCCTGTCCGGCTCCCGCCGCAGACTCGGATCGAGGTGACGGTGCTCGACCTTGTGCACGACGCCGAAAACGTGGAACTCGTGATCGACGTCGTGCTGCGTGCCTGCCAACGGCGTCTGACCACTGCCGCTCGCTTGGCAGCGGTGGCCGGCCGGATCCGACGGCTCCGCTGGCGCAGCCTGCTCGGTGAGCTCCTCGACGATGTTGCCGATGGCGTTGCTTCGCCACTGGAGCGTCGGTGGCGGCGTGATGTCGAGCAGCCGCATGGGCTTCCCAAGGGTCACCGCAACCGGCCCGAGTCGGAACGGGGCCGCCGCCGATATCGTGACGTCCGATACCCCGCGTACGGCGTGGTCGTCGAGCTCGATGGCCGAGCAGCTCACCCCGACGAAGGGCGCCATCGCGACCATCGTCGGGACAATGCGGTGGCAGTCGAGGGTGCTTCGGGGTTGCGGTACGGCTGGCACGATGTGGCCGGCACGCCCTGTGAGGCAGCCATCGAAGTGGCCGTCGTGCTGAGGCGGCGCGGCTGGACCGGTCGTCTGCGACGCTGCAGCCCGGACTGCCCTGCCGGACGGGAAGCATCCGGGTAACTCCGTGCCACATAGCGACACACAATTACCCCGCACCGGTCGAGTCGCGCACCCGCTCCGGTCGAGTCGCGCACCCGCTCACGCGCCGAGTCGCGGCATCGAGTCAACGCTGGCTACTCCGCAGCGGCGTCTTCCAGCAACCCGTCGATCCGCGCGATGAGCTCGGCCGCGTCGTCGGTCCGAACCACGGGCTCGACGGGCACGGGCTCGATCACCTCATCGACTCGGCGAACTACCCGCCGCCGCTGAATCCGAATCTGCTCCATGCCTGCCACCACCCCTCTTTTTGATGAGCCGCAAGCCTGTGACGAGATACAGGTCTGACCCATGTTCGGAGCAGAACTCATCGCCGATTGGCTGAGGTTTGACGGGCGGAGGTCGGGCCCTTCTGCCTGTCTCCCCGGCCTACCCGCTGGTGAGCACCGCCGTCAGACTTCGCCGCCCTGCCGACGGTTGCGGTAGCCGCGGTCACGCGTGAGACGCGACGCGCGGATCCGCTTGAGGGTGTAGTCGTCCTCCCGCGAGCCCATAGCCGTCAGCGTCTCGCCGATCCAGGACTGCTCCTCGAACACCTCGGCGCTCGGTGGAGCAGCAGCCAGATGGGCCGACGCGGCTGTCAACGTGTTCCTCGCGGCGCCCACGTCCCCATCGCGCAGCAACCGCTCGCTCTCCTTCTTGGCCTTCTGCGTATCGACAATGAGGCGCTCACGCCGGACCTCAGGGTCCGGCACGCGCCCAGCCGCGACGTCTGCCGGCACGACGTTGACGCTGATTGGCAGGGTGACAACGTGCTCCCTGAGATTGGGCAGCTCGACGTAGCGGACCTCAAGCTCCGCCACCTTGGCGAGGCCTAACGCCGCCTTCGAGGGCACTGCGATCTCCAGGACAAGTCGACGCTCATCGCCCCCGTAGAAGTCGCCGAGCTCGACGAGCACACCATCGGCTACGGCGGTCGCCGGGAGGTCGTTGAGCAGCGTGATCGCCGCGACGCCATCGAGCGGACGGATCAGCAGGCTCGCAGCCTGCACCGTCTTGGCGAGCAACCCGTCGATCTCGGCGGCCACCGCGACAACAGTGCCCTCGGCGTGCTCCGCGAACGAGTGGTTGCCGTGTCCGCCCTGCGCAATCGCCGCAAGGATCGTCTCGTCATAGCCGGTGCCGATGCCGATCGTCGAGGTTGTCACGCGGGCCGACGACGCCTGACGGGCCACCGAGCAGAGCTGGTCGGGGTCGGTGATGCCCGCGTTGGCGTGACCGTCCGACAGCAGCAGGACGGTCGCTCCGGCTGGGCCAGCCACGCGCCGCGCCTCCTGCAGCCCGCGCAGGTAGCCCGAGGACAGATCGGTGGTTCCACGCGAGTCGACGGACGCGATCAGCTCCTTGACTCGTGGTCGCCCGAGCGCCCCGACGCGGTCGGCGGGCACCAGCACCTGCGCCTCGTGGTCGAACACGACCAGCCCGAGCTTGTCCCGGTCATCCAGTCGGTCGACCAGCGCCTGCAGCGCGCGCTTGCCGTGGTCGAGGCGATCGCCTTGCATCGAGCCGGAACGGTCGAGAACGACCACCGCAGTGTGCTCGAGTCGAGGCTCTCCGGTGTCGGGTGCCTTGGGGGCGTCGAGCTGAAGCATGACGGTCACCAGCTCATCGGCCTCGAGGGCCACGGCGTCAACGTCGAGGTGGGCGGAAACGTGCACTGGTGCCTCCGAGATGTCGTGGGATTTGACAGTGTTGAGCCAGGGCCGGACACAACCTCGCGAGTCGTGCCTCCGCGTGTCTACTCAGTGGACACTCTACGAGCTCCACGGCGCCTCTGTCCAGTCTATTGACAGATTCCTCTGTACACTCACTTGGCATGCGTGCGGAATCCCCCTCCAGCCGTGACGGGCCCGCAGTCGTACGTGTTCGCGACGGTCACCGCATGACGCTTGGCGCATTCCTGGAGACGCCTCGCCAAGCGACGCGGTCAGCCGATCACCGCGCTGACCGACCGGGCCCAGATCTCGCGGGCCTACTACTACCTGCTTCGCGACGACCGGCAGACCCCGTCGATCGAGACCTTGGCCAATCTGCTCGGTGCGCTCGGTGCGGACTTCCGGCTCGGCACTCCGACAGACGACGCCGACTTCGTCGTGTCGCTGGACGATGACGAGTGGATGATCCGCCTTGCCTACGCGGGTAGGCGGGCCGCCAGGGCCCGCGCCGTACGCGCGATGACATACGCAGCCGGCCCGCCACAGGAGGTTGCCTTGCCCCAAGCCGCGCCGCCGCCGCCGCGGGCAGCGTCAAGAAGCGCCGGCCGTACATTCGTCGTCGCCGCGGAGACACCCGAGTCGCGCACCCCTCGTCAGGCGCAGCTGTTGTCTCAGCTCGTCGAGGCCGCCGGCAAGCTCGACGACGAGCGGCTCGAGGCGCTCGTGCACAACGCGCAGCTGTTTGCCAAGGGCGAGGACTGAGCGGGTTACCGCCGGCTCACTGGCTGACAGCCCGCACGGCCCATGCGGTGGCCGTCACGTCGAACGGTCCAGGCGGCAAGAGCTGCTCGGCCCGAGCACGCAACGCCTCCCGCTGCTGTTCGTCGAGCGAGGAGACGTACGCGCCCGCCGGTCCCACTCCCAACGTGTAGGGCTCCCACCACTCGTCGAAGCGTGCGTAGGGCACACGGACCGTGAGCTCGGCGGACTCGACCTCGCCCAGTCCTGCCGACCGGAAGAGCTCGGCCAAATGCCCCGCACGAACTCCCGCGAGCCCGGATTCGTCCATTGCCTGCGCGTCGACCTCCCGCGCGGCGCGCCAGAACGTCGACAGCGGGCCGCGAACACCGCCGTAGTCCCAGACACACGCGGCGACCACGCCTCCGGAACGGGTCACTCGGGCCATCTCGACGAGCCCGGCGACTGGATCTGACATGAAGTGCACGACGAGCTGTGCTGCCGTGATGTCGAATGCGTCGTCCCCGTACGACAGCTGCTCGGCCCCGGCCAGGCGTACATCCATGCCGGGGAAGCGCTGTCGCATCGCCGCGATGAACGGCTCAGACGGATCCACGGCAGACACCGAGTCGGCGCCCAGGACGCTCACGAGCTCAGCGGTCAGCGCGCCAGGGCCACACCCGACATCGAGCGCCCGGTGCCCCGGCCGTGCTCCGAGGAGTGCCAGAAACTCAGTGGCGAGCGGCTCGGAATAGCGACCCATGAATCGGGCGTACGCCTCAGCACTCACCTTGAAGCTCACGCGAGCAACCTACTCGCTGCGGTCGGGCGCGATGACTACGTGCGAGCCTGTCCCGTGCGTGCCACGCTTTCGACCGTGAGCACAACCCCGATCGCCGACTACGCGCTGCTCTCCGACCGGCACTCGGCGGCTCTTGTCAGCCGCGACGGATCAGTCGATTGGTTGTGTTTCCCGCGGTTCGACAGCCCGTCGGTCTTTGCCCGGCTGCTGGACGACGACGCTGGTCACTGGTCCCTCCGGCCGTGGGGCGACTTCCAAGCCACGCGCCGCTACGTCGACCGGTCGATGGTCCTCGAGACGACCTTCGAGACGGAGACAGGCAACGTAGTCGTCACCGACGCACTCCTCATCGGGCCGGGCAACGACCAACACCAGATCGGGGTCGGCGCTCCACATCTTCTTGTACGGCGGGTCGCGTGCACGTCCGGCAACGTCGAGGTGGAGATCAACTATCGGCCGCGCCCTGAGTACGGGTTGATCGTCCCGATCCTGACTGCGATCGAGGGCGGCGTGACGTCGCGCGGCGGAGCCGAATGGTTGGTGCTGACCACACCCGTACCGATGACCCCGGACGGCCAGGGGGTTCAAGCCACGCTCTCGATGACGGCAGGTGACACGGTGCACTTCGGCATGCATCGGTCGACGCTGGACGAAACGCCGGCGCGAGTGTGGGGCCAAGACGAGCTGTCGGCGAGGCTCGACGCGACGATGCGGACGTGGCTGGCGTGGTCGGAATTCCACCAGGCGTACGACGGTCCGTGGAGCGACCTCGTGCATCACAGCGGGCGGATCATGCACGCGTTGACGTTCCAACCAAGTGGCGCAATCGTGGCTGCTCCCACGACGTCACTCCCGGAAGACATCGGCGGCGAACGCAATTGGGACTACCGCTACACCTGGGTCCGCGACGCGAGCCTGACGATGGAGGCACTCTGGGTGGCCGCGTGTCCCGATGAGGCTGCGGACTTCTTCGCGTTCTTCGCGACAGCCGCCCCCAGCATCAGCAGCGACAAGGCCCTGCAGATCATGTTCGGGATAGGTGGCGAGCACGACCTGACAGAGCGCACGCTCCCCCACTTGCGCGGCTGGCGCGGTAGCCGACCGGTTCGAGTCGGCAACGGGGCATGGAGCCAACAGCAGATCGACGTGTACGGCGAGCTGTGGGGCGCCGCCTTCCGGCTCGTCGAGCAGCTGGGTGACATAGACGACGACACGCGACGGTTCCTCATTGCCTGTGCCGACACAGCCGCGCATCGCTGGCGCGAGAAGGACCACGGCATCTGGGAGGTCCGCGGCGATCCGCAGCACTTCCTGCACTCCAAGGTGATGTGTTGGGCCGCGCTAGACCGGGCGATCCGCATGTTCGATCGCCTGGGCGCAGAGGACCATGTCGACGAATGGATTCGGGCTCGTGACGAGATCCACGCGACAGTCGTACGAGATGGCTGGAGCGAGGAGGCCGGCGCGTTCACGCAGTACTACGGCTCACGTGATCTCGACGCGTGCAACCTCATGATGCCCATCGTCGGGTTCCTGCCCGCCGACGATCCACGGGTCTTGGCGACCATCGACGCCACCGAGAACCGCCTCACCGATGAGCATGGCCTGGTCTACCGCTACCGCACGGAGACGGGGGTGGACGGTCTGGCCGGTGACGAGGGTGCGTTCCTGATGTGTACGTTCTGGCTCGCTCAGGTGCAGGCGATGGCGGGCCAGGTCGAGCGCGCGCGGGCGACGTTCGAACGCGCCGTATCCTTCGTCAACGACGTCGGTCTGCTCGCGGAGGAGGTCGACCCCGCGACAGGCGAGCTGCTCGGCAACTTCCCGCAGGCATTCAGCCACGTCGGCCTGGTCAACGCGGCCTGGGAGATCAGTGAGGCCGAGCGCCGACTCGCCGGCCAGCCGCCCAGGGAGCTCTGGACAGCGGAGCCATGACGGGCGGCAGAGGTTTGCCGGCCGCGACGGCTCGTCGTACGGTCGACGCACGGGTGGCCGGCGGGAGGTGGCAGTGACGCTGCACGAAGGCATCGGCTTGGCCACCTTCAACGCGCTGCCGGACGAGGCGGCGCGTGCGGCGCTCCTCGCCTGCTGCTCGTCGGTGGCGTGGGCGAGTCAACTGACCGACCGCAGACCGTACGACACCGTGGCCACCCTGCTGTCCGAGGCCGATGCCGTACTCGCGGACCTCGACGAGCGCGAGATCGACGAGGCCCTCAACGGCCACCCGCGCATCGGCGACCGGGCCGCCACGACCCAAAGCGGGTGGTCCAGACGAGAGCAATCCGGTGTCGATCACAGCTCCGACGCCACGTTCGCCGCGCTGGCGGACGGCAACATGACCTACGAGACACGATTCGGACACGTCTACCTGGTGTGCGCCACCGGCAGGTCGGCGGAGGAGCTGTTGGCGATCCTGCAAGGCCGGCTGCACAACGACCCCGAGACTGAGCGCAAGGTCGTACGCGACGAGCTCGGCAAGATCAACCGGATCCGGCTCGAACGGTTGTTGGGCGAATGAGCAATGTGACAACGCATGTGCTCGACACAGCACGGGGAGTCCCGGCGAGCGGTGTCCCGGTCCGCCTGGAGGAGGTCGACGGTGACGTGACGCGGTTCATCGCCGACGGCATCACCGATGCCGACGGTCGCATCACTGATCTAGCCGGGGATCGTCTGCCAAGGGGCACCTATCGCTTGACGTTCGACACGGGCGCCTATGCCGCGGCGCATGACGAGGAGTCGTTCTTTCCTGATGTGGCGGTGACGTTCGTGGTCGGCAACGCAAGCGTGCATTGCCACGTCCCTCTGCTGCTCAGCCCGTTCTCGTACACGACCTATCGGGGGAGCTAGCGCGGATGGCGATAGTCCTGGGCCCCAACCAGTACGGCAAGGCAGAGAACCGGATCGTCCGCATCTATCGCGACGGCGAGCGCCACGAGCTGCGGGACATCAACGTCTCCACAACGTTGCGCGGCGACTTCACCGATGCGCACACGGTTGGCGACCAGTCTCGGGTGCTGCCGACAGACACGCAGAAGCAGACGGCCTATGCCTACGCCAAGAAGCACGGCAATGACTCGATCGAGCAGTACGCGCTGGCCCTCGGACGGCACTTCGTCGACGACATCGACCCCGTCGAGAGTGCCAGCATCCAGGTCGAGCAGTACGACTGGGAGCGCATCGTCGCAAACGGCCAGCCCCACGACCATTCGTTCGTACGCACGGGACGCGGCACACGCACGACGACCGTCTCCGTGGAAGGCAAACACGAGGAGCAGCGGAACACCGTCGTCTCCGGCATCAAGGACCTCGTCGTGCTCAAGTCGACCGGGTCGGAGTTTGCCGGCTTCCTCCGAGACAGGTACACCGTGCTCGAGGACACGCACGACCGCATCTTGTCGACGTCGCTGGTAGCGCGTTGGCGCTACCTGGGCACCGACGCCGACTGGGACGCCACCTTCGACAGTGCCCGCGCCATCCTGCTGGAGCAGTTCGCCGTCGTGCACAGCCTTGCCTTGCAGCAGACCCTGTTCCATATGGGAAAGGCGGTGCTCGAGCAGCACAACGAGCTCGTCGAAGTCGAGCTGTCCGCGCCGAACGTGCACCACTTCCGCTACAACCTCGAACCGTTCGGCATCGACAACCAGGGCGAGGTGTTCCACGTGGATGACCGACCGTACGGGCTCATCGAGGTCACTGTGCAGCGCAACGATGCCCCCGACGACGAGCGTGCCTGATGGCCGACGTCCGTGTGCACAGCACCCCCATCGACCGGAGCGACGAGGTCCTCACGCCCGACGCGCTGGCATTCGTCGGAGAGCTCCAGCAGCAGTTCGGCGCCCGCCGCGACGAGCTGCTTGCCCGACGACAGGTCCGCCGCGACGAAATCCGCCGTACCGGAACCCTCGATTTCCTCGCCGAGACAGCCGACATCCGCGAGGCCGACTGGCGAGTCGCCGAGGCGCCGGCAGACCTGCGCGACAGGCGCGTCGAGATCACCGGGCCGACCGAGCGCAAGATGGCTATCAACGCGCTCAACTCCGGCGCCAACGTCTGGCTCGCCGATCTGGAGGACGCCAACACCCCGCACTTTCGCAATGTCGTCGAGGGGCAGGTCAACCTCCGCGATGCCGTACGCCGCACGATCCGGCTGCAGACCGACGCCAAGACCTACGTGCTCAAGCCCGACGGCAACCTGGCCGTCATCCTCGTCCGTCCCCGCGGGTGGCACCTGGATGAGCGAGCCATCACCCTCGACGGCCGGCCGATGGTCGGAGCGCTCGTCGACTTCGGGCTGCACTTCTCCCACAGTGCAGCCGAGCTTTTGGCGCGGGGGAGTGGCCCGTACTTCTACCTTGCCAAGACCGAGAGCCACCTCGAAGCCCGGCTCTGGAACGACGTCTTCACCTTCGCCGAGCAGTGGCTCGGCATCCCGTACGGGACCATCCGGGCCACGGTGCTGATCGAAACGATCACTGCCGCGTTCGAGATGGACGAGATCCTGTATGAGCTCCGCGATCACGCGTCGGGGCTCAACGCTGGGCGGTGGGACTACCTGTTCAGCGTCATCAAGAACTTCCGCGACTCCGGACCCGCCTTCACCCTGCCCGATCGTGGCGCGGTGACCATGACGGCGCCGTTCATGCGCGCCTACACCGAGCTGTTGGTGCAGACCTGCCACCGTCGGGGCGCCTTCGCCATGGGCGGCATGGCCGCGTTCATCCCGAGCCGCCGCGATTCGGCCGTCAACGAGGTCGCGCTGGCCAAGGTGCGCGCCGACAAGGAGCGCGAGGCGGCCGACGGCTTCGACGGGTCCTGGGTGGCGCACCCCGATCTTGTCCCGATCTGCCGAGAGGTCTTCGACGCGGCATTCGGTGACCGGCCCAATCAGCTCGACCGCCTGCGGCCCGACGTGCACGTGACGGCCGCGCAGCTGCTCGACGTCGCAGCCACGCCCGGCGCCGTGACAGCGGAGGGGCTGCGGACCAACGTCGAGGTCGCCCTGCTCTATCTCGACGCGTGGCTGCGAGGGACCGGTGCCGTCGCGATCCACAACCTCATGGAGGACGCAGCGACCGCCGAGATCTCGCGATCGCAGATCTGGCAGTGGGTGCACAACGACGTCGTCCTCGACACCGGCGTGCCGGTCACCGCGCAGCTCGTGCGGGAAGTGCTCGATACCGAGTACGGGCGGCTCGCGGCGCAGGCCACGGAAGGGAGCCGGCTCAAGGAGGCCCGCGACCTGTTCGAGCAGGTCGCGCTCGCCGACGAGTTCGTCGAGTTCCTCACCCTGCCGGCGTACGACCTCATCGCCGGGGAGTGACGGGTATGCCCGAGCCACTGGCGGCAAGTCGGCTCGGCGCCTCCGTGCTGGCCGAGGTCGACGGCATGCTCGCCTCAGCGGATGGTGAGCTCGCAAGTCGCTTTCCCGGTGACTCCGGCTCAAGGCAGCCAGTGCACACCGTGTACGTGCCGGGGGACCGGATACACAGCGGCCTCTGTGAGGAGTGGGGCACAGCCGCCCGAGCAGCGCTCGAAGCGCACGCCCCGAACCCGTCGGTGCTCGCCGCGGCTGTCGGGCTGGACGAGTCGCTCGTGGACGAAGTGCTGCCGAGAGTCAAGAACAAGCTCGATCGTGAGCCGGTCGAGGACCTGCGCATCGACTTCGAGGACGGGTTCGGTCGCCGGTCGGACACGGTGGAGGACGCGGCGGTGATCGACGCTGCCCGGAGTGCCGCCGCGATAGCGACGCCGTTCATCGGCATCCGGTTCAAGTCGTTCGAGCCAGCCACCCGTCGGCGTGGCATCCGCACACTCGACTTGTTCCTTGGCGAGCTGCATGCGGCCGGTGGTCCGTCCGGTGGGCTCCACGTCACGATGCCCAAGGTCACGTCGGTCGCGCAGGTCGAGGCGATGGTGCTGGTCTGCGAGCGGCTCGAGCAGGCGCACGACCTTCCGACCGGGCGGCTGCGCTTCGAGGTACAGGTGGAGACGCCGCAGGCGGTGCTCGGTCCGGACGGCACCGCTCTGGTGGCGGAGATGGTCCATGCCGCAGCGGGACGCATCTCCGGCCTGCACTTTGGGACCTACGACTTCACCGCGGCGGCCGGCATCTCGGCGGGCTACCAGTCGCTCGAGCATCCGATCGCCGACCACGCCAAGGAAGTCATACAGCTGGCTGCTGCCGACACTGGTGTGCGCGTTTCCGACGGCTCCACGAACGTGCTGCCGGTTGGGTCACAAGCGCAGGTGCACGCGGCTTGGGCGTTGCACGCGCGTCTCGTCCGACGATCGCTCGAGCGTGGGTTCTACCAGGGCTGGGACCTGCACCCGGCGCAGCTTGTGACGCGCTACCTCGCGACGTACACGTTCTTCCGTGCAGGTCTCCCGGCCGCCGCCGCGCGACTCCGCGCCTACGTCGAGCGGGCCGACACCGGCATCCTCGACGAGCCCGCGACTGCACGGGCGCTCGCCTGGTTCATCGTCCGCGGCCTCGACTGCGGCGCTCTCGACGAGGCCGAGGTAGCCGATGCGACCGGTCTCGATCGGGTCGCGCTGGCGGCCTACGCCCGCAGTGGACGGGGCAGTTCGTGACTCACGATGTCTTCCGGTCACGACGGGTGGTGCTGCCCGTCGGTGAACGTGCGGCCGACGTCGTCGTGTCAGAGGGGCGCATCGCGGCGATCGTGCCCTGGGGCGAGGTCGAGGGCTATGGTGCGGGCGACGTGGTTGACGTCGGCGAACTCGTGCTCCTGCCAGGGCTCGTCGACACGCACGTGCATGTGAACGAGCCCGGCCGTACCGAGTGGGAGGGGTTCGACTCTGCGACTCGCGCCGCGGCTGCGGGAGGCGTGACGACGCTGATCGACATGCCGCTCAACTCGATCCCGCCAACGACCACGGTCGAGCACCTCGAAGTCAAGCGCGACGCGGCGCGCGGTTTGGTGCATGTCGACGTCGGTTTCTGGGGTGGCGCCATCGGCAGCAACACCGGAGACCTGAAGGGGCTCCACGAAGCCGGGGTGTTCGGGTTCAAGTCGTTCCTGTCGCCGTCGGGCGTCGACGAGTTCCCGCACCTCGTCGGGGACGAGCTGGATGAGGTGCTTGCCGAGGTCGCGCGCCTTGGTGCGCTCTCGATCGTGCACGCTGAGGATCCGGCAGTCCTCGACAGCGCGCCGACGGCGCATGGACGCTCGTACGCGGACTATCTCGCCTCACGTCCTGGCTCCTCCGAGGTAGCGGCGGTCACGAGGCTGCTGCGGGCGATGCGACGTACTAGCGCCCGCGCGCACGTGCTGCACGTGTCGAGCACTGATGTGCTGCCGTTGCTTGCCGACGCACGACGTGAGGGCTTGCCGGTCACTGCCGAGACGTGCCCGCACTACCTGGGGCTCGTGGCCGAGCGGGTGCCGGAGGGTGCGACCGAGTACAAGTGCTGCCCACCCATCCGCGGCGACGCCAACCGCAACGCGCTCTGGAAGGCGCTCGCGTCAGGGACTCTCGACATCGTCGTCTCAGACCACTCGCCGTCCACCGCCGACGTGAAGCGTCTCGACACCGGCGACTTCGGTGCCGCCTGGGGTGGCATCGCTGGTCTGCAGCTCAGCCTGCCGGTGGTCTGGACCGAGGCCTCGGCACGCGGGTTCGGTCTTGGCGACGTGGTGCGATGGATGTCGAGCGCACCGGCGTCGCTCGTGGGACTTGCTGCAAAGGGTGCCATCGCGGTGGGTCGCGATGCCGACCTCGTCGCGTTCGATCCCGATGCCTTGTTCACTGTCGATCCGCACGCATTGCAGCACCGCAATCCGGTGAGCCCATACGCGGGGATGTCGTTGCGCGGGGTTGTCCGGTCGACCTGGATACGGGGCGAGGTTGTCGACGGAGAGACACCGCATGGCGCCCTGCTCGAACGGTCGCAGGCAGGAGGTTCGCGGTGACAGAGCGGCACGCGTTCGAGGTCTATCCCGACCTTGCCGCCCGATTGCTCGGCGGCAGCGTCGTGGCGGCCAACGACGAGACGTTCGCCGAGAAGGAGAACCTCATCAAGGCCGCCGACCCGGTGTTCGCGGCGTCGACGTTCGGCAACAAGGGGCAGGTGATGGATGGCTGGGAGACGCGCCGCCGCCGCGAACCCGGCCATGACTGGGCGATCGTGCGCCTGGGTGTCGCCGGTGTGATCAACGGGATCGTTGTCGACACTGCGTTCTTCACCGGCAACTATCCGCCCGAGGCATCGATCGACGCGGCATGCCTAGACACACTTGTTGTGCCCGATCCGGCGGAGCTCGGTGGGGCCGAGTGGATCCAGATCGTGCCGCGGTCGCCGTTGAAGGGGCACAACCGGCAAATGTTCGAGGTCACCAACGAGACGCGATTCACCCACGTACGACTCAACGTCTTCCCCGACGGCGGTGTGGCGCGACTTCGAGTCCACGGTGAACCCATCGGCGACCCGCGGTGGGTGGCGGGGGTCACGTTCGACCTCGCTGCGATAGAGCTCGGCGCACGAGTGACGGATGCGTCCAACCGGTTCTACGCCGCCCCGGACAACGTGTTGATGCCAGGGCCCGCACGGGTGATGGGGGAGGGCTGGGAGACCGCGCGGCGACGCGACGACGGCAATGACTGGTTCGAAGTCGCGCTGGCAACCGAGGGCATCGTGCGGCGGCTCGAGGTCGACACGTCTTGCTTCATCGGAAATGCGCCAGGCTGGGCACGAGTGACCGGTCGTTCCGGGGCGGGCGCGTGGACTGAGCTGCTCGCGAAGACCCCGATGCGCAAGGACACAGTGCATCGGTACCTGCGACCCGGATCCGTTGCCGTAGACACGATCCGCGTCGACATCTATCCCGACGGTGGGCTGGCGCGCTTCCGCGCGTACGGGATACCGACGCCGCAAGGCAGGGCGCGGCTGTTCGCCCGTTGGTTCGACAGCCTCACCGAGTCTGCCGCGGTCGAGCAGCTCAGTGGATATGCGGGCGCGTCACGAAACTGGGCGACTGCGCTCGCGGCCCATCGTCCTCTTGTCGACCCGGACGGTGTTGCAGCCGCCTTGTCCCAGGTTGGCCCCGGTGGCCCAGCGACGGGTTCCTTGGGGGACCTGATGGGAGTGCAGCCCGCAACAGCCTGAAGCCTGTCAGGGGTGTCACCGGCCCCGGTGTCATCTGGCCGTTGGGCTGCGGCGTCTCATGGGCGATGCTGACTGCGCGCGGGGCTTGGCATCGTCCGGGTGGTGTTCACGCCTTTGTGGGCCGCTGAATGCCGTGTCAGGTACGGATTGCTGTGCACAGCACCTTGTCACTCGAACAGATGTTCGATAGGCTGGGTGGCGTGGACCCGGACCGGCTCGACCAGCTCAGCGAGCAGCAGCTGCACGCCTGGGCCGAGCAGGCCTGGCAGCTCGAGCAGGCCTACGACGACCAGGACGGCGACCAGGACGGCGACCAGTTCGACGACGGGTTCGACGAGGCTGGGCTGCTGGCCGCCGAGCTGGCCGCGCTGGCCGCGGCCGCGGGTGGTGCGCGGGCCGTGCTGCTCGCCGAGCTCGCCGACACCGAGGCGTGGCAGCGCAGGCTGCAGGCCCGCCAGCAGCAGCAGCTGGCCACCCTGTCCCGGCTGTCCCCGTTCGCCGACGGTGACCTGCCGGCGGGCGCGGAGGCATTGGACGATGAGCGGCACGCCCTGCACGCGGCCGCCCTGGAGACGTCGGTGCTGTTGGGCATCGCGCCGTCCACGGCGAAGGGCCGGCTGTACGCGGCCCGCGAGCTGGTCGAGCAGCACCCCGACGTGCACGCCGCGCTGGCCGCCGGGCTGCTCGACGGGTGGCGGGCCCGGCTGATCGTCGACGCGCTGCGCCCGCTGCCCGCCCAGACCGCCCGGCAGGTGCAGGCGCAGATCCTCCCCGACGCGGCCACCCTGACCGCGGGCAGGCTGCACGAGCGGCTGCGCCGGCTGGTGATCACCGCGGACCCGCGCGACGCCGCCGCCCGCCACGCCCAGGCCCGGGCCGGGCGGCGGGTCACCACCCGCCCCGCCGGCGACGGCATGGGCCAGCTGCACGGCGAGCTGGCCGCCGAGGACCTCGCCATCGTCGACGAGATCCTCGACCGGGTCGCCGACGCGCTCCGCGACACCGACCCTGACGATGCCCGCACCAAGGCGCAACGCCGCGCCGACGCCCTCGTCCGCATCTGCGACGACATCGCCCGCACCGGACACACCGGCGGCTGCCAACCCGGCTGCGGCCCGACACCCCACACCCACCGACACACAAACACCCCACCGACGACGCGCAGCACGACGACGACAACGCCGACGCCGTGCGCGACGACGACAGCGACGCCGGTCGCGACGATGACAGCGACGCCGGCACGGACACCGGTCACGACGACACCGCCGACGTGCGCGACGACGTGCGTGATGACGCCGCCGCTCACGACGACCGCCGCAGCCACGACGTCCGCGGCGCCGGCAGCTTCACCCGCAGCGCAGACGCCGCCGGGGGTGCGGGGTGTCCCGACGAGTGGAGTCCGGTGCTGCGGGTGCGCGACCGGGTGGGCCGTCCGCATATTCAGGTCACCGTGTCCTGGACCACGCTCGCCGGGTTGGACGAGCTGCCCGCGGTGTTGGCCGGCTACGGGCCGATCACCGCCGAGCAGGCCCGCGCACTGGCCGCGGACGGGGTGTGGCGCCGGCTGCTGACCGACCCGGTCTCCGGGGTGCTGTTGGACTACGGGCGCACGGTGTACCGGCCGCCGCAGGTGCTGCAAGATCACGTCCGCGGCCGGGACGTCACGTCGATGTTCCCGACCGACAACACCCCGGCGCACCGCGCCGAGATCGACCACGCCCTGGGGTGGGACGACGGCGGCCCCACCGACGCGGGCAACTGTCACGTGCTGTCCGGGTGGATCAACCGGGCCAAAACCTGGTACGGCTGGCAGGCCCTACCCCTCGGCGACGGCGGCCTGCGGTGGACCTCCCCCACCGGGATCGTCACCGACCGGCCGGCCACCCGCATCGGACCCACCGACACCGAGCAACACGAGGCCGCCGCCCACAAACAGCACTACCTCGACCGACTACGACAACAACCCACCACACCCGAACCCGAGCCACCGCCAGACCCCGACCCACCACCCTTCTAGCGGAGCTGACGAGGTCGGTTGATGGCGCGAGGCGGGATGGGGCGCTCAGAACACCGCCTGACCCTGGCCGACCGACTCGAGCTCACGCGGCGACAGCAAACGACGGCGCCCACAACGACGGCGTCTACCCGGCCAGGGCAGCCCCGACACGTCTGGGTGGTCGAGCCGCCGAGCATGCCGGGCAAGCACCCTGGCCTCTTGATCGAGTGGCGCCAAGGCAGGGACGGCTGGCACGGGCTGACGGTGTATGTGGTCGATTCACCGACGGGGCGCGCGACGGTGCAGGAGTGGCTGGCGTCCGCCTACCTGGAGCCGGCTGACTGAGACGGACTGGCTCCTCACGACGGCGCCGCACCAGCCAGCCACTGGGGGAGCTAGCTCCTTAGCTCGGCGAGCACCTCACCAAGCTGCGCCACAGCCCAGTCGAGATCCTCGTCCTCAACCACGAGCGGTGGCGCGAGGCGGATCGTCGAGCCGTGGGTGTCCTTGGCGAGGACGCCGTGGTGGGCAAGTTCCTCAACGACCTTGCGGCCCGTGGCGAGCTCCGGGTCGATGTCGACTCCGGCCCACAGGCCGCGGACGCGAGTGGCCACGACGCCCTTGCCGATCAGCCCGGACAGCCCCGACGACAGCCGGGCACCGAGGCGCTCGGCCCGACGCTGGAACTCGCCCGTGCGGAGCAGCTCGATCACCGCGATCCCGACAGCACACGCGAGCGGGTTGCCGCCGAAGGTCGACCCGTGCTCGCCGGGTCGGAACACACCGAGCACATCCTCACGAGCCACAACCGCGCTCACCGGCACGATGCCACCGCCGAGCGCCTTGCCGAGGACATACGCGTCAGGCGTGACGCCGACGTGCTCGCAGGCGAACGTACGGCCGGTGCGGCCCAGGCCGGACTGGATCTCGTCCAGCACAAGGAGTACGTCGGAAGCCGTGCAGATCTCGCGCACCCGAGGGAGGTAGTCGTCCGGCGGGATCAACACACCCGCCTCGCCTTGGATCGGTTCGAGCAGCACCGCCACGGTTGTGGAGTCGATGGCCGCCGCGAGCGCCTCCGCGTCGCCGTACGGGACGATGCGGAATCCGGGCGTGAACGGCCCGAAGTCGGCACGGGCCTGCTCGTCGGTCGAGAAGGAGACGATGGTCGTCGTCCGGCCGTGAAAGTTGTTCTCGGCGACCACGATGGTCGCCCGGTCGCTTGGAACACCCTTGACCCGATAGCCCCACGCACGAGCCATCTTGATCGCGGTCTCGACCGCTTCGGCGCCGGTGTTCATCGGCAGCACGAGGTCCATCCCCGCGAGCTCGGCAAGTGACTCGCAGAACTCGCCCTGCTGGTCGTGCAGGAACGCACGCGACGTCAGCGTGAGCCGGTCGAGCTGAGCGTGCGCCGCGGCGAGCAGAGCTGGATGACCGTGCCCAAAGTTGAGTGCTGAATAGGCGGCCAAGCAGTCGAGGTATCGCTTCCCCGTGACGTCCGTCACCCACGCGCCAGACGCTTCGGTGATCACGACCGGGAGTGGGTGGTAATTGTGCGCTACATGGCGCTCAGCGCGCGCTGCCTCGGCGTCGGCGCGGTCCGCCGCCGTCATGCCCGGACCTCCAAGGTGCAGCACTTCACGCCCCCGCCTGCTTTGTTGAGCTCAGACATGTCGACTTGCACCGGGTTGAATCCGCGGCGGGACAACTCGGCTGCGAGCTCCTCGGCCCGCCGGTCGAGCACGACGTGGCGCCCGTCGCTCACGGCGTTGAGCCCGAGCACTGCGGCGTCCTGCTCCGAGGCGAGGATCGCTTCGGGGAACAGCGCCTCGAGGACCCGCCGGCTGCTACCGCTGAATGCCGACGGGAGATAAGCGATCGTCCGGTCATCGAGGACGGCCAGTGCCGTGTCGAGGTGGTAGAACCGCGGGTCGACCAGCTGCAGCGCGACGAGGGGCACCCCAAGTCTCTCCTGCACCTCGAGGTGCGCAGCGGGTGCGGTGCGGAAGCCCGTGCCGGCGAGGACCGTGCGGCCGACGACGAGGAAGTCGCCCTCGCCTTCGTTGACGTGCTCAGCCTCGTGGAGGGGGTAGCCAAGCCCTTGAAGGAATGCCGCGTACGCCGCCGCCTCCGGAGCGCGCTCGGCGTGCTGGAAGCGCACGCCCATTACCCTTCCGCCTACGACGAGGGCGCCATTGGCGGCGAAGACCATGTCAGGCAGGCCCATTACTGGCTCGATGGCGTCGACGCGGTGACCCAGATTGCGGTAGGTCTCGCGCAGGATCTTCCACTGCTCGACTGCTTTCGCCTTGTCGACCGGGACGCTGATGTCCATCCAGGGGTTGATCGCGTACGACACGTCGAAGTAGGTCGGAGGACACATCACATAGTGCCGTCGCGTCGCCTGCCGCCCCGCGTCAAGGGCCAGGCTGCCGGTGGCGGTGACTGTCACGAGGCTCGCTCCGATCGGGACGATGACGTCGAAGGCGGCATGGTGGTGCCGATCTTCGACCGTGTGTGGATGCCACACCCTTGTGGGGCGGGGCATCGAATGCGGTCGCGCTCGCAAGTTCTACCAGGCATCGGGGCGCCCTGGCAGGCGGCCTGGTCAGTCCGGCGGGGAGCCAGTCGGGGGATGCACCTCACCACCTGACGGCGACCTCGGTCCTTCCCGGCTTTACGGCAGCGCCGGCCGCGTGCAGCATGAGGGTCACGCGACCAGGGGAGGGCAAGGATGCCTTCGACGGATCAGGGGGACGGCGAGGCAACGGCCGAGTTCGTCACCGAGTGGCGCGACGCGGCGTACAACTGCTTCAGCTCCGGGCACAAGTTCTGCCGCGAGGTCTGCCCTGTCATGCAGGTGACCCGCGACGAGGTTCATTCGCCGACGGCCTTCCACGCCAACGTCGTGGCGATGGAGAAGGGGCTCTTGTCGATCGAGGACGTGGCGCGCGACTACGTCCATTGCACGCAGTGCGGCGCCTGCGAGCTGCGCTGCCCCAACACGCTGTTCACCGGCGACTTCTACCGCTTCCGCACCCGGACCGTGCAGCTCGTCCGCGCCATGCGTGCACTAGCGGTCGACTCAGGCATCCACCAACCGCAGTGGCAGCGCTGGGTGGAGGAGACGGCAACGCAGAGGTCCGAGCCCGTCCTGGGCGAGGTCCCGGTCAGCCAGGACAACGTCCGCGCCTGGGCCGAGGGGCTCGACATCCCGGTCGGTGGCGAGACTCTGCTGTTCTGCGACTGCGAGGGGGCGTTCTTCCGGACCTCGGTGCCGCGCGCTGCAGCCCAGATTCTGCAGCAGACCGGCATCGAGTTCGGACTCATGGGTGAGCAATGGTGCTGTGGAGGGCCAGCTGCAGAGATGGGCTACGTCGACCGTGCGCGCGAGTTTGCGGAGCACAACATCAGTGACTGGCGCGCCGTGGGAGCCAAGCGGATCATCGTCTTCGACCCGCACGACTACATTTCGTTCACCGAGGACTACCCGCGGTATTTCGGTGACGACTACGAGTTCGAGATCGTGCTGATGGTCGACCTCGTCGCCGAGCTTGTACGTGAAGGCAGGCTTAGCCTGACGCACCCGATCGACCGAGTCGTGACCTACCACGACGCCTGCCGACTCAACAAGCGCAAGGGCATCCACGAGGCGCCTCGCGAAATTCTGCGAGCGATCCCCGGGATGACGTTCAAGGACGTCGACCATGTGACGCAGTGGTCCTACTGCTCCGGAGCGGGCGCAGGACTCGGCATCGAACGTCCCGATCTCACCGCTGAGATCAGCCGACGCAGGGTCGAGCGGGCCGCCGACCTTGGGGTCGACACGCTGGTGAGCGCGTGCGTCTGGTCCGAGCGACCACTCACCGAGCAGGGCGGCAAGCGCGAACAGCCGATTGAAGTGATGGACCTGCTCGAGCTGGTCGCTCAGTCGGCGGGGCTCGACATCGGCGGAGCGGGGGCGGCCCGATGAGCGCGACTCTCGTCACCGACTCGGTCTATGACGAGTTGGCCGAGATCTGCGGTGCCGACCATGTGTTCGCAGGCATCTCGGCCCGCGTCAACCGGGCGCGGGTGCCCGCGCCGTTCCCGGTGCATCGCTGGGCCGACCACGTGCCTGACGTCGTCGTCCTCCCCACGAGCGCCGAGCAGATCTCCGAGGTCGTCAAACTCGCCAACCGGCTCCGGATCCCAGTCGTACCCAGGGCCGGCGGGACCGGACTGACCGACGGCGCGGTGCCACTGAGGCACGGCATCCTCGTCGACGTCAAGCTGATGAACAAGATCCTCGAGATCGACCTCGACGACCGCACGGTCACGGTCCAGCCCGGCATCAACATGCTCAAGCTGAACGAGGAGCTCCGGCCGCACGGTGTGATCTACCCAGACGACCCCGCCTCGTACCCATGCTCGCTCGTCGGTGGGCGCATCGGCACCAGCGGCTGGTCCCTGATCGGGGGGCGCTACGGCCACACCCGCGACCTAGTCATCAGCTTTCAGATCGTGCTTCCGACCGGCGAGCTCATCCGGGTCGGTGACGGCGGCGGTCGCAAGATCCGTAAATCGTCTAGCGGCTTCCACCTCAAGCACCTCTTCATGGGCCACCAGGGAACCTTGGGCATCGTGACGGAAGCGACGCTCGAGCTGGTGCCTAGGCCGGAGGCCGAGTTTGCCGCGTTCTTCTCGTACGAGAACTACGAGACCGCCTGGCGCTCGACCGGAGCGCTCGCGCGGTCCGGCCTCGCGACGCTTGCCGGCGTTGTGCTCTTCGACGAGTGGAAGCTGGCCTATCTGCGCCGCGACGACGAGGCCTACATCCCGCAGCCTGACTCGGTGCGTTGTGTGGTCGCGACCGCGATGTACGGCACGACGGACGAGGTGCGGCCGGCTGCGAAGCGGTTGTTGAGGATCGGCCAGGAGACGGGGGGCGACTTTCTCGGCGACGAGATCTCGCAGGGCGACTGGGCCTCTCGCCACGACCGCTACGCCACGCCGCTGCACGGCAGGACGAGGTCGGGGCAGGTGGTACCCATGAGCTGGCATTGCGAGGACGCATCCATCAACTGGACGGCACTTCCCGCCGTGCGGGAGGAGTGGCACGAGATCGTTCGCCAGCTGTCGGATCGTCACCCGATCTTCGACGACTGGGGGATGTTCGCCTACACCAATGGGGCGTTCAAGCCCTGGGGGGACTACCTGACCGAGATCGACGTCGGCATCTGGGAGCAGGAGCTCGACGACGAGTCCTGGGCCGCTTGGGTCGAGGCCAAGCGCGACATCGCAGCCGTGGCGCTGAAGCACGGCGGATCAATCAGCGCATGCCACGGCTCGTGCCGGGAGGGTGAGGTCGACCTCGTGCCCCAGGAGATGGGTGGCGGATGGGAGGTCATGAAGAAGGTCAAGCGTGTGCTCGACCCCAACAACATCATGAACCCCGGCAAGTACTTGCTGGACCAGGCATACGAGGAGGACACGTGATTGGCTTCCGGCGCTCGGCCCAGCTCCCACCCGAGCCGGAGCGGGTAAACGACACGGTGGTCAAACGCTTCGAGCACGTCTACGAAGTGGACCCGGCGCTTATGCGAGACCACATACAACAGCACGACTTCCCAGCCTGGGACACATATCGCATCGTCGAGAGCCGATGGGAGCACCTGGACTGGATGCATGCTCACTGGGCCGACTCGGTGATCTCCGCAGAGGAGTTGCTGCAGTCGGATTCCTCGACCACAAGGGAGTGAGGGGTTCCCGTGAAGTTCAGCTACGTGATGCTGCCGGACTATCCGCTTGCGGATTCCATGGAGTCGATCAAGAAGGCCGACGAGCTCGGCTTCTACGCCTGTTACGCAGCGGACGAGACCTGGCACAAGGACATGTGGCTGCTGTTCGCGGCCGCCGCCGACAAGACGAAGACCATTCGGTTCGGACCGAGCGTGTCGGGGGTGGTCCTTCGGGAGCCGACCCTGATCGCGCAGTCGGTGGCGACTCTCGACGAGCTGACGGGCGGTCGCGCCGAGTGTGTCATCTCGTGCGGCAACTTCGGCCTGCTGGCGCAATACGGCATCGAATGGACGGTGACCAGGCCGCTGTCGCGGACCCTTGAAGCGCAGCAGGTGATCCGCACGTTGCTTGACGTGGGTGCCATCACCTTCGAGGGCGAGTTCTTCAACTACTCTGGGCTGTTCACATTCGCCCGGCCAGTCCAGGAGCGGTTACCGGTCAAGCTTGGTGCGATGCGTGGCCCGAGGTCGTTCCAGGTTGCGGGGGAGACGTCCGACGGTGTCCACCACGCGTTGAGCTACACGCGCGAGGCGTACGACTACTTGGTCGACAACGTCAGGCAGGGTGCCGAAAAGGCCGGCCGTGACTGGCAGTCGCTCGACATCGGCGCGTGGATCGTGTTCGCGGTCGGCCGCGACTCGGCGGCGGCCAAGGAAGCAGCGCGGAGCATGGTCGGCCTGTACGCATCCTCGATGCCCAAGGAGCAGCTCGAACGCAACGGAGTGAATCCTCAGGACCTTCAGCCGGTCATCGACGCACTGGGCAAAGGTGACCTCGCGGGCGCGATCGAACTCACCCCGCCCGAGATTGCCGAGCGGTTGTCTGTGGCCGGGACGCCGGAGGAGTGCGTCGCCAAGCTGCGCACCGAGATCGTCGATGCCGGCGTGAACCACCTCATCTTCGCGATCACCGATGCTGCGCTCGTCAAGGCACTCATGGGCCGCGACCTCGACAACGTGGCGACTGTCAACGAGCAGCTGCAGCTTATCCATGACGAGGTGATGCCGGCGTTCAGCAGTTAGTTGCTGACACCCAGACGGCTATCCATAGACGAAGGCGGTCTTGGTCATTGGCTCGGGGTGGACCCAGCCGGCGAGCCCCGTGTGGAAGGCGTTGAGTACGTCGTACGCGTCCCTGGTCACTGTGCCCCGATAGTCCTCGGCGTCATTGCCGTACTTGAAACTGAACTCGACGCACACGGGAGGCGTTTCGGCGGCGCCGTCGTCATGCCAGATCACCATGGCGCACTCGGCTTCGATGTCACGCTTGCCGAGCAGCAGGGCAGCACCAACCAGCACCAGCTCGCGGGCAGTGAAATCGCGTACCACGCTCAGGTCGCCGCCTGTATCGACCTCGGACAGCTTGTCCGCCAGCCCGGGAAACACCTCGGCGATCTGGTCCACACGGGCGAATTCCTCCTCCGGGTCGACCTGAACGGTGGTCGAATAGCTGAATACGCTCACGAACGGCGGCTTGACGTCCTCCTCGAACTTGGTCTTGACGTCGCCGCTCCGCCATTTCGTGTCCATGTCCCGATCTTGAGCGGTGTAGCGGTCTGGGTGCCGATACTTGAGCGTCATCTGGCGCTCGTCGCTCTCCATGTCTATCCGTTCACGAAAGATGTACCGATTGCCGTTGAGCTCACGCTCGGCGGTGTCGAAGAAGCGGATGCGACGGTGCGCCTTCACCTCGTTGAATGTGCCCTCGGTTGGGATGTCCATCTCGTCGAGCAGGCGCCCGAGATCGGCCCAGAAGGCGTCGACGGCAATCGGACGGCTCCTTTCGCCCCTGCTTGAGTATGAACCCGGTGGCGAGAGGCACATGCCCGCGTTGGTCTCGTGAGCAGCGACGATCACTCCGAGTACGGCTGGTCTCCCTCCGCGGCAACGATCTTCCAGAGATTGCCGTCGGGATCGGCGAAGTATCCGAAGTAGCCGCCCCACGTCGCGTCCTGCGCCGGCCTGACGATCGCTCCACCGGCCTTTTCGGCCTCGGCAAGCACCGCGTCGACGCGCTCGTTCGAGCGGACGACGTAGGAGAAGGTGACGCCACGGAAGCCGCCGCCTTCGGCCGGAACGCCAGCGTCGGCGGCAAGGACTTTCCGCGAGTAGAGCGTCAGCGTGGACGATCCGGCAGCCGGGCTGAAAGCCACGTACGGGCCCTGGCTCACCTTGATCGGCCAGCCGAGTCCCTCGCCGTAGAACTGCTTCGCGCGGTCGAGGTCATCCACCCCGAGAGTGATGAAGCTGACGTAGGGGTTCATGGATCCTCCTTGATCAGATCGGCCGACTATCGGCCGTCGTCACCCTGACGAAGCTCGTCGGGGAAATGTGACCGGTCGGATGGCGGAGACGCCCGGTCGTGAGCCACGATCGCCAGGTGGTGAAGGACGCTTCGGTCGGCGACGGCCTGGCGCTGAGCTCGTCCCGAGGTCGTATCGCACTGGCGGCGACGGTTGGCGCGAGCGGCATGGCGTCGCTGGACGCGACGGTCGTCAACGTCGCCTTGCCCCACATCGGTAGTGACCTCGACGCGAGCGTGACCGCTCTGCAGTGGGTACTCACCGGGTACCTTCTCGCGCTGGCGTCGTTCATCTTGCTTGGCGGCTCGCTTGGCGATCACTACGGGCGACGCAAGATCTTCGTGCTGGGCACTGTCTGGTTCGCCCTCGCGTCTTTGCTGTGCGGCGCCGCACCCACCATCGAGGTGCTCGTCGCTGCGCGCGTGCTCCAGGGAGTCGGTGCCGCCCTACTCACACCAGGCAGCCTTGCGATTCTGCAGGCCAGCTTCCGCAAGAGCGACCGCGCCAAAGCGGTCGGTGCATGGTCGGGACTGGGTGGCGCCTTCGGCGCGGTCGGACCCTTCGTAGGCGGCTTCCTCGTCGACGGTCCCGGATGGCGGTGGGCGTTCCTCCTCAACGTGCCAGTGGGCGCAATCGTCATCTGGTGCACCTACTCGGCCGTACCCGAAACCCGCGATCCCCATGCGGCGCGTGAGCTCGACATCACCGGCACCACCCTGGGAGTGGTGAGTCTCGGCTCGCTCACGTGGGCCTTGACCGAGGCCGGACCTCGAGGTTGGACCGACACTTCAGTGCTCGCCGTCGGGGCAGTTGCCGTCGTAGGAATGATCGCGTTCGTCTACCGGATGCTGCACACCCCGGATCCGTTGGTGCCTCCGAGTCTCTTTCGCAGTCGCGAGTTCACGGTCACCAACCTCGCGACCGTATTGCTGTACTCCTCTATCGGCGTCACGTTCTTCCTCGTCGCCTATGAGCTGCAGGTAGGTGCGGGCTGGTCGGCGATACGAGCAGGCGTGGCCCTCTTGCCGACGACGATTCTGATGCTCGTCTTCTCGGCCAGCTCGGGCGCCCTTGCGCAGCGGATCGGTCCTCGGCTGCAGCTCACCGTGGGACCGCTCCTGGCCGCGGCTGGCTTGCTTTTGCTGAGTCGCATCGGCCCCGACGCCTCATGGGCGCCGGACGTCCTTCCGGGAGCGATCGTGTTCGGTCTCGGGCTCGTGACGTTTGTGGCGCCGCTCACCGCGACGGTGATGGGATCAGTGAGTCCCGACCAGGTGAGCATCGCGTCCGGTGTGAACAATGCGATCGCCCGCACCGCGAACCTAGCCGCCCTCGCGGTGATCCCCGTCGTCTCCGGCTTCACGACCGCTGTCGGCACGGCCGAGCTGACCGACGCCTTTCGTACTTCCCTTGTTATCGCTGCAGTGATCGCGGCTGCGGCTGGGCCACTGTGCTTCATAGGGCTGAGTTCGCACGTTCGCACCCGGCGATCGGATCGACACGTGCACTGTACGGTCGACGCGCCGCCTCTCGAGACCCTTCAATCCGCCTGACCTCGGCGTTGCAAAACGGCGTCTTGAGCCCGCTCTGGGGTGAGCGACTCGAGGTCCGGCAAAACCAGCGATGCGAGTGCGAGCGCCTCGGCGGTGGGCGGGAACTCCCGATTGGGCACCGCGATCACCGTCATCGTTGCTGCGGCAGCCGCGCGGAGGCCGTTGGTCGAGTCCTCGACCGCGACGCACTCCGAGGGCGCTGCGCCGAGCTGCGCCGCTGCGGTCACGTACACGTCCGGAGCCGGCTTGCCGTGCGCCACCTCTTCTGACGAGACGGTGGCGGCGAAGAAGGGGCGCAGGCCGCTGGCGTCGAGGAACCGCTCGATGATCGTCCGAGGGGATGAGGACGCGATACCAAGTGGCCACCGCCGCGCCAGCCGAAGGACCGCGTCGTGTGCGCCAGGCAGGATCGGAAGCTCCTGGGCGAGTCGCTGGGCGACAAGATCGGTGACTTCCGCTGCGATCGATTGTGCGATGAGCGGGACGCCGAGCTGGTTCGTGCACGTACGCGGACCACTCGCGCGTACTCATCCCCATCATGTCGCGGGTTGCGGACATGGCCCAGGTGCCACCGTGAGTGGCAACGAAGTCCCTTCGGACCTCGTCCCAGATCTGCTCGGACTCGACCAGCACGCCGTCGAGATCGAAGATGACTGCCTCGATCGGACCGGACGACGGATGCGCAGGCATGTACCACTCTCTCGTCGCGGTGCCCGTCGGCGCATCTGGACTGCTGGACGACGCGCATCAGGGGAGGTTGCGCGCCATCACGATGCGCTGGACCTGGTTGGTGCCCTCGTAGATCTGAGTGATCTTGGCGTCACGCATCATGCGCTCGAGCGGGTAGTCGCGGCTGTAGCCGTACCCCCCGAGGAGCTGCACAGCATCGACCGTGATGTCCATGGCGGCATCGGACGCGAAGCACTTGGCGGCGGCGCCGAAGAATGTCAGATCGGAGTCGGCGCGCTCGGACCTCGCGGCGGCGGCGTACGTGAGCTGGCGCGCGGCCTCCAGCTTCATTGCCATGTCGGCCATCATGAACTGGATGCCTTGGAAGTCGCCGATCGGCTTGCCGAACTGACGGCGCTCCGGACATAGTTCTTGGCGTAGTCCAGCGCACCCTGCGCGATGCCGAGCGCCTGCGCGGCGATGGTGACCCTGGTGTGGTCCAGAGTCTGCATCGCGGTCGCGAAGCCGGTGCCTTCCTTGCCGATCATCCGGTCGGCGGGGATGCGCACGTTGTCCAGGTAGACCTCGCGCGTCGGTGAACCCTTGATGCCGAGCTTCTTCTCCGGCGACCCGAACGAGACGCCCGCGTCACCCTTCTCGACGACGAATGCCGAGATCCCCTTCGACCGTTTGTCGGGGTCGGTCACGGCCATCACCGTGTAGAACTCGGAGACGCCGGCATTGGTAATCCATCGCTTCACGCCGTTGAGGACGTAGTCGTCACCGTCACGGACGGCCCGGGTCTTCATCCCTGCCGCATCCGAGCCCGCGTCGGGTTCCGACAGGCAGTAGGAGAACATGCCCTCGCCGCGGGCCAATGGCGCGAGGTAGCGACGCTTGAGGTCCTCGGAACCGGACAAGATGACCGGCAGCGAACCGAGCTTGTTGACCGCCGGGATCAACGACGACGACGCGCAGACGCGCGCCACCTCCTCGATCACGATGACCGTGGCAAGCGCATCAGCGCCCGCGCCGCCGTACTCCTCCGGGACGTGCACGGCATGCATGTCGGTGGAGACCAGCGCGTCGAGCGCTTCCTGCGGAAAGCGGGCGTGCTCGTCCACGTCGGCCGCGAATGGCGCGATCTTGGCCTCGGCCATCGCCCGTACGGCGTCGCGCAGCGCTTGGTGTTCCTCGGTGACACGGAAGAGGTCGAAATCCTGGTTCACGATCTGCTCCCTCACAAGTCTGCACGCGCCGACCAGCCGGCCAGCCAATATGGCACTCAGTACCCTAGATTATGCACACTCAGTGCCATGATCGTGTTAGGGTCCCCGCATGGCCAAGGAGCGGCGGCCGGACCAGGCCGCGACCGATCGGCGGACGAAGCCCGCCATGCGGGATGCGCTCGTGGGCGCTGCGCTCCAGCTGTTCGTCGAGCGCGGGTTCGAGCAAACGACGGTGGACGACATCGTCGCCCTGGCCGGGGTCGGGCGCCGCTCGTTCTTCCGCTATTTCCCGTCGAAGGAGGATGTGGTCTTTCCTGACCACCAGCGCGCGCTGCGTGAGCTCACGGAGTTCCTGCAGCAGGGCACGGGCGAGGAGGACGCCGTACGGCACGCGTGCGACGCGGCCCGCCTGGTGATGCAGATGTACGCCGAGGATCGGCCCTTCTCCGTCGCGCGGTTCCGGCTCACGCGAACGGTTCCGGCGTTGCGGACACACGAGCTGTCGGAAGTCCGGCGCTACGAGCGTGTGCTGGCCGACTATTTGCGCGGTCGGTACGCGGACCGGCTCGACGGGCCGTTGCGGGCCGAGGTGGTCGCGGCCAGCGTGGTCGCGGCGCACAACCACGCCTTGCGGTCTTGGTTGGCCGCGGACGGGAAGGGTGACCACGAGCAGTTGCTCGATGAGTCGCTGGGACTCGTGCTGCGCACGTGGAGCGATGAGCCGTACGAAGTCGAGGCCGGCACCAACGGCTCTAAAGATGTAGTCGTCATGGTGGCCCGCGAACGGGACACCAATGTGGCGCGTCGTGCAGGCGCTGCAGGGCACGCTTGGTGATGGCGAGGTCAGCCACCCCTGACTAACACCAGGAAATCTCCGGATTGGGACGGTTCAACACGCCTCTGGCGGGGAACCGTTGGCTCCAAGGAGGTACGTCATGTTGTTCCTGTTGTGGATCCTGGCAGTGGTCCTGGTCGTCTGGGGGATTCTGATGCTCGTACGAGGTCAGATTCTCCCCGGCATCCTCGTCATCATCCTCGGCCTGCTCGTCGGCCCAGGCGGAGTTAGCGTATTCACGTGACGGACGCGGTTGCCGACAGGGGATCGGCTACCGACACAACTGATTTCCTTGCCGACTTCGACTGGGCCAACACCACGCTTGGCCCAGTCGAAGTCTGGCCGCCTGCGCTGGTGTCGGCCGCCAACGCGGTGCTTCCGGCGCGGGTCCCCATGGTCATCTGGTGGGGGCCGGACTTCGTTCAGATCTACAACGACGTGATGGCCGAGCTGGTCGGCGGCAAGCATCCCGGCGCCATGGGACGGCCAGCAGCGGAGGCGTGGGCCGAAGTTTGGAGTGAGCTCGGCCCGCTTGCCGCCGACGTGCTCGCCCGCGGCCGTCCCGCGCTCCGCGAGAACCAGCTGCTGCTCATCGACCGGCACGGCTACCTCGAGGAGACCTACTGGAGTTTCTCCTTCAGCCCGCTCCACGACGAGACCGGCCAGACACGCGGCGTGTTCGTCGCCGCGACCGATGACACCTCGCGTGTCGTGCAACTGCGCCGGTTCCGTACGGTGCACGAGCTCCGGCTCGTGTCGGTCACCGACTCACCTGACGCTGTTGGCGTATGTCGCGCGGCTATGGAGGTGATCCGCCGCAACCGTGCGGCCGTTCCGTTTGCAGGTCTCTACTTGCCTACTGAGACCGGGGAGACCGTCGAGCTTGTCGCGTCGTACGGCGTCACTCCCATCTCCGACGTCTTGCCCGACGCGGTGCTCCCCGACGCGGTGCTCATTGACGAGACCAGCGCCATTGGGCGGGTCGCCAAGACCGGCAGCGAGGAGCTGCTTACCGGCCTGCGCGCGGCTGGCGGGATCGACCAGAGCCCACTCGGCCCGCTCCCGCCAGACGCGGCGATGCTCCTGCCGGTGGTCACAGCCCCTGACTCCTGGCCGGTCGGCGTGTTCGTGCTCGGCGTCAACCCGTACCGCGAGCTCGACGAGGTCTATCGCACATTCGTCGACGTCATCGCACAGCAGGTTTCGATGCTGGTGTCGGACGCGTTCGCGCACCAGGAGGAGCGCGCAGCGCAGTCGGGCGCTGATCGACCTCAACGAGGCAAAGACACGCTTCTTCCAGAACGTCAGCCACGAGTTCCGCACACCGCTGACTTTGATCGAAGCGCACTTGCACGACGTGTTGGATGACAAGTCGCTGCAGCTTGACACCCGCCGGCGTGCCGACCTCGAGTCCGCTCGCCGGGCGGCGATCGGGCTCGCCAAGATGGTCGACGGGCTGCTGGAGCTTGCTCGGGCTGACACCCAGACGGTGCGTCCCAATCCCCAGCCGACAGATCTGTCACAGCTGACACGTCAGCTAGCCGACATGTTCCGCTCCACGCTGGAACAGGCCGGGGTGTCGCTCCTGCTCGACGTCAAGGAGCTCGACACATTGGTTGTCATCGACCCCGATGTGTGGACGACGATCGTCATCAACCTGCTGTCCAACGCGTTCAAGTTCACCAGCCACGGGTCTGTGCAGTTGCGCCTCGCCGCGGTCGATGACCAGATCGAGCTCAACGTGACCGACACCGGCGTGGGGATCTCGCCCGACGACCTGCCGCACGTCTTCGACCGCCTCTACCAGGGGGAGACGAAATCGGCGCGCGCCGGACGTGGCACCGGCATTGGCCTGTCTGTCGTGGCCGAGCTCGCGGCCGCGCACGGCGGCGACGTATCCGCCCAGAGTGTGCTCGGACAGGGCAGCTCCTTCACTGTGCGGATGCCCTTCGTACGCGCAGACGATCACGAGCGGCACGACACCGATGGCGAGCTGCTGGCACGTGCTTCTGAGTGGGTGCGGTCCCAGTTCAGCACCGCCGTCACGTCGGACCGCCAGTCGTCCGAAGCCCCCGAGCCCCCCGCGGCGCAGATCGGCACTCTCCTGCTCGTGGAGGACCACGACGACCTGCGTGCCTACGTCGCCCGACTGCTCGAGGACGACGGCTGGAAAGTGCGCACGGTCTCCGACGCGGAATCGGCGCTGCGAGCCTTGGCGGATCGACCTGACATGATTCTGAGCGACGTGATGCTTCCCGGCATGGACGGCGTCGAGCTTGTCCAGCAGGTGCGGTGCAACGCGGAGCTGGCACGCATTCCTGTCCTGCTCCTGACGGCGAAAGCCGGGCCCGACGCAGCAAGCGAGGGCCTCGCCGCAGGCGCGGATGACTACATCGTCAAGCCGTTCGACCCACGCGAGCTGATCGCGCGGGTGCGCGTGCACCACGAGCTCTCGCAGCTGCGGGAGTACGCCATCAGCCAGGCGGAGAACACCGCTGCCAATCTTCGCGCGGCACTCGCGAGCAACCGGCAGATCGGCGCCGCGATAGGTGTGCTGATGGCGCTCCGCGGCCTGACCGCTGAGCAGGCCTTCGACCTGTTGCGGACAACCAGCAACCGGACCAACCGCAAGCTGCGTGACCTCGCCGACGAAGTGGTACGCACGGGCACGCTCGACGAGGCCTAGCAGCTCGCAGTCGCTAGGCGGCCGCGTCCTCCAGCTCGAGAGCGGCCCGGATGCTTCGGATGATGCGAGCCAGCAGCCGCGAGACCTGCATCTGGCTCACACCGAGCTCCTGGCCGATCTCTGCTTGGCTGTAGCCGTGGGCAAACCGCAACGAGACGATGCGTCGGTCGCGCTCGCTGAGGGCGCGGACGGCCAGCCGGATGCTCTCGAGCACATCGACCCGCTCGAACGCGTCAACGCCAGTCGCTAGTTGGTCACCAAGAGTCGCCTCGGTGTCCGACCACGCAGGCGCGTCGAGCGACAGGGCAGCGAAGCCGTTGCCGGCCAGGGCCGCCTCGTCGAGCTCCCGCCTGCTGATCCCCAGCGCGAGTGCGACCTCGTCTCGCTCGGGCGTGCGCCCGTTCTCGCGTACGAGAGTCTGCTCGGCCTGCAGGGCTGCGCGGCGGACCTCCTGCAGATGGCGCGGCGGTCGGATGGCCCACAGGCGGTCGCGGAAGTACCGCTTCACCTCGCCGGCGATGGTTGGCACGGCGTACGCATGGAAGGGCGTGCCGCGATCGACCCGGTAGCCGTTGATGGCCTTGACCAGCCCGAGGCAGGCAACCTGCGACAGGTCGTCGAATTCGGCGCCGCGGCGTCGATATCGGATTGCCACAGACAGGGCAAGCCCCTGATTGCGGACGAAGATCTCCCCACGTATCTGGTCACGTTGTGTCTCGTCGGGGACGCCTTCCAGCTCCCGGAACAGAGACTCGTTGCAGGTGCCGTCGTTTGGGCGTGTTTCGAACATAGTTCCAGTGGTCGGCGACATGTCAATCCCTCAGCCGAGTTCGTGACGTGGCGCCTTTTTTGGACCACTGACCTGCGCGGCTACGCCAGGTCTGGCTCCGTCCTACCCGACATCATCTGAGAGCAAACATCAGCTGTTTGGGGGCGCCTGGCTGATGTCCGCAAGGGCCGATTCCGCGTCCTGAGTCACCGCCAGGTCGCCGAGCGACACCATGCCGACTGGCTCTCCCAAGTCGTTGACCACCGGCATCCGCCTGATCGCCCGCTCTCGCATCGCGCTCTCGACCTCTTCCAGGCGCGTGTCCGGGTGGGTGGTCACCAGGGGCTCGGTGCAGACTTCGCCGACGAGCGTCGTCTTGGGATCTCTGGCCCTGGCAACGACGCGCACGACGATGTCACGGTCGGTGACGAGGCCGGCAAGCTTGCCGTCCTGCATGACGAGAACGTCGCCGATGTGGCTCTCCCGCATCACGCTGGCTGCCTCGAGAATCGACGCGGTGGGCGGGACGGTGATCGGCAGGTGCGACATTACCGATCTCACTGTGTTGCTTGTCATGACGACA
Organism: uncultured Actinomycetota bacterium; assembly: GCA_963799425.1. Taxonomy (GTDB): domain Bacteria; phylum Actinomycetota; class Actinomycetes; order Jiangellales; family Jiangellaceae; genus CAVWSM01. Next base: position 303,807 of record CAWCXA010000012.1, on the reverse strand, counting down.
CGCTCCTTCGTCCACTCCCTGCCGAGTACCCGCGGCTCCGCGAGACAAACGCATCCGACGTCGCGTTAGTCCGGTTAGTGCCGTGAAAACGGGGTACGCATTCGATACGAGTGCCCGGGAGGCCCGGGCACCAGCCAGGAGGTGGACAGCGTGGATGGCGCGTTGGTGCTCTTGATTGCGATCGTGGTGGTGTTCGCCGTCGCGGCACTGATGTGGGTCTCCAGTCGTACGCGCCGCGCGTCGCGGGCGCGGGACAAGGCGGCACGCATGACCCGCGAGGCGGAGCTGCGCGAGGCACGTGCGGACGAGTTGGCGGCCCGAGCGAGGCGTGAACGCCTTGGCATTGAGGAGCAGGAAGAGGCGGCCATGCGCTTGCGCGAGCAGTCCGACGAGGCACGGGAATCAGCCGTACGCCAGCAGCGTCGGGCCGGTCGCCTCGACCCGGACGACGGAACCTGACCCGACTCGAACGGAGGCATACATCCCATGGGTGTTGGTGTTGGCATTTTCTTGATCGCCACCGGCCTGATCCTGGCGCTCGGCGTGGCGGATCGGATCGAGAACGTCGATCTCGTTCTGGTCGGGTGGATCCTCGCCGGCGTGGGTGTGTTGGGGGTGGTGCTCGCGCTCGTCATGAACGGGCAGCGGGCGAACACCTCGCACCGCCACGAGGAGCACATTGTCGAGGATCACCCGCGTCGCCCGGACTCGACCTACTAAGGGGTCCGGTCGGTCGACGGGGTGTCGTGAGTGTTATCCGTTGCGAGCGGCGCGGCGAGCCTTCAGGGCGTCGCGCCGCTCCTCAAACTTGCTGGCATTGCGGTCTAGGTCGTCGAGGAACTCGCCCAGCTCTTGGCGAGCCGCCTCGCCCTCCGGGCCTAGTCCCTTGAACTCAAACACGTTCATGGTGCGCAGGACCGGCATCAGCACGTCGTCCCGGTGTTGACGTAGGTCGTAGATGCCTTCGACCGCGATCTCGACAGCCTTGCGCTTGAAGCCGGCGATGCCGGCGCCCGGCATCTCAAAGTTCTTCACGATCGAGGTGATGGACTGCATGGTCTGGTCCGGGGCCAGCTCTAGCGCCGCCGTCAACACGTTGCGGTAGAAGAGCATGTGCAGGTTTTCGTCGAGCGCGACACGAGCGAGCAGCTGATCGGCAACCTTGTCACCGGTGGCGCGTCCGGTGTTGCGGTGCGAGACGCGCGTCGCGAGCTCCTGGAAGGAGACGTACGCCACGGCGCCGAGCAGACTGTCGTCCATGGCGGTATAGCCCTCGGACATGTGCGCCATGCGTGCGCGCTCCAATGCCACCGGATCGACGGCTCGCGTGACTGTCAGGTAGTCGCGGATCGCTATCGCGTGCCGGCCTTCCTCAGCAGTCCAGCGGTGCACCCAGGTCCCCCAGGCACCATCGCGCCCGAACGTGGTTGCGATCTCGTGGTGATAGCTCGGCAGGTTGTCCTCGGTGAGGAGATTGACGATCAGCGCCGTACGGGCAACGTCGGGCAGCTTTGACTGGTCTGGCGACCACGCCTGACCGCCCAGCAAGCCGTCATAGTCGCTGCCCTCACCCCACGGGACGTACTCGTGGGGAAACCACTCCCGTGCCTGAGTAAGGTGCCGATTCAGCTCGCGCTCGACGATCGGCTCCAGCTCGACTAGCAGCTGCGTCTGGCTAAGGCTCGACATCGATGCTGCCCCTCGCTCCACCTGGCCGGTCTACCTACGCAATCGTAGGTTACGCCACCGTAGGTCGGCGCTCACCCGCTGGGGGAGTCGCCGCTCGCGGCGTACGGGCGAAAGTCGTTGTACGGTTCGCGCGGTCGTTTGGGAGACTCGGCGCATGCGTCATCGGACAGCTGAGGAACTCGCGGCCCATGTCGACCATCTGCGCCTTGCGCCGAAGGATTTCGGCACCCTCGAACTTGTGGTGAGCCGGCCGGCGGAGGACGAGCGTGAGGTGCTGGCCGAGGGCCTCCTCGACCCGGAGCACGGACTGGTGGGCGACACTTGGCGGCTTCGCGGCAGCAGCCGCACGGCCGATCGCTCGGCCGATCCAGACATGCAGCTCACCGTGATGGGCCACCGGATGGTCGAGTTCCTCGCCATCGACCCGGCCCGCCGGAGCCTCGCCGGGGATCAGCTCTACCTGGACCTGGACCTCTCCGTGGCGAATCTGCCGGCTGGCACTTGGCTGTCGATCGGCGAAACCGTGATCGAGGTGACAGACCACCCGCACCTCGGCTGCGACAAGTTCATGGCGCGGTTTGGTGAGCCGGCGATGCGCTTCGTCAACGGCCGACTTGGTCGGGAGCTGCGGCTGCGTGGTCTGAATGCCCGCGTGGTCACACCCGGCGTGGTCCGTCCGGGGGACAAGGTCGCAAAGGTCGTCTGAGCTGGAGGAGCAGCTGTGGATGCTGCGCGCCTTCCTTCTGATGCTGATTCCTAGTCCCGCAAGCGGTTCGCGAGCTGCGTACGCGACTTGACGTCGAGCTTGTGGAACACCTTGCGCAGGTGGTACTCGACCGTGCTCGGACTGATGAACAGCTGAGCGGCGATCTCTCGGTTGGTGTTTCCCTGCACCACAAGGCGCGAGATCTGTGCCTCCTGCGGCGTCAGTTGACCGAGGCTATCGACGCTGCGTCTGCGAGCATGCTCGCCGGTCGCTTCCAACTCGACGCGTGCGCGCTCGCCGAACGCCTCCATGCCGAAGTCGGAGAAGAGGTCATGCGCCGTCCGCAATTGATCGCGTGCATCAAGGCGTCGGCGTTGCCGTCTCAGCCACTCGCCGTAGAGGAGGTGAGCGCGAGCGAGATCGACGGCAATGCGAGATCGACCGAGTCGGTCGACCGCCTCGAGATAGAGCTCTTCGGCCCGCTGATCCTCCACCAAGAGCGCCTCCGATCGCGCCGCGAGGCCGAGGGCCCAGTCCGTCCCACTCACCCTGGTCATGTCCACAAGTCGTTGATGCGTATGCGCCGCCAGCTCGGGTGTTCCAGCACGGACGGCGGCCTCGATCACCTCCGGCATCACCCATGTCGATGGGTTGAGGTCCGGGCGGTCGACGACCCGCAGCGCCGCGGAGAGGGCGTCCTCGTAGCGGGCGAGGCCGTTGTACAACACCGCCTCGGCCCAATCGACAACAGAGGCTCCGATTCCTTCGCCGCGCCGCGTTACCTCGGTACGAGTGCGGCCGATGAGGTCGACGGCCTCGGCCTCGCGGCCGCGTAGCGCGACGAGTCCCACCTTGCCGTAGGGGGCCAGGGTGCCACCGATTGCGTCGGTTGCCGCTTCGATCTCGTCGACGAGCGACGCCGCTGCCGTCAGTTCGCCAGCAAGGAGATGCATGTACACCCGCTGGGTGAGGGCAAGCGGGAGGTCGCTCAGTGCTCCTGTCCGACGGGCGAGTCGAACGTGCCGTTCCGACAGCGTCTCCCATCCAGTGTCGTCCCACAGCTGGACTGACGCGATGGTCGCCAGCCATAGCCAACGCAGTTGTTCGATCGCGGACTCGTCGGCGCTGAATGCGGCCTGCGCTCGACGCAGGATCGGCACAGCAGACTCGTAGGTGTCGCTGAACAACGTGACCAGAGCGTCGAGCAGCAGGTCGGACCCGCGCGGCGCGTACGGCGGTGGCGCCGCGCGCGCGGCTTTGGCTACCTCCAGCGCGCTTCCGCCTGGTCCAGTGAATCGCCCCGCGAACATCGCCGCAGACAGTGCGTCCAGATAGGTCTCGCGGGCAAGTGTCGGATCGAGCGTCGCCAGCCGTCGAGCCGCCTCGAGCAGCAGGGGTGGCGCATTGCTTCCGCGCGTGGTGACGAAGGCTGTTTGCGCGCGCAGCAACTCGACACGTGCACGCTCAAGGTCAGTGAGCGGCCCTGTCTCTGCCATGGCGAGAAGGCTGAGCGCGTCATCGAGCGCACCCGCTTGGAATTTCGTCTGCGCTGCCGCGAGGGCGCGTCGCGCGCGTCGCGACGGTTCGCGGGTCAGCGTCACGGCGCCCTCAAGGAAAGCCGCGGCTGCGGCGAGCCCGCCCCGCGCCTGCGCCCGCCCCGCGGAGCGCTCGAGCTCGCCGGCCACCTCTTCGTCGGGCACGGACGCCGCCTGTGCACGGTGCCAGGCGCGTCGATCCGGGTCGAGCTGCGGATCGGTCGCGTCCGCCAGCGCGCGGTGGACCTCGCGGCGCTCGTTCGGTTCGGCAGCGCCGTAGACCGCCGAGCGCACGAGGGGATGGCGGAACGCCACTGCGCCGTCGAGCTTGAGCAAGCCTTCCGACTCGAGGGCGACCGCAGCCGTGTCTGGGAGCCCAAGCTGCTGCGCCGCACGCCATAGAAGCGCGGGGTCGCCGACCGGCTCTGCGGCAGCCAACAGCAGCAATCGCCGCGCGTCGCGCGGAAGCCGCGCCAGCCGCCGCGTGTAGCTCTGCTCGATCCCACTGGACAGCGGCAGCGCCGCGGGCAGGCCGAACCCACCCGCCAGCTGGGCTGGCGAAAGCCCGCGAGGGAGCTCGATCAGAGCGAGTGGATTCCCGCCGGTCTCGGCGATGATCTGCTCAAGTACGGACTCGTCGAGCCGCGCGGCGAGGACGGACTCCAACAGCGCCCGGGCGTCCCGGCGGCCCAACGGATCGACGCGGAGCTGTGGGAACCCGGCCAGTCCGCTGCCCAGGTCACGCGCCCCGAACGCGAGCGCGATCCGCTCTGCAAGCAGGCGGCGAGCCACGAACGCGAGCGCTCGGGCCGATGCGTCGTCGAGCCATTGCGCGTCGTCGACCAGACACAGGACCGGCTGCTGCTCGGCCGCTTCGGAGAGGAGCCCGAGAGCCGCGAGCCCGACTAGGAACGGACTCGGCGCCTGCCCGGCGCTGAGCCCGAAGGCAACGTCGAGTGCGTCACGCTGAGGATCGGGCAGGCGCTCGGCGAATCGCATGATTGGCGAGCAGAGTTGTTGCAGGGCCGCGTAGTCGAGCTCCATCTCACCTTCGACGCCCGCGGTCCGAACGACGCGAAAGTCCTGGCCGGCCTCGACGGCGTACTCGAGCAGCGCGGTCTTGCCGACGCCGGGGTCTCCGTGCACGACGAGGACGGCGCCGTGGCCGTCGCGCGCGGTGTCTAACAGCCGCTCGAGGACCGCGCGCTCGCGTTGCCTGCCGAGCAACCCTCCCGGGTATGCACTAACGACCATCCGGGCAGCATGCCACCGGGGTCATGACTACGGGTTTCCGGGATTCGAGTAACCGGCTGCGGCGGTCACGATCCGGCTATGAGCGAAGCAGCCACAGACAACCTGCCGGATTACGCGCCGGTGCCACGGTCGGCGCTAGGCCCCGCCCTGAACGAGCAGGGCTACTACGTCGGCCGGGTGGAGCGGAACCTGTACTGGGTCACCGACGGCACCTACCAGTCGGCGTTCCTGACGACCTCCGACGGCGTCGTCCTGCTCGACGCGCCGCCGACGATCGGGCACAACATCCGGCGGGCCGTCGACGAGATCGCGTCGGCAAACGGCGTCACCAACCAGGTCACCCACCTGATCTACTCCCACCACCACGCCGACCACGCCGGCGCGTCGTCGCTGTTCGACAAGAACGTCACCCGCATCGGGCACGAGGAGACCCGCCGCCTGCTGCTGCGCGACGACGATCCGGCCAGACCACCCAACGAGGAGACGTTCCAGGACCACCGCACGCTGCAGATCGGCGGTGAGCGCATCGACCTGGCCTGGCACGGCGCCAACCACACCCCCGACAACATCGTCATCCACCTGCCCGACCACGACACGCTGATGCTCGTCGACATCGTCAACCCCGGCTGGGTACCGGTCTACCTGTCCAACCTGACCGAGGACATTCCCGGCTACCTCGAGGCGCCGGCGAACGCGCTCGCGTACTCGTGGAAACACTTCATCGGCGGCCACCTCACCCGGCTCGGCACCCGCGACGACGTGAGTTTGCACCAGCAGTACATGGCCGACATTGCGGAGAGCTCGAGGACAGCGATCGACACCGTCGACCCGACGCGGTACTTCGTGAAGTACGGCGAGAACTCGTGGGCGGCGGTGAAGGGCTACCTCGACGAGGTCGCCGCGGTCGCAGCCGCACCCGTCATCGACAAGTACACCGGAGTGCTCGCCGCCGCCGACGTGTTCACCGAGAGCACCGCGTTCTGGGTGATGGAATCGATCCGGCTCGACCTCGGCTACCGCTCCCAGGTACACCCCTGACGGCCAGCGCTCCAATCCGGGATCCGCTCACCGACCATCTGGGGCCGTGGTGGGGGCGAGCACCTCGAGAACTGGGGAATTCCTGCGGTCTCGCCACAGTTTCCGCGCCATGCGAATCGGACTGATCGGCGTCGGACATGTCGGTGGCACCATCGCCAAGCTGGCGGTCGAGCATGGTCATGAGGTGGTGCTGAGCAACTCGCGTGGCGCGGGGACCCTCGTGGCCATGGCCAGAGATCTCGGGGGACGTGCCGTTGCGGGAACCTCGGTCGAAGCTGCGCGCGCAGGTGAGATCGTGGTGGTGGCGATCCCCCTGCGGGCCTACGTCAACGTCCCGGTTGCGGAGCTCGCAGCTAAGACGGTCATCGACGCGAACAACTACTATCCGCAGCGCGACGGGCACATCCCTGAGCTGGACGACGGCACGAAGACCTCGAGCGAACTGCTAGCGACACACCTGCGTGAGGCCAACGTCGTCAAGGCATTCAACTCGATTGGGGCTGCGGACCTCGCGTCGCAAGGCCAACGCGCCGGAACACCGGGCCGCCGGGCTCTTCCTATCGCCGGCGACAATGCCGACGCGAAGCGCACCGTCGAAGGCCTCATCGACGAGTTCGGGTTCGACGTGGTCGACGCCGGGCCGCTCGTGGAAGGCCGCCGGTTCCAGCCGGGGATGCCGGCATCTCTGACTCGGCTGGACATCGACGGTCTGCGAGCCGCGCTCGCACAAAGCTGACCACTGAAACCCAGGCACTGAACCCAGAACGCAAAACCCGGGTCGCCTGGGCGCTCGCAGCACCGGCTGGTTCCACCTCGCTCAGTCGACGGCCTTCAAGTCGCCCAACGCTTCCCCGAGGTCCAATTCGGTGGTCCCACGGGTCTGGAGGCCACGCTTGAACAGCTCAGCCGTGCGCTGCCGTGCTCCTTCGCTTCGGACGAGTTGCTGGAACAGTGCGGCATCGGCGCGTACTTCGGCAGGAGTCGGCAGGCTGATGGCGTTGATCGCCGACTTGGCTGCGATCAACGCATCACGGGGGAAGCCGCTAATGCGCGCGGCGATGCCTGCTACGAACTCGTCCAGTTCGGCGTCAGGGACCGCACGATTGATCCATCCATAGCGTTCGGCGAGGTCGGCGTCGAAGTCTGACGACGTCAGCACTGCTTCAAGTGCTCGGCCCCGACCCAGCAGACGGGTGAGGTGCTGGATGGCGCCGGCTCCGGGGGGTGCTCCGGTTGCCACTTCGAGCTGGCCCAGAATGGCGTTCTCCCGGGAGGCGAAGCGCATGTCGCAGGCAAGGAGGAACTCACTGCCTGCTCCCCGGGCACGGCCGCGCAACTTGGCGATGGTGACGACCGGGAGCTGGCTCAGCTTGCGAAACAGCATTCCCAGGGAGGCATCGCCGGGCCCTCCGGCCTTCGCTGCCTCGGCGGTGTACTCGGGGACCTTCGTCAGGTCGACATGCGGCAAGAAGTAGTCGGCGTCAGCACTGTCGAAAATCACCACGCGTGGGGGAGCGGGGCGTGACAGTTCGTCGAGCAATGCGACCAGGTCCCGCACGACCTCGGGACCGATGAGATTCATCGGCGGTGCACTGAAGGTAGCGGTCAGGACCTCGCCGTCCAGCCTGGTGTTGATGGTTTCGTACGAGGCGGTCATCTCGGTCTTCCTGTCGTCGCTCATCACGATCCGCGGTACGGATGCCCACGACCAGGGCCGCCTTCTCCCGCATCTGAAGCACCCCGGCTACCGTTTCGCGGACAGCACCGCGACGCGGCCACCCCCGCCGGCGGCCCAGCAGGCCTTGTCTGCGGTGCAGTCCAGCGTGTGGTAGCCAGACTCGCTGAAGGCCGCCCAGGTCCGGCCCCCGTCATGGCTGACGCTGCTCCCACCGATCGCGCCGGACTCGCCGACAACCAGCACGGTCTGCCGGGTCCCGGGGAACCAGGCAGCGTCCTCGCCCAGATGACCGAGGTCGCCGCCGTTGGTCCACGTGCGGCCGTTGGTTGAGTACGCCGACGCGTCTGTACCGTCCGCTGGAGCCGCGAAGTTCCCGCCGACCGCGACGGCTTGGCGTGAGTTCTTGACCGCGAGCCCGAAGACACCGGCCGCCTCGCCGGCGGGGATCGTCGAGTCCGCCGCTTGCCAGGTCAACCCGCGGTCGGTGGAGTGGAACACGCGCGAGGCTGCCCCGCCGGAGCCGAACCAGGCATGCTTGCCCTCGATCACCAGGCACTCACCGCTGGCGGAGAAGTTGGCCTCGCCGGACGCGTCGGGCATACCGGCATCCGGCAGCACCCGCCACGACTGGCCGCCGTCATCCGTGGCAATGAGGCGGAACTTGCCATCGACCGGGTCACTGACCGCGAGGCCACGTTTGCCGCCGGGGTAGAAGTCGAGGCAGTTGTAGAACGCCTCATCGTCGGTGTTGCGGAACGTCTCGGCCCAGGTCGCCCCGCCGTCGGTCGTCCGGTAGACGCGTGACGCCTCACCGAAGCCGATCGCCAGCACCACGGCGGTGGTTGCGTTGCGCGCCTCCACGTCCCGGAAGCTGAGCCCTTCGGCGTCGGGCGGGCTCACGTCCTGCCACGACGCCCCGCCGTCCGTGGTTCGCCACACCGACCCCGAACCGCCACTCGCGCTGCCGCCGCTGATCCAGGCGGTGCTCCGGTCGACCGCGTCGAGGCCTCGGTAACTCTGATCGGGATCCACCACGGACTCCTGCCAGCGCAGGTCAGGCGCAGGGTGAGCCAGCACCGGCAGGGCGGCCAGTGTCGGCACAAGGAAGGTCGCTGCAACAGTTGCAGGGAGTAGACGCATGTAGGAACCATCTCGTCACCGCCTCCAGGCTGTCCAGTGCCGCGCGTCTCGCCGCCGTGGCGGTTGGTTGTCACGGTGGGGTGGGTGTAGTTCCGTCAAGGCCGCGCTTGAGTGGCCAGATAGCCAACGAGCAGGTCCACCAATTCGCGGGGGCGGCTCAGCGCGACGCAGTGTCCCGCGGCGATCTCGTCAGGGGTGATGCCCAGCCGCTCGGTGACTAGTCGCCGCACGAAGTCAGGCGGAAACAACCGGTCCTCAGTGCACAGAACGAACCTGGTCGGTACGGGCGGCCAGGCAGCGAGCGGCCACGGGGAGTGGTATGCGGTATCCGACTCTTCCCGCTCCTTGCTCATCGCCTCCTCGGCCAGAGCACGGGGAACGTCGTGGTAGAAGGCGACGAACGGATCGTCGTTGCCGGTCAGTCCGCCGTCCCGTCGGGCTTGCTCCCGTGCGGCCTGTGTGTAGCCGGTGTTGTCCCACCAATCCGCAGGCGCCTCCCCGGGAACCGGGATCATCCCGGCCACCAGCACCAGCAAGTCGACCGGAACCCGATCGGCGACAAGTGGTGCGGTAAACCCGCCATACGACTGGCCAACAACGACCAGATCCCGCCTGTTACCAACAGCAGCGACTACGGCGTCGGCGTACTCGGAAAGCCCAGCCGATGCGTCCTCGCACGGCAAGTTCGGAGCGACCGAGTCATGCCCGCGCCGCCGCAGCTCGGCCTCCACCCTGTGCCAATACCAGCCCACATCTCCGCCACCATGGATCAGCACGAACGTCGCCATTGGCTCACTCCCCGTTGCGGACCCGAACCTTTGATCGGACAGGCCTGCGCCTCGTGTGGCCGCGACCGTGGGACAAAGATGAGTCCTCGTCTCACCGAAGCAGCCGGTAGAAGCGCCAGTAGTCGGTGTCTATCGGCAGGATCTCCACGTCGCGGAAACCCGCGTCCAAGGCGTACTGACGGAACGTCGCGGGTCGCATGACTGCGCCGGTGGCTGCAGTGCCCGGCTCAAACATGGCGCCTGGCAGGCAACTCACCACACTCCAGCCGTACTCCCTCCGTTCCCGAAGTGAGGCGGGGGCGGTGAACGCATCATCGACCCGCCCGTCCACCACGAGCACAATCCCCTCCACGGTGAGGATCTCCCGGACCGCGCGGAGCACGTCGACGGGATGCGCCATGTCGTGCACTGCTTCGAAAATCGTGACCAAGTCATAGCGCGGAGGCTGGTTCATCAGGTCGGCGGCGTCGGCCACGGAGAAGGTCACACGATCGGCGACTCCCACTAGCTCGGAATGCTGACGTGCAGCGGTGATGGCATCACTGTCAAGGTCGACACCGTCCACGACGACGGCGGGGTATGCCTGGGCAATGGCGATGCTGGACCAGCCGGTGCCACATGCGAGGTCGGCAACTCGCGCCGGCGGCTCGGCACGCAGCCGAGCGTGCACGTCGGCGATGGCGGGCAGCCATTCGCTGCCGAGGAGGTTGATAAACCGGGGCCGGTTAGGTTCTGCGCGGCCCTCGGGCGCCCACGGAAGGGGTGGAGGAGCGCCACCCGTGCGCAGAGCGTCCACCAGGGGAGCCAGGCGACGGCCCGCGCGCACGACCTCCATTCCGGCATGCGCCTGGTACCGGACGTCATCGGTGTCCGCGAGGACGGGCGTGTGCTCGGGGGGCAGCCGGTACCGGCGCGCGTGTGGCTCGCTGCGCGGCTCATCGACGTCGACGAGCCCACTCGCGGCTTGCTGCTCGAGCCATTCGCGCGCGTAGCGTTCGGCCACCCCCGTGCGCGCGGCCAGCTGCGCAGGCGTGACCGAACCCGACTGCGCGAGCGCGCTGTAGAGCCCCAGTCGTTGGCCGAGATAGATGGAGTACAGCTCCAAAGCCCCGACCACCGCCAGGGACAGCCGTTCGGTCAGCGCCTCCGTCCGATCGCCCACCATGACCTCCCGCACCAGATCGCTTCGAGCCATACAACCAGCGACACCCACGAATACTGACGCTTGTCACGCAGGGGACTCATCGGTGCACCCTCAAGCGGACAACGTCGAATGGTGGGCGCCGCCGCGGCGAGGTGGGTCACTCGATCGGCCAGCGGCCAAATCACGCGCAACCAGGGACGCTTCCGGGGTGATCCCCGATGCCGGCGACAACGACCATGTCTAGCGTCGCGTTCAGCACTCGGGGTGCGGCCTCGGACTGGCTGCCCCCTCCGACAAGCGGGATCCAAGAGGCGGGTAGGTGGTTGTCCATGGCCGCATCCGCAGGCGCGTTCGACCCGTGCCCGGTCAACGTGCGGAGCAAGCTCTCAGCTTTGTGGGCGTCGACACTGTTCGTGTTCGCCTATGTCGACCTGTTCAGCTTCTACCGCTCCGACTTCCGCGCCGATGTCGAAGCCGGTGAGGTCGGCGGGTTCACCGTCAACCAGTCATTCCTTCTCTGGACCACTGCCTACGTGGTCGTCCCCAGCCTGATGGTGTTCGGCGCGGTGGTCCTGCCCTCGCGGATCAACCGCACCGCCAACATCGCGCTCGGCACCGTGTATGCCGTCACGATCATCGCTGGCGCGGTCGGTGAATGGAGCTACTACATCCTGGGCAGCGGCATCGAGGTAGCCCTGCTTGCCGCCGTCGTCTACTACGCGTGGACGTGGCCACGGCTGCCGAAGCTCAGTCGGGCGAGCGCGGGCTAGCTAACGGCTCCCCGAAGGGTGGACGCTCGATGCGTAGCCGCCAGCTGAGCTCAGGCAACAACGGGTCGGCCGTCCGCTCCCGCAGACAGCCCTGCCACACACCCCAGCCGTAGGCAACGTCGTCGAGCATCCGTGCAGCTGTCCAGCGAACCGGGTCGACCTCCGGTCGAAGGCGGCGCCATTCGAGCACAGCCGGTACGACCGCCGCGGCGCCGAGCGCGGGTCGGAGACGTCGTACGCCGATCGCGGCAACCAGCGACAGCGGCCACCACGCCCGGACGACCGAGTCCGCAACGACCAGACCCGAGCGCAGCGTGCCACCGCCAGCCAGCCGTACGGCCGCACGGACAGGCTGCTCGACAATTCCTTGCAGTTGGCGTGCGAGCAAGCCGCTTGCCACGGCGGTGATGGCGGCTCCCACCACCGGTCGGCGCGCGCCAACCGCCGCCCATGCCGCTGCCGTCCATGGCGACACGGCCAGCGGACGCGCCGCACGCGGGTGCCGCCGGGACAGCGGTGCAGCGGTACGGCCGTAGTAGGCCCGGCGCCTAAGGAACCCCGCCGTCGTCGTCCGATGCTCGTGTTCGACCTCACCTGCCGGCTCGTACCTGACGTGCCAGCCCTCCCGCGTCAACCGCCAGACGATGTCGACGTCCTCACCGCCATGCAGCGACTCGTCGAAGCCATCGCCCAATGCCGAAGCCCGCACCAACAGCGCGGCGCCCGGCACGAACGGCACCCGTCCACCCGGCACGACTCGCGAGCCACTAGGCCCACGGTCCATGGGGGAGCGGGCCACTTCATAGCGCGCGATCCATCCGCTTCCCTGCGCGGACTGCAAAGCGACGATGCGTGGCGCAACGGCTGCAACAAGTGGGTCGGTGAAGTGCGACAGCAATCCGGACAGCCAGCCGGCACGAGGCACGCAGTCCGAGTCGACAAAGGCGACAACCTCGGCGACAGCCAGTCGCGCGCCGTCGTTGCGCGCCGCGCCGGCGCGACCGCGTGCGGCACGTCGCACAAGCTGCGCGCCGTGCTCACGGGCGACCGCTTCGTGCGCGGCCGAGTCGGTTGACGCATCATCGACGACGACGACCTCGGCCACCGGATCGCTCGCCTCGAGCGCCCGGATCGTGCGAAGGAGCCTGTCCAGCTGACGTGGCCGATCGCGGACCGGGATGACCACACTCACCTGGCGCGGCTCACTTGTGGTCGGCGGCACCGGATTGGCGAAGCCGCCCGCCACCAACGCGCGGGCGAATCGGGCGTCCCCCTCGTCGTCACCTACGGTCTTGCCCGCGATCCAGCCCGCGAGAGTGTCGGTCTGCGCCGGCGACAGCCGTACGATCCGAAACGGCGTCCCCCCGAGCAATACGTCATCACCATCGAGCCACGCGCCCGGGTCGAGCGTTAGGCGGAAATCGGCAGGCAGTCCGAGAGTCACGACGAGTCGAACCCGCTGCTGAGCATGCGGAAGGACTGGTCGAGGAGCTCGGTCAGGTCGGCGTCCTCGTGGACGAGCCACTGCTCATATGCGGAGAGAGCCATGGCCAGCGCAGCCCAGCCGATCGCCTGTGGTTCAAGGCGGTCCTCGGCAACCGACAGCCGGCGGGCAGCAAACTCCGCCACCACCTGCCGCCAGGACGTGTAGCGCAACGTCGAGTGCGCCAGCAGGGCTGGTACGTGCAACAGGAGCTCCATGCGTTCCCGGTGGTACGGCACCTCCGCCGCCGGGATCCGGTTGAACTCGATGACCGAGATGCGCACTGCTTCCATCAGTGGTAGGTCATCAGGCAGACCAGCGAGCAGCTTGCGCATCTCATCGAGGCGAGCGTCGAAGTCACCCCACGGAAGGTCGTTCTTCGACGCGAAGTACCGGAAGAACGTGCGGCGCCCGATGCCGGCAGCGGCCGCGATGTCGTCAACGGTGGTCGCCTCGAAGCCGTGCTCCGCGAAGAGCTCGAGCGCGGTGTGGCTCAGCTCGGCCTGCGTGGTCGCTGGCCGGCGACCGAGTCGGGCTTCCGAAGTCGCAGTCACTTGAGGTCTTCCATTCGGCACTCGGTGTCATTAGTATTCGGATATAGGAGAAACGGCACTCGGTGCCATAACTATCGACCTTCCGGCACCGACCCGCAAGGGTGCAGCGCCACGATCAAGGAGGATCGCGATGCAGACTCCAGCCAACCCGATCACCGTGGATGACGACCAAGACCTCGTCGAGGACGAGGCCCTGGTCGAAGAGATCTCGATCGACGGCATGTGCGGTGTCTACTGAGTCGCCGACCATGAGCGCCGCTTCCCTGGATCTCGACCGGGCGTGGGACCTGCATCCGCAGGTGTCCGTGCGACCCGAGCCGTTCGGGGCGTTGCTCTATCACTTCGGCACTCGTCGGTTGTCCTTTCTCAAGGACCGCCGCCTTCTCGCCATCGTCCAGGAGCTTGCGGCCACGCCAAGCGCCCGAGCGGCCTGCCAGGAAGCCGGAGTCGAGGGGGCTGATCTGCCGCGCTATCAGCACGCCTTGGCCACTCTCGCCAGCTCGCACATGCTCGTGCAGCGGGGGGCATCATGACCGTCCTTGCCGAACCCCCGACCAGCACCAAGCTGACCGACCTCTTCGAGCTTGGGCTGGACGCGCCGATCTGCCTGACGTGGGAGCTCACGTACGCGTGCAATCTCTCCTGCGTCCACTGCCTGTCCAGCTCAGGGCGGCGCGATCCTCGCGAGCTGACAACCGACGAGTGCAAAGCCGTCATCGACGAGCTCGAGCGGATGCAGGTCTTCTACGTCAACATCGGCGGTGGCGAGCCAACAGTGCGGCCCGACTTTTGGGAGCTCGTCGACTACGCGACCAACCACCACGTGGGGGTCAAGTTCTCGACCAATGGCGTACGCATCACGGCCGAGGTGGCCCGGCGGCTCGCCGCGAGCGACTACGTCGACGTACAGATCTCGCTCGACGGCGCCACGGCAGAGGTCAATGACGCCGTCCGCGGGCAGGGGTCCTACGACACGGCGCTGCGCGCGATGCGCCACCTTGCGGACGCCGGCTTCAAAGGCTTCAAGCTGTCTGTGGTCGTGACGCGGCACAACATCACGCAGCTCGACGAGTTCAAAGCCCTTGCCGACGCGTACGGCGCGCAGCTGCGGCTCACCAGGCTGCGGCCGTCCGGACGCGGTGCCGACGTGTGGGACGAGCTGCACCCCACACATGCGCAGCAGCGGGTTCTGTTCGACTGGCTGGTGCTGCACGGCGAGGACGTGCTCACCGGAGACTCGTTCTTCCACCTGTCCGCGTTCGGCCAGTCGTTGCCCGGGCTCAACCTGTGCGGCGCGGGCCGGGTCGTGTGCCTGATCGACCCGATCGGCGATGTCTACGCGTGCCCGTTCGCGATCCACGACGAGTTTCTTGCCGGCAACGTCCGCGACGGGGGCGGGTTCACCGGCGTGTGGCGCGAGTCGGAGCTGTTCACCGAGCTGCGCCGGCCGCAGACCGGGGGGGCGTGCACGTCGTGCCAGTTCTTCGACTCGTGCCGGGGCGGCTGCATGGCGGCAAAGTTCTTCACTGGTCTCCCGCTCGATGGACCCGACCCCGAATGTGTCCAGGGCTACGGCGCTGATGCGCTGCTGGCCCGCGGCGACGCGCGGCCTCCGAAGCCCACCGGTGACCACTCGCACCGTACAAGTCCAGGCCCCGTACCGGTCACGATCGGCCGGCGGTCGGACCTGCCACCCGTGAGTGCGTGCAACGACAACCCGCTGGCGGGGTTTGCCAACAACTGAACAGATGAGAGGAGATGCGCAATGGGGCGCGTCGAAGGAAAGGTCGCATTCATCACTGGTGCCGCGCGCGGCCAGGGCCGCAGCCACGCCGTACGGCTCGCGCAAGAGGGCGCCGACATCATCGCTGTCGACATCTGTGGCCCGATTCCCAACATCGGATACCCGCACGCCACCCCCGAGGATCTCGAGCAGACGGTCAAGGAAGTCGAGGCACTCGACCGGCGCATCATCGCGACGCAGACCGACGTCCGTGACCGGGACGGGATGAAGCGGGCGATCGATGAAGGCGTTGCCCAGCTGGGCCACCTCGACATCGTGGTCGCCAACGCAGGCATCTGCATCCTGGAGCCCTGGGACAAGGTCACGCCCGAAACCTGGCAAGAGACGATCGATATCAACCTGACGGGCGTGTGGAACACCATCCAGCTCGCCGCTCCGCATCTCGTCACCGCGCGCGGTGGGTCAATCATCCTGACGAGCTCGGCGGCCGGGCTCAAGGGACTGCCTTTCATTTCGCCGTACGTCGCCGCCAAGCACGGCGTCGTCGGCCTGATGCGGGCATTCGCGCACGAGCTCGCCGAGCACAACATCCGGGTCAACAGCGTCCACCCCACCGGCGTCAACACTCCGATGGGCTCGGGCGACGGCATGGCGGTAATGGGGGAGCTGATCGCCGCCCACCCGCGGCTGGCTGGCATGTTCACCAACAGCCTGCCGATCGAGGTCACCGAGCCGGTCGACATCAGCAACGCCGTGCTGTTCCTTGCCTCCGACGAGGCGCGCTACGTCACCGCACTGACGATGACAGTCGACGCGGGCAACACGCAGTACTGACTCCACAGAAGAGGGGGACGGTCTCCAACCGAAGGGAGGCACGCGATGGGGCGTGTCGAAGGAAAGGTCGCATTCGTCACTGGTGCTGCACGCGGGCAGGGTCGTAGCCACGCGATACGGCTCGCCGAGGAAGGCGCCGACATCATCGCTGTCGACATCGCCGGGCAGATTGGGTCTGTGCCCTTCCCGATGGCGACGCCGGACGACTTGGCCCAGACGGTCAAGGAGGTCGAGGCCCTCGACCGGCGCATCGTCGCCACGCAGACCGACGTCCGTGACTACGGGGCCCTCAAGAAGGCACTCGACGACGGCGTCGCACAACTCGGCCGGCTCGACATCGTCGCCGCTAACGCAGGGATTGGCAGCTTCGGCACCGCGGAGCAGCTGGACGAGCA
The DNA here is from genome assembly GCA_963799425.1 of uncultured Actinomycetota bacterium. Lineage (GTDB taxonomy): Bacteria > Actinomycetota > Actinomycetes > Jiangellales > Jiangellaceae > CAVWSM01. The sequence continues at coordinate 287,055 of CAWCXA010000012.1, read as the reverse complement.
GACCTGGCAAGACGTCATCGACGTCAACCTGACCGGGGTCTGGCACACCGTGAAGGCCGCGATTCCACATCTGCGGGCGGCCGGCGGCGGGTCGATCATCCTGACGAGCTCGACCGCAGGCATCAAGGGGATGGCCAACCTCGCGCACTACGTTTCCGCGAAGCACGGCGTGGTTGGGCTCATGCGGACGCTCGCCAACGAGTTGGCGCCCGACATGATCCGGGTCAACACGGTTCATCCGACGAGCGTCAACGACGACATGATCCATAACCCGGCGACATACGGCTTGTTCGCTCCGGACATCGACAAACCCACTCGTGAGCAGATCGGCGAGAGGTTCCAGGCACTGAACGCGCTGCCGATCCCGTGGGTCGAGCCGCGCGACATCTCCAACGCCGTGCTGTTCCTGGCCTCTGACGAGGCCCGCTACATCACAGGCGTGACGCTGCCGGTCGACGCCGGCTCGCTGGCGAAGTGAGGCGATGACGATGGGACGTGTGGAAGGCAAGGTCGCCTTCATCACCGGAGCCGCTCGCGGGCAGGGCCGCAGCCATGCCATCCGGCTTGCCGAAGAGGGTGCCGACATCATCGCCGTCGACATCCTCGAGCAGATCGACACCGTGCCGTTCCCGATGGGTACAGAGGAGGACCTGGCGCAGACCGTCAAGGAGGTCGAGGCCCTCGACCGGCGCATCATTGCTCGCAAGGCCGACGTCCGCGACTACGCGAGCCTCAAGGCCGCGCTCGACCAGGGTGTGGCCGAGCTCGGCCGCCTCGACATCGTGTCCGCGAATGCTGGCATAACCGAGCTGGGCACGCCGACGGTAGACATGGACGAGCACAGCTGGCAGAACACGCTCGACGTCAACCTCAAGGGTGTCTGGCTGACCTGCAAGGCGGCGATCCCGCACATCCGGGCAGGTGGACGCGGCGGAGCCATCGTCCTGACGAGTTCGGGGGCAGGACTCAAGGGCTATCCCAACCTGGCCGCGTATGTCTCCGCCAAGCACGGTGTCACCGGACTCATGCGCACGCTTGCCAACGAGCTCGCACCGGACATGATCCGCGTCAACTCCGTCCACCCAGGCGTCGTCAATACACCCATGGTCCAGAACGACCAGATGTACCAGCTCTTCCGCCCCGATCTCGAACACCCCACACGGGATGACGCCCATCGACGCGTTCTTGTCGCTACATGCGCTGCCGATCCCGTGGCTCGAGCCGGTGGACATCAGCAATGCCGTGCTCTGGCTTGTATCCGACGAGGCGCGCTACGTCACCGGCGTGGCACTTCCGGTCGATGCGGGCTTCTTCGTGAAGTGACTCAAGGAGGCTTGGCAAAAATGGGAAAGCTCGAAGGCAAGGTCGCCTTCATCACCGGCGCAGCGCGCGGTCAGGGCCGCAGCCACGCCGTACGACTCGCCCAGGAGGGCGCTGACATCATCGCGGTCGACATCTGCGCGCAGATCCCTAGCGTGTCCTACCCGATGTCGACCCCCGAGGATCTGGAACAGACGGTCAAGGAGGTTGAGGCACTGGATCGGCGCATCGTCGCGACCCAGGCCGACATCCGTGACCGGGACCAGTTGCAAGCGGCGTTCGACGCCGGTGTGGCGCAACTGGGACCAGTAGACATCGTGCTGGCAAACGCCGGAATCGCGCCCATGGGCCTGCAAGTTCGACCCAATGAATGGCAAGACGTCATCGACGTCAACCTCACCGGCGTCTACAACACCGTCGAGGTTGCAATCCCGTCGATGATCGAGCGCGGCACGGGTGGCGCGATCGTGCTCACCAGTTCGACTGCCGGCATCAACGGCATAGGTGGCGGCCAACCCGGTGGGCTCGGCTACACAGCCTCCAAGCACGGTGTTGTCGGGCTCATGCGGTCGTACGCCAACGTGCTGGCGCCGCACTCGATCCGCGTCAACACTGTGCACCCGACCGGTGTCAACACACCCATGGTCGTCAACGACGTCATGCAGGAGTGGCTGCAGAACGACCCGCAGCTCGGCAACGCTATGGCCAACGCGCTGCCGGTGGACATGCTCGAGCCGGTCGACATCTCCAACGCGATCCTCTGGCTGGTGTCAGACGACGCCCGGTACATCACCGGCGTGACGCTGCCCGTCGATGCCGGCTTCACGAACAAGAAGTGAGGTGAGCACCCAGATGAGTGGACGAGTCGAAGGCAAGGTCGCCTTCGTCACCGGCGCCGCGCGCGGGCAAGGTCGCAGCCACGCCGTGCGTCTCGCCCAGGAGGGCGCCGACATCATCGCGGTCGACATCGCCGAAGACATCGAGAGTGTCAAGCGGTTCTACCACGGAGCGACCGAGGCCGACCTCGCCGAGACTGTACGACAGGTCGAGGAGCTGGACCGACGGATCGTCGCAACCAAGACCGACGTGCGTGACTACCCGGCGCTGAAGCAGGCGCTCGAGGACGGAGTTGCCCAGTTAGGACGCCTCGACATCGTCGCAGCCAACGCCGGCATCTTCATCTTTGGTGACAAGACGGATGAGGTGACTGAACGCGACTGGGACGACGTCATCGATGTCAACCTCACCGGTGTCTGGCACTCGGTCAAGGCGGCCATCCCGCATCTGCGCGCCGCAGGTGGCGGGTCGATCGTCATCACGAGCTCATCGGCGGGTCTCAAGGGCTTTGCCAACATCGCGCCCTACGTCGCTAGCAAGCACGCCGTCGTCGGGCTCATGCGCACGCTGGCCAACGAGCTCGCTCCAGACATGATCAGAGTCAACTCCGTACACCCCACCGGAGTTGCCACGGACATGATCCTGAACGAGGCGACCTACAGGCTGTTCGCACCTGACATCGAGAATCCCACCAAGGAGCAGGCCGCGGAGGTCTTCCAGGCCATGAACGCCCTGCCCATTCCATGGGTCGAGCCGGTTGACATCAGCAACGCCGTGCTCTGGCTCGCCTCCGACGAAGCGCGCTACGTCACAGGCGTGACCCTGCCGGTCGACGCCGGGTCCACCCAGAAGTGAGGGACGAGTCAATGGACACCAGCGTGGTCGCCACGCGACGCCGTGTGGGGACCCACGTGGTGGGCCGGGAGCACGAGCTCGATCTCGTGCTCTCGGCGATCGCCGCGGGTCGCGATGTCCTGCTCGAGGGCCCCCCAGGAACGAGCAAGACCACGATCCTCAAGGCCATCACGGCGGAGTGGGGCATTCCGCTGCTCTTCGTCGAAGGCAACGCCGATCTGACCCCGGCCAAGCTCGTCGGCCATCACAACCCGGCCCGGGTGCTCCGCGAGGACTACAGCGCCGACAACTTCGTCGCCGGTCCCCTCGTCGAAGCGATGCAGCGGGGCGGTTTCCTCTACATCGAGGAGTTCAACCGCGCGCCGGAAGACACCATCAACACATTGCTCACGGCGATGGCCGACCGCACAATTGCCGTGCCTCGAGTGGGGAGGATCGACGCAGCGCCCACCTTCCGGGTGATCGCTTCGATGAACCCGTACGACAACGTCGGCACTACCCGGCTGTCCACGAGCGTGCACGACCGGCTCAACCGGCTGGCCGTTGGTTACCAGGACGAGTCAGCCGAGCAAAGCATCGTGCGACTGCGCACGCCAGACGCCGGCGACCTCGGCGAGCGACTGACCATCGACGCGGTAGCGGTTACCCGAGCGACGCGCGAGCACCAAGACGTCCGTCAAGGAAGCAGCGTTCGGGGCGCCATCGACACGGTCCTCGTTGCTGAGCAGCTTGCACTGCTTCGCGGCATCACATCGACCGACGATGCGCGGTACGCCGAGACAGTCTTCGACGCAATGGTCGTCGCGTTGTCCGGACGCATCCACCTGGACGAAGCGGCCGAAGCAACGCCGGAGCAAGTGCTGCGGGAGATCTGGGAGGACCATTTCGTGCTTGCCCCAGCGGCCGCGGCGCCTGGTTGAAGAGCAGTGCAGGCCGACTCACCGCTGCGGCGGCGCACCGAGACAGCGGTCGCACGACCGCTGACGCGTCGGCCGAAGGAGTTGCAGGAGGAGCCAACGTTGTTCGAGCCTTCGAAGGGTGGACAGGGCGGCATCGTGCTCCGATCGGTGCCGACCGGACCCGGGCGCCGGTCGGACCGGCCGATGGGCACCGCACCTGGCATGACTGACGAGGTGGCTGCCCTGGTGGCGCCTCCGGTTGAGGCCACACCTGTCGACCCGGCAGTGCGGGCCCGAGCGCGGCAGATCGCGGCGCGGCTCGCCGTCGCGAGGCCACGGCTTGACCTCACCTCGCGACGTGGGTCCGGGGATCTGGCCAGCGTTCCGTACCGCGGCGGCTCCGACGACATCGACCTCGACGCGACGATCCAGGTGCTCGCCGAACGCCCGGTGCCAGACGAGGAGGACATCATCGTCCGGGAGCGGGTGCGGACCAGGCGGTCTGTCGTGCTTGCGGTCGACGTGTCGGGGTCGATGCGGGGCGAACGCGTACGCAACGCGGCAGCGACGGTGGGTGCCCTGGCGGCGGAGCTCGTACGGGATGACTTGGCGGTGCTGGCGTTCTGGTCGGACGCGGCAATGCTGCTGCATCTCGGTCAGGAGGTCCGACCGTTGGACCTGGTTGACACGTTGCTCGAGCTGCCGACGAAGGGCCTCACCAACATCGCTTTCCCACTGCAGGTCGCTGCTAGACAGCTGTCTCGCGTGCCGGCTCGTGATGCGCGTGTCGTCCTGCTGTCCGACTGCGTCCACAACGCGGGCCCCGACCCGCGTCCGGCGGCGGCACGATTGCCGCGCCTTGACGTGCTGCTCGATTTGAGCGGCGAGCACGACCTCGAGCTCGGACGGGACCTCGCCCGCGCGGGGCACGGCCGGGTCATAGGAATCAGGAACTATCGCGACGTAGCACCCGGTCTGAGCCAGGCCCTTGCCGGATGAACACGAGCCGCGTGACGGGAGAAGATGAGCATCATGGGCAACGGCTGGTTCGAAACCGTCGCCGAGGCACAGCGGCGCGCCAAGAAGCGGCTGCCGTCGTCGGTCTACCTCGCGCTGCTTGCGGGCTCCGAGGAAGGGCGCACGTTGCGGGACAACGTGGCGGCGTACGGGGAATTGGGCTTTGCACCGCATGTGGCTGGCTTACCGACTGAGCGTGACCTGTCGACGACCGTGCTCGGCCAGCACGTATCCATGCCGTTGATCCTGTCACCCACCGGGGTCCAGGCCGTCCACCCCGACGGTGAGGTGGCGGTCGCCCGGGCCGCAGCCAACCGGGGCACCGCGATGGGACTCAGTTCGTTTGCCAGCAAGCCCATCGAGGAAGTCATCGCGGCCAACCCAAAGACCTTCTTCCAGCTCTATTGGGCGGGCACCCGAGACGAGATCGTCGAGCGCATTGAGCGCGCGCAGCAAGCCGGAGCGGCGGGGATCATCCTCACCCTCGACTGGTCGTTTTCCAACGGCCGCGACTGGGGAAGCCCGCGCATCCCGGAGGACAACCGGTTGCGCACGTTGGCTCGCTACGCGCCGCAGGCTCTAAGGCACCCCCGGTGGTTGTGGCGCTACGCCAAGACCGGGCGCCCGCCAGCACTTGAAGTCCCCAACATGGCGCCGCGTGGATCAGCCGCTCCGACCTTCTTCGGCGCCTACGGCCATTGGTTGCAGACTCCGATGGCGACCTGGGACGACGTCGCCTGGCTGCGCAAGCAGTGGGACGGAGCATTCCTGCTCAAGGGCGTCATGCGAGTCGACGACGCCAAGCGTGCTGTTGACGCCGGGGTTACGGCCATCTCGGTGTCCAACCACGGCGGCAACAACCTCGACGGCACGCCTGCGCCCATCCGCGCGCTGCAGACCGTGGCTGACGCGGTCGGCGACCAGGTCGACGTCCTGCTCGACGGCGGCATCCGCCGCGGCAGTGACGTGGTCAAGGCCCTGGCGCTCGGCGCGCGTGCAGTCATGATCGGTCGCGCCTACCTATGGGGGCTTGCTGCCAACGGGCAGGCCGGCGTTGAGAACGTCCTCGACATCCTGCGCGGCGGCATCGACTCGACGATGTTGGCGCTCGGCCGCGCCTCCGTACATGACCTGACGCCGGACGATCTGATCGTCCCGTCCGGCTTCTCGCGAAGGCTCGGCATCTAGGACAGGGAAAGGCTCATGTGACCTCATGACGCGGCTCGACGACATGACGTGGCCCGAGGCCGGCCAGCACGCGGCGGTCGGTGCCCTGCTCGCCGTTCCGCTGGGGTCAACGGAGCAGCACGGACCGCACCTCCCGCTCTCCACCGACACCGACGTCGCTGTCGCACTCACCGGTGCGCTTGCTGCGGCCAGATCAGACGTGGTCGTGGCACCACCCATCGCCTATGGCGCAAGCGGCGAGCATGCTGACTTCTTCGGCACGCTTTCCATCGGGCAACACGCACTCGAGCTGTTGCTCGTCGAGCTGGGTCGCTCCGCAGGCGAGACGTTCTCTCGCATCGTCATTGTCTCGGCGCACGGCGGCAACGCGACCACCGTGCGACGTGCCGTGGCCACCCTGCGTGGCGAGTCGCGCGATGTCCTCGCGTGGATGCCGCAGTGGGATGGCGATGCTCATGCAGGGTTCGTCGAGACGTCTCTGCAGCTGGCGCTGGACGGCAGCAGAGTTCGCCTCGAACGAGCAGAACGCGGGGCAGTAGATCCGATCGACGAGCTGATGCCTGCTCTGCGTGCTGGAGGCGTGCTGGGCGTCAGCCCCAACGGTGTGCTCGGCGATCCTGCTGGCGCCAGCGCCGAGCATGGTCGCCGCATCCTGGGCGCCCTGGTCCGCGACCTCATCGAAACGGTCGCCGACTGGGCCGGTCCGGTCGAGGCGGTGTCGTGACCGGCGTCGTGCTGGTCACCGGCGCCGCCCGGGGGATAGGCGCCGAGACGGTGCTGGCCCTCGCCCGCGCCGACTGGCGGGTCCTTGCCGTCGACGTGTGCGAAGACGACCCCGCGCTGCCGTACGGTCTCGGTAACCGCGCAGATCTCGACGCAGTCGTCAAGGAGGCGGGGGAGCCGGAGCAGGTCTTGTCTTACGTCGCCGACGTGCGCGACGAGGCCGCGCTTGTCGGAGCGGTCCGCGTCGCCGAGCAGACCTGGGGTCGCGTGGATGCGGCCATCGCCGTGGCCGGAGTCATCGCGGGCGGCGTGCCGTTGTGGGAGATGCCGGCGGCTCAGTTGCGCAGCGTCCTTGAGGTCGACCTCGGCGGCGTGATCGCGCTTGCGCGTGCTTCGATCCCGGCGATGCTCCGCGCTCCCGAGCCACGATCGGGACGGTTCCTCGCGGTTGCCTCCGCGGCTGCTACCCGCGGCATGCCACGGCTCGCCGCCTACGGTGCCGCCAAGGCTGGCGTGGCCGGGCTCGTTCGGGGGCTAGCAGCTGACCTGCGCGGCACCGGCATCACTGCCAACGCGGTCAGCCCAGGGTCGACCGCGACCCGCATGCTCGACGAGAGCGCGCGTCTCTACGGGCTCGCGTCGGCGCAGGACTTCGCAGCGCAGCAACCGCTCGAGCGGCTGCTCGACCCGGCCGAGGTCGCGGCCGCGCTGGTCTGGCTGGCGGGGCCAGAGGCGAGCGGGATCACCGGGGCCGTCCTGCCCGTCGACGGAGGGCTGGCGCTATGACGCCGGCACCGCCGATGCCGGCAGGGTTCCGGGTGGTGCTCGACGCACAGACCACCGTGCTGCAGGGCGGGAGGGTCCTCATCGGCGGCCAGCCTCGCCGTGTGCTGCGGCTATCTTCGGCCGGTGCCGCAGCATTCGCCGAGCTGCAGGCCGGACCAGTGCAGACGGCCGCGGCGCGGGCTCTTGCCCGTCGGCTCTGCACAGTGGGCGCAGCTCATCCGCGACCGCCGCAGGAGGCGTACGCCGGTCGTGCCGTGGTGGTGATCCCGGTGCGTGACCGTGCCGCCGAGCTTGACCGGTGCTTGGCGGCCCTGGGCTACGCCCATGAGGTCCTCGTCGTAGACGACGGTTCGCGCGACGCCGACGCGGTGGCCAAGGTTGCGGCTCGGCACGGCGCGACTCTGGTGGAGCGTACGGTGTCGGGCGGCCCAGCCGCTGCGCGCAACTCCGGCCTCGCGTCACTGCACCTTTTCGACGCAACGACACCCTGCGTCGAAGTGGTGGCGTTCCTCGACAGCGACGTCGTCCCGCCGCAGGGGTGGCCGGACTCACTTCTCGCGCACTTCGCCGATCCCGTCGTGGGCGCGGTCGCGCCACGTGTCGTGCCATTGGCGACGTCGCAGCCTGGGACGGTCGCCAGTTATGCGGCCGCGAGGTCCCCGCTCGACCTCGGCGCCGCGGAGGCGTTGGTGCGGCCAGGCACGCCGGTCTCGTACGTGCCGACGGCCGCGCTTGTCGTACGTACTCAGGCATTGGCGGGCTTGAAGTTCGACAACTCGTTGCCGTACGGGGAGGACGTCGATCTCGTGTGGCGCCTGGTCGACGCGGGCTGGAACGTGCGCTACGACCCGTCGGTGCGCGTGCAGCACGACGAGCCGGACGGCTGGCCGGCGCTGCTGCGTCGACGGTTCCGCTACGGCACGTCCGCCGGACCGCTCGCCCGTAGGCACCCGACCCGGCTTGCCCCCCTCGTGATCCGACCCTGGCCAATGGCGACCGTCGCGCTGCTCGCTGCGCGTAGGCCGGTGGCTGCGACGGCCGTCGGAACCGTGGCGGCTGGCCGGCTCGCGCGACTGCTGCGCAGATCGGGTGTGCCGCCGTCGCTCGCGATTGCCTATGACTGGCAACGCAGTCCTCGCAACGGCGGCCGACGTCGGACGCACGGTGACGCAGCTCATCCTGCCGGCGGCACTGGCCGCCGCCGCGATGTCTCGCCGACGCGGCAGGCACTTGGTGACGCTCGGTGCCTTGGTCGCCACACCCGCGTTGCGTGACTGGCTTTCGCGGCGACCAGCGCTTGACCCACTGCGGTGGACCTTGGCGTCCGTCGCCGACGACGTCGCGTACGGCGCGGGAGTCTGGCGTGGCGCTATCGAGGCACGCACGGCTCGACCCTTGCTGCCCAGGGTCGTGCACTCGCGCGGCAACACCATGCAGCAGGAGCAATCAACCGGAGGTAGAGATGAGCGTTCTGTACACCGCTGAGGCGGTAGTCGAAGGAGGGCGGCAGGGACACGGTCGCACGACCGATGGTCGGCTCGAGGTGGACCTGTCGATCCCCAAAGAGCTCAGCGGCGACGGCGGGCCGGGCACCAACCCGGAGCAGTTGTTCGCCGTTGGCTTCGCCGCTTGCTTCCTGTCGGCTGTGACAGGGGTGGCTCGCGGCCGGAATCTCGATGTGTCGGACTCGACTATCCACTCGCGCATCGGGTTGGGCCCGACAGGACACGGAGGATTCGGCATTACAGCCGCGCTTGATCTGCACGCGCCGCACCTATCGCGGGCGGAGGCGGAGAAGCTCATGACGCGGGCCGAGAAGCGCTGCCCGTACGCGAATGCCACGCGCGGCAACATTGACCTCATGCTCACCGTCGACGGCACGCCGCTGGAGCATGTTGCCGCCTGAGGCACCCGCCATGCTCGTCGGCGCCGCGCCCTCACCCGGGTAACTTGATGTCGCTATGCGGCACGGACTTACCCCGCTGAGCCCTCCAACTGCAGAGGCGCCTCGGCGATCGCCCTCAGCGACACGTCAGCCGGGCGTCTGGGCGTGAGGGCGATGTGCGTGCGCGGCGCCCGTCGAGCAACCGCTCAAGCAGCCGTGGATCGGTGGGCCACGCCTCGAGCAGGGTTGTGCGCGGGATGCTGCGCCCCGCGTATCGCAGAAGCAGCACCACAGCGACGACGTCGTCGAGCGGTCCGATGACTGGGAGGAACTCCGGAAGCAGGTCGATGGGCGAGAGCACCCAGAGGATCGCGACGAGCAGGGCGATCTTCGCGCGTCGCGGCACGTCTGGGTGGTTCCGCAGCGTTCGTGCTGCAGTGACGCATGACGGGAGGAACTCGGCAACGTCCCGAAGAAGGCCACGGGGGAGCCGGTTGGCAAGGAGGACCATGGCAAGGCAACTGAGCGCCCACAGCAGGATCAGCAGGCCGGCGATCCCCAAAGCACGAGGCACGTGAACGATCCCATCGGTCGTTGATTCGCTGACGCTGGCAGACCGACCTTGTACACACGGTAGTTGGTTCAGCCGAGGTTCAGCCCGGTTCAGCCGCCAGTCAGGGCGGCGCTTCTACGTTCCTAGACGATCAATCGCGTCGCGAGAGGGGACGGATCATGGAACGCCCGAGAAGCAAGCGCGTGGCCGGTCTGGTCTTGTTGGGAGTGGTGCCCCTTCTTGGCCTGGGACTAGCTGAGGCAAGTGGCCGCAGCTCCGAAGAGCCGCAGGCCTCGGCCCAGAAGGCGATCCCGTTCGGTGACGCCCGGCTGAAGATCGAGTTCAACGCGACCGACGGTGACGCAGGCCTGCAGATCTTCGTCGATGGCGAGCCCTGGCGCCGTGTAACAATCACCGACCCGCGCGGTCGCGAGGTGGCCCGGTTCAAGTCCGAGGACGTCATCAAGGACTTCGGTCTCACGGAGCTGTTCTCGGAGAGCAGCGAGCCGCCCTTCGAGGAGTTTCCATTCGAGGAGTTCAAGCAGCTGTTCCCCCAGGGTCGCTATACCTTCAGCGGAACGACGATCGAGGGCAAGCAATTGAAGAGCGTCGTGCGGTTCACACACAGGGTGCCCGACGCGCCGAACATCGTGACGCCCCTCGACGAATCCGTCGTGGCACCGGACCGGCTGGTTGTCTCGTGGGAGCCTGTCACGTCACCGCAGGGGATCAAGGTGGTGGCCTACCAGGTGCTCGTCGTCGCCGACGAGCCGTCGAAGGGCAACCCCGTCCGAGTGCTCGACGTGATGCTGCCGTCCGACGTGACGCAGCTGCCGATCCCTGCCGAGTTCCTCCAACCCGGTGCGTACAAGACAGAGGTGCTCGCAATCGAGGGCAGCGGCAACCAGACGCTCACGGAGGCGGCGTTCACGATCCGCTGACATTCGCACCGCGGGCTAGATTTTGAGCATGCCGATTACCAAGCACCTGACAGACGTCGACGGGCTTCCACCGGCTCCGGGTTACTCGCAGGCGGTTGTCACCACCGGCCGATTGGCGTTCGTCGCAGGGCAGGTCGCCTTCGACCGTGACGGTGGTCTCGTCGGGCCAGGCGACCTTGAGGCGCAGGTGCGCCAGACCCTGGCCAACCTCGGCCGCGTCCTGGCAAGCCTGGGTGTCGACTGGCGGCATGTCGTCCGACTCAACTGGTACCTCCTCGATGCCAGCCAGGTGCAACTCGTCCGAGCCCTACGTGACGAGGTGCTCGGACCCGCTCTTGGCGAGGACCCACCACCGGCCAGCACGCTCATTCAGGTGGCGTCATTGTTCCGACCAGAGTTCCTGGTCGAAGTCGATGCCGTTGTCTCTTTGCCCGAGGAGCACGCGTGAGCTCGTACTACAAGTACGCCTTCGACAAGCGGCTTGTCGTGTTCTGGGCACCCTTCGGGGTCCATGCGTCGAAGGACGGCGTCACCCTGACCGACGACGGGATGGTGCGCGCGACGTTCGGCTTTTTCAAGCTCGAGACCCCGCTAGCAAACATCGACGAAGCCCACATCACCCGGAACTACCGCTGGTGGACAGCGGCTGGCGCCAGGGGCTCGAGGAAGGACGATGGGCTGACGTTCGGGACGAATGCCCACGGCGGCGTATGCATCCACTTCCACGAGAAGGTGCCGTCGCCGATCAATCGCAAGGGCCACTCGGCGCTGACCGTGACCGTCGAGGATCTCGATGGGCTGACTGCGGCGCTCACCAACCCGTGACCGGCGCGGCCTAGGGCTCGTCCCTAGTCTCACGGCGCGCCCCGCGATACCGCCGGAAACGGCGGACACTCGCCGCCGGAACCTTGGTGACCTCTCGGGTCGCCTTGGTCATCTCGCGCGTGGCGGACACGATCCGGTCAACGGCCACGGCGGATGCGCTGCGCAGGTGCTCCTGCTCGAGGCGACGACGGACCCGCGCCCGCTCCTCGGGATCGAGCTCGCGCAGCACTCGCTCGACCGCGGTGAGGATGGCACCGTTGATCTCCCAGGACGCTTCCTCGTTTGGGTCGACGAGAAGCAGCTCAGTGAGTCGGGCGCGTCCCTCACGAACACCCTCGAGCATCGCCCTGAGCTCACGTTCCTGTGGCTCCACCCCACCGACGACCTCGGCGTTGAGCAGCCGTCCGTACGCCCGCAGCGCGCCCGCCGCGTCCTTCAGCAACTCGGCGAGAGCGGCCCTCTCCTCCTCTGAGTAGCCGGTGTCCTCCGGCGCACGTCGGGCGATGAGATCCGCGATCGACCGAAAGAGGCCGCGCAACGCAACCGCCGTGTGCTCGAGCACCTCGAGCCCACTGTCGAGCGTCTCACCCTGGGTCGGCAAGGTGATCGCTCGGGGATTCAGCTGCGCACTCTCCTCGGCTTCCGCGACCACGCGGTCGGCCGACAGCAGCCGATCGTCCAGGTGTCGCGCTTCATCGGCGAGTCGGAACGCTTGCTCGGCCGTAAGCCCAGACCGTACTTCGCTGGAGGTTCGCTCCAGCAAGGACGCCATGTCCACCGCAATGCCCTCGACTGTTGTGGCTGCGTCCTTGACTCGCACCCGCGGCGGCATTGCGATGTTGATGAATATCCCCACCCCAGCCCCGATCAAGGTCTCGACGATGCGCTCCCAGGCCGCGCCCTCCCCGAGCCCTGCGCTCAAGACGATCATGGCGCTGATCGGCACCTCGAGAAGGTTGTCCCGAAGGCGGAGGAGCTGGCCGAGCAGCAGCGACGCGGCGATGAGCAACCCGAGACTCCACCACGTGAAGCCGACCCACTCCGCCAAGACGCTCGCGACGATGACCCCCGCGACCACAGCGGCCGACGCGGTCGATGCTGCTCCGCACACTGCCGACGAGCGTGACCTGCACGACGAGCAACGCTGTGAGCGGCGCCAGGATGGGCAGGGCGGTGTCGAGCAGAAGAGTCGCCATGACGTAGGCCGCGACGGCTGCCGCGGTGAGCCGCCACACCCGGCCGAAGTCAGCCCAGTCGCCCCGGCGCAGCGACTGTCCGATCCGGCGCAGGTTCCCACGCAACACACCCAGATGGTCCCGCGCCCGGGGCCGGTTGACACCCACAGACCCGTCCCAGTTCTAGCCGGAGAGGGTATCGCTAGCCGAGGATCTCGTCGACGTAGCACCAACGCCAGGTCTCGCCCGGCTCTGCTGACTGCATGACTGGGTGCCTGCGTGCTGTGGAAGTGCGCGGTGGCGTGCTGGGGAGCCGAGGAGTCGCAGCACCCGACGTGTCCGCAGACCAGGCATACCCGCAGGTGCACGACGGGGCCGTCATCGGGCTTGTGATCGTCGCAGGTGGTGGGCGAGCCGACGTCTCGTGGCAGGGCGGTCATGAGGTGCACGCACGGGTTGGGCGACGACGGCGGCCGTTCCGGCACGGAGCCGTTGCCGGAAGAGCCGTAGCGGTCGATCCCGTCGTTCGTCCTCGCGCTCACCGTCTACCCGGCGGCGTCTGCCCATGATGATCCCTTCCGCACCGCACTCGAGCCGGCCGACGGACTAGGCAACCGCCTCGGACGAACCTGGCACTTCACTACCCGTCAGCGGACGGGAGCAGCAACCGGGCAAGCAGGACGGCCACCCCGTCCTGCAGCGCCCGACCGGCTGCCCGGTCGCCTGCGAGATGGCGGAGAAGACAGTGCTCGAAGAGTCCGTCGAACAGCCAGTAGGTCAGTGACGACTTGAGCTCGAGCTGGCGTCCGGACAGGTCGGCGTGGCGCTTGACGACCCGCCACACCATGCGCTCCAGGGTGTGGTCGATGTCCCTGGCTTCGCTCCGAAAGGCTTCGTCGAACATCGACTGGGACCGAAGGTCGTACCACAGCCGATGCATGGCCGCGTCGTCGCGCATCGTGGTGGCCATCAACGCCGCGAACCCCGAGGCGAGCTCGTCGGCGTTCTGCGCGGTCGCGACGAGCTCGTCGTATCGCGTCACACAGCGCGCCTTGTAGAGCCGGACACAGTGCGTGATGAGGTCGACCTTGTCGGCGAAGTAGTAGTGCAAGGCGCCGTGCGAGAACTCCGAGTGCTGCGCGATGTCACGCAGGCTCGTGCGGGCATAGCCTCGCTCCCCGAGGGTCACGAGAGCGGCCTCGGCCAACTCGTCGCGACGGGCATTGAACTTGTCCACCTGCCGCCGCGAAATCCGGTCGGCGCGCGTTGTTGCGGAAGTGGTCACAATCCCGTCATCCCGAATTTCGATGCGCTTGGGTTTCGAAGCCTCGCCAGTCTATCCGGGAACCCAGGTTCGTCGCGGCGATCTGACAAGTGGCCAACAAAACCTTGACACTTGTCACGTTATGGGTGAAGGTACTCACACCAGGGTTGGATCGATCTTCACGGGGGTGAGATCGAGCCGGCCGAGTCGACGTCCTCGACGCACCCCCGTGCACTGCGCAGACACCCACGTGCACAGACTCCCCGGGGGAGGACGTCATGACCGTCATCCACAGACTGCCAGCTCCGCGGGCCGAGCTCTGGGAGTGGCAACAGACGGGTGCCTGCCGGCGAGCTGATCCCGCCCTGTTCTTCTGTCCCGAGGGCGAACGCGGCCCCACCCGCGACCGCCGCGAGCTTGCCGCCAAGATGGTGTGCCTTTCCTGCCCGGTGATCCGCCAGTGTCGAGACCACGCGCTAGCCGTCCGGGAGCCCTACGGCGTCTGGGGTGGACTCACACCCGAAGAGCGCGAGGCGCTCTTGCCCCCACTGCACCCGGGTCGCCCCGCCCTCACAGGGGCCGCCGCCCGCTAGTTGTCCGGCAGACCGAGCTGGTCGAGCAACCAGTTGACAGGCGCGCGCTCGATCACTGCCAGCAGCGGACGGAGCACAAAGCCGGGGATGTCACCGCGCTGGTCGGCATCGGCCGCCGCCCGTTCGAGGCCCACGCGGACCGCGTCGTCTATCTCTTCACGATCGAGGGCCGGGCCACCGAAGCGCGCTTGCCCATCGAGGGACAGCACGAACAGCTCGCGTGACACGCCGACCTCGCAGGCGGCGCCGTTGACAGTGGAGAGTGCAAGACGCTGCACGGCTGCGTCGAACCCGCTGCCTGGGAATGGATCGGGGCCAGCCGAACACGCGTCCGCCTCGACGTAGGTCCCGAAATCGCTAGCACCGGCTGCCTCCGCCGCAACCAGTACGCTGCCGGCGCCGAGGACGATCACTCCGATCCCGGCGGTCGCAATCCGGCTGGTCGTGGAGGCGTACGGGCGAACGGGAGGCGTTGCCGATTCGACCTTCCCCTCGCGGCGCCGGCCCTGCCACACCACCAGTAGTCCTGGTATCACGGTCGCGAACCCGAGCACAGCCGCAACTGTGAACCCGGAGCGGAACGACCTCGTCAAGATGGCCTCGACGCGATCGGAGACGTCGCGCCCGACCGGGATCGCGTCGGGGGAGTTGTCGCTGGCCTCGGCGACCAGGGCTTCGATGTCGGGCACCGCACCCCGCTCGGCGACCTCGAGGGCGTCCCGCACGCCGAACGCGATATTGACCTTCTCCCTGATCGGGATCCGAGCGTCGAGAACGACTCCAGTGCCGGCGAGCGCCGAGCGCTCCACCGCGGCGTCCAAGGACCCGGCCAGCACGGGCGCGATGAGCCCGAGGCCGAGCACCAGGCCAGCGTGGCGCGCGGCGACCGACAGCGCCCCGTCGCGCATCAGCCCACCAGTCTCACCGACTGCTGCGGGGTCGAACACTGCTGCCAGCAGGCCCAGACCGACACCGCAGAAGGCCAACGCCGCTGCTGCCCAGGCCGGACTTACCTCTGGAAGTCGAGCCAGTGTCAGCAGCCCCGAGCCCAGGAGCAGGGCGCCCGCGACGATGCGTACGACGGGCGACACGTAGCGCGCCGGCACGCGCACCAAGAGCATTCCCACCGGCAACGCCGTCACGATGACCGCTCCTGCCACTGGAGATCGACGCCACACCTCGATGACAAGCAGCACGCTCAGGAACAGCGCACCGACGAGCGCGCCGGACAGGAGCAGCAGCCCGGCTGCCGGCAACAGGCGCGGCGGTTGTGTCGGAGCCGACTCGCTCGCTGCGCGCGCCTCAGGGATCGCGACCACTGCCAATGCCAAGACAGCTACCGGAGCCTGCACCAGAAAGATGGAGCGCCAGTCGAACGCCTGCGTCAGCAGACCACCAAGAGCGGGCCCGGTGGCAAGCCCGATGGTGGCCGCGAGACTCCACGCCGTGCGGCCGCGGTGGGCACCGACAAGCGTGGTCAGCAGCGGCAGCGATCCAGTGAGCAACAGCGCCGCACCGGCGCCCTGAAGGCACCGCCCGACCATGAGCGCGGTGAGCGAGTCGGCGGTGCCGCACATCAGCGATGCGCCCGCAAACAGGACGAGCCCGACACCCACCATGACGATCGGGCGAATCCAGCGGTACGTGAACGCCAGAGCGGCCGCGAAGACTGCGACTACGACGGCGTACGCCGTCAACACCCATGAGACGCCCACGATCGTGGTGTCGAACTCGCCGTAGAGGCGTGGCAGTGCGAGCGCAACGATCGACGCATCGGAAAAAGCCAGACCGACGGCGACGACCAGCAGCCAGGCCGCGGCCGAGCCTCCGCGTGCGCGGGCGTTCACGTGTCCTCCCAGGCGGCGCGCCGCCGAGGGACACGCTAATGCCGGGCGTGACAGCCCACGGCGACAGGACCTTCGACCGCTGCGCCGGGCTGGCGGTTGAGGGCAGAGTCGAGGCGGATGGGGAGGAGAGGCTCATGAGAGCGCTTGTGGTTTACGAGTCGATGTATGGCAACACTGCGGCGATCGCGGAGGCGATAGCTGCATCCCTGCGCATGCGGGGCATGACGGTCGACGCCCAGCCCGTGTCGAAGGTGTCGGCGGCGGAGGTGGCTGAGGTCGACCTACTCCTGGTGGGTGGCCCAACGCACATACACGGGATGTCGCGCTCCGCGACGCGAAAGACCGCGGCGGAGGACACTGCCAACACGTTCGCCGGCATGACCATCGATCCTGGACTGCGGGAGTTGCTAGGCGAACTGGGCGTCGGCCATGGACGGCTTGCGGCCGCGTTCGACACGCGCATCGACAAGCCGATGTTCTTCACCGGATCCGCGGCGAGGGGAATCGCGCGGCGCTTGAACCGGCTCGGCTTCCGCCTGGTCGTCCCGCCAGAGAGCTTTCTGGTAGCGCCGACGAATCACCTGCTCAGCGGCGAGACCAAGCGTGCGACCGCATGGGGTGCAGCACTTGAGCGGCGCGCGACGCTGCGGGCTTCGAGGTAGGGCCTCCGGGCCGACCCCTGGCCGATGTCGGCAAATCGACGGATCATCGATGGGTGGCGAACATGCTTGCCTGGCAGGTGCAGTCTGCCGGACGACTGGTTCAGACGGAGCTGCCGGTTCCGGAGCCGGCGCCCGACGAGCTCCTGGTGCGGGTGCGCGCCTGCGGTGTGTGCCGCACCGATCTGCACGTACGGGACTTCGACCTGCCACCACACAAGTCGCCGGTCGTGCCCGGTCACGAGGTTGTCGGTGAGGTCGTGGCAAGCGGGGCGGCGGTCGGCCCGGAATGGCACACCGGCCGCCGCGTCGGTGTCGCTTGGCTGCGGCACACCTGCGGACACTGCAAGTGGTGCCTCAGCGGCCGGGAGAACCTGTGCCCCGAGTCGACCTACACGGGCTGGGACGCCGATGGCGGGTACGCCGAGTTCGTCACAGTCCCCGCGGCTTACGCGCACACACTGCCCGACGAGTACGACGACATGGCGGCGGCGCCGCTGCTGTGTGCGGGGATCATCGGCTATAGGGCGCTGCGCCGAGCGGAGCTGCCCGCCGGTGGTCGTCTGGGGTTGTACGGGTACGGAGCGTCGGCGCACCTCACGGCACAGCTGGCGGTCGCAGAAGGCGCGACTGTGCACGTGTTGACGCGAGGTGAGGCGGCCCAGCGACTTGCGCTGCAGCTGGGTGCCGCGTCGGCGGGTGGCGCGTACGACATGCCGCCCGAGCCGTTGGACTCGGCGATCCTGTACGCCCCGGTTGGTGATCTCGTGCCGGTGGCGCTGACGGCTCTGGACCGTGGCGGGACGCTCAGCATCGCCGGCATCCACTTGTCGCAGATTCCGCCGCTGGACTACGAGCAGCATCTGTTCCGTGAGCGGCAAGTCCGCAGCGTCACGGCCAACACCCGCCAGGACGGCAAGGAGCTGCTCGATCTCGCCGCGCGGCATCGGTTGCGCATCGAAGTCACGCCGTACGCATTCACCGCGGCGGACCGGGCATTGGACGACCTCAAGGCCGGGCGCATTACCGGCGTCGGCGTGCTCTACGTCTAATCCTGACCAGCGCCACCAAGCATCGAGGGCGGACGGACCCAGATCGGCAGGACCTTGGTCCCCTGCCGCGCAAACGGCTCTGGGAGCATGTCCTGGTGTTCACGACTTCGGGACAGGCCAGACTGGCCTATTCATCGATAGGCACCGGAGACCCGGTGTTGCTTATCCACGCCGGGGTCAATGACCGGCGCAGCTGGGGTCACCTCAGCGAGCGGCTCGCGCCGGACCATCAGGTCATCTCCTACGACCAGCGCGGGTACGGCGAGACGACCTACACGCCAGAGCCTTACTCGAAGATCGCCGACGCCATCGCCGTCCTCGACGCGGTTGGTGTCGAGCAGGCAGCTGTTGTGGGTTGCTCGAGCGGCGGAGGCGCGGCGATCGACCTGGCGCTGGAGCATCCGGGGCGAGTGTCCCGGCTTGCGCTCATCGCGCCGTCCGTGTCGGGCGATGCACCGTGGCTCGAGACCTACCCGGAGCCGGCTAACGCGCTGCTGAAGAGGCTGGAGGCCGCCGAGGAGGCGAACGATCTGACCGAGGCCAACCGCCTGGAGGCGTGGCTGTGGCTGGATGGGCCGACGTCGCCGGAGGGTCGAGTCGACGGCCAGGCGCGCGCGCTGTTCCTGGAGATGAACGGCAGCGCGCTTGCGAATGAGAACCCCGGCGAGCAGATCCGACCGGAGCCGGCGTGGGAGCGGCTCCACCTTATCTCCGTCCCGACGCTGGTGATGTCCGGCGAGCTGGACCTGCCCGACCAGCTGCCCGTCTGTCAGGGCATGGCGGAGCGGATTCCGGATGCACGGCTGCTCGAGCTGTCAAGCGTCGCGCACCTGCCGCACCTGGAGAACGACGACACCTGCCTGACGGTGATCACCGAGTTCCTGCGCCGACCATGACCACGCGCGAGTCTCTTCGGCTGCTTCGGAAGCGACGGGCCGATCGGCGGGTATCGAGTTGAGGAAAGTGAGTGGAGATGGACGTACTCCTGGTCACTGAAGATGGCGTTGAGCGACGTCCCGTCGAGGATCTCAAGGCGTTGCTCGAGAGCGAGCAGGGCGTGGTATGGGTTGACATTGCTGAGCCAGACGACGAGGCAGTACGAGTATTGACGGAGGTTTTCCATTTCCATCCGCTGGCGATCAGGGATGCCACCGAGCGCAACCGCGTGCCGAAGATGCATGCCTACAGTGATCACGTGTTCGTCGTCCTGCATGCACCGGAGCGTGGGAGACGCGGCCACGTGCACTACATCGAGCTCGACCAGTTCATCGGCAAGCACTATCTGGTGACAGTGCACGGCCCGATCAATCCGGCGGTCGATCCGGCCGTGGCTCTGCGCGAAACCGGTGCCGTCCAAGAGCGGATCGAGGCTGGGCGTCTGCGCCCCGCAACACCGTTTGAGCTGTCCCATGCCATCGTCTCTGTCCTGACCCGTGAGCAGGAGGACTTCATAGAGATGGCGACCAAGGATGTGTGGGCGCTCGAGCAACGGGTCACAGGTGGCGACGTCGGCGACCCGGAGGAGTTCCTCGATGAGCTTTACCGGGCGCGCCATCAGCTGCTTGCCACTCGCACTATGGGTGCGCACAGCGGGACGATCTACGGGAGCATGACCAGCCTTACCGGCATTTCGCCCGCGGGCCACCGATTCGTGTCTGACAGCGCGCGCCAGTTCGACCTTGTCCGCGACGTGGCCGACGGTGAGCTCGCCTACCTCCAGGGAGTCATAGACTTCTACTCGAGCGTCCTCGTCATCAAGTCCACCTTGGTGGGTCAGAAGCACAACGAGGAGGTGCAGAAGCTCACTGAGGCGAGCTACGCGCAGAACGAGGAGATCAAGAAGATCTCGGCGTGGGCAGCCATCCTGTTCGCCCCGGCCTTGATCGGCACCATTTATGGGATGAACTTCGAGCATATGCCGGAATTGGGTTGGCGATTCGGCTATCCACTCGCGTTGATCGTGATGGCAATGATTGCCGCGGCCCTCTACGTGGTGTTCAAGCGCGTCAAGTGGTTGTGATCGTGGGAGGCGGGCCGCGGCCGCGTCAAGATGCTGTCAGGATCGCGGGCGGTGAGGTCAAGGACGCGGCAGTAGGGCAGGAGCGGCCACGGCACCGGGCGTAGTAATTCGTCGTGCGTCACTCACACACCCCTCCTGATACAGGCGTGCCCGCGTGACCGGCTGGATACAGGTCGGCGTAGTGCTGGCCGTCCTGGCCGCCGTGCACATTCCGCTCGGCGACTGGATGTGGAAGACGTTCACGAGCCGCACCCATTGGCGCGTCGAACGCCTGATCTATCGGGTGGCCCGGGTTGACCCGGATGCAGACCAACGGCCGCTCCAGTACGGCATGTCGCTGCTGGGCTTCTCGGTCGTCTCCGTACTGGGGTTGTACGCATTGCTCCGGCTCCAGCCGTTCTTGCCGCTGTCCCGAGACATGCCAGCCATGCCGACGGGACAGGCCTTCAACACTGCTGTGTCGTTCGCGACCAACACGAGCTGGCAGTCCTACGCGGGTGAGTCCGCGCTGGGCCACTTGGTGCAGATGGCTGGCATCGCGGTCCAGGCGTTCCTGTCTGCTGTTGTCGGCCTAGCCGTGCTCATCGCCCTCATCCGTGGCCTGACAAGCCGCGGCACCGGACGCGTCGGCAACTTCTGGGCCGACCTGACTCGCGGCGTCATTCGCATCCTCCTGCCGCTCGCCGCGGTCGGCGCGTTGATCTTTCTTGCCACTGGCGTTGTACAGAGCTTCGGCTCAGACACCGTCACCGCCGGCCTGTCGGGTGCGAGCCAGACGATCCCGGTCGGGCCCATCGCGTCGTACGAGCCGATCAAGGTCATGAGTGGTGACGGCGGCGGCTTCTTCAACGCCACATCCGCGCACCCGTATGAGAACCCGACTCCGTTCTCAAACGTCGTCTCGGTCATCCTGATGCTCGTCGTGCCGGCCAGCTTGCCTCGCACGTACGGCCGCATGGTCGGGGACAAGCGGCAGGGGTACGCCGTCGTCGCGACAATGGCGCTGCTGTTCTGCGCGTCGCTCGCCGCGACCACGGCCGCCGAGGTTGC
The DNA here is from genome assembly GCA_963799425.1 of uncultured Actinomycetota bacterium. Taxonomy (GTDB): domain Bacteria; phylum Actinomycetota; class Actinomycetes; order Jiangellales; family Jiangellaceae; genus CAVWSM01. The sequence goes on along the minus strand of CAWCXA010000012.1, from coordinate 265,566 downwards.
CCACCGCGGCACCGTCCCGGAGGCCGTGGGCGCTTCGTTCGAGGGCAAGGAGACGCGGATCGGTGTGCCCGCATCAGCGCTGTTTGCCACCGCGTCGACATCGACTTCCGACGGCGCGCTGAACTCATCTCATGACTCGTTCACGGGGCTCGGCGGCGGCATGCTGATGTTCAACATGCTGGTCGGTGAGGTCACCCCGGGTGGCATCGGCACCGGGCTTGCCGGGTTGCTCGTCCTGGCGATGGTCGCCGTCTTCTTGGCCGGGCTGATGACCGGGCGAACACCGACGTTACTGGGCAAGACGATCGGGCGGCGCGAGCTCGTCCTGGTCGCCTTGTATCTCATCGTCGCGCCTGCCCTCATCCTCACCGGAACGGCTCTTGCCGTAGGCATCGACGGCAATCGTGATCTTTTGCAGGACCAAGGCCCGCATGGCTTCTCCGAGGCGTTCTATGCGTTCATCTCGGCGACGGCCACCAACGGCAGCGCCTTCGCCGGCATCACGAGCAACAGCGACTTCTACAACAACGGCCTGGCGATCGCCATGCTGTTCGGCCGGTTCCTCCCGCTGCTGCTGCTGCTTGGTCTCGCCGGAGCCTTCGCCGCTCAGCAACCAAGGGAATTCAAGTCCGCCGCCGTCCTGCCCACGCACAGCGCCACGTTCGTCATCATGCTTATAGGCGTGGTGATCCTGGTCGGCGGGCTGTCCTACCTTCCGGCACTCGCGGTCGGTCCGCTGGCCGACGGTTTGGCGACCTTCGCCGGGAGGTGACGCCTGCACGGACCTGACCCGGAGCCAGCACCTTGCCCTCCCGTTCTGCTTGACTGTGTGGTACGTACTGATTGACCGCCGTGGGGGCTGCTGAAAGGGCGGAGAGGGATTCGGGGAGGGGCTGTCGTGGTGATTCGCGGCGCCGACGAGAGTCCATCCCAGGAGAGCCACGGCCGACTTGATGAGCTGGCAGACGAGACCCTCCGAGTCACGCGGCAAATGGCCGACGCACTCAAGCGTCGTGACGTCGACGCCGTGGCGCGGCTGTGCAGCCCGTTGCTGGTGGTCCACGCACCAGATCTGGGGGTCACGGACCATGGGTCTCTCATCACACAGCTGACAAAGTTGTTCGAGCTGTGCGAGGAGAGCCGGTACCAGGTCGGCGACACGATGGTGGCGGGCCCGCGGGGCAGCGACATGGCAGTGGTCGCGCTGCGCTCGAGCAAGGCGCAGTCCGCGGCCTGGCTGGTCGGCACCGCACAGCTCGCGTATGAGGTCAGTGGCGGGCAGGTTGTCGCGGCGTGGGTCAACGTCGACCTGCCGGCGTTTCGGGCGCAGTGGAACGCGTCGAAGGGTCTGCCCCCGCACAGCGTGCGATCCGACCTCGCCCGGGCCCGCTTCGACCCCGTCACCGAGGCCGACGCGACGATTCGGGTGGCCGAGCCGCTAGTCCCGGTCAAGCCGTCGCGCCGCTGGGTGTGGCTTGCGGCCGCGACCTTGGGCGCCGCTGCAGTCGGGGTTGCAACGTGGATTGCGATGCCATTGTTGGGAAGCGACGAGGACCCCGCGTCAACGGCCCTGCCTGTGCAGAGTCAGACACTAGTTCAGTCGTCCGCCGTCCCCTCCGTGCCGGAGTCCCCGGTGCCGGTGCTGCCGCCCGAGACCACGCCGTCGGGTGTTGCGTCCATACCCGTAGTTGGGGGCCAGGCGATCCGGATCTCGGAGACCGTGCTGTTCGACCGCGACAGCGCGCAGCTCCGACCGGAGGCCGCACAACTCATTGCGACCATTGCCGACCAGCTGCGCCAGTCCGGTCCAGGCCGGGTCTCCGTACGCGGGCACGCCGCCGACGTCGGCCCGGGTGATGGCATCGCACTGTCACAGCAGCGGGCGGACGCGGTCGCCGACGTGCTTCGGTCGTACTTGGCCGATGCTCCGATCACCGTGGAAGCCACCGGACTCGGTGAGACGCAACCCGTTGTGCCCAACGACAGCGAGCAGAACCGCAGCCAGAACAGGCGCGTCGAGATCGTGCGCCTCGACGCCTAGGCCGGGACACCGGTCCGTCGAGCTCCGGGCAGTGCCCGACGGAGCTCTCGGCGGGAGCTGATGCCGAGCTTCGTGAACACCTTGTGCAGGTGCCACTCGACCGTCCGCGGGCTGATGAACAGCTCGGCGCCGATCTCCGAGTTGGAATGACCCTCGACGGCAAGCTGGGCGATCTGCGTCTCCTGCGCAGTCAGCTCGTCGACCGTCTCGAACGTACGTTTGCGCACCGTCTCGCCGGTGGCAGACAGCTCCCGTCGGGCACGCTCGGCGAACCCGTCGGCGCCCATCTGACTGAAGCGTTGGTGGGCCGCGCGCAGCTGCTCGCGCGCATCGACTCGCCGACCCTCCCGCCGCAACCACTCGCCGTACAGGAGCTGAGCGCGCGCCAGGAACACGGCCAGGCGGTCATTGGCGAGCCGCTTGAGGGCCTCGCGGTAGAGCGCCTCGGCTTCGCCGCCGTGGCTGACCAATGCCCGCGATCGGGCCTGCATCCCGAGCGCCCAATCCGTGCCGGCCGCCGTGGTCCTGTCCTCGAGTCGCTGCAGCGCGGGGGCGGCGATGTCCGGCCGACCACTTCGGGCGGCCGCCTCGACGAGCTCGGTGAGCGACCAGCCGATCAGTCCTAGGTCCTCGCTCTCGCAGGCGCGTTGGGCAGCCGCGAGCGCGTCCTCGTAGCGGCCGAGCCCGTTGTAGAGCACCGCCCTTGCGTATTCCGCGAGCGCGATCATCCGACCGACACCCAGAGCAGTCGCGTCTGCGATGCCGGACTCGATCAACTTAGACGCCAAGGCTTCCTGGCCACGGTGGGCGGCGAGCACCGCAGCGATATAGGTGACAGGCGTGACACCGACCACCTCGTTGATCGCCGTGGCCTCCTCGACCAGCACCGATGCCGCCGCGAACTCGCCGGCGCAGACGTGGACGCCGGCCCGGTAGAGCAACGCGATCGGGAGGACCGTGAGTGCGCCCTGGTGACGTGCGACCAAGACCGCCCGGGTGGTCAGCTCGTGCCACGCGTCGTCGTCCCACAACTCGTTGGCAACAGGCCACGCCACCCAGAGCCAGCGCAGTCCTCCGTGCCTATCCCCGTGCTCCAGCCCGAATTCGTCTCAGCGCTCGCTTGAGTGGTGGGAGGGCTGCCGCGTAGCCGTCGGTGAAGCGGATCGCCAAACCATCAAGCAGAAGATCGACACATCGCGGCGGCTCTGGCGCGGGGCGCAGCAAGAATGACCGCGGCTGCTTCCCGCAGCTCTCGGTCGACGCCGAGACGGCCGGCGAAGATCGCAGCTCCTAAGGCGTCGAGATATGTCTCACGTGCCAAACTCGACGTCGAGTGGCTCGAGCCGCCTCCCGGCGGCGACAAGCAAGGGCAGCGCGTCACTGCCCCGCCCGTGCACGAACGCCAGCTGGGCGCGCAGCCGCTCGAGCCGCGCGCGCTGCAGTGCGTCGAGCGGTGCCAGTTCCGCCGCGGCGAGGAGTTCGAGCGCCGGCCCTGGTGCGCCGGCGTCCGACTTCGCCTCTGCGGCGGCCAGCGACCGCGCTCCGCGCTTGGCTGGGTCGGGAGTCAGCTCGGCCGCGCGCTCCAGGAACGCGGCCGCGGCCGCGAGGCCGCCGCGTCCCTGCGCCCGATCGGCGGAGCGTGCCAGCATGTCGGCCACTGCCTCGTCGGGTCCTACGGCCGCGTGGGCGCGATGCCAGGCTCGGCGGTCCGGGTCGAGGTCCGGATCAGTGACATCCGCCAAGGCGCGGTGTACGTCCCGCCGCTCCGTCAGCGTCGCAGACCGGTAGACCGCGGACCGTACGAGCGGATGTCGGAACCGGACTCGTGCACCGAGCTCGATCAAGCCAGCAGCCTCGGCCGCGGTCGCGGCCTCGGCTGGGATCCCGAGCCGCTCGATTGCCCGCCATAACAACGTCACGTCGCCTACCGGCTCAGCTGCTGACGTGACCAGGAGTCGCCGAGTGTCGACCGGAAGCCGTTCGAGTCGCCGGCGGTAGCCCGCTTCGATGCGGCTATCGAGCGGCGTCGTGTCGGGCAGTCCGAATCCACCCGCCAACTCCTCTGGCGTCAGCCCGAGCGGCAGTTCCAGCAGGGCGAGCGGGTTTCCGCGTGTCTCAGCCACGATCCGATCGCGCACCTGTTCGTCCAACGGTCCGCGGATGACCGAGTCCAGCAGCGCGCGAGCGTCAATGTCACCAAGCCCCCGGACGGCGAGCCTAGGTAGGTCAGCCAATTCCTGGTCACCGATCGGCTCACGTACCGCGAACACCAACGCGACCCGCTCGGCCAACAGGCGATGCGCGACGAACGCCAGAGTCTGTACGGAGACTCGATCCAGCCACTGTGCATCGTCTACAACACAGACCAGCGGGCCCGCTTCGGCTACTTCCGCAAGCAGGCTGAGCACCGCCAGGCCGACGAGGAAGCGGTCCGGCTGGTTGCCGCTGCTCAGACCGACCGCAATTGACAGTGCGTCGCGCTGCGGGCCGGGAAGGCGGTCCACGTGGTCCAGCACGGGTGCACAGAGCTGTTGCAGCCCGGCGAATGCGAGCTCCATCTCCGATTCGATGCCCGTCACGCGCACGACGTGACATCCCGAGGCGTGCCGCGCCAGGTAGTCCAACAAGGCGGTCTTGCCGACGCCCGCCTCGCCGCGCAAGACCAGAACCTGACTCTGACCCGCGCGCGCCTGGGACAGCAGCCGATCCAGCGCCTCGCACTCGCTGCGTCGCCCACGCAGTCCTGGCCCAGGATCACTAGTCGACATCGCCACCGCCGAGGCTCGATCCCGTGTTGTGGATGAATTGTCCTGGGCCTGGTCCAGCCCTGGCTCAGATCACCTCTAGCCCATGGTGACCGATGTCCTGACGGTAGTGCGCTGTGACTCGGTCGCGGACTCTTGGTCGCCGTTCTCCGCGGCAATGGCCGCCTGAGTGGCGTCGTAGCGCCGCCGCGCCGCCAGGATGTCACCGGTGTGATCGGCGCTCCAGTCAACGAGGGCGCGAACGATGTCGAGCAATGAGCAACCGAGCTCGGTGAGGCTGTATTCGACGCGTGGCGGGATCACCGGGTAGACGCGGCGCTCGATGAGGCCGTCGCGCTCGAGAGCACGCAACGTCACCGTGAGCATGCGCTGACTGACGCCTTCGATCGCCCGGCGGATCTCCATATGGCGCGCCGTGCCAGTGCCGAGATAGACGATGACCTGTGCCGACCACTTATCGCCCACCCGGTCAAGGACGTCTCGTGCAGCGCATTCCTCCGGGCGCGGCGGTGGCCAAGCACGGGGTTCTGTAGTCGTCACGGTTCCCTCCATGTGCCCAAAGCGGGCCAAAGTGCCGTCTTGCGGGCGCCTGCCGAAGTCGGTTCTCATTGTAGTGTCAGTTACCAAAGAGAACCAGGAGCACGTCGGTGACCACTCTCGACAACTCGCAGCCGCTCGTGGCTGATCCCACCTTCTCGATCCCGGCAGACCGCGCTCGGCTCGAGCGTACGGCCGACGCGTTGATCGCTCGCGGTATGGACGCGCGAATCGTCCGCACTGGGCAGGACGCGCGCACCGTGGTCGACCAACTGATCCCGGATGGCGCACTCGTCTACAACAGCACCTCGCAGACGATGGAGACGATCGGCGTTGCCGCGGACATTCGCGCCGCGACCCGCTATCGCTCGACCCGCACCGTGACCGAGACGCTCGACCCGGCAACGCAGCTGGAGGAGTTCCGGCGCCACGTCAGCACGATGGACGTTGTCGTCGGCAGCGTTCATGCCGTGAGCGAGGACGGCCACGTCGTGGTCGCCTCGGCGTCGGGCAGCCAGATTGCGTCGTACGCGTTCGGCGCCTCCCGGGTGATCTGGGTGGTCGGGGCACAGAAGGTCGTCGTCGATCTCGACATGGCGTTCGAGCGCGTCGAGCGCCACAGTTATCCGCTGGAGGACGCCAGGGCGAGGGAGGCGTACGGGTCGCCGAGCGTCATCGGCAAGCAACTCGTGGTGAGCCACGAGATCATGCCTGGCCGCATCACTGTGCTGCTCGTCGAGGAAGCGATCGGGTTCTGATCAGCTGGGGGAGGCCGTGATGACCGCGCCCAGAGAGAACACAGCGGTAGCGAGCAGCACCACTCCACTACCCGCACCGACCACCGCGCTGACTTCGACCGACGAGGAACGGGCAATCGGCACGGCAGCAATGCCGACAACCGTGACCAGGGCTGCGGTGACGTAGAGGAACGAGTAGTTGAACAGGGCTGCCAGCGGAAACAGGTGCACACCAACCACGATGGCAACCCAGGCGGCAATCACGTCCGCATGACCGGTGGCTGCCAGCACTCCGGCGCCGATCCCAGCCAGGGCGAACTCGATGCCGACGACGATGCCGAAGGTCCGACTGCTTTGCTCGTCGAGGGCCGTCGGGTCGGCCCTCCGCTGCCAGGTGAGCAACGCACCGGCGGCGCAGACCACCAGCGAAGCGATCGAGCCCGTCATCAAGGCCCAGATCCACGACCGTGGCGGCGAGTCTTGCGCCCAGCTAAACCATGCCGAGGCGAAGAACCCGAGTACGGCGGAAGTCGCGGCCGCGTCCCGCGTATGTTCGGCGAGCACGTCACTCCTGGCGGCTGATGCAGCGAAAGCCGATGTGGCTCATCCCGGTGTCGACCATCTGCGGCCGGCGGGCGGCGGGCCGGTACCGCATGCAATAGCTGTCCGCACACAGGTGGGAGCCGCCCTTGACCACCCGGCGCGGGATGCGGAACTGAGGTTGCGCGGGGTCATAGCTGGCTCTCGAGGGTTGCCCGGGGCGAGTCGGCCGGCCCGCAACAGTGGTCGGGCTCGTCGTCCGGATGACGTGCCGTCCACCAGTCCGCCGTCCATTCCCAGACGTTGCCGGCCATGTCGAAAAGACTAAAGCCGTTCGAGGGGTACGAGCCGACGGCTGAGGTCGATCCGTACCCGTCGTCGTAACGCCACGGGAAGTCGCCGTGCCAATAGTTTGCGAGCTGCTCGCCGGGGGACTCGGGGGAGTCGCCCCAGACGTAATCCGCACCGTCCACCCCGCCGCGTGCCGCTCGTTCCCACTCGGCCTCGGTCGGGAGCGACTTCCCCGCCCAGGCCGCGTACGCCTCGACGTCCTCCAGTGCGACGTGTACGACTGGGTGCTCCAGCCGTCCTCGCAAGGTGCTGTGCGGTCCGTACGGGTGCTGCCACGATGCGCCCGGCGTCCACGTCCACCACTGGTTGAGGTGGCGTAGGTCGACTGGGCCACGCGTCATGGTGAAGACCAGCGAACCTGGTACGAGGTTTTCGGGCGGCGCACCCGGGAACTGTTCCGGATCGAGCGGTCGCTCGGCCAGGGTCACGTACCCGCTGTCTTCGACGAAGGTGGCGAACAGCCGGTTGGTGACCGGGCTGCGGTCCATCCAGAACCCGTCAACCGACACCTCGTGCGCTGGTGCCTCCTCGGGGTAGTGCTTGTCCGAGCCCATGCGGAAGGTGCCTGGTGGCACCCAGACCATGTCAACGTCACCGGCCATCAGTCGTGGGCGCCGCTCGCGGCTTCCTGCATCTTCTCCAGCACCTGGTCGATCGTGAAGCTCGCTGCCTTCTGACGCGGTGGGAAGTCCTTGAAGGTCGAGAGGAACTCGCTGACTAGGAACTGGGCGGCCAAGATCATGTATGCCCTGCTCATGTACCAGTCCCAGTACGTATTGGAGGTCGTGTCTGCCCGCTCGAATGGGTCGGTGCGCAGGTTGAACATCTTCGGCGTCCGGAGCGTAGTGAACGGCTCGGCCCACAGCTGCAGCGTCCCGGGGCTGCGCTGCTCCATGAAGACCAGCTTCCAGTTGTCGAAGCGAAGTGCCACAAGGTCGCCGTCGTCGCTGAAGTAGATGAAACCCTTTCGCGGGCTCTCCTGGACCTCCCCGGTGAGATACGGCAGCAGGTTGTAGCCGTCGATGCACACCTTGTAGGCCTTGCCGGCCGCTTCGTGGCCCTGCTTGAGCTTGTCGACGACGTCGGGTTCGCCGGCGGCAGCAAGGAATGTCGGCAGCCAGTCGTGGTGCTGAACGATCTCGTTCGACACGACGCCCGACGGGATCTTGCCGGGCCAGCGGACGATCATCGGCACGCGGAAGGCGCCCTCCCAGTTGGTGTTCTTCTCGCTGCGGAACGGCGTCATGGCCCCGTCAGGCCAGGTATTCATGTGCGGGCCGTTGTCCGTGCCGTACATGACGATCGTGTTCTCGGCGATCCCCAGCTCGTCCACCAGGTCGAGCAGCTCACCAACGTTCTTGTCATGGTCGATCATCGTGTCGTGGTACGGGGACTGCCAGCGCCCGGCCTGTCCCAGGCTCTCCGGCTTGGTGTGCGTGCGAAGGTGCATGTGCGTCATGTTGACCCAGCAGAAGAACGGAGTGCCCGCAGCGTGTTGGCGCTTGATGAAGTCGCCGGCGGCAGACGTGAAGTCGTCGTCGCAGGTCTCCATCCGCTTGCGTGTCAGCGGCCCGGTGTCCTCGATGGATTGCTTGCCGACCCGCCCCCAACGCGGATGCTCGGTCGGGTCGTCTTCCTCCGTCGCAGTGCACCGAAGCACGCCGCGCGGGCCGAAGCGCTCCTTGAAGTCGGTGAAGCCGAAGTTGCTCGGGTAGTCGGGGTCCTCCGGGTCCTCCTCGGCGTTGAGGTGATAGAGGTTGCCGAAGAACTCGTCGAAACCGTGGACCGTCGGCAGGAACTCGTTGCGGTCGCCAAGGTGGTTCTTACCGAACTGTCCGGTGGCGTAGCCCTGGCCCTTCAACAGGTCGGCAATCGTCGGGTCCTCCGCGCTCAACCCGATAGGAGAGCCAGGCAACCCGACCTTGCTCAGCCCGGTGCGGAACACGCTCTGCCCAGTGATGAACGACGACCGCCCGGCCGTGCAGCTCTGCTCACCGTACGAGTCGGTGAACCGCATCCCCTCGTCGGCGACGCGGTCGATGTTGGGTGTGCGGTAGCCCATCAGACCGTCGCTGTAGCAGCTGAGGTTGGTGATCCCGATGTCGTCTCCCCAGATAACGAGGATGTTGGGCTTGTCCGACGCGGCCATGCTTCCTCCCCAGTCGCGGTGACCCGCCTAGCACCCTAGGACGGATCACCGACCCTGGCGCGTCGGAGCAACGGGCTCCGCGGGGGTCAACAGGTCGGCACAGGCGCTGAGCGCGGATGGGACCAGGCGGTAGTAGGCCCAGACCCCGCGCTTGTCCCTCGTGACGAGCCCCGCATCGAGCAGGATCCTCAGGTGGTGGCTGATTGTCGGCTGCGACAGCGCGAACGCGTCGTTGAGGTCGCACACGCAGGCTTCCCCACCATCGTGTGAGGAAATCAGCGAGAGCAGCCTGATGCGCACGGGGTCTGCTATGGCCTTGAGCATGACCGCGAGCTGCTCGGCCTCCTCATCACCGATGACCGCCTTGGTCACTGGTGCGCAGCACGCCAGTGCACTCGGCAAAGACTGTGTCAGCTCACCCACAGCAACCCCCACCGTTGCTGGCGCTGACGTCCTCCAGCGGGAAGGCACTGAGCTCGCCCTGGATGCCCGTGGCAAGCCCAATCGACACAGGCGTCAGACTGGTCGAACAGACACCCGTTGCTGGCAGCTCGAGCTCGACAGTGTCGGCGGACGCCAGGTCGCCCGCTAGTGCGGCAACAACCGAACGCACCTGCTCATAACCGGTGGCCATGAGAAATGTCGGTGCGCGTCCATAGCTCTTCATGCCGACGACGTAGTAGCCGCTGTCGGGTTGCTCCAGCTCGCGGTGGCCGTGCGGTCGCACGGTGCCACACGAGTGACTGTTGGGATCGATCAGGGGTGCGAGGGCCCGGACGGATTCCAGCGTCGGGTCCAGGTCGAGGCGCAGCTCGCGGGCGAGGCCGAAGTCGGGCCGGAAGCCGGTCGCGGACACGATGACGTCGACCTCGAGCGCTCTCTCCACGCCGTCCGAGTCGAGGCTGATGACGCGCAGGGGCCCATCCTCCGGCTTGGCCGCCAGCGGCTCGAGTCGTGACGTGCGGAACCCGGCATGCAGCGTCACCCGCCCCGACGTGACCAAGTCACGCAAGCGGGCGCCGAGCCTGCCCCGGGCGGGCAGCTCGTCCGCGTCGCCGCCACCGTAGGTCCGGGATGGGTCGCCGCTGCGGATCGCCCAGTGCACCTGCGTTTCGGGCACGTCGCTCGCGAGCTGTGCCAGTGCCAGAAGCGTATTGGCCGCGGAGTGACCGGATCCGATGACGAGCACGCGCCGACCGGCGAAACGGTCTCGGTCCACGCCGAGCACGTCGGGCATAGCCTCGCTGACCCAGCCCGCCGCTGCCGTCTCGCCGATCGCGGGGAGACCGTTGGCGCCAAGCGGGTTGGGCGAGCCGTACGTACCGGAGGCGTCGATGACGGCGCGCGCAAGGATCTCGGACTCCGCGCCATCGCGGTCACGAAACCGGATGACGAATGGCCGATTGTCGCGGCCGGACGCGCGGACCTTGTCGACACCGTTGCGCGCCACGGCAATGACCTCGACACCAAGCCGCACATGCGGTCGGATGCTCGGGTGGTCGGCCAATGGGCGCAGGTACACGTCGACCAAGTCGGCGCCGGTCGGCAGATCGCCTGGTGCGGGCGGCGTCCAGCGCATGCCGGTCAGCAGGCGGGCCGCCGCCCGATCGAGGTTGAACCGCCAGGGAGAGAACACCCGCACGTGACCCCAACGAAGAACCGAAGCGCCGACGGTCTCACCGGCCTCGAGCACGAGGGGCTGCATCCCGCGCTCGACCAGATGGGACGCGGCAGCTAGCCCGACCGGGCCAGCACCGATGACGACGACAGGCAGATCCGACACGCCCACTCCAGACATAGACGAACTTCGATATGTACGTTCTACGCCCATCCATCGACGAACGTCAATGTCCTTCGCTACAGGGCTAGCCGGCGGCTCGCTCCCACGCCTGGGCTCCGAGCTGGACTGCGTCCCAGGGACTGCCAAGCGGCGGCGTGTAGGACAGGTCGAGATCACTGATCGCGTCCACCGTCAGGCCCGCACTGATCGCGGTTGCTACCACGTCGATGCGCTTGGCGACGGACGCGTCCTTGTGCCCGACGAGCTGGGCGCCGAGCAGTCGGCGTGACCTCGTGTCGGCAGTCCATCTCATATGGATCCGGTGTGCGCCCGGGTAGTAGGCCTTGTGGTCGTCGGCCGCGGAAGCAACGGTCAGCGGCGAGAACCGTGCGGAGCGCGCCTCGGTGTCGCGGATGCCCGTGCGTGCTGCGGCAAGGTCGAAGACCTTCACCACCTGAGTGCCGAGGCTGCCGGCGAACGCGCGATGCCCACCGATCATGTTCTCGCCGGCAACCCGGCCCTGCTTGTGCGCGGTCGTGCCGAGCGGGATGTAAGAGTCGCCCATCAGCCTGTGGTGCGTGACCACGCAGTCGCCGGCCGCCCACACATGCGGAACCCCGGTGGACATGTCCTCGTCGACGACGATCGCCCCTCGCATCCCTAACACCACGCCTGCTGTTGAGGCGAGGTGGGTGTTGGGTCGCACGCCGGCCACCACGAGCACGAGGTCGACGAGGCGGCTGAATCCATGCTCGCCAAGCACCCGAAGCCGATCCGCGTCGCCTTCAACGGCCTTGACCTGGGTGCCCGTGATGACGTCGACCTCGTGACGCTCGAGCTCGGCCTTGACGAGCGCACCCAGCTCGGGGTCGACAGTCGGAAGTACCTGTGGCAAGGCCTCGACCTGGGTCACGAGCAGACCGCGCATGCGGAGCGCCTCCGCCATCTCCAGGCCGATGTAGCCCGCCCCGACAATCACCGCCGACTGTGGACGGCGGTCATCGATGAAACGCATGAGCTCGAGCGTGTCGCCAATGTCGTGCAGCAGGTGAACCCCAACGTGTCCCGTAGAGAGCCCCTCGATCGGTGGCGTGACCGGCACCGCACCGGTGGAGACCAGCAACTCGTCGTAGGTGAGCACCTGCGAGCGCCCGCTCGGATCCTTGATCTCGAGCGCCTTTGAAGCGACATCGATCTGCAAGGCTGTCGTGTCCAGCAGCAGTTGTAGACCTTGGGCGCGGAGGTCGTCGACCGTGCGGTGCGCCAGACTGCGCCAGTCGGGCACCTCGCCGGACACGTGATAGGGGATGCCGCACACGGAGAAGTTGGGGAACCGGTCCGCGAGGAGCACGGTGACCTCGACGTCCGGGTCGAGCTCGCGGGCGCGTAGGGCGGCGGCGATTCCGGCATCGCTACCACCGACGATGACGAGGTGCACGACTAACCAACTGGTGTGACGTCGAGCTCGTCGAGCAGCTTGCGAACCCGATGCTCGATCTCGTCACGGATCGGCCGCACGTCATTGACGTCCTGACCGGCCGGGTCCTGAAGCTCCCAGTCCTCGTACCGCTTGCCGGGGAACACTGGGCAGGCGTCACCGCAGCCCATGGTCACAATGACATCCGCCGCCCGGACGATCTCGTCGGTCCACGGCTTCGGAAACTCTCGTGAGATGTCGATCCCGCGCTCACGCATCGCAGCCACTGCCGAAGGGTTGATCTCGCTGCCGGGCTCCGACCCACCCGACCAGGCGACCGCTGCGTCACCGGCCAAGTTCTCGAAGAACCCCATGGCCATCTGTGAGCGACCGGCGTTATGTACGCACAGGAAGAGCACTGTCGGCTTGCCGTCGTTGTGTAGTCCCTCGACCTTGGCCAGCGCGCGGAGGCGCTGACGCGCGAACCTCTGAGCCATAAGTGGGAGGAAGTGTGGGAATCGTGCGCGGGACGCGAACTGGTCGTAGGACGAGATCAGGAACCGATGAATGGTCTCCTGCCCGAACGTCCCGCTGAACTCGTCGGCGAGCTGTGCGGCTGCCGTGCGCAACGCCAGCTGCTGGTCGATCGTCGGCTGGCCGGCTGCGACTGCGCCGGGCTGGTCAACGCTCGTCATTTCGGATCCTTTCCTTGCTCAACTGCGTCGGCCAGCCGGCCGACGCGCTCCTCGATCTCGCTGAATGCCCGTTCGAACGCGGCGTCGGTTCCAACGCGGACGGGGTCGGGAACCGACCAGTGCAGCCGGGACAGGTCACCCCGAAGCTCCTCGTGCGCGTTGTCGCACACCGCGACCAGCAGGTCGTCCGCGGCGACGACGTCCTGCACGTGAGCGGTGCGTGCGTCGGCCAGCGAGAGCCCGTGCCGTCGAGCCACCCGAACGGCACGCGGATGCACGCGCGGCGCCGGATGGGTGCCGGCGGATGCGGTAGGGATGTCGCTCAGTTGGCCCCACATTGCAGTCGCCAGCTGGGATCGAGCGGAGTTGTGGCTGCACACGAACACAACCCGCGACGGATGCGGCGGGGCAGCGGAGAGCGGGGACACGCCGGCCACAGCCGATCGGACGAGCGTCACGTAGGTGCGCCGGCCATCGCCTTCCGAACGGATCCGCTCCACCATCCCGACCCGTCCGAGGGCATTGAGATGGTGCGCCACCAGGTTGGACGGCATTCCCAGCAGGTCGCCCAGCTCGCTAGGAGACGCATCGCCCAGCAGCAACCGCTCGACCAGGGCTAGCCGCCCTGGATCGCCCAGCGCCGCGTGCAGCGCGGCGCGCTGCTCCAGACCATCTTGCTCAACGTCCATTGACTCATTCTGCGCTGAGCGAACTGCCGAGGTCAACTCGGGTGGTCAGCCCCGCCGTGGGTCGTTCCCAGCCCGCGTGCTGACCTGCAGCCCGAGCGCATCGGCCACCTCGCCCCAGTGGACGTACGAGAAGTTCGTCGGGTCACGGTCGTTGTCGACGTCAGCGCCGGATTCGGGCTCGTCGTGGGTGACGAGCAGCCCCTCGCGGTAGTCGCCAACGACGCGGTTGGTCACTGCCAGCCCGTCCGAGCCGTTCACGTCGTCGACGCCAACACCCGCGACCCGGAAGGTGCCGAGCGATGGGTTGCGACACGGGTAACGGATGCCATGGTGCCGAACCCTTGTGCACCTGGAAGACCGCCAAGCCACGGCTGGCTGACGTCGGGGCGAACGACGGGTTACCGGGTCAACTCAGCCGTAGAAGTTCCGCACCCAGCGGTGCTTGTGCAGGAGGTCGATCTGCTCCGCAGGCAGCGGGCGACCGTCGGCGACGGCGACGTTGCGGTCAACGTTCTGAGCGCGGCGCATGCCCGGGATAACTGTCGACACGGCTGGATGGCTGAGCACAAAACGAAGGGCGACCTCGGGCAGCTGATCGAGCTCGATGCCGAGGTCGGCCACGATCGCGTTCGCATGCTCGAAGACCTGCCTCGGGCGGTCGCCGCGGAAGTAGCTCCGCCGCCAGTCGGTGTCCTCGAACGTGGTCTCCGGTGTGATGCGCCCGGTCAGGCCGCCTTCGTCGAGGGGGACTCGCACGACCACACCGACGCCGTGCTCCTGGCACGCCGGCAGCAGCTCGTCCTCGGGGCTCTGGTCGAAGATGTTGTAGATCACTTGCAGGGTGTCGACGACGCCGGATGCTGCGAGCTCCACGGCGGTCTCCGGCTCATGGTCGTTGATGGAGACGCCGAAGGCACGGATCTTGTGTTCGTCCTTGAGTCGCTGCACCTCGTCCCGCCAGTCACCCTCGTGCAGCCAACGCGGCGCCCAGACGTGGAACTGCTGAACATCGATGGTGTCGACTCCGAGCCGCCTGAGGCTCTCTTCGGTGATCTCACGGACGTGCCGCGCCGGGAAGGCATCGACGGCCGGGGTGTCGTGCGCTGCCGGCCATCGTCGGTTGAGCGGCGGAATCTTGGTCGCGACGTGAACCTCATCGGTGCGCTCGGCGATGACGGACCCGATGAGCCGCTCGCTGTGCCCGTTGCCGTACCCGTAGGCGGTGTCGATGAAGGTGACGCCGGCGTCGATCGCACGGTGGAGCGCAGCCAATGCCTCGTCGTCCTCCCGCGCGCCCCAACCGCCGCCAATGCCCCAGGCGCCGTACCCGATCTCGGACACAGACATTCCGGTTCGGCCGAGTGGTCGATAGTGCATGTCGCTGGTCCGTTCTCGTCGGATACGGGGTACCAACACCCTGGCACTTGGAGCGCACTCCAGGTCAAGGCGTGGGCAGAATGATCGCCATGGTCCTGGTCGTGGATACGCCCGAGGACGCCGTCGCCGGCATCCACGATGGGGCGACGGTGATGATCGGTGGCTTCGGGTCGGCAGGTCAGCCGATGGAGCTCATCGAGGCACTGATCGCCATGGGTGCCGGCGACTTGACCGTGGTCAACAACAACGCCGGCAATGGAGACCGTGGGCTGGCGGCGCTGATCCGTGAAGGCAGAGTTCGCAAGATCATCTGCTCGTACCCACGACAGTCGGATTCTTGGCACTTCGACGAGAAGTACCGCGCCGGCGAGATCGACCTCGAACTCGTCGCGCAGGGCAGCCTTGCCGAGCGCATCCGCGCCGCCGGGGCCGGCATCGGGGCGTTCTTCACGCCGACCGGGTACGGCACCCCGCTTGCGGCCGGCAAAGAGGTCCGCGAGATCGACGGCAAGCCGTACGTGTTGGAGCACCCGATTCGCGCCGACGTTGCCCTCATCCGAGCACACCTCAGCGACGAGCTGGGCAACCTGATCTACCGCAAGACCGCGCGCAACTTCGGGCCCATCATGGCCGCGGCTGCCACAACGACCATCGTGCAGGTGACGGACATCGTGCCAGTCGGCGGCCTGGACCCCGAAAACGTCATCACCCCATGCATCTACGTCGACCGCGTCGTCAGAGTCGGAGGAACGGGGCAGTGATCACCGGGCTCAGCCGCGAGGAGCTCGCACGTCTCGTGGCTGCGGATATTCCGCCGGGCTCATTCGTGAACCTCGGCATTGGGCTACCGACCAAGGTCTCGAACTTCCTCGACCACGACGCTGGAATCCTGCTGCACACCGAGAACGGCATGCTCGGAATGGGTCCCGAAGCGCATGGCGCCGAGATCGACCTCGACCTGATCAACGCCGGCAAGGTCCCGGTCACCGAGCTCCCTGGCGCGTCGTACTTCCACCATGCGGACTCGTTCGCGATGATGCGGGGCGGTCACCTCGACATCTGCGTGCTGGGCGCATACCAGGTGTCGGCCAGGGGGGACCTGGCCAACTGGCACACCGGCAACCCTGACGACATCCCGGCCGTGGGTGGCGCTATGGATCTCGCTCTTGGCGCCAAGCAGACGTTCGTGATGATGTCCCTGTTGTCGCGCGACGGCACGGCCAAGATCGTGCCCGAGTGCACGTACCCGCTGACGGGCGTCGCGTGCGTCAGTCGCGTCTACACCGATCTCGCCGTCTTCCTGATCCAGGACGACAGCGTGGTTGTCCGTGACCTGTTCAACATCGACTTCGCAGGCCTCAGCGACCTCGTCGAGGTAGACCTCGCCGACGGTACGAGCCGGTGACCGCTCAGAGCACCTCGTTGCCGTACATCTCACCAAGTGGGTCGGAGATGAGCTCGAGCCGCGCGCCGTCGGGATCGCGGAAATAGATCGACGACCCGCTCTCCATCATGTAGTCGACGCCGGCGGCGTCGAGGTTGCTCTTGAGCCGTTCCCACCGCTCCGGCTCGACCGAGATGGCCATGTGATGCAAGCCGCCGAGCACCTCCGCGTACGGTCCGAGGTCGAGACCGGGGAGGTCGAAGAACGCCAGCAGGTTGCCATTGCCGATGTCGAAGAAGAAGTGGTTGGAGCCCTTGTAGTCGCGGTTCTCGAAGATCTCCGTCAATGGAAACTCGAGCACCTCCTGATAGAAGCGCACCGTGCGCTCGACGTCCGAGCAGATGAGCGCCGTGTGGTGGACACCTCGGGCGGACGACTCGGGACGCTGCTCCTTGGGTGCGACGTAGGTCGCGCGGATCCGGTCGCGTTCAGCCGCGATCTTCTCGTAGTCAAGAGACGTCATCACCGTCACCTCAGATCCGGAAGAACATATTGAGGAAGCGCTCCGCGGTCGCGCGGTCGCCACGCACTGTGCCGGCGTTGCACCTGCCGAATGCCGTGAGAACGAGGCTTCCCGGGTCGAACTCGAGGATCGTGCCCACGCCGGACAGATCGCCTTGCTCGTACGACATCCCGTCGGGGCCAACGTGCACGAGCGTGTCGCCGGCGTTGGGCCCGCTTGTGACGCGCACGCCAATGTCTGCCTCATCGGGGGTGGGCTTGGCCGTTGCCTGCCACAGCACGAACATGAACGGTACGAGAACATCGGCGGCTTCACCGTCGAGACCATGCGCCCGCCCTGTGCCATCGCGCATGTCCCAGGAGTGGACGCCGTAGTCCATGACCTGGAAAGCCGGGTAGAAGAAGGCGGGCAGCGGGCCCATGTAGAAGTGCGGCACGACGAGGCCGCCCCAGTCCTGCTCGGTCAGACCCTCGATGATGCCGAGCATCTGGTCGCGGTCCTTCTGCAGCCGCTCGAGCATCTCCGGCTGCGGGACCTCGCGGAAGCTCCTGCCTTGTTCTCCGGCGCGCTCCCACATCCCAGTCAGCGGGTACGCAGGTCCGACATCGGTGCTCGATCGCGCCGCGTCGAACCGCTCGAAGTAGTTCTCGGTCGTGTCGACGAGGTGTCCGACGATGTCACGGACCTGCCAGTCGCTGCATGCCGTCGGGCCCTCCCACGTGTCGGGGCGTGCGGCGAGATCCATGAAGCCGTCTGCTTCGTTCCTGATGACGCGCAGGGCCGTGTCCTTGCCCTCGTACGTCATGACGTTCCACTCGCTCATCTCAAGCCTCTCCTCCTGCCGGCCATCAGCCGGCGTAGGCGTCTTCTAGAAGCGGTTGCAAGCGGGCCACGTCGACATCACCCGCGTGAGCGACAGCTGCTCCAGCTCGGCGCCCAGCCGCGCGATCATGCCCAAGGCCGAAGACAGCCCGTTGCGGGACGCCGTCGTACGTGAAAACCAATCCGGCTGCCACGCGACCCTCCGGAGGTTGTTGCACAGGAAACTACTCTGGGTGCGCATGGGTCGCAAGACCACCCAGGCTCCGCGAAGGATCCGACAACCACGGCCCCATGAGCCCGCCGATGTCGGATGATCCACTCTTGGCGGGGCGGGCGGCCGTATCCTGTGCGGCATGCCCCGTTACGACTACCGCTGCCGCGCCTGCGGGACAACGTTCGAGCTCACGCGCCCAATGGCGGCCTCAGGGGACGTGGCGATCTGCCCCGCCGGGCACAGCGACACGGTGCGGTTGTTGTCGACGGTGGCTGTGACCGGCACGGCAGCCCAACGCTCCGCCGGTGGCGGGTGTTGCGGCGGCGCGTGCTGCAGCTAGGCCGTCAAATGCAAGACGAGCGCTTCGAGCTCCCCGCCACGGCCGATGAGCGCACCTTGCTCACCACCTTCCTCGACTTTCACCGCCGAGTCCTTGTCCGAAAGTGCGCCGGGCTCTCTGACGAGCAGCTGCGCCTCCGGGCGGTGCCGACCTCCAACGTCACCCTGATCGGCCTAGTGCGGCACCTGGCCGGGGTCGAGCGGTGGTACTTCCAGGGTGTGATCGCGGGACAGTTCCCCGGCGTCCTGTACACCGAGACCGATGACGACGACGAGGACTTCAACGACCTCGAGACGGCCACCGGCGAGAAGGCGTTCGCGATTTGGCGCGTGGAGGTCGAGCAGTCCCGCCGCATCACGGCCGAGCGCCAGCTCGACGTTATCGGGGCATCCACCAATGACACCGGCCGCCAGCGTTCCCTGCGCTGGGTCCTCAACCACACGATCGACGAGTACGCCCGTCACAACGGTCATGCCGACCTGATCCGCGAGGCAATCGACGGCGCAACGGGGGAGTAGGCGCCCACCCTCGACAGCCCCGCCGTGTCACCACTATTGGTGACGGCTCCCAGGGGCCACACTTCATCCATGGGCGAGGAAGTGGATCAGACGCAGTTCACCCGTGAGGACCGGCGCCGCTACCGGGAGAAGGTCCAGAGCTGCCTCGACGCCCTAGCCCAGATGCTCGGTGAGCCCCGGTTCGAGTTCGAGCAACCGATGGCCGGCGTGGAGATCGAGCTCAACCTCGTCGACGAGCAGGGCTACCCGACGATGCGCAACGCCGCCGTGCTGGAGAAGATCGCCGACCCGACCTTCCAGACCGAGGTCGCGCAGTTCAACATCGAGATCAACATTCGGCCGCAGCGCCTTGACGGCGCGCTCGTCGACGACCTCGAACGCGAGGTCCGGGCCATCCTCAACGAGGCGGACGTCAAGGCGCGGGAGGTCGGCGCCCGCATTGCGATGATCGGGATCCTGCCGACGTTGGCGCCGCACCACCTGGTCGAGGAGACCCTGAGCGCCAACCCGCGCTACGCATTGCTCAACGAGCAGATTTTCGCGGCCCGCGGCGAGGATCTCTACCTCGACATCACAGGCCCCGAGCAACTGACCACCCGTGCCGACGCCATCACACCGGAGGCGGCCTGCACGAGCGTGCAGTTCCACCTGCAGGTGAGCCCCGACGACTTCCCGATGTACTGGAACGCCGCCCAGTGCATCGCTGGGGTCCAGATGGCGCTGGGCGCCAACTCGCCGTTTTTCCTCGGCAAGGAACTCTGGCGGGAGACCCGCATCCCGCTGTTCGAGCAGGCCACCGACACCCGGTCGGCGGAGCTCAAGGCCCAGGGCGTACGTCCCCGCGTCTGGTTCGGCGAGCGCTGGATCACGTCGGTCTTCGACCTGTACGAAGAGAACGCGCGCTACTTCCCGGCCCTGCTGCCGATCATCGACGGCGAGGACCCCCTGGCAACACTCGCCAGCGGCGGCACACCGGCGCTGGCCGAGCTGCGGTTGCACAATGGCACGATCTGGCGCTGGAACCGTCCGGTGTACGACGTCGTCGACGGCAGGCCGCATCTGCGGGTGGAGAACCGCACGCTCCCCGCGGGACCCACCGTGGTGGACATCCTCGCCAATGGCGCCTTCTACTACGGGCTCATCCGCGTGCTCGCCACCGCGGACCGGCCGATCTGGACCCAGATGTCATTCCAGGCGGCCGAGGAGAACTTCCACCAGGGAGCTCGCGAGGGCATCAACGCCCGGCAGTACTGGCCCGGTCTCGGCGACGTGGGCGCCGCCGAGCTCGTACTCCGACGATTGCTTCCCATGGCGCGTGAGGGGCTGCGGCAGTGGGGTGTGGACGAGGCCGCCAGCGACCGTCTGCTCGGCATCATCGAGCAGCGGTGCCTGACCGGGAGGAATGGCGCGGAGTGGCAGGTGGCGATGTTCCGTCATCTGCACGAGGTGGAGGGGCTGGATCGGCCTGAGGCGCTGCGTCAGGTCCTTCACCGCTACATGGACCACATGCACAGCAACGAGCCCGTCCACACGTGGCCACTCCCCGGCTCAACTCAGGGCGGCTAGCATCGGTCCACCCCGGCGACGGAGAGGTTGGGCATGACGCGACGGACCATCGAGCTGTGGTCGCCCGCGATCGGGGCCGCGGGCAACGTCGTCGTGTACGGCGACTGGGGTCGCCCGGTGCTCTCGTTCGGAGCCGAGGCCAGCCGCGCAACGGACTTCGAAGAACGCGGCATGATCGACGTGGTCGGCTCGCTGTTGGACGAGGGGCGGGTCAAGATCTACTCGGTCGACACGTTCGACTCCCAGACGTGGTCGGCCAAGAGCCAGCCGGTCGAAGAGCGAGCCCGCCGGCATGGCGCGTACGAGTCGTGGATCCTCGAGCAGGTCGCACCGTGGATCGTCGAGGACTGCGGCGGCCGCGCCGACATTCTCACTACCGGTTGCAGTCTCGGCGCATTCCATGCCGCCAACTTCACGCTCAAGCACGGTCACGTCTTCCCGCAGGCCCTGTGCCTGTCCGGCAGCTATGAGCCGGCCAACTGGTCGGGGTGGGGCGAGCGCGGCGAGGCGACCTACTTCAACACACCAGTCGACTACGTTCGCAACCTACACGGAGATCACCTCGACTGGCTGCGCCAACAAGTCTTCCTGCTCCTCGTCTGCGGGCAGGGCATGTGGGAGGACACCACCGGGGCGTTGCGCGGCAGCCAAGAGCTCGCGGGCCTCCTTGCCGACAAGGGCATTCCGCACGAGCTGGAGCTGTGGGGTCACGACTCCGCGCACGACTGGCCGTGGTGGCGCAAGCAGTTCGGCCATTACCTGCCCCGGTTCTGCTGAGCTACCGCACGAGGAGGCCGCACATGCACAAGCACCTGGTCGGACTGCTGCTCGGCACCGAGGACGACTGGCCCTCGGCCTTCGAGTCGATCATCCGCAGGCTCGGTCCGGTTACGGATGCGGCCGGCACCGAGCATGGGTACGACGTCGAGCGCATCACGATCGAGCCGTTCGATCTTCGCGCCAAGCCCCGGTACGACCTGGTGATCGACCGGCTCGCCTACTGGTACTACCACCCGCGAGAGTGGCTGAAGAAGGTCGCCCTCATGGACGACGTCTACCTGCTCAACAGCCCGTTCACGTTCCAGTCGATGGAGAAGCACGCGGCCTACTGCGCGATGATCCGCCTTGGCTTCAAGGTGCCCGACACTGTCCTTGTCCCGTCCAAGCATCCCGTCGAGCACGACAAGTACATCTACACCGCCGAGCGCTACAACCAGTCGTTCGACCTCGACGCCATCGCCGAGACGATCGGCTACCCGCTGTTCATGAAGCCGTACGACGGCGGCGCGTGGGTCGGCGTGACGCGCATCAAGAACGGCGCCGACCTGCACGCCGCTTACGACGAGTCAGGGCAACGGCTGATGCACCTGCAAAAGTCGGTCGAGGGCTACGACGTGTTCGCCCGGTCGCTCTCCATCGGGGCGGAGACGATGGTGATGAAGTTTCGTCCGGAGCTGCCCATGCACGACCGCTACGAGGTGGCGCACAACTTCCTGAGCCCCAGCGTTGGAGAGGAGGTGCTCACGATCTCCCGCGTCGTCAACGCCTTCTTCCGCTGGGAGTTCAACTCGTGCGAGTCGCTCGTGCTCGGCGACCAGGTGCACCCCATCGACTACGCCAACGCCTGCCCCGACGTCGCGATCACGTCGCTGCACTACTACTTTCCCTGGGCGATGACCGCGCTCGTACGGTGGACGCTGTTCTGCACTGTCACGGGTCGACGCCCACGGCTGGACGCCGACATGCGCCGCTACTTTGAGGTGGCCGACAGGGAGGATCTGTCGTACGACGAGAAGCTCGCGGCCTACCGCAAGATCGCCGACGGCTACTTCGAGACCGACCGTTACCTGGACTTCTGCGCGAGCCGTCTCGGCAACCTCGAGGAGGTCGTCCACGACTGGGTGGCCGGCCCGGAGTTCGACAAGCTGCTGGTCGACACGGTGCGTGCGACCTATCCGGCCGAGGAGCAGGACCGGTTCATTGCGCACTTCCGCGGGCTGCTGGGCATGTGGGTCGCCGACCCAGCCCGCGGGGACGCGTACGACAGCGCCCGCGCAGCGCCAACCCAGCGAGGCCTAGCGACGGACGCGGTAGCCGACGCGTGTGGCCCGGGCGTGTCTAGAACGCAGGTCAACATGGGGCTGAACGCCAGAACCTCCTCAAGCGGGCTTTGCCCGCTGGCGGCATTTGCAGCGGCGACGCCGTCATCGATCGCGGCGACAAGCTCCTCGTTCTGCACCATGATCACCAGCTCCCCTTCGTGGTCGCGTAGACGTACAGGGGCCCGATCGCGACATCACGCGGCCGGCGATCTGCTGGGTGGTGTCCCCGCCGACGCTCGGCGAAGAGCTCCCGCGCGGCGGCCATGATCCGTTCGCGCCTGTCCTCCTTCGCCCGCTCGCGGCGCCCTATCGGCATGCGGTCGCCTCTGACGACCTCCCTTGACAAGGATACTGAGTCGACTCATAATTGAGTGTACTCGGGTTCCGTCGTCCGCGGGATGTCACCCACCCTCCTCAGTCACCAACTCAGACCACAAGGAGAACCGTCATGAGCACCGCCGACACCTCGAACCAGCCTGTCATCACGTCGTATGCGCAAGGCGCCTGCCCGCACGATCAACGCCGGCGGCGTCACCTACGCCTACCGCGAGCTGGGACCGAACGGCGGGATTCCCGTCGTCTTCTTCGTCCACCTCGCCGCGACCCTGGACAACTGGGACCCCCGCATCGTCGACCCCATCGCCACCGACCACCACGTCATCACCTTCGACAACCGCGGCGTCGGTGCCTCCACCGGTGAGGTTCCCGACAGCGTCGAGGCGATGGCCGATGATGCCGTGACCTTCATCAAGGCGCTCGGCTTCGACAAGGTCGACATCTTCTCCTTCTCCTTGGGCGGCATGGTTGCGCAGGCCCTCGTGGTCAAGCACCCCGACCTCGTGCGCAAGCTGATCCTCACCGGCACCGGCCCAGCCGGCGGCAAGGACATCGACAAGGTCGCCGGCACTACCTACTACGACATGCTGCGGGCGACCCTGACCCGGTCCGACCCGAAGGAGTTCCTGTTCTTCAACCGCAACACCACCGGCAAGCGGGCCGCGAAGGCGTTCGTCGAGCGGCTCATGGAGCGCAGAGTCGACCGTGACGCGAAGATCAAAGTGAAGGCGTTCCAGGCGCAGCTGAAGGCGATCAAGAAGTGGGGACGCTCGGCGCCCACAGATCTATCGAAGATCACCCAGCCCACCCTGATCGCCAACGGCGACAACGACCGCATGGTGCCCTCGGTCCTCTCCGAAGACCTCCAGCGCCGCATTAACGGGTCCGAGCTGGTCATCTACCCCGACTCCGGCCACGGCGGCATCTTCCAGTTCCACGACAAGTTCGCCCCCGTCGCCGTCGCGTTCCTCGCCCGCTGACCGGCATCCGAACTCACCCAAAGGACGAAGCCATGACGAGTACGGTTCCGTACACGAAGAAGTCCTTCGCGTCGTCGATCCTGCTGTGGATGCGCGCCGATCAGCCGCGTCAGCAGGGAATGGACTACTGGAAGGGCCCCCACTCGAAGATCATCTCGGCAACTCCGGGGATTGACGAGTACCGGCAGCTCCACCTCGCCGCAACCAATCCCGGGCTCTGGCCCCCCATCCACGGTGTCGAGACGGTCATTCCCGTAGATCGCCGGATCGACGGGGTCGCCGAGGTCACGTTCGCCTCCGCCCTCTCGCCGTTGCGGGGCCGCAAGCAGACCAGGCTCGCGTACAAAGACGAAGTGAACGTGTTCCGGCGCACCCTGCTCTACGCCGGGCCGCCGCGCTCGGCCCGCTGGTACGACGTCGCCCGGCCCGGCGAGACAACGGGGGCTCGAGCCCTGATCTACCTCAGGAGACGAGAAGGCGTCGGCACCCGACCGTTTCGCAAGCACATCACCAACGAGCTCGTGCCCGCGCTCGCGAACACGGGCGTGCTGACAGAGCTGCGAACCCAGGTGTTCATGCCCTGGAACGAGAAGCTCTGGGACACACCCAATGTCGCGCACGACAACCCCACCGACCAGCGGTTCCACGCCTCGCTGATCCTCGGCTTCACAGACGCAACCGCGCGAGCGGCGTTCTTCGATAGCGATCAGATCACGACGCCGTCAGACCGGCTGTCGGTGTTCGCTTCCGCCGTCCATGCGTACGAGGTGTCCGAAGCGTTGACCTACGTGAAAGAAGGCCAAGCTCCTCGCGCACTACCAGGCGTAGCCCTAGCTATGCTCATAACTGAGCCTAGTCAGATCATGCTCCTGGAGGACACTCGCCATGTCACTGGCCACCCCACCGGTCGGACGGCGCGCGCGGAACAAGCAGGCCAAGCTCGAACGCATCACCGCCGCCGCGGCTGAACTCTTCTCCGAGCACGGTGTCGACGACGTCACCACGCAGCAAATCGCCGACAAGGCCGACATCGGCACCGGCACCCTGTTTCTTTACGCCAAGACCAAGGGCGAGCTGCTCCTGCTCGTGCAGAACGCCGGCTACGCCGATGCCCTCGAGGAGGGAAAGGCGGCCGCCGAGCGCATCCGCAACGCGCTCGGCGCGGTGATGGCGATCGTCCGTCCGGTCGTGGAGTGCAACCGCACCCAGGTCGACAACGGGCGCACCTACCTGCGAGAGATGGTCTTCGGCGACCCCGAAGAGCCCCACCACCGCGACGCCCTCGCTCTGGCCATCCAGACCGAGGAAGCGATCGCCGCCGTGTTGCGACGCGACGACCGCATCCGCCCCCGTGACGCCGCCACCCTCGCGCACATCGTCTCCGCGATCATGTTCCTCAGCATGGCGGCCACGACGAACATCTCGCGCACCGTCGAGGACATCCTGCGGGAGATCAGAGACCAGGTCCGGGTTCTCCTGCCACGCTGATCGCTCCACTCGCCCTAGCTGTCGCCGCCCAAGCGCTGGAGGAACAGCACCTCGGCGACGCACGCCCGCTCGAACTCACCGACGTGCAGGCTCTCGTTGGCGCCATGCGCGCGGGTGTCGGGATCCTCGATGCCGGTCACGAGGATCTCCGCGTCCGGGTAGGCCCGCGCGAAGATGTCGATGAACGCGATCGAGCCTCCGACGCCGATGTCGACCGCGGGCACGCCCCAGGCCTCTGCCATCGCGGAGCGGGCCAGCGCGTGCGCCGGCCCATCGCTGCGGGTGGCGTACGGCTCGACAACACGCCCGGCGGTCACGTCGACCTGAGCTCCCCAGGGCGCGTGGTTGCGCAGGTGGGTGACCAGCGCGTCCTGTGCCCGTACGGCATCGTCCCCGGGGCTGATCCGGAGCACGAGCCGAGCGCGGGCGCTCGGGACCAGCACCAGGGCCGATGTGTCGACACGTGGTGCGTCGACGCCGACGACGGCGAGCGCAGGCGCCGCCCACAGCCGGGCCGTCAGCGGCCCGGTGCCGAGCAGCTGGACGCCGTCGAGCACTCCGGCGTCGCCACGCAGCTGTTCATCGGTGAGGTCGAGCGGGTCTGCTGTGCCGTGCTTCAGCCCGGCAACCGCCACGGTGCCGTCGTCATCGTGCAGCGTCGCGAGCAGCCGGGCGAGCGCGGTGAGCGCGTCCGGCACCGGTCCGCCGTATACCCCGCTGTGCACGGCATGCTGCAGCGTCCGCACTTCGACGATGACGCTGGCTCCACCGCGCAGCGATGTGGTGAGGGCGGGCACACCGATGCGCCAGTTCGTGGAGTCGGCGAGCACGATGATGTCTGCCGAGAGGCGCTCGCGATGGCGGTCGAGCAGTTGGCCGAGGTTCGGCGAGCCGATCTCCTCTTCACCTTCGACGAACACCGTCACGCCGACTTGCAGGTCGTCGTCGAGGGCGCGGAGTGCCGCCAGGTGCAAGGCAATCCCGGCCTTGTCGTCCGCGGCACCCCGCCCGTAGAGCCGCCCGTCGCGCAGTGTCGCGGTGAAGGGGTCGCTTGCCCACTCGCCCACGTCACCAGCCGGCTGCACGTCGTGGTGGGCATACAGCAGGACAGTCGGTGCGCCAGGTGGGGCCGGCCGGTGCCCGACCACGGCGGGCAGACCGCCGTCGGCCTCCAACACCTCGACGTCCTCGAGCCCCGCCGCGCTAAGCAGAGCCGCGACAGCGGCAGCGCTCGCCCGTACGGCATCCACGGCGGCCGGATCAGCGGACACCGAGGGAATTGCAACGAGGTCCACCAGGTCCCGGTATACCGATGGGAGCACGGTCGCAACGGCCGCGCGTGGATCCGACAAGGCCACGTCAGCCCGCGTACAAGTTGAGTTCGGAGGCGAACCGCTCGGTCATCTCGATGACCTGCTGCAGCTCCGGGTGGCGGACGACGATCATGCCGTCGCCGGTCACCGTCGAGCGCCAGTCCCGCCGAGGGGCGCCGACCGGCAGCAGGTCGAGCATGGCCACGTGCTCGCCGTACTGCTCGAGCAGCGGTCCGAGCCCGTCGATGTGCGTGATGCGACCGACGCCCTTGGCGCGCTTGAAGATGGCGCCGGCGTTGTAGCGCCGTTCTAGCGGGTGCGAGAGCCCGCCGTGCACCACCGCCTCGGCCCAGCCCACATAACAGTCGCCGTCGGTCGCGAAGTTCATGAGGTCCACGACACGCGCCCCAGGGGGACGGGCGCCGATCTCACCGAAGACGACCTCGCCGTCGGCCTTGCGGTACCACTCCATGTGCGTGAAGCCGGTCTGGAAGTCGAGCGCTCGCAGCACGTCGGCACCCATCTGCCGCCCGCCCTTCAGGTGTTCCACTGACACATCGCGCAGCGAGATCGAGACCGGGCTCACCCACTCGTTCTGCGCCATCTGCAGGGGGCGCGGGCGGTACCACATGATGTGCTCGAACAGGACCTGGCCATCGGCGCAGATGGTGTCGTAGGTGAACTCCTCGCCGTCGACGAACTCCTCGACGCTCACGACGGGTACGTGCCGCATGAGCGGCAGCACCTCGTTGAGCTGGTCGGCGGACTCGACGCGGAAGGTGTCTGCGGAGCCGGCGCCGGCGATCGGCTTGACGATCAGCGGGTAGCCGACGCGCTCGGCCGCGGCCCACACCTCGGCCAACGAGCTCGCCATCGTGTGCCATGGCGTACGGATGCCGGCGGCGTCGAGGGTCTGCTTCATCCGCTCCTTGTCACGGAACGGCACGGTCTGGTTGACGGTCATGCCGGGCAAGCCGAACGACTCGCGGATGCGCGCCGCGAGGATCATGTACGGCTCCCACAGGCACTCAACTCGGTCGAAACGGGCGTGGCCAGCGAGGCCGTGCAGAGCGCCGAGCACCTTGCCCTGGTCGGAGAGGTCGACCTGCTCGTAGTGCGCGAGCCCCTCCCGCGCCGCAGGAGGCAGCGCCGACACCGGTTGGTCGCCGACACCGATGACGGTGGCTCCGACGGCGGCGAGGCCGCGCGTGAAGTAGGCCATCTCGGCTGGGAAGCCGGGGGAGATCATGACGACGTTCACTGCGCCTCCACGAGCTCGACCCGGATGCCGGTCACGATGCGCTTCAGGGCATCGAGGACGACCTCGGTGTCGGGATCGCGGACGATGATGTAGCCCTCACCCTCGTAACCCGACGACGACGGCTGCCCTCCCTGCGGCAATCGGGCCTCGACGACGAGGTGCCCGATCTGCCGGTTCACGTCGTCGACCCCGTGTACGGCTCGGACGCGGCCGCGGCCCTGGCCACGCAGGTAGGCCGTGCCGGTGGCGTACTTTCGCTCCGGCGGGTCGAATCGACCCAGGATCACGAGCTCGGCCCACGCGCGGTACATGTCGATGTCGTGCGCGTAGCCGTGCATCGACGTGAGCTGCGCCCCCGGCGGTCTTGCCGCCACTTCTGATACCGCCACCGAGCCGTCGGCCCGGCGGAACCATTCCATATGCGTGAGGGCGTCGCGTACACCCAGGGCGCGCAGCGCGTCGGGGCCGATCGCGCGGATGCCGTCGTACGCGGGACCGAGCTCGCGCGGCAGCACCACCACCCACTGCATCCAAGGGTTGCGCAGCACCTCCAGCGGTGCCGGAATGTAGTCGGCGATCGACGACCAGACCGTCTCCCCACCCATCGTGACGCTGTCGAACGTGTGCTCCTGGCCGACCAGGAACTCCTCGAGCAGGCTTGGCTCCTCCGGGCTCGGCGCGACCGCCTCCAGCCAGCCGTGGAGGGCGGCGGGGTCGTCGAGACGGTAGGTCGCCTGCGCGCCCGCCCCGGCAGGTGGTTTCGCGACCAGCGGGAATCCGACTTCCTCTGCGAATGCGATTGCCTCCGCTGGGTTGGTCACGAGCTGGTGGCGCGCGCACGGCACGCCGGCCTCGCGAAGCACGGTCTTCATCCGCGCCTTGTCCCGTACGTTTCGGGCGGTGTTCACGTCCATGCCCTCGATGGCCAGCGCCTCGCGCACCTGCGCCATCGGCACCTGCAGCTGTTCGAGTGCGCCGACGAGGCGCTCCACCCGCCCCAGCTGCCCGGACAGCCCACTGACCGCCTCGGCGATCTGGCGCGGGTCGAGGGGGTCCTCGACCCGCCAATGCCCGTGCAGGTGCTCACGCAGCGACGGCGAGAGGCGGTCGGAGGGTTCGGCGGTGATGACGGCGAGGCGCACATCGGGCAGCCGGGCCGCAGTGTCCACGAACCGTTCGGTGGCCTCGAGCAGGTAGGGGGCGACGAACGCGGCGACGACCATGCCCGGACGCTACTCGCGGCGGCGGCCTGCGTGGATAGCATGCGCAGGTGAACATAGTGTTCGTCGAGCCCGCGTTCCCGCCGACCCAGCGCCAGTTCGTACGCGCGCTCGCCGGGGTCGGCGCCACGGTCATCGGGGTCGGTGAGCGGCCCGCCGACTGGCTCGACGACGAGCTGAGGAGCTGGCTCGCGCACTATCACCAGGTCCCCAGCGTGGTCGACGTGGGCGTCATGACCGACACGGTGCGCTGGATCCAGGACAAGGTCTGGGTCGACGGGCTCGAGGCGACGATCGAGGCGCACACGATGGCCGCGGCCCAGGTGCGGGAGGCTTGCACCATCCCCGGCACGTCGGTCCGCACGGCCTGGCTGTGCCGCGACAAGCCCTCGATGAAGGAAGCCCTGCGCG
Source organism: uncultured Actinomycetota bacterium (assembly GCA_963799425.1). Classification (GTDB taxonomy): domain Bacteria; phylum Actinomycetota; class Actinomycetes; order Jiangellales; family Jiangellaceae; genus CAVWSM01. Next base: position 236,010 of record CAWCXA010000012.1, on the reverse strand, counting down.
CGGTCGGCGTCCCGACGGCCGCCTCGGCAGCCGTACAAACCGCTGATGACGTGTACGCGTTCGCCGATGCTGTCGGCTACCCGCTCATCCTCAAACCGCGCACGGGCGCCGGCGCCCTCGACACCACCCGCGTCGACGACCGGGCTCAGCTCGACGCGGCGCTCGGCCTGTTCGGCGCCCAGGGCGCGCAGTCGATCGCGGTGGAGGAGTTCGTCGAGGGTCACGAGGGCTTCTACGACACGGTGTCCGTGAACGGGCACGTGGCGATGGACTTCGTGTCGCACTACTTCCCCAACGTGCTCGAGGCGATGCGCATCCGGTGGATCTCGCCCCAGTTCGTGGCCACGAACCGGGTGGACTCGGTGGGCGATTATGCCGAGCTGCGCGAGATGGGTGCCCGCGTCATCGAGGCGCTGGGCATCGGGACGAGCGCCACTCACATGGAGTGGTTCTTCGGCCCCAAGGGTCTGCGCTTCTCCGAGATCGGAGCACGGCCGCCGGGTGTGGGCGCGTGGGACCTCTACTCCGCCGGCAACGACGTCGATGTCTACCGGGAGTGGGCCAACGCGATCGTGCACGACCACGTCGCGTCGAGGCCGTCGCGGCGGATGGCGGCCGGCATCGTGGCGCTGCGACCGGAGAGCGATGGGCACATCACGGGTTACTCCGGCGTCGACGAGGTGCAGAGTCGGGTGGGGGAGTGGGTGATCGACGCGCACTTCCCGTCGCCGGGGACGGGGACGCAACCTGTGGAGGCGGGCTACATGGCCAATGCGTACGTCCGCCTGCGCCACCCTGACTACGACGTGCTGCGCGGCATGCTCGACGACGTCGGCCGTACCGTCTCCGTGCACGCCGCGTGACACGGATCGTCCTGCTCGGCCCGCAGCGCCGACCGACCCTCGACAAAGTGGTCCGCTCGCTCGAGATCGAGGGGCCGATCGCCGCGGTGACGGCAGGCTGGCTGGAGCGGGAGCGCGACGACGCCGAGCTCGACGGGCTGCTCGGCGGTCGCGGCGCCAACCTCGCGTTGTACGAGCGCTGGCAGGACGTGCTGGAGCGCGATCCTGAGCTGCGGGCTGCGGAGACCGAGCACCGCGCTGTACGTGACGAGCTCCAGCGGCTGTATCTCGTACGGCTGGACGCCGCCATGGAAACCGTGCTCGCGTTGTCAGACGTGACCGGCGTACGGCCGCGCAACCAGGCTGCCGTGCTGGCTGACGCCGAGGTGGCCCTCAGGCTCGTCGACGAGCAGCACTTGGCGCGGGTCGACCGGGCGAACGATGACTTCGCCGCCGCCTGGACTCCGGGGGAGCGTCCCGTGGTGGCCGAGCACCGCGAGTCCGTACGGCGCATCTTGCAGCAAACCGGTGGCCTGGCCGTAACAGGTGGGAACGTCGCCGTGCTGCTGCACGTGCTCAAGTTGTTCGACGTGGTCGCACAGTCGCCGGGGACAGTGATTGCGTGGTCCGCGGGTGCGATGGCGCTGACGGATCGGGTGCTGCTCTTCCACGATTGGGCGGCGAACCAACCGTCCCCTCCTGAGTTTGCCGAAGGCGGGCTCGGAGTCGTCACGTCAGTTGTCGCGCTGCCGCACGCACGTCAACGGCTGCGGCTGGCGGACGGGACGCGCATGGGGGTGTTGGCGCGGCGGGTGGCGCCGGCGCGCTGCTTGGTTCTCGAGGCGGGCATGCGTGTCGACCTCGAGCCTGACGGTTCGCTGCCAGCAGGCACGCGGGTGCTGGGCGAGGACGGCCGGCTGGCCACGCTGGAGCCGGTCGCATGAGCCCGAGGCGCCTTGCCATCAACCGGCTCAAGGACATCAGACCGCTGGACGCCGTGGCCGTCGACAAGTTCCTCGCCGAGCATGCGGTGCCGATCATCGAGGGTCGCCGCTGCACGTTCCTGTACCGCGGCGAGGCCGACGAGGTGTGGCTCGTGCAGCAGGTGCTCGGCCTGCCCGGCCGGCTGCCGATGCGGCGGATTCACGGCAGCGATCTCTGGTCGGTGGTGATCGAGTTGCCGGAGGGCTCTCGCATCAACTACCAGATCGAGACCCGCCGTGGCGAGCACCACGAGCGATTCAATGATCCGCTCAACCCGCACGTGTCGCACAGCCCGCTGGGGAGCTCCTCGGTCTGCTTTGGCCACGGCTATGTGACGCCGGACTGGACCCAGCACGACCCGGAAGCCCGCCCTGGCGAGCTCAGAGACCTCGTCGTCGGCAGCCGGGCGCTTGGCCGCGACGCGCACGTCACGCTCTACCTGCCCGCGCGGTTCCGCCGCACCGCCTCGTACCCACTGCTCGTCGTGCACGACGGCGCCGACTTCCTGCAGTACGCGGCGGCGAAGACGGTTCTGGACAACCTCATCCACCGCCTCGATGTCGCGGACCTGGTGGTTGCCTTCACCGACCCCGGCGAGCGGCTCGTGGAGTATGCAAACTCACCAGCGCATGCGCGCTTTCTCACCAACGAGCTCGTGCCCAAGCTCGAGGCCGAGCTCCCGCTCATCGGCCAGCCGTCCGGCCGGTGCCTGCTCGGCTCGAGCTTCGGTGCGGTGGCATCGCTCTCGACCGCGTACCGCTCCCCAAAAACGTACGGCTCGATGGTCCTCATGTCCGGCTCGTTCGTCTTCACCGACATCGGCGAGGACCACGGCGGGGGACCCGTGTTCGACCCGGTGGTGAAGTTCGTCAACCGCTATCGGGAGCGGCCGAGGAAGGTCACCGACCGGATGTTTCTGTCGTGCGGGATCTACGAGCCGCTGATCGTGCCCAACCGCGCGATGGTCACGACGTTCGAGTCGACCGGGACGCAGGTGCGCTACGTCGAGGCGCGCGACGGCCACAACTGGGAAAACTGGCGTGACCGGCTGCGCGACGCGCTGTCGTGGGTATTTCCGGGGCCGCAGAAGCTCGTCTACGAGTGATATCGCCTGACTAGGACTGCTCCTCGTACTTGAAGGACAACTGGACCTTCGTGCGGTAGATGAGCTCACCACCGTCCCCGATGTGGACGTCTTGCTTGATGACTTCCGCGACCCGAAGATCGCGGACCGACGTGCTCGCTGTGTTGATCGCAGTCGCGGCCGCGTCCTCCCACGAGGTTGTGCTCGTGCCCACGACATCGATCACCCGGTAGACGCTCACTGTCACGCTCCCCGCTCGGCTGGTGCTGATGAGTCTCGATCTTGGGACAGTACCGGCGAACAACTCGGAGGGCACGGGATAGACCTCCGGCTCCTGCTGATTTGCATGGGTAAACGTTCCGCGGGTGCCATGGAACCGTAACCTGCCTGGCCGCGCCGCGACGACTTCGCCGGAGCCTGGCCGCGCACTTCTGGCGCGGGGAATCGTGAGTCAGCCTCCCCCAATTGACGTCCCGAGAGCCACGGGCACGGCTGTCTACGGGCTCGATGACCACGGCCGCCTCGTCGGCATCTACGAGAACCCCAGTGCCGCAAGCACCGCACAGCGGGCCCGCGTCGAGTAAGCCTCGCTGGCCGCGCTTTCGCTCTCGGTTAGCGATCCAACCGACTGCTGAGCGTCGAATACCCCCGGGGACTTGGGCAATCGACAGCAGGTAAGCATGCCTTCGCCGCCACCCTAGTGGTCGTTACGAGACCGCCACGCCTCGAAAGCTTCTACGGCGGTGGGCATCGTCGGGAAGATGCGGTCGGCTCCGATCCGGCCAACCAGCCCGGCAGCATCCAGGTAGACGCGGAGGTCCTGCTTGACGCGCGCCATCGCGAAGACGATGTCCCGCCCGTCGAGCGTTGCCCGTAGGTTCTCCAAGGCGTCGACCGCGGTGATGTCCACTTCCACGTTGGCCTCGGCATTGAGGATGAACCACTGCACCGGGGTGGGTGAGGCATCGACCGCGGCGAGTGCCCGCTGCCGGAAGTTCTCGGCGTTGACGAAGACCAGCGGCGCGTCGTAGCGGTATACGACAAGACCGGGGACAAGCCGTGCGTTGGGATAGTCGTCGATGTCGTGCATGCCGGCGACGCCAGGTACGTAGCCGAGGATGCCGTCGTGGGCACGAGCGACCAGGCGCAGCAGGTTGAGAATCGACAGGCCGACCGCGGCGAGGACCCCGTACAGCACGCCAAAAATCAGCACCGCAGCAGTGGTGGCGATGGCGAGCACGAACTCGCTGCGGCGAAAGCTGGCGAGCCTGCGGAACTCCGCGACGTCGACGAGCCGCACGGCCGCGTAGATGACGAGTGCACCCAATGCCGCATCGGGGAACGAGGCCAGCACGTCCCGACCGATCAGCAGCGTGATGATGACAACACCGAGCGCGACCAACGAGTAGAGCTGGCTGCGGCTGCCCAGCGAATCACCGATCACCGTCCGGCTGCCGCTGCTGCTGACCGGAAACCCGCGCATGCTGCCCGCCGCGATGTTGGCGGCACCCAACGCCAGGAACTCCTGGTTCGCGTCGATGTCGTATCCGTTGCGGATGGCGAACGCGCGGGCGGTAAGAACGTTGTCGGAGTAGCCGACGATCAAAACACCAAGCGCGGGCAGCAGGAGCTCGGTCAGGTCAGTCGCCGTGACAGATGGCAGGCCGGGCGTCGGCAACCGCGCCGGGATCTCACCGACGACCTGAATACCTTGGTCCTGCAGGGAGAACACAGCGACGACGGCTGCTGCGAGGAGCATCGCGATCAACGGCATCGGCGCCTTCGGGAACAGCCGCGAACCAACGAACAGCACGACAAGAACCGCCGCCCCGAGCACCAGCGTGGGACCGTGGGCCTGGTCAAGGCGGTCGACGAACGACCTCAGTTGGTCGATCACCGACTCGCCCTCGCTGGACAGGCCGATCATCTTCGGGAGCTGGCTGATGATCATGATCACCGCGACGCCTGCCATGTAACCCACGAGGACGGGCTTAGAGAGCAGATCGGCCAGGAACCCGAGCCGAGCCGCCCAGGCCACGATGCACAGGCCGCCGACGATGAACGCGAGCGCGGCCGCCAGTGCGGCGTACCGGGAAGGGTCACCTGCCGCCAACGGAGCGATTGCCGTCGCGGTCAGCAGCGCGGTGGTGGATTCCGGCCCGACCGAGAGCTGGCGGGACGACCCGACAACGGCGTACACGACAAGTGAGCCCGTGACCGCCCACAACCCGACGACGGGCGGGAGCCCTGCCACTTCCGCGTAGGCCATCACTTGCGGCACCAGGTATGCCGCGACCGTCACTCCCGCGACTACATCTCCGCGCAACCAGCTGCGGTCGTACGAGAGCAAGAGGTTGAGATTGGGCAACCGCGTCGCCACGGCACCCCCCGGCTTTGCCAGCGGAGCGCTCCCCATGGGTCTCCCCCGTTTCGCCTCGGCCGCGCAGCACGATGCCGTGACGCATCAGGCCGCCAAGCGTAGATCCACGGGCAACCGATGACCGAGCAAAACGTGCCCCGCCCCGCCCAGGGTGAGACCGGGCGGGGCGGGTTCGTTCCCCGCAGGCCAAATACCCCTGTCTCCCGCCGTCACACGTGCTACCGGACTCCAAGCTGTCAGCGGCGCACCGGGGCAGCAGAGTCCCACCGCAGATAGAGGGTGCTTGCGTCGTCGCGCAATCGTGTGCCGTGGTGGCCGACCACTGAGTGGACGAGTCGGCGCAGCACCTCGGCGGGTTCGCGGCCAGAGCTCGACTCGCGTTCGAGTAGGTCACGGAGTCGGTCGTCGCCGAAGGGTTCGCCATAGGGATCTTGAGCATCGACCACGCCGTCCGTGTATAGCAGCAACCCGTCGCCGGGCTCCAGGGTGGTTTCCACGACGTCGTACGCGCTCCAGCCCGCGATCACAGGGCTGAGCCCGAGCGGCCCGGTCGGCACTGCCTCGACAGGCGCGAGAGTGCTGCCGCGCCGTACGTGGAGTGGTGTGGGATGGCCGGCGGCCGCCCACCGTACGCGGCCGGACGTGATGTCGAGTTGCGCGAGCAGACCCGTGACGAACGAGTCGCCTTCGGCGTAGTCGGCGATGACCGCGTCAATGTCGGCGAGCAGTGTGCGCACGTCCGCCGCCTCATGTGTGCGTCGGCTGTTTCGGTACGCCGAAACCGCAAGTGACCCCAGCGCGGCCGAACGCAGTCCGTGGCCCATCGCGTCGAACACGGCCACATCCAGCACATCGCCGTTGAGGCTGTAGTCGAAACAGTCGCCGCCGACCTCGTAGGCGGGTTCCAGTAGTCCAGCCACCGTGGTTCCCTCCACGGCGAACGTCAACGGCGGGAGGATGCTCCACTGCATCTCAGCGGGGAGCGACATCTCCTTGCTCCGCCGGAGGCGCGAAAGCCGGTCGGTATAGGCATCGGCCGTCGACACCAGATGCCCAGCAGCAATGCCGAGCTCGACGCAGAACTCCTCCAGCTGCTCGTCCCACCTCGGCAAGGTCATCGAGAGCACGCCGAGCTTCTGGGACCGCTCACTCACCGGCACCCAGACGTGCCAGCCATCGTCACGTTTCGAGCCCAGTGAGCGCCCAGACACGAAAGCCCGTCCGGCCATCGAGCCCTCGATGCTCGCAATGGACGGCCGTTCCCCGTGCGGCAACACGTCCGGATGGGGCTTGAGCCGGGTTTGGTCGTAGTCGACGAGATACAGCACCACGTCCGAACCGCCGAGCTCGGCCACCGTCATCGACAGCGTCTCCACGACCTGTTGCGGGTCGGCGACCTGGGCCAGGCGCAGCAGCCGTCCAACAGGGCGGTCCAGCGGATCGAGCGAACTTGTCATTTCCGCCGTCACCCCGCGGCGACACGGTGTCCGCGGAACACAGCGGCAGCCTACTCGGGGCCACTCAAAAGACCGGGATCGTCTGATACTGGAGGCCGATTCCAACCGTGGGTAGACTCCCGGTCTCTTTCGGACTCGGGGAGGCGGAGCCATGGAGCCTGTGCCGCAGATCACCGTTCGGAGCTACAAGGTCGCCCACTGCAGCGTCGTGGTTGCCTCAGGGGAGATCGATGCTGCCGCAGCCCCTCTGCTGCGCAACGAGCTTGCCCGTGCAGACTCTCCACGCATCGTGTTGGAGCTGACCGACGTCAGTTTCCTCGACTCCACCGGTTTAGGCGTCTTGGTCGAGGCCATGCAGAATGTCCGCGCTGAGGGAGGCTGGGTGCGGCTCGTCGGAGCTAGTGCTCCGGTCGTGAAACTGCTGAAGATCACCCGGCTTGACGTCGTGTTTTCCATTCACGACACGGTTGATAGCGCTGTCTCGTCGCCTGAGGAGACCATGCCCGACTATCCAGACAACAGCCAGGTTTAGCGGCCGTAGCAGATGGGTTCTCCACCCACTGGTGGAGAACCCATCCACGAGTCAGCGGTTCAGTGCGACACCACCGCTGATACTCGTTCGTACGGCCCGGTCGTTCGAGCCTTACGAACCCTGAAAGCCCGTGTAGTAACTGCCGAACACGTCTCGGTAGGTCGCGTCGCTGACCTGGTCCGGGTCGTACTCTGGCGCCCCTTTGATCTGGTCCTTTGTGGCGGCGACATAGACCCTTTGGTCGTCCACATCGATCCGCTCAATCAATCCGGCGGGCAGCAGCACCTTTTGCCCGAAGATCCAGGGTCCAGTGTCGACCACCAAGTAGGACGACCCGGTCTCGTACGTGGCTGCATCCACCTTGCCGATGTCGCCATCCATCGCGTGCACCTTGTACCCCGTCAGGTCGGCATCTGTCGTCCAACCGGAGCTGGCCGGGTAGTCCCATGCATCGAATGCCACGGTCACTCTCTCCTTCTCTCGATTCACCTCTGTCATCGGACACGTACCCCGCGGGTGTCGGCCTACACGAAACGACAAGAGGAACTTCCGCAGGCAGGTCTCGGGCGCCATTCGAGAAATTCCCTTCGGGGTTACCTCACCGAGGCCACGGGTATAGGGCTGGCCCACGTACGAAAGGAAAACCATCATGACCTTTCCCGGTGAGCGGCAGCCGCTAGTGGACGAGCCACCATTCGGCGAACGCCTAACGTCCGCGCCAGCGGCCAGTTCCGAGGATGACAAGGGATCGAGTGCCACCGATGTGGCCAAGAGCGAGGCGGCGAACGTGGCGGAGGGCACCAAGGAGTCCGCGCAGCAGGTCGCACAGACCTCGGTCGAGCAAGCAAAGCAAGTGACGGAGGAAGCCCGTCAGCGGGCTAGCGACCTGGTGGGAGAGGCCCGACAGCAGGTCAGCAAGCAGATGAGCACGCAACAGACCCGTGCCGCGGGTTCGCTGCGCTCACTCGCCGACGAGCTGTCGCAGATGGCCAATGATCGGAGCGGAGTTGCATCGACGGCCGCCGAGCAGGCATCCGACAAGGCCCGGAAGATCGCTACGTATTTGGAGGATCGGGAGCCCGGTGACCTGCTGGACGAGCTGCGCGGCTTCGCCAGGCAGCGTCCCGGTCTCTTTCTCGCCGGTGCCGCGGCGGCCGGCATGGTCCTTGGCCGAGTGACCAGGGGAGTCGTAGACAAGCACCGGGACGACAGCGCTCAGTCGGGATCGGAGCCGGAGGGGTCTGCGGTGCCGGTTTCCGGCGCGGAGACGGCGTACGGAGCGCCGCGATGACCGACTCGTTCGGGTATGGAACGCCAGGGACCGGGGCCGAGGTGCCAACCGACAACCGGTCATTGGGAGACATCATCAGCGATCTTGCCCAGGACTTGAGCCTGCTGATGCGGCAAGAGCTTGACCTTGCCAAGGCGGAGGTCAAGCAGGAGGTCGCGAAGGCGGGCAAGGCGGGAGGCATGCTCGGTGGTGCGGGCGTCGCCAGCCATCTGGTCCTTGTCTTCCTGTCACTCGCGCTGATGTTTGCCCTCGGCAACGTGATGGACCTCGGCTGGTCGGCCGTCATCGTGGCCGGTGTCTGGGCACTCGTGAGCGGCGTGCTCTTCGCCGTGGGTCGGCAGCGCATGCGACAAGTCGAGCCGAAACCCGAACGCACTGTGGATTCTCTGAAGGAGGACGTGGAATGGCTGAAGAACCGCGGGACATCGAACAGCAGATAGCCCAGACCCGACGTGAGCTGGGTGCCGACGTGGATGCTCTAGCCGACAAGACGAGTCCCTCGCGGATCGTCGAGCGACAGGTGAGCCGTACTCGTCGCTCAGCCATGCGACTCAAGGATCGCGTCATGGGCACCACGAGCGACGCCGTCGGAGGCGCCGGTCAAGGGGCTCAGTCCGCCACGAGAAGCGTGCAGGGCGCCACGTCGTCCATGACGGCTGCGGCGCGGCGAGGCGCCGAGGGGAACCCGCTCGCGGCCGGCATGATCGCCTTTGGCGTGGGTTGGCTCGTCTCGTCGCTCATCCCGGCCAGCGGCAAGGAGAAGCAGGTGGCCGGGCAGATCGAGGAAGTCGCTCAGGACGTGGGTCAGCCCGTGGGCCAGGCCGCCGGAGAGGCAGCCAAGGAGGTCGCCGACCGCCTGCGGGAACCCGCGCAGCAGGCGGTCGCGCAGGTCCGCGACACGGCCACCGGTGCGGTGGAGACGGTCCAACAGGAAGGCAAGTACGCAGCGGGCCGGGTCGGTGGCCAGACGCGACAGGCTGGCGAGCATGTCCGTCAGGAGTCGACCAGCCAGTAGACGACGACGGCTGGGCACCGAGGGGAAGGTCGACGTCCCCGAGCGCAGCGCCATGCTGGGCTCGGGGACGTCGCCTCGAACGGCCCATCAGCAGGCCTGGGCGCGCGCAGGTTTGCCAGCTCGCGCGGAACCAGGTGATGGTGCCAACCCGCAATCGACTGCCCACCATTGCGCTCGTCATTGGGGACGTTTCCAAGCGGGTGGTACGGGTACGGGCTTGACGAAGGGATGGTGAGAACCATGGTGCTGCTGGGGTTGCTGTTCGTCCTGGCCGCTGGCACGGCCGTCGTGCTGCTCTTGCTTGACAACATGTCGGAGGATGCCTCGTACACGGTTTCCTTCCTGGGCGACGAGCGTGGCACGGTCGAAGCATCAACGATCTTCGTGGCGGGCCTTGTGCTTGCGGGCGTGTTCTGCCTGGGGCTGGCCCTTGTCGCTGCCGGCAGCTTGCGCGCACGCAGACGGAGGGCCGCTCTTCGGGACGCCGAACTCCGTGCGGAGGAAGCGAACGCCGAGCGGATCGCTCTGGAGAGCCGGACCGCTCGTGATCCCGGCACGGAAGAGCGGGTGTGGCGTGACAATGCTCGCGGATCATGAGGCCAAGTTCGGCGCGGTCGGCGGTGATTGTCTAGTTGCGATCGTCGTGGATCAAGGCGTCATGGTCAGGCGAAAGCGGCTAGCCTGCGGGACGCTATGCCAGGGGGAGCCCACGACGTGGCCTGAGTAGTTGAGTTCCACCCTTATGGATCGCCGTCTCCACCGCCACCATGGCGCTGCGGTCATGGATTTCCACCGTCATCACTCCGTTGTCGAACCACGGCCCCTGGTCGACGGTCCAGTGGACCGGCGGGTCGACGACGCCGGCGCGCCTTGCCAGGCCCCGCAGGACTCGGTTGGCGACGTCCGTACGCAGGAATTGATTCGCTCGCTGGATCCGGCGCTGGAGTGGGTTGCGCAGCGGCGACATCACTAGCTGATGGACCCGCGTGGGTGAGCGGTCAAGCTGCGGGTGATGCGCTTCGGTGACGTACGAGTTATGTACGTCGCCGGAGAGGACCAGGATCGACGCCGGGGCATGCTCCGAGCTGGCTCGCTCAACGATGAGCTCGGTCAACGCGTTGAACGAGGCGCGAAACGCAGGCCAATGCTCGAGGTCGATCGAGCGGCGGGCTCGCTCGGCCACCTTGGCGTAGGTCCGTCCCCAGGCGCCTCGGGCGGTGCTCTCGTCCCAACCCTCGAGGTGGTGGATACCCGGCAGCATCAGGTAGGGCAGCGTCGTGCCGATGAGCAGGTGGTCGACGTCGGCCCGCGCGTGGTCGACCAGCCAGTCCCACTCGACCGCGTCGAGCATCGCTCTCTGGTCGGGCTCGAGGTGTCGAGAACAGCGTGAGTCGACGACCAGCAGCCGAGTGTTCCCGAAGTCGCGATAGAAGCTCCATCGCGTCGACGAGGGTTGCTTGTCGGCCCGCCAGGCGAAGGAGTCGACGAGCGTGGCACGCGTGACATCGTCAGCGGCTTCCCGGACCTGGCGGTAGAGCTCGTCCTCCGCCAGCTCCTTCGGCGAGAGGTTTCCGAGATGCTGGTAGACCCAGTAGGAGCTGAACGCACCGACGACACGGTCGCGCCACCACGGTTGGCGGGTGACCTCTTGGCGCCACGACCACGAGCTGTTCCAGTCGTCACGCAGGTCGTGGTCGTCGAGGATCATGCACGTGGGGACGGTTGACAGCAGCCAACGAACCTCTGGGACCATCCACGATTCCTCGTAAAGCCAGGTGTACTCCTCGAAGTTCTGGGCCTCCTCGCGCACATCGTCCCAGTCGCTGCCTCGGTGGGCAGCGATGAGCCGCCGTGTCATCGCCGCGGATGGCTCGTCGGCGTAAATCTGGTCACCAACGAGTAGCAGCACCTGGGGCCACTGCTCGGCATCCCCTTCGGCCATCCGTTGGGCCAGCGCGACGAGCGCATCGGCGCCGTACTTCTCTAGTCCCGCATCGTCGAATGGGGCCACTCGTCGGCACGAGCCGAAGGTGAGGCGCAGGTGGTTGCCGCCGTCGGGCGTTCGGATGGTGCTTGGTGGCAGCTCGCTGGCCGGGTCCGGCCACAGCTGCCGACCATTGAGGTCCAAGTAGTAAGGCGCATCGGTCCCTGGCGCCAGTCCTTCGACGACCACCAGGGCGTAGTGATGACCGTGCATGCCCCATGTGGGTGCCGACACGTCGGGCGCAGAGCCATCGAGCCGTACGGTGACCGAGCATTGCTGGCTGGTCTCGACCCAGATCGTGGCGGCGTCCGGTCCGACGTACCGCAGCAGCGGCCCGACCACGATCCGTGGCTCGTCCATGGCTGGACAGGGTATCCATCCACCCGCATGGCCGGGCCGTTCAGCGGGTAGTCATCAACCATGACCTCCCAGGCAAGCTTTTCCAACGCCGCTCGCGATGCTGGACGATCCGGCATCGACTGGCTCGCGCGGGCCGGTCTTGCCTCCCGTGGCATCTTGTACGCCGTGGTCGGCGTCCTGGCCATCCGGGTTGCGACCGGCGACAGCGGCGGTGAGGCTGCCAGCCAGACAGGCGCCCTGGAAGCCGTTTCCGAGCAACCCTTCGGCACATTCCTGCTGTGGGTCCTCGGCGTCGGTCTGCTCGGGCTGGCACTGTGGCAGGCGACCGAGGCCGCATGGGGACACCGCCACGAGGGTGACAAGCGCATCCGCAAGCGGGCTGAGTCGGCTCTCAAAGTCGGGATCTATACGGTTCTCGGGATCATCGCCCTGCGGTTCGCGATGGGTCAGGAGCACTCGGAGGGCGGGGAGGAGTTGACGGCCAGATTGCTGGGCGCACCGGGTGGGCAGTTGCTGGTCGGCGCGATCGGCGCAGGCATCGCGGTTGCCGGCGTTGTGATTTTCTGGCGGGGGCTCAACAAGGAGTTCGACGAGGACCTTGACTACGGGCGGGTGCCGGCATCGACGGCTCATGCGATCGAGCGGCTCGGACAAGCTGGCTATATCGCTCGTGGGGTCGTCTTCGGCGTCATCGGTGTTCTCGTGGCGAGTGCGGCGGTGACATATGACCCGAGCAAGGCCCGGGGAATGGACCTCGCACTCAAGACCCTGGCCGGGCAGCCGTACGGCATGTGGATCCTGGGCGCTGTTGCAGTTGGGCTTCTCGCCTTCGGAGTGTTCTGTCTGGCAGCGGCCCGGTACGCGCGAGTGTGATCAGGGACGCCTGAGCGTTCGCGGCGTCCCTGACCTGGTCGAACGGAGATCTGATCAGGGGATGGTGATCTCGATGGTGCGATCGTTGTCGCTGTCCGGGTGTTGAATGTTCACCCAGGCACGTCGCTTGTCGCTCGGGTCGAAGTAGAGACCGGTGAACTCGGAGCCCACCGTTCCGTTCGACGCCCAACGCGCGATTCCTTCGTCGGCATCGTTGAGGTCGCCGTCCTGGTTGCGGTCCTGGGCGAACCAGATGTCGTCGTCGACTCCTCCGCTGCGGTCCTCCACGATGTAGATGTTGCCGTCGTGGTCGATCGCCAGGTTGTCCGGGCTGGTCAGAGCGCCGCCGACAGGGGCGTCGGTGACCACGTCAGTGGTGGCGCGGTCGGCGAACACAGAGATGGTGTCGGCGTCGAGAGCCAACCGGTAGACCTCGTTCGTGGTGGTCGTCGTCACGTACAGGTACTCGGCTCCGTGCACCGTCTGGATCTGCATGTCCTCCGGCCGCTGGTAGTCGGTCCCCTTGAACGCTGGCAGGTCGGTGGTGTTGCGGGCGTCGACCGACGTCACGCCGTTGGGGTCGGTGATGGTGATCGCGCTGGGTAGCGCGGCACCGGAGGCATCGGTGATGGGCACCCAGGTGTAGCTGCCGGTGGCGTTGGGCGTATTGCCGTCGCCGACGCGCAGCACGGAGGTCTGCCCGGCCGCGAAGTAGTCAGCACGACCGGACTTGATCTCCCCCCAGCTTGCGGCAGGCGTGTACTTGTAGAGGCTGCCGCCGTTGAGTTCGTCGATGAAGTACATGTTGCCGGTTTTGTCGAATTGGATGCCCTCATGCGACGTGCGCGGGATGACGTTCCGGTGCACGAAGTCGGCGCCGTCGTTGCTCGACGGCGTGAGTGGCTCGGTGACAGCAGGGGCAGTGGTCGGGTTACGGAATTCGAAGAGGCGACCGTACGGGCTTTCGGTGCAACCGGTGGGGTTGCTGCACCACGACTCCTCAGCCGTTATGTGCGTACCCCACGGCGTCCAATAGGAGGCGTCGAACGCCACGTGACCCCCGGGTTCGGGGCTTTGCCAGATCGTCTCGGTCTTCCCGGTCTGGACATCGTGACGCTGCACACCGGACTGGCCGGTCTCGAACACGGTGAGCAGGAACCGGCCCTTGTGCGGACCCGTGTCGTTGACGGTGATCATGTCCCAGGCGCCACTGTTCGGTGCCCCGGCAGCAAGCTGGGCGTCGCGATCGGCCACCGACCGCTGACTGAAGTCGGGGTTGCTGAGCGTCACTGGCATCGCCTCGTCGTTGGTGGGGCCGGCCGAGGTCGCGAGCGGCGTGAAGTCCGAGAATCGGACGTCATCGGCGTGGGCGACGTCCATCCCGGCCACTGCCCCGGCTACCAGCAAGGAACCGACGATGACCGGCCTGGCTCGGTTGCGCGTAAAGCACTGCATGCGACGTACCTCCATCTCGAAATGGGGACATCCCATGCCTAACCAGCGCGGACTAACTGCGCGCGGCCAACGCTGTAACGGCGAATTAACGTCCAGCGCATGATCACGGAGTGGGCTGCACGCCTCTCGCAGGCAACGACTGGAGCACTGCCCAGCCCAGAACTATCAGGGCAGTGCCGAACACTGCCCCACCGATCCCGTACAACTCGAATCCGACGAGCACGCCGACGACGACGAGGGCGGGGCCGACGTGCACGGTTTGCCGATCAACTCGCGGACGCACGACGAACGCCTCGATGAGCTGCAGGGCGAGCACCACTCCGGCGACCACGAGAGCAGCAATGCCGGGCGACGGTGCGGTGGCTGAGACGAGCAACGGCGCGAAGCCGCCGAGAACCATCCCGAAGTAGGGGATGGCGCCTAGAGCGCCAACCAGCAGACCAAGGGTGAGCGGCGCCGGCAGGTCGAGCAGTTGAAACACCAAACCGCACACCCCGGTGACGACGATCGTCTGCGCGATAACGGCGAGCAGATACCCCCGTGCCTGTCCTCCCGAGTGATAGACGACCGATGCGACCTGCGGCCCGCCGATCCGGGTCGGCGATCTGGCGCAGAGCCCCGGCAACGAACTGCGGGCCGTAGGCGACTAGGAACAGCATCAGGATTCCCATTACTACGTAGCTGGATGCGGTCCCTGCGGTCTCTACGACCCCAGTATCGATGGGGATCTGCCCAGCGATGTTGTTGATGAATGCCTCGGTGCGTTCGGACAATCGGAAGTCCGCTGCCAACTCGGAGCGGTCCTCAATGTCCTGCGCGGCGGCCGGAAGCTCTTCCACCAGGGTGTCAACCCCGGAGCGGATCTCACCCGTGACGCCGAACCACCCGCCGCCAACCAGCACGGCGATCGCCAGGACGGTAAGCAGGATGGCAGCGAGACGGGGAATCCAGCGGCTCAGCAGGTCGATGATCCAGGAGACCAGCCAGGCCACGATCGCCGTCGCGAGCACCCAGAGCAACGGACGACGAGCCGCGTCGACCAGCGCAACGACCGCCCCTGCCGCGAGGAAGGCTGCGACAACCAGAGCGATCGATCCGGTGCTGAAGCGGACGCGCTGACGCCCGGTGGTGGACGTTTCGTCGCCGCTGTCGGGCCCCACGCTTCGCTACCGTAGTCCCGTGGCGCCAACGGACCGGCCAGGCGAACGCGGCGCGTCGACGCGCGACACCTTAGTGGCTCTGCATCCGGCGACCTTCGTCCAAGTGCTCGGTGGAGTTGTCGCCGCAATCGCGGTTGTCTCGCTGCTGGCCAGCGCGGCCGATGCCCTGACGACGTTGGCCATCGGCGCCGTACTCGCGCTCGCCCTTGCACCGGTGGTTGCCGCCGTGAGACGACGCTGGCATTGGTCGCAGCCGGCGGCCGTCGCCCTCGTGGCGGGTGGTGTGATCGCCCTGCTCGGAGCGCTGGTCGGGGTCATGGCGCCGATCGCGGTCGACCAGGCGCAAAGATTGTCAACAGATCTGCCGGGCACCATTCGCGACGCGTACAACGTCCCACTCGTCGGCAGTTGGCTCGAGAGCAGGGATGCAGCCGGCTGGGTCGCAGACGCAATCGAAGAGCTGCCGAGCAGCTTCAGCGATGCCAGCGTTGCTAGTGCCGTTGACAGTCTCATTGGTGGCGCATTGTCGAGCGTCCTCGTCGTGACATTCGCTGTGTCGTTGCTGCTGGACGGCAAACGCCTCATCAACGCGGCGGAACGGCTCGTACCGCAGCAGATGCTGCAGCGGGCGCGCTACGTGTCAGATGTGGTGTACACGTCGGCAGCGCAGTACTTCGGCGGGTCGTTGACCGTGGCGGCACTGATGGGCATCGTCGTGCTCACCCTGTGCCTGGTTTTTGGTGTGCCCCTGGCCCCGCTCGCTGCGCTCTGGGCGATGCTCACCGACCTGATCCCGCAGATTGGCGGGTTCCTCGGCGGAGCGCTGCTCGGCCTGCTGGCCTCGACACAGGGGCCCGTCGTCTTCCTTGTGGTCATCGCGCTGTTCCTGATCTACATGAACATCGAGAACCACTTCATCAGCCCGATCATCGTGGGCCGAGCAATTGACGTGACCCCACCGACGACCATGATCGCTGCCTTTGTCGGTGGCGCTGCTGCAGGTCTGCCAGGTGCGCTTGTTGCCACACCTCTGGTCGGGGCCGTAAAGCGCCTCTACATGCAGCTGCGATGGGGGCAGGAGCCGCCACCCGAGCACGGACCGAGCTTCGGGGAGCGGGTTCGGGGCTTGCTCGCACGCATACGTCCGCCCAGGGCGGGGTAAGGGAGTCATACGGGTAAGTCACGCGTGAGCCGAGGAGTTCCACCATGGCAGTGACGGCTTTTCAGGACCTGCCGCTCGCCGACCGCGACCGCGAATGGAATGGCGACGCCGCCGAGAAGCGTGTCCGTGCCTGGGCCAAGGCCGAAGACGGGCCCAACGAGCGCTACCGCGACGCGCATATCTGGTACGACGCAGACCAAAAGGACAATTTCACTGCCTACAAGCTGCTGATCGCGGACGTGATCGATGGCCGGCTCAAGGCGGTGCCCCGCGGTTTCATGGCCGCGGCTGCGGTCATGCAAGGGTCGCGCGGCGGGGTGGACATACCGGAGAAAGACGTCGACCGGGTCAAGAGCCACCTGGCCAAGTACTACTCCAAGATGGGCGACACCCCTCCCTGGGAGAGGTGACCCGATGCCGATCCGTCGGCGGCGCACGCTGCGACGCATCGAGCGTGATCTCGCGTCGAGAGTTCATCGAAACGCGGAAGCAGGTTCGAGCTGTCGGCGTTATGCAGGGCAACAGACAGGTGGGCGATCAACGATGACAGATCGATGGACCAGGGAAGGCGCGACACCTGGCGAGGATCCGCGGGAGATCGACGCCGAACGTACGTCTGACGACGCGCTGAAGGAGACAGAAGCGCAGCTTGGCCGTACGCATCCGCAGCGGCGCCGCTCCGCCTTAGGCATCAGCAGTGACGCGCCCGGCACAGACCTCGACGAAGCGATGCCCGCACTCGACGAGACGCAGGAGTCGCTTGACCCGCAAGAGCCCGAGCCGGGTGAGGCGTTCGGCCTCGGACATCGCGCGAAGGACTAGCTGCTCGCAGGCCGCCTACACAAGCCGCCGGTCACCCGGTCGGACAACGCGCAGCCAGCGGTAGCCGTAGCCATCAAGGCTGATCTCGGCGCGCCCCTTCTCGTCAACTCGTACGCGTCCGTCGGGCACCAGTCCCACGAGTTGGCAGTCCGCGTCAAGATCGGGTAGCTGCACTGGCACGATGAGCGGCTCGGGACTCAGGTTGTGCAGCGCGACCAGGCTACCGTCGTCCCACGTGCATCGATGCGCCAGAACTTCGGTCAACGGCTGATCGAGCAGCTCGAAGTCCGCCCAACCAAGCTCCGGGCACTCGCGGTAACGCCGGATGAGCAGTGACGTGAATGCCAGCAGCGAGTCGGGATCGCGGCGTTGGTCGGCGACATTCACGTGTTCCGGCGAGTAGCCACCGGAGACGACGGGTGCGGGCAGGCGAGACGGGCGGGCGGTCGAGAATCCGCCGTTGCGGCCGGAAGTCCATTGCATTGGTGTGCGTACGGCCATTCGCCCCGGCACGTCGAGGTCTTCGCCCATGCCTATCTCTTCGCCGTAGAAGAGAACCGGCGTCCCGGGCAGGGAGAACAGCAGGCTGTAGACCATGCGGATGCGGCGAGGATCGCCGTCGAGCATAGGTGGCAACCGCCGGCGCAAGCCACGTCCGTAGACCTGCATCGACGGCTCCGATCCGAACGCCGCGAACACTTCCTGGCGCTCGGCGTCGGTCAGCTTGTCGAGCGTGAGCTCGTCATGGTTGCGAACGAAGGTTGCCCATTGAGCGTCGTCGGACAGCGCGGGCCGTCCGGAGAGCGCCTTCGCCAGCGGGGCCGCATCCCCGCGTGCCAGCGACAGGTAGAGGCTCTGCATCCCAATGAAGTCGAACTGCATGTTGAGTTCGTCGCCCTCGGGACCACCGAAATAGGTCACCTGGTCCTTGCGCGGCAGGTTGACCTCGCCAAGCAGGATCGCGTCGCCGGAGCGGCGGCCGATGAACTGCCGCAGCGCGCGTAGGTAGTCATGCGGGTCGCCCAGCAGCTCGGCAGCCTTCGAGTCGCTGCCCCGCATGTCGAGCAGGAACGGCACGGCGTCCACCCGGAACCCCGACACCCCGAGCTCGAGCCAGAAGCCGATGACGCGCGCGATCTCATCGCGAACCTTGGGATTCGCGATGTTGACGTCGGGCTGATGACTGTAGAAGTGATGCAGGTACCACTCGCCGGTCCGCTCGTCGAACGCCCAGATGCCATCCTCCTCGTCCGGGAAGACGACTTGGTCCCTCGTGTCCGGCGGCGCGTCGGCGCGCCACACGTAGTAGTCGCGGAACGGCGAGTCCTTGCTTGATCGCGCCGATTTGAACCAGGGGTGCTTGTCGGACGTGTGGTTGACGACGAGATCGACGATGACGCGCATGCCGCGATCCTTGGCGGTGCGTACGGTTTCGACGAAGTCGCCTAGCGTGCCGAGCCGGTCGTCGACCCCGTAGAAGTCCACGATGTCGTAGCCGTCGTCACGCTCGCTCGTCGGGTAGAACGGCATCAGCCACAGGCAGGTCACGCCGAGCTCGGCCAGGTAGTCGATGCGCTGCGCCAGCCCCGGGAAGTCGCCGACGCCGTCGCCGTTCCAGTCGAGGTACGTTTCCGCGTCGAGGCAGTAGATGACCGCGGTCTTCCACCACATGTCGCTGGTGTCGGTGATTCTCATGGGACGTACTCCTCAGGGTGCGTCAACGAGCTCGGGCAGGACATGCTCACCGAACGCGTCGATGAACTCGTTCTGCTCTCGGCCCACGTGGTGCAGGTAGATCTCGTCGAACCCGAGGTCTGCGTACTCGTGCAGCCACGCCGTGTGCTGCTTGAGATCGCTGGAGACAAGCACGGCCTGACGTACGGCCTCCGGCGGCACATGGGTGCTGGCGACGTCGAATTGCTCCGGTGTTTCCAAGTCCCAGCACAGGGGAGGGGAGAACACGTTGCTGCGCCATTGGTCGTACGCGATGTGCAGTGCCGTGTCCTCGTCCCGCGCGTACGAAAGATGGACCTGCAGGCCGATCCGGCCGCGACCGCCGTTGGAGCGGTAGGCGTCGACCATCCGACGAAGGTGCTCCGGTGGCTGGTTCAGAGTGATCAGGCCATCTGCCCACTCGGCGACATCATGCGCCGTCTGTACGGACACGGCTGGGCCGATCAGCTTGGGGGGTTGATCGGGCAGCGTCCAGAGGCGCGCCCTGTCGACCGTTACCAGGCCGTCGTGACTGACCTCTTCGCCCGCGAGCAGCGCGCGGATCACGTCGACGCACTCACGCAACCGCGCGGCTCGTACGTCCTTGCGTGGCCAACGTTGACCCGTGATGTGTTCGTTGGACGCCTCGCCGGTGCCTAGTGCGACCCAGAACCGCCCAGGAAACATGGCAGCGAGAGTTGCGGCGGCCTGGGCGATGATCGCTGGGTGATAGCGCTGCCCTGGCGCGTTGACCACGCCGAAGGGGATTTGTGTACGGGCCAGCGCGGCGCCCAGCCAGGCCCAGGCGAAGCCTGACTCACCCTGGCGCACGCTCCATGGGGAGAAGTGGTCGGAGCTCATCCCGGCCCGGAAGCCGGCCCGTTCGGCAGTGACGACAGCTTCGAGCAGAGCGGTGGGGTGCACCTGCTCGTGCGAAGCGTGGATTCCGACGACGGTCATGGGTGTCATGTGCCCCGCTGGGCGGCACATGACACCCGTCGAATGTTGCTGATTGCTTGTGACTGTGGGTTAGGCGGTGCTTACCGGCGATGCCTGGGCTTCGCCGACCACCGTCGTGGCTGTCTGAGCCAGGCGGCGAAGTGCGATTCCGATGACGACCAGCACTACTCCGAGCCCGGCGGCCATCGCCGCTACGCCGAACGAGACAACCGACGTGAACAACGAGGCCCGCAGGAACGACGCGTTCATCACGGTCTCGCGGACCGGGTCCTCGCGGTCGAGCTCGGCGTAGGTCAGCCCGTCAGAGGCCTCGAGCGCGTGCTTGTTGATGATGTCGGCCTCGGCGTAGGCGGAGAACGGCCCATCAACCTCGTCGCCAGCGAGGAAGCCGGCGTCCTCCGCGACGGTGATCTTCTGGTCCGACAGTTGGCCCTGAACGACGAACCAAGTGGTCACTCCGGCGACCATCATGAGTATCCCGGCAATGATGACCGCCAAGCCAAGGGTCTTCACGGTGCCGTTCGGTTTGGTGTCAACGGTTGTCGACATGGTGTCCTCTTCCACTGCATCACGGAGGCCACTCCTCCGCTCACCTGCAAGGCTTGTCGCTTCGGCCACCGCTTTCGACGGCATTCAGACCTTGATCGACGGGACCTTCGTCCCTCCTGCGGACGCTCATCTCCGCAGAAGACTTGTCAGCGTGCGAAGCTCACCGAGCGTGGCTGATTCGAGACGAGTGGTTGGGACGAAGTTTTCAACCGGCGAGAGCGGAGAAGCCCTCGTAGACCATGAATGCTGGCCATACGAGACCCTGCAGCGCAGCGAGCACGTACTCCCAGAAGCCGTCGGCCTCTTGCCAGTAGAAGACCCACGCCCCAAAGATTCCCAGCCCATAGATGGCCCCGCTGCTCGCGGTCGAACCGCCGCTGTTGTTGCTCACCTTGACCTCACCTCTCGTCACCGTTACTGAGCGTCGTGTGTGACCACAGTGTGACGCGGCGGCGCAGGGGTACATGTTCGAGGTTCGTCCTATGACTGTGGAGCGATGATGAAGCCAACAATCGTGATCGGTGTCGGCCACGAGTTCCGCCGCGACGAAGCCGTCGGGCTCGAGGTCGTGGAGCGGCTGCGCGGCATGAGTCTTCGCGAGGTTGCATTCGCCACCTGCGATGGCGAGCCGACCCACCTCATCGAGCTTTGGTCCCGTGCGTCTACCGCGGTAGTGGTCGGCACGGTTCGCGCGTTGCCGACTGGTCGGCGCATTCGCCGTATCTCGGCTCAGCATCCGGCTGCGACGCCGCAGGCTGTCGCCTGCACGCACGGGGCAGGGCTCGGCGACGCGGTGTCGCTTGGACGCGCCCTGGACCTGATGCCGCGAAGGCTGTTGCTCTATGCCGTTGAAGTTGCGGACACCGACTTTGGCATTGGCGTGTCCCCCGACGCTGCCGCCGCTGTGCCAGAACTCGTTGACGAAGTCGCGGCAATGGTCGACACGTCCTTGTCGCCCGAGACCTGGGGCTGACGAGCTAAGGAACTGAGGAGCCGCGCCGGAGGCGCCTCAACGGACGATCGCGACTGGACACCTCGCGTTGTGCAACACCGCCTGGCTCACGGACCCCAGGAGCAGGCTGGCGAGTGGTCCGCGCCCGCGTGACCCGACGACCACGAGCGCCGCATGCTCGGAAACGTCGGCCAGGACCGTCGCCGGGTGGATCGGCACGGCTTCCCACGTCACGTCGACGTCCGGGAACTTCCCCGACCACCCCGCCAGAGCGTCTGAGATCAACCGCTCCGCGGCGGCTGTCCGCTCCGCCACCTTCGTCATGGTGGAGTTGCTGATCCCTAGTCCGCGGTACTGCGTGAGGTCCACCCAAGCGTGGATCGCCACCAGAGGAGCATTGCGGCGAGAGGCCTCGTCGAAGGCGAAGCCGATCGCGCCGGCGCAGCTCGGTGAACAGTCCACCCCGACGACGATCCGCGTCGCCTTCGAGTCGGCCTTGCGCCTGACCACGACTACGGGGCACAGAGCTTGCCGAGCCACTTGCTGGCTCACCGAACCGAGCAGCAGGCCTGAGACCGGGCCGTGGCCGCGGGCCCCGACAACGATCAGCTGGGCATCGGTCGCCGCATCCAGGAGGGCTCGATGGGCGGGTGCGTCCACCATCTCGGTTGTCACCTTGTAGCCGGAAGGTGCCAGCCAGCTCAGCGCATCGGCCAGGATGCGGCGTCCTTCCGTCACGCGTTCCCGTGCCTCCCGATCGCTGTACGGCAGGTCCGAGAGCGGCTGAGGCAGGGCGTAGATCAGGTGGATCGGCGCACGGCGACTGACGGCGGCCCTCACGGCCCACTCCAATGATTCGTAGGCGTCAACCGACCCCTCGAACCCGACGACAATCGCGCCGGTCGGTGTCCCCATAGTGAGCTCCTCATCGACGCGGCTATCCGGTCGTTCTCTACCAGAGCGTTTCGCGAGGCGAGGGCGTTACAGCACGGCCAAGGGGCAGGTCTTTTCGGGACCTTCGGCCTGTTAAGTCGTCGGGAGAGTTCGGTCGCGCTGGGCGACGCCGCTTGGTCCGTACGGATAGTCGTCGACGATCGGTGTGCTGGCCGCGTCGAGCCTGGCAGACTGCTCGTCCGACAGTCGCACGTCGACCGCACCAAGATTGTCTTCGAGCTGGTCGATCGTGCGCGCGCCCAGGATGACCGCTGTGACCGCGGGCCGCCGCAGGAGCCAGGCAATAGCCACCTGAGCCATGGAGGCGCCGGACTCCTTAGCCACCGACTGTACGGCTTCGATGACTTGCCAGGTGCGCTCGTCCGCGTTGCGTCTGTCGTACGCCTCCATGCCACGGTCTGGCTCTTCACCCAGACGAGTGGAGCCAGACGGCGGTGTGTCGCGCTGGTATTTGCCGGTGAGCCAGCCGCCTCCCAACGGTGACCAAGGCAGGATGCCGATGCCCTCGTTGCGGCAGACATCGCTGAGCTCGAACTCGATGCTGCGCTGGAGCAGGTTGTATTGAGGTTGCAGTGTGACGATCGGCGCCAGGCCGTGGTGTCGAGCCAGGAGGGCAGACTTCTGCAGCTGCCACCCGACGAAGTTGCTGACCCCTACGTAGCGGATCTTTCCTGCTCGCACCGCATCGTCGAAGAACCGCAGCGTCTCCTCGATCGGCGTGAGCGGGTCCCACGCATGTGCCTGGTAGAGATCGATGAAGTCAACGTCCAGCCGGCGCAGACTGTCTTCGAGCGCCCTGGTCAGGCTCTTCCTGGATAGGCCGGCTGAGTTGGGATCGTCGCTCATGGCGACGCGGCCCTTGGTGGCCAGTACCACGCGGTCGCGCAGCTCGGGCCGGGCGGCAAGCCAGTGGCCGATGATCTCCTCCGACGCACCGAACGAGTAGACATTGGCGGTGTCGACAAACGTGCCGCCACGCTCGACGAAGCGGTCCAGCTGCTCGTGTGCGACCTTCTCTTCGCTCTCCGCCCCGAACGTCATCGTGCCCAGACATAGCGCGGAAACCACCGAGCCGGTGTCGCCCAGCGTGCGGTACTCCATGGCATTCCTCCATCTCAGCGCTCAACGAATGAGCGTTGTCTTCGGGCGCACCACACAGAACTCGTTCCCCTCCGGATCTGCAAGCACGGTCCAGGACTCGGTCCCCATCTGTCCGATGTCCACTCGGCTGGCGCCTAGCGCAAGGAGGCGTTCGATCTCGGCTTCCCGGTCGTCAGTGCTGGTCGTGAGGTCCAGGTGCACGCGGTTCTTCACGGTCTTCACATCCGACACCGGCATGAAACACATGCCAACCGGCGCCGTCTCGTCGGGCCCGATCACCACTTCTTGCTCGCGCTCGGACAGGATCCGCCAGCCCAGCACCTGCGCCCAGAACCTGGCCAGGGCCGGTAGATCGTGAGCATCGACAACGACGTGGTGCAGCCTTAGCGCCATGGCGCCATTGTGGTCCCGTTCTAGGCGGGCTTGCCGTGCGGAACGCGGGAGTGGATTCAGGCCTTGGGGGGCTGAACCCGCGCGAATCGACTGACACCGTCTGGGTCGCTGACGATGACGACTTCTCCGGGCGACGGATCACCCAGGAGATCAACCTCACCTTTGGCCAGTTGGAGCTCGCCTGGTACCCGGCCGGAGGGAATCTCGGGCGTCGTGACGTACAGGAGTCGGCTCCCCGTGTGTTTCCCGGACGATCGCACTCGATTGCCGGTTCCGTGGCGGGCCACTCGCCGGGCTTCGACCACGTCAGACAGGGGACTTGCCACGAGTGCGAGCCCGATCACCAAAGGGACATACGTCCACATGATCGGTTCCCGGGGGTCGTACGGCTCGCCCAGTAGCCAGACCCGGCTCGGCCCTTCGACGATGGCGGGATACAGCCGCCCCACCGGGAAGTCCAGCGGTGAGTAGGCAGAAGCGACGGCGGTGACCTGCTGGCCGTCACGCTCGTAGACGACGTCGACCTCGAGGTCCCAGTCCCTGCGGTCCAGGATCTCTGCGAGCACTCGGGGTTCGGTGGCTTCCCTGTCTGCGGCGTCCGCTCGACCAGACATGGTGACCGTGATGACGACGAGCATTAGGACGACCGCGCCGGCAGCGGCGAGGTATCGCAGATTCTCATTGCTCGTTGCCGCGTGACGAATGAATCCGTGGGGCCGTCGGTGTTCGGCGCGCTGCACGGGGTGTGGCTTCGCGAGCGCGACTGGTCGCGCCCCGAGGAGCCGACCCAGAGCGCGACCAGCGGGCCACAACGTTCCCGACGGCGCGTGCGCCAGGACTCGCCCGTGCGGGCGCGGAAACCCCTTCACCTGCACTTGGAACGCCGCGCCGAATGGAACCGCCGCAGTGCTCAAGACCGGTACGGTGCACAGCGGCTGCGCCCCGACCGGCGCGTCCAAGGCGAACACGGAGACTGTGCAGCGAGAGCTCCACCGCCGGGGCGGCGAGCAGACAGCCAGCATAAGGAAGCTCGACTCGTGTGTGCGAGCCAGGCGCTCGGCGCGTCTCACCGACGCCAGGCGCCACGCCCAGACAGCAAGCGGGAGCGCCAGCGGCCAGACCACGAAGGAGGCCTCCCGCACAGCGGGGTAGTGGTCGCCCACCAGATGTACGGCGTCTGGGTCGTCGGGGTCCGCCCACAGGTCGATGCGGTCACCTGGCTCGAAACCACCCGTGGGCCGCTGCCAGACATACAACTCCACATCGACTTGCTGCCGCGTCACAGGATGGCGATAGGTGACCGGCACGCTGTGCCCGTCCTCGTAGGACTGGGACACCGTCCCTGACACGCGAACTGCGTCGTCGGGGACTCGTTCGTCGGTGTACACGACGTACAGCGCGACAGCGACAGGGACGAGAAACGCTAAGAACCACCAAAGCGGCGTACGGAGAAACCGCCGGACCGGTGCCGGACGAGAACCCTTCGCCACGCGGTCAGGCGCGTTCGCCCGCGTCGCGACGAGCGGTCGAGATCACGTCACGTCCCGCCTGTACGTGCTCGCGCTCCGGCTGGGTATCCGCCGGTGTCACTGGGGCCGCATCGATGATCATGGCAGGCTCCGCGTCAACCGCCATGGCTCGGCGCGTACGTGTCTCCCACGCACGAAGCCGGCCGGACCGGAACCCGAGCGCGACGCACCCAACTGCCACGACCGAGAAGGCAAGGGCGATCAACGTGCCCCGTGTCGGGGAGTGCAGGGCATCGATCCAACCAATCGCGACCCCACAAAAGGCGCTGATCAGACACAGCCACCACGAGGACGCCCATCCGCGCGTTAGCCCGACCACCGACACAACGGTGCCGACAAGGGCAACGCTTCCCAGCACGTCCACCCAGACCTGATGCTCTGGACACAGGGCATCGGTGGACATGACGCCGACGAAGACCGCGGTCAGTGTCGCGGCGACGGCAATCTGAAGCCACCGGGCGGGGCCGGCCGGCGGACGCCCCGGGCCGTCATGCTCGGTCCAAGCAAGAGGCTCGTCGCTGTTCCATTCCCCCGACATGCGTCCTCCCGACCAGAACCTGCGGTGCGCGACCAGGCATCCTAAGTATGCGCGCGAAGGCGAGCAGGGTCGACAGTCGCGGGGTGATCGCGTGGTTCGCACGATGGACGAGGTCATTGACCGGATGCACGAAATCGATTCCGGGCTACCCAGGCGCGACGGCGTCGCGGCGTTCAACCGCATGTATCTGCAGGTGAGTGAACTGCTCCGTGACCGTCTCACCAACGGTTTCTTTGACGATCCACGCTTCATGGACCGACTAGGCGTTGCCTTCGCCGGGCTGTACTTCTCGGTGATGGACGCGGCCGACGCTGGGGGCGAGGTGTCTCGGGCGTGGGTTCCGCTGATCGAGGCCCGCCGCCGGCGCGGAGTAGTGCCGGTGCAGTTCGCACTGGCAGGGATGAACGCGCATGTCAATCATGACCTGGCGATCGCAGTCATCACCACGTGCGGGCGGAGCCGGCGGGAGCCGGCCAGCGTGCGCGATGACTATGAGCGGATGAACGAGTTGCTCGCCACGATCGTGCGTCCGGTCAGGCAGTCATTTCTCGACTCACTCGTGGTCGACGCCGGTGCGCCGTTGTCTCCGCTTGCCGACCTGGTGTCCGCCTGGTCAGTTGAGACAGCCAGGGACGCGGCCTGGGTACACGCCCTCACGTTGTGGGAGCTTCGTTCGGCGCGATCGCTCACTCGGGTGTATCGGCTTACACTCGCCAGGACTATCGGATTGGTCGGGCGGCAGATGCTTGTGGCCTA
Source organism: uncultured Actinomycetota bacterium (assembly GCA_963799425.1). Taxonomy (GTDB): domain Bacteria; phylum Actinomycetota; class Actinomycetes; order Jiangellales; family Jiangellaceae; genus CAVWSM01. The sequence continues at coordinate 209,164 of CAWCXA010000012.1, read as the reverse complement.
CGGACTGCCATCAAGCCCCGGCCTCAAGGGGTGATCCGCATGCTTAACGAGAGTCCGGCGTACGCCACGATCGCGACCGGTGACCTGGCCCGGGCGCGAGCGTTCTATGAGGGGACGCTCGGGCTCAGCGTTGCGCTGGAGGACCCGATCAGCGGGATCTGGTACGCGTCGGGACGGACCCGTCTCCTCCTCTACCCGAGCCAGTTCGCAGGCACTGCAGAGCAGACCGTGGCGACCTGGGTCGTTGACGACGTGGTGGCGACGGTGACCGAGCTGGCTGCGAAAGGCGTCGTGTTCGAGCAGTACGACCTGCCCGGACTCAAGACCGATGAGCGAGGCATTGCGGAGCTGGGGCCGTACAAAGCCGTCTGGTTCAAAGACCCGGACGGCAACATCCTTAACGTCGGCGAAGGTCCAACCGGCTGAGGCGACCCTGCGCGTGCCCTGACTGCAGGGCCGCCGGTAACCGTGCGCGTGCACGTCACTACCGGCGGGTTATCGCCAAGCGGCTCGCGCGGTGGTGTCATTGCCCGTATGCCGAGCACAGGGGGCTGGCTTGGCGATGACGGGGGAGGAGCACGGCATGCGTAGAACACTTGTGGCCTTGGGCGGAGCAATACTCCTGCTCGGTGGTTCCCTGATGGGAGCGGGCGCAGCGAGTGCGCAGGAGGCGCCGCTCTGCGGTCCACCAGGCCAGGAATTGCCGGCGACGATCGTCGGGGCAGGCATCATCTCCGGCACCAGCGGCGACGACGTGATCGTGGCCAGCCCCGGTGACGACGTGGTCTTCGGCGGGCTCGGCAACGACTTCATCTGCGGTGACGGCGGCGATGACATCCTGAACGGCGGCCAGGGAAGTGACGTCGTCATCGGCGACGAGCTGGACAGTGCGCCGTTCGCTCCGTCCAACGGGGCTAATGACGACACGCTGCTGGGCGGTCCTGGCGACGACACCCTGGCCGGCCTGGGCGGCGACGACATTCTGGACAGCGGCCCTGGGGATGACGAGCTGATCGGCATGGGTGGCGTCGACATCATTACCGGCGGGCCTGGCGATGACACCGCGAACGGCGGTCCGCTCGACGACCGCGTGACGGGCGGCCCTGGCAACGACACACTCTTCGGCAACTTCGGGAGTGACGTGATAAGCGGCGGCCCGGGCGATGATCTCGTTGATGGCGACAATCCCTTCCCGCCACCGCCCGGTGGCCCGCCCTTCCCGCCAGGCAGCAACAACGATGTTTGCAGCGGCGGCCCAGGCGCGGACACGGTGCAGAACTGCGAGGTTGCCTCCTAGCGAAGCAGACGCGTCAACCGGACATACCGGCCAATATCCCCGGCGAGGTCTGACGCAGTTTCATGTTCGTCTCATGTCCGGCCCGGCAGCGTGGAAGTTCGTGCAGCTTCCGCACCCGTTTGGTAGTCGTCGGGCTGGACAACGGAGACGATCCATGACAGCTGTTGAAGACCTTCCGAGCGATGATGCCCAGGCGGAGACGGTGCCGACGCCTCAGGGCGGTCTCGTCGACCTGGTCTATCTGGCATTGCTGGGGCCGCTAGCCGCCCTGGAGCTCGGTGGGCAGGATTTCCCATCAGCACATGTCTGCCGCGGCCTGCTGTAACGCACTGAGGCTCGAGGCGACCGACCCGAGATCGGCGGCAACCGTCGCCAGCGTCGAGACCGACGGGGTCGCCACTGCATCCGAGGCGCTGGTGGACAGCGAGTTCACCGCCTGGTCCAGATCGTCGATCTGCGGGGTCAGCGCGCCGTCCGCGTTGTCCTTGAGGGTGCTGAGGTTTGTCTGCACCTGCCGCAGGCCGTCAGTGATCGCGGACAGCCCGGCCTGCGAGACATCAACCTCGGTCAGATCGTCGATCGACGACTTGAGGGCATCGACGTCGGAGCACACATCGCCGTCGGGGCTGCCCGTGGCACTCGGGGAGCCGTCTGCAGCGGAACTGGCCGCGGATGGGCCTGGGGTCGCGCCACCCGTTGTGTCGTCGTCGCCACCGCATCCGACAGCAAGCAAAGCCACACAGGCGAGGACGGCCGCGCGCAACCCGAGATGAAGATCTGCCATGCCGACAGCGTCGGAACATACGGAGCGCTGGGCATCCCCCTCGATGGGTGAACCCCCATGGCTCGTGCCAACGTTGCGATGAATCGGTTGCCCTGGCAGTGGTATGTCCGTTTCTGCGAGCCGTTCGACCCCGTCTGTTCTGCGGAGCGCGGTTGCCGGTGCCCCGCGGGACGATCCTCATCCCATCCGGATGAAGCAAGGTCGGCCCCTGCGGACCACCATGGCAAGGGAAGGAGGGGGAATGGGATTCCAGAACGCCGCGACGGGCCTGGCCGGCCGTGCGGAACAGACGGGTCTGATGGTCGCGACAGCCATGGCGCCCGGCACGTTCGAACCGTCGCTGGTGCCACGCAGCCTGAAGGACCAGGCCGTTGTGACGGGCTTGGCCACCACCCTCTCCTACGTTCTCACCGTCGCCACGCAGGACTCGATCGAGGCGGTCGCGTCCACGTTCTCTTCGAGGATGCCCGGTGACTCGGCCGAGTCGCGGCAGCGGGCAGCGGCGGTGCTGCTCGACCTTGCGGTGATCCCGACGGGTCTGGTCGCGCAACGCGCACTGTCTCGTCGGCCCGGTGAACCGGTGGTACGCGGACTGACGCGACAAGCTGCCTGGCGTACCACCGTGACCGGCATCGGGGGAGTGGTGTTTGCGCTTGTCCAGTCCGGCACCAGCAGGCTCGATGACGCACTCGGAGCGCAAGGCAGGCTTGCCCGGTTCCCGATCGCAGTGCCTGCGGGCCTCGCTGTCGGGTGGGCCATCGAGGCTCAGCGCAAGCGTGGGCTTTCCGGCGAGCCGCAGATCGATGACACCTCACCAGTTCCACCCGTGGAGGCCGCCGCCGCCGGCCTAGGAGTCGCCGCGGCCCTGTCCGCGGCTGCCTATGGCGAGCGGCTTGTCGCTACCGGAGTCGGGGCACTTCTTGTCTGCTGGATTGCCCGGCTCCAACCACTATTGGCGGCTGGTCGGTCACGCCGTCTGCCTTGCCGGGCTTGGCGTCGCTGGCACCGCCCTTTTCCATCGCGCGATGCAGAAGATCGAGGCAGGGGCGACGGCGATCGAGCCCGTGCTCAAGGACGAGTCCGGGCACCGCTGGGTGGGCGCGACCGTGAGCGGAGCAACCGAGAGCCTCGTGCAGTGGGACACCTTGGGTCGAGAGGGCCGGCGACACGCTATCGCGTACGTGCGAGCCCAACCGGTCCTCGACCGCCCCGAGGGAATTCCCGACCTGTCGATCGAGACCGTGATGGCGGAGCCGGCGAAGGCCAGTCCGATCCAGGTCTACGTGGGGCTCGACAGTGCGCCGACCGCGCAGGAACGCGTCGACCTGGCTCTCGCTGAAATGGACCGCACCGGCGCCTGGGACCGCTCGGTGCTCATGCTGGTGTCTCCGACGGGCACGGGCTACGTGAACTACTGCGCGACGGCTGCCGCGGAGTATCTGACCCGAGGTGACATTGCCACGGTGACGCTGCAGTACTCCAAACGACCGTCACCGCTGTCACTGTTCAAGGTCAAGGACGCGCGGGAGCAGAACCGCCTGCTGTGGCTGCGCATCAGCAGTCGGCTTCGCGACCGGGCAGGTCCGCGGCCGCTCGTGGTGCTTTTCGGCGAGAGCCTCGGCGCCCACACGAGCCAGGACGTCCTGATGCACTGGGGCACCTTGGGTCCGGAGGCACTCGGCATCGACCGCGCCCTATGGATCGGCACGCCGTACGGCAGTGGGTGGATGCACCAAGTCACCGACCCTGAGCGGCCGGATGTGGACCAGGGCGTAGTCGCCACCGTCAACGACTTTGGGCAGATCGAGGCGATGTCACCGGATCGTCGAGCGCGGCTGACGGTACGTCATGGTCAGCCACGACAACGACGGCGTGACGAAGCTGGGAGCCGACCTCATCGCGTCGAGCCCAGGTTGGCTGTCCGACCGGCGGGCACCCGTCGAGCTGGTCCCTGGCGCCAGCCCCCGTGGCATCTCGGCCCGGCTGCGCTGGCGGCCAATCACCACGTTCCTGCAGACGCTGGTGGACATGAAGAACGCGCAGATCCCCGGCGCCTACCGGGCGTGGGCACACGACTATCGCCCCGACCTGCCCCGGTTCATAGCCGAGGTGTTTGCTCTTCCGGCCACCGAAGATCAGCTGCGCCGCGTCGAGCAAGCGCTCGAGGAACGAGAGAACGTCCGGGAACGACTCTTCGCAACCGAGAGTCTGGAAGCGATGAAGGATCCTGCCCAGGCGTGATCCAGCGCGTTGTCACGCAGTGGAGAGAGACTCATGACCGAGCAGCACTGGGATGTCATCGTCATCGGGACCGGCGCCGGAGGTGGCACGATCGCACATCGGTTGGCCGCCACGGGGAAGCGCATTCTCCTGCTCGAGCGGGGAGACTACCTCCCGCGCGAACGCGACAACTGGGAGTCCACCGCGGTGTTCGTCAAGGGCAAGTACCGCGCCCCGGAGTTCTGGTATGACAAGCACGGCGATCAGTTCCCGCCAGAAGTCAACTACTACGTCGGCGGCAACACGAAGTTCTACGGTGCGGCGTTGTTCCGCCTCCGCCCGGAGGACTTCCGGCAGCTGCGGCACCACGGCGGCATGTCCCCGGCCTGGCCGATCCAGTACGACGAGCTGGAGCCCTACTACGTGGAGGCAGAGCACCTCTACCTCGTGCACGGCAACCACGGAGAAGACCCCACTGGAGGACCGACGAGTGCCCAGTACGCCTATCCACCCGTGCAACACGAGGCCCGGATCCAGCAGCTGAGCGACGATCTGGAGAAGCAGGGCCTACATCCATTCCACCTCCCCATCGGCGTCAACTTGATCCAGGACGATCGTGGGCTGGCCACGGTCGACAGCGTGTGCATCCGCTGCAACCGGGTCGACGGCTTCCCATGCATCGTGAAGGGAAAGTCGGATTCGCAGGTAATCTGTGTCGACCCCGCATTGAAGAATGACAACGTCGAGATGGTCACCAATGCGCATGTGACTCGCCTCGAGACTGACCCGTCAGGACGTTCGGTCACCAAGGTTGTCACCGAAACCGAGGACGGTGGCACCAGCGAGTTCAGTGCCGACATCGTCGTCGTCGCGTGCGGTGCAGTGAACTCCGCCGTCCTGCTGCTCCGCTCAGCCAGTGATGCGCATCCCAATGGATTGGCCAACAGCTCCGACGTGGTCGGTCGCAACTACATGCGGCACAACAACGCTGCCCTCATGGCGGTGTCCAAGGAGCCCAACCCGACACAGTTCCAAAAGACCCTGGCGATGAACGACTGGTACCTCGGATCAGACGACTGGGACTACCCGCTCGGCGGGATCCAGATGCTCGGCAAGTCCGACGACGACCAGATCAAGGGTGAGGCGCCACGGTGGGCGGGGGTCGCCTCGCCTGACATGCCCTTCGAAGTGCTGGCACACCATGCGGTCGACTTCTGGCTGTGCGGCGAAGATCTTCCGCAGCCCGACAACCGTGTCACCCTCGACAAGGAGGGCAACATCCACCTCGCCCTTGATGAGTCAAACAACATCGAGGGGCTGAAGCGGCTCCGCCACAAGTTGCAGGGCATGCTCGGGCATCTGGGGATGCACCGGGAGCGCCTGCTCGATCACAGCATCTACCTCCACAAGGGGATGCCGATCGGGGCCACTGCGCACCAGGCCGGCACCGTCCGGTTCGGTGACGATCCTGCGAGCTCCGCTCTGGACCCGAACTGCAAGGCTCACGACGTTGACAACCTGTACGTGGTCGACACGAGCTTCTTCCCCAGCATTGGCGCCGTGAACCCCTCGTTGACGGCAATCGCCAATGCGCTGCGAGTCGGCGACATCATTGCCGAGCGGCTCCGTTGACACACCAACTCACGAGACGGAGATGACATGACAACTACCACTGGTGCCACAGCGCCGCGTCCCGCCGATGTCCTCGTGGTCTTCGGCATCACGGGTGACCTGGCTAAGGTCATGACCTTCCGGTCGCTCTACCGTCTCGAGGCGCGCGGACTGTTGACGTGCCCCATCGTCGGGGTGGCGGTCGACGACTGGACCGTCGACCAGCTGGTCGATCGGGCGCGGACGTCTATCGAGGGTACGGGTGAGAAGCTCGACGAGGATGTGTTCAAGCGATTCGCCGCCCGGCTGTCCTACGTGCGCGGCGACTTCAAGGACGCGGGTACCTACGCACGGGTCGGCGAAGCGATCAAGGGCGCCGAGGTGCCGGTCTTCTACCTCGAGATCCCGCCCTTCTTGTTCGGCACGGTAGTCCAGAACCTTGCCGATGCGGGCCTCACGAAGACGGCCCGAGTGGTGGTGGAGAAGCCGTTTGGCCACGACCGGGATTCAGCCAAGGCGCTTGCCGACCAGCTGCACGAGTTCATCGACGAGTCGCAGCTGTATCGAATCGATCACTATCTCGGGAAGATGGGCCTCGAGGAGATCCTCTTCCTGCGCTTCGCCAACACCATGCTCGAGCCACTGTGGAGCCGCAACTACGTCAACTGCGTGCAGATCACGATGGCGGAGAGCTTCGGTGTTGAAGACCGTGGCCATTTCTATGACCCGGTCGGGGCGCTGCGCGACGTCGTGGTCAACCACCTCATGCAGGTCGTGGCAGCCGCCGCCATGGATCCACCGGCGAGTCGTGACTCGCAGACGTTGAAGGACGCGCAGGTCGCGTTGTTCCGAGCAGTCTCCGCAGCCGACCCTGCCAATTACGTCCGCGGGCAGTACGAGGGGTATCGCGAAATCAACGGGGTTGCGCCCGACTCCGCCACGGAAACCTATGCGGCGCTCCGACTCGAGATCGACACCTGGCGCTGGTCTGGCGTGCCGTTCTTCATCCGCACCGGCAAGCGCATGCCGACGACCCAGACCGAGCTGCGCATCGTTTTCAAAGAGCCGCCGAAGTTGGGCTTCGGCTTTCCGGCGGATGAGCGGCCGGAGGCCAACCAGCTTGTGGTCAGGCTCGATCCCACGACCGGAGTCCGGTGGCGGATCGCGGCGCGACGGGCCGACGCTGAAGGCCCGGAGACGATCCACCTCGACATGGAGTTCGCGCAGCAAGGCGGCGAGGGTCCGACGCCTTACGAAGTGCTGCTGCACGCCGCGATGGTCGGCCAGAGCACACGCTTCACACGCCAGGACGGCGTGGAGGAGACGTGGCGAGTCATGCAGCCACTCCTTGACGCGCCGCCGCCGGTGCATGGCTACGTCCCCGGGACGTGGGGCCCATCAGCGGCCGATGCCCTGGTGGCCGACTATGGCGGCTGGCACGGACCCTGGGTGACGCCATGAGCACCGCCACCTCGCAACGGCGCGAGCAGAGCGCCGCGGCGCCCTCGCCGTTCCCGCCGATCGCCGACTATGCGTTCCTGTCCAACTGTCACACCGGCGCGCTCGTCGCCCTGGATGGGGCCATCGACTGGTTGTGTGTGCCGAGCTTTGACTCAGCCAGTGTGTTCGGCACGCTGCTCGACCGGGGGGCGGGCTATTTCCGGTTCGGACCGTTTGGGATCAACCATCCCAGCGCGCGGGTGTACGAGCCGGGGACGAACGTTCTCGAGACGACCTGGAAGACGCCGACCGGCTGGGCTGTGGTCCGCGACGCCTTGACCATGGGGCCACGAGAGCAGGACGACGAAGTCACGCCGCACACGAGACCGCCGGCCGACGACGACTGTGACCACATGCTGGTGCGCACCGTGCGCTGCATCGAGGGCACGATGGAGATCGAGCTGGTCTGCGAGCCCACGTTCGACTATGGCCGCGCACCAGCCGAGTGGGCATTGGTCGATGGCAGCCGGCACATCGCCGACGCGACCGCAGAGGGTCACACGATCCGGCTGCAGACCGACATGGCGATCGGGATCGAGGGCAACCGGGCCCGAGCCCGCACCGTGCTCGACCCAGGTGAGCAGCGCTACTGCTCGCTGTCCTGGGCGGCTGGCCTCGACTCCGTGGGTGACGTGGACGAGGCCACGCGTCGGCTGGATACCACGACCCGGTTCTGGCGAACCTGGCTCGGCACGGCCCGCATCCCGGACCACCAGTGGCGCGACCCGATCCAGCGTGCGGCACTGGTAGTCAAGGGCCTCACCTACATGCCGACCGGGGCAACGGTGGCTGCCCTCACGACCTCCCTGCCCGAGACGCCGGGCGGTGAGCGCAACTGGGACTACCGCTACACGTGGATGCGTGACACGACCTTCACCCTGCAGGCGCTGCACTATATGAACCTGGACTGGGAGGCCGACGAGTTCATGCAGTTCGTCGCCGATCTCGAGCCCAACCAGGACGGCGCACTGCAGATCATGTATGGCATCGACGGGCGGCGTGACCTGAGCGAGTCGACCCGGGACGAGCTGTCTGGCTATTCGGGAGCCCGCCCGGTGCGCATCGGCAACGGCGCCTTCGACCAGCGGCAGAACGACGTGTTCGGTGCGGTGCTCGACTCGATCCTGCTGCACAGCCGGCGCAGCCAGCGTCTGCCGAGGCGGCTGTGGCCGATCGTCGAGTCGCAGGCCGAGTGCGCCACCGCGGTGTGGCAGGAGCCCGACCAGGGCATCTGGGAGGCTCGTGGCAAACCGCAGCATTACGTGTCGTCAAAGCTGATGACCTGGGTGGCGATGGACCGGGCCGCCAAGCTCGCCGAGATACGCGGGTCGATGGACAAGGCGGCGACGTGGCAGAGCACGGCCGACGAGATCAAGGCAGACATCCTCGCCCACGGTGCACGCGGCGGGGTGCTGCGTCAGCACTACGACACCGAGTCCCTCGACGCGTCCACCCTGCTGGCCGCGATCTTCGGGTTCCTCCCGCACGACGACGAGCTGCTGCGCGCGTCGGTGCTCGCCATCGCCGACGATCTGACCGAGAACGGGTTCGTGCTGCGCTACCGCACCGGACGAGACCGATGACGGGCTGTCGGGCAAGGAAGGCACGTTCCTGATCTGCTCGTACTGGCTCGTCTCGGCGCTGGCCATCATCGGGGAGATGCAGCGAGCCCGTGACCTCATGGAACGCCTGCTGCGGGTTGCCTCGCCGTTAGGGCTCTACGCCGAGGAGTTCGACGTCGACACCGGCCGCCACCTCGGCAACTTCCCGCAAGCGTTCTCGCATCTCGCCCTTCTCGAGGCGGCCGGACGCATCATCGCCGCCGAGCGGATGCAGGAATTCGCCTAGGGGCCATGTCACTGCGGATCCACGTTGGGCTGCGCATTCTTGCGGCTGGCCAATAGGTACTTGACGCCCTCCACAGCGAGGAAGGAAGTGACGACGGCGATCAGGATGGGCGCGGTTTGCAGCGCCCCGACCTGTGTCATGAACGCTCCCGTCAATGCCATCGCGAACGGCGCAGCCACAAGCGCACCCGCGACGGCCGCGAACATGCAAGTGAACGAAAGGCCCAGGGGAACGCTGTCAATCACCTGATGCACAGCAACGCCTGCAGTTCCCCCGATGAATAAGGCTGGGAAGATCGGCCCACCGACGAAGCCGCTCCCCATGCTCACCGCGAAGGCGAGGATCTTCGCCGACAAGATCGCCACGAGTAGACCGAGGCCGAGGGTCCCTGCATCCTGCAAGACGCTCTTGAGTTGCTCGCTACCAGTGAACAGGGTCAGCGGCAACGCGACTCCGATCAACCCGAACACGAGGCCGCCCAACGTCGGCTTCGCGATGCTGGGAATCGGCAACCGAGTGAACAAGCGGGTAAGCCCCGCAGTGCACGCGACCAACACTGTCGCGACCACGGCGGCGAGCAGGCCGAGCGGAATCGCGGCCAGCAGCTGCCAATCCTCGAACTCGTACGAGGGCACCTTGTAGGCACCAAGGAAGACCGCGCCGACGATCACGAAGTAGATCCCGAACGAGATGCTCGAAGCAATGATCCCGCCGACGAGCGCCTTGGCGAATTTCTGACCACCTGGGCGGGCAACCTCCAAGATCAGCATCACCACGATCACGGTGCTCGAGAACAGCCCGCCGTACGCGCCAGCGAAGCCGTTCAAGACGTTCGCGTCACCGTCTTCCTTGTCGAGGCCCTTCCGCCGGGCCATCCACGTGGCGCCACCACCGCCCATCGCGCCAAGTGCTTGCTCAGGTCCGAGGCTTGCGCCGCCGATCAGTGATACGGCTGAGACCGAAACGATCCCGGGGACGAGCCTGGGGTCGACGTGCGCGCCCTCGATGTCGGCGATCAGCCCTGGGATCTTCGCGGGGAGTTTCGTCAAGGAGCGCAACAATCCGACTACGACGCCGGCCCCTGCCGTGACTGCGACCCACCACCAGTGGCCCCCGAACCAGCCCGGATCAGAAACGTCGTACCAGTTGTTTCCAATTCCGGTCACGCCCAGGAACACCAGACCGGCAAGCGCGCCGACAACCCCGAGCAGTAGCGCGTACCCCATCAGGATCCAGAACCCGCGCGTCTGACCGAACGGAGCCGGCCCCGGCTCGGAAGCAGAGCTCATCCTCGGACGCTACCGCGATTGGTCTCTGACGCGGCGTGCAGTCGAGGCGCGCGCGGCCGCGTCGTTAGACGATGCCGTTGCGCCGAGCGAACGGTACGGCTGTCCATGCTCTCCTTCGCGGTCGCACGTCGCCAACGCTCGCCGCAGGGCATGCATGCCCGCGCGGTCGCGGGCTGATTCCTCAGGTGGAAGTGAGGTCGGGCTTCTCCTCGTCGTCGTCGCCCCAGTCGATGGTCATGGCATCGGGCCGGTCGATCAACGCGGTCGCTCGGTTGGTGCTGAAGTAGTCCCAGCCCCACGATATGAACGCATCGACCCGGTTCCGTACGCCGCTCATCAGCATCGCGTGCACCCCGAGCCAGGCGGCGAAGGCGATGGGGCCTTCGACCTCGTGCCGGTGTGGTCCCATCTCGGCCACCGCCGCGTTGCGACCGATCATCGCCATGATGCCCTTGTCCTTGTAGTGGAAGGATTTGAGCTCCTTGCCGGCGATGTGATCGATGATGTTACGCGCAGCCCAGGCTCCGGACTGCTGCGCGACGGAGCCGAGCTGCGGCAGGATTGCGCCCTCAGGATCCGGGATGTTCGCTGCGTCGCCGAGCACGTAGACGTGCGGGTGGCCGGCCACGGTCAAGTCTCGCTGGACGTCGATCCGCCCACCACGACCCGGCGGAAAGCCTGTGCTGCCGACGACCTCGGCGGCCTTTTCGCCTCCGCCCCAGACGACGGTGTGCGTCTTGATCTCGTTGCCGTCTGAGAGCACAACTTTGCCGGCGTGAACCTCCTTGACCCCGACGCCGAGATGCACGACCACCCCATCGTGCTCCATTCGCTTCGCGACATACGCGTGCGCGCGGTCGGAGAATGGAGACAGCAGCACGTCACCGAGGTCGACGATATGCACCGTGACGGCATCCTGGAGCTGCTCGAAGCGCTCAGGGAGCACTCGTTTCAGCACCTCGGAGAGCGCCCCTGCGGTCTCCACCCCGGTGGCCCCTCCGCCCACGATGACAAAGCTCACGGCGCCTTGCTCGACCAGCTCCGGCCGCTCGATCGTCGCGTCGAGTACGGCGAGGACGTGCGAGCGCAACCGCTCGGCGTCGTTCAGCGAGTACATGGGGAACGCGTGCTCAGCCGCACCTGGAGTGCCGAAGAAGTTCGGCTGCGCGCCAGCTGCGATGACGAGGTAATCGGCTGTTAGCGTCGCCCCGTTCGTCGTTGTCACCGATCGGGCCTCGGGGTCGATGGTCGCGACAGCGGCACGACGAACCTCGACGGACTTGTCCTTCCGGAAGATCGCGTGCAGTGGGCGGGCGATGTCGTACGCGGCGACTTGTGCCGTGGCCACCTGGTAGAGCATCGGCTGGAACTGGTGGTAGTTGTTCTGGTCGAGCAGCGTGACATTGATGTCTTTCTTGGCCAGTCCCTGGGCGCACGCGAGTCCTGCGAACCCACCCCCCAAGATCAACACAGAGGTGTCAGGCATGGGACTTCTCCCATCATGAGCGAGCGTCGTCTAGGAACAGTCCAACGTTGGACCGACCTGGGCGCATCACCCCGATTGGGTGACCCTCAACCACGGACCCGATCGCCCGCGTCGGATGATGCGAAGCTGCCGCGGCCGTGGTCCTCTGTGAGTCGTGGAATCGTTGGCGCTGGGCAGTGCGGTCGTGATCGTTGCCGCTGGTGTTGCGGCCGTGCTGCTGGCCGAGCTGCTGCGAGGGATCCGGGTCCCGGTTGTGGTCCTGGAGATCGCGCTCGGGATCGTCATCGGACCCCAGCTGCTGGGCTGGGCGACGGTGTCGCCGGTCATCGACGCCTTCTCCCAGCTTGGTCTCGCCCTGCTGATGTTTCTCGCCGGGTTCGAAGCCGACCCTGGGCGTATCCGCGGCCGACCGCTCAACCTGGCTGTTGCCGGTTTTGTCCTGTCCCTGCTGTTGGCGTTCGGATTCGCTGCGATCCTGGTTGCGACCGGTCGGGTGCGGTCGGATCTCATAGTCGGGCTGGCGCTGGCGACGACCGCGCTGGGCACCTTGCTACCGATACTTCGCGATGCGCGTCTGCTGGAGACCCGCTTCGGAACCTACGTGCTTGCTGCCGGAACCGTTGGGGAGTTCGGGCCGATCGTCGCCGTCGCCTTGCTGCTCACGAGTGACGCGCCGTTGCGCACGGCATTGTTCCTCGTGGGCTTCGTCGCAATCGTCGTCGTCGCCGCCGTCATCGCCGTGCGGCCGCACCCACCGCAGATCGGTGCGCTCCTGTACAGACATCTGAACACGAGCGCGCAGCTGCCCGTACGGACGATCGTGCTGCTGATCTTCGTTCTGATCTGGATCGCCAGCGAGCTGGGGCTGGACGTACTCCTCGGGTCCTTCGCCGCGGGTGTGATTACGCGGTTGGCGACCGGGGGGCTCGATATCGAGCCCGTCCAGTCCAAGATCGAGGGGCTCGGGTTCGGGTTCCTGATCCCGTTCTTCTTCGTCGTCACGGGGATGAACTTCGACCTCGATGCACTTACCGAATCGGCCACCACGCTGCTCCGGCTGCCGTTGTTCCTGCTGCTGTTCCTGGTCGTGCGTGGCTTGCCAACGCTTCTCTACCGCAAGGACTTGCCCCGCTACCAGTGGCTGCCGTTCGCCCTGATGTCAGCGACCGCGCTGCCATTGGTTGTCGTCATCACCAACATCGGCGTCGAGACTGATCGCATGACGTCGGCCAACGCCGCCGCACTTGTCGGTGCTGCGATGGCGTCCGTGATGCTGTATCCGCAGGCTGCATCGGCCCTGCTGCGCCGTAGGGCGTCCGCCAGCCCACGCGCTGGCGCCTAGGCATTAAGACGCGATGCCGAAGAGCCGGTAGTACCTTCGGCAGAGTGCAGAAGGAGGCCGAAGGGGGGACCTCTTCCCCGTCCAGCCCCGAGTCCAGGGCCTCGGCGGGGGTGCTTGGCGACGGCATTGGCCCCAAGTTTCATGCGCCTGCCGTTCGCCGAGGGATGGTCTTGCGGAGCGGACTCCTGGAGCGACTGGTGGCTTCGGACGAGCCAGTCGTCACCGTCGTGGGACCGCCGGGTTATGGCAAGACCACACTTTTGGGGCAATTCGCCGAGCGGGTCGGTCCGGGGGTGGCGTGGGTTTCGTGCGAGGAGGCCGACAACGATCCGGCGGCGCTGTGGAACGCTCTGGCCGTCGCATTGTCCAGGTTTGCGCCGCTCCATGTTGCCGGCGCGGCCCGGCTGCTCACGGCGTTGGGCGGTGGCGTCGGCGTCGTGCCCAGGTTGGTGTCGGCTCTCGCTGGGATCCCTGGACCTCTTGTCTTGGTCTTCGACCAGGTCGAGGCGATCACGAGCGTGGAGTGTCGCGCATCGATCGCCGAGTTCGCGGTCCGGGTTCCACCGGGGTGGCGGCTAGCTCTTGTCTCGCGCGACCAAGCGCCAGTCCCTGCCGCCCGGTTGCGTGCGCAGGGCCAGCTCCTTGAGATCGGGTCGGACGACCTGGCCATGGCGGTTGGCGAAGCGTCCGTCTTGCTGCAAGGGGCCGGGGTGGAACTCTCCAATGCGGAGGCTTTCGAGCTGGTCGAGCGGACGGAGGGCTGGCCTGTCGGGCTGTACATCGCGGCACTGGCCAGGAAGTCCGGAACCCCTGCAGCGGGTTTCACGTTCACCGGCGACGACAGGCTGATGCGGGACTACCTTCGGTCCGAGCTGCTGCCCCGTGTGTCGGCCGAGCAGGCGACCTTTCTCGTTCGCACGTCCGTCCTCGACCGCATGAGTGGGCCGCTGTGTGACGCTGTTGTGGGTCGCAAGGGCTCCGCGAGTGTCCTCGAGGAGCTGGTCAACCGCAACCTCCTGGTAGTCCCCCTCGACCGTCGCGGCGAGTGGTATCGCTACCACCACCTGCTGCGCGACCTGCTGAACGCCGAGCTGCCACGGGACGCGCCGGAGCTCGTGCCGGGGCTGCACTCTCGTGCGGCCGCGTGGTATCAGGCGAACGGCATGCCCGAAGCTGCGATCGATCATGCCAAAGCTGCTGGCGACGCTGACCGGGTGGCAAGCCTCGTGCTCGACCTCATGCAGCCGGTCTGGGCCAGCGGACGTGTCGACACGGTACGGGGTTGGATGGAGTGGCTGCGTGATCGGCCATCGGCCCAGTACTACGCAGCCATCGCCGCACACGGAGCCCTGATCTTCGCGTTGCTCGCTCGGCCGAGCGAGGCCGAACGCTGGACCGCAGTCGCCGAACGCCTCCCTGCGTCGGGCACTCTGCCGGATGGCAGCACCGTGGCCGGGACGTTGGCCTACATGCGAGCCGTTCTCTGCCGTCAGGGGGTGGCGATGATGCGCAGCGACGCTCTCGACGCCTGGGATGGTCTGAGCCCGGGCAGCCCATATCGGGCGACCATGAGGCACACGGAGGGGATCTCGTACCTGCTCGAAGGAGATCCCGAGCGGGCCGACGCGGTCCTCGCCCACGCCTTCGACATGGCGATCTCCTCGGAGTCCCTGCCGCTGTCTGCATTGATCCTCGCCGAGCGATTCCTCGCTGCCGCCCAGCGCAACGACTGGCCAAGTGCTGACAAGTTCGCCGCACACATGGTCGAGATCCTTGACACCGGAAGGCTCGACAACTACTGGAGCAGCGGGCTGGTCTTAGCTGCCGCTGCCCGCAACGCGGCGCACCGGGGAAACGTCCCCCTGGCACGCGACCTTGCCAACCGCGCCGCCATCTTGCGGCCGCTGCTCACCTATGCACTACCCGTCGTGTCCGTCCAGGCGCTGCTTGAGCTGGCGCGTACATACATCGCGCTAGGCGATCCAACGGGAGCGAGAACTGTCCTCGCGCAGGTAGGCACGATCGTGCAACAGCGCCCCGACCTCGGGACCCTCCCTGCGGAGGCAGATCTCCTGCGCGCGCAAGTCGGGCAGATCGCTGACACTTCTGTGGGTGTGTCGTCTCTGACAGCGGCCGAGCTGCGGCTGCTCCCGCTGTTGTCCACCCACCTGTCGTTCCCCGAGATCGGAGAGCGACTCTATGTCTCACGGCACACAGTGAAGAGCCAAGCGCTTTCGCTCTACCGGAAGCTAGGGGTTTCCTCCCGTGGCGAAGCGGTGCACCGGATGAGCGAACTCGGTCTGTATGCCCACTAGCTGACCGGAGGAACGCTAGCCTGCACCGTTGGCGGGCCCATGACCCTGCCGCGGAAGACGAAGTAGGTCCAGGTCTGATAGGCGAGCACCAACGGAAAGACCACGACCGCGACGATGGTCATGATCTTGAGAGCGTACGGGCTAGAGGCCGTCCCGGCGACCGTGAGGTTGTTGGCTGCATCGGTGCTCGAGACCATGACGTTCGGGTAGAGCTCGACAAAGATCGAGAGCACCGACGTGGCGATCGCTACTGACCCCATCGAGAACGCCCAGCCGTCGAGGCCACGATGCACCGCCCACGCCGCGCCGACAATGGCCAGTACCGCGATGAGCTCCATCGGACCGAGCAGGATGCCTTGGTCGGCCAGCGCGCGAGTCCAAATGACAAAGACCACGACTGTCACGACGCCTACCAGGGAAAACAACCTTGCGCGCTGACGAGCTCTTTCCTGCACACGGCCTGGCGCCTTGAGCACGAGGAAGTTGGCGCCCTGGAGCAGGCTAAGGACGAGCAGCGTGATGCCGACCCACAAACCGTACGGGGTCAAGATGTCCACGAACGAGCCGGTGAACTCCTCGTTCTCGTCGATCGGCAAGCCACTCAGGAGATCACCGAGCCCGACGCCGATGAGGAGCGGGATGAGGAGGCTGCTGATCGTCAATGCCCAGCTCCATGTCCGTCGCCACCGGTCGCCGGGGAGCTTTCGCTGGTACTCGAACGACACGCCACGCACGATGAGCGCGACCAGAATCAGGACGAGCGCGAGGTAGAGGGCAGAGAACATCGTCGCGTACCACGACGGGAACGCGGCGAACATCCCTGCCCCAGCCACGACAAGCCACACCTCGTTGCCGTCCCAGAAGGGGCCGACGGTGCTGACGGCAACGCGCCGCTCGTCGTCCGTGGTGCCAACCTGCCGGTGCAGTGCGCCGACGCCGAAGTCAAAGCCCTCGAGGACGAAGAAGCCCGTCCAGAACACGGCGATGATGATGAACCAGAAGATCTCCATGGGTTCCGCCTAGTAGACGAGCTCGGGTTCTTCGGCTTCAGATTCCGGCGAGTCCGCCGCTGTCCCGAAGTCGCGCCGCGCATATCTGAGCATGAGGACGAGGTCGACGACGATGAGAATGATGTACAACAGGACGAACACGATCAGGCTGATCACGATCCACGTCGTGGTGACGGATGGCGATACTCCGTCGGCCGTCTTCATGAGCCCCTGGACGATCCATGGCTGGCGGCCGTTCTCCGTCAGCAACCAACCAGCGGTGTTCATCAGGAATGGCGTGATCACGGCCCAGGTCGCGGCGAGCAGGAACCACCGTGCCTGCTCCAGCTTGCCCCGCCAGACGACCCAGGCGCCCCACAGGGCAAGGAGGGAGATGGCCGCCCCGAGATAGGCCATCACCCTCATCGACCAGTACTGGATGAACACGTTCGGGATGTAGTTTCCCGGGCCGTACTGCTGCTCGTACTGTGCCTGGAGCTCGTTGAGCCCAACCACCTCGCCGTTCCACGTCCCGGTGGCCAGGACCGAAAGCAGATGAGGGATCTCGATGACCTTCGTCGGGTCCTGGTCATTGTTGCCCCCACCGATCTGGAAGGCCGAGAACGAGCACGGCTGGCAGGTCTCCCACTGCGCTTCGGCGGCGGAGATCTTCATCGGCTGGTACTTCGCCTCGATCACACCCAGGTGGCTGCCGACCAGGAGGATGAGCACCGCGACGGGGACAAGGACAGCGATCGAGAGCTTTGCTGAGGTCGCGAACGCCTCGACAGAACGGCCTCGACGTAGGTGCCAGGCGGACACGGCCAGCATGACCAGTGCGCCTGTCAACAACGAGGCAAGGAGCACATGGAAGTAGCCCCAGAGGAAGACCGGGTTGGTGAACACCGCCGCGATGTCGTTGAGCACCGGACGCTGGGTGTCGGGGTCGATGGTGTAACCGACGGGACGCTGCATCCAGGAGTTGGCCGCCATGATGAATGCCCCGGACAAGGCTGCTCCGAAGAAGACCAGCCAGATGCAGGCCAGATGCACCCGTCGCGGAAGGCGGTTCCAGCCGAATACCCACAACCCGAGGAACGTGGCCTCGAGAAAGAACGCCGCCAAGCCTTCCATCGCAAGCGGCGCGCCGAAGACGTCGCCGACGAAGCGGCTGTACGCAGACCAGTTCATCCCGAACTGGAACTCTTGCACCAGCCCGGTCACGACACCGATGGCAACGTTGATCAGCAGGAGGGTGCCGAAGAATTTGGTCAGCTTCAGCTGAGCTTCGTTCCCCGAGCGATGCCACATCGTCTGGAGAACGGCGGTGAGGAGGGCGAGACCGATCGTCACCGGGACGAACAAGAAGTGGTAGATGCTTGTCGTCGCGAACTGGAGCCGCGCAAGGTCGATGTCGCTCATGGGCGTAGCCCTCCATTGCACTCGCGCTCCCAGAGCTTCGTGTAGCGGCCGCCCCGGGTGATGAGGTCTGCGTGACTGCCGCGCTCGACGATGCGTCCGGCCTCGAGCACCAGAACTTCATCCATCGCCGGGAGCGGAGCGAGACGGTGGGTAATCAGGAGAATTGTCCGGCCGTCCATGGCGCGCAGGCTGTCGGCGATCAGCGCATCCGCCGCCGTCGTCTCGAGATGCTCGCCGGGCTCATCGAGGATCAGCACGGGAAAGTCCGCGAGGAGAGTGCGGGCAACGGCGATCCGCTGCCGTTGTCCCCCCGAGAGGGTCGCCCCGTGGATCCCCACGGCTGTCTCGAGCTGCGACGGCAGTCTCTCGACCCATTCGCGAAGGCGTACCAGCTCGAGCACCTTCCACAGCTCGTGGTCCGTGGCGTCACTACGGCCAATGAGCAGGTTGTCGCGCAACGTTGCGTCGAAGATGTGTGCGTCCTGTTCGACGAGTCCAACAACCTGCCGCATGTCGTTCGCTGCGAGGTGACCGATCTCGACGCCGTCGAGTGTCGCCGACCCCGAGCCGTACGGCACGAACCGGACAAGAACGTTGGCCAGGGTCGATTTTCCGGCTCCGCTTGGCCCGACGATGCCGACTCGACGGCCGGGGGGCAGATGCAGGTCGATGCCGTCGAGCGCCCACGAAGTCCGGGCCGGGTAGCGGACGCGCAGCCGCTCCATTCGGATGGTGTGAGGCGGCCGAGGTGCGGCTGCGGCTTCGGGCGGGTCGATGACCGGCGCTGGTGCGTCAAGCACGTCGAAGACTCTGGCTGCAGATCGACGTGCTCGTGCGAGCGACTGCGTGGCTGCGGGCAGTCCGGCGACGAGCTCGAACGCGGCTAGGGGCGTCAGCACCAAGATCGCCAGCTGGACCCCTGGCAATCCGCCGTCGTACACCGCGGGAACTGCTACGAGCAGCGTCGTCCAGACCGCCAGGCCGGTGAGCAGTGCGGTGAGCCCGGAACTCACGCCTACCGTGAAAGCACTTGCGGCCGAAACTCGCGTGAGGCCGCTGTCGGCGGCCGTTACCCGCGACAGCTGGTGCTGCGTGGCTCCGTAGGCGACGAGGTCCGGTGCGCCTTCGACGAGGTCGACGACCGACGAGGACAGCTCACCGCGGATGGTGGCCTGGCTGCTCTCCGAGCGGCGGGCCAGCCAGAGCGAAAGCATCGGCACGAATGTCGCCGCGATCAACAGTGTCATCGCGAGCACCAGCGCCGCCGCCGGCAACAACCACCACAAGAACGTCACGGTTGCGCCACCCACGATGACGGCCACCGCCCACGGCGGGATCACCCGCAGCATCACGTCCTGAAGGGCATCGACGTCCGCGACCAGACGTGCCTGCAGGTCGCCTCTGCGGAACCCGGGAAGACCAGAGGGTGCGAGTCGGTCCAGGCTGCGGTAAACGCTAACGCGCAGCTCGGTGAGCGAACGAAGAGTCGCTTCATGCCCGACCAGCCGCTCGCCATAGCGGAACAGGCCACGGGAGACGGCGAACAGGCGTACGCCGACGACGGCGAGCGCGAGTGCGGCTACCGACGGTTGCTCTGCAGCACGTGAGATGAGCCAGGCCGACGTGGCGATCAGGCCGATCGCCGAAGCGATGGTCCCGGCACCCAGCACAATCGCCAAGCTCAAGGGGCGGGCCGCCGGGCGAGCGATCTGAAGCGTGCGTGCCAATGGCGCCTCGCGGGCGTCGCTTACCTCGGACGACGTGGTCATGCCACTGCCCGAGCCGGGTCGAGTCCAACGACGCGGTCGGCGAGGGCCACCAAGGCGGGTCGGTGCGCCACCAGAATCACTGTTCTGCCACGGACTAGACGTTGGATGGCGGTCAACACCTCTGCTTCAGTCTCCCCATCGAGGTTGGCCGTCGGCTCGTCCAGCAAGAGCATTGAGGCATCGCGCAGAAACGCGCGAGCGAGTGCGACCCGCTGTCGTTCGCCCGCCGACAGGCCCGCGCCCCGCTCGCCGAGGGAGGTGGCGAGTCCGAGCGGCAGCCGGTTTACCAGATCGGACAGGCCAGCGGCGGCGATCGCTCGGTCTACGGAGGCGTGCGAGGCGTCCGTCGCGCCAAGCCGTACGTTGCTGTCCAGCGAGGCGGAGAACAGGTGTGGCCGTTGCGGAACCCACGCAAGTTGCCTCCGCCACGCGTCGGGGTCGAGCTCCGCGAGGTCCGCGTCGCCAACGTGTACGGACCCGGCCTGTGGGACCACGAAGCCGAGCAACACACCTAACAGCGTCGACTTGCCACAGCCGCTTGGCCCGGTGATGGCAACCACCTCGCCTGGCCGGACTGCGAAGGAGACTTCGTCCAGGGCGGCATGGTCGGTTCCCGAGTATTGGACTCGCAGCCCCTCAACCACGAGTCCGGCCGCCGCCATGTCTGGGACGGCGGCGCGCGGGCGGGTATTGGCCGCTGGTTCGTCGAGAATCTCGAACACCTTCTCGGCAGCGCTCAGACCCTCGGCGCTGGCGTGGTAGTTGCTGCCGACGAGCCTGAGCGGAAGGAACGCTTCAGGCGCCAGAATCAGCACGAACAGCGCAGTCTGCAGATCGATGTGGCCGTGGAGCAGCCGCAAGCCGACGGCCACCGCGACCAGGGCCACGGCCACACTTGCCAGGAGCTCGAGAACGAGAGCAGACAGGAAAGCGACTCGCAGCGTGGCCATGGTCGTTCGGCGGTAGCGGTCGGCCACGTCACGGATCGCCGTCACCTGTGCCTGGGACCGCCCGAAGACCTTCAGAGTCGACAGTCCGGCGACGACGTCTAGAAAGTGTCCGGAGAGGCGCTGCAGCGTGTGGAGCTGTCGGTCGGTGTGCTGCCTCGTCATCCAGCCGACGAGCACCATGAACACCGGGATCAGGGGGACCGTTACAGCGATGATGGCTGCCGAGATCCAGTCCTGACTGACGACTGCCGCCAACACGGCCACGGGGACGATCACAGCGAGGATCAGCTGAGGTAGGTAGCGGCCGAAGTAACCGTCGAGGGCATCGATCCCGCGGGTGGCTAAGGTGACGATATCGCCGGGACGCCTGGTCACGAGGCCACGAGGTCCCGCTTCCGCGACGTGCTCCAGCAAAGCAGTGCGCAGTTGCGATTTGACCCGCGCAGAGGAGCGATCTGCTGCCACCTCGGAGAACCAGACGACGACCGCGCGCGCGACGAGAACGCCGAGCAGCACAACGATCGTGCTTTGCAAGTCGGCGAGATTCTCATTGGCGATAAAGGCCCCTGACACGGCACGCGCGAGTAGCCAGGCCTGGGCGATGACGAGTATGGCGCTAAGGATGCCAAGGAGGACCGCGAGTACGAGGAAACGCCGCGTCGTCCGGCCGAGGCCCAGCAGTCGTGCATTGGTGCTCGATGAGCCGCGACGGCTGTCGTCGCGAGTTGGAGCGACCGTCAGACCTCGGGTAGATGGCATCCCATGCTCAACGCGCCACGATGTCGCGGCCGTGGGCGGTCAGAGCCCAGATGACGCTCATCGCGACAAAGACAATTGCGAGTCCCCAGACGGGATACCAAGGCGTCCAGGAGAACGCGAGGATCGCGCTCACGAGGGCCATGATCACGCCCACCGTCCGTGCCAGCACCGAACCGGTGAACAGAAAGATGCCGGCCAGCAGGACCACGATGCCAAGCGACAGGTGGATCCAGCCCCACGTCGTCGTGTCGAACCGGAACAGATACTCCCGGCCTTGGACGAAGAAGTCATCGTTGACGAGACCGGCGAGCCCGGCGATGATCTGGAAGCAGCCGATCATGATCATCATGAAGCCGGCGAACAGAGTCCAGCCGACCGCCCATCCGCTCGGCTCGGACGGCCTGGTTTCGTTCGACGTGCGCAAGTCGGTCATCTCGCCACCTTCTCGAGATCGGTCGACAGTCGGAGCGGGGCTCGCCCGTCTCCGGTTCAATACAACGCGCGCATTGGCGCGCGGATCATCACGCTGATGGGATGAAAGCCCCGCTGGACCCAGGGGAGGGCTGTCGCCCGCGCTCAGAGTTCATCCCCGACGGATGATGCCGTGCCTCTGACTCCCAGCAACGGTAGGGGTGGGCGTACGCATCGGGGTGGAGCGCAGAGCGACGGATGTCCAGATGGGGCCGATTGGGCTTACACCGCGGGCCTCGTGGCCGTGCTCCTTGGCGCAGCCATCGTGTTCCTTCTCTTCCCCAAGAAGGAGGAGGCCTGTCACGAGTCACGGCACGTCCAGTGATTCAAGAGCCGCGTCAATGTCGTATCCGAGACCGTGCGCCAGTCCGATGGTCGCGGCGACAAGGTGCGCCAGCCCGACAGTCGGAGCAACAGCGATCAGAGTGGCAATCACCTCCTCGGTGGTTGCACCGGCGGCCAGTGCCGCGTCGACGATTCGCTTGTAGGCAGTCGGCCCCGCTGTGGTGGCAATGAGTGCGCCGAGACGCACCAGCGCACGTGTCTTGTCATCCAGGCTGAGCGCATAGGGGTCTGGAGGCTGCTCCGAGCTGCTCAGTTCGGTCCATCCCCCCTCGGTTCCGAGGCGCCGCAGTTGGTTGCAGGCAGTTGAAGACGACCTTCGACGCAGGGGCGGCGACCCGACACTCCTGTCCATGCTTCATCCGACGCCACAGGGGTGCCGCCCGCATCGTCCGGTCAGGATGAAGCGACTGGCACGGGTCGTCGGGTTACCTCGTCAGCCGTCACGGGACAGATCGAGGTCGCAACCGATTGCGGCCGCGATGTCCACCGCCGCCGTGTTCGCGCGCGCGACACCGACGATGGGCATCAGCGCGGCCAGGACTCCGACAAGCTCTTCGTCGGTTGCTCCTGCGGCAATAGCGGCAGACGTGCTCCACTGGAAGGACGCCGAGGACGCAGGCAGCGCAACCAAACCGGCTAACCGCACGAGGGCGTACGTCTTTGGTGAAAGTCCGGAATTCCCGACATCAGCCAGGTACATCTGGAGCGCCGACTCCACCGCCGCCTCGTCATTCAACGCCAGGCGACGCAAGAGCTCCTCGTGCTGATGATCCACTGGCAACGCCGCCTCGAACTAGGGCGGGGTTCGCTGTGCACCCCAGCGCTATTAACCCGCATCCGCCGCGCCGCCTCATCGCCCTGATCGGATGAAGCGTCCGGGGCGTCCGGCGTCCTGGTCGACCAACCAGCGCACAAGCAGCGGCGTCGCCGTTACCGGCAGCCGGTAACGGCATTGGCTGCTGCCTGGGCAGACAGCAGCGGCCGCCACGGCGACGCTACTCGTGTAGGGCACGTTGGCTGCGCCGGGACCGCCGGCGCCTGTGTGATGGGACGGATATGACTGCACAGACCGCCGAGCGCCAGGGAGGGCAGCCTGTGGTTGCTCCATCTGTGCTCGGCACGTGGAACCGGGTCCCGAGCTGGATCAAGGTGTTCTTCGGCGGGCTAGCCCTGTGGGTCGCAACCGTGGTCGTGACTTTCGCGACGGAAAACACCAACCTGGTCCCGACGGTCATCCTGGTTGGCAGCTTCCTTGTTCCGGTGACGTTCGTGATGTACGCGTTCCATCGCGCCAACGCGGTCGTCACTGCGCCTCGCATCTTCAGCGCATTCATCTACGGCGGCGTGCTCGGCGTGCTCGGAGCCTCGGTCCTGGAGGCGGCGCTCCTCACACATGTGTCCGGTTTCGCGTACGTCGCGATCGGTGTAATTGAGGAGGGCGTGAAGCTCGCCGCGCTGTGGCTGCTGGCACTCCGACTGCCTTACTACACAGCCCGGGACGGGATTGTGCTCGGCGCCGCGGTTGGCTTCGGGTTCGCGGCCTTCGAGAGCGCGGGGTACGCGTTCAACGCGCTGTTCACCTCAAATGGCCTGTCGCTGTTCAACCTCGTCGAGACTGAGTTCCTGCGCGGGGTCCTGACGCCGGTCGGGCATGGGCTGTGGACGGCCCTCCTCGGTGGCGCTCTGTTTGCGACTGCCGCCCGCTCTCCGCGAGGCCGGCCGCGATTGCAGTGGTCGGTTGCAGGGTGGTTTGTGGTGGTGGTGTTGCTGCACTCGTTCTGGGACGGCGCCCAGGCCATAGCGGCCTGGCTGACCTTGCACCTCACCGAAACGCCGACTCAGCGGTTGTTGCTCCACTTTGGCGAAGTGCCCGGCGTCACGCAGGCTCAGGTACACCTGTTCACATTCTTGAGCTGGACGCTCGTCGCCCTGGACGCGATGGTTGGCCTCGTCCTTCTGCGACTGAGCTGGATGCGGACGAGCACCGAAACGCCAGCCGAGCCGCAACGGATCGCCGCGTGACCAACCCAACGACATCGCAGCGTCCGCCGAACCGGGACACTGCCCCCGGCCCCCAGACGCGGCGGTGGTGGACGTGGCTGCTGACTGGAGTGGTGCTTGCCGCAGTCCTGTTCCTGGTGCCGCTGCCGGGCACCAGCAAGGAGGAGGATCTGAGCTACACCCAGCTCAAGACCGACATCACGGCCGGCAAGGTCGACTCTGTGGCTCTGGGGTCTGATGGTGCCGTGTCCGGCACGCTCAAGGACGGCACCAAGTTCACGTCGAGCTACCCGGTCGAGCTGCAGGACCCGCAGTTCGCACAGCTGCTGGACCAGAATCAAGTAACGGTGACGACCCAGGCGGCCCGCACGTCTGTCTGGTCGGTGGTGTTCAGCCTGCTGCCCCTCCTATTGATCGTGGGGCTGGTGGTGTGGTCGTTGCGGTCCGCCCGGCGCCAGCTATCCGGAATCAGCGGGATCGGGCGATCCAGGGGCCGCCTTTTCGACACCGAGCGGCCGGCCACGACGTTCGCAGACGTGGCCGGCTACGAGGGCCCGAAACAGGAAGTCGCCGAGGTTGTCGACTTCCTCAAGAATCCGGGTCGGTACGCAAGTGCCGGCGCGAAGGGACCCAAAGGTGTCTTGATGGTCGGGCCACCAGGCACCGGAAAGACGTTGCTCGCGCGAGCAGTCGCCGGGGAGGCCGGCGTGCCGTTCATCTCGGTGACTGGGTCCAGCTTCGTCGAGATGTTCGTCGGTGTTGGCGCGGCACGGGTCCGCGACCTGTTCGCCGATGCCCGCAAGCGGGCGCCGTCCATCATCTTCATCGACGAGATCGACGCGATCGGGCAGCGGCGCGGCGGCCAAGTGATTTCCAATGACGAACGCGAGCAGACACTCAACCAACTGCTCGCGGAGATGGATGGCTTCGACCCGTCCGCCGGCGTCGTCGTCATTGCCGCGACGAACCGGCCGGAGGTGTTGGATCCGGCGCTCCTGCGGCCGGGCCGCTTCGATCGGCAGGTTGTCATCCCGCTACCCGCCCAGCGCGAACGCCGGGCCATCCTCGCGGTGCACAGCAAGGGCAAACCGCTCGCCGCCGACGTCGACCTTGATGTCGTGGCCCGGGCGACCCCTGGCTTCTCCGGCGCCGATCTCGCCAATCTCATCAACGAGGCGGCGATCGTCGCGGTCCGCGCCGGCCGCACAGTGATCGAGGGACCGGACTTCATGGCAGCCCGTGACCGGATCCTGCTCGGGCAACGCGACAGCTCCAATGCGCTACTGCCGAACGAGAAGCACGCCGTGGCTGTACACGAAAGCGGCCACGCACTCGTCGCCGCCCTTTCCACACACGGTGACCCTGTCGCCAAGGTGACCATCCTGCCCGCTGGTCAGGCACTCGGCGTCACCGAGCAGTTGCCGGTCGATGAGCGACATCTCTACTCGGAGAGCTACCTGAACGACTCACTGGCCATACGAATGGGCGGACGGGCCGCCGAACTCCTTGTCCTCGGCGAGGCCTCCACAGGCGCTGCGAACGACCTGGTCGGCGCCACCGAGCTAGCCACCCGGATGGTGCGTGAGTTCGGTATGAGCCCCGCCCTGGGTCCGGTTGGGTTCGGCTCTGACCATCAGGTCTACCTGGGCGGTCAGGAAGTGGGCGGCAGACCATACGCCGAGGCGACCCAACGGGTCATCGACCAAGAGGTTGAGCGACTTCTGAGCGAGGCCGCGCGACGCGCTACAGACCTACTTGCCAACCACCTGGATGCGCTCCATCAGCTCGTCGACGTGCTCGTCGAGCGGGAGACCATAGACGGCTCGACCGTCGACGAGGTGGTAAGCCGCACGACAGGCGGAAGGCGGCCCGAGCCCGTGGCCTCGTGAGCAGCGATGCTAAGAGGAAGGGAAGTCAGAGCCAGTCGGCACGTCTGAAGGCTGCGTAGAGCAGAACGGATGCCACGGCGATGATCACCGACGAGACGATCCATCCCCACTCCTGCCCAAACCCGGGGAAGTCCAGGTTTTGCCCGTAGTAGCCGGTGATCGCCGTGGGAACGGCAATGATCGCCGCCCAGCTCGTCACCTTCTTCATGATCAGGTTCTGGCGGTTTCCCTGGAGGGTGATGTTGGTCTCGAACGTTGTGGCCATCAGGTCGCGCAGCGAGTCGGTCCACTCGCTGACGCGCAGAGCGTGGTCTCGAACGTCCTGGTAGTAGGGCCAGATCGCCTCGCCCCCGAACTCCTTGTCACGTGGCATGAGGGCGGTGACGACGTCCTGCATGGGCAGCACGTCACGACGGAGGGTCAGGAGGCTCGTACGCAGCGCGAACAGCCGAAGCTGGAGCTCGCGAACACCGGCTGGATGCGCCTCGAAGAGCCGGTCCGCCACAGCTTCGATGGCTTCGTCAAGCTCCCGTACCACGTCAAGGTGGTTGTCGACCAGGTAGTCGAGAATTCCCCACAGCAGATAGGGCACCCCCGAAGCAGCCAGGTTTGGGGCGGCGTCCCAGCGTGACTTGATCTCCTCAACGTCGATGAGGTCGTCCTGGCGGATGGTCACGACGGCGTGCGACGTGATGAACGCGGTGAGCGCCGAGGTAACCAGCCGGCCCGACTCTTGGTCCAGGCGCAACTCATAGGCTGCGAGGAAGGCATGGTCGGGGTATCGGTCGAGCTTGGGCCGCTGATTGCCGGCGGTCGCGTTCTCGATGGCGATCTCGTGCACACCGAGTTCGCCAGCCACCTTATCGAGCGTCGCTTGGTCGGACGCCTTCAGATCGACCCAGATGGCGACCCCGGGTTGGCTCAGGTGCTCCGAGACGTCATCGACCGGAAAGCCCTCCAGTACCAGGGTCCCATCACGGTAGAGGCGAGTAGATGCCATGGACGCAGCCTAGGAGCGCGCGGCCGGGGTGTCGGCCGCAGACTGGGAACATGCGGGAAGACGAGGCAGGACTGGTCGTTGTTGGGTTGCGCGACAGAGGCTTCATGGCGCACGTCGAGCGAAGGGGGGTCTATCGGTTCGGCGTGCGCGTTGTCATCGGGGACGGTCGTGAGGCCCTCTGGGATGTGGACGGTGCTGCCGGCCTGGAAGCGCAGGTGATGCGCGACAACGTGCTCGTCGGCTTCGTCTCACACATTCCAGGGTCCGAGGGCTTCGACGTGGCCCAACAGGTCGATGCGATCGCAGCGGCCGACTACTCGTCCTGACCGGCACGTCCGCTCGTCTAGAAGCGGCTGTCCGAAGGCAACAGTGCCACAGGAGGCAGCACGAGCCCCTGGGCTAGAAGGACGCGGAGAAACCGGCTGAGCCGGACATGATCGAATCCACCGTAGGCCGGTCTTTCGGGGTGAGAGACACCCAGTGCCCGGGCTGCCTGCGTTGCACAATCGCTGATCTTGGCTTCCAGAATGCAGAGGCGGAAGCCCTGCTTGGCAACGTCGTTGGCTCGCATGAGCATGTCGTGTTCCCACAGCAGTCGTCGCAGGTCGGACGCGATCTTCTCGATTGGTGGATTGCTGGGCTGCAACAGCGGATCCGCCCACCGGTAGGCGGCAGACCGCCGAACTCGCCCGGACCAGCGGCGGAACCTTCTTCGTAGCTTCCCAGTCATGGTCAGCCCACGCTCTGAGTGACCGCCGCGACCTCACGCGGGGTTAGCTGCAGCGAGGCTGCTGCCACGTTGTGCTCAAGGTGGGAAACCGAACCAGTGCCGGGGATCGGCAGGATCGATGGCGAGCGGGCCAGCAGCCAGGCGAGCACCACCTGCCGCGTTGTCGCGTCATGGCTCTGGGCGATGCCCTGCACGGTTCGGCTGCTGTCGAAATCGTGGATGGGCGCCCAGGGCAGGAACACCAGCTGCTCCTGCTCACACAGGTCGACAAGCGTCTCTGAGCCGCGGTCGCCGACGTTGAATCGGTTCTGGATGGACACGACTGCGGTGAGCCGCTGTGCTCGCCGCAGCTGTCCTTCGGTGACGTTGGACAGCCCGATGTGTCGGATCTTGCCCTGCTCCTTGAGATGGATGAGTGCACCGATCGAGTCCTCGAATGGCACTTGCGTGTCCGGTCGGTGGAATTGGTAGAGCGGGATCTGCTCAAGCCTGAGCCGCTGAAGGCTTCCCTCGCACGCCGCGATCAGGTGTTCCGGCCGGCCGTCGACCGGCCACGGACTCGGTTCGCGACCAGGGCGTACCCGGCCACCCTTGGAGGCGATGACGAGATCATTTGGGTACGGGTAGAGCGCCTCGCTGATGAGCTCTTCGCTTACGTGCGGCCCGTACGAGTCGGCGGTGTCGATGAAGTTGACGCCCAGCTCGACAGCGCGGCGCAAAACAGCCTTCGCCTCGCCGCGGTCGGCGGGCGGGCCCCAGATGCCCTCACCCGTAATGCGCATCGCACCGAACCCGAGGCGATTGACAGTCAGGTCACCGCCCACATCGATCGTGCCGGCCGCTGCGGCGGTCACCTGCGTCACTTCCGACATGGACGATGGCTCCCTTGTCGCTCGATCACCCCTGAGCCTCAAGGTTCGCCCTCGCACGCCCCGGCGCCATCCCGGCCAGCGCCCGATCCGATTGAGTGCTAGTAGGAATCCATGACTACCTGCCAACTGCTAGCCGCCACGTACGCGATGTTGGAAGCCGGTCAGCGCTCCTCGAGGAAGGTAAGGACCGCGAGAACGCGGCGATGGTCTTCGTCGGCCTCCGGCAGGTCCAGCTTGGAGAGGATGCTCCGCACGTGCTTTTCGACAGTGCCCTCGGTGACCCACAGTCGGCGGGCAATGCCGGCGTTTGAGCGCCCCTCCGCCATGAGCGTCAGCACCTCGCGCTCCCGCTCGCTGAGCGCGGCCAACGGGTCATGGCGCCGCCGCGCGCCAACCAGCTCCTGGACCAGCGCCGGATCGACGACCGAGCCTCCCTTGGCAATGCGATGCAGCGTGTCGACGAAGTCGTCGACGTCTGTGACTCGGCTCTTCAGCAGGTAGCCGATCCCGCGACCGCTAGCCAGCAGCTCGGTTGCGTGCTTGACCTCGGTGTATGCAGACAGGACGAGGATTGCGGTTTCGGGCCGTTCCTCACGGATCACGCGTGCCGCGTCCAGGCCTTCGACTGTGTGAGTCGGCGGCATGCGAACGTCGATCACTGCCACGTCCGGCTCCTTGTCGCGGACCAGCGCGAGGAGTTCCGTCGCGTCGCCGGCCTGCCCCACCACCTGCATTCCCGCTTGATCCAACAGGCTTCCGAGGCCTTCTCGGAGCAGGACATCGTCCTCGGCAAGGACGACCCGTAACTCGCGCGTGGTCTCTGTCACCGTTGCACCGGCCTTGGGTCGGGTGGTTGTCGGGGCGTTGTCATGGTCGAATTATGGGACGGCGGGCGTACGCGGTCGAGCGTTGCCAGCTGCTTAGGGAGCAGGCAGGGCGAAGCGGACACATGATCTCACTGCGCGGCGAGGTGGTCGGGTTCTTTCGCGAATCGGGACGGGTCGGGGAATTCCGGCTAGCAGCAATGTCTGACGAGGGACCGATTGGGGATGCTTGTGGGGTGGTCCAAACCTGCCTGATAGTCGACGACAACGAACGGTTCCTGGCCGTCGCCCGCTCCAGCCTCGAGCGCGACGGCCTAGAGGTCGTTGGCACCGCGACCACGATAGCGGAGGCACTGGACAAGGTCGAAGAGCTGCACCCGGACGTCGTCCTTGTTGATATCGCTCTTGGTGCGGAGAGCGGATTCGACCTGACCCGAAAACTCGTCGAGCGCCATCCTGATCTGCGGGCGCATGTCGTGCTGATCTCGACACGCCGGGAAGAGGATCTCGCGGATCTCATTGCGACGAGCCCGGCGGCTGGGTTCGTTTGGAAGGCTCGCCTGTCCGCGAGCGCGGTGCGTGACTTGGTGGCCGCAGGAGACCAGTGATCGTGGCAGCCCGGCTGTCGAGTCCGCCGCGTGTGCGCTGGCTGCAGGGAATTCTTGCCGGCGGGCTTTTGGTTGCTGCGCTGACTGGTGTGATTGCGCTGCTCGATCCGCATCTACCAGTGCTGAGCCTGCTTGTGCTGTACTTGCTCGCGGTCATCCCGGTCGCACTCCTCTGGGGCGGCGGACCGGCCACTGTCATCGCGGTGCTGAGCACTGTGGTAGTCGCCTACTTTTTCCTGCCGCCAAGAGGTTCGATTCAGGTCAGCA
This sequence comes from uncultured Actinomycetota bacterium, assembly GCA_963799425.1. Lineage (GTDB taxonomy): Bacteria > Actinomycetota > Actinomycetes > Jiangellales > Jiangellaceae > CAVWSM01. The sequence goes on along the minus strand of CAWCXA010000012.1, from coordinate 178,576 downwards.
AGGGCACCGACGTCGCAGCATTGGCGATATTCGTCCTCACTGCGGTCGGGGTCGGGAACTTGGCGGCACGCCAACGGCTGATGGCGCGCGACTCGACCCGCTTGTCGGAGGAGCAGGCGGCGCTACGCCGCGTAGCAACCCTCGTAGCGGAGGGCGTCCCGTCGCCCACAGTCTTCGAGGCCGTGACCCGCGAAATCGGAATGCTGTGCGGTGCCGATCTGGCTCGCATGGAGCGCTACGACGAGGACGGCGCGGTGACCGGTGTTGCCGCCTGGAGCCGCGTGCCCGTCCGCCTGGCGGTGGGCACGCGCTTCGACCTGGAGGGCCCGAGCATCGCGCGCCAGGTGCGCGAAACAAAGGGACCCGTCCGAGTCGGGAGCTTTGCGGGGGCAACCGGCTCCATCGCCGCCGAGGCGCAGGACCTCGGCATCCGCTCGTCTGTCGGGTGCCCGATCATCGTGGAGGGCCACCTATGGGGCGTGATCGCTGCATCGTCGAAGACCGAGCGCCCTTTTCCGGACGGCACCGAGTCACAGATCACGACCTTTACGGAACTTGTGGCGACGGCCATCGCCAACGCGCAAAGCCGGGTCGAGCTCAACCAGCTCGCTCTTGAACAAGCCGCGTTGCGCAGGGTGGCCACTCTCGTCGCCATGGGCGCCGCACCCCAGACCGTGTTCACGGCAGCGACGGATGAGGTCGCCCGGCTCTTGGAAGTCGATGCGACGCTCCTGATGCGGTTCGAGCCGGACGCGGTCGCGTTGATCGCCGGCAGCGGCTGGAGTGGTGACGGCATCCAGTTGGGGGAGCGCGTGGATGCGGCACGAACGGCTGCGGCCAAAGACCGCAGGGTCGGCCCATGGGACGTCGCAGATCTCAGTGCCACGTCCACGCTGGCCAAGCAGCTAGGCCGCGAAGGCATCGTGGCCGGCATTGCCAATGGGATCACCGTGGAAGGGCAGGTCTGGGGCGCGCTGGGTGTGGGGTCGCGCAGCGGCGGGCTCGCAGCCGACACTGGGCAGCGGCTGGCAGGCTTCACCGACCTGGTCGCGACCGCAATAACCAACGCTCAAGCTCGCGCCGAGCTGCGCCGGATCGCCGAAGAGCAGGCAGCCTTGCGGCGGGTTGCGACGCTGGCCGCGCGCGGGGAGGAGCCGGGCCCGGTGTTCGCCGCGGTGGCCGCGGAGGTTCACACGCTGATGGGTGCCGATTTCACGTCGATTCTGCGGTTCGAGGCCGATGGCACGGCTACGTACATGGGCGTCAGCGGCTGGCCCGAAGATGATGGCCGAAAGCCCGGCGCGCGCTGGACACCTCCGTTGGGGTCCTCGTTGCTGGCAACCGTTCAGCAGACGGGCCGTCCCACCCGCCTCGACTTCTCGCAAGGCACCGACGACGACTCCGAGGTGACAGCATTCGTCAAAAAGGAGGGCATCCACTCGGTGGTCGGCAGTCCGATCCTTGTTGGGGGCCGGCTGTGGGGCATGATTACCATCGCAGCAAGGCTGAGGCCCCTCCCGGCCGACACCGAGCAGCGAATGGCCGACTTCACCGAGATCATCGCCACCGCCATCGCCAACACGGAGAGCCGCAGTGAGCTAGCGGCATCGCGCGCCCGCGTCATGGCAGCAGCGGACGCGACACGCCGTCGGCTCGAGCGCGACCTGCACGACGGCGCACAGCAACGGCTCGTTTCGCTGGCGCTCGAGCTGCGCAATGCCCAGGGCGCCGCGGCCGAGGTGCCCGGCCTCAGCGCGGATATGGATCGGATGGCACAGGATCTGACCGAGGTGCTCGACGAATTGCGTGAGCTCTCACGCGGGATCCACCCTGCGATCCTCTCCGAGGGCGGGCTCGGCCCCGCCTTGCGCACGCTCGCCCGACGCTCGGGTGTGCCCGTCGACTTGGACATCCGAACACAGACCCGGTTCCCGGAGTCGGTCGAGGTGGGGGCCTACTACGTCGTCTCCGAGGCTCTCACGAACACAACAAAGTACGCGGCTGCATCACAGGCCGAGGTCCTCCTCGAGGAGCGAGCCGACAACCTGCAGCTGCGTGTGCGCGACGACGGCGTCGGGGGGGCCGACTCGCAGCGCGGAACGGGGCTGACCGGCATGCGCGACCGGGTGGAGGCTCTCGGCGGCATGATCCACGTCAGCAGCCCGATCGGCGATGGAACAATCATCGAGGTGTCGTTTCCACTGAAGGCAGAGTGACTTTTCGCCTCAGAAGACCTCGATCTCGCCGTTGTCGTACTCGATGACAATGATGGATTCGGGATGCTTGGCGGCTTGCCGGATGACCGACTCACGCACCATCGGCGTTGCCGGGTGGTACCTCTTGGTAGAACTTCCAATTCGGCGACCTACCACGATCGTTTCGATAGTCATTTTTTACCTCACGTTGAATGCGGTTCGCTGTGTGTTCGGAGACGTCTACCCCCAGGGTTGCCTTCGCTGGCGGCGCTGTCTTCATGGCAGGCGGCAAGTTCGCATACCGGTTGGCAGCAATCGCGCGACTGCTGGTGGCCACCAGCCGGGTAGGGCGCTGGTGGAGATGCGGCCTGGCACCGGAGCGGTAAGTCTGAGGCTGTCGGCCCCATCACCCGGGGAGAGGAATTCTTGATGAGCACAACGCTGGCCCAGCAGCTGATAGATGTGCTTCGTCAAGCCGGCGTCGAGCGCATCTATGGCGTTGTTGGCGACAGCTTGAACCCCGTGGTGGACGCCATCCGTCGCACGGATGGGATTGATTGGGTGCATGTGCGCAACGAGGAGGCCGGCGCGTTTGCGGCGGTGGCCGAGGCGCAACTGACCGGCAGGCTCGCTGTTTGTGCGGGGAGCTGCGGACCGGGCAACACGCACCTGATCCAGGGTTTGTACGACGCGCACCGTACGGGTGCTCCGGTCCTGGCCATAGCCACCCAGATCCCGTCCGCGCAGATCGGGACGGGCTTCTTTCAGGAGACGCATCCGGAGCGGCTGTTCGTCGAGTGCAGCAGCTTCTGCGAGGTGGTGAGCGAGCCGGCACAGATGCCACGGCTGGCCCGCATTGCAGTGGGGGAGGCCCTTGGCGGTGGCGGTGTGTCGGTGCTGGTGACGCCGGGTGACGTGCTGCACGAGTCGGTCGACCATGCCACCGGGTCGAGCGCGTCGACGCCCGGGAAAGCAACCGTCGTGCCGCCCGAGGAGCAGGTGCAAGCGCTCGCCGACCGGCTCAACGCCGCCCAGAGCGTGACGCTGTTCTGCGGTGCCGGTGTGCAGGGTGCGCACACCGAGGTGATGGAGCTTGCCGCCAGGATCAACAGCCCGATCGGCCACACGCTCCGCGGCAAGGAATGGATCCAGTACGACAACCCGTACGACGTCGGGATGAGCGGGTTGCTCGGCTACGGCGCCTGCTACGAGGCAAGCCACGGCGCCGATCTGCTGTTGCTGCTGGGGACCGACTTCCCATACGACAACTTCCTGCCCGGGGCGCACACCATCCAGGTCGACCACAACGCGGCCCGGTTGGGCCGCCGCACCCCGCTAGAGCTCGGCGTGCACGGCGACGTTGCTGCGACGTTGCGCGCCGTCCTGCCGAGGGTGACGCAGAAGCCCGATCGGTCGTTCCTCGACGGGATGCTGCGCCGGCACGCCAAGGCGCTCGAGCACGTCGTGGACGCGTACACCAGGGACATCGAGCACCACGTGCCCATCCATCCCGAGCTCGCGGCCCGCATCCTTGACGAGGTCGCCGCCGACGACGCGATCTTCACCGTCGACACCGGCATGAACAACGTCTGGGCGGCGCGCTACGTCACGCCTAACGGCCGGCGCCGGGTGATCGGCTCGTTCATCCACGGCTCGATGGCCAACGCGCTGCCGCACGCGATCGGTGCCCAGTTCGCCTTTCCCGGTCGCCAGGTCATCTCGATGTCCGGCGACGGCGGGCTCGGGATGCTGATGGGCGAGCTTCTCACTGTCGCGCTACACCAGTTGCCGGTGAAGATCATCGTGTTCAACAACTCGTCACTTGGCATGGTCAAGCTCGAGATGCTCGTCGATGGGCTGCCCGACTTCGGCACCGACCACGCGCCGGTGAACTACGCGGCGATCGCTGAAGCTGCCGGCATCCACGCGGTCCGCATTGAGAAGCCGACCGACATCCGCACCGGGCTCGAGGAAGCAATGACCAATCCCGGCCCTACGCTTGTCGATCTCGTCACCGACCCCAACGCGCTGTCGATACCGCCGCACATCAGCGGGGACCAGGTGAAGGGCTTCGCGCTCGCCGCCAGCAAGATCGTGCTCGACGGCGGCGTCGGCCAGATGCTCGAGCTCGCCCGAGCCAACCTCCGCAACATTCCTCGACCGTCCGCCTTCTGATTGGGCATCTGTCCTCCCGCCCGTGACCGCACCGGGCGGGAGGACAGAACAACGCATCAGATCCGGGCGCGCTCCCCAATTCGAACTCGACAGGGTCGTGCAGCACTTGAAGCGACTACTGCTCCTCGTCGTCCAACTCGTCGTCGAGTGCGGCTGCCGACTCCTCGTCCTCGATGTGCATGGCCGCTTCCTCGGCCGGTCGGCTGTCCCGTAGATCGACGTCAGGATGCCAACCCGGCTGGCCGACGTCCGGCTCCTCCCGGGCGAGCTTCCGCTCCAGTCCCTCACCCTGGAGCTGCTCGTCGGCCGTCGTCCCGAACGACGTCGACACGACAGGTGCTTCGGTCGGCATCGACTCCCGCTCCGGATCGTCGACAAGGCCAACCCCTGGGTTCAGGTCTTCAGCCGACTCCGGAATTCCCGCCGCCTCCGGGTCAGCGCCCGGGTCACGTAGCCGATCGGGAAGGTCTTCGTAGTCGTCACGATTGGGATTGGGCATCGCACGGTTCCTCTCTGAGACAAGCGCTACTCGCTCGGGCGCTCCACGACCGTGGCCATCGACTACCTGGTCAGGTTGCGCGCATCGTCGAGCGTGAACTTCGCCGCCACTGACAACATAGCCCGAGGGGCGGGGCTTGCCGCCAGCGACCGAAACGTGCTCACGATGACTCGTTCGCTGAGCCGACCACGGCCAGAACCGATGGAGCCGGGACTTGTGGGGTGGGTGCGCAGATGACCGAGCATGCGGTGGTGATCGCAGGAGGCGGCCCGACCGGGCTGATGCTGGCGGGCGAGCTGACGTTGGCCGGGGTCGACGTCGTCGTTGTCGAACGACGCACCAGTCAGGATCTCGACGGATCGCGGGGCGGGGGACTTCACTCCCGCACCATCGAGGTGCTCGATCAGCGTGGCATCGCGGAACGGTTCCTCTCGGAGGGGCAAGTACATCCGGGCGTGGGCTACGCCTACATCCCCTTGGACATCAGCGACTTCCCAACCCGCCACGACTACCTGCTTGCGCTGTGGCAGAGCGACTTCGAGCGCATTCTGGCCGACTGGGTTGTCGGTGAGCTTGGGGTCCCGATCCTTCGTGGCCGCGAGGTGGTGGGCCTCGCCCAGGACGACGCTGGTGTCGATGTCGAGCTGTCCGATGACACATCGCTCCGCGCGGGGTACCTCGTCGGCTGCGACGGAGGACGCAGCGTGGTCCGCAAGGCAGCCGGCATCGACTTCCCCGGACTGGATCCGTCGACCAGCTGGATGATTGCCGAGGTCGAGATGGACGAGAAGCCGGAGATCGGCACGCGCCGTGAGGGCGGTGGCATCGGTCCCGTTAACAGGGTGGAGGGTGGAGGGCCGTACGGGGTCGTGCTCAGGGAACGACACGTCGACCACACCGGCGAGCCCACCCTGCAGGACCTCCGGGACGCACTCATCGGCGCCTACGGGACGGACTACGGAGTGCACAGCCCGTCTCGGATCTCCCGTTTCACCGACATGAGTCGGCAGGCGGCGTCCTACCGCGAGGGACGTGTCCTGCTCGCGGGCGATGCCGCACACGTGCATCCCCCGCAGGGCGGCCAGGGCCTCAACACCGGCGTGCAGGATGCCGTGAACCTGGGATGGAAGCTGGCCCAGGTGGTGAACGAGACGTCACCCGAGAGCCTCCTGGACACCTACCACGCCGAACGGCATCCGGTCGGTGCGCGGGTGCTGCACAACACCAGTGCGCAAGTCGCGCTCAGCAGCCCCGACGAGCGTCACCAGGCTCTCCGCGACACCATGGCCGAACTGCTGAGCATGGACGAGCCGCGCCGGCGCATCGCCGCGATGCTCTCCGGTCTCGACATCCACTACGACCTCGGAGAGGGACACCCGCTGCTCGGGCGGCGCATGCCCGACCTCGACCTGGAGACCGCCGACGGTCCCACGCGCGTGTTCACCCTGCTGCACGACGCCCGGCCCGTGCTCCTCAACCTCGCTGAACCCGGCGGTTTCGACATCTCTCCTTGGGCGACCCGAGTCCGGTTGGTCGACGCCAGGCACGATGGCGTGTGGGAAGTCCCGGTCCTTGGCGAGGTTGCTGCGCCCCCGGCCGTGGCGATCCGACCCGACGGACATGTCGCCTGGACAGGAGACGTTACGGACCCAGACCTGCCGCAAGCACTTGCAACCTGGTTCGGAGCGGCCACTCCGGCTCATTAGAACCCGACATCCTAGGCATACCGGGAGGCGCCGACACGGGACCCGCTGGCCCTAGTGCATAGATGCCGCCCGAGTGCGAACCTGTGGACAACGCCAATGCTCAGGAGGCAAGGCCATGCCCTTCGTCACCACACAGGACGGCACGGAGATCTTCTACAAGGACTGGGGCAGCGGTCAGCCGATCGTGTTCCACCACGGATGGCCCCTCAGCTCCGACGACTGGGACACGCAGCTGATGTTTTTCGTGCAGCTCGGCTATCGGGTCGTCGCTCATGACCGTCGTGGTCACGGCCGCTCGACACAGACCTCGGACGGCCACGACATGGACACCTACGCCGCTGACGCGGCGACCGTCATGAGTCATCTCGACCTGCGCGACGCGGTCCATGTCGGCCACTCAACCGGGGGCGGCGAAGTCGCCCGGTATGTCGCCCAGCATGGGCAGGGTCGGGTTGCCAAGGCGGTGCTCATCAGCGCGGTGCCGCCGCTGATGCTGAAGACCGAAGCCAATCCCGGTGGCCTGCCTATCGAGGTGTTCGACGGCATCCGTGAAGGGACCGCCTTCCACCGGGCCCAGTACTTTCGCGACTTTGCGGCTGGACCGTTCTACGGGTTCAACCGCCCGGGCGCGACGGTCTCTGAGGGCGTGATTCAGAACTGGTGGCGGCAGGGCATGATGGGCGGGGTCAAGGCCCACACCGAGGGCATCAAGGCGTTCTCCGAAACCGACTTCACCGACGACCTCAAGGCCATTGATGTCCCCACGTTGGTGATGCACGGCGACGATGACCAGGTGGTGCCCATCGGGGCCGCGGCCGAGCGGTCGATCACCCTGCTCAGGGACGGCACGCTGAAGGTGTACCCGGGATACCCGCACGGCATGTGCACCACTCACGCCGACGTCATCAACCCCGACCTGCTGGCCTTCATTCAGGCCTAACCGCTCGCGGCTGCGGCCTAGGCGCGGACGGGCTCGGCCGTACGTGGCGCAGCTGCGACCGGCGGGCTCGGTACCCTCCGTCGAAACAACAGCGCCGCCACGAGCGCGCCGAAGGTGAAGAAGCCGGCCGACCACCAGAAGGCGGTGGTGTAGCTGTGCAGTGCTGCGTTGGCCTGGACCTGCGGATCGGTCAGGTGGTGCGCCGCGTAGCTGGTGGCGGCGGTGGCGGCCAGGGTGTTGAGCAGCGCTGTGCCGATGGACCCGCCGACTTGTTGCGAGGTGTTCACGGTGGCCGAGGCCACGCCCTGGTCGTTCATTTGCACGCCAATGGTGCCCAGGGCGAACGTCGCCGGCAGCGCCAGGCCCAAACCAGCGCCGATCAGCAGCAGCGGCGGGAGCACGTGCGCGGCGTAGGTGCTGTCCAGGCCGAGGCGGGTCAGCCAGACCAGGCCGAACGCGGCGAGCAGCAGGCCGATGGGCACCGTCACCTTCGGCCCAAACCTCGGCAACAGCAGGTTTACCGACAGCTGCGCCACCACGCTCAGCGCAGCGACCATCGGCAGGTAGGCGACACCGTTCTTGACGGGCGAGTAGCCAAGGGTCTGCTGCAGGTAGAAGGTGAGGAAGACGAAGACTCCGAACAAACCCGCCGTAGAGATAAGGGCAGTGGCGTAGGCGGCGCCGCGGTTGCGGTCGGCCAGCACGCGCAGTGGCAGTAAGGGGTGGCTTGCGCGGGCCTCCCAGCCGATGAAGGCGATCAACAACAGGGCACCGGCGACGAGGAAGCCCCAGACCAGCCAATTTCCCCAAGGGTGGTTGGCGGCGTTGGCGAACCCGAACACGATGCTGAACAGGCCGCTGGCGACGAGTAGCACGCCGGGGGTGTCGATCTTCGGCCGCTCTTCCGGGACCGAGCGGCGGAGGAAGACGATTGCACCGACCAGCGCGAAGACCGCGATGATGTCGTTGACGTACAGCGTCCACCGCCAGTCGAGGTACTCGGTGAGAACGCCGCCGAGGATCAGGCCGATGGCGGCGCCGGACCCGGCGACGGCGCCGAAGACGCCGAACGCGCGGGCGCGTTCTTTGGGTTCGGTGTACGTGGTGGTCAGCAGGGACAGCGCCGCGGGCGCGAGCAGGGCGGCAAAGGCTCCCTGGATCGCGCGCGCACCCACCAGCATGCTGAAGTTCTGGGCCGCGCCGCCGAGCGCCGACGCGACGGCGAAGCCGATGAGGCCAATGATGAAGATCCGCTTGCGTCCGAACAGGTCGGCCAGCCGCCCGCCGAGCAGCAGGAGGCTGCCAAAGGCCAGCGAGTAGGCGGTGACGACCCACTGTCGTCCGTCGTTGTTGAAGCCCAGCTCGTTCTGCGCAGACGGTAGCGCGATGCTCACGATCGTCCCGTCGAGCACCACCATCAGCTGACCCAGAGCGATCACTGCCAGCGCCCACCAGTGGGACCGGAACCGCGCGCCATAAGCCGGACCGGTGCGCCCGACACCGGTCGTGTCGATCTGTGTGGCGTCCTGAGCGGATGCCATTGAAGACCTCCTCGTGCGCACCATGAGTGGGTCGGTTCCGTCGCAGCATCGGCAGAACGACGGGGTACGCCCTCCAATCACCATGGCGGCGGAGACCCGATCTTGTCGCCACCGGCAGCGCCCAACCCCACTACCGGCTACCTGTAACCCCATCTCGGCTTGCGTTAGCCGACGTTCCGCGCGGCGGGAACAGCACCTGGACTCGGCACGCTCCGACTCGTAGCCTCGACGCCGGGAACCGGGAGGGGTCAGCCGATGTCTGTCGAACGGGTTCGAGGTCCGCGTCTGCCACCTCGCTGGTTCATCCGGTCCGTGTGGTCGCTGCATCGCACGGTCTGCCGTGTTAGTGGTGGCCGCGTGGGGCTGTGGCGTCCGAAGACTGGGCGGTGGGGCACGCTGCGGCTTACGACGACTGGGCGGCGCTCTGGACGAGACCATCGAGTGATCGTCGGCTATTTCGAGGACGGTCCGAACCTGGTCACTCTGGCTATGAACGGCTGGGCTAGTCCGGAGCCGGCTTGGTGGCTCAATCTGCAGACGCATGCGAACGCGACAGTCGAGCTAGTTGGCGGGCCTCGGCCGGTGACGGCGCGCGCTGCCGAGGGTGCGGAACGCTCGAGGCTGTGGGCCAGGTGGCGTGAGATCGACAGGCAGTTGGACGGCTTCGCAGCAAGGCGGTCGTCCGAGACTGCCGTGGTGATCCTGGCGCCACGATCCGATCCATCCGGGTGAGGTGGCACCAGTGCATGATGACCATGCCCTGACTCAGAACCGGCTGGCGCGGGTGCTCCGCGAACGCGTACAGCCGGCCGCGCACCGACTGGTTGGCCCGCTTTCCGTCGAGGCGTGGCATGTCGGGGACGGCCAAGGTGAGCCGGTGCCCCCATCGGTGGCGCTCGCTGCAAGGGCCGCGTTCGCGCCGTTCGCCGTTGGCGGCGCGTGGGGTCCACCCTGGGGCACGACCTGGTTTCATCTCACCGGGATGGTGCCAGCGGAGGCGGTCAACGAAACGGTCGAGCTGCTGGTCGACCTGGGCTGGACGGGCCACTCGTCCGGCTTCCAGGCCGAGGGTCTCGTCTACCGGCCGGACGGGACCGTGGTCAAAGGACTCAACCCGCGAAACGACTGGGTGCCCATCGCCGATGTTGCCAGCGGCGGCGAGACCATCGACCTGTTCGTCGAGGCGGCCGCCAACCCAATCCTGATCGGCCCGCACGGATTCACGCCCACCACACTCGGAGCCAAGGACACAGCCGGGGTGCAGCCGTTGTATCGGTTTGCGCGGGCCGACATCACTGTGTTCCTGCCGGAGGTGTGGGAGCTGGTGCAGGACCTGGAGGTGCTCGGCCAGCTGGCGGCAGAACTGCCCTCGGATCAGCCACGTGCCTGGGAGATCCTTCGCGCGCTGGGCCGCTCGCTGGACGTTCTCAACCTGGCCGACGTTGCGGGCTCGGTTAAGGCCGCCCGCGCGGAGCTGACCGGCGCCCTGGCAAGCCCGGCTCAGGCCAGCGCACATCGCGTCTCCGCCGTCGGCCATGCGCACATCGACTCGGCCTGGTTGTGGCCCGTGCGCGAAACGGTGCGCAAGGTCGCGCGTACGGCATCAAACGTCGTGCAACTACTCGACACCCACGACGACTTCGTCTTCGCCATGTCGTCGGCCCAGCAGTTCGCCTGGCTCGAGGAGCACCGGCCCGAGGTGTTCGCACGCGTCGCCGAGCACGTGCGTGGCGGGCGGTTCGTGCCAGTGGGTGGCATGTGGGTGGAGTCAGACACCAACATGCCGGGTTCGGAGTCGATGGCGCGTCAGCTGGTGCACGGCAAGCGCTACTTCCTGGAGAAGTTCGGCGTGGACACCCAGGAGGTGTGGCTGCCCGACTCGTTCGGATATTCGGCGGCACTGCCGCAGCTGGCTCGGTTGGCGGGATCGCGCTGGTTTCTAACGCAGAAGATCTCGTGGAACGACACCAACCGCTTCCCGCACCACTCGTTTTGGTGGGAGGGTCTGGACGGCAGCCGAGTCTTCACCCACTTCCCCCCGGTCGACACCTACAACAGCGAGCTGGCTGGACGGGAGCTCGCGCACGCGGTGCGCAACTTCCGCGACAAGGGTGCGGCGACCCGGTCGCTGGTGCCGTTCGGGCACGGTGACGGGGGCGGCGGTCCGACCCGCGAGATGCTCGCACGGGCTGAGCGCACTGCGGACTTGGAGGGCTCGCCGCGGGTAACGGTCGAGCCGCCGGCTGCGTTCTTCGCAGCGGCGGAAGCCGAGTACGGCGACGCGCCCGTCTGGGTCGGCGAGCTGTACCTCGAGCTGCACCGCGGCACCTACACCTCGCAGGCCAAGACCAAGCAGGGCAACCGGCGCGCCGAGCACCTGCTGCGGGAGGCGGAGCTGTGGTGTGCGACCGCCGCTGTTCGCCGCGGAGCACCGTACCCGTTCGACGCGGTGGACCGGATCTGGAAGACGGTGCTGTTGCATCAGTTCCACGACATCCTGCCCGGTTCGTCAATCGCGTGGGTCCATCGGGAGGCGCGCGAGGCGTACGCCCGCGTCGGCGCCGAGCTCGAGGAGCTGATCTCGGCCGCGCAGCGCACGCTCGGTGGGACGGGCGATCGAGACATGCTGTTCAACGCGGCACCACGAGCTCGACACGGCGTGGCTGCGCTCGGAGCAGGAGAACCGGAGGTGGTCGACCCAGCGGTCTCCGTCACGGAATCGGACGACGGCTTCGTCCTCGACAACGGGATCCTGCGCATTGTCGTGAACGCTCAGGGCCTGCTCACCTCAGCGCGCGACCTGGTCGCCGATCGTGAGGTAGTTGCACGCGGCCACGCCGCCAACCTGCTCCAGCTGCATCCGGACTTGCCGAACCGGTGGGACGCCTGGGATGTCGACGCGTTCTACCGCAACAGCGTCACCGACCTGCCCGAATCGCAGTCGATCGCGCTCGTGGCGCCGGTCACCGTACGGGTCGTTCGGCAGTTCGGGAACTCGCAGGCGGTCCAGGACATCACGCTCGCACCCGGTGCCCACCGCGTCGACTTCCGGGTCGAGATTGACTGGCACGAACGAGAGAGGTTCCTCAAGGTTGCGTTCCCGATCGACGTGCACGCAGACCGGGCGGCGTACGAGACGCAGTACGGGCACATCTACCGACCGACTCACCAGAACACGTCCTGGGACGCTGCGAAGTTCGAGGTGTGCGCGCACCGCTGGGTGCACGTGGGGGAGCCCGGGTATGGCGTGGCGATCGTCAACGACTCGACCTACGGGCATGACGCACGCCGCTGGGCGCTACCGGATGGCGGCACCGCGACTACGGTGCGGTTGTCGCTGCTGCGCGCACCGAGGTTCCCCGACCCCGAGACCGACCAGGGCAGGCACGAGATGCGGTACGCCCTCGTCGCGGGGTCGGGCATCGCAGACGCCATCGCGGAGGGCTACGACATCAACCTGCCGTTGCGGCAACTCTCATCCGCCGCCGATCCCGTGGAGCCGCTGGTCAGAATTGACGGCGACGAGGCGGTGTTGATCGAGGCTGTCAAGCTCGCCGACGATCGGTCAGGCGACGTGGTCGTACGTGCTTACGAATCCCTAGGCGGACGGGCTAAAGCTCGGCTGGTGCCCGGCTTCGCGGTCGCCTCAGCTGTGGAGACAGACCTGCTGGAACGTGAAATCCCGTCCGAGGCATTGGGTTCGACTCCGGCCGGGGTTCACGGATTCCCCCTCCGGCTGAGGCCGTTCCAGATCGTGACCATCCGACTGAGCCGAGCAACCGAGGGGGCGGGGCGGGGCCGAGCGTTGCCCGGAGGCAACCTCGCCGACGAGAAACACGCTTGACCTCAAGCGCGGTTGGGGCTTTAGCGTGAGGCGATGAGTTCCTCGGCGATTGACCGTCAGACTGGTATGAGCCAAATGCCCCTTGCTATCGAGGCCTCCGGCCTGGTCAAGTCGTTCGGCGACACGCGTGCTGTCGACGGCGTGGACCTGTCCGTGCGGGCCGGCTCCGTCTATGGCGTGCTCGGCCCCAACGGCGCCGGAAAGACGACCACCATCCGCATGCTCGCGACTCTGCTTCGTCCGGACGAAGGCTCGGCCCGCGTGCTCGGGCATGACATCGTCCGCGAGGCAGATGCAGTGCGGGGGCTGGTCAGCCTCACCGGGCAGCTCGCGTCCGTGGACGAGGAGCTGACGGGTCGGGAGAACCTCGTCCTGCTCGGCCGCTTGCTCGGTCTCAAACGAGTGGCCGCCAAGGCCCGCGCGGCAGACCTGCTCGATGCCTTCGGCCTGTCCGATGCCGCCGGGCGGTTGGTCAAGCATTACTCGGGCGGGATGCGCCGGCGGCTGGACATCGCCGCCAGCATTGTTGTGACCCCTGAAGTGATGTTCCTCGACGAGCCGACTACTGGGCTGGACCCGCGTTCTCGCAACCAGGTGTGGGACATCATTCGTACGTTGGCGGCGGAGGGCACCACGATCCTGCTCTGCACCCAGTACCTCGACGAGGCCGATCAGCTCGCCGAGGGAATCGCCGTGATCGACCGCGGCAAGGTGATCGCGGAAGGCACGCCGAGCCAGCTCAAGGCGTCGATCGGGTCGGGAGCGCTCAACGTACGCCTGCTGGATCCGAACCAACGGCTCGACGCGCAGCGGGTGCTCGCGCGTGAGCTGTCAGCGGCGCACCTGGAGGCCGACCCGGCCGCCCTGTCGGCGCCGTGCTCGGACGGTGACCGTGCGGCCGAGGCCCTGGCCGAGCTGTCCCGCTCGGGTATCCACATCGCCTCGTTCTCGCTGGGGCAACCGAGCCTCGACGAGGTGTTCCTCGCGTTGACCGGCCACACAGCCGAAGACCAGGACGAAGAATCGATCCCGGAGGAGGAAAGGGCATGACCGACCTCGCTCTACGCCGAGCACTGGTCTCGACCCCACGCCCTCCGCGCGCGAGCCCACTGTCGGCGGCGCTGACCTTCGGTTGGCGAGGAATGCTCAAGATCAAGCACGTTCCTGAGCAGCTGATGGACGTGACGCTGACGCCGGTGCTGTTCGTGCTGATGTTCACGTACCTGTTCGGTGGCGCGATCGCCGGGTCCACCGGCGCATACCGCGACTACATCCTCCCCGGAATCCTCGTGATGACGGTGCTGTTCACGACCGTCTATTCGGGGGTCTCGCTCAACACGGACCTGACCAAGGGAGTCGTCGACCGGTTCCGCACCTTGCCGATCTGGCGGCCGGCGCCGTTGGTGGGGGCGTTGCTCGGTGACAGTGTGCGTTACCTGATTGCCGGCACTGTCATTGTCGTGCTCGGCGTCGCGCTCGGTTTCCGGCCGGCTGCCGGCGTCGGCGGCGTGGCCCTGGCGCTCGCCCTGGTGATTGTCTTCGCGTTCGCGCTGTCGTGGGTCTTTATGACGCTTGGCCTGGTGCTGCGCTCACCGAATGCGGTCATGAACGCCGGCTTTACCGCCATCTTTCCGCTGACCTTCCTCAGCAACGTCTTCGTCGACCCCGAGACCCTGCCCGCCCCGCTGGAGGCGTTCGTCAACGCCAACCCGATCTCCTTCCTTGCGACTGCGTCGCGGGGGCTGATGGAGGGCAATGCGGAGATGTCCGACATCGCGATCGTGTTGGGTACGGCAGCCGTCCTGACGGCCGTCTTCGCCCCGCTCACGACACGGCTTTACCGGACGAGGGGCTGACGAGGCCGGGCAACGCTCAGTCGCTGACCGTGACAACGACCGTGTGCCAACCGCTGGCACCGTCCGGGAAAGGCTCCTCACGTCGTCCGGTCTGGACGTCGCCGTTGCCGTCGGTGGCTCGCGCCTGCAGGGTGTGGCTTCCGGGTGTGGCGGCCCAATCGAATGTCCAGAGACGCCACGTGTCGACGCTCACGTCGGTGGCCAGGGACGCGGCAGTCCACGGGCCGTCATCCACGCGCACCTGGACCGCGTCGATGCCTAGGTGCGGCGCCCAGGCAGTGCCGGCGACCATGACCTGGCCCGCCTTGGGCGTGCCCGAAGCCCGGGGCGTGTCGATCCGGGCCATGGTCTTGATCGGTCCCTGTTCGGCCCAGCCCCGACGCACCCAGTAGGCGTCGAACGCATCGAACGTCGACAACTCGAGGTCCACGAGCCATTTGGTGGCCGACACGTAGCCGTACAGGCCGGGCACGACCATGCGTACGGGAAAGCCGTGCGACTGGGGCAACGGCTCGCCATTCATGCCGACGGCCAGCAAGGCGTCGCGGCCATCCATCACGACGCTAACGGGCGTGCCTGCGGTCCATCCATCCGCCGAGCGGCTGACAAGCTGGTCGGCGCCATCATGGACCCCGGCACTTTCCAGAACATCCCTCAGAGGGGCTCCCAGCCATCGCGCATTTCCTACAAGCGAGCCGCCAACCTCGTTGGAGACGCAGGCGAGAGTGATGTAACGCTCCACCATGGGTCGGCCAAGCAAGTCGGCAAAGTCGATGGTGAGCTCCCGGTCCACCATGCCGTGCACGCGCAGACTCCAGTCCTCGGTCGGTACCCCGGGCATCACCAGCGCGGTGTCGACACGGTAGAAGTCCGCATTTGACGTGATGAACGGCGTCGCATCGGGGACGGCGAGATCGGCTGTCGGCGGCGTTGGGGCAGCTGGTGAGACCGGCACAGGGAGTCGTACGCGGTTGCGTGAGGCGCTCACGTCGAACTGCTCGCCCAGCAGCCACCGGCCGAGCCCTGCGGCAACCGCCGCCCCCGCCCCGAGCAGTGCCGACGTCAGCAGGAAACGCCGACGGTCCCAGCTAGCGTCCACGGCGGTCTGCGACGTGCTCGACCGCACGATGAGCTGCAGGCTCGCCGCACCTGCCGCCGCACCGATGAGTGACGGCAGGGCGTCGACCCAGGTCGCTTGATGCCGCGTCACGGCGGCGGCGGCGCCGAGCGCCCCGAACACCGCGATGGCTGTCATCGCCAATGACATCCGCCGGAAGGCGAGGACACCGACCAGGCAGGCGTAAGCGCTGGTCAGGACGAGGATGCCGACTTGCAGGGCAGCCTTGTCCTGCTGGCCGAACGTACTGATGGCGAAACGCTCGAGCCAAACGGGCGTCCGATCGACGACAGCGCCACCCACGGCGGCGACCGGGGAACCGAGCGACCCTGTCACTCCGGCGACGAGCTCGGCCGCGGCGAGTGCGCAGGCACCGGCGAGCAGCCCGGCCGCCGCCTGCAACGGTCGCGGAGGAGTCGCGCGGGAAGGCGTTTCGGTGCTCACCAGGGTCATGAGGCGTCCCGACTCGGCATGCGCAACTGGGACGGCAACATCACGTTCTGCCCCGACCCGGCGTGCTGTGTATGGAGTCGCCTGACTTGGCGGCGGTCAGGCCTGAAGACTGGGCAACGCAGGTACATGAGGCTCCTTGGGTATGTCGGGGGAGTTACTGGGTGTGTCGGGGTGGGAGTTAGGCCGGTCGAGGAGCCGGAATGCGGCCAGCGTGACCGTGAGCCAGAGTCCTCCGAGTGCCCAGCCACCGAGTACGTCACTAGGTGCGTGAACTCCTAGGTAGACGCGAGTGACGCCCACGAGCACGGCGAGGCCGGCGGCGACGGTCACCAGGGTGACTCGACGTGACCACGACGCAGTCAATGCCGCGAGCACCAGCGCCGCGCAAAGCAGGGTCGCGGTGGCTTGGGTGGCGTGTCCGGACGGGAACGAGTATCCGCTGGCGTGGACCAAGGCGTCGGCGGCAGGTGGCCGCGGCTTTGCGACGAGCACCTTCACCAGGTCGCTGAGCAGGACTGCCCCAACCAAGGTGACGACCAGCAGCCGCAACGGTCGCCACGACCGGCTGCGTCGATGCGCGACCAGGCCAACGCCCACGACCAGCGCACCGAGCACGGTAACGCTGCCAAGCCAAGTCACCGCCTCCATGACCCGGGTCAACCACACCTCTCTGTGGCCTGCGAAGAACCGCATCAGGGGTGCGTCGATCTGAACGACCTTCTCGTTGCGAACGACGTCTTGCAGCACGCTGCCGAACAACCAGCCGAGGCCCGCCAGCACGGAGAGCTGAACGGTCAAGGCCAGTCCCAGCGCTTGCCCAGGGCGCAGCCGGTCAGCCAGGAACGCCAGCTGGGCGGCGTACCGCTGTCGGATCCGCGCCACCAGCGGCTGACGCGCTATTCGATGGACCCAGCCGCGGATCAGCTGCGGATGGCCGCTGATCCAACGTGCCGCGATGATCACGACGCCGGTAACGACCACGAAGGCGAGGAGCAGCAGACCGGCCGGCCCGACGATGCCTTCCACCCGTTGATAGGAGTGGCCGGCCAGATATCCGATCAGTACAAACCCGCAGGCCCACAGCACCCCGCCGGCGACGTTGTACGGCAGGAACGTCCGGTACGGCATGCGCGACGCGCCGGCGATGGCTGGCACGAACGCCCTGAGCACTCCCACAAAACGACCGAAGAACACGGCTGGTCCGCCGCGTTGTCGTAAGTAGTCCTCAGCCCGGCGCCACCGCCGATCGCCGATGCGACGTCCCAGTCGGCTCCGCCGCATTGGCCCACCGAAGTGACGTCCGATCGCGTACCCAATCGAGTCGCCCGCGACCGCGCCAACGCTCGCGACGATCATCATCGGGACCAGGCCCGCATGCCCTGTCGCCGCAAGGACACCACCCAGCAGCATCGCCGTCTCTCCGGGGATCACCAGGCCGACGAACGCCGCCGCCTCCAGGCAGGCGAGCAGCCCGACCAGTAGGTATCCCCAGGGACTGGTCAGGCCAATCAGACCGTCGACGAGTCCGCTCAATTCGCCCGCTCGGATGCCGCGGTTCGCACCGGGAGGTCGGTCAAGTGATCAGGATGCTGCACGGCCGGGCGCAGGCGATAGTTCGGGCTGATGCACATCCGGCCCTGACTAGCCTCGTTGAGCAGCAATCCGAACTGGAAGCTCAGCCTGGCAAGAGGCCACGGCCGGCGCAGGGACGCCACGGCGAACACCGTGCGTACCGCGACCAACGCCACCGTAACCAGATCGCCGACAGGCAGAGGACTCACTCCCAGAGGCCGCGGACGCGGAACCGCAGCAGGCGTGGACTGTCCCGCATGGGGTCCACCCTTCCGCGTAAGAGCGCAGGTGTCATCGAAGCCAACCGCTAGGAGAGATACCGGCCAACGGTAAATCTGCGCGTTGCTTCGGAGGGCTCGGGGTGACTACACCGACGCTGACAACGCGTCGGTCAAGAGCGCGACGAGAGCCTCGAGTTGCACCTCGGTCGCCGATGAGACCTCTTCGTCGGAACCGTCGAGGGCCCTGGCGGCGAGCCCGGCTTTGCTCCCGATGAGTTCGGCGATCTTCGTGTCGATTGTCTGTGCGGCGATGATGCGCCAGGCGGTGACGGGCTCGGCCTGACCGATGCGGTGGACGCGGTCGATGGCCTGCGTCTGCTCGGCGTCGGTCCAGGACAGCTCGGCGAGCACCAGGTTTGATGCGACCTGGAGGTTGATGCCCACACCGGCCGCCATCAGCGAGCACACCGCGATGGAGACGTCGGGATCATTGGCGAAAGCGTCGATGTTCTTCTGTCGCCTCGTTGCCGTCTGATCGCCCCGGATCGACGCGTAGCGAATGCCGCGCTTGGCGAAGGTCTCTTCGGCGAGGTCCAGCACGTCGACGTGCTTGGCGAAGAAGACGACTTTGCCGACGCTGTGTGCGAGCTGCGCGGTGTAGTCCGCGGCCAGGCCCGCCTTGGCCTGACCGATGCGTCGCATCATGCTGAACACGTTCTCGCCGGTCTTCGACGTGGAGGCGTCGGTCAGCTCCCACCCGGCGACCCGGCGTACGAGGTCGTGGTCGATGCCGTGGATGTCGGCACCTGCGGTCCGCGTCTCGAGGGCGCTCTGATAGCGCGCCATGAGGCGGCCGGCGAGCTCGCGTTCGGCGTCGCGGATCGAGCGGCCGACAGCGTCGTCAAGCTCGACGGGGAGGTCGGCGATGCGGCGGGCAGGGATGTCGGCGGCCACCTCGACCTTGCGGCGACGGACGATGCCCAGGTCGATAACGCAGGCGCGGGCGGCGGCGTAGAACCCGGGATCCACCGGTGTCAGGCCGGTGTCCTCGAGGGACGCCATCAGCTCGGCTTCCGGCTTCCTGTCGTCGATCCAGCCGAGGAACTGCCAGATGGCTCTGAAGTCATCGATGTCGTTGATCAGCGGGGTGCCGGTCAGTGCCATGAGCAGGGGGCGGGTGGTACGGGCCCGGATGCGTTCGGAGAGCTCAAGGACGTGCTGGGAGCGCTGGGATTTCTTGTTCTTGATGAAGTGCGCCTCGTCGACGACCATGCCGCGGAAGCCGAGGTCGCCCAGCCAGCCAATGTGACGGTCGAGCAACTCGTAGTTGACGATGACGATGTCGGCGAAGCCGTCGATCGTGTCGCCGTCCCCGTGGATCACCGTGGCCGGGTGGCCTGGGGTCCACAGGTTGGCCTCGCGCGCCCAGTTGGTCTTGACGACGTTGGGTACGACAGCGAGCAGCGGGTAGGCATTCGCGGCCTGCGCGGCCAGTAGCGCCTGAGCCGTCTTGCCCAGGCCTGGCTCGTCTGCGAGAAGGAAGGTCCGGTGGCCGTGCTCGGTCGCGGCGACAAGCTGCGCCTGGTGCGGCATCAGCTCGAGGCCATGCGGTGCTCGGCGGGAGGCCGCTTCGGGAAGGGCCATGCATGCCGGGGCTCCACCGGCGGCGTACTCGAACGAGTTGAGCAGGGGTCCAATCAGCTCCCAGCTGGCCAGCCGGCGCGAGCGCGACTCGCGTGCCTCGACTTGCGCATAATCGGGGGCGAGGAAGGGATTGGCGAGCTGTCGAGAGATGACCGACTGCGGCACGACCTGACGCTTGGTCGTGGCCGAGGAGGCTGGGGGCTCGCTGGTAGTGACTTCGTCGGCGGTGGGCTGCATGCCTGCCGCGATCTGCATGTCGCGCTTGAGCGACCTGGCTGCGTTGGAGACGACAGCGTCGTCGGCGAGCAGCGCCAGTAGCGAGGGCTCGCTGACCGCGGTCCTCGCCAGGATCGTCGCGATCCCGTCGAGGCGTTTGAGCTGTCCGGCGCGGTAGGTATCACTGCTCGTCGCGTCAGCCTTGACGCGGGCACGTTCCTCGCGAACCAGCAAGGCGACAACTTGGAACTTCGTGCGCACGGAGGGACTCAAGCGACCGCGCTGAACGTCTGCCTCGACCTCGCGCACGCCGCGAGCGAGGACCGGGATGATGCCGTCGTTGTCCAGGCCGCGGTCACGACGCGCGGATGCTGCGCCTTGGGCCGCACCATTCCGGCGCTGGACCTTTCTAGCCAATAGCTCCTCCTCTGGAATGCGGGACGCTGGCCACAGCGGCACGCAAACCCTCACCCGGTCTCTGGCCGAGAAGCCAGGCCGGACGTACGCCGGACGAGCCTGGGTGGACAACCCCACCACACGACTCGGCCAACCGATCGACGCAGAGCATCGAGGCCGTGACCCTCACGCCCGGCCCCAGAAGGGTTAGACCCTCCACGTACCAGTCGGATCACGCGTCCCCGACCCCAGCGACAGATATCGTCGCTCGACGATCGAACCGTCGAGGGCCGAACTTGGTCTCAGCCTACCGCGTCGACTCGCTACGGTGCACCGCTGGCACGTCAACCCCAGCCCTAACCAGCCGCCCGTAACAAGGCGTACGACCAGTGCCGTATTCCCTGGAAGCCCGACGCTCTACCGCCGTCGATAAGCCGCAATCCGGACTGCCCAGGCCCCACCTGCAGCGGATCGTGTCGACGGTCGCAGCGGGTGTCGGCCTGGGCAGGGTGACGGCTGTCAGCTCAGCGACTTGGCCTTGGCCTGCTGAAACTCCTCCTCGGAGAGGACACCTCGGTCGCGAAGCTCCGCGAGGCGAGCGATCTCGTCGGCAGAACTCGCGCTGCTCGACCCTGCGACGTTCTGGATGTACTGGCGCGTCGCGGCCTCCTGCTCCGCGGCCGCCTGCGCTGCGTTTTCGCCCATCTTCTGGCCCCGGACGATCAGGTAGATGAAGACACCGAGGTAGGGCAGGACGATGACAAAGATCGTCCACAGCGCCTTGGCCCATCCGGACATGTCACGGCTGCGGAAGATGTCGCCGAAGACGACGATCAGCAGCCAGATCCAGATGAAGAACAGGAAGAACCACAGCGTGGACCAGAACACCTGTCCGGTGCCCCATTCGGCCGCGACGGTCATGCGTTACCTCCAGTGTGAGAATTGGATTGCTATCTGATGATGATGGCGGTATCAGGCTCTGCTTCTAGGGCACGACGCGCTGCGACGTTGGCGTCGCGTGCACGGTCCGAGACCGTCGGCCAGTGCAGGTCTAGCGACTGGATGCTGTCAACGATGACGGCAGCTGCCATCGCCTGCATCACGTGCTTGTGGTCGGCCGGGATCACGTACCACGGTGCCCACTCGGTGGAGGTAGCCGTGATGGCGGCCTCGTATGCCTGCATGTACTCGTCCCAGCGTCCTCGCTCAACGACGTCGGCGGCGCTGAACTTCCATAGCTTGTTTGGGTTGTCGAGCCGAGCCATGAAGCGGCGCTTCTGCTCCGCGAGGGAGACGTGAAGGAAGAGCTTGACCACCTTGGTCCCGTTGCGTACGAGGTGGTGCTCAAGGGAGTTGATGTCGTCGTAGCGATCGGCCCAGAAGCTCGGACCCCGATCGCCAGGAGGCAGCTTCTGCTTGTCGAGCCACTCCGGATGGACCCGCAGGGCGACAACTTCTTCGTAGTGCGACCGGTTGAAGATCCCGATGCGGCCTCGCTCTGGAACCGCATTGGAGATGCGCCACAGGAAGCTGTGGTCGAGTTCCTCACTCGAGGGCTGTTTGAACGACACGACGTGTACGCCCTGTGGGTTCACGCCGGACATGACGTGCTTGATCGTCGAGTCCTTGCCCGCGGCGTCCATCGCCTGGAAGACGATCAACAAGGCGTAGGTGTCACTTGCCCACAGGAGTTCCTGCGCGTCTGCGAGTTGCTCGACGCCGCTTGCGAGGATCGCTTTGGCTGTGCCGTCCAGCTCGTCGGCGGAAAGCCCGTCGAGCTCACCGCCGCCCGTCCACGCGGTGTCGCGCCCGGCCAGGTTTGCCGCAAGGTCTGGGTGGACGCGCAGCTCGTTGAGTATCCGGCTCCGGCGCTCAACGCCCTCTTCGGGTGCGGAAGCGAGGGTATCCATCAATTGTTCCCATGGTCGAAGCGGCGGAGGACGAGCTTTTCGAGCTCAGCGAGGACGAGGTAGGCGAGCACCGCCAGGAGGCAGACTCGCCATTGGTCGCCGTTGAGCTCGACGGTGTCGAGGATGCGGTTCAGGCCGGGCAGCGCCGTGGCCACGAAGGCCAGCGCCAGTGCGGCCAATGCGAGGAGGTTGAAGCGCCTGTTGGCGAATGTGTCGCGGGTGAAGATGCTTCGCTGGGGGTCGCGCCATTCGTACGCGGCCGCGATGTGGAGCAGCGAAGCCGTCGTGAGCCCCATCGTGGTGGCCACGGCTAGTCCGAAACGATCCTCGCCCCATGCGACGACGACGAGCGTGCCGATAGCAACGAGGAGTCCTGCCACGGCCAGGCGGGCACCGAGCGCGCGCCGGATCACGGGTTCCTTGGGTGAGCGCGGGCGTCGTTGCATGAGTCCGGGGGTCTCGGCATCGAAGCCGAGGCCCAAGGCCAGCAGGACATCGATAGCGAAGTTGATCCACAGAATCTGCAGCGGCAAGAGTGGGGTGCCGTTCGCGATCGTGAAGATCCCTGCCCCGACGAATGTAAGGATGAAACCGGTCAGCATGATCATCTGAACGCGGATGTACTTCATCAGGTTGTCGTAGAGTCCTCGACCACTCCGGACCGCTTTCACGATCGTGGCGAAGTTGTCGTCGGTCAGGATCATCTCGGCGGCATCTTTGGTGACCTCGGTGCCGGTGATTCCCATGGCGACCCCGATGTCGGCCCGTGCGAGTGCCGGCGCGTCGTTAACTCCATCGCCGGTCATCGCAACGATGTTGTCCTGCCGCTTGAGGATGTCGACCAACCGCACCTTGTCCTCTGGGGCGACCCGAGCCACTACACCGATTCCGTCCACCTCGGCGAACAGCTGGTCGTCGGGCATCGCGGCGAACTCTGCGCCGGTGAGTGCGCGCCCTTCAATGCCTAGCTGACCGGCGATTGCAGCCGCGGTGGTGGCGTGATCGCCGGTGATCATCCGAACCCGGATGCCGGCGTCCTTACACAATGCAATTGCGTCCTTGGCCTCCTTGCGGGGCGGGTCGACGATGCCAACCAGCGCCAACAGCTCTAGTTCGTCGACGAGGGCCAACAAGTCGCTCGCCGGATCGAATGTGGCGGGATCAAAGTCGCGCCTTGCCACCGCCAGCACTCGGAGGCCCTCGCCCGCCATGCGATCGTTCGCCGCCAGAACCTTGGCGCGCGCCGGATCGTCCATCGGCTTGGGCGAGTCGTCGACGTCGAGGTAGCGGGAGGACCGAGCCAGCAGCACATCTGGGGCGCCCTTGACGAAGCACCGTACGACCGTCCGGTTGTGATCCTCCATCTCATGGAAGGTCGCCATGAGCTTGTACTCGGCGTCGAACGGGACCTCGGCGACCCGCGGATAGACGCGCCTCGTCTCGTCGACGTCTATGCCGCCTTTCGCCGCCAGGACGACGAGCGCGCCCTCGGTCGGGTCCCCGATGCAGGCGCCGTCTCTGATCACGGCGTCGTTGGCCAGCGCCATCGGCTCCATGAACGGCTCGAGCCGAACGTCATCGCTGCCGGCGACTCGGGTTATCCGTCCCGTTGTGGAGTACCCCTCGCCGTCGACGCTGAACCGACGGCCCACAAGCACCAGCTCACGGGCCGTCATCTGGTTCAGGGTGAGCGTCCCGGTCTTGTCGGAACAGATCGCCGACGTGGAGCCCAGCGTCTCCACCGACCTGAGCCGTTTGACAATCGCCCCTTGCTCCGCCAGGTGCTGCGTCCCGAGCGAGAGCAGCATGGTGACGACCGCTGGGAGGCCAGTCGGGATTGCGGCGATGGCAAGGCTGATGCCGACAAGGAAGAGCGTGTCGAAGTCCTCGCCGCGGACCAGTCCGAGCACGATGATGGCCACCAGCGCAGCCGCGGCCATGATCGTGATCACCACGGTGAGCTGGTCGAGTTGCTTGGTGAGCGGGGTCTTCTCCTGCTCGACCCCGCTCAACATTCCGGAGATGTGGCCGACTTCGGTCGACATCCCCGTCGACGTCACCACCATCTCGCCGCGCCCGCGGGTGACCTGTGAGTTCATGTAGGCCATGTCGACACGGTCACCAAGGGGCACATCGACGCCAGTGACCGCGGGCACGCTCTTGGCCACCGGTGTGCTCTCGCCGGTGAGACCCGCCTCTTCGATCTCCAGCGTCGCCGAGACCAGGATCCTGCCGTCAGCGGGGACCTTGTCGCCGGCCTGGAACCCAACGATGTCTCCCGGCACGAGCTCCTCGGCCGGAACTTGGACGAGCTCTCCGTCCCGGCGGACGCTGGCGGTCATGATCAGCATCTTCCGGAGCGACGCCACACTCTCGGCGGCCTTGCCCTCCTGGTGCAACCCCATCACCGAGTTGATGACCGTCAACCCAAGGACCACCAGCCCCGTCGTCATGTCCTGCAGAGCGACGATGCTGACGACCGCCGCGCCGACGAGCACCAGCTGCATAAGGTCTCGGTACTGCCGCATGAAGGCGTGCCAGCCCGGCTCCGCTGCCTCCTCGGCCAGTTTGTTCGACCCGTACCGCTGGCGACGCTCGGCAACTTCTGTCGCGCTCAGTCCGACACGCGGATCGACGCCGAGCTCCGCGCAAACGTCCTCGGCCGGCAGGCGATACCAATCAGTTGGCGTGTCCGCCGGAGTGGTGGGCGCTGTTGCCATCGTGGCCATGGTTTGCCGACCTCCACTCACTGCGCCGCCTCGACAACCGCAAGCTCGCGCGCGTCACCCGCCGATGTCCTCGACCTGCCACGACGGTCGCGCTTCTCCGGGTGGGTTGGCACCACCCCGCAGCGGGTGGGGCGGCCCACTACGAGGCGCGGCTTTTGTTCCCTGTGCCGTCCTGGGTCGCCTGACCTAGGCTCATGGTGGCCTTCATCGGGAAGTCAGGGGGCTCGGGTTGCGGCGTGACGGCAGGACAGCAGGGGGGCAGGCGCCCGTCCGCCCCGTGTCGTCGCTGTTCCGGTCAAAACTTCGCGCGCCTGTTATCCCACGGCATTACGTGCGTCGGCCACGCCTGCTCGCTCTCATCGACGAGGCTGTGGCAGCGCCGCTCACCCTTGTCATATCGCCAGCGGGGTCGGGAAAGACGTCCCTGCTTTCTGGCTGGGCGACCGAAGCCACGATGCCGGTCGCATGGCTGTCGCTGGATGAGGCAGATCGTGATCCTGTTCAACTGTGGACAGGGCTGATTGCGGCACTCGATGCACTCGTGCCAGGTTGCGGTGACCGTGCGGCGAAACTGATCCGACGGCCGGGTCTTCTGACGGAGGCCGTTTCCACGCTGCTCGAAGATTTCGAGGGTGGCGACGACGGTCACACGGTGCTGATCATCGATGACGCACACCTTGTAGACGAAGATGAGTTAGTCGCCTCCTCGCTGGAGTTCTTCATCAGGCGCCTGCCGTCGACCCTGCACGTAGTGTTGCTTGCCCGACGAACTCCCGGGCTCCCGATCGATCGACTTCGCGCCCGCGGGCAGCTCGCCGAGGCACACTTCGCTGAGCTCAGGTTCTCCCACGAAGAGTCGTGCGAGCTCTTGTCGCGTCTAGCCCCGGGGCTGATCAAGGATCGGATCAACGTTACTGCGACGCATGCCGACGGATGGGCCGCCGGACTACAGCTGGCCGCGATCGCGGCCCGTTCCAGCCGGGCGCAGGAAGGCCTCGAGACGCCGACCGTTGAGAATGACCTTCTCGTCGCGCAGTACCTGTTGCATGAGGTCCTGGCTGGGGAGCCCGCGGACGTCGTCGACGCGCTGTTCGACGTCTCGGTGGCAGAAAGAATCAACCCAGCCCTCGCTCGGACCCTGACCGGTCGGGCCGATGCCGGTGAACTCCTGCTGCAGGCCGAGGCTCGGGGCCTGTTCGTGAGCCGGCTTGACGTCGAGGGCTGGTCCGAGGTGCATTCACTGATCCGCTCCACGCTGGTCGACGAACTGGCCCGGCGCTCACCCAATCGGCTCGACGAGCTGCACGTCACGGCAGCAAAGTGGTTCGAGGGCGCAGGCGAGACGACCCTTGCGCTCGAGCACTGGCTCCTCGCGCGCCGGCCACGCGAGGCGCTGCGGCTTCTTGCTGCGCGGAATGCCGAGCTCTATGACAGCGGTCGGGACATGACCATCATCCGGACCATCGCCGGCATCCCACGCGACGTGGCCGCGGTGGACCTCGACGCCATGCTGGAATTCGCTTGGTGCCATCTGCTCGTCGACCGGCGTCGCTTCCTGGAGATGGTGGAGCAGGTGACGTGGTGGGCAAGCCAGGCGACCGACCCCGGCGAAACGGTCCGCGGCAGGGTGTCGATGCTCCAATCCATGGCGGCGACGATCGGCGGCGACTGGGCCGCCGGCAGGGACCTGGCGCGCCGCTCGATGCGCGAGCTGGGCCAAGAATGGCTTCGCGACCCCGTCGGCCGGTTCGGCTGGAACATGATCGCTCGTGATGTCGCGCTGTCCGAGCGTTGGGACGACTCTGCCGGCGACGTACGAGAGGCAGATCTCGTGCTCAGCCGCGACTCGGAACGCCGCCTCGCACTCGAAGGAACCCGGGCGCTTGGTGAGGCTTTGGCAGGGCGGCCGGTGGACGCGCTGCGCGTGGCCGCTGGCGTCCGGCACACCGCCGAGGTCGCGAACTTGACGATCCTTCGCGTCGAGCTGGCGATCGCCGAAGCAGTGGCCCACCGCGAGCTCGGCGATCGGCCGCGCGCCAAGGCTGAGCTCGAGTCACTTGCCCAGGTGAAGGTCGAGCCGGTGCCGTACTCCCGGGTGCTGGCGGCCTTGGACCTTGTTCAGACGCACCTCGACGAGGGCGATCTCGAGAACGCGCGACGAGTCTTCGACCAGGCGGAGTCGCTCGTCGAGAGCGACTTCCCGGGTCAAGGAGGGCGCGAGTGGCTGGCGCGGGTGGGGACGCGGCTTGCCGTCGCCTGCGGTGAGGTTGAGCTGGCCCGGCATCGGTCCGAGAAGGACCGCGACCCCTTCTGGGGCGGTGTCAGCGCTGCTCGCGTGCATCTGGCGGACGGCGATCGCGCTGCCGCCTTCGCCGCCCTTGGCGCGGCAGAGCCGCGCTGTCCGCGGCACGTAGTCATCCGCGAATTGCTTCGCTCGCGCGCGGTCGAGTCCCGAGTTGAAGCTATGACGCATGTGATCGCCGCCGTCGAGCATGCGCTGGCGCACGGGATGTTGCAGACCGTGGCGTCGGAGGGTGCAGCGGTCGTTGAGTTGGTCGAGCATGCCGCATCGCACGCGCCCGAGGCGTGGATGGAGCGCTTGCGGCGGGCCGCGACGCCTAGCGCCGAAGGCGGGCAGCGTGCCTCGCAGGTGCTGGGTGAGTCGCTCACCGAGCGGGAACGTGACGTGTTGCGCTTCCTACCGAGTCGGCTCACGCTTCGGGAGATCGCCGGAGAGCTCTTCGTGTCGGTCAACACGTTGAAGTTCCATCTGAAGGTGATCTACCGAAAGCTCGGGGTCCAATCACGGGCTGAGGCAGCCGATATAGCCCGCGAGCTGGCACGTCCCGGGAGTAGCCGTGGCGTGACCCCGGGACGGTCAGGACAAGCGGCCGGTTAGCCGTCTCAAACCCAACTCGCGATGTCTCACTCGAGCACCTTTGCTCGTTGCGACGCCAACTCCTCCCTGGACAGCAGCCCCAGTCGGTACAAGTCGGCGAGCTCCTTGAGCTGCTCAACCTGGTCGAACACCAGCGCCACCGCGTGCATGTCGGACAGGTCGGAACGCAATGGAGCGCGCGCCAGCAGGTCGGGACGGCCCCTACGACTCGTACCGAGGCGTCGCATGCTTGCCCCCCTCTGCTTGGTCGGGCGCGTGGGACTCGGTCGTGAGGCTCGTTTCGATTCGAAGCCTCGGAATGCGCTCCCCGGCGATGATTCGGCCTCCCGAGCGCCGAGCCGCCGCTGAGAGTGGTCGAGCCCATTGATCTTCCGCGACGAGGACGATGGCAGCCGTGCCTGGCTCAAGGACCCCGGCTGCCCGATCGATGTCGCGGTCACTCAGCAGGCCGCCAACCTCCCCTTCAATGTCGAGGAGGGCCGCCAGGCTTGGCAGGGACTCAAGCTCGAAGACGCTGATGGGCGACTCGTCGTCAGCCTTGGCGATTGCGACGAGGTCAAGGACTTGGATGGTTTCAGCCTTGACAAGCTCCGCGAGCGCAGCTGCAACGCTTCCCAATGAGTCGAGATCCTGCACAACCATGATGAGGTATTCGACGAGGTCAGTGTCCACCGTCACCGCTCTGTGGCCTCTGGGTGCGTCAGACATCTCATCGACCAGTCTTGGTTCGGAGCTGCATTCCCTCAATCGTGGCGCTCGTCCGGGTGCCGCGGACCACCCCATCAGGGGTGGTCATGCGACGGCACTGGGAGCGTGTGTTCCACCCGCTCACGGGTGGGGCGTGACCACCCACCACGCCAAGACGATTGCGTCCACCGCCTCGAGACGGAGGGCATCGCTGTGGGCATCGTGGGAGCCGGACCTGTCGATGTGCTCCTGCTCAAGTTTCCGGGGAACCAGTTCAAGGCAGAGATCGGCCCGGCGTTGCGCGACCTCGTTGTCCGCGGGCTGGTGCGTGTCCCCGATCTCCTCTTTGTCTACAAGGACGTAGATGGCACCGTCGGCTCGATCGAGCTGGGGGACCTGGGTCCAGCGCTTGAGCCGTCGTTTGTCGACCTTGACGGGCAGCTCGGCGGCGGCCTTTTCGACGCCGAAGACGTCGACGAGGTGTCGGCTGGGCTGGAGCCGGGGAATTCCGTCGCGGTGGTGGCTATCGAGAACGTGTGGGCGATCCCGTTCATCTCCGCCGTCCGAAACGCCGGGGGTGAGCTCATCGACCGGGCACGCGTACCGGCTCCTCCCGCGCCGGAGCGGGACCCATCCATCGGGGCGCGGGAGGTAGTGCAGTGACCGCGGGTCTGCGATGAATGAGGGCGCGAAGAGCGGCGTTCCTGGACCGACACCCCTCAATCAACGGCTCGCCATCCTGCTGGCGATGGCGATGTTCGTGCTCGTCGTCGACACGTCACTGATGAACGTGTCGATCTCGGCGGTGGTCCAGGACATCGGCACAACCGTGAGCGGGGTCCAGTCCGCGATTGCCCTCGAGGCGTTGGTGTCTGCTGCATTCATCCTGATCGGCAGCAAGATCGGCGATCTTTTCGGCCGCAAGCGCGCGTACGTACTAGGTCTGCTCGGCTATGCGGTCGGTGCCTTGGCTATGACGGTCGCCCAAGGCCTGACCACGATCATCATCTTCTGGGCAGTAATCGGTGGCCTGGGTGCCTCCCTGCTGCTGCCGGCTATGCAGTCGCTCATCCACGGCAACTTCGAGGGGACCGCTCAGAAGAAGGTCTATGCCCTGGTTGGCGCCGCGGCCGCGATTGCCGCCGCCGTCGGACCACTGCTGGGGGGCTTCATCACTACCTACCTGTCCTGGCGCGTCGCCTTCCTCCTCGAGGCCGTCATCATCGCGATCGTGCTGTCGGGTATCGGTCTGGTGCGTGACGCGCCCTACACAGGACCTCGGGCCGTCGACACCGTCGGCGCGGTGATCTCCGTCATCGGCATGGGCGGCATTGTGCTGGGCATCCTCGTGTGGCAGGAGGGTGGAGAGTTCGTAGCCGCCATCCTGGCGATCGGCACGATAGCGATGACGGCGCTGGTCTTCTGGCTTCGGCGGCGCAAGCGTCAGCAGCTGGCCACGCTCATTGACCCGGACCTGTTCAGATCCAAGGTCTTCCGCCTGGGGATTACTCAGCAGATGCTTCAGCAGATCGCGCTCGGCGGCACGATGATCGCGCTGCCGATCTATCTGCAGATGGTGCTCGAGTACGACGCAATGCAGGCGGGCCTGTCGCTCGCGCCGCTCTCGCTCAGCATGTTCGCAGTCGCGATCCTCGCTGGAAAGAGAGCGGGACGAAGGCGTCCGGGCAGCATCGTCCGGCTGGGATTCGGGCTCCTTACGGCAGGGACACTGCTGCTGCTACCTATCGTGCCTCGGGCCGAGTCCGGCTGGCCCCTCGTGGTCCCGCTAGCGATTGCGGGGTCCGGTTTGGGCTTGCTGGTGTCGCAGCTCAACAACTACACGCTGGCCCCGATCTCGGAGGAGCGGGTCAGCGAGGCCGCGGGTGTGAACTCCGCAGCGGGGTCGTTCGGTCTGTCCTTCGGATTGGCGTTCGCCGGCGCCATCCTGCTGGCGACGCTCTCCTTCACCTTCACCAACATGGCGGAGGACAGCGCCGTCCTGCCACCGGACGATCAGCAGCGCGTCGCTCAGGCGCTCGATGAGGACGCGGAGGTCATGAGCAACACACAGCTGGAGGAGCTGCTCGTCGGGCAACCCCCGGAGATCCAGGACGAGATCGTCCGGATCAACACGGACGCAAGGCCGATCGCCCTTCAAGTCGCGTTGCTCGTCCCACTGCTCGCTGGTCTCGTCGGCCTGGTCAACTCCTTCCGCATGGTGCGGCTGCCAGACCCCGAGCCGTCCGGATCGGTCGAAGGGCTTGCCCTGGGCTGACCCGCGAACTCCGGTATGCCCACCGCCGCGGGTGGGGGACTGCCCACCCAACACTGACTTTCGCCGAACAAAGCGCGAGAAAGGAAAGCGTTATGGCTGCTCTTACGGTTTGGCGGTTCGACACCCCGGACGGTGCGGAGCGCGCGGAGAAGATCCTGCTGCGACTTGCCGGAGAGGGTGACATCGACATCCTGGACGCCGCCATCGTGAGCTGGGCACCGGATCAGAACAAGCCCCGCACCCGGCGACTGACCGACCTGACGGGTGAGAAGGCCGGGTGGGGCGCCCTGTGGGGATTCCTGTTCGGTCTGCTGTTCTTTGTGCCGCTGTTGGGTGTTGCGGTCGGGGCCGGCGTTGGCGCGCTAGCCGGCCACTTCGCTGAAACCGGTATCGACCGAGACTTCATCCGAGAGGTCCAGGAGAAGGTCACGCCAGGAACATCCGCGCTGTTCCTTCTGTCGGCCAACGCCGCGATGGGCAGACTCGAAGTGGAGTTCGTGGGATTGAACCCCGAGCTGATCTCGACGAATCTCAGCGAGGAGCAGGAGCAGAGACTTCGTCAAGCGTTTTCGGATAACTGACTGAGGCGGCGCCTGATTTCGGGAACGTGAGGAGTCGAGGACGGCTGGCTGACTATGCGGCCCGGCTGATGATGACGGCCGTGCCATAGGCGACCAGTTCCTGATAGCCGCTGCCGACCTCGTCGGAGTCGAACCGTACGGCGAGCACCGCATTGGCTCCCTTGGCCTGAGCGAGCTCCGTCATGCGCTCGACCGCCTCGTCGCGGCTCTCCTGCAGTTGCTTAGTTAGGCCCTTCAGCTCGCCGCCGAGCACAGACTTGAGTCCCGCACCGATCTGCGACCCGATGTTGCGGGCACGAACAGTGAGG
This sequence comes from uncultured Actinomycetota bacterium, assembly GCA_963799425.1. Taxonomy (GTDB): domain Bacteria; phylum Actinomycetota; class Actinomycetes; order Jiangellales; family Jiangellaceae; genus CAVWSM01. The sequence continues at coordinate 146,812 of CAWCXA010000012.1, read as the reverse complement.
CCGGTCACCTCGCCGATCACGGTGTCGACCTGGTAGCCGGGCACGTCGTTCATCGTCGAGACGAGCATTCCTCAGTCCTTCCTCTGGGGGGCTGGGCCGGTAGGCGGTTCGGGTGCTGGTGGTTGCTGCGGCGGGAATTCGGCGTCGGTCGGTGGCTTCGACTCTTCGGGCTCCTCCTGGATGACGCGCGTCTTCATCGGAGCTCCTGTCCCAAACCGTTGACTCCTTCACCTTCGCAGGCGGGGGGCCGCCGCATAAGCCGGGAGACTTGCGTCTCCGGGGGGCGGTTTTCTGGTGCCGCCTCGGCCCTGGCGGTAGCGTGCTGGTGACGCCCCTGGGTTTGGCTGCCCTGTTGGTCGCTGGTTCCGCAAGCGGCCGGTCCTTGGCGGCGCCCGGTGGGAGGGCCATGACAGACGTCACGGCCGCTGTTCGTCAGAAGGTCAGGTCGGCGGACGCTCCGCCGCCAGGCATCCTCCTGGTTATCGCGCTAGCCGGCCTCGCGTGCGTAGGTGTCTCGCTGGTGCTGGCCAGATCGGCAACAGGTATCACTCCACTGCATGCGGCCCTGGTCGGCTGGATCACAGTGTCGTACGTCATGAGCGGTCTGGTGGCATGGTGGCGCCTGCCCGAGAGCCGCTTCGGCCCGCTGATGGTCGTGACCGGTTTCAGCGCCTTCGTGACAACGCTGTCCTGGTCGACCAATACCGTGCTGCACACGATCGGGGTGGCATTCGACCTGGTGCCTCTCGTGTTGATCGTGCACGTGTTTCTGGCGTTCCCGAGCGGGCGACTCGGTGGCACCGTCGAGCGTGCATTGGTTGCCACCGGGTACGTGGCAGCCGTCGGTGGCCAGCTCGTGGTGATGATGTTGGGCGGCCTCGGCACCAACCATGTCCTGGGGTTCGTCGAGGCGCCGGACGTGGCTGTCGTCATTCACAACGTTGAGCTCATCGTCATAAGTGGCGTTGCGCTCGTTGCCGTCGGCCTGCTCGGAGCCCGACGCCGGGCCGGCGGTCGGCCGCTGCGGCGGTCGCTCGCTCTGCTGGTCGACTCGTTCGCTCTCGGGTTGGTGACGATCGCCGTGCTCCTGATCATGGGAGTCTTCGCCGGCGCGTCATTCCCGACCGTCCAGCGGGTCAGCCTGGCCGTGCTGGGACTTGCGCCGCTCGCATTCCTCATCGGGCTCCTGAACGCCCGACTGGCGCGAAGCGCTGCCGGCGGACTCCTGGTCGAGCTCCGCGCCGAGCCGGTTGACCTGCGCGCTCCGCTTGCGCGCGCCCTCCGCGATCCGTCACTCGAGCTCGTCTACTGGCTTCCCGAGTTTGGCAGCTGGGCAGATCAGAGCGGCCAACCTGTCGAACTGCCAACGAGCAACGGTGCCCGTACGACCACGATGGTCGAACGCAACGGTGAACGTGTCGCAGCCCTGGTGCACGACTCGGAGCTGAGCGACGAACCTGAGCTGCTCGACGCGGTCAGCGCCGCGGCCGGGATGGCCCTCGAGAACGGCCGTCTGCGCGCCAAACAACGCGCGCACGTCGACGAGCTTCGCGCGTCGCGGGTGCGAGTGATCGAGGCTGGCCAGCGCGAACGGCGACGCCTGGAGCGTGACCTTCATGACGGCGCACAGCAGCGGCTCGTGGCGTTGGCGCTCGACCTTGGTCTCCTCGAGGCCAGCCACCGTGATGACGCCGAAGTATCAGCCTCACTTGACCGGGCTCGGCGCCAGATCGCCATGTCGCTGGACGAGCTGCGCGACGTGGCCCGAGGCTTGTACCCGGCGGTGCTGACCGGCCACGGGTTGGAGATTGCCCTCGAGTCGCTGACCGCCACAGCGACCGTTCCGGTCCGGCTGGCCGTGCGACTCGACGGCCGCTTGGCCGAGGCGGTCGAGGTCGCGGCTTACTACGTTGTCTGCGAAAGCCTGGCCAACATTGGGAAACACGCTCATGCGAGCTCGGCGATTGTCAGTGTCGCGAACGGCGGCGGGCAACTGGTGGTGGAGGTGATTGACGACGGTGTCGGCGGTGCCGACACCGAGCGGGGGACCGGGCTACGTGGGCTTGCCGACCGCGTGGAGGCTCTCAGCGGGCGGCTGCGGGTGTGGACGCCGCTGGGTGGCGGGACTCGCGTGCGGGCGGAGATCCCATGCGGGTAGCCATCGCCGAGGACAGCGTCCTCCTTCGAGAAGGGCTCGCCCGTCTACTCGACGATGCGGGGTTCGACGTGATTGCCCGCTGTCCGGACGCCGAGGACCTCCGCAGGGTGATGAGCGGTGACGTGCCGGACGTTGCCATCGTCGATATCCGACTCCCGCCGACGCACAGCGACGAGGGTCTCCAAGCGGCGCTCGAGATCCGCGCCGCACATCCGGAGGTTGGCGTTCTCGTCTTGTCGCAGTATGTCGAGCTGGGGCTTGCCATGAAGCTCCTTGCCGACTCGGCCGAAGGCGTCGGGTATCTGCTCAAGGACCGCATCAGCGACGTACCCGACTTCGTCGACGCCGTGAACCGCGTGGCAGCCGGTGGCTCGGCCATCGACCCGACGATCGTCTCGACTCTCCTGTCGCGACGCCGCACCGACGACCCGCTCACGGGGCTCACGCCGCGAGAGCGAGAAGTGCTCGAGCTGATGGCTGAGGGCACGTCGAACCAGGGCATTGCGGACCGCCTGGTCATCACGCTTCGCGCCGTCGAGAAGTACGTCTCGAGCATTTTCGACAAGCTCGGCCTGCCGTCGACCGGCAGCGAGTCGCGACGCGTACTGGCCGTGCTGTTGTTCCTTCGGTCATGACGAGTCCCACCTATCCACCAGAAACCCGTCCCCCAAACGGCTAGTTGCCCGGCTTACCGTGAGTGACGGCCGGTGCGAGGTTGGGTGGAACCCGATCCATCGTCAGCCGGGGAGCCGACGCCATGGCCGCCGCACCCACAGCCGCTCAAGGACCGCCGCAAGCCCCAGCGGCTCGACGGTGGGGCCCCGCCCGCACCATCATCGCCATTCTCGGCAGCCTGTCGGCGCTGGGCGGCGCTGCACTGCTCGTCGCAGGTTTCTTCCTGCTCGCGATTGACCGGGACAGCGACGGCTTCTTCACCACGTCGCCGGAAGCGTTTGAGACCGACACGTACGCGCTGTCCACCGGCGCTCTCGAGATCGATGCGTTCGGTCCGGGTTGGCTCTACGAGCCGGACACCATGGGCGAGATCCGGATCGAGGGGCAGGCGGCGGGCTCGAACACCCCGCTGTTCCTGGGCATCGGCCCGACCGACGCCGTTTCGCGTTACCTCGCCGAGGTCGGCCACGACAGGCTGGGCGACTTCGAGGTAAGGCCGTTCGCTGCGAGCTACGAGCGCGTGCCAGGCGGCGCGCCCGCGAGCGAGCCGGGGACGCAGACCTTCTGGGTCGCGGAGGACACCGGCTCGACTCCCTCCGTCACGTGGGATGTGTCGTCGGGCGACTGGTCAGTGGTCGTCATGAACGCGGATGGGTCGGCCGAGGTCCAATCGGAGCTCAGCGTCGGGGCGACGTTGCCGATCGTGCACTCGGCGGGCCTCGGCATCGTCATTGCAGGTGGCCTTGCCCTGGTCGTCGGCATCGCCATGGTCGTGGCCGCGGTCATGGTGGGTCGAAAGCGCACGGAGCACGCGTAGTGACTGACAGTCACCGTTCTCGCCAACCGCGCCGACCGCTCAGGGCGGCGTTGGTCTCGACGCCGGCAGCTCCAACAGTCCCGCTGACGACGCACGATGCGACGCTGGCCGTCGCCGAGCGGCCGCCGGTTCGCCGGCGGCCGTCCGGCGAGCCGCCACCCCTGCCGCGAAGGCTCAACACCTCCGGCAAGTGGTGGCTGGTCCTCACCTCGGCGGTGGTCGTGTCGCTCGTCGTGATCGCCATTAGCTCAACGGTCGCGTCCGCGCTCTATGCGTTGGACCACGCATTCCTGGACTGGCTGGCCAGCGCGCGCTCGCCAACGCTCACCCGGGTCATGGAATGGCTGGGCAAGCTCGCGAACGGAGACGTGCTGCGGATCCTAGTGATCGTCAACGTCGTGATCCTCGTGATCTGGCGCCGCTGGCGGCAGCTGTTTGTCTGGCTCGGCTCTGGCCTCGTCGGTGCCGTGCTCGTTCTCTGGATGACTGAGCTCATCCAACGTCCGCGACCTGTAGGTATCGAGATACTGGGGCCGTGGGAAGGCTTTGCTATGCCATCGGTGCCGATGGCTGTGCTGGCCACATTCCTCCTGTGCACTGCCTACGGGACACTTCCCGCTGGTCGGCCCAGGGACATAGGCAAGTCCGTGGTCGTGTTCCTGCTGGTGGTCACCGTCATGTCGCGGCTCTACCTGGCCCAAGAAGGCCCGAGCGACGCGATCTTCGGCGTCATCCTCGGGGTCGCCATCCCCATCGCCGCATTCCGCCTGTTCGCGCCGAACAGCCTGTTCCCCGTGACCTATCGTCGCGGCCGAACGGCTCACCTCGACGTGGGCGGCGCCCGTGGGGAGGCGATTGTGCGCGCGCTTCGGGACCAGCTCGGGATCATCGCAACCGAGGTGAAGCCGTTCGGGCTGGAAGGATCAGGCGGCTCGACGCCGCTGCGCATCAGTGTGGCTGGTCAGCAGGATCCGTACCTGTTCTGCAAGCTCTACGCGATCACGCACCTGCGTGCGGACCGGTGGTACAAGCTGGGGCGCACGCTGCTCTACGGCCAGCTAGAGGACGAGAAACCCTTCAACAGCGTCCGTCGGCTCGTCCAATACGAGGACTACGTCCTGCGTCTGTTGTACGACGCGCAGCTTCCGGTGCCGAAGCCGTACGGCATCGTCGACATCACACCCGAGCGCGAGTACCTGCTGGTCACCCAGTTCTTCGACGGCGCCTTGGAGATCGGTGACGCAGAGGTCGACGACTCGATCATCGACCAGGGTCTCGTCGTCGTCCGCCGGATGTGGGACTCGGGCCTCGCACACCGTGACATCAAGCCGGCGAACGTGCTGGTGCGGCAGGGGCGGTTGATCCTCATCGACTCGGCATTCGCGCAGGTACGGCCGAGTCCGTGGCGTCAAGCCGTTGATCTAGCGAACATGATGCTCGTCCTCGGTCTGCGCAGCGATGCACAGCGTGTGTACGAGGCGGCGCGCCGGCACTTCACCGAAGCGGAGATCGAAGAGGCTTTCGCGGCCACGCGCGGGATCACGATGCCCTCGCAACTCCGTGGAATGCTCCGCAGCGAAAGCCGTGACCTGCACGCGGAGTTCCTCACCCTGCTGCCCGTGCAGCTGCCCAGAGTGAAGATCCAGCGGTGGAGTGTACGGCGCATCTGCTTGACGATCGTCGTCATCCTGGCCGGCTGGATTGCCGCTTCGGCGGCCGTCTCCATCCTGTTGTCGCGGCCGCTATGAAGCGCCTCGTCGCACTCGCGTGCCTGGTGCCGGGCCTCGCCGCATGTTCCGGATCGGTCGAGGCCGAGTTTGGAGCCGACACCCTTGGCGGGCGGCCTGCCTGCACAACTGATGTCGACCGAGGCCTCGGACCCGTGAGTCCGGGCCTGGTGCTGATGGCCCAGTCCGTGCCGACAGCGTCGATGCTGCCTTGCCTCGGCCTCCTTCCCGAGGGGTGGACCTTCGAAAGCTTGCAGGCCAACGAGGTCGGCGCAACGTTCTGGCTCGATTCCGCACATGATGGCCGGCGCGTCGTGAGTGTTGACGTCAGCCGTGATTGCGACGTCGCCGACGCGACGAGCGTGCGGAGCGAACACACTGGAACGCAACGCTACGAACGTGTGGACCGCCTGCGACAGAGCGGTCAGCTCCACTATGTCTTTGACGGCGGTTGTGTCACATACGACTTCGACGCGCCAGGTGCGCTAGGTCCCGAACCACTCGCCGCAGTCTTCGATGCCTTGAAGTTCGTCCAGCGCGCCGAGATCGCGGACATCATCCACGACAGCAGCGACGGGCGCCTCTCGCTCGATCCGTCCGACTGAGGAGGCCGACCGTGACCCGGACCGCAACCCCGAGCCCCCCGACATCGTCCGCACGGCGGAAGCGGCTGCGCCAGCTGCTCGGCCCGCTGGTCTCCGTCGTGATCGTCGTCGGCGTCTTCTGGTTCTTCCTGCCGCAATTCACCAGCATCTCCGACGTCTGGGCATCCGTGCGGTCGATGACCTGGCTCGAGCTCACGACCCTTCTGCTGCTCGCGCTGTGGAACCTGGTGACGTACGCATGGGTCGTCGTTCTCACGATGCCCGGCCTCAAGTTCCTGCAGGCCATGGTGGTGATCGAGTCGAGCACAGCGGTCGCCAACACTCTTCCTGCGGGCGGCGCCATCGGCATCGGGATGAACTACGCGATGTATTCGTCCTGGGGGTTCTCCCGCTCGCGCATCTCGGTGTCGCTGCTGGTGGCTGGGATCTGGAACAACTTCGCCAAGCTCGGTCTGCCGATCCTCGCGCTTGCCCTGCTCGTGGTGCAGGGCAATGCCAGCACTGGACGGATGATCGCCGCGCTCATTGGTGTCGGTGCTCTGATCGCTGCCGTCGTCCTCTTCTGGCTCGTGCTGCGCAGCGACAGCAGTGCCCGCCGGGTAGGGCTCACCGCTGCCAGGCTGGTGTCGACGGTGCTCGGCTGGTTCGGTCGGCCACCTGTGGCCGGGTGGGAGCTCGCGACCACGAAGTTCCGCGATCGCACCATCTTGCTGCTGCGGGCCCGCTGGCTACTGATCACCTTCGCCACCCTGCTCAGCCACCTGTCCCTGTACGCAGTCCTGCTGGTCACACTGCGACACGTCGGCGTCTCCGACGCGGAGGTCAGCTGGGTGGAGGTGCTCGCCGTGTTCGCCCTGGCGCGGCTGCTCACCGCCATCCCGATCACACCTGGCGGGCTTGGGATCGTTGACGTAGCGCTGATCACCGGCCTGGCGGCTGCCGGTGGCGATCGCCCCGAGGTAGCAGCCGCGGTCCTCATCTTCCGGGCACTGACCTACGTGCTTCCGATCCCGATCGGGCTCGCTACCTACGTGTTCTGGCGACGCAACCGGTCCTGGCGCCGGGCGCCGAACAGCGCACCCCGGACGGCCCTCGTGCCGGAGACGGTCTGATGTCCCGTCCGGTGGAGTCGCAGCAGCCCCGCCACCAGGAACGGTATGTCCGCGGTTGGCCCGAGGTGTGGCTGCTCCTCGTTGGCGTCGCACTGTTCGTCCTCGCGTCGCTGCCCATCGAGTCGGACTCCGTCCCGGGATGGGAACAGGGCATCTTCCGCTTCTTCAACGACCACTCGGTAGTGCCCTGGCTGCTGGTCTGGCCGTTCATGCAGCTCGGCAACTTCTTCGCCGTCCCGGTCGCCGCCGCCGTTGCTGCGTACACCAGGCGCTTCCGCCTGGCGGTCAGCATCCTGCTCGGTGGTGCCATCGCCTACTTCTTGGCGAAAGTCATCAAGGGCGAGATCGAGCGAGGCCGCCCGGCCGCGTTGCTCGACGACGTCATCATCCGCGGAGACGTCCCGCTCGGGCGCGGCTACGTCTCGGGACACGCAGCGGTCGTCACCCTCCTTGCCGCGCTGGCGTGGCCATACCTCGGACGGCGCGGACGAGCCGCGGCGGCGGCAGCCGTCGTCGTTGTCCTGCTTGCTCGGATGTACGTCGGTGCGCACCTACCACTCGACGTCATCGGCGGCGCGGCACTCGGGCTGACGATCGCGGCCGTGATCCGACTCCTGCTTGGCCGACCCGCTCGAGCAACACGACCCGAGCACGCGGCCGAGCAACAAGTCGGGCGATGACGCCGCGAGCTGCTCATGCCGCGCGTCGACGCGCAATCGGCGCACTGGTCGGAAATACTCAGGGGGCGCTCGTCGTCGCTGATTGAGGGAGCCGCCGCGTGAGCTCCGTACCGGTCCAACCACTCGCCGAGCCCGTCAACGAGCCACCAGACGTCAGCACGTCGCCCGCGTCGGCTGTGCCGCGAGGGGGGGCCCGTCGATGGCTGACCTTCTCTCTCCCCGGTGCTTGGGTAGCCGTCATCGTTGCGTGCCTGTCGTTCACCCCCTCGTTGCTGCCGCGCAGCGGCGTCGTGCAAGGCGTCTTGGCAGGGTTGACGGGCGCCATCGGCTACGGCCTCGGTGTGGCGGGTGCGTGGGTCTGGCGTGAGTTCGCGGACCGCGGCCCGCGGGCACCCCGGTCCCAGTCATGGCGGGTTTTCGCCGTCGCCGGTCCGCTGCTGCTGCTTGTCGCCGTCATCCTCGGGCAACGCTGGCAGCAGCAGATCCGAGAGCTCATGGGCGTGGAGTGGGGCGGTCCGGTCCAGCTCGTCATCATGCCGATCGCTGCTGTCGTCGTGTTCGCGCTGTTGCTGGCCATCGGCCGCGGGCTGCGCTGGTGTTACCGCGCGTTGTCATCGCTGCTGGGGCGATGGATCGGCAGGGGTGCCGCCCGTGTGGTGGGTTGGGCGGCGGTAGCTCTCGGACTGATCTTCCTGGTCAACGGCGTTCTTCTCCAAGGCGCGGTGCAAGCAGCCGATAGCGCGTTCTCGCTGCGCAACGGCATCACCCCGGAAGGCATCGAGCAGCCGACCAGTGATGCGCGGTCGGGCAGCACGGCCTCAATCATCTCGTGGGACTCGCTGGGCCGTGAGGGCCGCAAGTTCGTCGCCACCGGCCCCACCGAGCAGGAGATCGCCGAGTTCAACGGGTCGGGCGCCAGCGAACCCATCCGTGTCTTCGCCGGCCTGGAGTCTGCCGACGACACGGAGGAGCGCGCTCTGCTGGCTGTGGATGATCTGGAGCGCGCGGGCGGCTTCGATCGGTCGTACCTGCTCGTGGCGACGACGACTGGCAGCGGGTGGCTGGACCCGAGTGCGGTCGACTCGTTCGAGTACATCACCGGCGGTGACTCGGCCATCGTCGCCATCCAGTACTCGTACCTGCCGTCGTGGATCTCGTTCCTGGTCGACCAGGAACGTGCCCGCGAGGCGGGGCGCACGCTCTATGACGCCGTCTACGAGCGCTGGTCGCAGCTGGCGCCCGGCGACCGGCCGAGGCTGATCGTGTTCGGTGAGAGCCTCGGGTCCTTCGGCGGGGAGGCGGCGTTCAGCGGTGAGTACGACATCCGCAACCGCACGGACGGGACTCTGTTCGCCGGTCCGCCGGCGTCCAACCGCCTGCACACGGAGTTCACGAGCGACCGCGATCCGGGCAGCACCCAGGTCGAGCCGGTCTACCGCGACGGCCGCACAGTGCGCTGGGCGACGGACGTTCGCACGGGGATACCGCCTGAGGACGCACCCTGGACCGGCACCCGCGTGCTGTACCTGCAAAACCCATCCGACCCCATCGTGTGGTGGCACCCAGACCTCGTCCTCAGCAAGCCGAGCTGGATCGACGACCCAGCCAGCGGCGACGTTCTCGAGGAGATGGTCTGGATCCCGTTCGTGTCCTTCTGGCAGGTCACCGCCGACCTGCCCCTGGCCGGCGGCGTGCCGCCGGGGCACGGTCACAACTACACCGGCGAGCACGGTGATGGCTGGGCGGCCATCCTGCGGCCGGACGGCTGGTCGCAGAGCAAGGCCGACGAGCTGCGCGAGCTGATGGTGGAACAGGCGGAGGCGGCAGACTGAAAGCTCGCCTATCCGACGAGCCGCCAGGCCACGAGGCCCAAGAGAACACCGAGCCCGTTAGTCGCCCAGTGCATCCCCATGCTGGCGAGCACGCTGCCGCTGCGTCGGCGCAGCTCCCCCGCAACGATCCCGCCCACAGCGGTGAAGCCGACGGTTCCCAGGACCACGAGCAGCGTGGACAGGGTGGCGCTCAGGGTGTGCCCCACGAAGTCGCGCGCCGAAGCGAAGTTCAGGGCCGGCAGTACGTGCCACAGGCCGAACAATGTCGAGGAGACGGCCACCACCCGCCAGGTGTTCATGTGCCGGGACAGCATCCCCCACAGCACGGAGCGGAATGCCACCTCCTCGAAGATCACTGTGCCGAGCGGGATCACGACGAACGCCGTGAACAGGGCCTCGGCCGGGCCGAAGTGATACCGGGGATCGAGGAAGGCGGGTCGAATGGCCGGGATGAGCACGCCGACGAGGTAGATGCCCGCCACCACGGCCACGGCGATCCACGCCCACCGGTGGCCCGACCGCAGCCTGTCGCGGCTCAGCCCGAGCTGCGCCCAGGTCAGCCCGCTGACCCGGGCGAAGACCACGAGCGCGACGGCGCCGGCCACGCTCAGCAGCGCGTCTCCGGACGGCAGCAGGCTCCTGCCGACATTGAATGCGGCGAGGAGGCCGATGACCACGGCAGTGGCGAGCAACGCGCGGCGCCTCTTGGCGGCCAGATCTCCGTCGTGCCGGTTTCCTTCGGCAACGGCGGGCCCCGCATACGCTCGATCCATCCGTCCAGTTTGCATACCATGCCAAATTTGACCGCGATAAGCGTCAGACGGCGGATGCCTTGGCGTGACTGGGCGTCACTTCGACGACGAGGTGTTTGGTCACGGGTTGCTCACTCTGGGTGCTGACGTCGGCGATGCCGCAGAGGACGTTGAGCTCGGGCATGTAGCCGGCCGTGCAGCCGAGCGCTATCTCGTAGGGGACGGCGCGGTAGCCGTGCACGGTGCGCTGGGTGCCGTCCTTGGAGAAGCTGGTGATGTCGACGAGGTCGAACTCCCCGAGACCGCGCGCGCTCATATCGGCCTCGTTCATGAACACGACCGTGCGGATGCCCTTGAGGCCGCGATAGCGGTCGTCGTTGGAGTAGATCGACGTGTTGAACTGGTCGTGCGAGCGGACCGTCGTCAGCATGAGCCGCCCCTGGCCGGGGTCGACGTCCGCCGCCAGCGGCACCGCCAGGAACTCGGCGCGACCCGATGTCGTGCTGAAGACGCGGTCCCTGGCAGGCTGTGCGATCCGGAACCCGTGCGGGTGCCGGGCGCGCCTGTTGAAGTCCTCGAAACCTTCCAGCGCCCGCGACATGGTGTCGCGGATCCGGTCGTAGTCGTCGGCGTAGTCCTGCCACGGTGTCCGGCTTTGCGGCAGGGTGGCTTGCGCCATGCCGGCCAGGATCGCGCACTCCGAGCGCTGCTGCGGCGAGTCGGGCTCCTTCATCCCGTACGAAATGTGCACCATCGACATCGCATCCTCGACGGTCACTCCCTGCTCGCCGCTTGCCTGGCGGTCCTTGTCGCTTCGCGCAAGGCAGGGCAGGATCAGCGCCCGCCTGCCGTGCACGATGTGGCTGCGGTTGAGCTTGGTGCTGACCTGGACGGTCAGCTCGCAGTTGCGCAGCGCGTCGGCCGTGTAGGGGAGATCCGGCGACGCGAGGGCGAAGTTGCCGCCGAGGGCGACAAAGACCTTCACGTCGCCACGGTGCATCGCCTCGATCGTGGCGACCGTGCCGAGGCCGCGCTCGCGTGGCGGGTCGATCCCGCAGACTTCGGCGAGGCGGTCGAGGAAGGCCGGATCGGGATGGTGGTTGACACCGCAGGTGCGGTTGCCCTGCACGTTGCTGTGGCCGCGGACCGGGCACGGGCCGGCCCCCTCGCGGCCGATGTTGCCGCGCAGGAACAGTACGTTGGCGATCTCGCGCACCGTGTCGACACCGTGCTCGTGCTGCGTCAGGCCCAGGCACCAGGCGATGATCACCCGCTGCGACGCCAGGTACGAGTCGGCCAGCTTCCGGATGTCCGCCTCGGTGATGCCCGAGTCCCGGACCAGGTCCGACCATGGGGTCGACGCGACCAGTGCGCGGTAGTCGTCGAAACCGTGCGTGTGGTGCTCGATGAACTCCCGGTCGAGCACCGCCGGATCCTTGTCCGCTGCCTCCAGGACCGCCTTGGCCACCCCACGCATCAGCGCCATGTCGCCGCCGATGCGGACCTGTACGTTCATCGTCCCGGTCTTGGTGGTGCGGAAGGTGGCCATGTCGACCAGCTCGTGCGGCACGATCGTTCGTCTTGAAGCCGCCTCGATCAGCGGGTTGATGTGTACGAGCCGGGCGCCGCGCCGATCCGCCTCGGCCAGCCAGGTCAGCATCCGCGGCGCGTTCGAGCCGGCGTTGTCACCCATCAGCCAGATCGCGTCGGCCTGCTCCCAGTCGACCAAGTCGACGGTGCCCTTGCCGCTGCCGATCGCCGCGGTCAACGCCCGGCCGCTCGCCTCGTGGCACATGTTCGAGCAGTCCGGCAGGTTGTTGGTGCCGAACTCGCGCACCATCAGCTGGTAGAGGAACGTGGCCTCGTTGCTCAGCCGCCCGGACGTGTAGAACGCCGCCTGGTGCGGGCTGTCGAGCCCTCGCAGCGTCTCGCCGACGAGCGTGAACGCGTCCTCCCAGGAGATCGGCTCGTACCTGTCGGTCGCCGGGTTGTAGCTCAGCGGATCCGCTAGCCGTCCCACCGCTTCGAGGTCGTAGTCGGTCCAGTCGGCCAGCGCGGCCACCGGGTGGGCGGCGAAGAAGGCTGCGTCGGCCTTCGCGTGCGCGAGCTCCCACGTGGCGTGCTTGATGCCGTTCTCGCAGATGTCGAGCTTCAGTCCGGACGGATCGTCCGGCCAGGCACAGCCGGGACAGTCGAAGCCGCCGTTCTCGTGGTTCATCACGAAGAGCGCACGCAGGCCGTGCAGAGGCTCACCCGCACGCTCGAGAACGCCCGCGACGCTGCGGGCCGCACCCCACCCTGCGGCGGCATGGTCGTACTCGTGTCGAGAGAAGTCGCCGCTCGGAGCCGGGCCACGCCCGAGCGCCGGCTCGCCGGCGACCGCGCCACGCATCCGCTGCTCAGAATTGGGTGTCATGTCGGACCCAGTGGTCATCTCCCTGCTCCCTTCGCTCCACTCCAAGACTGGCGGAAACACGCGACGACCGCAGCCGGTGCCGTCGTGCCGGCGCGAGCCAAGATCGTCTCCCCGCCGCGGGTAGCAGGTAGCAGGTAGCGCGGAGGCCAGCCGGCCGGAAGCGCAGCCGGGCGCTAGCCGTGAAGACACCCGCGTGCTGGCAGCCGACGCTGAAGGCAGCAAGGCAGCTGGGCTGTTTGCCGCGGCCCGGACACTCGGCTCAGACAGGTGAAACCATGACGCAGGTTGCGTTGACCTTCCCGGCATCGGCGTTTGTCCCAGTGGTGCTCGGCTTCTTCGGGCTGGGTACCGGCTACCTCATCTACGGTCCCCAGGAGCTGCTCGGCTTCCCCAAGCGAGATCCTCGCGTAGATCGGGCCAACGGCGTGTGGGGCATCTGGATGCCCGGGTTCTGCCAGTTCCTCGTTGGTGTCTACCTGTTCGTCGGCCTGACCTGGTTCCAGGTCTTCACCGGCGACAAGGCGCTCTACATGGCCGCCCTGGCGTTCAGCGCGTACGGCATCCACTGGTTCGCGATGGGCTGGAACCGGCTTCAAGGTGCTGACGCACGACCTAACGGGTTCATGTCGATCCCGTTCGTGGTCATCTCGATACTCGGGTTGTTCGTCTTCTATGACGCCGGCGCCTGGCCGGTTGGGGTGCTGTTCACCGGGCTGGCTCTGGTGTATGTCGCCGAGTTCTTCGCCAGCTTCAAGATCGGCGTGAAGGCAACTGCCGACGGTCAGGAGACGGTCAACCGCGGTGAGAAGGCCCTCGGGCTGGTCCACATCGTCGTCGGCCTGTGGCTGATGTACCTAACAGTCGCGACGACTCTGAACATCGCATCGGGTTTCCACCTGCCCGGCGGCTGACGGATGTGGGATGGGCGCCTCATGAATGAGCCTGGCTAGTGCCGGTCGATCACCGCCGCCACCAGGATTCCCGGTGTTGCCAACGGTGTGAGTTGTTGGTCGTGGAGGCCGAAGCGGTCGCGTACATAGGCCGGATCTTGCCAGCTGACCAGGGCGCCCGGCTGGCCGTCGTCGCGGATGAGCACACGCAGAGGTAGGTCGATGGCGATATCCGGCGCGGCCTGCATCAGCGGTGTCCCGGCTTTTGCGTTGCCGAAGATGACGACTTGGGTAGCGGGCAGGGTCAATCCCACGGCATGCGCGGCGGCTGCGTGGTCAATCACTGCGATGACAGCGGCGCCGTGCTGTTCGGCCTGGTCGCGAATGGCGGCAACTGTCTCTGGGACGCCCTGCGCGCTGCGCCGTGTGATGAGTCCCGTCATGAGCGACCACCTGCCTCGTCCGAACCGTGCCCAACAAATGAAACGGTGACAGAAATGACGGCCAGAGTCGTGCGCCGGGTGCGCCAGGTTCAGTTCGACCTCATCTACCTGCTCGTGAGTGGCGTCGCCAAACTTGTCCGCGTGACCCTGCGCCCCAGCTAGCCAGCGTTGGGGGATGTCCGGTCGGTCGGCAAGGTGATCGCCAGCGACGTCCCGCGGCCCGAGGGGCTCGTGATCTCGATCTTGCCCCCGAGTGCTTCGACGCGGTCTCGGAGCCCGACAAGCCCCGACCCACGGCCGAGGTTCGCGCCGCCGATGCCGTCGTCACGAACGCACAGCCTCGCGACCTTGTCGTCGGTCTCGACGTCGACGTTGACGACGGTCGCCTGGGCATGTTTGACCGCGTTGGTGAGCGCCTCCGACACGAAGTAGTAGGCCGCGACCTCGACCTGATCAGGGAGCCGCCTGTCGCCTCGTACGTCAAGCTCGACGGGCACAGCGCAGCGACGCGCCAGCGTCTTCAACGCTGGGCCCAGGCCACCTTCCGAGAGGATCGATGGATGGATCCCTCGCGAGATCTCGCGGAGGTCGTCCAGGACGCCAAGGAGCCCCTCCCGAATACGAGCGAGCTCTTCTTGAAGCTCATGGGGCGGTCGCTGCGGCGTGGCCTCGACGGCGCGGATCTCCAAGGCGAGCGAGACGAGCCGTTGCTGCGCCCCGTCGTGGAGGTCGCGCTCCAGGCGCCGCCGCGCTTCGTCGCCAGTGGCCACGATGCGCGCCCTCGATTCCGTGAGCTCGGCTCGGGTCTCGGCGTTCGTGATGGCAGTCGCGACGAGCTCCGTAAACTCTCCGATGCGTGACTCCGTCCCCTCCGGCAGCGGGTCTGACTGCGCCGATGCCGCGACCATCACTCCCCACAGGCGTCCCGCGGCGACGATTGGGCTGCCGGCGCTCGATTGAATTCCCAGACCGCGCAGAACCTCGGCGAGAAGGCCCGCGCTATTCGAGAAACTATCGACTCGCGCCGGCCGACCGGTGCGAAACACTGTCGCGACGACGCTGTCGCCCTCGATCGTCAGGCGAGTCCCGACGGGAATCTTGATGCCGGGCACGGACCGGGCGGCGACAACAGTCGCACTCCCGTCGGTCTCGTAACGCAGCATGCTCGTGAGGTCGGGATGCAGGAGCTCCGCGACCTCTTCGGTGACTGTGTCGAAGACCTCCGCGGGCGATGGCTCGCGTGCCACCAGGGTTGCCACACGCCGGAGGGCTGCCTGCTCGTCTGCGAGCGTGCTTCGAGCGGCCTCGGAGAGCTCGGCGCGGCGACGTGCATGCGCGGCGAGCTGTCCAAGTGAGACGCCCACAATGAGATATGCCGCGAGAGCCAGCGAGTCCGCGGCGCCCGGGATCGTGGACGAGTGCGTGGGCGGGATGTAGTGCCAGTCCAGGGCGACAGCGCAGGCCACCCCGACGGGCACGGCGTAGGCGATGCCCCAGAAGTGTGCGACAGCAAGAACCACGAACATGTAGAGGATGCCCAGGACGACCACAGAGATGTTGGGCAACGGGACTGCGGCCAACACCGCCGATACCGCAAAGGCAGCTATGCCCGCGACGAGCGCCAGGACCGCGTCGGTGCCCAACGGGAACTCCCGACTACGACACCACGCGCCCACCAGGCGAGATTAGCCGCTGCCCCCTCAGATGCGCCGCGGTGCTGGTTCAGAACGCGGCAGGCGCCAGCGGTACGGCGCGGTGAGCCGGTCGACTGACGGCTGCGGTCCCCAGGTGCCAGCCAGGTATGGCTGGATCGGGGGCGGGTTCTTCAGGAGCGGAGTGGAGATTTCCCACAGCCGTTCCACCGCGCTCGCCTCGGTAAACAGGGACTGGTCGCCCAGCATGGCGTCCAAGATGAGCCGCTCGTAGCCCTCGAGGCTCTTGGCGGCACGTGATGACTCCGCATAGCGGTTCGTCAACTCAGCTTCGCCGAGCCGCATCTCCACGCCGGGCTGTTTGGTCAGCAAGTCGACAGTGATGGAGCCGGGATCAGCCAGGTCGATGACGATCTCGTTTCGCGCTCCGTCGGGGGTGTCGGTCCTGCGGATCGGGAACATGCGCAGCGGGGGCTCATGAAAGCCGAGTGTGACGAGCTGTCGGCTGGCTCCGAGGTTCTTGCCGGAACGCAGGAAGAACGGCACACCGGCCCACCGCCAGTTGTCGATCTCGGCCCGCACTGCAGCCATTGTCTCGGTCTGTGAGTCCGATGCTATGCCGGCTTCTTCGAGGTAGCCGGCGTACTGGCCACGCACCACGTGCCTGGTGTCGATCGGCTTGAGGGAGTCGAAGACCTTGGCCGTCTCCTGGCGCAGGTGCGTGGCATCTAGGGAGGTGGGCGGCTCCATGGCGAGAAACCCCAGGACCTGGAACAGATGAGTCACGATCATGTCGCGGTAGGCGCCAGTACGGTCGTAGAAGTCGGCGCGCCCCTCGATCGACAGCGTCTCCGGGACATCGATCTGCACGTAGCTGATGTGGCGACGATTCCAGACGGGCTCGAACAACCCGTTGGCGAATCGGAAGGCCAGAATGTTGTCGACGGACTCCTTGCCAAGGAAGTGGTCGATGCGGAAGATCTGTGACTCTTCGAAGAAGCCATGAATGGTGTCGTTGAGGGTCCGGGCGGATTGCAGGTCGGTCCCGAACGGCTTCTCGATGATGATGCGGGACCCGGCCGCCAGGCCTTCCGCACCGAGCATTGTCACGGTGGGCTCGAAGGCCGATGGTGGCACAGCGAGATGGAACAGCCGCCGTGGTGAGCCTCCGATCTCCCGTTCCGCCCGCTCGATCGCGGTGACCAGTGAGGAGGTGTCGGCAGAGTTTGCAGTGGCGAACGACAGTGTCCGCTGAAACGCCTGCCAGACCTCGCCCTCAGGCCTGCTCGCCCCGAATTTGGCGATGGCTTGGCGGGCAAGTTCACGGAACTGCTCGTCGGTCATGCCCTGTCGAGAAGAGCCGATGATGCGGTATCTGTCGGGCATCAAGCCGGCAGCGGCAAGGTGAAACAGTCCCGGCAGCAGTTTGCGGCTGGCTAGATCGCCCGTCGCGCCGAACAAGACAATCGTGTGATTCTCCAGGTGTGTTGACGCCCCACCGAGGCCGGACCAGGTCTTGAACTCCATGACATCTGCCCGTCTATGCCGCGAGAGTCTTGGTGATGACCGTCAGGTCCTGGCTTCCGAGTCCCTGTGTTGCCGCGTCTGACCAGTCGTGGGCCAGCGTCTGAAACACCGGATGCGTCGATCCGTCGAGCGCGGCCAGGGCGAGGTTGACGTCCTTGAGCGCGAGGTCGAGCGAGAACTCGGGGCTGTAGTCATCGCGAGCGATCCGACCGAGCTTGCTCATCACGTACGGCGAGGCAAGCAGGCCGCTCCCGATCGCGTCGATGGTGGCCTCCGGGCTGACGCCGAGGTGTTGGGCGAGAGCCGTCGCTTCGCCCATGCCCTGGACGGTGAAAGCGATCAGTGTGTTGTTCACGAGCTTGATGCGTGTGCCCAGGCCCGCCGGTCCGAACCACATGGTTCGGCTCCCGATGGCGGCGAAGATCGGGGCCAGCAGAGCCTTGGCGTCGTCTGGCCCGGAGGCGAAGATGGTCAGGCCGCCAGACTCGGCCGCCTGCCGGGATCCGGACACCGGTGCATCCACAAGCTGTACGTCGGGCCGCTCGCGGGCGACGAGCTGGGCGACTCGGGCCAAGCCTTCGACGCCGATCGTGCTCATCTGTACCCAGGTTGCGTTCGGCGGCAGTGCCTTGAGCATGCCCTGTGCGTCGGCGACGTCGAGAACGGCGTCGGCGTCGGTGACCATCGTGATGGCCACGGCGGAGTGCTGAGCCGCGGCAGCGGGCGTCGTCGAGACCTGCGCACCCTCGGCGGCCAACGGTATGGACCGGGAATGGCTGCGGTTCCACACCGTGGTTGGAATTCCGGAGCGGAGCAGGCTGCGGGCCATCCCGTTGCCCATGATCCCCAGGCCAAGAACTGCCACCTGCGGCTGCTGTGTCGTCACGTGCGAATCTCCTTCGAAAAGCGAGTTGTGAGTACGGAAGCGATCAGGGCCGACGCGTCAGGATCAGCCGTTGGTCCCTTGTGCAAGCAGGCTCTGCACGGTTGTCTCTGCACCATTGATCGCGATGGCAAAGCCGATGTCCTGACCATCGCTTGCTGCCGCGGTGTCGATACCGACGACCTGCCCAGTGGCATCAATGAGCGGTCCGCCGCTGTTGCCTGGGTTGATTGCGGCGTCCGTTTGGATGACGTTTTGCAGAGTGCTGCCGTCGTTGGTCTGGATCGACCGACCGAGCGCTGAAACGATGCCCGATGTGACCGTCGGGCCACCCGGCAGCGCCAGCGCATCCCCGACGGCGACTACGGGGTCGCCCACCTTGAGGCTCGTGGAGTCACCGATCGGTGCGACCGGCAGGTTGTCCGCCTGGACCTGCAGGACGGCGAGATCGGCAGACGGATCGCTCTGAATCACCTGCCCAGGCATCGTGCGGCCGTCGGCAAGCGTCACTTGGATGACCTGTGCGCCCTGCACTACGTGAGCGTTGGTGAGAATCATGCCGCCACTCGCGACTACGAAACCTGTGCCCGTGCCTTGCTCAGGCACCGGCTGACCTGCCATGTCCATCCCGACCAACTGGGTTTGGACAGTCACAATCGCGGGCTCGACCTTGGCCAGAACCGCGGGCACGTCGATCGGGCCCAGTTGCGATTGAGCGGCTGCGCTCACGGTCGACGAGGCATTGTCATCCTCTGCGCTGCGCGCGCCGAAGTAACCGCCGACGGCCGCGGCAGCCACAGCGGCGATCGCTACGGCTCCGACGGCCGTAGTCCGAACGCCTCTGCGACTCCTCGTCGGCGCGGACGGCGGACCGGCCGGCGTCGCATCGCTGGCCTCCGCGGGGGGAGTGGACGTTTCGTTGGTGGGGACGCTCATGCGACTTCTCCTGGGTGTGACTCATAGGTGCTCGTACGCCTTCAGACTGGTACCCCGCCGATGAGAGAACGATGAGTGCTGCGGGGCTGCTCGCCCTGCGCGGCGTCGTGCGAGCTCGACGATGGCCAGGACCAATGCGAGCAGCATGAACCCGGATGCCAACAGCAGGGTGTCTGAGACGGCTGCGTCGTAGTCGCGGCCGGTGGCGGTGACGACGTGGTAGAAGAAGGTGGCCAGTACGGCGCTGCCGATCGCAGCGCCGACGCGTTGCGCGGTCTGGAGCGCCCCACCGGCTGCTCCGGCCATCCGCACCGGCACGGATTCAAGGCTCAGAGTGATGTTGGGTGAAGTGACCATGCCTCCGCCGAGTCCGGCCAGCAGCAGTGGTCCTACGGTCGCCCAAGGCGACCCGCCGATCCCCTGATGACGCAGCACCTGCGCCGTGATCACCAGGCCCACCACGATGGTGGACAGGCCGAACACGGTGAGCCATCGACCGACCCTGGCCACCAGCTGACCGGCCACCAGCGCGGAAACCGCCACCCCGAGCGCGAACGGTGTAACGGCCAAACCCGAACGCAGCGGTGAATACCCAAGCCCGTCCTGCAGGAAAAGTGCGAGCACCAGGAAGATGCCGGTGAACCCGATGAAATAGACCAAGCCGATGCTTGCCCCGGCGGCGTAGCCAGGCGTGCGCAGAAGCTGCGGGTCGAGCAGTGGCGCACGACCTCGCCGTACGGTGCGAGCCTCCCACCAGGCGAACGAAGCGAGCAGCAGGGCAGACAAGACAAACAAGGCCCACCACCTGGTTAGCCAACCGTTGTCGGCATTGACCAGCGGCAGCAGAAGACTGAGGACACCCCCACCCAGCAACAGCGATCCGACGAGATCCAGATGTGCAGCACCATGCTCCTGACGGCTGGTGGATGGCACCAGCCGGGCGGCCAGCACCAGCGCGACAAGACCGACAGGCACGTTGACGTAGAACACCCAGCGCCAAGCATCCGGACCCGTGAACGCGGTAAGGATGAAGCCACCGATCACTGGACCAGCGGCGGTCGACACTCCGACGGTGGCACCGAGGATGCCAAACGCCCGGCCACGTTCCGCGCCGCGGAACAGCTGCTGGATCAACCCGGAGCTCTGTGGGATGAGCATGCCGCCGGCGACCCCTTGCAACAGTCGTGCGGCGATCAACCACCCGATGGTCGGCGCGGCACCGGTCAGTGCGCTGGTCACCACGAATGCCGACAGCGCGATCAGAAACATCCGACGCCGGCCGAGTACGTCCCCCAGCCGTCCTGCCGGCACCAGCGCCAAGCCGAGTGTCAACGCATAGCCGGAAACGACCCACTGCACGGTCGCCGGTGCCGCGCCCAACCCGCGCTCGATGGAGGGCAACGCCACGTTCACGATGCTGACGTCGAGCAGGATCATGAATGTCGCGGCCTGGCTGACCGCAAGGGCGCGCCACCGCTTCGGGTCCACTCCCTGGGGCATTTGCGCTCCTTGCACACCAGTGGCACCGGCGTTACCGATCGTCATCAATGACCATGCGCGCCGGTCGGTGAGAGCCCGATGAGAGCCACCGTCAGCCATTGAGTACGCCGCTCTCATGCTGCTCTCATGAACCGCGGCGGTACCGTACGGCGCATGAGGCTTCTCGTGGTCGAGGACGAGGTGAAGATGGCCTCGTTGCTCAAGCGTGGCCTCGAGCGCGAGGGCTACGCCGTGGATCTCACCGGCAACGGCAGGGATGCCCTGTGGATGGGCCAAGAGTTCCCGTACGACGTGATCGTGCTGGACGCCATGATCCCGGCTCCGGACGGATTCGAGGTGTGCCGCCGGCTTCGCGAGGCTGGGAAATGGATGCCGGTCATCATGCTGACCGCCCGTGGTGGGGTCGATGATCGAGTGCGTGGGCTCGATGTGGGCGCCGACGACTACCTGGCGAAGCCGTTCTCGTTCGCCGAGCTGTTCGCCCGAGTGCGCGCACTGCTGCGCCGTGAGGTGGGCGAGCGGCCGAGCGTGCTGCGTGCCGGTGATCTGCGGTTGAACCCGGCTACCCGGGAGGTCAGCCGCGGGCAGACGTCTGTCTTGTTGTCAGCGCGCGAGTTCTCCCTGCTCGAGTTGCTCTTGCGTCACAAGGGCGAAGTGCTGAGCCGTACGGCCATCCTCGACCACGTATGGGACTTCGCCTACGACGGCACGTCCAACGTGGTCGACGTCTACGTTCGCTATCTGCGCGACAAGATCGACCGACCGTTCGGACGCCAAGGTCTCGAGACGGTTCGTGGTGCGGGCTACCGGCTGCGCACTGATGGTGGCTGACTATCGTGTCGCTGTTTCGCGGACTGTCGCTGCGCGTGCGCCTCGCGGTGCTGTCTGCCGCCGGGGGAATCGTCGTGCTCGCCGTGGCGGCGTTGCTCATGTATTGGGCGCTCAGCGATGAGTTGAGTGACGCGATCACCGACGAGCTCACCGTCCGTGTCGATGACCTGGCCCTTGACTTGCACGATGGCGAGGTGTCGCCCGGCTCCGGCTTGGTGACCGTCCAGGTGGTCAGTCGGGACGGCGCGGTCACCCACCCGGCAGGGGCAGAGCCGCTGCTGACAGCGGACGAGCTCGCAGGCGCGAGCAACGGGCAGATCGTCATTGATCGTTCAGTCCCCGGGGTCGGCGCGAATGCTCGCCTACTTGCCCGGCCAGTCAACGAGACGGGTGCCGATCTGATCGTGGGCATCGCTGCCACGAGCACGGCCCCGCTCCAACGAGCGGACCAGCGGTTGCTTCTCGTGCTCTGGGTTGCCGGCCCCATCCTGATCGCCGCGATCGCTGCCGCCGCGTGGATCCTCACCGGTGCGGCGCTGCGTCCGGTGCGCCGCATGGCGAACGAGGCGGCGACCATCTCCGCAGCCGATATCGGGCGTCGCCTACCGCAAACTGCCGAGCGCGATGAGATCGCCGAGCTCGGCCGCACGCTCAACGCCATGCTGGCCCGCATCGAGTCGGCCTTTACCCGCGAGCGTGCGTTCATCGATAACGCCGCGCATGAGCTACGAACCCCCATTGCCGTACTCCGCGGAGAGCTCGAGCTTGCCGCGCAAGAGCCAGACGACGACGCAAGCGTGGCGCAGAGCCTTGCCAGCGCGCTCGAGGAGACCGATCGGCTCAGTCGTGTCACCGATAGTTTGCTGACCCTTGCCCGAGCCGATGCGGGGCAGCTCATCGCCGGGGACGCCACGACCGAGCTGCTCGCGACCGCCAGGGACGAACTTCGGCGCCTTCCGCATCGCGACAAGGTCAGCATCGAGGTCCGCGGCGAGCCCGCGGTGGTCCGCGGAGACCGCGAGTGGGTTGGCCAGATCGTCAGAAACCTGGTCGTGAATGCGGAGCGCTATGCCAAGGCTCAGATCCTCATCAGCGTCGCGCCCCGTGACGGATTTGGCCAGCTCGTGGTGGCCGACGACGGCCCTGGCTTTCCCCCCGACCTACTACCCCGTGCGTTTGACAGGTTCGCGCGCGCCGGTGGGGCTGGTCGCCACGAGGGCGGCAGCGCTGGACTTGGCCTGGCCATTGTGTCTTCGCTCATCCAGGCGGTCGGGGGTGCCGTGACCGCCGACAACGGGGCACCGTTCGGCGGGGCTCGTGTTGTGGCCGACTTGCCGCTCGCCGACTCTTGAGCGTCTCATGCTCATCTCATGGCCACCGTCTGATGCTGGCGGTATGGAGGCACAACGCTCAGGCACCGACTCGCGTCACGGGCTGGTGCTTGTCGTCGACGACGACACGAAGTTCGCCAGAATTGTCGTTCGTAGCCTCGAGCGCGCCGGCTATCAGTGCCTGACTGCTGAGTCGGGCACCCAAGCCCTGGTCGCGACGCATGAGCAGCACCCTGACGCCGTCGTGCTCGATGTGATGATCCCGCCCCCCGACGGGATCGAGGTGTGCCGAGAGTTACGCGCCGAAGGGTGGACTGGTGGTGTGGTCATGGTGAGCGCTCGCAGCAGTCCCGCTGATCGCGCGACCGCTGTTGCCGCCGGGGCTGATGCTTTCCTGGGCAAGCCCTTCCCGCTGAACGACCTCGTCTCCGCCGTCGATGCCTTCACCGGGCGAGCCAACTGATTTCGCTGGGAGGACGGCGTGACCGTTGAGCGACCAGAAGAGGTACGAACCGAGGGGCCGTTGCCGGTGTTGCTGGTCGGCCTGACTGTGGTCACCGGCCTGGTGGACGCGTTCAGCTATCTGAGCCTGGGGCACGTGTTCGTGGCAAACATGACCGGCAACGTGGTGTTCCTTGGTTTTGGGCTGGCCGGCGCGGGTGACATTGCAGTCACCGCGAGCGTGGTGGCAATACTGGCCTTCGCACTCGGCGCGGCCGCCGCTGGACGGTTGGCTGCACGCTGGACGCCGCACCGCGGTCACTTGCTGGCCACCGCGGCGGCGACCCAGGCGGGCCTTGTCGTTGCGGCGGCGATCATTGTGGAGACTGCCGGGGTGCGAGGGTCAGCGGCAAGGCTGATCCTGGTTGGCCTGCTTTCGGTCGCCCTGGGCGGCCAGAACGCTGTTGCGCGCCGCCTGGCCGTGCGCGATCTGACCACCACGGTGCTCACCTTGACAGTCACCGGCTTGGTCGCCGACGCCACGTCCTGGTCGGTGCGGCAGCGCCGAACTGTATCGGTCTTGGCGATGCTCGGCGGAGCATTCGCGGGCGGTGCACTGCTTCGCTGGGTGAGCCCTGCCGCGCCGCTCTGGCTTGCCGCAGCGCTCCTCATCGCAGGTGCCGTCACCGCCCACGCCGCAACGCAACGCCCAGAATCACAGACCTGGCGATAGCTCGAACTGTTGGGCGAGTCTCACGGCGTACGAGCCGTATTGACGGTAGACCAGTGGTGCAGGATCGATTGACGATCCGGAGGAGGACGAGCCATGACCGGGACCCCCGTGACAGTCCGCGCGCAGCTCGACGAGCCGTTGTCACGCTGGTTGTGGTTGGTGAAGTGGCTGCTCGCGATCCCTCACTTCATCATCTTGTTCTTCCTGTGGATCGCGTTCGTCGTGGTGACGGTCATCGCGTTCTTCGCGATCCTGTTCACCGCTCGCTACCCGCGTGGCCTGTTCGAGTTCAACGTCGGGGTGATGCGCTGGACCTGGCGGGTGGGCTACTACACCTACGACGCGCTAGGCACCGACCGATACCCGCCGTTCTCGCTCGAGGACGACCCGGACTACCCAGCCGGGCTCGACGTTCGCTACCCGCAATCACTGTCTCGTGGGTTGGTGCTGGTCAAGTGGTGGCTGCTTGCCATTCCTCAGTACGTGATCGTCGCCTTCTTCGTCGGCGGCGCCTGGACCACGACCACCTGGGACAAGAACGACCGGTGGGGTTGGGAATCCACGTCCGGCGGCCTGATCGCGGTCTGTGTATTGTTCGCTGCCATTGCCTTGCTTTTCACCGCACGCTACCCGCGCGGACTCTACGACTTCGTCATAGGCATGAACCGGTGGGCGTTGCGGGTAGCTGCCTACGCCGCGCTGATGACGGACACGTACCCACCGTTCCGTCTCGACCAAGGTGCCACCGAGCCCACGGCCGCCGAACCGGTGCAACCCGGCGCAATGTGACCGAGGTCAGCGTTGCGCCGGTTGAGACGCGCGATGTGAGACCTGGTCCCGGGTCCGGTCCAGCCCATCGAGGATCAGGTCGAGCCCAAAGGCGTACTCGTCACCGTAGTCGTAGCCAGGCTGCAGGACGTGCTCGACGGTCAGCTCAATGAGATGCGGGTATTCGTCCGCGGGGAGCTGCGCCAGGATCGCCTGCGCCAGCTCCGCACTCTGCTCTCCGGTGTCGAACGGCAGGTTGGCCTCCTGCAGCGCGAACCCGTAGATGTAGCTGTCGAGCACGGAGAACGCATGCGCCGCCAGCTCGACGGAGAAGCCTCCCGCCCGCAGGGATCCGATGACCGCGTCGTGGTGTCGCAGCGTTGCCGGTCCGGGTGTCGTCCGCGACTCCATCACGCCGATAGCCCACCGGTGCCGTGACAGAACCTGGCGAGCAGAGATCGCCCGCTGCCGCATAGCCGACCTCCAATCGCTGTCGGCGCCCGGCAGGTCGATCTCGCCGAAGACCACGTCCACCATGCCATCAAGAAGCTCGCTCTTGTTGGCGACGTGGTTGTACAGGGACATCGCCTCGACGCCGAGGACCTCGCCGAGCTTGCGCATGCTCAGTGACCCGATCCCGTTGTCGTCCGCGAAGGTGACCGCGGCGTGCAGCACGCGCTCTCGGCTCAGCGGGGTCCGAGCCGGTGGCTTCGGTTTGGCACCAGATGCCATCGCGTTCTCTCCAGTTCCCGGCTTGACGAACTTACGATGTAAGCATACAGTGACTTACACTGTAAGCAAATGTCAAGTGACTGGAGATCGCGATGAGCTCAGGCCTCGACAGCCCGACAGAGCCGACAAGCGCAGTGGAAAGCATGAAAGCGATCGTCCAGGACACCTACGGCAGCGACGAGACCGTGCTGCGGCTCGCCGAGACCGCCCGGCCCGCGGTCGCGGGCGACGAGATCCTGGTACGGGTGGCCGCCGCCAGCGTGGACCAGGGCACCTGGCACCTGATGACCGGTCTGCCGCTTGCAATGCGCCTGGCCGGCTTTGGTGTACGTCGCCCCAAGGCGCCCAATCCCGGCCGCAGCCTTGCGGGCACGGTCGAGGCCGTCGGCAAGGACGTGACCGAGTTCAAGCCAGGCGATGAGGTCTACGGCAGCTGCGACGGATCCTTTGCGGAATATGCTCACGCGCAGGCGAGCCTGCTAGCACCCAAACCGGCCAACATGTCCTATGAACAGGCCGCGGCCGTCCCCATCTCCGGGGTCACCGCGCTGCAGGCCGTCCGCAAGGCGCAGGTAAAGCCGGGGCAGCACGTGCTGATCGTGGGTGCATCGGGGGGTGTGGGCAGCTTCGCCGTGCAGATTGCCAAGGCTTTCGGCGCCGAGGTCACCGGCGTGTGCAGCACTGCCAAGACCGACCTGGTTCGATCCCTCGGCGCCGACCACGTCATCGACCACACGCGCGCCGACTTCACCGACGGCAGCGAACGCTACGACGCCATCATCGACACTGGTGGCAACCGTCGACTGTCACATCTGCGTCGAGCTCTCACCGCGCGGGGAACGCTTGTGATCGTCGGCGGCGAAACCGGTGGACGCTGGCTCGGCGGTTTCGACCGCTCCCTTCGAGCCACGTTGCTTTCCCCACTGGTGAGCCAAAAGCTGCGCATGCTCGCCTCGAAGGAGAACGCCGCAGACCTCGCTGTGCTCAAGGAGCTCATCGAGTCCGGACAGGTCAAGGCGGCCATCGACCGCACCTATCCGCTCAGCGAGACCGCGGCCGCCATCCAGCATCTGCACAACGGTCGCGCCCGAGGCAAGGTCGTCATCACCGTCTAGAGGATCGTCTCCAACCGTTGTCATGGGCCGACTTGTGTATCTGGTCGGCCGTGGCGCGGCTCTCTTCTCGTGAGGCCAGCCAGCCGATCCGGTGGGTCGCGTCCTGCCGACTTCGATGAGGAGCGTTGAGTACGGTGATATTTACCCTTGCGTACGAGAGCCAGTCCCACTTCATCACGCCGGCGGCTGTCGCAGTCACTGAGCCTGCGCCGACGAGCATCGCCGACCAGCGCTGGATCTTCCAGACGAACGGGGTGGCACTCGTTGACATGGTCGGGAAGAGTCCCCAGTTCTGGCACCACGAGCAGCTGCTGATCTCGCCCAACCTCGGCAGCGCTTTGCTGCCTGCCCTCAGCCGTTACTCGATCCCGGTCCCACCGGGAACTCCTGGGCGGGACTGGGCTCCGTGGATGCAGGTCGAGGACTGGTATCCATTTGCCACCCTGAGCTCAATCTTCGACCAGAACGAGTCCATCAACGCGGGGTTCGCCGTCGATCGTTGGAGTCCGCTATCCCGTCCGGGCACCGAGGCGGTGACCGGGAACACGCTCCAGGGCCTGCTGAGCGGCATGCTCGTGGACCTCGCAGTCCGTGACAACGACGCCATCCTGCACCGCGTCAGCTACAGCATCACCGTCCAGGGAAAGATGCGATTCGTGACCAGCCTGAGCTGACGGCCCTCGTTGGTCGACAAGCCCGTGTCTTCGGCGTACCCAAGGTTCGTCATACCGGCTAGCAGGTAGTGCGCCATTCCTGGGAGCTGCAAACCGAGATGGTGGCTGGCGGCGATGCGCGCCCGCGCTTCCAATGCAAACGTGTGGGTATCTGTGCCGCCAAGCGGGCTGAAGGCGTGGCAACACCAAGGAGTAATACGGTGCCCGACATACCTGTGCTGGACTCGAAGATGCACTACGAGGAGCAGGGTGACGGCAGCCCGGTCGTGCTGCTGCATGGAAACCCGACCTCGTCGTACCTGTGGCGCAACGTGATCCCGGAGCTAACTGGTGAGGCGCGCTGCCTGGCCCCAGACCTCATCGGCATGGGCCGCTCTGGAAAGCCCGACATCGCCTACCGCTTTGCTGACCACGCCCGCTACCTGGACGCCTGGTTCGACGAAGTTGTGGTCGATGACTTGAGCCTCGTGGGCCATGACTGGGGCGGTGCACTGGGCTTCGACTGGGCCGCCCGCCACCCCGACCGGGTCAGGGGAATCGCCTTCATGGAGACCATCGTCCACCCTCTTACCTGGGACGACTGGCCCGCATGGGCACGAGACATGTTCCAGGCTTTTCGTCGGCCAGGGGAGGGCGAAGAGCTCCTCTTGGATCGCAACTACTTCGTGGAATCCGTCATCCCCCACTCCATCAAGCGCACCTTGAGCGAGGAAGAGCTCGACGCCTACCGGGCGCCGTTCACTGACCGATCAGAGAGGCTGCCGATCCTCGTCTGGCCCCGCGAGATCCCCGTCGACGGCGAACCCGCCGACGTCGTAAGACGAGTCGAGGCCTACGACACGTGGCTCGGGTCCAGTACCGAAGTGCCCAAACTCCTGCTCACCTTCGACCCGGGCGCGATCATGACCCCCTCGACAATCAAGTGGTGCGAGGATCACATTTCCGCCCTCGAGATCGAGCACATCGGCACCGGCATTCACTTCGTCCAGGAAGACAATGGACCGGCCATCGGCACCGCGATTGCCAGCTGGCGGGAGCGGCAAGGACTCGTCAAGGAACCGTCCAGGCAGACATGACGCACAAGACGCCGACGGCCTCGACGTCGGCGCGACTAGCGATGCAGTCGACCACCACCAACCGTCAGGTGCGCAGAGGCGGGTGGGATTGCACTGCTGTCGTTCATCTGTCTCGGTTGATGAAGCCGTGTTGACCAATTCCGGCTAGCAGGTATTCCGCGGTTCCACCAGCCACACCCGAAGATGGTCGCTGGCGGTGGCGACGATAGCCCGTGTCCCGACCAGGCTTGCGAATAACAGTCTGGCAACGGCGCGGGAGCAGTCATGCATACGCAAAGTGAAGGCGGCACAGACTTAATACCGTGGCAACCGCCCTCCTCCAAAGTCGAACTGACGGGCAAGTTCGGACAGCGGTCGATCGTGCTCGCAATGTTCGCGGCAATACTCGTTCTCGATCAAATGACTAAGTGGTGGGCCTGGCACCACGCCTCCACAGCACGGATCAACAAGGGTGGCAATCCGTACGTCGGAGATACGGTGAGCGCTTGGTACGTCGCCCCCATCCCAGGCTTGCTTCTCGACGTGTTGGGCACTGGGTTGTTAGCCATCGCGATATCTGTCCTGTGGCGCCGGCGACACTCGCTGGCGGTGCTGATCTCTGGCTCCATGATGATCGGCGGATGGAGCAGCAATCTGCTCGACCGCGTTGTCCTGCACCAGTTCACCGCACCGGGCAGTAGCCGCGGCGCAGTCGACTTCGTCCCCATGCTTGGGCACTTCTACAACATCGCCGACTACTTCATCATTTGCGGAACGCCGCTGTACGTACTCGCGGTCAGCGCCGTATGCCTAGGCAGGTGGACGAGAGCGAGTCGCGGGACAAGCGAGCTCGCCACATCGGTGACGCATTATCGGCAACGGGCGCCCAGGCCGATGTCAGCATTCGCGAGCGCAATCAGTGTCATTGCAGTTGCTGCGGTGGGCGTCGCGAACGCTGACGCGTAATCGCAAGATCACGACCACACTGCTAGGCGATCCGCGTGATCCGGTTAGCCGGCCCCGGAGCCACCGGCCCTGCGCCGAGGTGGGCTACGAGAGCGTCGATGTCGAAGCCGGGTGCTGTTGTCCGTTCGGTGCCCAGGGTGAGGTTGGTGAACCCATCCCCGCCGTTGGCCAGGAAGTCGTTGGTCGTCACTCGGTACGTGGCCGCGAGATCTATCGGCGTACCGCTGAGGGCCATGTTCTGGACCCGATCACCCAGCGCTCGTGTGGTGTCGTAGGAATAGCTGAAACCATTCGACGGCTGCAGAATGCGCTGCACTGTCTGGCCACCGAATCCCGCGAACTGCTGTTCAAGGACGCTCTTGATCTGGGCCCCCGTGAACGTTTGGGTGACCACGAGGTTGTTGAACGGTTGGACGGTGAAGGCTTCGCCGTAGGTGACCTGGCCTGGCGCTTCCCCGCCAGGTGAATTGGCGAAATTGAGCGAGGCACGGATGCCGCCCGGGTTCATCAGTGCGATCTGTGCGCCGGCGGAGGTCGTGTACGCGAGCTGCGCGTCGGCAATCACGTCGCCAAGGGGGCTCTCCCCGCTGGGGACTGCGTCTCTGACGATGTCGGCGGTGATGCTGCCGACGACGCGGTTGGCGAGGGGAGCGACCGCGACCCGGTACTTGTCCGCGATCTGCTTCGCCGCTGGATCGACGAGCGCGGGATTGAGCAGGAAATTTCCGCTCGCATCGCGCTGGAATGTGCCGTCCGGGTTGCGGATGCCGTTCTCCGCGATGACATTTCTCGCTACGGCCGAAACGATGCTCCTGGTGCGCTTGCTCACCGAGAACTGAATCTCGGTCACCAGCGTCCCCATGCTTCCGGCGCTAGTGACGATCGAGTTGCCGCCCGACGAGTTGGGCAGTGCGCAGTTGTAGAAGCGGTGTGTGTGGCCCGAGACCACGACGCCGTACTCCGGTCGCAAGCCCGCGACGACGCTGGCGATCGCGCCGGAGAAGTTGGCACAGCCATTGATGTCCTGTACGGGAGGCGGCGGATTTTGCGCACCACCCTCGTGAATGAGCAGGACGAGGGAGCGGATTCCGACCCTTCTCAGCAAGTCGGCATAGGCGTTCGCCGTCGATACCTCGTCAAGGAAGTCAACGCTTTGGATGCCCGCGGGGTTGACGATTGATGGCGTGCTCTCGAGCGTCATGCCGACGAACGCGACGGGCACGGTGCCGACGAGCTTGATCCCAAGTGGCAGCAGGATGGGCAGGCGGGTCTGCTTGTTGACAACGTTGGCGGCGAGAATCGGGAATTTGGCGCCGGCGAAGCCGTCGCCGTCGGCGCATCCGTCGACGGGATGGCACCCACCGAACTGGAGCCGGCGCAGCTCCGTGACCCCTTCGTCAAACTCGTGGTTCCCCACGGAGGTGAGGTCTAAGCCCAGGTTGTTGAGGATCTCGATGGCGGGCTCATCGTGGAAGGCTGCACTCACGAGTGGGGAGGCGCCGACGTTGTCACCTGCTGCCACGGTGAAGACGTACGGTGTCGTGCGCTTCGCCTCGGCCTCCAGCTTCTTGACCCAGAAGGAGAGATATTCCGCGCCTCCCGCAGGGACACCGTTGACGAGGCCGCCGCTGCCGGCCGGCGGGTCGATGTTGCCGTGAAAGTCGTTGAACGCGAGCAACCGGCCGCTGACCACGTCAGAGGCCGCGGCTGCCGCGCGCGTGGTCGCCGACTGGGTCGCCGCGGAGGCTCGCAGCCCGTCTGTCGGTAGCGCGATCACCGCGGCGGCGGCTATCAGGACCAGAAGGCGGACAATGTGACGCTTGCGCCGCAATTGCTTAGACCTGTCCACGACGCCCCCCGATCGGGCCGGACCTTTCGTCGCCGCCGAGCATCGTCCTCCGACAACCTTCGGTCAAGACACCGGTTGTCCGCGAGCGCCGTGGACTCGACGAAGTTGTAGTAGTTGGCACCCGCCGTCAGGCTTGGCTACCCGTGCAACACACAACCTATTGAGGGTGCTCGTCTGATGTGCACCTGCTCGTCACCTGGAGTGGGTAGCCAGGACACATGACGGACATGGATTCGCAAGACCAGGCCACCGGTGTCGACCGGCGCCGCTTCCTGACAGGTGTCGCGAGTGTGGCGGGTGCGGCGGCGATCGCGCAGATGCCGGTGAGCCGTGCCGAGGCGGCGCCCCGCCCGGCAGGCGGCGGGTATCCGTTCACGCTCGGTGTGGCGAGCGGGGACCCGACCGCTACGGGAATGGTGCTGTGGACCCGGCTGGTGCCGCAGCTGTTCGAGCCCGGCGGTGGGATGCCGTCGCGACCGGTCACAGTGCAGTGGCAGGTGGCCCGTGACGAGCGGTTCCGCCATGTCGTGCGTGAGGGTTTCGTGTGGGCACGTCCGGAGCTCGCGCACTCGGTGCACGTGGAGGTCGACGGGCTGCGGTCGGACCGTGAGTGGTTCTATCGGTTCCGCTACCGCCAGGACGTCTCCGCTGTCGGTCGTACGCGCACCACGCCAAGGTCGAGGGCCGGCGGCGGGTCGTTGGCGTTCGCCTTCGCGTCCTGCCAAGCCTGGGACAACGGCTACTACCCGTCGTACCGGCATATGGCCCAAGAGGATCTCGACCTGGTGTTGCACTTGGGCGACTACGTGTACGAAGGCGGGATCGGTGCGGACGGCGGCTTCCGGCAGACTCCGACGCCAGAGGTGTTGCGTGAGGCGCCGCGTGATGTCGAGCGGTGGCGCATGCAGTACGCCCTGTACAAGAGCGACCCGGACCTGCAGGCGGCGCATGCCCGGTTCCCGTGGCTGGTCGTCTGGGACGACCATGAAGTGCAGAACGACTATGCCGGCACCCTGTCTCAGTACGAGGGGGACATCGGCGCCTTGCGGGCCGCCGCGTACCAGGCCTGGTACGAGCACCAACCCGTACGCACGCCGGCGATGCCCGGCCACGCCGGGCCACGCATCTACCGCCGCCTGGCCTGGGGTGACCTGGCTCAGATCGACGTGGTCGACGGCCGGCAATACCGTACGGCGCCGCCGTGCGGCTGGGGGGAGGCGCAGGCCTGCGCCGCCGCGTACGACCCGCAGGTGACAATGCTGGGATCAGAGCAAGAGAGCTGGCTGTACGACGGGCTGGCCACCTCGGACGCGCGGTGGAACATCCTGGGCAGCAACGTCATGCTGGGCCGGCTCGACCACGACGGTGCGGCCGGTGACCTGCTGTGGCACGACGCTTGGGACGGTTTCCCAGCCGCGCGCAACCGGCTCACCGAAGCCTGGGTGCAGCATGAGGTGAGCAACCCGGTGGTGGTGACCGGGGACTGGCACTCGACCTTCGTCAACGACATCCTGCGTGACTTCGACCACCCCGAGTCGGCCGTGGTGGCCACCGAGATCGTGGGCACCTCGATCTCGAGCAACGGCGACGGTGAAGTGTATGGCCCCTACTACGGGCCGATGATCCCGTTCAACCCGCACATCCGGTTCTTCGACGGCGACCGGCGAGGATATGTGCGCTGCCGGCTCCGCAAGTCTGAGTTGCGGGCCGACCTGCAAGTCGTCAGCACGGTGAGCCGTTCTGATGCCCCCGAGTCGACGTTCGCCTCGTTCGTCATCGACGACGGCCAGCCCGGCGCGCAACAGCTCTAGCTTGCCGTGTGCTAGCCAAAAGTGAAGACGTAGGCGTGCACGCCCGGATCGAGGAACGTGATCTCGAAGGCTCGCTGGGCGGCGGTCCCTCGCTGGCGGACGAGCTGGTACATCCGCGGCTCCACTACAGCGCCATTGCCAGACCCATCGACGTCTAGGCCGTGGGAGTCGCCCGGCGGCTGACCGTCAAGCTTCACGGCGAAGCGGACCGGGGCGCGGGAGGTCGGTGGTGTGAGGACAATGTTGAGGTCGCGCGCCTGGAAGCGGTACGCGACGGACCCGCCGGGCTCTTCGAGCACCGCGGCCTCCTCGCCCACTGACCAGTTGCCGGCGAGCGCCCACTGGTTGAGCGCGAGCTCATCGGCACTCTTGTCGCTGCGGCGTTCACCGCGGGCGGAGCCCAGGTAGGTCTCCGGTGACCTCAGGTTGTCCCAGTCAGCGGCCTCCGCGATGCCCCCGGCGTCGACGCGGACGGTCCCATCGTCGACACCTAGCAGCTGCTGGATCGCTCGCTCCGTCTCCTCGTACGCACCCTCGCCGAAATGGTGGAAGCGGACTCGCCCGTCGGGATCGACGAGGTACTTGGCCGGCCAGTAGTGGTTGTCCAACGACCGCCAGATCACGAAGTCGTTGTCGATGACGACCGGATAGCCGACGCCCAGCACGCCGACCGCATGCCGCACGTTGTCAAGGTCGTGCTCGAACCCGAACTCCGGTGCGTGCACGCCGACGACAACGAGTCCACGGTCGCGATACTTCTCGTGCCACGCCCTGACGTACGGCAGGGTCCTTAGCCAGTTGACGCACGAGTACGTCCAGATGTCCACGAGGACCGCACGCCCGCGCAAGCCATCGGCCGTGAGGGGCTCAGAGTTGAGCCAGGCGGGCTCGCGGTCGAACGCCGCCAGCGCGCTGTGGACGGGGTGGCTCGAAGACATCCCTACCCCGGGACCCGTGGCTCGCCCCGGGACCCTCCCTGATTGTCCGGCTGGTCATTCAACGCTACAACCCATCGAAAGTCGCGACACCCTGAGTGTCGGGTCGCTCGATCTACCGCCGCCTGATCGCCGCCGGCGCAATCCCTCGACCGGACGCACTCGTATTACGTCGCGGACATCGTCCATGGCCGTCGTCGGTGCCCCAGAGGGGAGCGCAGCCCATGTCCATCCGACCAGCCCTGCACCGCATCGCCGCAGCCACGGTCGCGGCAGCGCTTGTCGCGCTCACGAGCGGCGGCGTCGCTGCTGCGCGCCCAAGACCTCCCGCACCCGACACCACATCGCCGTCGACGCCGACCAACCTCGTCGCGACGTCGGTGGGCCAGACCAGCGTAAGCCTGGCCTGGGGTCCGTCGACCGACAACGTCGGCGTCGCAGGCTATGCCGCGTGGGCGACGGACCACACGCAGGTTGTAGCGAGGACGACACAGACCAGCGTGACGATTTCGGGCCTGCGGCCCGGGACCTCGTACACATTCGTTGTCCAAGCCCATGACGCGCGGTTCAACTGGTCGTGGCCGAGCAACGCGGTCACCGTGATAACGGAGCGGGAGCTGAACCCGCCGACCGCCCCGTCCGGCCTGGCCGTCGACGCGGTGAACGGCAGCAAGGTGCTGCTGCACTGGACCAGCTCGACCGACGACTGGGGTCCGGTCCGTTACGACATCCTGGTCAACGGTGTCCCGACCCCGAACGCCTGGTCGACAGTGACCCCAGGCACGTTCCCGCCTCCGTCGGCGCAGGGTGCGTGGGTTCGGCACCTCGAGCCGGGGACGTCGTACGCGTTCGCGGTCCGCGCCATCGACGGGAACGGGAATGTCTCCGCCTTGAGCAATACCGTGACAGCGACTACCGCGCCGAGCAGCGACACCGTCGCACCAACGACGCCGACCTTGCTATCGGTGAGCGGAGGCGGAACAAGCTCCTGCCCGGAGGAGCTGTGGACGCGGTGGACCGGGTCCACCGACAACGTGGAGGGGGTTTCCGTCGAGTACGAGTTGCGCATCAACGGCATCATCAACGAGGTAATCCCTGGCGGCACGCAGACAGTCGCCTACACCGAGGTCCTCGGCTCGAACGCAGTCACCATCGTCGCCGTGGACCGGGCCGGCAATGCGTCGGCACCGAGCAACGCCATCACCGAGTTCACGAATTGGGGCCCGGGAGGTTGCGGCCAACCGATCTGATCTGCGCTTGATGTCGGTCGTCAACCAGAGACATGGAAGTGCATCTCGGCGCGGAGTAACGTCCGAGCCGCGGCTATGTCCGTCGCGCCCAGCCAGAACGGAGAGGGTAGGTCGTCGCTCATGACACGGTTCCGCACCAGATTCCTCGTCGGCATGACCATGATCGCGACCACGGCATCCGTGACCCTCGTTGGTGTCGCGGGTGGCAGTGCCGCCGCCGCACCGAAGGCTCCGCCGGCGGCCGTCCAACCCGACTTCGGCCCCAACGTACGGATCTTCGACCCGAGCATGCCCACGAGCGAGATCCAGGCGACCGTCAACGCCATCCGCGACCAGCAGGTCGACGCCGAGATGGGCACGCAGCGATACGCGTTGCTGTTCAAGCCCGGCACGTACGGCTCGCCCACGGAACCGCTGATCATCCAGGTTGGCTACTACACAGAGGTCGCCGGTCTGGGAGCGACGCCGAACGACGTCGTCATCAACGGCCACGTCGACGTCTACAACCGGTGCCTTGCTCCGGACAACTGCATCGCGCTCGTCAACTTCTGGCGGTCCGTGTCCAACCTGACGATCAACATCATGGGGGAGACCGGGTGCCGAGCATCGGCGAACTTCTGGGCCGCCTCGCAGGCGGCGCCGATGCGTCGCGTCAACGTGACCGGCGGCAACCTGACCCTCTTCGACTACTGCACTGCTGGACCGCAGTTCGCCAGCGGCGGCTTCATCGCGGACTCCAAGACAGCCTTCGTCATCAACGGATCTCAGCAGCAGTACATCGTGCGGAACAGCAGCATCGGTGGCTGGTCCAACGCCGTGTGGAACCAGGTCTTCGCCGGTGTCCAGGGTGCCCCGGCGCAGACCTTCCCCAGCCCGCCATTCACCACCCTGGCAACGACACCGGTCAGCCGCGAGAAGCCGTACCTGTACATCGACGCGCAGGGCACGTACAACGTGTTCGTTCCCGACGCCGGCACCGAGACGTCGGGCACCACGTGGGAGGCCGGTCCAACGGCCGGAGAGTCGATCCCCCTGTCGGAGTTCTTCCTGGCGAGGCCATCGGATTCCGTCAAGACAATCAACCAGGAGCTCGCACGGGGCAAGCACCTGCTCTTCACACCTGGCGTCTACGACGTCGACCGCACCATCAGCGTCAAGCGGAACCACACTGTAGTGCTCGGCATTGGCGTACCCACGCTTACGGCAGTCAACGGCGCCGTGCCGATGCAAGTCGCAGACGTCAAGGGTGTTGACATTGCAGGCGTCATGATCGACGCGGGCACGGTCAACTCGCCAGTGCTCCTTCAGGTCGGCACCCGGCACGCTCACAAGAGCGATCCGTCCGACCCGACCACGCTGCACGACGTGTTCTTCCGCATCGGCGGGCCGCACGTCGGCAAAGCCACCGTCAGCCTCGAGGTCAATAGCGACAACGTCCTGCTCGACCACATCTGGGCATGGCGCGCCGACCACGGCGTCCCCGGTTCATTTGGCTGGGACGTCAACACCGCTGACACCGGCGTCATCGTCAACGGCGACAACGTGACCGCCACCGGCCTGTTCGTCGAGCACTACCAGAAGTACAACACCATCTGGAACGGCGAAAACGGAACGACGATCCTCTTCCAGAACGAGCTGCCGTACGACCCGCCCGACCAGGCCGCCTACCAGCACGACGGCGTCCTGGGCTGGGCCGCCTACAAAGTGGCCGACTCGGTCACGAGCCACGAGCTGTGGGGCGGCGGCAGCTATGTCTTCTTCAACGTCAACCCGACGATTCACGCCACTCGCGGGTTCGAGGTGCCGGAGACTCCGGGCATCCGGATGCACCAC
This sequence comes from uncultured Actinomycetota bacterium, assembly GCA_963799425.1. Lineage (GTDB taxonomy): Bacteria > Actinomycetota > Actinomycetes > Jiangellales > Jiangellaceae > CAVWSM01. The sequence continues at coordinate 109,883 of CAWCXA010000012.1, read as the reverse complement.
CTGCTGACGGTCAACCTGAGCGCCGGCACGATCGACCACGTCGTCAACAACACGGGGGCACCGGTCACCACGGACGCGATCGGCGTGCCGAGCTTCGTGGTCAGCTTCCCGTAGCGGACACCCGCAGCCTGATCGGCAAAGTCAGCCGCGGCGTCCGCCCCAGGCCAGCTCCTCGCTGGGCGGCGCACCGTCGGCGTCCGCCGCTGGTTCCGGCACAGCTTCCGCCATGTGGCCGCGACGAAGGCGGAGGAACAGGAGTGTGAGCAGTACGCCGCCGGCCAGCCCGCCGAGACCCCACCAGATGCCAGCGACGTCCGACGACTCCGCGGGCGCGGCCTGGGGCTCGGTCGCCGGCTCGATCGATTCAGTCACCGGCGCACCGGCGACGCCGGTGAAGTTGCCCTTGGCCGCGGCGACACGCGAAGCCTCGCCGACGCCGAGCCGATCGAGCAGCGCGACGAGTTCGGCGGAGTCAGCTTGGCTAGCGGGCTGGTGCCAGACGACAGGGCCGTCCCAGATCGAACCGGTCTCGGTCCCGACCTGTGTCGAGATCCAGGGCACGCCGTCGTCACCTGGGTAGATCCGGTCGACCCGCCAGGGCATGACGTCGTGAATCAGCCACGTCACCGTCACTCCCGGTCCGCTTTCGTGACTTCGACCGGAGGTGTCGACTGTGCCCGCGCCAGCGGAATCCATTGCCCCGACCAGTTGGGCGAGGTCGTCGTACTCGGGGTCGGTGTAGTAGAGGGACGCCGTCTTGCCCTCGCTGGGAACCGCGAGCAGCGCGCTCGTCGGGCCGCCCGCGGCCGCGGTCACGGCGGTCAGCAGGGCCAACGCGACGAGTCCTACGAGAGCGAGTGCTGCACGGAACGGGCGCATGACGGCCTCCTCAGGGATCGGGACGTCCCTGATACACCGCCGCGGCCCCGTGGGTTCCGTCAGTCGATCGAAGTTGCCGAGGTCGCGATCTCGACGGCGCGGGCCAGGTCGACGTCGCCTTCGAGGCGCAGCGTGGTGTCGCCGTCCTGCCATATCAGCGTGTGCCCGGCGAGTCGCGCTGACTCCGTACGTTGGCTGCCGTCGGCCTCGAGTAGCACGACCTCGTGTGGCTCCTCGAACCAGAGCGCATCCGAGCCGCCGACCCGGGCGTACTGCACCGCGGGTGCGCGCTTGGCGATCGTGAAGTCGAGGTCGGCGCCGAACTGGTCCAGTCTCAGCACGCCCTCGTTGGCGGTCGACCAGCTCATCGACAGGACCCTGCGGTCGGCGGAGACCTCGACGCCGTCTGGCAGGCCCAGCGACTGGGGCGCCAACGGCGCGAAGTCGACGAGGTCCACTGCCTCGGACAGCGTCAGGTTCCCTGCCAGCCCCGGCGGCGGCGGCGCGGAGTCGGTGCCGGAGGACCCCTGCTCGACGAGCACGCCAGCGAAGCCGAACCAGTCGGCGACGGCCGCCCGCACCGGGGGGGTCGCCAGCATCGCGATGACTACCGCGACCACCGCGACCGCGATCCGCCGGCGGCTGGACTCCAGGCGCTCCGAGAGCCGGCGGGTCCATGAGCTGCGCTCCGGTGCGGCAGCGGGTGTGGGTAGCGTCGCGACCCGGTCCATGACCGCCGTGGCGAACTCCGCGGTTCGTTGCGTGGTCAGCCCGGAGGCCGCGGACTGGTCGATCACGCGACCTAGGGCAGTCAGGTCGGCGATCAGGTCGTCGTGGATGCGCTCAGCCACCGTGGCTCACCTCACTGGTGGGCGACTTGGAGGGCCTGGCTTCGACGTCGAGTGCCTGCCGCAGCTTCGGCAGCGCGCGGTGCAGCCGGGATTTCACCGTGCCCCGGGGCCAGCCGAGCACGACCGCGGTCTCGGCCTCGTCGAGATCGAGCAGGTAGCGGCAGGTCAGCACCTGCCGATGGGGCGTGGAGAGCCGCGCGAGACCGCGTACGATCGCAGCTTGGCGCTCGCCGGACAGCAGCGCGTCCGCCGGCTCGTCCGAGCGCGCATGGAGTAGCGGCAGGGACTGCTCCCACGCCCGGCGTTCGCGGGCGGACCGACGGCCGGCCGTCCGGTGCAGGTTGCGAGTCTCGTTGGCGACGATGCGCAAAAGCCACGGGCGGAACGGCGCCTCGGGCCGGAAGCCGCCGAGGCCGGCGTACGCCTTGACGAAGGCTTCCTGCACCACGTCCTCCGCGTCCTCTCCCGCCCCTAGGAGGGCGGCGGTCCGGATCGCCAATGAGGCGTGACGGCGCACAAGCTCCGCGTACGCGTCACGGTCGCCGTCGCGTACGCGGGCCAGGATCGCCGCGTCCTCCGAGCCGGTGTTCAGGTTCGGCTGTCCCTCTCTCGGTCGACTTCTCTACACCGCCAGGCCCCCGCAGGTTCCGGTGCGCTGCTTGGTCCGACCCAACCAGGCCGGGGACGGCGGCGAACAGAGGGAGACGGCTTCATTTCCCACAGGTAGGCGGAGGACACGATGGGGCCCGCCCAGGGTGTGCTGGTGCGCTGGTTCGGCACCGCTATTGCTGCGGCCGTACTAGCTGTGTCGGCAATGGCGACACCTGCGCCGGCAGCGACGCGGCCTGACTCTACGGACGACGCCGCGGCGGACCGAAGGGAGACCAGGCGATCGGGTTTCTGCTCGACCGGGGTCGCCTCAAGAAGATCGACCTGCCAGGGGACGGCTCCTTCACCGTTCTGGCCCGGATCAACAACCGGGGGCAGATCGTCGGCAAGACCCCGATGAGGACGGCGAGGGGTACGACGGGCTGGTCGGGGATCGTCGCGGCCTTCGCCGGTTCGAGGTTCCCGGTGCGACGGCAACGTACGCGCAGGGGATCGACGACCGCGGCCGGCTCGTGGGCGTGTACGACAACCCGGATGCCCTGCCGGACGCGCAACGTCAGAGTGCGAACAGCATGCGATCGGACCGCATGCCACTGGGAATGGGGCCGCCAGCGGGTACTCGATGAAACGCGCACAGGGCCACGACGTTGTTCGTTCAGCCCGTGCGGGATCGCCGTTGCAGCTACCGTTCGGCCATGAGCGCCCCCTGTCCTCAGTGCGCAGCTGAGCTGCCAGAAGGCGCGAAGTTCTGTCCCGAGTGCGGGAGTCCGCTGCGACCCCGCTCGTGCCCGTCATGCGGCACGCCGGTGGAGCGCGGCAGGTTCTGCCCTGAATGTGGGAGCTCGCTCGAAGGCTCAGCCCCGATAGCACGGGCGCCGGAGCCCACGGCGGAACGGCGGATCACCACCGTCCTGTTTGGAGATCTCGTCGGCTTCACCTCCCTGTCGGAGCACCGGGACGCCGAAGAGGTCCGTGAGCTGCTCTCCCGCTACTTTGCGGCAGTCAGGGTGGTCGTCGAGCGCTACGGCGGCACGGTGGAGAAGTTCATCGGCGACGCGGTCATGGCGGTGTGGGGAGTCCCCACGGCACACGAGGACGATGCCGAAAGAGCCGTGCGAGCGGGGCTCGAGCTCGTCGAGATGACCGGGACGCTCGGCAACGACACAGGCATTGACCAGCTGACCATGCGGGTCGGCATCGTCACCGGTGGGGTCGCCGTCACGCTCGGCGCGACCGGCGAGGGGATGGTGGCCGGCGATGCGGTCAACACGGCCTCGCGTGTCCAGACCGCGGCGCCTCCCCGTGAGGTGTGGGTCGACGACACGACCCGTGCACTCACGTCCGCAGCGATCGCCTACGAGGACATGGGCGAGCACGAGCTCAAGGGCAAGACACGTCCCGTTCGCCTGTTCGCCGCCCGTACGGTCGTCGCCTCCGTGCGCGGCGTCGAACGGGTCGACGGGCTCGAGGCACCGGTCAGCGGACGGGCCCGCGAGATCAGGCTCCTGAAGGAGCTGTTCCACTCGGCCGAGGAATCGCGCCAGCCATCGATGGTCGTCGTCGAAGGCGAGCCGGGCGTCGGCAAGTCGCGCCTCGCATGGGAGTTCGAAAAGTACGTCGACGGCCTCTCGGCGACGGTGCGCTGGCACCGTGGTCGCTGCCTGGCCTACGGCGATGGCGTGGCGTTCTGGGCTCTCGCCGAGGCCGTACGCGCTCGGCTCGGACTCGTCGAGGCGGACACAGGCGCGATCGTCGACGAGGCGATCGACGCGGGACTCGAGAAGTACGTCGCCGACCCCCAGGAGCGGGCCTGGCTCCGCCCGCGTATCGCCGTGCTCATCGGCACCGGCCAGGCGAGCTCGTTCGACCGCGAGGACCTGTTCGCGGCGTGGACGACGTTCCTCGAACGTGTCGGTGACGATCACGTGGTCGTGCTGCTCATCGACGACGCGCAGCACGCCGACGACGGCCTGCTCGACTTGCTCGAGCATCTGCTGTCCACCGGGCGGTTCGCGGTGTTCGTGCTCGTGCTGGCCAGAACCGGCCTCATCGCGGGACGGCCCGGGCTGGCCGCCAACCGCCGCACGACCGTCCTGCACCTGCAGCCGCTCGAGCCGCCACAGATGGCGACGCTTCTCGACGGACTTGTCGCAGGTCTGCCGGACCGCGTGCGCGATCTGCTCGTCCAGCGCTCGGAGGGCATCCCGCTGTTCGCCGTGGAAACCGTGCGGGCGCTCATCGACCGGGACCTCGTCGTCCCCAAGAACGGCCGGTACGTGCTCGCGGATGCGGCACTCGACGACCTTGCGACTCTGTCGGCACCGGCATCGCTACAAGCACTCGTCGCGGCTCGCCTCGACGCGCTTTCCCCCAAGGAGCGGCGGGTCATCGCCGATGGGAGCGTCCTCGGTGTCTCGTTCACCCGCGAAGCCGTCGGCGCGCTCGCCGCCGAGCTGGGCAGTCTGGACGAGTTGCTCACCAGCCTCGTACGCAAGCAGTTCCTCTCCGTTGAAACCGACCGGTTCAGCTCGGAGCGCGGGCAGTACCGCTTTGTCCAGACGGTCGTGCGCCAGGTCGCGTACGACACCCTCTCCCACCGGGACCGCAAGGCCAAGCACCTTGCCGTCGCCGCGCACCTCGAGCTGCAACCCGATCCGGCGGGCGAAAACTCGCCGGTGCTCGCCCAGCACTATCTCGACGCTGTCGAGTCGTCCGCGTCGACGGACACGGACCGTGCCGACCTGCAAACGCGTGCCACCGCACTGCTTGAGCGAGCGGCGACCAGGGCGACCTCGCTCGGCGCGCACCGTGAGGCCCTCCGTTACCTCACTTCGGCATTGGGGTTCGCCGAGAGCCCACGAGCAACGGCGCGACTGTACGAGTCGGCGGGGCGAGCAGCGTACGCCTGCGGTCAGTGGGACGAGGCGATCGAGCATTCCCGGCAGGGGATCGAGGTCTACGAGCAGCTCGAAGACGAGGTCGGCGCGGGACGCGCCGCCGCAACCGTCGGTCTCACACTGGCGAAGGACCTGGGCGACAACGCGGCTGCCATCGAATTCATGCGTCGACACTGGGACCGACTGATTGATCAGCCCGGCGCTGAAGACGCGCTGATCCTGCTCGCCGGCCCACTCAGCGATGCTCACGCGAACAGGGGGGAGGCAGCCGAGGCGCACCCATACCTGGAGCGGCAGATTCGCCTGGCCGAGTCGACCGGCGACCGCGGGATCCTCGCCACGGCACTGGTGGCGCTCGGCATCAGCTATGCCAACACACGCGCGCCGTTGACAGCACGGAGCCTCTTCGACGCCGCTGCGGCGCTGGCCCGGGAGGAGCGCATGCCGGGGATCGTGGCGCGCGCGCTCATGAACTCGGCCACCGAGGTCCTGCCACGCAACGTCCAGGCCGCCATCGAGATGGACGAGGAGGCGCTGGCCAGCGCAAAGCAAGGCGGCTTGGCGACCTACGTACGCTACGCCGGCGCGAACCTGTGCCTCGCGCTGTGGACCGGTGGTCGGTGGGACCAGCTGCTCGAGGTCGTCGAGGATCAGGAGGACACCAACTCGCTCTCCTCCGTCGCGCATATCTTCGGCGTGATCCGGCTGTGGATCGCCGACGCCCGTGGGACCGAGCCACCAACCTTCGTCGAGGGCTGGGAACCGGACAACCAAAGCGACTTGGCTTGGGCGGCCCACAAGGATCAGCTCCGACTCCGACGGTCCGGCGATGTCGACGCAGCTGTGGAACGTGGAGTCACCTCCGTCCAGCACGCCATCGCCTGGGGTGGCCTCGGCGACGACTTCATGCACTTCTGGCCGGCGGCGGTAGAGACGGCGATCCAGGCTGGACGACTCGACACCGCCGGTGATCTGATGCGTCCGGTGCTCGAGACACCGCCAGAGCTGGTAACTCCTGCCGTGGCGGCACACCTGTTGCGGTTGCGCGGACTGATCGGCGCGGCTCGCGGCGATGTCGAGCCAGATCTGGTCGAGCGCGATCTGCGGGCGGCGGTCGATGCGTTCGAGGAGTACGGCGCCGTTCCGCTGCGGGCTCGTGGGCAGGCGGCGCTCGGCCGATGGCTGCTCGGCCAAGGGCGGGGGGCCGAGGCAGAGCAGCACCTGGCAAGCGCGCGGGCCACGTACTTGGACCTCGAAGCGACAGCCTGGCTCGCAGAGCTGTCCGACATCGTGAGAACTACTGCGGACGCGTAGCTCTAGGAGGGAATGATGAGCCAGGTGGGGCCTGCCCGTGAGTCTGCGGACGTTCAGACCTGGACGCAGGTGATCGTGAACGTGGGCTCGATCCACGACCGGTCCGCGGTCACCACACCTTGGATCTGTATCGCCTGCAGTGTGCCGTCAGATCGGGGGATGTTGTATGTGGAGGACAGGTTGGGTCTCATGACGAGGTTGGCCGAAGCGGAGTCAACGAGCAGGGAGCGTACGGCCCCCGTGTAGTCCGAGACGTGCGTCAGCTCCCCGCCGAGAAATACTGGTAGTCGCTCCTGTGCTTGCGCATCGACCAGGACCTGGCTGAGCAGGCTCCGAACTGCCGGAAGCTCGACCACCTTCGGCGGCCCGGACCCGTCGGAGAAGCCGACTCGTACTCGCCGCAGTGCAAGCAGTGTGATGTAGGGCTGGAGCTGCTCGTAGAACTCGTACACACGCACCCGATCGCTGGAGTTCGTCTCTTCGAAGATCTCCTTCTTGAGCACCTTGACCGTGCTCGCGATCTCCGTTTCGGAGTTGTACGTCTTCTGCTCGGTTGCTTGCTTTGCCTCCTCCACTTGCGAGCCAATGGAGGAGAACGCCGCCTGGTTAAATCCCGCACGCAGCGTGTCCGTGCCGCCCTGCACGTCCAGGGAAGCGTTGACCTCGCCACCCCACAGGCTGTTGGCGCTGGCGTCTCCGTGGAAGTCGGCGTTGAGCTGATACTTGTACCGTTCGCTCTCTTCGCTTGACGCGGTGTTCTTGTCGAGCTTGTCGTAGAAGTTCGTCACCACCTTGGTCTCTTGGCTGGACAGAAGGCTCTTGGACAGGGCCTCCCGAGTCGTGTCCGTCGTCTCTGTCACGAGAATCTTCTTGATCGTCGAACCGGCGCCGATCGATCGTGTGTCGATCAGCCGTCCGAGGTGCGCGGGACCGACGAGGGTTTCGAGGGTGTAGTCCTCGACGAGAAAGAGCTGTGGGCGTCCCATGAACTGTGCGAACGCGGGGAATCGCTCTTCGATGCGCCCCATGCCGAGGACTTCGCGTCGGCGAAAGTCGTACAGGGCAAACTGCTCGCCGGAGAGGAAGAAGATGTTCTCTTCGTCCGGGCCGGTGCCATAGAACGCCAGATCGATGCGATCGACGAACGGTTCCGGCAGACTCCACTCGTCTTTGATCGGTACTGGCCCGATGTCGAGGGAGCCGTCACGCAAGTCATGACGAATGTACTGGCCGTCCTTGAAGAAGTGGACCATGCCCTGGAACTCTGACCCCACGCCGTGCAACGCGACCGGAACGCCCTGCGTCTTCCAAGTGCCATCAGGATTTGCCCATGCGCCTGTCGCCCAAGCGCCGAGAATGCCTCGCGGGCCCTCCACGACCTCCCAGTTGCGAAGCGCGTCCAGCGCGACGTACATCTCGTCCTTGAACAGAACCCAGCGATTGGGAAAAGCCGGGCCGCACCAGACGGCGGAGTGGACTCCGCTGCGAAACAGCTGCGGCAGTGTGTCGCCACCCCAATTGCCGGCGATCGACTTGGGTCCCTCCTCGATCTCTCCGGTCAGCAAGTTGTAGAGGAAGAAGTCCGACCCCTTGAACATCCACAACCCGTTAGGCCGCGTTGCATCGGCGTTCAACATCGCATCGAAGGGCGGCCGGTCGCTCGAAGGGCCAGATTCGAGAAATGCGTTTCTCGGAAGGCCCAACGACGTAAACACCCGGCGCATGTCTACCCGGCTGAGTGTTCGGAAGTCGCTTGCACCGCTCATGACGGCAGTCCCCCTCCCCACGGACCGCGTCGATCGCTTGGATCGAGCTGCCCAGAGGAACGATTCTAGGACTCGCCTCAGTCACGGGCGATCGCATGTTGCCGGTGCAGAACTGTCCCGCGGCGTGCGCTTTCACGGAGTGAGTGCCTCGTCACTCAGCGTTCGGCCGATCCACCCAAGCGCGAGCTGGAAGCGCCTACTGATTGCCCTTACCCCCGCGGAGTCGATGGTGTTGGCGAGCAGCCGGTGATCGTGCCGCGCGTACCACCAAATGACGTTGAACAGCACGGCCGCCAATTCGAACGCAAGGCCCTGGAAGACGACGGCCGTGCGCTCCCCGTGTCCATCGCGAAGTGAATTGGCCAGAACGGAGGCAGCAAACGGGAGGAACGCGATGCTCATCAACAGCACGGTGTTCAGGAACAGCAGCACCCGGTCGGCGTGACGGATGTGGTCGAACATGACGTGATGGTTGGCCCACACCTGCCCGATCATCATGAACGTGATGACGTATGTGACATACGACGGCCAGAGTGCGGCGAGACCGTGGAGCAGGTGCTCTGTGTCTTCCGGTGCACGGATTTCCAGGACGAGGAGAGTAACGGCGATGGCAATGACCGCATCGCTGAAAGCGACCACCCGCGCGGGATCTCGCTCCACCAGGTCGCGTTCAACGCTGGACGTTCGAGGCACAATGACCCTTCGTTCTAGTCCGTCATGCTCGAGGGATTACATATCCAGGACGATGTCGGTGTCGGGCTGGGCGCAGCAGACGAGCACTTGCCCGTCGTTCGGTGGGTCCAGCGGGTCCGGCGAGTAGGAGATCTCGCCGGACAGCATCGAGGTTATGCACGTGTGGCAGACGCCCGTCCGGCAACTCCAACGGGTGGGGATGTCGCAGGCGTCGGCGAGTTCCAGCACGCTGCGCTTGCCGGTCGGGAATGGGGTGGAGATGCGGCTGCGTGCGAAGGTCACCAGTGGTCCGGTTCCGGGTGGCCCGGGCGGCTGGTGAGGTGGCTTTGGGGTCTGCCCTGTCAAGCCGGGGTTGATCGATGGCATTGCCGCGAACAGCTCGGTGTGAATGTGGGCTGGCTCGACCCCGATCGCGGTCAGCGCGTGCTGCATATCGGCCATGAACGACTCGGGACCGCAAAGGTAGGCGCTGCCGTCGGCGGGAACGCCCAGGGCAGCCAGTTTGTCTGCGGTGAGGCGTCCGGGATTGGCGTGGACAGAGCGGATTTCGGGCGGCGTGGCGGCGCTGTAGAAGACATGCTCACGGGTATCCGGCAGCGAGGCGAGAAGGGCGTCCGCCTCGGGGGCCAGCGGATGCTCCCGCGGCCGGCGGGCACCGTGGATCCACCAGACCTGGCGGGCGCTGCGCCGGGCCGCGAGTTCATGCAGCATGGACAGCACTGGCGTGAGGCCGATACCAGCGGAGATTAAGAGGACCGGGCCAGTGCCTTCATCGAGAACAAAATCGCCGCGCGGCGCCGCGGTGTCGAGGATCGCGCCCGGTTTGAGGGCGGTGGTTAGGTAGCCGCTCGCGGTGCCGTGCGGCTCGTGCTTGACGCTGATCCGATAGGTCCCCGCGTCGGGCGCGGAGGACAGCGAATAGCTGCGCACCGGGGCGGGGGTGCCGGCGCCGCTGATGCGCAGTGTCAGGTACTGCCCGGCAAGGGCGTTCGGGAGCCGGGTACCGTCCGGGTCCGCGAGGTGGATCGAGGAGACGGTCGCGCACTCGCGTACAACGTCAGTCACTCGCAACGGCCGGAATCCGCTCCAGGCCGGGCGCCGGCCGTCCGCAGTTTCGAGCAGGTCGCGGAATGAGTCCCTCCAGCCGGGGCTGAGGGCCGGGATCTGGGTGGCGACGCGCAGTTGTGCCGGGTCGCGGCCGGGAAGGTAGAGCAGCGCGTCGGCCGCTGCCACGGTCACGCCGCACGGATCGGTCCTGGTCCTGACGATCCGGTCGCCGGCCCGGACGCGTCCTTCGGTGATGACCCGCATGTAGAAGCCTGGTCGGTGGTGGCTGACGAGGAGAGCCGGAAATTCGGGCTCGCCCATCCGCATGCCGACCCGGTAGCAGGTGACACGTGGCTGGGTGACCTCGAACTCGGCCTCGCCAATGCGGTACCGGTCGCCGATGCAGACCTCGTCGTCGGGCATGCCGTCGACGGTGAGGTTCTCGCCGAACTGGCCGTAGCCGAAGTCGTCTCGTCCGAAGTGCTGCTGCCAGTACCGATACGACTGAATCTGGTACACGAGCACGGCGCGCTGCTCGCCACCATGGCCCGTGGTGTCGCCCTGGCCGTCTCCGTCGATGTTGAGCCGTCGGACCATCGCGGGGCCGGACACAGGGTGCTTCCATACCCCGGTGAAGACGGTCTTGCCCTGCCAGGACACGTTGCTCGGTTTGCCGACGTTGACCGACAGCAGCACCGGAGTCCTGGCCCTTCCCTCCGGTCGAGTGGTCATCGCTGCCGTACGGGGAACATCTGGTCGAGCGTGAGGTCGCGGTCTATGCCGTGCGGGAACACGCTTTGCCCAGGCTCGAGCCGCAGCCGGGCACCGTCGAGCTGCACCTCGACCCTGTCCGGCTCGAACGACACCAGGCCGGAGATGAGCTGCACCTCGGTCCACGCGCTCTCATACGACCATGCCGCACGGTGGGCGTCGGCGATGTCGTAGTAGCTCGCCAGACCCTTGTACGGGCAGAACGTCTGGCGCTCGACCGGGGTCAGCGCGGATTCGTCCACGTCGGCGCGTGGGACGTACCAGCGTGGCGCGAATCCAGACTCGTACAGCGCCAGCGGCCTGGTGGTGTCCGCGACGACCCGGTTGCCGTGGCGGACGACGAGGTGCCGGCTCGTCCGGCGGATGTCGATGCGGTGGTAGCTGTCGGCGGCGTGGCCGATGATCCTCTCGTCCTCCTCGTAGAAGGCGTCCATCGCCCGCCACGCGAACGCGACGCGTTCCTTCAGATCGCTGGCGTGGTCCGGCAGCTCGGTGTGCCGCCAGGCCGCGCGTGGCTTGCTGGACTCGCCTGCCCGCACTGTGTACCAGGACGTCGACCCGAGGTCGCGGTGCTGTGTGGTGTGCTCGCCCGGCTCGAGCGCGTCGGCTGCGATGGCGTCCATCGGGAAGTAGGCCACCGGGTAGCGGCCCGGCTCGTGGAGCAGCACGACATCCTCGCTGTCGGCGATCCACAGGCCGCCGAACTGGACTCGCATGCGCCGGCGCAGCGGCTCGGCGAACAGCATCCTGTCGGGCAGCGGATCGGGGACCAGGAAACGCCCGACCGCTCCCGGGGCGAGTGGTCCTTGCTGCCAGGAAAGGCCCATCGTTCGCTTCCCTCCGTGGAGCCGGCGTTCATTCCCTCGACCCTTCCGAGGCCGCAAGCCGTTGCTGCTGTGTCGCCTCTACCCTGCGATCGGTCCCGGTGCGCCGGACCCGTGAACACCCCGGGCTGCGCCCCCGGCTCGCGGCCGACACCCGGCCAGTGCCTGGCCGCATCCCGGAAGACGCCACGCGCCCCCCCGGTACCGGTTCGGCATTCCGGCTAGCAGGTAGGTCATGTTCTGGCTAGCAGGGGGCGCGGATAGACGCTCGCGTTGACGACACGAACCCATTTCCGCGTCATGCTCGTGCCGTGGGATCCCCGTCCCGCTCCGAAGAACCTGAGGGCCCGCTCTCGCGGCGCCTCTCCGCACCTGGTGCCGCCCATGCGTCAGGGGTTGGCTCGAAATGCTGCTAGGCAGAAGCAGCGAGCGCGATGCGCTCGATCGCGTGCTCGCTGACGTGCGTACGGGGGAGAGCCGGGCATTGGTGGTGCGCGGGGATGCCGGCATCGGCAAGACGGCATTGCTGGACTACTTGGTCGGGCAGGCCGTCGACTACCGGACCGTGCGCGCCGCCGGTATGGAGGCCGAGCAGGAACTCGCCTTCGCCGCCGTGCATCAGATCTGTGCACCGATGCTCGACCGGGTGGGGGGGCTCCCAGCACCGCAACGGGACGCGTTGCGCACAGCGTTCGGGCTCGACGCCGGAAACCCGCCGGATCGCTTCATGGTGGCCTTGGCGGTCCTGGGCCTGTTCGCCGAGGTCGCCCGCGATCAGCCGATGCTGTGCGTCGTCGACGACGCCCAGTGGCTGGATCGCGCATCGGCGCAGGTACTCGGGTTCGCGGCTCGGCGGCTGCGAGCCGAGTCGGTGGCCATGATCTTGGCCGTACGTCGTGGCGCTGACGAGCCGCGCGACATGCCGGAGTTGGCGGGCCTGCCAGCCATGGACGTCGCCGGGCTCCCCGACGAGGACGCTCGCACACTGCTGGTGTGCGCGCATCGGGGGCCGGTCGACGACCGGGTGCTCGAACGGCTCATCGCCGAGAGCCAAGGCAACCCGCTGGCGCTTGCTGGAGTTGCCGCGGGGGTTCACGCCGGCGGAACTGGCGGGCGGGTTCGGGCTGTTCAGCGCCGTTGCCGTGCCGCGCCGCATCGAGGAGAGCTTCCGCCGACAGATCGCCCCCTTGTCGCCGACGACGAGGCAAGTGTTGTTGGTCGCCGCCGCCGAACCGGTAGGTGATCCGGTCCTCGTGTGGCGTGCGGTGGATCGGCTAGGCATTGGCGTGCCAGCCGCAGCCTCGTCATCGTCCGAGGCCGGCGGGCTCGTCGAGTTCGGCTCCCGGGTGCGGTTCCGGCATCCGCTGCTGCGCTCGGTGATCTACAACGCGGCATCACCGGAACAGCGCCAAAGAGCGCACTGGGCGTTGGCGCAGGTCATCGACCCTGTGTCCGACCGGGACAGGCGCGCCTGGCACCTCGCCCAGGCAACCACCGAGCCGGACGAGGATGTTGCCGCCGAGTTGGAACATTGCGCCGCGCGGGCACAGGCTCGCGGTGGTCTGGCGGCGGCGGCATCCTTCTTGGAGCGGTCCGCCGGACTTACCCCGGACATGGTGCGCCGTGGGCAACGGACTCTTGCCGCTGCGCAGGCGAAGTATCTGGCGGGCCTGCCGGAGCCGTCGGTGCGGCTGCTCACCCTGGCCGAAGCCAGCCCGCTCGGCGCACTTGAGAGCGCCGAAGCGGACCTGCTGCGCGCGCGACTGGCCTTCGCCCTGAACCGCGGGCCGGACGCCGCCCCGCTGCTGCTCAAGGCGGCAACCCAGCTGGAGACCTTGGACCCGGCACTGGCAAGGGATACCTACCTGGAGGCCCTCCGGGCGGGCTGGTTCGCCGCCCATCTGGCCACGGGCCCGAGCCTGCGGGACCTGTCCGACGCAGCGGGCGCCGCGCCAGCGCCCGCGTCCCTCGCCAGACCCTCCGACCGTCTGCTGGACGGTCTCGCCGCGCGGTACGTGAAGGGGTACTCCGCCGGGGCACCGCTGCTGAAGCAGGCGCTCGAGGAGTTCCTGAGCGCCCGGCCGTCCGACGAGATTGACCTGCGGTGGCTGTGGTTTGCGTGCACCACCGCCTTCGACCTGTGGGAGGACGACACCGGCGATCTGCTCACCAGCCGATTCGTCAAGGCTGCCCAAGACTCGGGCATGCTGGCCCCGCTCCCCATGGCCTTGACGCAGCGCATCTTCATGCAGGTTTTCACTGGCGACCTGTCCGCTGCCGGCGGGATGCTGCAGGAGTTCGACGCTGTCCTGGAAGGCACGGGGCTCTCCGCGCCGCCCTATGCCGCGCAGTTCCTGGCCGTCTGGCGGGGTGACGCAGCACGGGCCAGCGCTCTGATCACGGCGACCACGGCCGAGGCAACGGCGCGCGGCGAGGGCATCGGGCTGATCGCCGCCGGCTGGATGCAAGCCGTTCTATGCAACAGCCTCGGCGGCTATGACCAGGCGCTCACGGCGGCCCTGGAGGCGACCGAGCCGTCTCAGGAAATGGGGGTCGTGACCTGGTGCTCCCTGGTCGAATTGATCACCGCGGCCGCCCACACCGGGCAGCCTGACACGGCCTGCGACGCCCTCGCCCGACTCACACCGATGGCGCAGGCAAGCGGCTCCGGCTGGGCGCTCGGCCTCCATGCGAGATGCCAGGCGATGGTCAGCAGCGCCGATTCGGCCGAGGGCCACTACGGAGCCGCGATCGATCATCTCGCTCCAACCCGGATCCGGGGGGAGCTGGCCCGCACGCACCTGTACTACGGCGAGTGGCTGCGGCGGCACAATCGGCGCAACGATGCGCGCGACCAGCTCCGCGCCGCGCACGACATGTTCACAACCATGGGCATGGACGCGTTCGCCACGCTGGCCGCCAGCGAACTCGCCGCCACGGGTGAAACCGTCCGCCTACACGTTGACCCGAGCTTGGCCAAGCTCACCGCGCAGGAGGCGCAGATCGTCCGGCTGGCGCGCGACGAGTTGTCGAACGCGGAGATAGCGACCCGACTGTTCATCAGCCCGCGCACGGTCGAATGGCACCTGAGCAAGATCTTCACCAAGCTCGGCATCAGCTCCCGCCGGCAACTGCGCCGCTGACCGAGCCCCGCGACCGAACCCACTGGCCTTGGCGACGGGGAACCCCGGGGGGATGACCGGTATCCACCTCGGGCGCCGACCACGCATCGACGGCGCAACCCTGTAGCTCGGGCCGCGAACTTCGCCCAGGCCCGACGCGACTGAACTGAGGGAGTGCAGACGATGCCGAACGTCCACCACCGGTACGCGACCGTCGAAGGCCACCAGCTGTTCTACCGGGAAGCCGGCCCCGCCGACGCGCCGGTGATAGTGCTCCTTCACGGATTTCCGACCAGCTCGTTCATGTTCCGCAACCTCATCCCGGCACTGGCCGAGCAGTACCGGGTCATCGCCCCCGACCACCTCGGCTTCGGCTACTCCGACGCGCCGCCGGCTGAGGACTTCACGTACACCTTCGACGCGCTGACCGACCTGACTGTCGGGCTGCTCACGGAGCTCGGCGTCATGCACTGCGCCCTGTACGTCCAGGACTACGGCGCGCCGATTGGCTGGCGCATCGCCGTACGGCACCCGGACGCCATCACCGCGATCATCACGCAGAGCGGGAACGGGTACGACGCCGGGTTCATCCCAGGCTTCTGGCAGACCGTCTGGGACTACCAGCGCGCGCAGACACCGGACACCGAAGCGGCTATCCGCCAGGCGCTCACCCTTGACGTCACCCGCTGGCAGTACCTGACCGGCGTAGCGGACGAGACACTGGTCAGCCCAGACACCTGGCATCACGACTACGCCTTGCTGAGCAGACCCGGCAACGACCAGATCCAGCTCGCGCTGTTCCGCGACTACGCCACCAACCCGCCGCTTTACCCGGCACTGCACGAATACCTGCGCGCCAGCCGCGTCCCCGTGCTGGCGGTTTGGGGGCGCGGTGACGAGATCTTCGCCCCGGCCGGCGCCAAGGCGTTCGACGCCGACGCAGTTGACCCAGAGATCCACCTGCTCGACGGCGGCCACTTCCTGCTCGAAACCGCCGGCGATCAGGTGGCCGGCCTGACGCGGGACTTCCTGGCGCGGCGACTCCGACTTCCCGCGTCCACTGGCATGGCCCGCCAGGAGGTGTGATGCCCGCCCTCGAAGTGGTGCCGCGGGCATGCACCGACGGGTTTGTCGCCCGCGCGCACACGCACTGACCACTACGTCTTCGGAGGACCGGATGCTAAGTTCCACCGCCTGGAGCCAGATAACCCGCGCCGACGTCGTGCGCGCGATACACGAGTACGACCGGCTCGGACCGCAGCGGTTCTTCGCCGAGCACGGTTTCGCCCCGACCACCACCTACGACCTGATGTGGGACGAGCGCCGCTACCCACCGAAAGCGATCCTGGGCACGGCATACGAGCTGGCCACGGGGCACCGGCTGGCGTCCGGCGACTTCGAGGGCGGGAAGGCTGGCGCCGTCAAAGTACTCGGAAAGCTAGGCTTCACGGTCCAGCACGCCCGAGCCTGAGCCCTCCCCGCGCTGGCCTCCCTAAAACGAGGTGGTGTCCGCTAGCGGTCGTCCGCATCCCGACGTAGGCGGCGAACCACACCCACCAACAAGAGCCCTGAGCCGACCAGCGCGACCACGAAGCCGACCGCCGCTAGATCGCGGATCCAGCTCCAGCCCTGGGAAGTGGAGCCCGAGCTCGCCACGATGCCCGTGCCGATGAGCATTCCGGCGAGGAGGATGGCGGCCGTTCCGTGACCAGACGGCGCGGCTGCGGTCGGTCGCGTCTGTGATGTCCCGTGGATCGTGGCTACGGTCGGCTCGTCGCCGACCATGCGCTGGGCGGCCACCTGGAGGGCAGGTGCTTGGCGAACAAGATCGAGCAGCATCCCCTCCGCGCCATGACTGCCGAGCCGCAGCATGTCCTCGGCGGCAAGCCGTTCCCGGAGCAGGCGCTCGGCGACCTCGTACCCGCGGGTGAGCATCCCTCCGCCAGGCTCCAACGTCGTCGCGATCACTTCGGCCTGCATCATCGCCTTGACCGCGAGGGTGAACGCGGGATCGAGGCGCAACCCGTTGTCTCGCAACACGTCGAAGCCGACGTTCATGGCGTCAGCGACAGGCGCCTTGGAGTCCGGGTCGAGGAAGCGGCCGACGCGACGAGCGAAGTCGCGGCGATAGGCGGTTTCGTCGACAGCTCGGAATGGAGTGCTGAGACCGCGCATCACCTGCGCCATCGCGGCGGCGTCCTGTTGGCGGACGACGATCATAAGCTGGATGAGGGTGAAGCGTTGCTGCACGGTCAGCTGTCCGCACATGCCCAGGTCGATCATGCACACGTCGGATGAGTTGAGGTCGACGAGCACATTGCCCGGATGCGGATCGCCGTGGAAGAAGCCGTCGACGAGCAACTGCTTGACGGCTGCCTCCATGAAGCGTTCGGACAGCATGCCGAGATCCAGCCCCGCCCCGCGTATCCGCTCGACATCGGTGATCTTCACCCCGTTGACAAATTCCATGGTCAGGACCCGAGCAGAGGACAGTTCCGGGTGGATTTTCGGGACGCTGACACCGACAACGTCGCGCATGGTGCTTGCCAGCCGCCGGGCGTTGTAGGCCTCTCCGTAGTAGTCCAGTTCGCCGACAACGTTGTTGCCGAACTCGTTGACGACGCTGGCAAGCCCGACCTCGCGGGCCCAGTCCGCCTGCCGTTCGAGGAAACGCGCCAGATTGCGCATGATGCCGACATCGGCGCGGACTTGCCGGGCCGCACCCGGCCTCCGGACCTTGACCACGACCTCCTCACCACCGACGCGGGCGCGGTGCACCTGGCCGAGCGACGCGGCAGCGAGTGGTATCTCGTCGAACCGCTCGAACAACTCTTCCGGTGGGCCCCCGAGATCTACGGTGACGATGCGGCGCACATCGTCGTACGGGAATGTCGCCACCTCCTGCTGGAGACGTGCCAACTCGCGCTCCCAGTCCTCCGGCAGGACCTGCGACTGGCTGGACACAAGCTGGCCGACCTTGACATAGGTGGGACCGAGCTCTTGCAACAGCAACCGCGCACGGGTGGCGGTGCTCAGGGCGACCGGCGCCTGGTGCACGTCGTGCAGCCAGAACTGCAGGCGCCGACGGGCACCGGCCATCGGCCCGTGGTCGACCGCTGTGTCCAGGACGTAACGCGAGACGATGTTGTACACCTGCGCGAGCCGCACACTCTCCTGCGCAGTGGCGGCCGGACCTGCGGCCATCAGCGAGCCCTTGTCAGCGTCGACTCGGCGGTCGGCTCGACGATCGGCCGACCAATGCCGACGAGGGTCTCCAGCAGCGTCACCAGTAGTCCGATGACAAGCCCGCCGGCGAGCAGGCTGAAGGCGCCGTCAATGTCCAACGGGCTGACCAGCAGTTCGAGCAGCCAGAGGGTGGCGGTATTGATGGCGACGATCACCAGCCCCCAGGAAAGGAACAGATAGCGGATGGTGAGGATCTGCATAAGCGGCTTGACGACGCCGTTCAGTACGCCGAAGACAGCTCCCAACACGAGTGCCCACAACCAGAAGCGGCCGTCGATCGAGATGCCGGGCACGATAACGACCGTCAAGGCAATGACGGCGATGCTGACGGCCAGCCGGGCGAGAAGGAGCTTCCACCGCAGTTCGGCGCGCAGTCGCGCAGGAAGCCGTGCGGTGGTACGGCCGGGCGGTGCGGCGCTCGTCACCTCGCCGGGGCCAACCGGCCCGGTCGTTGACCACCGACTGTTCTTGGCCTCACGTCGGCCTCCCGGCCTCCATACGATGTCCAGATTCTCCGCGCCGCCCCGAAACCGGTCAAACGGTCGCCTGTTCGGATGGGTTCACCTGTTCGCGCACCCCGTGGCGACATTCCGCAGTACCGTCGCGTACGCCTAAGAGGGGGGCAAGGCAAATGGAGATCCACCGCATCGGGGACGACGTCAGCGTCCTCAATGACCAGGCAGAGGTGCCAAGCGTCGGGTTCCTGCCGGTGAACGCATTCGTTTTGCATGCGACCGAGCCAGTCGTCGTAGACACAGGTCTGAGTCTTCCGGGCCGGGGGTTCATGGACGCGCTGGGCTCCGTCCTCGATCCGGGCGATGTGCGCTGGATCTGGTTGACGCACCCGGACCGGGACCACACGGGAGCGCTGTTCGAGCTGCTCGAGGCGGCACCGCACGCGCGGGTGATCACCACTTTCCTCGGCGTCGGGATCATGTCCACCGAGAGGCCGCTACCGCTGGATCGTGTCTACCTGCTCAACCCCGGCCAATCACTCGACGTGGGCGACCGGACACTTACCGCCTTCCGACCGCCATTGTTTGACAGCCCAGCGACTGTCGGCTTCTTCGACCACCGCTCGCGGACGTTGTTTAGCTCTGACTGCTTCGGCGCCGCGTTGTCCAGCAGCGAGCTCGCCGGCAGCAGCGATGTCGGCGACGTTCCCCGCGACGAGCTCCGCGCCGGGCAGCTGCTGTGGGCCACCGTCGATAGTCCCTGGGTGCACACCACGGACGCGGATCGCTATCTGGGAACCGTCCAACCCATCCGGGCCATGGACCCCGCTGTCATCCTCAGCAGCCACCTGCCCCCGGCTGTCGGACAAACAGCGCCGTTCCTAGACATGCTGGCCGTCGCTCCCGACGCCGACGCGTTCGTCGGGCCTGACCAGCACGCCTTGGAGCAGCTGCTCGCCAGCTTCGAGCCGGGCGCAGCCGCGAGCTGAGCCGCGCCATCCCGCACTACCGAAAGAAGTCCAGTAGTCGGCGTGTGGTCTCCTCGGGTGCCTCTTCGGCAATGAAGTGTCCGACTGGTACCGGGCCGCCGCGAACATCTTCGGCCCACTCCCGCCACATCGCGAGCGGATCATCGTAGAGTTTTGCGACCGAACCGCGCTGACTCCAGAGGAAGAGCATGGGGCAGACGATCTTGCGGTTTCCGCGATCCGCCTCGTCGTGCTGGTAGTCCAAGGTTGCGGCTGCGCGGAACTCCTCGCAGATGGCATGCACCGTCTCGGGGTCGCTGAATTTCTCGATGTACTCGGCGCGTACCTCGGTCGGGAAAGCGTCCTTCACCTCAGCCCACGCATCCAGCATGAAGTCGACCAGGTTGGCCGGCACAGCGTTAATGAACCGTTCCGGCACCGGTTCTGGCGCGGCGAGGAAGGACCATTGCCAGTAGGCGAGACTGAAGTTCTTGTCGGCACGATCGAACGCTTCGCCGACGGGAACGACGTCCATCACGGCGAGCCGGACAACCCGATCCGGGTGATCCAAGGCGAGACGGTAGGCGCAGCGCGCGCCGCGGTCGTGTCCCGCGATGCTGAACTGGTCGTAGCCCAGATGTTGCATGACCTCTATCTGGTCACGGCCGATCGCGCGCATGCTGTAGGGCTCGTGATCGGCAGTACTGGGCGGCTTGCCGCTGTCGCCGTACCCACGCAAATCGGTGGCGACGACGGTGTATCGCTCGGCGAGGTGGGGCGCTACCCGATGCCACATAAGATGTGTTTCCGGGATGCCGTGCAGGAGCAGCAGTGGCGGTCCGCTGCCGCCTCGACGTCCGTGAATCGACGCACCCGCCGTTGGGATGTCGAACTTTTCGAATCCATCGAACATGGCCACCAACCCCTCGCAAGCAGCTGGGGATCAGGATCGACGAGACCCCGACAGCCTTGTAGAACTGCGTCTCGCCGTTGCCGAACGACCAGTTGTCGGCAGCTGCTTCAACCACGGAGATCAGCACGTCCTCGGGACGGACGCCTGGGTTGCTGCCGAGGCGCTCGACGATCTTCTTGTACATCGCGAGCTTGGCATCGACCGTCTTGCCGGGCGCCCAGAAGACCTGGATTTGAACGAGATCGTCGCTGCGGTCGATCCCGAGAAACGGTCCGTAGGCGAATTCGTGACTGCCATGCTCGGTGATCGCCATGAAGCGATCACCGTCCTTGATGGCCACGGTCTCGCGCATGGCTTCGTAGATCTCGTCCATTAACGCCTGCTTGTATTCCGGCGTCTTGCCTTCCCTGATCGCGATTCGGGTGACGGGCATTTGGTTGCCTCCTGTGCCACGCTCGGGGCGAACTCAATGATCGCCCCCATCCCGCCATCAGCTGGGGTGCGCCATTTCAGAGGCTCGCCGGTTCGAGTCCACGTGGGATCTCTTTTCACGTTGCCCTGGCACGCGCAAGATGTCGTCACCGCTGGCGCCACTTGCTATTTCCCGTCAGCGGCAGTCATGGCATTCCCGCTAGCTGCAAGACGGGTTCGCGCTTGTCCTTCGCCCCCGCGGATCCCGCTCGCGGTCCCCCTGACCGCCGGCAACCGTCGCGACCTCGCCCAGCTCCTCAGCCGACGTCGCAAGGCGCTGGCGCGTAGGTGTTGGCGCGTCGCCGCTCGAGCCGGTCGGCGAGGCGACGAAGGGCCACCACGGTCAGCCGGCGCATCGCGTCGCCGCGCTGCCGCGGCGGGTGCTCGGGCGTCGTGCGCGCCTTTGGGCGGGCGGACAGCACGTGGTCTCGGGTCGACTTGTCAGCCATGATCATTGCGGTCGGGTCGAACATCAGATGCTCCCTTTGGGTCGAGAGGACAACGAGTTCGGTGACAGATCACCCCAGCCCTGCCCGGGGCGTCGGGGTGGGGGTCACGCAGAACCGGCCCTCACTTCAACCGGTCTTGCAGAGCGGCCAGCGGACCGTCCCAGTCGCGGGCCAGCGCGGCGAGGAACTGCTGCGCCACCTTCATGGGCTCGGAGTCCAATCGGTAACGGATCCGGCGCCGCTCGCCCGGCTCGGCCACTGCGAGCCCTGCCTCGGCCAGTAGGGCGAGATGCTTTGCGATGCCCTGTCGCGTGATCGGCAGTCGGGCGGCCAGATCCGTCGCAGTAGCCGGCCCCCCGGCCGCGAGCGCGGCGAGGATCCCTCGCCGGCTCGGGTCGGCCAAGGCGGCGAAGACTTCCTGCGCCACTGCCTCCAGATCAGGCTTGTTCATCGAGGTACGCGACCAGCTCTCCCAGCTCGTTCGTCCAGCCGTCGGTGTTGCCCGAGTAGGCCACCTTGTGGTCTCCGGCATCCGGCAGTTGCGCGAACCCACTTTCGACCATCGTCAGCGTGGTGCCGGTACTGGTTGGCTCCAGCGTGAACTCCACATATGTGCGTCGCGGATCGCCGTCGGGAAGGCCGTAGACCGGCCAGGTGTAGCCGAGGACGCGCGGTGGCTCGAGGCGCTCGATGGTGAGGGTGGCGGTGTCGCCGCTGTCCCAGGTGAGCTTGGCCTGGCCACCGACGCGAAGGTCGATCTCGGCGCGGTGCCCGAACCAGGTGCCCAGGCCCTCGGCGGTGGTCAGCGCCGCCCACACCCGCTGCGGCGGGTGGGCCAGCTGGAGTGTGCGCTCGATCCGGTCGGGGAATGCCATGTCCGTCTCCTTGCATAGCAACCAGTCAGTTGCTATTCAACTTATAGCAATCAACTGGTTGCGTCAACCCCGTCAGGTCACCTCGTCCTGGTCAAGATCAGCGGCTGAGTTCACGTCGGTCCCGACGTGGAACGACCTCGTCGACCACACGCTCGATCCGACGCACCGTGGCTGGGGCGAGCGACTGCTGGTTCCGTTGAGCCGGCCCATTCCCGTGAGCCGGACATCACCGCGCGTCGCACTCGAGCTGCGCCGCATCGGCTTCGCGTCGGTATACGCCCGCCAGTGGCCAGGCTTGATGCGCTCGGTGTTCAAACTGGTCCATCAGCTGGATCAGTAGCACCGACTCTGATCGGCGACAGCGCTGCGGCGCCGTAGTCCCCGGCGCTCCGAGTACAAAAGTGGGTCAGTCGTAGAGCCGGATGTCGGCGATGCTCCACCAGTTGCCCGCGCTGCCCGTCGAGGTGATGCGCAGATAGCGCGCCGTCGTCGAGGGAAGGTCGACGTTCGTGAGCTGGCCGGTGCCGGTGCCGGCTGCGACGACCGTCCACGTGACTCCATCGGACGAGGTATCGAGCTGCCAGCCGCGTGCGTAGTCGCCGACGTTACCGCCGGAGTCGATCGCAACTCGGCGGAACTCCGTGGCGGCGCCGAGGTCGACCGTGAGGTTCTGGCCTGGAGTCTGGGCTTGCCCGCTCGACCAGCGGGTCGACGCATCGGCGTCGATCGCGAGCCCAGCGTCGGCGGCCGCGCTTGTCGCGGTGGCCGTAGCAGCGTCGAGGTCGACCGGTGTGAGGTCGTCGTCGAGCGCGTCGGAAGCCGGCCAGGTGAACGTCGCGAGTGCGCCGCCCGGCAGTGTGTAGGTGAACGCCTTCGATCCGACCGAGACGGCGAACGAGCGCGGGTCGTCGTTCTCGTTGTGCACGACGAGCACCGTCGATCCGTCGCGGTTTCGGAACGCGACATCCATGATCTGGCCGTTCCAGCCTGTAGTGCCGAACGAGGTGCTCGCGATCCGTACGGCGCCCGGCTTGACAAACTTCGAGAGGTGGCCGATGGCGTAGTACTCGGCGTTCGTCGTGACGGTGCCGTCGGGATGCGTGGTGACGAGACCAGTGCAGGTGTCGCAGCCACCGAGATGCGGGCCGCCGGTCTCGTCGAGTGCGAGATTCCAGTTCACCGTCGTCTTCGACCAGTTGCGGGTCACGCCGATCGTGATGTTGCGGGCGTGCCACACGAGGGTGTCGCGAAAGAACTGCGCGGGCGGGTCGTTGACCCCGTGTGAGCCGGAGCACTCGGTGAACCAAATGCCCTTGTTGGGGAACGCATCGTGAAGAGCGGTCTGTGCGCTCGCATCGCCGAAGTAGCAGTGGTAGGCGGTGCCGGCGATCCACTTCGCGGCCTTCGACCGGAGCAGCCGATAGGGATAGTCGATCTCCGGGTCGGCGCCGGGCGGCGTGCTGGCGATGTCGTTCGGGTGGGTGGCCCAGTTGTGGTCGTAGCCCAGGATCTTCGTGTCGGGGCTCGCCGCCTTGAGCAGCGGCCCGAGGAATTGGATGACGCGTGCCTCGGCGGCGACCGGTAGATCGGTGCCGGGGTAGCCGCTCGGGGTGCGGTTCTGCGGCTCGTTTTGCACAGTGAGGTAGTCAATCGGCACGCCGGCGCGCTTGTAGGCCAACACGAAGCGGGTGAGGTAGCCGGCGTACGCCAGGGCGTACAGCGGGCCGTTCTTGAGCTGGCCGCCGATGAGCGAGTCGCCGGTCTTCATCCACGCGGGCGGGCTCCACGGGCTCGCGACGACCTTCAACTGGGGGTTGAGCTGCCTGGCCCTGCGCAGCAGTGGCAGGATCTGCGCCTCGTCGTGCCCGATGCTGAAGTGCCGCAGCAGGAAGTCGGTCTCACCGGGCGCCACGTCGTCGTACGTGTAGTGCTCGGCCTCGGCGGTGAAGTCGCTCGACCCGATGGGCTGGCGCAGGAAGCTCACGCCGATGCCTTCCGCAGGATCGAAAAGGCTGCGCATGGCTGCGTCGCGCTCCCCGGGGCTGAGAGCGTAGAGCACAGCCGCCGACGAATCGGTAATGGATGCCCCGAAGCCGTCCATCTCCTGGTACGTCGTCTCGGGGTCGACGACGATCGTGGGGTCCGACGACGCGACGTCGCCGAACGCGACGGGCTCCTGCTCGGTGAGCAGCTGCGACCTGTCGACGGTCGTCAGCCAGACGCGGACTGGGGGCGCCGTCTCGGACCCGGCGGCGGATACCGCGCCGCCGCCGACGATCTGTGCCGCGACGAGAGCAGTCGAGGCAATCAGTCCGCCGAGCGTCGTGCCAATGGTCCTGCGGGAACGGGATGCGCGGTTCATGTCGGGCCTCGACGTGAGCGCTCGATGAAGCATTTGTAACGGCGGTGTAACGCTGCGTAGGCAATCCTGCCCGCGGGGGCAGGAGCGAGTCAAGACACGGTGGTGATGGATTCCGACCGTGCAGCTCTCGCAGTGTGAACTTTGACAGCATCAGCGGTGACCTGCGCGCATGCGGCGGTACTTGCGGCAGCGGAGCGGCGAACTTGCCGACGCAACCCGCGCCCGTGCCGTCGCAAACGCGGTCATGACGCGACTCGGGCTCGCCCACTGGCCCTGTTCGAGAGTGCTCGCCGCACCGCGCTGGGCAGCGCACCCGATGTTGATTCCGCGGAGATCAGCGCCGAAGCTGCCGCTGCGGACCCATGGGAAGTACTGCACGCGACCCTGGCCATTCCGGCTCTTGCGTCGGACGAGACGCGCTGACCTCGCGGCCACTCCCGAACGGTAGGCAGCGCGTCAACCGGGTTGACGGAGGCTAGGGTCCTGTCCTATGAGCGACCCCTCCCGTGTGGCGGTCTACTTCGACTTCGACAACGTGGTGATCTCTTACTACGACAACGTGTTCGGGGACGGGACGTGGCGTCGAGACGACGCCCGGCGGCACGCCGCGGACGGCGGTTCCGCCGACCCGATCGACGTCAAGCTGAGCCGGGCGGCGGTCGACCTGGGCGCGATCATCGACTACGCCTCGTCGTTCGGGACGGTCGCGCTCACACGGGCGTACGCCGACTGGTCGCTGCCGGCGAACGCGGCGTACCGCAAGCAGCTCATCGACCGGGCCGTCGACTTGGTCCAGCTGTTCACCACGTCGGGTATGAAGAACGGGGCGGACATCCGCTTGTCGATCGACGCGGTGGAGGACCTCACCCAGCACGGAGACATCACCCACGTGGTGGTGGTGGCCGGCGACTCCGACTACATCCCGCTCGCTCAGCGGTGCAAGCGGATGGGGCGCTTCGTGGTCGGCATCGGGGTGGCCAGCTCCACCAGCCGGGCGCTGGTGGCGGCCTGCGACGAGTTCACGGACTACGCCCGCCTACCGGGGGTCATCCCGCCGACCCTGGTCGACAAGCAGCCCGCGATCACGGCACCCGTCGCGACGACGCAGGACGCCGCGATCGCGGCGACGCCGAGGAAGACCGCGACGAAGAAGACCGCAGCCAAGAAGGCGACGAGGAAGGCCACGGCCAGGTCCGGCGACTCGGGCGAACAGGCCGAGGCGACTGCCCTTCTCGTCCGCGCGGTGCGGGTCGGCCTCGAGAAGAGCGACGACGAGTGGATCAACAGCTCGGGCGTGAAGAGCCAGATGCAACGGATGGACTCGACATTCAAAGAGAAGGCACTGGGCTTCTCCTCGTTCCGGGCCTTCGTGGAGTCGCGCTCCGACGTCGTGGAATCGCAGATGCGCAACAACATCCAGAAGGTCCGCCTGCGCTGATTGCCTAGGGGATGACGGCGACAGCCGTACGCCTAGTCCGTCGTGTCCGCTGGATCAACTTCGTGCAGCGCGCCCTCTTCGGCGGACAGCCCCGAATCGCGCCGGTCGGGGCCAACGAGGTCCGGATCAGTGCGCGAGTGTGAGCCTTCGCCACCAGTTACCAGCTGCGCGATCTCGCGCTCGGTGCGACGGTCGCTCCAGTCGGGATCTCCGCCCTCGTCGTCGCCTGCGTCCGGCTCTTCATCGGCAAGCCGCTGCTCCAGGGACTCGCCCTGGGATTGCTCTGCAGCGGTCGTGCCGAATCGATCCGAGCCCCGGTACCGGTCGCCGGCATCCCCGGTGTTGTCGCCGTTCTCGTCGAACTGCGTGTCCTCGGTGCCGTCGCCTTCGAGGAACTCGCCAGAATCATCGCGTCTAGGCATGGAACACAACCTCAGAACTGGCCACATCGCCGCGGGCCTCGCGAGCGGTCACTAGCCGCTCGCTGCTCACAGTACGCCTCAGTACTGTGCCTGCTCAGACGCCACTATCGCTGGGGGCCTGGACGCTTGCCCGTTCCACCAGCGTCGAGTCTGCGATCGTTGAGTAGGGCCCGGGGAACCCGGACTCTTGTGGGAAGGGAGCAACCGTGCCTGACAACGCCGAGGTGTTCCTGCGGTTTCACTCGATGGGCGGCGAAGACGTCTCCGTGGTGAGCAAGGACTTTGCCGGGGAGCGAGAGGCGCTGGAGGCGATTGCCAAGGCTCTGGACCAGCGGCGCAGCCTGGTCTTGATGGCCGCTCGCTATGACCGCGAGGACCACGACACTGGCGTGGTCATCAACCTCGCCAACGTGGTGTCCGTGCGGGTGTCGAGGTCAGACAGCGCCGAGACAGGCCAGTACCTGTAACGGCTGGTCGCAATGCGCTGCCCAGGAGCCCCGTGCTCGGCCAGCAGTCGCGCGATCCGATGGCGATGACGCAGGAGCTGTCTCGGCATCTGTGGGCCCTCTAGCAGCGGGATAACGAAGACCAACACCTACCTGCCGTCGGCCCCGCAGTCGTTCGCACCGGGCAACTCAAGGCAGGCAAGGCGCTGTTCGATGCGCCGAGTGTCGCGCTCGTCGTCGAACGACGCGACGAACGACCATCCAGCAAGAAAGAGCGACACCAGACTGATGACAAGAGTCAGTCTGATCGTGGTCACGTTCGCGGTGCCGATGTCGGGGCTGCTCACAATGCTCTCCCTCTCAGGCCGACGGAAACACCAGACCCGCAGGCATCCGGGCCACTCCAGACCATGCTCGCGTCACGGAACCCCGGCAACCCGCCAACCCTTGCCGAACTCGGCTTGACGCGGTCGCACGACGAGTCTTGACTCGGTGGCAACCGCCCGCCTGCGACCTGAGGGGGATGGCGCGATGTATGGGCGGCATTGACGCCATCGCTCAGACACGGAGCGAACCCGTGGCCGACGAGGCGACCCATCCAGATTTTCAGGCCTGGATGAGTACGCAACGTCGTACGGGCCGGTCTTCTGCTTCTCTGGCAACGTCCGACGAGCCGGGCGCGGACCGGGAGTTCGCGATCGGACCCGGCGAGGTCACTGAGCCCATTCGGCTCGACCCGGAGAGCGCGGCAAGGCTCGTCGTGACGGCGGCCAAGATGGCCGCTGGGTTCTTCCGTCCGACCAGGCGCTCCGTTGTCGTCTTCGTAGAAGGTGACAGCGAACTGGCAGTCGAGATCGGTGCTGTGAGGATCGCGATGGCTGACGGGCGAGTCGATCTCCAGCTTCCGGTGCGCTGCGACCAGACCGGATCATCGCTCGTGTTGGTGACGTTCGCCGTGGGGATGCGTGGTCAACCGGCCGGGGTGTATGCGTCAACGCTGCGCCGGCCGATCGGACCCGCACTCGTCATTGATACCTGGGGCGACGCCCTTGTGGCCTTCGCGTGGCGGATCCTGCTCACCCTTACGTCGCAGCTGGCCGGAGCTGTCGGCAAGGACGCACGCGGCAACGTGCTGGTACCCGCCGACCTCTCAGCAACGCGTGAAGGCCTCACGGTGCTGCCGATGGGGCGGTTCAGATTCTCGGGAGCCTCGGGTCTGAAGGCCACGTCGTGACGCTCACTGCCGACGACCTCGGCGTACTCGGCAACCTGGCGACCGCCCTCGGGTTCCTCGACAACAACGGCGACCCCAACCCCGCCTGGTTCGGTGCGCCCGATGAGTCGCTGAGGACGGTCCTCGGCAACGACGCACAGCGCGAGGCACTCATCGCTTTCGTCGATGAGGCGCTCGGTGGAGCCGACCGCACCACCGAGGAGGGCGTGGTCTGGCTGCCGGTCGTGGGCATCGACGACCCGGCTATCGACCTGTTCGTCACGATCGACGATCGACCCGCGGACTCCATCGCGTTGGGCCTCGGCGTCGCATTCAGTACGGCCGCTCCCATTTCTCGTACGACGCTATCGCTGCCGCTGTTTCGTGCCGCCAAGGAACACGAATCGGTTGACCCCCTGCTTCTCGGCCAGGCCGGTGCCCGGTTACGGCTCGCCACGTCGATCACCGTCGACGCGTCGCCGCCCGCACCGGGTGCCGCGCACTTGAGCTCCATCGGGCTCGAGGTCGATGTGCCAACGTCGGCTGATGACGTACCACCGTCGTTCGGGCTGACGCTCACTGGGCTCCAGCTTCCCGGCGCCACGGCACCACGCGATCTGCATGTGTCGGCAGCGGGAGCCGACGAGCTCGACGATGCGCTGCTCGACCTGATCCTGTCGCTGGTGCGAGAGCAGGCCGCCGCTGTCGCGAGCGGCCCGATCGAGTCGATCGCCGGCCTGCTGGGCCTGGCGGGTGGGGCCGTGCCAGAGTTCCCGATCGAACAGCTCGCCGCCGACGGCGTGGGAGCGATCGCCAGCTGGCTGCGTGACCTCGTCAGCACGACCGCGAGCAGGCAGGCGTGGCTTGACCACCTGGCTGCACTGGTCGGCGGGTCTCGCAACGGCGACCAGGTCGAGCTCGACCTCGGTGTCGCGACCCTCAGCGTGGGCCTTCTCGTCGACACCGGACCGAGCGGCAACACCAGACTCACGCCCACCTTGACGGTCGTTGTCGGCGATGGCGACGCTCGCGTCGAGGCGACCGCACAGCTGTGCCAGGTCGACCTCATCACCGGCGACGCCACCGCACTGCCCGCCCTCGGCGTGTGGGCGGCCGTCGGCCGCGCCGGCAACCGAGTGCTCGACGTCAGCACGCCAACCGTGGCTCGGGCGGACACCCTTCGCGTTGGATTTGCGCTCGACGCCGAGCGCCGACTCACGTTCGTGCTCGCGGCCGACCAGGTTCGCATCGGCACCAGGGACTACCCCACCCTCGACCTCACCAGCCCCGACGCCGTCATGGACGCCGCTGGAAACGCGATCGAGGACGTCGCCAACGAGCTGCTCGGCAACCTCGGCGACGCGCTTGCCACGGCAGGTGTTCTGCTCGGGCTCGACCCGCCTCCGGGCCACCCGACTGTGCCCACGATTTCCCTCGCCGACCTGATCGGCGACCCGCTCGCCGCCGTTGCCGGCTACTGGCAGACCCTCATGACAAGCCACGCCGACGCGGTCGGTGCCGTACTCCTCGAGATCCGCGACGCGATCGCCGACTCAGCAGCGACTGCCAGCACCACGATCGCGGGCAGCGGCACACCCTCCGACCCGTGGCGAGTCCCACTCGCCAACCCTGTCGAGCTGGAGGTCAGCGTCACCGGTTCGGACGTGACGGTCGCGGTCGCCGCGGGCACGAGGGTGGACACGCTCGGGCAGCGGTGCACGGTCATCGAGACCCGGCTGGCCGCCACCCTGGCCGAACTCAACCTCGCGAACCGGACGGCGTCGCTTCTCCCCGGAGTCAGCGGTCGCCTCACGGCGCGCGAGCGGGGCATCGTCCCACCGCGGGTGACCCTGGCCCTCGCCGACGAGGTAGAGGTCACTTCGGGCCCTGTCGGTCTGCGACTCGACTGGACCGTGACCGGCGGGCTGAGTACGTCGATCGACCTGCCCGACCTTGCGCTCCGCATCGCCGACGCGACCATCCCGGTGCCACTCCCCACGATCGGCCCCGACGGGTCGGTGACGCTCGACGCCGAGGGCTGGGACGCGGTCCAGCAGCTGATCGGGCAGCTCGCAGGGCTGCTGCCCGGCACGGTTGGCGACATCGTCGGCCTGCTCGGCTGGCGGCCGAGCACCATCGGCGCTCAGCCCGTGCTTCGGCTCGCCGATGTCGTCACCGACGCACCGGCCGCGCTGGCTGCGTGGCTGCCCGCGGTGGCACTCAGCGAGCTGGGTTCGGATGCGTTCGGCTTCCTCGCCGATCTCGTCGGCGCGAGCGGCGAGCTGTCCGGCCCGATCGCCGGATCGGGCCATCCAGACGACCCGTTCCGGCTGCCGATCGGTGCCGGGTTGCCCGAACCAGCCGTGTGGTTCCCGCCGGCCGGGATGTCGCCGCGCGTGACCGCGGTACCGGACGCGCTGCAGCGCTGGCGACCCGGTGATCCCGGCCTGGCACCGGAGACGCTCGAGGAAGCGTTGCATGCAGAGGCGGCGGTCGCCGCGGATGTTGCCGAACTCGTACGCGGCCGCAGCATCGCCGCTGGGCTAGCAGCCATCTCGGAACGGTGGGTGGGCGGCGACGGGCGCATCGCGCCACCGCTCACCGCGCCGTCCGGCATCGGCATCGTCCGCGCCGGCGCGGCCGCCGGGCAGCTCCTTGGGCTCATCGACGTCGAGACCGAGCTCGGACGGGTGCCGACGACGGTCGTGTTCGTCGACGTCGGCGCGGGTGTCTGGCCGGGTGCTCCCGGCGATCGGCTGGTCGACCTCACCGCCGCAGGGCTCGAACCGTCGATGATCACGCCCCCGACACCCGCGACCGGCGAGTGGTTCGTCGCTCTCGGCACCCGGGCCGCGTGCCGGCTGGCCACCGGCGACACCGACGGCACCGCCGGCCAGGCCGGCCGCCTCGCCCGCGTGCTCGACGCGCTGGCCCCGCTTGGAAACGACCTCGTGGTCGTCGCGGTCGGCGGCGCGGGTCATGCCGCGCGAGTCGCCGCCGATGCTCAATCGGCGGTCTCCGACCTGATCCTCGTCGGCACACCCCTCGGGCCGGTCTCGCTGGCCGCCCTCACGGCACAGCCGGCCGCCGATGCGCTCCGGTTGCTGTACCGGCTGCTCCCGACTCCTTCCGCCGACGAACCTGCCGAACTCGACGACGCGGACCTTGCCCTCGGTCGCAACCTCGTCGAGGGCATGATCGGGCTCACCGAGCTCGTCGACGCGGCTGCCGAACTGCGCCCGGCGACGACCGAGCCACCCGCACCACGGGCGGGCTTGACGGTGACCGCATGGTTCGGTCAGGTCACGACGGCGCAGGTCGCGAGGGCGGTCACTGCGGTCGTTGCCGCCGGACTCGCCGACCGGGCCCGCGATCGCAGCCTCGAACCGTTGCCGCCTCCCGCCGGGGTGTATGGCGGCGTGGTGCTCGGCGTGGCGCCCAGTGCGACGGGCACGCTGCGCATCGAAGGCGACGCCCGCCTCACGCTCATCGGCTTCGACACCACGACCGGTCTCGACCTGGCCCGCTCGCTGCGGGTGCGGGTCTTCGTGAGCGACCGTCTCGGCTGGTTGATCGCGACGCCGGAGCAGGAACTCCGGTTCATCTCCGTTGACGCCACGATCCCACTCGGCGGCGAAACCCCACCCGCCACCGCGACCATCACGCTGCACGATGCCCGCGTCCTCGGCCAGTCGTGGGAACGCCTGGTCGTGGGAACCGACACTCCTGCCGACTCAATAATCGCTCCGCTGCTGCCCGAGGCCCGGCTGCTCATCGCGACGGCCGTCCAGCGCGTCGTTGCCGACGCCCCTGCCAACCCGGCTGCTCAGGGGCTGACCGATCTCGGCGCCGCACTGGGGCTGGTCGTCAACGGCGGCGCCGTGCACGACGCGTTCGACCATCTTGTCCACGACGCGTCAGGCATCGTCACGACGGCGCTCGCCACTGCCCGCGATGACCTCGCCGCCGCAATCGGCGACCTGCTCGGGCCGGTTGCCGCGTCCTTCGACCTCGACGCCGGCACCCTGACGCTCGCGGGCGGCGACGAGAATGCCGGTCTCTTCGGATGGACCGCCAACATCACCATCGCCCCGAATGCGACAACAGGTCCGGCGGTCACCGGCGAGGTGACGTTTGGGCCAGGCTCGTCGGTCGGGCCAGCGGGCGGTGCCCAAGTGGTCTTCGGGCTGTCGCCGTTCACCGCCGAGTTCCGTTGGCACCAGCCGGGGGGGGCCACCGAGACGGTTCCCATCTGGCCGGCACCCGACGGTGCGGCGATCGCCGTCGCCCTGGTGCGCGCGGCGCCGAGCCTTGCCGGCCACGTCGGGCTCGAGCTGATGCGGCACGCCGACGAGTCCGCCCGCCCGGTCATCGACGCGGCGCTCGACGCGTTCGGCATGCTCGCCGGCGTCGCCGGCGACGTCGACCGTGCGATCAGACCGCTCGCGGGGTTCCTGTCAGACCCGGCTGGATGGCTTCGCAGCCCGGGGTCCATCGCGAACCAGCCCGTCAAGGCGCAGGCGCTGTTCGACGCCATGCGACCCCTGCTCGGGCTCGCCGGTGCCGACGGGGACCCGATCACCTTCACCCCAGGTGTCGTCGTGTCGGTTCGTGCCGACGGCGACGCGATCCGTCTCGAAGCCAGCGTCGACACGGGCGCCTTCACCCCACCCGCGGGCGCGACCGGTCGCCTTGTCGGTGGTGTCACGGCCGCTCTGGTCATCGGTTCAACCGGCCCACCTCGGCCGGTGCTCGCCCTTCACCTTGGTCTCGACGGTGCCGACCCGGGTCGACAGGCCGTGCACGTGTCACTCGCCGACACCGGCATCGCGGT
The DNA here is from genome assembly GCA_963799425.1 of uncultured Actinomycetota bacterium. Lineage (GTDB taxonomy): Bacteria > Actinomycetota > Actinomycetes > Jiangellales > Jiangellaceae > CAVWSM01. The sequence continues at coordinate 77,018 of CAWCXA010000012.1, read as the reverse complement.
TTTCCTGCGCCCCACCACCGGTGCCGACATCCCGCTGCTGCCCTTCGCCGGCCTCGGCAGTCTCGCCGCCGCGGCCGAGGCGGCCCTGCCCTTCGTGCTCGACCGGCTGGCCGAGGTCCCCGGAGACGTCGGCGACACCGTCGCCGCGGTCGGCGACGCCTTGGCCTTGCGTACGGGCAGCGGCACCGCGCGGCACTTCGACGGACCCGCGCTCATCGCCTGGGCAGTGGACCCCGTCGGCTCTCTCACGGGCGCCGTGCCGTCGATCGTGTCGACCGGCCTCGCCACGCTCGCGCCGCTGGTCGACGGCATCGTGCCACCAACAGTCGCCGTCGGCGCGGGCACCAACGAGCTCACCGTCACGGTCGGCGGGTTCACGCTGACCTGGACGCCCGCCGCCGCCGAAGTCAGCATGAGCGCCACAAGCGTCGCCGTGCCCGGCATCGAGTCGTTGTCGTTCGGCGTCACGGTGTCACCGGCCGGGCTCGACGAGCTGAAGGTCACCGTCGGCCCTGCAGCCATCGATGCCGGCGGGGTGATCCTGAGCCCGTACGTGCAGGTGGCAGCGGGAGACAACCCCGCGGGGGGAGCCGGCATCGCGGTAGGCCTCGCCACCGACGCCACGCACCGCTTCGCCGCGCGATGGCTGCTCGACCCGCTGTCGTTCGCGCTCGTCGCTGGCGACGGACCGCTCGGCGGGATCGACACCAACTCCGACCCCGTGGCCGTCGCCACCCGCGTCGTCGAGACGGTAATCGACCTGGTCGCCGCAGTCGCCATCGCCACCGACGCCGTGCAGGATCTGCTCGCCACGTCGCTCGGCGCCGACACCGTCAGTGACGTGCTGCAAGGAGTGCTCCTCGACGGCACTGCGCTCGTCGACGGCGTCTTCGACCCGGCGACGCTGCTTGACCGGGTGCTGGTGCTGTTCGACAACCTTGCCGACGCCGGGCTCTCGGTTACCTTCGAGGGGCTCACCCTTTCGCTCCTCAAACAGAACAATGTCATCGGGCTCGAGCTCGGTCTCGCCGAACGGCTCGAGCTCGTCAGCGGCGACGTGACGCTGTGGCTCGAGAACGACGACTCGTGGATCGATGACAACCCGGCCGGTACGGGCGGCATATTCGTGGGCGCGGTCAGCACCGCCGGCAACAATCTCACGTTCACACCAAGCCTCGCCGTGAACGGAGTCGGATTGCGTGTCAGCAAGCTGTCCGGACCGCTGCTCGACTTCGGCATCACCGTCGAATCTGTTGCCCTGCACACGTTCGCGGCGATCGACGCGACCGGCGTCACCGGTGGCGGCGTCCAGCTGCAGCTCACCAACCTCGCCGTCGCGGCGAGCGGTGCGTCAGGTGGCAACAGCATTGCGGCAGGCATCCTCGCCGACACCGGATCGCAGCCCCCGAAGCCGGCCTTCTCGCCGTCGTTCGCCGTGCAGCAGCACGACGACGAGCCGGTGCACATCACCCTTCGCGCCGGCGACGGCGACGGGCCTTGGTGGATCGCGATCCAGAAGGGCTTCGGCCCGCTGTACCTCGAGCAGATCGGCTTCGGCGTCGAGATGCCGAGCCAGCGCGTCGACAGCGTGTCCCTGTTCCTCGACGGCTCGGTGTCGCTGTTCGGCTTGACGTGCGCCGTCGACGACCTGCAGATCACGTACCTGGTGTCGAAGAACGACTTCTTCAACCCGGCATCGTGGGAGATCGACCTCGCCGGTCTCGCCGTGTCCGCGGACATGTCGGGTGTGACGATCGTCGGCGGGCTGTTGAAGACGGTGTCGGATACGGGCGACACCGAGTACCTCGGCATGCTGCTAGGCCGGTTCGGCGTATACGGCATCACCATCTACGGCGGGTACGGCGAGGGCACCGACAATGGCGAGAAGTTCGTCGCGTTCTTCGCCATCGGCGCCTTCGTCGGCCCGATCGGCGGCCCACCAGCGTTCTTCCTCACCGGCATCGGCGGGGGATTCGGCATCAACAGGGCGTTGGTGGTCCCGACCGATCTTTCGGTGTTCGGCGAGTACCCGCTCATCAAGGCACTCGACACCGCTGCGGCACCGGGCAACCCCATGGAACAGCTGCGGGCGCTCGGCGACTACTTCCCGATGCAGCAGGGCACGTTCTGGTTCGCCGCCGGGCTGTCGTTCACGAGCTTCGTCATCGTCGACGGCATTGCCGTCGTGGCCGTCGAGATCGGCGACGGGCTCGACATAAGCCTGCTCGGCCTCGCGCGCCTGGCGTTGCCGCGGCCGCAGGTGGCGCTCGTATCGATCGAGCTGGCGCTGCTGGTGCGGTTCTCCTCTTCAGAGGGTGTGCTGTGGGTGCAGGGCCAGCTCACCGACAACTCATACCTGCTGTATCGCGACGTCAAGCTCACCGGCGGTTTCGCATACGTCATCTGGTTCAAGGGCCCGAATGCCGGCCAGTTCGTGCTCACGATGGGCGGCTACCACCCCGACTTCCACCGCGACGGCTACCCCGAAGTCCCGCGGCTCGGCATCGAGTGGTCAGTGAGCAGCGCCATTGTCATCAAGGCCGGTGGGTACTTCGCGCTCACGTCCGAGGCTGTGATGGCCGGCGGCGACTTCGAGGCGTCGGCGCATTTCGGACCGGCCTGGGCGGAGGTGAAGTTCGGCGCGCATGGCATCGTGTACTTCGATCCGTTCCACTACATGGTCAGCGTGTACGCCAGCATCTCCGCCGGCGTGACGATCGACACCTGGATCTTCGGCGAGGTCACGATCTCGATCTCGATCGGTGCGCGCATCGATGTTGAAGGCCCGGACTTCCACGGCAAGGCGACATTCGAGGTCGGCCCGGTCGAGCTCGAGGTCGAGTTCGGCAGCTCGGCCAAGCACATCGACCCCCCGCTTAGCCCGACAGCATTCATCGACAAGTACCTCGAGGCCGCGTCGAGCGGTGCCGCGCAGTCCGTCACGGTGATCACCTCGTTCGGCACCCAGCCATCGGGCAGCGGCGCCCCGACGCCCGACGGGAAGCCGGACCGGCCGTTCATCGTGGTCGCCGAGTTCGGCCTGGTCCTCACCACGGTGGTGCCGGCAGCCTCGGAGAGCCACACGACCCGGTCGGGCGCGTCGGTCGTGGAGATCCCCACGAGCCACCCGCCGTCCCGCACGCTCGGCGTAGCTCCGATGGACGAAGGCGCGATGACACCACGGATCGCATTGAGCTGGATCCGCGAGGGGTCGACCGACACCGACGTGCTCGAGTTCCCCTTCGTCGTGAGCGCACGGCCGTTCGGGTCGTTCCCCGTCGGCGTGTGGGGACCACCGCAGGACGACGACAACCGGCCGCTGCCGAAGGGCGACGTCATCGAGGCGCTGTGCGAGCTCGATCTGTCCGCCACCGCCACGGTGTCGGGTGGGAGTCCCGAGATCCCGTACTACCAGGTGGAAATCAACGACCGGCGGCCGCTGCCCTTCAAGCGCCGTACGGCCGACGCCAACGTCATCCGCAATGCCGGCACGAGCCTGACTGGGCTCGTAACCGAGCCCGCAAACGTCGATGCCGCGTTCACCGCTGCAAGCCGGTTCCTTTCATCCACCGCGAGCCCCACCGCACTGGCCGCACTGCGGGGTGAGCGCCAGGCGCCGCCGACGGTGGGCACGCTCGGCGAGGGACTCGACACGACCACGAAGACAGTGATCCCCACGATCGGTGCAGCGCCGGACCGACCCAGCGTCGACACCTTCGTCTACCCGGCCGAAGCGATCGCAGTGCTGCCGGCCAGCGGCGCAATCTCCCTCGCCGACGCGTCACGAGCTGGGGCGCGCACCCGTACGACGGTGAAGGGCTCGGCCGGAATCTGGCGGCTCACGCCGCCGACACTCGCCGCCGTGGAGGCCGACCGCAGTGCCTCGATCGCAACGGGTTTGGTGGTCGTCGAGCCGCCCGCCACTGCCATGATGACCAGCAAGCGATCGGGCACGCTCATCCCCACCGGCGACATCCCGCCGTCGGAGACGGCGCGCGGCGCACCCGCGCTGGTCGCCACCCGCGGCAGTGAGTCGCACCGGCAACTGAAGGCATTCACCGATGCGCTGCGCGCCAGGCGCCGTGTTGCCCGCGGAGCGGCCGGCGCGGTGCTCGGGCCCGGCGACGTCGCTGTGCTGCGGCTGCCCAACGCCCGAAGGGACGTCGACCCAGTTGCGGGGCGGCCGAAACTCGGCGTGCGCGGCCCCGGCGTACGCGTCGTCGCGCTTGGCGACGGCGGGCGTGTCATCGACGACCGCCGGATCGTCGAGGCATGGCCGGTCGCCCGGGGCACCGAACGCGTCGCCGTCATCGGCCTGGGCGAGCCTGATGCGGCCCGGCCGTTGTCGAGGGCCGGTTTGAGGGGCTGGCATGCCGGCATGCAGCTGCCGTACGTCGGATGGTCTACGGCGATCGGCTCCGGCTGCACCGTGCGCAGCCGGGGCGAGGGCATCCGCCGCCATCGTCAACGCAGCGTCGCCGGTTGGGTTTCGGGCGCCGAGCTCGCCCGTGGTGTCAGCACCGTCGCAACCACGTTCGCCGCGCCGGTCACCACGGTGGTCGTCGTGCTGGACGATCCCAACGCCTTCGGCGACGTCCGTGACGGGCGTGACCTCGTGCTCGCACTCGGCGGCGCGTCCCGTGCCACGGACGCCGCGGGCGACCTGATACCGCCGGTGGTCCTGACCGGCGAGCAGCGCAACGTCGTGGCGTACGACGTCGTGCCCCAGCGCGGCGACGACCGTGAGGCGCTCGTCGTCACAGTGGCGAGCGAGGAGGGCTGGTCGCTGGCCGGGGTGCTCGGGGCAGACGGGCTGTCCGCGGAAGCGGTGATCGCCGTCATCACGACGAGGGGGCTCGATGCCGCGACGCACCCGGTCGCCGAGGGCGGCCGCGGCATCACCCGCCTCGAATGGCTGGGCCCGACCGAACCAGGAGAACGCTGATGCCGTCCACCGGGCACTTCATCCTGCGCACCAGCGTGCTGCCGCCGGTCACCGCGGGGGGCTACGAACTGGTGGGCGCGCAGACGGGCACCCCGTTCGACGTCAACACCGAACACACGAGCATCACGGTGAGTTCGCCTCGTTACACGATGCCGCCCGACCAGGTCTTGTCGAGCTTCCCACCGGCCAACGCTGAAGGCGCGTTCGGCGACCGGCTGCCGCAGATCGTGCTCAAGCGGCGCACGCTCCCGTGGGAGCGCAACCCCTTTGGCGCCGTCGAGGTGTCGACCACGCCGTGGCTCGCTCTCGTCGTCGTCGCCGAGGGCGAGGCCGAGATGTCGCGCGAGCCGAGGCCGGTGGCCGAGTGCGTCACGCCCGGCACCGTCCTGCTCGACCCTAACGACCTCGACGTCGAGCAGGCCTTCAGCCTGTCCGTCACCGAGACGGTCGTACGCAAGATCTTTCCCTGCCAAGAGGATCTGGCGTTGCTCACTCACGTCCGCGAAGTCGACATCACCGATACCGAGCTCGCGAACGGTGACGACGACGGTTTCCTTGCCGTGGTGCTCGCCAACCGGCTGCCGGTCTTCGACACCGCGACCGGTACACCCGTCCGCTACCAGGCGTGCCTGGTCAATCTCGAAGGCCAGCTCGACGAGCTGCCGCCGCCCAGCCCACCCGAGCTCGACTTCACGTACGAGCTCGTCCAGGACTGGAGTGTGCTGGCAACCGTCACCAAGGACCCCGACAAGTGGGTGGCCGGCGGCGCGGTAAGCGCCGCAGTCGATCTCGTCAGCCCGCTCGACGGCGACAATGCGGGTGCCGCTACCTCAGCGGTCGGTGTCGCCCGTCCACACACCGCCGGCACGATCGACGGCACCTCTGCAGTCAGGGCGACGTCCGCTGCCGACACCTGGTCGATAAGCAGCCCGACTGCAGCCACGGCCGCGATCGCGGCGGCCGCCGCCGATCCCAACGCAGCGGCTGTCGTCCGCGATGTGATGACGGTCGGCTTCCACTACCCGATCTCCGTCTACGCCGCCGAACGCGTCCTGACGTTCCCGGTGCTCGCCCACTGGTCGTTCACGACCAACGAAGGCGCCACGTTCGAGACACTCATGCAGGACCTCGACGTCGGACTGCTCGGCACGCTTCCCGTGCCCGACCCGGCAGCACCCCCGGCGCCCCTCCCGACCACCGTCATCGCCACCGGCCATCTGCAGCTCGGTCACCAGACGCGGCGAGGCGACACATCGCAGGCGTGGTACCGGGGCCCGTTCGTGCCGCACCCTGCGGATCGCGAGCAGCGCGTCGACGGCGCGCTCAGCGTCGCGCACAGCGCCGACCAGCTGCGCCGCGTCGTCCCCGACGGCAAGGAGGATCTCAGCTACGCGGCCGCGTTCGAGATCGGGCGCCTGCTCGCCCTGTCGCAGCTGTCGGTCACCGCCAGCCTGCTGCGCTTCCGGCAGGAGCAGTTCGGCGCCGCCCGGCTGCGGGAGATCGTCGACGACGCACTGCCCTGGGATCTCGACGGTGTGGGCGAGATCCGCGACCTGCGGCACTTGGTGTCGACGTTCTTCGTCGACCAGCTTGCACGCGAGCCGGTCGCGTTCGGCGGGCCCACGCGGCCAGTGGCCGACCCTGGCCGGCCGATCGAAGGGCTCGCGGGGCTAACCGGTTCCAAGCTCGACGAGTTCGTCGCGAGCGGGTTCGGCATCGACCTCGCCCAACTCGCCGAGGCCAGCTCCGCAGTCGGCGTCGTGGCCGCGCTCGCGGACACCGACGTACCGGTGTCGCTCCACGACAGCATCGACACGGCCGCGTTCGCCGCGTTGCGTGACGGGCTGACGGCAGAGGTGTTGCGCCTCGCCGAGATGGCCATGCCCGACCTGCGCACCCGGGGCCCGGGCAGTCCGCCGTACGACGCTCGAGAGGCGCAACGACCTCGCGATGCGCTCGACGACCTCCTCGACCGGCCGGAGCAGGAGGGCTCGCCGTGAAGCTGACCCAGGAAACCGCCGTCGAGTACGCCGTCACCGCGTCGACGCAGGTGCTCGGCCAGTTCCTCGAGACCGACCCGTTCGACGGCGATCACCTGGTGCCGGCCGAGCTACGCCGATTCCTCGCGGACCTTCGTCTGTTGAAGGGTGTGCCGTTCAGCTACCTCGTCCCTGACGCCGACCTGCTCCCGCCGGAGTCGATCCGGTTCTTCTACATCGACCGCAGCTGGACCGACGCGATCGTGCAGGGTGTGCTCAGTGTCGGCACGATCACCACCACCGACCGGGCGCAGCTCGAGACCGTCTATCCGCAGCTGCGCGACGAGGTCGACGAGACCGAGCGCACCATCCGTACGCCGACCGGCGAGGAGCGGCTCGAGGGGGCCGGTGGCACGATCACCGGCTTCCTGATGCGGTCCCGGGTCGTGTCGGGCTGGCCGGCGCTGCACGTACGCGCGTACCGGCGCGATGTCATCGCGGACGACGCCCTCACCACCGAGGCCGAGTCGCACCCCGACCGGATGAAGCTGCTGCGGATGGAACGGCTCGCGCCGGCCGTCTTGCTCGTGCTGTTCGACGGTGTGCCCGAGGTGGTCCACATCGAGGAGCCGAGGCAGGGCATCCAGTTCGGCGCCCGCATGGACACCGACGCACCACCGACGGCGCGACGGGCCGAAGTGCACCTGCGCGACGCCACGACCGGCGACGTGCTCGAGCCAGAGACGAGCATCCCTGTGCCCTTCCGCGCCGGCGCGCCCGGCGTCATCGACATGCGCTGGCTGCGCGACCGCATGGCCGAGGTGCCCGCGACCAATCTCGGGCCGACCGTCGAGACCCACGAGTTCGCGCTCGAGATGTTGCGGTTCCCGTACCGCCAGGTGTTCGGCGATCCCGACGACCTCGAGGCAATCAAGTTCTTCGACCTTGACCAGTTCCACGTCACCACCACCTTCCAGGAGTGGGAAGTCGAGCTCACGGCCCAGCTTGACCGGCACCTCGACGCCGACGGAGATGGGTCATGACCGACGTCGATCCCGAGGTGCTAGGCGCGGCGATCCGCTCGCAGCGGTTCCTTGCCGCCAGCCGTGCGCACGCGTCGATCGGGGAGATCGCCACCTGGGACACGCAGCTCATCCGTGAGCTGCGGCTCCTGGTGCCGATCGACCTCCAGGCGTTGCACGTCGGGGCCGGAAGCGCGGAGCCGATGGTGCGGTTGCCGCTGCTGCTCGCCGGCAAGGAGCCGCTTGATCCCGAACAGGCGATGCCGGACCTGTTCGCCGCGGGCAAACCCCGCCCCCCAGGCGTGCACCTGCACTGGGCCATGCCTGACGCACTGTTGCGCGGACGCTTGACCGAGTTGCCCGACGGGTCCCCGAACCGGCTCGCCCTGCCGCGACTGCCCGACCGGTGGGTGGTGCTGCGCGTCGTCCTGGAAATGGGGGCGACCCAGGCCCACGTACGCGGCTGGGTGCTCGAGGCCGACCGCGCCGTCGCCGTGCCACTCCCCGAGTGGTCGCCAGGGTCCGCCGCGTCGACCAACGCCGAACCCGGTGGCGTTGTGCTCGCCCCCGAGGAGCTCACCGGAGCAGTGGGCGGGTCGGCCGTGTGGGCGGGCGTGTACGACGCCGTCGGGAACCGGTTCGCGTTCTTCGACCCGCTCGACGACCTCGCCAAGGTAGCGCCGGGCGGAGTCGACGGGGACGCGATCGCCTACCTGGTCGCCGGGTGGTGGCAGGACCCGGCAGCCGACCCGATCGACAGTGCGCGCAGCGCCGACAGCCTGGCGGAATTGCTTGACTCCATGCGCTGGCGGCTGCTGCCCGACTGGGGCGACGCCCGCTACGTCGAGGAGTTCAACGAAACGCTCGACAAGCAGCGCGGCCCTCTCGGGTTGACGGTGGATGGTCGCTTCAACCGCCGCGCTCCGGAGACAACCGCCCGTGCAGCTGGCGGCTCCGACGTGTTCACGCCGGTCGACCACGTGCTCACCACCGAGTCCGAGCTCGTCGCGTCGTCCGCGTACGCGATCGACGCGCTCACGCAATACGTGACCACGCCGTGGCACCTGCGCGCCTGCCTGCTGCACGGCGCGGTCTACGGCGTCCCGGTGTCGGCGACACCGAAGGTCGACCGCCGACCGCCCGCGGCGGCGGCACGTATCGCAATCGGTGAGCACGACGGCGACGTACTGGCCGCGCTGGCCAGCGTGCCCGGCGCACCCGAGGACCGGCGCCGCGACACCGAACGGCTGCTCGAGGCATTCACCGCCCAGAAGATCAACCGCATCGGCACGCCCGACGGCACGGTCGAGATCGAGGAGCTCGAGCACGCGCGGGCGTTCACCTCACTCCCCGCGGGGGTCGCCGGCACCGACCGATTCCTGCAACGTGCCGAGCCCGGCCGCGTTGGCGGCAGCCTGCTTGGCACCGCCACGGACATCCGTGCACAAGCGACCACCCGGACAAGCAGCGTACGGCGGCCGCCCGCCGCGGCCGCCGACGCCGGGCGCCTGCGCCAAACCTCATCGGCCCAGGTCGAGTTCGCGTTCGAGAAACACGACCTCGTCGAGTCGAGCATCGCCCAGCTGCTCGACTACCAGTGGGACCGGCGCCCCATCACGATGGCCGCGACCGAGCCGCGAGTCGTTGATCGGCCGGCGATCCGGCACGCGTTCCCCGCCGACCCGATGGTCGCGGTGCAGGGCGCCGGACGCAGCCTGCGTCATGCGAACGACGGACGAAGCTCCCCGGACGGCAAGCTCACCTGCCGCTGGCCCACGCAGGTCGTGACCGAAAGCCAGGGCGTACTGACCGGTGCCGAGCTCATCAACACGCTGGCGAACGGCTCGATCCCACCCGAGGTCACATCGCTCGCCCGCGAGGTCGTGTTGCACGACCCTTACCACGCAGCGTGGCTGGCGGCCGTGGCCGCGCCGAAGCTGGGCATGGGGACTGCGACCGGCGTGAAGGTCGTCGAGCATCGCCTGCTTGCGGAGGCAGCCATCCGTTTCGGCAGCGACGCGACGTACGACGGCGCCACCAGCGTCTTCACGTCGTTGGGCGTCGGTGCGCCGCCGAGCGGCGCGCCCCACTGGGCCGCGGAACGACAGCCGGTGTCACAGCCATCGGTCACAGCTACCCAGATCTCCGACCGGGTGCACTCGTTCTCGATGGTCAAAGGCGCCGACCCGGATCCGGTCGGCGTCACGTGCTGGTCACAGCCGTGGGTGCCGCTCTGGCTCGAATGGCAGGTGGAACTCACCGGCCCCGAGACGCCGACGATCGACGGCTGGCGACTCGGATCGGTCGACCTCGAGGGATCCAGCGACACGACGGGAGGGCTTACCACCCGCATGGTGCAGGGACGCGCCATGCTGACAACCGGCGCGGCGACCACGCTGAAGAGCGCTGTCGACGACTGGCTGGCCGCCGAGCAGACCCGCGATCTCGCCGACCCGTTGACCAGCCAGGCAGACGACGACACCGAGGCGGCGCTCGCCGCCCTGGCCCAGGCAGTGACCCAGGCCGACGTCGTGACGGCCGCACTCGACGGCTTCCGTACGCAGCTGCTCGGCATTCCGTACAGGGACGGGGTGCGCCGGGCCGCCACTGGAACGGGCGTGACGAACCCCAGCCCGACGAGCCCGCCGGTGCTTCTTGAAGCAGGCTCGCTCAGACTCACCCGGGCGCGGCTGGTGGACGCCTTCGGCCGGCTGCTCGAGCTACCGGTCGGCAGCGTCGCCGTTACGGTGCGGGACTCGGTTGCAGACGAGCCGAGCGCGCTGTCCGTTTCGCCGCGCTTCACCCGTCCGGCACGGTGGCAGGTCCGGTTGGTCGACGCCGCGACGCTGGTCGGAGTCGAGGGCATCGAGGCACGCGTCGACGAGGTCGACCCCACCCTGCAGGTCAACCCGGTGGCGGGGTTCCTGCTGCCCGACCACCTCGACGAGAGCCTGGAGGTGTTCGGTGTCGACGGCAGCCCGCTCGGCGAGCTGTTGCACGAGCCGGTCGGCGGTGGGGTGATCTGGGAGATCGCCCCCGGCCGGGAAGGCCCACCTGACGCGGGACCGCGGCACGGGCTCGGACCGGCTCAACAGCCGCTTGGCTCCTTCGCGATCGGACTGATGGCCGCCGACGCCGCGCACCGGGGAGGGCGACCCGCCGGCGACGAGTCGGCACTGTCGGCGTTGCTGCGGGCGATCGACACCACCCTCTGGACGATCGACACGTTCGCGTCGTTCGGCAGCGAACACGTGGCCGGGCTCGTGGGCCGCCCGATTGCGGTCGTACGTATGCAACTCCGGCTGGAACTGCGGCAACCCGACGACATCGACCTCACCGATCCCAACCGACGCGCCGAATGGGACGAAGCCGAGCGGGTGCTGCAGGCCGTGGCGTTCCCGATCAGGCTGGGCGAGCTCACCCGCACCGACGATGGCGTGCTCGGCTTCTTCGTCGACGACGACTTCGCCAGGTTCCGCCCGGTCGACAAGGCTGTCGCTGAGCTCGCACTCGATGCCGGGCGCAGCCGCGGCCAACTCGGCCTCCTGCACCCCGGCGAGCCGCTTCCCCCAGCAGCGGTCATCGACCATCCGTACGTCGTGGGACGACCAGGCACCGTGCTCGGCGAGAGCGACACCTTGCTCCTGCACCTGGGGCAGACCGTGACGCTGACGGTGCTCATGCACCCCGTCGGCAGGGCGTTCCTCAGCAGCGGCATTCTGCCCCGCACGTCCCTGAGTCTGGCCCGCAACTGGGTAGGCCCGGGGCTCGCCCGCATCGCTCCCGCCTTGCGCACCGGCCCCGTGCTCGTGGAGACCGACCTGGCCGCCGAGGGCCAGGTCCGCCTGCCGAAGGTCTCGGTGTTCGGTCAAGATCAGGACTTCTGGTATCGCGACACCCCAGGCAGCTGGCGCAACGACGCGATCCTCGCTGCGACTCAGACGGCGCTGTTGCCCGACACGCCGGCTGAATTCCGCGACGGCTGGGTCCGCGTGCGACCGATCACACCCGACGAGACCGGGACGTCGACACCATGAGCCGCTACGACTGGCCCCACCAGCGCACCGCCGCCGAGCGCGACGACGCGGCGGGCCGCGCGCAGTTCATGGGTACCCGACGTCTCGAGCTCAGCCTGACCGCGGCACTGGCCAGCGGCCGGCGGCTTGCTCCACCCGCGGACGCGCCCCGCCGCGCCGGTGTGGCGTTCGCCCCGGCGGACTCACGGACCGACCTGTGGATCCCCCTGGGGCCGAGCACCGTGATCGGTGGACAGGCTGCCGGAAAACCAAGGGTGAGCGGACGCGTACGGGCCCTCTTCGTGCACCCCAACGGGCAGCGCATCTACGCGGCGACGGCCAACGGCGGCGTGTGGTACTCCTCCGACGGAGGCGAGTCGTGGCGGTCGATCGGCGGCTTCGCGCCCACAGATACCCCAGGCATCGTGCGTCCCGCACACCGCCACGCCTGCGGCGCGATCCTCGTCGAGCTCAACGCCGCTGCACCCGACGACGAGAGCCGTGACCGGGTGTTTGTCGGCACCGGCGAGATCACCCCCGGTGGAGAGGCGCGCCCGGGATCGAGGCTCGGCGGTATCGGCGTCCTCGTCGCCATCGGGCCGGCCACAGCTATCAGCGACGATCCGTGGATCGAAGAGGCCCCGAACCTGCTCGAGAAGGGCGTCTACCGCTTCGCCCTCGAGCCAGCCGGCGACACAGTCGTCGCTGCCACATCGATCGGACTCCTCGAGCGGCCGGCAGCTGGTGGCCAGGGCATCGAGTGGCCGCGCGTTGCTGGCGACCCCTTCGGGGACCTCGAGGCCGTCATCACCGACGTGCTCTGGACCCCGCCAGTCGGTGGCGGCCCCCCCGGGCGGCTGTGGGTCTGGGTCCGCGGCGACCAGGCCGGCCTTTGGGTGCGCGACGACGGCGATACCGACTTCCGGAAGATCTCGACTCCCCGGTTTGCCAAGTTGCGCAGCTCGCTTGCCGCGGCCGACCCACCGACCAAGGTGTACGTGTTCAACGACCGCGGCGAGGACGATGTAGCGGCCCTCTACCGTGTGACGTCGGCCGGCGCAGGCACACCCACTGCCGAGTTCGTCGACGGTGTGCCCGACATGCTCGGCCACCAAGGGTTCTACGACCTCGCGATCAGGGTCGACCCGAACAACGCCGACCAAGTGATCCTCGGTGGCTCCTTCTTCGAAGGAGCGACCAACATCAACGTCACCGGCGACACCTACCCCCAGGACGCGGCGATCTTCTCCGCCGAGGTCGGCGACAAGGCAGGCAAGCTCACCTACGGCCACACGATTGCGCCGCTGCGCATCGGCGTCGGCTGCCACGCCGACGTCCACGACCTGCACTTCTCCGACGCGGGCGGGTTGCTGTGGGCCGCCTGTGACGGCGGCGTGTTCCGCTCGATCTTCCCGGACCAGCCGTCGGCGTTCGTCGCTCGCAACACCGGCATGGCCGTCATCGAAGCCAACTATGTCGCCTCGCACCCGTCGTGTGAGGGTCACGTCGTCGTCGGGCTGCAGGACAACGGCATCATCGAGCGCGGCTCGTCGGCGGTCTGGCTGCATACCGGCGACGGGGACGGCGGTGGTGTCGCGATCGACCCGCTGCTGCCGACGCGGTACGTGCGTCAGTTCTTCGACGGGCAGTGGACCGCGTCGGACGGCGGCCCCTTCAACCGACTGCTCGCCTTCCGTCCGATCGGGGCGCCGTTGGCCTTCCCCGCCAAGGCCAAGGACGAGATCAAGGACTCGGCGTTCTACTCGACCGTGGCCACGATCGCGCACACCCGTGGCGGCGCCGCCGCCCCGACTCACACGCAGGTGCTGATCGGCACGACCCGGGTTTGGTACACCGAGGACTGGGCCACAACCTGGGTGACGCTCCCGACGGGCACTGACGCCGTCACGGCATTCACGTACAGCCGTCGCCAGGACTTGTTCGGTGAGGCGGTCACGGTGTGCAAGTGGGCGACCTCCGACGTGGCGTGGATCCTCGGCGAGGGCCGCATCGAGCGCATGGTGCGGGTCGCCGGGAGCGATGCTGCGGGCGGGCCCGGTTCGTGGAGCCGCGACCCGATCCTCGAGCGAAACGCGAAGAACAAGAAGGACGAGACTTCGGCAGAGGGACCGATAAAGGACGTCGTCGTGTGGACAGACGTCGAGCCGAACCTCGACGGCCCCGGCGCGATGCACGGACCGAAGGGCGCCGCCTATCTCGGCACTGTGGGAGACCCGGATGACGAGGCCGTCGACACCCTGTGGTGGTTCGACGGCACTGACACGTGGCATCCCACCGGCTTGCGTGCCGAGGTGAAGGCACCAGTGACGGCGGTGCGCTGCGACACGGCAAACCCGAGCGACGTGTATGTCGGTACGACGGTTGGCGTGTGGCACGGCGTACGCACCCTCGGCCCGCCGCTGTCATGGGCATGGCGGCCGCTCGTGAACGGCCTGCCCGAGGCAGCGGTCGAGGACCTGTCGTTGTTCGACAATGGCGGGCTGCGGCTGCTGCGCGCCGGCATCGCTGCTCGCGGAGTGTGGGAGTTGCGGCTCGGTGCAGACGTCATCGATCTCACCTACCTACGTGCGCATGACGACGACCTGCGGTACCGAGTGCGGGCCATCGAGAAGCAGCGCGATGAAGTCACCGACCGGTCGTGGCACGGCAGCCCCGACGTCCGCCCGCGGGTTTCGCCCGCGGCGCTGCCGCCGCCGGTTGCGCCATTGAGCCGGTTCGCGCCGGGACCGACTGAGAACCTCCGCCGCTTCCAAGTGGCGCTCCGCTCGCGCTTCGGCGACGACCGCATCCGGGCGACCGGTGAGTGGGACCTCTACTTCGAGGACGTGCTGCGGGACTGGGGCGCCCCGGCGGACCCAGTCACTGGCCGCATGCGCATCGACGCGGCGTTCTGGGGCACGGTCATGGTGCCGCCACATGACACCGCCGAGCCGTGGGCGACCGTCGCCGAGCCCGATCGGACACCGACCGAAGCCGACCTGCTGGAGCTGACGCCGAAGCTCGTCGAGGGCGCCGTCACCAGCGTCTCGATGATCGTGAAGGCCGTGCCGCACAAGGTCGATGTGGTGGTGCACCACCGCGGCCTCGACCCACGGCTGGGCGCTGACCTGCGCGTGACGCTGCTGCGATGGACCCGAGCCCCCGGGGACCCGATCCCGCGTCGCGACGACCCGACGACATGGTTCACGGCCAACGTCCCGTGGGCGGGCGCTGTCGACGAGGTGCTCAACTCAGCAGCCGGCACGACTGCGCAGGCCATCGACGGTGGCTGGCGGTTCGTCGGCACCAACGCTGCTACACGCCGCAAGACTTTGATAGGTCAGGACCTAGACAACACCCGCTCGGCCGTGGCGACGTTCGACCTCGACCTCAGCCCGTTCCGCAACAACACCGTGATGCTGCTGGCTGCCGTCATCCGCGCCGGAGGGGACAGCGCGCTCGCCACCGACACGCTGCAGAACCTTGCGCTGCAGGACCCGCACGTTGCAGTGCGATCACTCGTGATCGAGCGACCGTAAGACGACACGTGAAGAAGCCTCGGGCGTCTCCGAGGCCATTGCGGACGTGATCGATGCTGACTCATCCGGTGACCGGGGGAGTCGCCAGGGAATCACGGCCACAGGGATCGACCCTGCAGCGGTCGATGTCGTCACCCATGAGTTTGTGACGTGGTCCGGCGGATCCCTGGGATGTCGTAAGCCGGGCATGATGTACGCCCAGGCTTTGGTCGACGGCTACCGGATCATCCTTCGCGCGGCTGGTCGGACTTTCTACTACCACGGAGCTCGTGGCAAGGCGCCCTTCCGCTGCGACAACCCCGATGCGGGATCTGCCCGAAGCTCAAGCACATGACGGGCCCGATGGCCGCGACTGCCTCTGCCTAGTCGGACGCTGCGTCGGTGGTCCGCGCGAAGAAGTCGGTGGGTGTGATGACCCCCGCGTTCATGCGCGCGAAGGCGTCCGTCGCGTCCAGGTCGCCTTCGATGGACTGAAGGAGTGCGGCGAGAGCGGGCGGTGGAGGCGCCAGCGTGGCGAGGTCGGTCGTGTAGTCGTACATCGACGCGACGCTCCGGTCGCGCACCGTCTGGTAGTCGCTCATCGCCTCGTCATAGTCGTGCTTTCCGGCCAGGCTGTCAGCGATCGCGGCAGAACACAGCTCTGCGTCGCGGAAGGCGTCCTGGATGCCTTGGGAGGTGATGAAGTCTTTGTTGTAGCCGGCGTCGCCGACCAACGCCCATCCTGGACCGTACGGCTTGCGAAAGTAGTTGGGCACGGCGGCGCCGACCAACTGGGTCTCGAGCGTGGCGTCACGGATGCGTTCCGCGAAGCCGGGCGCTAAGTCGAACATCGCGTAGTAGTGGGCCTTGATATCGGCGCGGTTCTTCTCGAACTCGGCGTACGGCCAGCCTCCGATGACTACGGTCAGGTCGTCATTGGTGTCCCAGGCCGCGAACGCCCGGCCCGGTCGGCTGTAGACCTCGAATCGCCCATTCATCGGTAGCCCGCTCCAATAGCCGTAGTATCCGACCAAGAGGCGCGGCTTGACCTGGTAGCTCTGTGAATGCACTTGCTTTGCCACGACAGAGTTCAGCCCGTCGGCTCCCACAACGATGCGTGCTCTCTCGGAGAGGGTTCGCCCGTCCCTGGTGTGGCCTCTGATGCCATTGACTTGGCCGTCAACGATGACTAGGTCAGTCACTGTGAACCCTTCGCGGACCTCGGCACCGCTCGCTGCGGCGGCCTCGAACAGCGTGGCGTCGAGCGTCGTGCGGCGCGGTGCATAGGCGACGGGCGAGTCCTGTGTCCCTGGTGCGCCGCTGAGCACGACCGGCCCGAAGTCGAAGGCATAGGTGTCGATCGGTGGACACCCCACGGCCAGGACCTTGTCGCGGAGTCCCCATCTCCTAAGGACCTCGACGCCCGGTGGGTGCACCAGGTGGGTGGACACGGTGTCGCTTGGAAACTTCGCCCGGTCGACGAGCAGCACGTGGAGGCCGCGTTGGGCCAGCAGCATGGCGGTCGGGGATCCCGCACAGCGACCGCCGACCACGATCACGTCGTACATGGCCGCGGTCATGATGCTGTCGCCAGCGGAGCGGCCATTGCTGCGGGCCCTGCAACTGCGGACAGGAGGAGGTCTTGCTCGGCTGCCTGGTCACAGAGCTTCCGTCGTGTCGTGTCCGAGTCGGTGACGGATCGGTGCATCGAAGTCTCCTGCGGTGGCTGATGGGTCTAGCCACGCTAGGGAGAGCCCGGGCCCGACCGCGTCGGGAGAATTTCGCACCGTCGGGAATTGGGTAATTCTGTGTAGCCGATTTCGAGACATAGCAGAAGACCCAGCGGGCAGCCGGTGGCAGGGTAGTCAATAGAGGTGCCTACTTGTCATGAACCATGCGAGCGACCGGGTCGAGCGAGGTCGTGCCGCTTACCGTCAGCGACTCTGGCCCGACGCCTTCGCTGAACTTTCCGAGGCAGACCGCGTGGCCCCACTGGGGCCGGCAGATCTCGACCTGCTGTCGACGGCGGCGTATCTGGTGGGCGAGGACGAGCGCGCCGACGAGCTGTCCGCTCGTGGCTACCACATGTGGCTCAAGGAGAACGAAACCTGTGCCGCCGCCCGACGGGCATGCTGGCTGGGCCTGCAGCTGCTGCTCCGTGGCGAAGGCATACGAGCGGCCGCGTGGTACGCGAGGGCTGCCGAACTGGTCGACGGACAGGACGTTGCTGAGCGAGGACTGTTGCTGCTTCCTCACGGACTGCAGCAGCTCGACGAGGGGAAGGCACAGGACGCGTTGGCGACGTTCATAGAGGTAGTCGAAGTCGGAGACCGGTTCGACGACCCCGACGTCAAGGCCTTCGGCCGTCTGTGCCGCGGACAGGCACTGATCGCCTCGGACCAGGTGTCAGCCGGCATGGAGTCCCTCGACGAAGCGATGGTGGCCGTCAGTGCGGACGAGGTCACTCCCCTCACGACCGGGATCGTGTACTGCGGAGTGATCGAGAAGTGTCACGCGGTCTTCGACCTCCGCCGGGCCCGTGAGTGGACGACCGCACTGAAGCACTGGTGCGACGTTCAGCCGGGCCTGGTGCCCTACCGCGGCCAGTGCCTCGTGCACAGGGCTGAGATCATGCAACTGCAGGGATCCTGGCACGACGCGGTGGGAGAGGCCCAGCAGGCGTGTGCGCTGCTCGACGGCCAGCCTGCGGCCGGTGCGGCTTTCTACGAACTGGCAGAGCTGCACCGGCTGCGCGGCGAATTCGGCGACGCCGAGCGCTGCTACCGGGAAGCGAGCCGGTGGGTGGCTGCCCAGCCAGGTCTGGCGCTGCTTCGGCTGGCTCAGAACAGGACAGACGCGGCAGCCGCAGCTAGCCGTCAGGCGATGGCTGAGGCTCAAGCTCTCGTCGGACGTCTACAGGGACGTCTAGAGCATGTTCGGGTGCGCCGGCTGCTCAGCGCGCACGTCGAGATCATGCTTGCTGCCGGGGACGTGGCCGCCGCCAGGGCTGCCGCCGACGAGCTCCAGGCCATGACCGGCACCTTGGGCGCCGTGCTGTTGCAGGCATCCGCCTCGTCCGTTGTTGGTGCCTGCCTGATCGCTGAAGGGAAGGGCGCGGACGCCCTCGCCCTACTGCGCGATGCGTGGCGAGCCTGGCAGGTGCTCGACGCGCCATATGAGTCTGCCCGCGTACGGGTTCTCGCCGCGCAGGCCCACAGGCTCCTCGGCGACGCTGATGCCGCCGAGATGGAGCTGGAGGCCGCGGCGTGGGTGTTCGAGCAACTTGGCGCCGTACCGGACCTTCAACGAGTGCGAGCACTCTCCCGTCGACCGACGGGTCAGGCGGCGTATCCGCTGACCGCTCGGGAGGTGGAGGTGTTGCGGCTCGTAGCGACCGGGATGACCAATCGCGGCATTGGCAACGAACTGTTCCTCAGTGAGAAGACAGTGGCTCGACACGTAAGCAACATCCACGCCAAGCTCGGCCTGTCTTCCCGGGCGGCCGCCACGGCCTATGCCTACGAAAACGGGCTCGTCCAGCCGCGCGGCCGTTCACCTGCGCAGGAGGACGCCTGACACGTTGGGCATAAATGCTCATCAGCGACGTGTGGGCCCGTGGGCGGTTCTGCCGATGCGGGGGCGGAGCATCCTCCATACCTTGCAGCGGTAGGAGTCGTCTCAGCAACGACCGACCCGGACCAGGCAGGGGAGGCATAGCCATGGCGAGCACCGGTCGCCCCGAGCGCTTCGAAACCGTGATCATCGGCGCCGGCCAGGCCGGGCTGGCAGTGGGATACCACCTGGCGAAACAGGGGCGGTCCTTTCTCATCGTGGACGCCCACGGGCGACTCGGCGACTCCTGGCGTACGCGATGGGACTCGCTTCGGGTGTTCACGCCCGCTCGCTACGACGGGCTGCCCGGGTTGTCGTTCCCGGGGCCGGGATGGTCGTACCCCACGAAGGACGAGGTGGCCGACTACCTCGAGTCGTACGCGGCCCGCTTCCGGCTTCCGGTCCGCACCGGGATCCGCGTTGACGGGCTCTCCCGGGAGGACGGCGGGTACGTGGTCACATCCGGGCGGACCCGGTACAGGGCGAACAACGTGGTGGTGGCAACGGGCGGCTACCAGACCCCACGGATTCCGGTGTTCGCTGGTGAGCTCGATTCGAGCATCGTGCAACTCCATTCGAGCGCGTACCGTAGCCCGTCGCAGCTACGGGATGGCGGCGTCCTGGTGGTCGGCGCCGGAAATTCGGGGGCCGAGATCGCGCTCGAATCGTCACGAGATCACCAGACCTGGCTGTCCGGCCGGGATACCGGCCAGGAGCCGGTCCGCGCCGGGAGCGGCCCGGATCGGCTGTTCACGCCGCCATTCTGGTTCCTGCTCTCGCACGTCCTCACCGTGCGGACGCCGATCGGCCGGAAGGCTCGACAGCGGCTGAGCGGCCGGGGCCTCCCGCTCGCCCGGGTCAGACGGAAGGACCTCATCCGGGCGGGAATCACGCGGGTGCCCCGAATGACCGGCGTATGCGAGGGTCTGCCGATGCTCGCAGACGGTGAAAACCTCGACGTCGCCAACGTGATCTGGTGCACCGGCTTCATTACTGACCTGAGCTGGATCGATCTCCCCGTCTTCGATCCGGACGGCGAACCTAGGCATGAGCGCGGAGTCGTCCGATCGGAGCCTGGGCTCTACTTCATCGGCCTATTCTTCCTGTCCACGGCGGCCTCGTCCTTGATCGGTGGCGTGAACCGGGATGCGCGCCACATCGCCCGACAGATCGCCTCGCAGCGCACCGACGGTGGCAGGGCGGCGCAGGAGGCTTCCTGGATGAGCGAGAACACGTCGGACTGAGCGAGGGCACTGTCGCCTGCACTGCGGGAGCCGGCCCTGCACAGCGGTGTCCCACGCGAGTTACATCCGACAGCGCCCACTGCACACGGCGCCGTGATGCCCAAACGTCAGCGATAGCCGCGAGGTGCTCGGACGACGTTCCCCGGGTCCGTTGTTTTCCCGCCGCCCCAGGGTTCTGATGTGCTCGGAGTTGGACGACGAGGATCGAGCAGGCGACGGCAAACCGGACCGAGGGATGAATCACTCGCTCGCCATTCGCTCGACGAGCGCGGTCATCCGTGGCGAGAGGGGTTATCGACCTAGGGGTGAATCACCGACTGGACCGCTCCCATCCCTGGCGCTCGCCCATCGACCAGAAGGCCATCCGCGCTCTCGCGCATCGCGTTTTCGACAAACTCCTCGTCCGGGACAACCTCGTTAGCCTGCGAGCGAGTCGCCCTGGTGGTGTACCTCGTTGAAGGCGGCGGCATACGCGTAGGGGTGGTAGTAGGCGTCGAGTGCCCCATGGCGTTCAGGGCGGATCTCGAACTGGCCGCCGTAACGCTGGTCGGAGACGCAGACCACGAGTTCGTCGGTTGCCGTATGCCAGAGGAGCGTCACCTCGAGACCGTCGCTGGCGCGATATGCCAACTCCCGGCGCTGCGGATGTGCCAGCCCACGGGCGTGGGTGCTTTCCTTGACGCCACTGCGAAGTGGAGTGACTGACATGTCGTCCTCTCCTTCTGATGCTCGCGGCATCTGTGAATGCCAGTTGGGACTGGTACTGGCATCAGGGTCGTGCTTCAGGAGGACCGTCGCGCCTGTGGATGCCCTGGTCGGATGCCCGGCGCCTGCGGTTCAGCCATCCCCAGGCACGCACATGTGAAGCAGGGCCCCGCCACCGATGGTCGCCCGAATGTCTCCGCCGTCACGATCTCTCCGGCCGACGCCGGCGGCCATCCGGGGCCGGCGCAGGGCGGGGGCGTCGTCGGCTATGCCGGTTGGGCGGCGCCCTCGTCGCTGGGCAGCGCGTCGTCGAGTTCTCTGCGGGAGCTGATGTCGAGCTTGGTGTACACCTTGCGTAAGTGCCACTCGACGGTGCGCGGACTGATGAAGAGTTTGGCGCCGATCTCCGGGTTCGTCTGCCCCGCACGGGCCAGCCGGGCGATCTGCGCCTCCTGGGCCGTGAGCTCGTCGAGCGTTTCAACGGTCCGTTTGCGCACGGTCTCGCCGGTGGCCAGGAGCTCGTGGCGGGCGCGTTCGGCGAATGCTTCGGCGCCAATGCGACTGAACATCTCGTACGCGCGATGGAGTTGCTCGCGCGCGTCTTGGCGCCGGTTCTCGCGACGTAGCCATTCGCCGTAGAGGAGTTCGGCTCGAGCCCGATGGACGGCGATACGGGTCCGGGAAAGTCGCTCGATGGCCTCTCGGTAAAGGGCTTCAGCAACCTGCCCATTGCTCAGCAGGCCGCGCGAGCGGGCCTCGATCCCCAGCGCCCAGTCCGTGCCGCTGGCACGTGTCCGCTCGCCTAGTCGTCGGAGGGCGGCAGCGGCCACCTCGGTCTTGCCGCTTCGGGCGCCCGCCTCAACCAGCTCGATCAGTGCCCAGCCGAGCAGATTCAGCTGGTCGTGTTCGCATGCTCTTCGGGCGGCCGCGAGCGCGGCCTCGTAGCGGCCTTGACCGTTATACAGCACCGCGGTCACGTAGTCCGCGATCGTAATCGCTCTTCCCTCACCCCTGGCGGTCGCGTCCCGGACGCTGGCCTCGATCAGGTCCGACGTCCGGGCCTCCTCGCCGCGCCACGCGGCGAGGACGAGCGAGGTGTATCGGAGTGGCGCACTGCCCGTTGCCTGCGCGATCGCATCCGACTCGTCGTTCAGCACCGACGCCGCGGCGAACTCTCCGGCGTGCACATGCACGCCGGCGCGGTAGGTAACCGCGACGGCGAGGACGCTAAGCGCGCCGGCATCGCGAGCCAGCCGGACATGCTGGTCGGCGAGCCGGTGCCAAGCGTCGTCGTCCCACAGATCCGCTGCGACGCGGCACGCAAGTCCGAGCCAGCGCAGGTTGTCCGAACCGGTGTCATCCTGTCGGCGAAACGCACGTAGTGCTGCCTCGAGCGGGGGCACGCCCGCCGCGTAGCCCTCGGTGAACCGGGTCACGAGGCCGTCCAACAGCAGGTCAATCGCGCGTGGTGGCTGCGGTGCCGGGGGCGCCGCCCGCGCGGCCTCGGCCGTGTCGAGCACCCCATTGCTCCGGCCGAGGTGCCCGGCGAAGATGGCCGCTCCGAGCGCATCGAGATAGGTCTCACGCGCCAAGTTGGAATCAAGCGGTTCGAGGCGCTTGGCGGCGTGGAGCAGCAAGGGCGGTGCGTCGCTGCCCCGCTTACGGGCAAACACCATCTGCGCGCGCAGCCGCTCCAGCCGCGAGCGCTGAAGCTCATCAAGCGCGCTTATCTCCGCGGTCGCGAGCAGCTCGTACGCCGCGTCAGGCGCGCCGGCCTCCAACTTTGCCTGCGCAGCGGCGAGAGCCCGCGCTCCGCGACGCGCCGGGTCGGGTGTCAGCTCGGTCGCTCGCTGCAGGAACGCCGCTGCTGCCGCGACGCCGCCGCGGCTCTGCGCCCGGCCGGCCGATCGCTCCAGTTCGGCGGCGACGTCCTCATCGGGCCCGAATGCGGCGTGGGCGCCGTGCCACGCACGGCGATCAGGATCGGCCTGCGGATCAGTCGCCTGGGCAAGTGCCCGATGCACCTGTTTACGCTCATCCAGGGCTGCGGCCCGGTAGGCCGCGGAGCGTACGAGCGGGTGACGGAACCGGACCCGGGCACCGATGTCGATCAACCCGGCGGCCTGCGCCGGTGCCGCCACGTCGCGGCCGATGCCGAGCCGGTCAGCTGCCCGCCACAGCAAGGCCGAGTCGCCGATCGGCTCGGCCGCCGCCACCAGCAGCAGCCGTTGGGTCGGCACGGGAAGGGACTGGAGCCGCCGCCGAAAGCTTTCTTCGATCCGACCCGAGAGCGCCATTGTGTCCGGCAGTCCGAAGCCGCCCGCCAGCTCTGTCGAGGTCAACCCACGAGGCAACTCCATCAGAGCGAGCGGGTTGCCGCGTGACTCGGCGACGATCCGGTCCCGCACCCGCTCGTCCAGTCGTCCTGGAATCGCCATTCTCAGCAGGTCGTGCGCATCGGCGTCGCCGAGCCCGTGCATCAGGAGCTCCGGCAAGCCGATCAGGTCGCGCTCGTCGCTGGGCTCACGTACCGCGAACACCAAGGCGACAGGCTCCGCCATCAACCGTCGTGCGACGAACGCCAGAGCCTGCGCGGAGCCCCGGTCGAGCCACTGCGCGTCATCGACCAAGCAGACTAATGGCCGCTCATCCGCCAGTTCGGACAGCAGGCCCAGGACGGCCAGACCCACGAGGAAGCGATCCGGGGCCTCGCCCGACGATAACCCGAACGCCACCCGCAAGGCATCCCGCTGCGGGACGGGCAGCTGCTCCACCGAATCGAGGATCGGGCCACAGAGTTGATGCAGGCCCGCGAACGCGAGCTCCATCTCCGACTCCACGCCCACGGCTCTTGCCACGCGGCACCCCGACGCCCGATCTCGCAGATACTCCAGCAACGCCGTCTTGCCGCTTCCGGATTCGCCGCGCACGACGAGCACCGAACTCCGACCCGCCCGCACCGCCTCCACCAGCAGGTCCAGAGCCTCGCACTCGGTCTGCCGACCGCGCAGCACTGGCACAGGACAAGTGTCGAGCACGCCCGAAGGGGACGCCAGGGGCGGCGCCCTCGATCGGAGCTCCGCCCGTGACTCGGGTGTCGAGAACGGGATGGCGCCCTGGGTGCGTCCACCACGCCGGTCTGGTGGTGCCTTGGTCGGCGGACCAGGGGACGAGCCCGGGTCTTCACTGGGGCGACGCGCCTCCACCAGCACGAGTGTGAGTGGTGAAGACCAGGCCAGCTCACAAAGGAGGCACAACAGTGATCACCGAGAGGGAGTCCGACACACTTTGCCGCGGACGTCGCCAGGTCAAGGCGATGTCCATCGCGGCGATTGCGCTCGCACTGACCGCGGCCGGCTGCGGCAGCGACTCCGGCGGCTCCACCGGGTCGGTGGCAGCGCCGCGAGCCACGGGGGACGCGGTGAGCGCGCAGGCCACGTCGCTTGGCACGATCCTCGTCGACGGCAAGGGCCGAACGGTTTACGACTTCGCCAACGACACGAGCACTGAGTCGACCTGCACGGATGCGGCGTGCGTAGCGTCCTGGCCGTTCGTTCCGGCGCCAGCGTCGCTGCCGGCGTCGCTCCCCGGACTCACCGGCAAGCTCGGCACCACCACACGACCGGGCGGAGCTCTCCAGCTCACGGTCGCCGGACACCCCGTCTACACCTTCGTTGGCGACTCCGCGCCCGGCCAGACCAACGGCGAGGGACTGAACCTCAACGGCGGCGTGTGGTCCGTCGTCTCCCCGGCCGGCGCACCGATCACTGACCCCGGTTCGGCCGGCGTCACCCAAGGACCTATCCCCGGCTATTAAGCCACCAGTGTTTCGGTCAATTTCGACTGCGGACTGTCCAGACCCGCAAACCGCCAGGGCATACCGGCCCAGGAGGCAACCACAACACCAAGAGACAGGACCCGACCATGTCAGCTTTTGCCGCATCACTATCGCGGATTGGCCGCGTCGCCGTCGGTATCGCCGCCGGCATCCTCCTTACCGCCCTCGCCGTCGTCCGGCCGCACGGTGCAATCGCCGACGACTCTCGGCCGGGGAAGACAAAGCCCACCGTGGTGCTCGTGCACGGTGCCTGGGCCGACGCCTCGAGCTGGCGCGGGGTCGTTGAGAGGCTGCAGGACGACGGCTACACCGTCGCTGCCGTGCCGAACCCCCTACGGTCGCTGTCCGGGGACGCCGCCTACCTGGCCGCCTACCTCCACGCGCACACCGGCCCGGTGATACTCGTCGGCCACTCCTACGGCGCGGCGGTCATCACCAACGCTGCCACCGGTAATCCCGACGTCCGGGCCCTCGTCTACGTCGACGGGTTGGTCCCCGACGAAGGTCAGACCGTAGAGCCGCTTGCCGGGCCAGAGTCTGCACTCGCAGTCCCCGATCCCACCACTGTGTTCGACTTCGTCCCCGCGACCCTTCCGCCGACGCCGGACTCCGACGTATATCTGAAGGCGTCCATCTTCCCCACCGCGTTCGCCAACGGGCTGCCCGCCGACGAGGCCGCGGTGCTGTCCGCGTCCCAACGGCCGGTCACCCTGGGTGCCCTCAACGAACCGTCCGGAATCCCCGCGTGGCGGACGATCCCGTCGTGGTACCTCGTCGGGACCGTGGACCGGGTCATCCCGCCAACCGCGCAAAGAGCCATGGCCGACCACGCGGGCTCCACCATCTCCGAATTCAAGGGCGGCCACCTAGGCCTGGTCTCGGATCCGAAGTCGGTGACACGCGTCATCCAGCGGGCGGCGAAGGCCACCGAATAGCTGCACTGACCACAGACATGGACCTTCACGGCAGGGCTGATGACCCGACCTGTTGATCCAGAAAGGCTGGGTTCACCAATGACTTGGACCTCCACCACTCAGTCATGCGACTCCCACGTCGACGACCGCACCGGCAAGTACGCGTGCCGTGCTGTCCGGTACCGCGCCGCTACCGACTGGATGATCGCGAACGGCCTCACCCATGACATGACCATCGAGGACGTCGGCGCTGGCATGACCGAACTGGACGACTGGCTGCGCGCCGAGTACCGGTGGCGGGGACGGTACATCCCCGGTGATGGCGGCATCGACGGCGTCAACTTGAATCGTGGTAAAGGTCCGGCCCGTTTCGAGTGGACCGTCTTAGGTGGTCTCGCCGTTCTCGTTGAGAACTGTGGTTGCCGTCGCGTTCTTCGGTTCGTACCCCACCACAGCCTCCTCGGTCGAAGGACCCGGCTGCACATGCACGCCGCGACGTGTTCACACCGCCGATCTCAATCGCGCACTTGTCTGCGAGCGGCTTGCGTGCGAGCTTGCTCGTGGCGGTCAGAACCTCGCTGTCCGGCTGCCAGCACTTCTGGAAGATGGTGTAGTTGCGCTCCGCTCGACTCCGCTGAGCCGCTCGTTCGCCGCTTCTACCGCCCAGTGGACGTGGCGGCGCGCCGTCCCGTTGGCCGAGAGAGCGGGAGCCGCCAGATCCCTAAGGCCCTGGGCCTTAGCCCAGGCTGGTGCTTCGTCCGCATCGACACGATCGTGAACGAAATCGAAACCTGCTCGCCGGCACCGTAGCCGCGCCAGGCTCAGGTTGGTTCCGTCGCGCCCATCGAGCCCGCACGCCCGTGATCGAGCGACCGTAGGGAACGGAGCGGGGCGGTCATTCCGGGTCGCCGGGACGGTTGTTGAGCATCTGGGACAGTTCGCTGGCGAGCGCCGCAAGGTCTTCGCCCCTGTAGACGCCGGCAAGTTCGTCGAGTAGTCGGGCCATGACATCAGCCTGGGCGGGCGTAAGCACGAGGGGCGGACCGAATGTCTGAGAATCCTCTGCGAGCTGTACTCGCAATTGCGCGGCATATTCGTCGCGGTTTACCGGATTCCCCGCACGGTCGCGCACGGTCGCGCTCGGTCGAGGCGCTACCGCCCCCGGGGCTGGGGACGCACTGAACTCGGCGTGCTCGGGACAGTAGTCGGTTCCGCGGACTGGGTCATGCGTCCAGCCGATTGTGTGTTCACGAGCCCAGGATTGGGCATCAGCGTCGCTACGCCACCGCTCTGCCGCCGGGGGCTCCACCTGTACTGGGCATCCCGCGACATCACAACTGACCACGATCCGCCGCGGTGTGGCCCCTCCGCCGGACAGGTGGATGCTCACCGCTGTCGCTCTCTGCTCGTCGATCCGCAACGCCTTACCCAGGGTAGGTCGAACCCGAGTCTCCACTGTCGCGCCTCGCGTGCGCGCGCCTGACACATGAGAATGCCGCCGTTGCACGCGGACACCAGCCGCCAGGCTACTCGGCCGTCGAGTACGGCGGCGCCTTGCGACTGTTGGTGCACGATGTCGGCGCGGTCGAACTCACCGAGCTGCACCGCTTCGCCGACCCGGCCGAAGGCAAGCCACATTGCAGCTGCGCCCCTGCGACACAGACGCCATCGGGTTCTACGCGCGCCATAACCGGATCCGGTCCGGCAGCCGCGAGGCAATGCTCGACCACGAGAGGTGGCGTATTGACCAGGCCGCAGGACTTGGACACCCCGTGTCGGTGGCCGGGACGAAGGAGGAAGCCACCGCAATGAACCTTCGGCCCGCCTCGACCGTGTTGCCTCCGGTGGTGTCGACGCGGCAGGGGTCGAGTTGCACGACCGCAGCCGCGCCGGGGTGGGGGGACTGGGTCGTCAGCCGACGAAACCTGCGTACCGCCGTAATGAACTGCAACCGGGATTCGTCAAGGACGGCGACCGCTGGCAGGTTACGACGTTGGATGACGACGGCTCGATCGAGGTCAAGGATCTGCGTCACCGCGGCCTGGCCCGACTTCCGGCAGCTTACGTCGAACGAGACGTCGAACTCGGCTACGCCGCCACCGCGCACCGCGTCCACAGCGCAACCATCAACACCGCGCACGTCCTGGTCACCGACGACACCACCCGCGAAAACCCTGAACGTGGCGGCCAGCCGTGCACGCCGCGGCACGAAGCTGTACGTGGCAACCGAGACACTTTTCGACGTCGACGCCGAAAGACTTCAGCTGGTGGTAACCCAATACAGGATCGCGATGGCTACCCCAACTGTTCCCAATCACCCCATCTTCGGCAGTCCAAGTACGTTCGCTTCGTGGAGCTGTTCGTCGATCCGGACGATGCTCGGCCGTTGGGCGTGCAGCTGTACGACCAACTCCGGGGCGCGATTGTCGAGGGGCAGCTGACTCCAGGGGACCGGTTGGGCGCGACGCGGAGCGTCGACGCCGATCTCCAGGTGTCGCGCTCGACGGTCACCGAGGCCTACAACCGATTGGTCGCCGAGGGATATGCCGAAGGCCATGCCGGGGGTGGAACCGTCGTCAGTACAGCTCCGATGCCGGTCCGGCGCCGACGCCCGGCTTCCGCGCTCGCCCCCACAGCGCGCGCCGCGGCAGTGACTCCGTTCGACATACATCCCTCCGATTAGGGCCGATTCGATCTGCGAACTGGCAGCGTCGACCGGTCACTCTTCCCCACGACGGTTTGGCGCCGGTGCATGGTCCACGCTCTGGATCAACCTCCGCACCAGTACGGCGATCCGGCGGGAACCTGTGCCTGCGCCAGGCTTTGGCCAGCTGGGTGACCCGCTCGCGTGGGGCCACGGCCCGACCCGACGAGATCGTCGTCACCTCTGGTGCCGGACACGCGGTCGACCTTGTTGCGCGCGTACTCGTGGACCCTGGATCTGTGGTCGCCGTCGAGGAGCCTGGCTACCGGCCGGTGGTCGCGTTGCTGCGTAGCCTCGGACTCCGGGTGGTCGGCGTCCCTGTCGACGAGTACGGGATCGTCGTCGAAGCGATTCCGCCTCGAGCGCGGCTGGTCTACGTAACCCCGTCACACCAGTACCCGCTTGGTCCGGTGATGGCGCGGTCGCGCCGACTCGAACTGCTGCGCTGGGCGACCCAGGCATCGGCCGCGATTATCGAGGACGACTACGACAGCGTGGCGCCCAGCCGGTGGACCGTTCGAGTTGTGTCACGAGAGGTTGACAACCACTTTGCCGAGGGCGCGTCCTTCACCGACGTGGGCTAGCGCGGCGGGAACTTCGTGGAGCGCGAAGGTGCGGTCGATGTGGATCTGGACATCCCCGGCAATGCAGAGGGCGGCGAGCGGCGCGAAGTGCGCCGGCCCCTCCTTGACGGCGAGGATGCCGATTGACCGACCGGTGAGCCGCCCAACCAGCCAGCCGACGGTGAGCACACGCAGCAGCGCGGGCACCGACCCACCAACGCATCGATACGTGCCGCCGGGCGCCAGCGTCCGCCGGTACGAGAAAACGGACCGGTGCGCGACCAGGTCCAGGACCAAGTCGTACCGCTGGGTGGACCGGGTGAAGTCGTCCCGGCCGTAGTCGATCACGTCGTCCGCGCCCACCGACCGCATGAAGTCCAGCTTGGCGGCGTTGTCGACACCGGTGACGTGGGCACCGAGCCGCTTGGCGAGCTGAATCGCGAACGATCCCGACCCACCGCCAGCGCCGTTGATCAGCACCCGGCGACCCGCCACGGCCCTAGCCGTGCCCTGCAAGGCGATCGCGCCCGCCTGCGGGATGCTCGACGCCTGAGCGAACGTGAGCTGCGCCGGCTTGAGGGCGAGCGCGGAATCCGGCGCAAGCGCATACTCCGCGAAGCCCCCCTTCAGCGTGAGGTTGTCGCCATACACCTCATCTCCGGGTCGGAACCGGGTCACCCCGTCCCCGACATCGTCGACCACGCCGGCGATGTCCGATCCGAGGGTCCGGCGAGCGGGGAAACGCAGCCCGCCGATCCGCGCGTACCCGGGCGACCCCCGCAGACCCTCCCAGTCGCTGAGGTTGACTGAGGTGGCGACGACCTTCACCCGCACCTGGCCGGCAGCGGGCGTGGGTACCGGGACATCCTCGACCCGCAGCACATCAGGCAAGCCGTACCGGTCGTAGACGACCGCCTTCACGCCCGCCTCGTCCCCCAACTCGACACAGCAGCAACGTAGCAAGCCGGGACGGTAGACCGACACGGATCCATCTAGGGAGCGGATCTTCGATTCCGGTCAGGGACGGAGCCACGACGCCAAATGGGAACTCGTCCGAGTAGGCGACGACGCCACTGCGATTGTGGGCGCTGGCGACCGCCGTCTGAGTTGCCGCTCTTCCGCAGAGCGAGGTTCCGGAATGCCCGGGACACGACGCGTGTGGCGAGACGAAGGGGAAGCGTCTACACAACACCTTGGCCAGTCGACGGCGATGAGTTTCGCAGTGGTCCCAGTCTGTACCCACACCGATCAACCGCACTCGAGGAGAGCGACCTGACCGCTACCTACACTCCGATGTCTTTCCAGCCTCGACGGCTACGGCTCCGTCAGCGAAGGCGCCAACTGTGGCGGCTACTGGGGAAAGCAAGGCCCTGAGTTCAGGCACTCCGCAAATGCGCCCGACTTTGCCGGATACTCGGCGGGGCCCTGCGGACGCTCGGCTCCCGTCCGGGTTTCCTAAACCTTCCAGCGGGCGTTGGACCCGGACGTGGGGTGGCTCAGGTCCAGCGCCCAGGTGTTCATCGCCAGGTCATGTCGATCTGGCGCTCGAAGGTGACGTAGCCGGCCCGGGCGAAGGCTGCCGCCATCGGCGCGTTGCCGACGTCGGTGGCTGCCCGGATCCGCGGAACGTTCTGCGTTGCGAGCAGGCTCGTACCCGTGGCCAGGACGTCGTGGATGTAGCCGTGGCCGCGATGTGCGGGCACCACTGCGAGGTAAGCGATGATCGGGTTGTAGCCGTTGTGCGCGGGTATGACGAACCCGACCGGTTCCCCGTCCGGTAGCGTCGCGATCCGCCACCACTCGCGCGGGCTGGCGTAGCGCTCGAGTTCGTTGTGGTACTGCTCCTGAGCAGCCTGGCGGGCGGTCATTCGGGTCAGGTTGTCGCGACTGTGCGCGTCGAGGGTGCCGTCCAGCACGAGCGTCATCAGCTCGATGAGCTCGCCCACGTTGCGAACAGGCCGGAAGACGAGCCGCCCGCTGAGCTCGGGGATGGGCGTGCCGGGTCGCCATTCCAGACGCAGACGTTCGATGAACAGCTTGGCTCCGACACGTTCGAGTGCGCCCATCCGGTCGTCGACGGCCTGACGCGTGTGTTGGTGGTTGCGCCAGTCCGCTGGGAGGAACCGGCCATACTCTGGGGGTGTCGCTCCGGCGGGGACGACGGCGGGCAATGCGGCGTTCAACAACCGCACGCCGTCGTCGATGTCACCGTCGATGTCGAAGATGTCCATCAACAGCGCGTGCTCGTCCCCGGCGCGCGACCACCATCCGGCCCGGGCCACCACGCGATCACCGCGCAGCGCGAGCCACAGCCATTCCGGGCGGCGGCGGCCGGCCGCCAAGTCGCTGCCGAGCTCATCGTTGAGGACGTACGGCAACCTGTTGAACAGGTCCAGCTCATCAGGCCCGGTGATCGGGCGCAGAGTCAGGTCAGGCTGGTGCAAAGTCAAGGCAGATCTCCGTCTGGAGGCGCCCGCCCGCTCCGGGGTCAGCTCAGCTGGTCACCCGGGAGGACACGAGCGCGGTGTGCGTGGCGTGCATGGCTCAGCCCTCCTTCCTTGTAGGTTCGGCCGCCAGTTCTACCCAGCGCGTCCTAGGCCCGCAACCCAATAACCAAACCAACTGGACAAGCTGCGTGTCTCCGGATCGGCGTCCCTGCCGGCGCAACCGGCCAGTACCTTGACCCTCACGGCCGGGGCGACGAGTTACCTACGGCCAAGTATCGTCCGCCTCGTCAGCGACGACAGTGCGTCAGCGCCACAATTCGGTGAGCTCCTCGACAAGGGCTGTGCCTTGGTCGTAACCAGCCCGAGCAGCGGGAGGACGCAGCGACAGATCCATCGCATTGACGCCGAACATGTGCTCGGAGCTGCTTTCCGGGAAGATCGTCTCGACCCTGCTGCCGCGTGCGCGTAGCTCGTCGACCTGCGCCTCGAGCTGCATGCCCCAGTCCAGCGGTTGGTGCAGTGTTCTGCCGCCGAAGGGTGACAGAACCAGCACCCGCCCGTATCCGGCTGCCAGATCGGCATTCTCGTTGCGTCGGTAGCCGCCGTCGATGTATCGGTTGTCTCCGATCCTGTACGGAAGGCCACTGGCACAGCTGGCGGCGACGGCGTCAGCCAGGTCGACTCCGCTGTGGCGGTCGAACACGACCGGTTCACCGGTATGAGCATCGACCGCCGTGATGAGCACCGTTCGTTGCGGCCAGCGCTGACTGGGCAGCCGCGCGGCGACGGTGGCGCGCCACTGTCCTTGCCAGGAGCCGTCCGACGCCGCATCCATGGCGAGTGCCGCCGCGCCCATTCTGCGGCGCATGTCAGCCGCATCCTCGGCCGAGGCGGTGATCTTGCTTATCCTCTCCAGGTGGTCGGTCACCGGCCTGGTCGGAGCGCGTCCTCGGTCGGATCCGACCGGACCGGTCCGTTGCTGGGGGGCAGCAGCAAGGATGGCGGCAAGCAGCTCTGTCGGGGTCGCGCCAGCCATCTGGGCCGCGGCCGTCGAGCCGGCTGACGTCCCGATGGTCAGGTCCGCTGTGGTTACGTCCAGCCCGCCATCGAACAGGCCGGCGATGACGCCGATCAGCCACGCGTTGCCGGTCGATCCGCCGCCACCGAGGACCAACGCTCGCTCGCCAGCGGCCGGCGCCGGTCCTGTGGCGTCGGAGGCCGTCGTCGACGTGAAGCGCAGAGCTGAAGAAGGTGTTGTGTTCATGGGAGTCGCCTTTCGCGAATTGCCTGTCGGGCGCTCCCGGTGGCGACTACGTCAGTCGCGCGATCGTGGACTGCAAGGGAGCACCCACTGTGGACACTGCGTTCATGGGTCTCACCTCCTGCTGCTAGATCACGATCGCCGGAACGCTAGCAGGACAGCGATGCGGTGAGCAACGTCCGGATTCGCTGCCGGCGTACCGAGATCGCGCCACCTCCCAAGACGATCCTGACCGTGCCTCGGGTGCTGACGGCACCAGCTGTTAGCGAGTGCGGCCGTACGCGCCTCGCGACGCGCCCGCCCAGGGACGAGGAGCGCGGTAATGTCGGGCAGGGTCTGAGGAAAGGTGTGGTTATCACGGGTACGGGCGCCAGCTCTAGGCCCGCGTTCGGCAGGCACTGGAGGGCCTCGAATGGAGCGGCCAGATTGTCATCGACGCGACCAACGGCCTCGAGCCGAGGGATCTTAACGGAGGACCTCGAGCGACGTTGTCGCGGCCTCGTTCGAGGTGTGCGCGTCGTGAAGGCCGCCAACCCGCTCGCAGCGGCGGTGCTCCGATCAGATCCGCAGGTGGCCGAGGGGCCGCGAGTGATCCTCCTTTCTGGCGACCACATCGACGCGATGGCCGATGCCAGCCCGCTGTTCGAGGACAGGCCTTTCTTCCCGATCGACCTCGGGGGCGCTGACCACGGGTGGCGTGATACAACAGCCAGCGCCCCGCTCGCCAACCTGATCCGGCTCTTTGAAGGAATCTTGCTTATGGGAGAGCGCGCGCCACACCGCAGGCTTCGGCCGAGGCATCGTCAGGATCTCGGAGATCCCGTCCCTTGCGGCCGTGAGGCTCGCAGAGCTCGGGCATGTCGATGGGGAGCCCACAGCGAGGTTCGGACACAGTTCAGAGCGTCATCCGACCACCTAACCTGATCGAAGCACTCGACCGTGGCACCGACATGACGAGCTCGGTGACGAGGCAGCGGGGGGCGCACGTGCCGCAGCCGATCTCAAGAGACGTTTCGGGCGCCCGGGGCCTGCTCGACCGGAAAGACCTCCTTCAGCTGCTCGATCGCGCTGTGACCAAACGGGTGACGGTCATTTCGGCGCCCCCGGGGAGCGGGAAGACGTCGCTTCTACGCACGTGGTCGGACCGCTCCAACAAGGATCGTCGGGTCGCCATCGTGTCGGTGCCGCGCGACCAGCAGGATGCCCAGCAATTCTGGCTCGCCGTTCTGGACGCGACCCGCCAATCGGCCGCCACGACTGATTCCCGAACCCGAACAACTACACCCGCGTTCGATGGCGACGCGATTGTCGACACAATCGTCTCGGAACTCGCGGAACAGGCCAAAGTTTTCGTGCTGATCATTGACGATCTCCATGAGCTGAGGGCAGCTGACGCCCTCACGCAGCTCGAGCATTTGCTCGCGATTCTGCCGAGCTCTGCGCGCGTGGTGCTGTCGTCTCGCCGGGATCCGCCGATCAGGCTGCACCAGCTCAGGCTTGCCGACGACATAGCCGAGATCCGGGCCGGCGATCTACGTTTCACTGAGCGCGAGACGCGCGAACTGCTCGGCGCGTCCGGGATCAGTCTGTCCGGCGCCGGGGTGGCCGCGTTGTTACAGCGCACGGAAGGTTGGGCGGCTGGCCTGCGCCTGGCGGTGATCTCGCTCAGCGGTCACCCGGATCCCGAGCGTTTCGTGGCTGAGTTCTCGGGCACCGACAGGGCTATCGGGGAATACCTGATGGCTGAGATGGTCGAACGCCAACCGAGCGAGGTTCAGAGCATGCTGTTGCGAACCTCGCTTGTCGACCGGTTGAACGGGGAACTCGCCGACCTGCTGGCTGGCCGGTCGGGCTCGGAGCGGATGCTGCTCGAACTGGAGGACGCCAACGCGTTCGTCGTGTCGCTCGACGCTCAGCGCACCTGGTTTCGCTACCACCAGCTTCTGGCCGATTTCCTGCACCTCGAACTCCGCCGAAGGTTGGCCGATGAGGTTCCTGACCTCCACCGGCGGGCCGCACTGTGGTTCGCCGACCACGGCCAGGCCGTCGAGGCCGTGCGGCACACGCTCGCGGCCGGCGACTGGCCCGATGCGGCCCTGCTGCTCGAAGACCACTTGTTCAGTTTGACGCTCGACGGGCAGGAGGGGGCGATCGGCGCGCTGCTGGGGTCGTTCCCCGGGGGCGCATCAGTCGATCATCCTGACCTGGCGCTCGCCCGCGCGGCAACGCAGCTGACGCAGGGACGATTGGACGAAGCGGCTGCTCAGCTGGCGCTGGCCGAGTCCCACGTCCAGAGGGCCTCGCCGGCTCGCCGCCGCCGCCTCGCGGTCGCGATCGCATCGCTGCGGTTGGCGATGGCACGGCGTAGCGGTCAGTTCAGTGAAGTAATCGAGCAAGTGAAGCTGCTCGACGCTTCGATCGCAGACGCATCGAGCGAACCGATCGCGATGGAGAGCGAGCTGCGGGGAGTCGCGCTGATGAATCTCGGGATCGTCGAGACCTGGTCTCGGCGATTCGACGATGCCGAGCGGCACCTCTCCGAGGGAGCCGCGCTCGCCAAGGCGATCGGCCGGCCCTACCTCGAGGTCGCGTGTCGCGCTCACCAAATTTTCCCGACAACGCTCGTCTCGCTCGCGAGCGCGCGCGAACGGGGGCGTCAGGCGGTAGCACTGGCCGAGCGCTATGGCTTGGGCGATCGGCCGATCCTCGCGCCCGCGCTTGGGGCGGTTGCCTTCTGGGCGATCTGGATGGGAGAGTTCGACGAGGGAGAGAGCGCGCTGCGCCGCGCCTGGGAGGTCGCCGAGCCACAAATTGACCCGGCCGCCGCGGCGCTGCTGCACCTGGCGACGGGCATGTTGCACTCGGGTCGCGGGCAGCAACAATCGGCGCTCGAAGCATTCGCGGCGGGAGCGCGGGCGCAGTCGCTACTCACGGGGGTGCACGCTCTCGCAACGCCGGTCGTCGGATGGCTCGCGGCAACGCAGGCTCGGCTCGGGATGCCAGATGAGGCGCGCGCGACGCTCACCGGATTCTCCGCCGAACACGAACGGATGGGTTTCATTTACAACGCGCGTGCAGTGATTTGCCTGGCGGAGGGAGACCCCAGTACGGCGTTGGATCTACTCCAAGACGTGCGGCACGCGCCACCCCTGGCCGGCCCCGCGTTCACACTCGTTGAAACGCATCTGCTCGCCGGCACCGCGCACCTACGCCTGGGGGATCGAAACGCCGCCGCGGCCGCCGCCGAGGCGGCGCTCGCGGCCGCCGAGCCGGACCGGCTGATCTTCCCATTTGCCATGACCGAAGCCGCGGAACTGCTCGACGCGCTCCCGCACCACGAAACGGCTCATGGTGCCCTTCTCGCGGACATCGCCGACCTGCTGCGAGGCGCGTCGGCGCCTCGCAGCGACCGAGAGCCGCTCGCGCAATCGGACGAACTGAGCCCCAGCGAGCTACGCGTACTGCGATATCTGCCGACAAACCTGACGCGGCCGGAGATCGCGCAAGAGCTCCACATCTCGGTTAACACGGTCAACACTCACATCCGCAACGTCTATGCCAAGCTCGGCGCGGGTGATCGCTCTTCCGCCGTTCAACGCGCCCGCCATCTGCGGCTCCTCTCCACCGGGCGCTCCTGAACATCGCCGAAATAGCGCGAGCACCGGCGTGCACGCGATCACCAGATTCCGGCGTAGCCGGCTCACTAGGTGGGGCTGCACGATGATCGCGTGGCCGCACCGCCGGGCTTGTACACGATACGGATAAGGGGTCGGCTCGGAGCTACCGCTCTGTCCGCCTTCCCCACGATGGTGTCTGAGCTGAAGGGCAGCGAGACCGTGCTCACCGGCTTGCTTGAAGATCGGTCCGCGGTGTTCGGCGTCGTTGCCCAGATCGAAGCGCTCGGCCTCGAGCTTCTCGAACTGCGCCAGATCAGGCCGAGACCGCGGCGGCCTGAACAGGGCGATGACGCCTCACCACCTGACCCTGCGCCTCGTTGACACCCCCGCGGGGGTGGGGAATCACCATCATCCGGTGAGGACAGCTCACCTAGGTCAAGGCGATCGTAAGGCGCACGCAAGAGCGTCG
Organism: uncultured Actinomycetota bacterium; assembly: GCA_963799425.1. GTDB lineage: Bacteria > Actinomycetota > Actinomycetes > Jiangellales > Jiangellaceae > CAVWSM01. Next base: position 40,164 of record CAWCXA010000012.1, on the reverse strand, counting down.
ACACCAGGTGAGTCGACGTGCAGTCACGATTTCGATCGATCGAGCACCTCGTATCGGCGCGACGTCAACGTGGGACAGTCTCGCGCCAGCCGACTCCGAGACGGGAGAGGTACTGATGAGCAAACAGCAGCAGCTTCAGTTGGATGCCATCTTGCGCCAGGGCGGGCTCGACACCAGCGCGGATGTCCCGACACTGCGGGCTGCGTTCAGCGAACTCATGGCACAGGTGCCGGTGGCTCCAGGTGTCCAGCAGAGTTCGGTTGAGATCGGTGGTATCCCTGGCGTCGAGGTCACCATCCAGGGCAACGAGGCCGAGAATGTGATCCTCTATTTTCACGGGGGTGTCTACGTCATCGGCTATGCGGCAGCGACCGTTCCCCTGGTGGGTGATCTAGTTCGAAGAACGGGCGCCAAGGCCATCACGCTCGAGTACCGACTAGCTCCCGAACACCCATATCCGGCCGCGGTCGAAGACGCTCGAGCCGCATACGTTGGACTACTCGCTCAGGGCATTGCCCCAGCTCAGATCGCCCTCGCGGGCGAGTCAGCGGGGGCCGGGCTGGCAGTGGCCCTGCTCCTCGCCTTACGGGAAGCCGGCGTGCCCCTGCCGTCCTGTGGGTTCTTGATGTCGCCCTACGTAGATCTGACGCTGTCGGGAGAGACACTCGCCGAGAAGCGGAAGGTCGACCCACTCCTCACTCCCGACGGGCTCCGTGCTCGGGTTCCGGACTATGTGGGCGGGGCCGACGCCTCTGACCCCTTGATCAGCCCGATCTTCGGTGATCTCAGGGAGTTGCCTCCGCTTCTCATCCAAGTTGGTTCCCACGAGATCCTCCTCAGTGACGCTCTCCGGCTCGCCGCACGGGCAGCCATCTCCGATGTCCCAGTCACGCTCGATGTCACCGCAGGCGTCCCGCACGTCTTCCAGGCGTACGCGGGCCTCCTCGATGAGGCAGGAGCGGCGCTCGACCGGGCATCAGACTTTTTGAAGGCCCAACTCGCCCACTCGCCGAGCCACGCCCAAACAGCGTGACCCTGCGAGGTAGTTCCTGCGATTCACCTGAAGGGAGACACGGTGACACCATCCACCTCGGGCGCCTCAGCCACGAGCCGGCGGTCGTTCCTCACCGGCACTGCGGCGGTCGTGGGCGCGTCGTCGATCGCGGCTGTCATGCATGGCGCGCTGGGCGAGTCGGCGTCGGCCGGCGCTGCCAGCGCCCCAGCCCTGCCGGACTACGCGCCAATCCCGCGGTCATCGCTCGGCCCCGCCCTCAACGACCAGGGATACTACGTCGCACGCGTAAAGCGGAACCTCTACTGGGTCACGGACGGCACCTACCAGTCGGCGTTCCTGACCACCCGGGACGGCGTCGTGCTGTTCGACGCACCCCCGACCATCGGCCACAACCTGCAGCGGGCCGTGAACGAGATCGCCGCCGCCAACGGCGTGAGCAACACGGTGACGCACCTTGTCTACTCGCACCACCACGCCGACCACGCCGGCGCGTCCTCGTTGTTCGGCAGGAACGTCGTGCGCATCGGGCACGAGGACACACGCCGGCTCCTGCTGCGCGACAACGACCCGACCAGGCCCGCGCCGAAGGTGACCTTCCAGGACCGCTACACCCTGCACATCGGCGGTGAACGCGTCCGGCTGGCCTGGCACGGCTCCAACCACACGCCGGACAACATCTACATCCACTTTCCGGACCACGACACCCTCATGCTCGTCGACATCGTCAACTCCGGCTGGGTGCCCATCTACAACCTCAACCTCAGCGGAGACGTGCCCGGCTACATCGCGGCCCCGACCACCGCACTGTCCTACCCGTGGAAGCACTTCATCGGCGGACACGTGGGTAGGCTCGGCACTCGCGGCGACGTCGGCCTGCACCAGCGGTACGTCGCCGACATCGCCGCCAGTGCCAGGACAGCGCTCGGCACGGTCGACCCGACGCCGTACTTCCAGAAGTACGGCGAGAACGGCTGGGCCGCGGTGAAGGCCTACCTCGACGCGGTCACCGACTACGCCGCCGCGCCGGTCATCGCGAAGTACACCGGCGTGCTGGCGGCGGCGGACGTGTTCACCACCAGCTCCACGCTCGTGGTCCTGGAGTCGATTCGCCTCGACCTCGGCACCGGCTCGCAGGTCCACCCGTGACTGGAGGAACTGACATGACCCGAATGGGTGTGATCCTCGGAAGCACCCGCCTCGGGCGGCGAGGCGGTCCGGTGGCTCGCTCGGTGATGGACGAGGCAGGTCGGCGCAGCGAGCCGACTTCGAGCTGGTCGACCTCGCCGACTACCCGCTTCCACACCTGAACAGAGCCGCTGCCCCCGAGCATGGGGCAGTACCAGACGCGCACACCCAGGAGTGGGCAGCGACCATCGGCCGGTTCGACGGGTTCGTCTTCGTCACCCCCGAGTACAACCACTCGACGTCAGGTGTGTTGAAGAACGCCATCGACTTCCTTTACGCCCAGTGGAACAGCAAGGCAATTGGTGTCGTCACCTTCGGCACCGTTGGCGGCGCCCGAGTGGCCGTACATCTCCGCTTGGTCGCCGGTGAGCTGCAGATGGCCGACGTCCGGACTAACGCAACTCCCTCGTTGTTCACCGATTTTGAAACTTCACCGAACTCAGACCCAGTGCATCAGGCCCAGGTGCTCGACACGCTTTCGGCGAGGTCATTGCCTGGAGCCAGGCGCTGGCGCCCCTGCGGCACGTCACTCAAGCCGCCTAGCCCGAGACAATCTTGCTGGGAAGGAACGTTTGATCATGGCTTCAGACGCCGAGCTGGCCGCCGAAGGCAAGCGAGAGGGCCACGAGGGGACTATCGAAGAGCCACCCAGCCGCCGATGGTGGGCCCTGGCGGTGATAGCGACCGCTCAACTGATGGTGGTGCTCGACGGCACCGTCGTGACCATTGCGCTGCCCTCGGCGCAACGCGACCTGGGTATCTCCGACGCTGATCGGCAGTGGACGATCACCGCCTACACCGTCGCGTTCGGTGGCCTGCTGCTACTGGGCGGACGGATCGCCGACTACACCGGCCGTAAGCGGAGCTTCCTGGTCGGGCTACTCGGGTTCGCTGCGGCGTCGGCGCTCGGCGGTGCGGCGCAGAACGGCGCGACGCTCTTCGGCGCCCGGGCCCTCCAGGGCGCGTTCGCGGCGCTGCTTGCGCCGGCTGCCTTGTCACTGATCTCGGTGACCTTCACCGAGGTGAAGGAGCGGGCTCGGGCGTTCGCGGTCTACGGCGCCATCTCGGGAGGTGGCGCTGCGATCGGCTTGATCCTGGGCGGCACGCTGACCGAGTACGCGTCGTGGCGCTGGTGCCTGCTGATCAATGTGCCGATCGCGATTGTGGCATTCATTGCCGGCTCGATCCTGGTCACCGAGAGCAAGTCCGGGGGCGGGAGCTCGTATGACATCCCGGGCGCGATCCTCGGCACGGCCGGGCTGGTCGCCCTCGTGTATGGATTCACCCAAGCGGCCAAGACCGGTGTCGGCTGGCTCTCGATCGAGGTCATCAGCCTTCTCGTGGGCGCCGGCATCTTGCTGGTCGCGTTCGTGCTCGTCGAGTTGCGTTCGACGAGCCCGCTGTTGCCGATGCGGGTGGTGCTTGAGCGCAATCGCGGCGGCTCGTATCTCGCCTCGCTGCTGGTCTTCGCCGGACTGTTCGCGATGTTCCTGTTCCTCAGTTACTACTTCCAGTACAACCTGGGCTACAGCGCACTCAAGTCGGGCATCGCATTCCTGCCGTTCAGCGCCGGCATCATCGTCACCTCGGGCGTGGTGTCGGGCCTGCTACCGCGCACCGGACCCAAGCCACTCATGCTGATCGGGCTCGCTATGGCTGCCATCGGTCTGGCCACCTTCACTCGCATCTCCGACACCAGCAGCTGGGTTACCACCGTTCTGCCCGGAGAGCTACTGATGAGCGTCGGCCTGGCACTGGTGTTGGTGCCGCTCTCGAGCCTCGCGCTCACCGGGGTGAATGACGACGACGCGGGAGTCGCCAGCGCGGTGCTCAACTCGACCCAACAGATCGGCGGGTCGCTGGGCACGGCGCTGTTGAACACGTTCTACGCGAGCGCGGTCGCGTCCTATGTCGTGGCCCATGACCTCTCACCGTCCGCGTTCAATCCGCCCGCCGCGATCCACGGCTATCACGTCGCGTTCTGGATCGGGGTCGGGCTGATCGCCGCGGCGTTCGTGGCCGTTCTGGTGTTGGTCAATGCCGGCAAGGCCGACATCACCACGCAGCCCGGCGTACCTGGCGGCGCCTAACCCAACGAAAGCAGCAACTCGCCCGCCCGGTCGGATCTCAGTGCTCAAGCAACGCGGGATCCAGCCGGGCGATCGCGTTTTCGCGATCCATCGACCGGCCCCGGCTGAGCGACCGTCGTGGTCGATCTCGACCGGATCTTGTGGAGCCGGTGTCCGCTGACTACCTACTTCAGATGCACAGCGATCGGGTGCGCTCGTCGACACGTTTGGCCCTCCGCCGAAGCAGAAGAAGGCGCCGCGACGAGTCGTCCCCGTCCTCGGCTGACTACTGAAGGCCGCCGTGGGGCAGTTGATCGCCTACTACGTCCGTCACTGGACTGCCTAGTGGCACACACTGGCCTCGCCCGACGACTGTGCGACCTGTCGCTCCAGCCATGACGTCGTTGCATGCCTGGTTGTAGGTACGTCTTTCCGCCGCGAGTAGTCATGTGGCGAGTGATGGGAGGCGGGGGACGCGCGCCCCGCCGGGCTTCGCGCGGCGGCTCAGTCCGGCGAACTGAGGATTGGTTGCTTGAGGTCGAAGAACGCCGGTTCGCCGATGTTGAGCTTGTTCATCTCGTCCATCTGTGCCTGCAACTCCGGCGGTGGCTCCTTGCGCTCACCATCGCGGGCCTCGGCCTCGGAGGTGAAGTACATGACCATCGTGTAGGCACCCTGGTCGTGGCCGATCGCGACGCTGCCGATCACGTCGGGTCGGAACGCCGCCCACTTGTCGGCATCCTGGGCCATCAACTGCTTGGCCCGGTCGGGGTCGCTCCCGCGGCCCTGCATGACCTGCACGAAGCCCGCGCGATCGGGGTCGCCATGCACGTCCACTTCGACATCGGTGCTGTTGCGGAAGGTGGCCTCGCCGTCGAGCAGCTTCGCGGTCTCCGACCACCACGCGTCCTGTTCCGGCCGCGCACTGTTGACCAGGGCCGCCTCCTCGGACTCGAAGCGAGCCACGGCGATGAACCTGCCGTCCTCGGTGATCCCGCCGGTCGAGCCGAGCCAGCCGCTGGCACCCGGCGACAGATCCGCCCTCCACCGGGCGAACGCCTCGACGAGTGCCTCCGGCTGTGAGGTCCTGCCCTGGATGACCTGGACGAACATGGCGCACCCTCCGTCGGTGTGTCGCGGGAACAAGCCTCCCACCAAGGAGGCTAGGCCGGGCGCACCGGTCACCGGAACTCCACCCAACAATCCCTGATGGTCGCGTGCCACCGCGCGGCGTCACATCCCTGGTCCGCACACGCCTACCGCGATGGGACAGACCCTGAGCGCTCGTTCTTGCGCGCGCTTGTGGGAGTCCGTGATGCCTGCTGAACTGTGCTTGTGGAGGCCGGGACGGGTCGGCGAACAGCGGGCGAACAGCAGGCGAACCGCGTTGGGCCGGGCACGACGGCGGCACTCTGCCGGTTCCCGCCGACTTGCCGCGGATGACGCCGCGACGCGTGCGGGAGCTGGCGATGGCGGCGCTTTTGCGTGTGGCGCGCGGTCGCAACAGGGTGGCGAGCGCGGTTGAGCGGTGAACAGTTGCGGCTGCTGGCCGAGGAGCAGGCGGCGTTGCGGCGGGTCGCGACGCTGGTGGCGCGCGGGGTGCCTCCGGAGGAGTTGTTCGCCGCCGTTGTCGAGGAGACCGGTAGGCTGTTTTCGGTCGAATACGTGGCCATGGGTCGCTATGAGCCCGACGGCACGTTGACCATCGTGGCCGGCTCGGACCGCGCAGGCGACCACTTCCCCGTTGGCAGCCGGTGGGCCCTTGGCGGGAAGAACCTCGGCACGCTCGTTTTCGAGACCGGCCGTCCGGCCCGGCTCAGCCTTGCCGATGTCTCCGGTCCGATTGGTGGAGTCCGGCCGGAGGGGGTCGGCTCAGGCGTCGGGGCGCCGGTCATCGTCGAGGGGCGCCTCTGGGGTCTGCTGATCGCGGGCGGGACGCCGGAGCAGCCGCTGCCGGCGGACATCGAGGCGCGCCTGGCCAACTTCACCGAGCTGATGGCAACCGCGATCGCGAACGCGCAGAGCCGCGCCGAGCTGATGGCCTCGCGGGCGCGGATCGTCGCCACCGCCGATCAGACGCGTAGGCAGATCGAGCGCGATCTGCACGACGGCATCCAACAGCAGCTAGTATCGCTCGGTTTGGAGGTGCGCGCGGCGCAGGCGACTGTGCCCCCGCAGCTCGGCGAGCTCGAAGGTGCGTTGGCGCGCGTCGCCGACGGGCTCAGCAGCGTGTTCGACGAGTTGCGCGAGATCTCCCACGGCATTCACCCCGCGATCCTGTCCGAGGGCGGGCTGAAGCCGGCACTCAAAGTGCTACGGCGCCGTTCGGCGGTACCGGTCGAGCTCGACCTGCACACCGAGCGACGGCTGCCAGAGCCAGTCGAGGTCGCCGCGTACTACGTGGTGTCAGAAGCGTTGACCAACGCCGCCAAACACGCGCACGCATCCGTCGTGCACGTCGAAGTCGATACCCAGGACGCGACGTTGCAACTGGCGATCCGCGACGACGGCATCGGCGGGGCCGACCTCGGCCAGGGGTCCGGACTGCTCGGGCTCAGCGATCGAATCGAAGCGCTCGGCGGCACGCTGCAGGTCACCAGCCCCGCCGGCAACGGCACCACGGTGCTGGTCAAGATCCCACTCGAAGGCCCCGGCAGCATAGTGTCGCCCGAGCGGTAGTGCCGGTTCCATCACCCGCAGCGCAACGCAGCTCGACGATGGCGCCTCGCTCCGCGCGGGGCTGGCTGGTACACCTCACGAAAGGCGGAGGCCCACGGCCTTCTGAAACCGTCTCTAAGCACGCAATGGCTGCTTCGACCACCATCGCCAACTACCGGATCTGCAGCGATGTGGGTGCGTCTTTCCGCCGCTTCAGAGCACTCGTCTGAACGCCGGGCGATCTCCTCTACTCACGTCCGATGCTCAGGCCCACTACCAGAACTTGGTCTACCTCGATCCCTGCGGACTTGCGGACCACGTCCTTCAGGGGAAGGAGGTAGCGGCCGTCCTTGGGGAACAGCGCAGTCGTGAACTCAACGTCGTTGATGCGCACCATCACCGGCACCTGGCCCCAGTACTTCCTCCCCTTGGCGGCGAACTTGATGTCGGCGCTCTCGTCCTCCGGGATGGCTACGAAGTAGAACGGCGCGGGGCCACGCCACTCGACGACGGGACCTTCGAACCCGAAGTCCATCGACCGCATGTGCCTAGTATCGGGGACAGCTGGACATCTTCTCCCGCTGTGGACGCAGGCCGACAGGCACGTCTCGGTCAATCCACAGGCCGCGCTTGATTGCCTCGCTCGACCAGTGGGCCGAGCGCGTCATACCGCCGCGATAGCAGTCGTGGACGGACCATCAAGGCACCCGGACACGGAGCATGATCAACCGTCCGCCTCTGCCGCGGATCGCGCATCGATGTCGCGCTGGTCCACACCCGGCGGCGAGACCTCGACCGGCGGATAACCCCCACTGGGCCTTGTCAGTGCCGGTGAGCGTGTCGGCCCGAGGAGTCGACACACCCGCGCCATCTGACCGTGTGCCGAGGGGCAGATGGGGAAGTATCGCGGATGTGACTGATCCCCGTGACCTGCCCTCCGAGCCAACCGCCCCGAGCGAGGACCCGCCGGCCGCCGCTGAGCCGACACCGGGCGAGTCGCGACCGGGTGCACCGGCCCAGCCGGAGACCGTGCCGCGGACCCGCATGGGTGCGCTCTGGGTCATGCTCGGGACGGTAGTGGCGCTGCTCGTGCTGCTGATCGTGTTCATCGTGCAGAACGACCAGGACGTCGATATCGAGTTCCTCGGCTTCAACGGCACGGTGACGCTTGGTCTCGCCATGCTCATCGCCGCCGTCATCGGTGCCGGATTGACCGTCATCGCGGGCACGGCGCGGATCATCCAGCTCCGGGTGGTCGCCCGCCGCAACCGGGCCATGGATCCGCGTACGTAGCGGCGTCGGAGCAGCCGCCCTTGGCGGCTGCCATCCGTTCGGGGCCGCCGTCACGCTGGGCGCATCGTCATCGTGGATGCGGGCGCGCGGTGCCGACGGAACCAGCCCTCGCGTCGATGAGGTGCATCTGAAGCTGCAGGTCGGGTGCCTGTGTCATGGCAGGCAGGTGGTTACGGCCGTTCACCCCAGTACTGGTGTCGCTCGAGCGTGTCGAGCGCGATGTCCTCGGGGAAGAACGCGGGCCAAGCCGAACATGTGGATTCCCAAGGATTTTCGTTGCGTGCGGGGACTAGGCGTACGATCCGGCTCGGCAGGCGCGCCATCGATTGGGGGGATTCACGAGTAGCAGCTCATACTCATGACGGGGCGCCGTAAGCCGTGGGGTGCGCACTGCGGTGTCTTTGCCCGGCGACGCGGAGCTGGTGCAGCAGGTGCTGAACGCGCGAACCCTGGTGGGTGGAAGAACTACCGGACACGGGTCGCGGTATGAGCGGCCGCCGGGACCGGGTAGTGCCGATGTACTGGACGGACCGGAGCTTGCCTCGCTGCGGTACCGAGCGCGGGCGCACTGGGAATGCGCGTCCGCGTTCGCGCGCAGGGCCGCGCTCGCACCGCGGGTGGATGGTCGGATCGACGCGGACGCGTTGTGGTCGTCGCTGTCGCCGGCGCGGAAGGAGTCGATCGCCCGGTGGCTGCTCGGGCTGGCACCGCCGCCGCTCGAGGCGGTCGGGCAGGTGGCCCTCGACGAGCACGCATAGGAGTACGTTCGGTGTCATGGTCGGCTGGTTGAAATGCCGCCTCGGCCGCCACGACTGGCAACAGCACCAAGACCCCGTGGCTAGTGCCAAAGCCGTCTATGGGTTGTGTCGCCGCTGCGGGAAGGCTCGGCCGGGCGACGGCAAGCCATCCGCTTGGGGGCGATTCTCTCGGCCTAGCTCGGAAGATCCGACCAGCGCCGTTCAAGCACTTCGGCCTTGGCGCGACGAGATGCACTGAGGGTTGGCCCGGCATTGTCGGTTGGCTGAAATGTCATATCGGCCGCCACGACTGGCAGCAACAGGGAAACCCCGAGATCAGCGGGGCCGACTCCGTGTTCTACCTGTGTCGCCGCTGCGGCAAGGAGAAGTCGGATTACCGCGGCCCGTCGCGAACGCCGCCTCCCCCGGACTCGACAGGGCTGGGTCGGGAACCCTGAGTTGCACTTGAGCGGGCCGTCAGGAGCCCACGATCACGTCCTCAGGTGGCAGCGGCTCGATCAACGGCGGGCCGTTGTTTCGCGCGTTGGTCCAGTGGGCTCCACACCTCTGCGCGATTGCGCCGCCAACATTGCGGGTCGACTCTGTTGACTCACCAGGTAACGCAGCTTCGTTGGAGGGGAGCGGGGCAATGTGCAGCATCGTCAAGGCCATACCACTGCTCGCGGCGGGAATCGTTGGGGGAGCAGTCGTGGACGGGGTCGCCCTGGCCGCCATCCCGTCCGCCGACGGCACCATCACCGGCTGCTACAGCCGGGACACCGGCGCCCTCCGGGTCATCGACGCAGAGCGCGGCAAGACGTGCCAGAAGGGGGAAAGGCACCTCACCTGGAACCAGCAAGGGACCGCAGGACCAGTGGGACCCGCGGGACCAGCGGGACCAGCGGGCCAGCGGGCGAACAAGGACCGCCCGGACCTGCGGGGAGCGCCCTCGAACTCGACACCTCGAACTCACAGCCGGTCGTCATCGAGCCGGGGCCAGGTCGGGGTCGCAGAAGTCAACTGCCAGGCGATCCGCGGACCCGGCTGGGTTGCCACTGGCGGAGGATTCATCAACGCGCCCGGAGTAGAAATTTGGGAGAGCCGATCAAACGGCCCATTCATCTGGCGGGTTGTCGCGCGCAACAACGGGTCTTTGCAAACCCTCGCTTGGTCTACAGCCGTGTGCGCACGGATAGGGACGACGCCTTAGAGGCCGACCCTCGGAGGACGTGGCCTGGCTACACCTCGGCCGGCAGCGGCTCGATCAACGGGGGGCCGTGTTGCGCACGTTGTTCATCGCTGTCGACACCGGGTACGCCGGAACTCCAGCCACGCGAGGTCGTGCACCTTGACCACAGGGTTGCGGGCCCGGCCGGGGTGCTCCCCCTTCAGGGCGCCTTGCTCGCTGTGCAGATCGCTGTGGGTGTCCCACGGGTCTGTCATCTGCCTCACCTCATGTCTGAATGATGATATCGTCACTCATGATGGTATCGTCGTCAAGAGGTAGATGACGAAATCCTCAGTTGAGTGGTTAAATGAAGGAGTCGTCAGTTCTGACAGAACCGCATCAGAGGAGTTGCCCGTGAGCGCCGTCACCACCGTCGCCCCGTCCCGCCTGGAGCGTCGCAAGGCACGCACCCGTGCAGCGTTGATCAAGGCTGCGCAGTCGTTCATCGCGGCGGGGCGAGACACCGTTCCGGTCCTCGAGATCACTCAGGCCGCGGACGTGGGGCTGGGTTCCTTCTACAACCACTTCGAGACCAAGGAGGAGCTGTTCACCGCTGCCGTCGAAGACGTGCTGGACCAGCACGGCGCTCTGCTGGACCGACTGACCGAGGGGATCGACGACCCGGCGGTGGTCTTCGCCCAAAGCTTCCGACTGACGGGCCGTCTGCACCGACGCGAGCCTGAGCTGAGCAAGGTGCTGCTCCAGCACGGCCTGCAGCTCATCAGCGCGGACACCGGTCTCGGACCTCGCGCCCGACGCGACATCGAGGCTGCCACACGGGTGGGCCGCTTCAAGGTTCCCGACGTCGACCTGGCCCTGAGCATTGCTGCCGGGAGTGCCCTTGCCTTGGGTCAGCTGCTCCACGAGCAACCGGCACGCGACGACGCTGAGTCCGCCGACCGCGTGACCGAGGCCTTGCTTCGCACATTCGGCCTCACACCGCGGGAGGCACGCCGGATCTGCTCGCTGCCCTTGCCCGAATCGTCGACCGGCCCCGCGGCCGACGCGACAACGACTTCCTGATGGACGACGTCCGGCTGTCAGACCCGTGCCAATGGCCCTGGCGAGTGCCCCGTGCGGCATGAGTATGCCCAGGAAGTCCCTGAGGGGAGTGGCACAAGTGGTCGCTCATGACGCAGCACACGGATTTCTCCCCGCGGCTGGATGAACCGCAGCAGCGGGTCGCGACGGCCAGGTCGGCGGTGCAGGCGGCGCGCCGAGTCCAGTGCACAGCTCAGGCAGCGGCGGGGGTGATCGCCGACACCGACCGAGAATTGACCAAGACCGCCACCGCCGCCCAACGCGCGGAGTCTGAGGCGATGCTGGCCGAGCAGGCCGCGGCTGACGGTCCGGGGCTTGCAGGCCGCCGCCATGCACCTGCCGCACCGGCTCGACCCCGACGCGGGGGACCGGCTGGCCGAGCAGTAGCTGCACGGCGAGAGCTGCAGGTCGCGGAGCAGCCGAACGGTCCGTGCGCGCCGATTCAGCCTGGACAAGGAAGGTGCCGCGCTGCTGCGCACCGCACTGGACCCTTGGCGATGCCCCGCCCCACCCGCGACGGGCAACCCGACCCCGGTCGGCACCCGGGTGGCGGGCCGACGCCCTGGTTGACCTCGCCGAAAGGGCACTGGCCGCCGGCGACCTGCTCGACAGCGGTGGCACGCAGACCAGGGCGCGGCGGGAGACTTCGGGTTACCGCTGTCCGCGGAAGCGGTACGCCGACTGGCCGGCGACACCCAAGCCCTCCCGGTGGTCCCGGGGGGCCCGGGCAACCCACTGGGCCGCCTGTCCCGGACCGTGCCGGGCGCGGCGGGCGCTGATGTCCCGCGACCAAGGATGCGTCTTTCCCGGCGTGCGACCGGCCCGCCTCGTAGGCGCCGGCCCCGTCACATCGAGTACTGGTCAGGAGGCGGGCCGACGGCATTCGGGACCTGGTGCTGTTGTGCGCCCTGCATTACCGCGCGGTGCGCCAGCCCGGCTGGGAGTCACCTCGCCGCCGACGGGCTACCCGAGTTCCGGCTCCCCGCCTGGATCAACCCTGGCCAACCGGCCCTGCGCCATATCCGCCACCGATAACAAGCGCGCGACGGACCATTGGCGCGGGCAACATCCCGTTCACCTCACCGTCGCGGACGTGCCGCTCGTCACGAAGCTCCGGGCCGACTCGCCGGCGTGGCTGTAGCGCTCGCCGCGTGGATCTCCTTGGTGAGATCGAGGATCTCGTTGGACAGGCGGAGCAGCCTCTGGTTCTGCTGCTCCTCCTCCTGAACTGTCCGCCACTGCTGGTCCGCGATCACTTGGTATCTCGTCGGCGCGGTTCTGGCTAATCATCACCGGCGAACCGCGTGATCTGGTCGGCAACCCGGTTCTCCCGGCGCTTGCTGCGCTCTTGGACATGCCGCAGCAGCGCCGGGTTGACCGGTTTCGGCTGGCCCGCTCTCACTTCTGCTCCTTTGCTCGGTGCCCGGCTGGCCGGTGCTAGCCGTTTGAAGACCGCGGCCTCGCCCTGGTGCGGCGTCGCGGAGAGCGCCGCCGGAACTGGTCGCTCGGGCGGCGGTCATGCCGCCAGCCGCTCCGCCTGTTTGCCGGCTTGGCGCACGGTGAAGGCGGCGAAGATCTCGCTGACCCCGCGGCAGATGGCCCACACTCCGACCAGGGTCACCAGCGTCACCAGCGAGTTCTCCCAGGAGCGGGCTGCCCACACCCCCAGCACCAGCTCGGAGATGCCGAGCAGCAGCCCGGTCCACCACCACGACGGCTTGGGGCCGGCCAGCGCGCTGACGATGTGGATGATGCCAAAGACGATCAGATACCAGGCCACCATGATCGACACGACGTAGAGGGTGATGTCGGGCCAGACGAAGGTGCCGATGCCGGCGGCGACCCCCAGGATCCCGCCCACGATGGACAGCCAGCGCATCGTGGGTACCCGGCTGGCCACCACGAGCTGGGTGATGCCGCCGAACAGGAACGCCACGCCCACGAACGTCGCCACCGCGACCAGGCTGCCCACCCTGTACGACAGCACGAACGTGCCGAACCAGATCCACAGCGCGCCAAGGGCCAAGAGCCACCACCAGGCCGCCGACGCCTCCCGGGCGCCGTCCCGGACGGTGTCGCCCAGCGGGTCCGGGGTCTTCACTTCACTAGTCATTGCAAACCTCCGTGAGGGCCGCGGCGGTCAGGGCGTCAACCGTTCCTGCCCGCCGCGGCGCGAGTGCTGTAAGGAGAACCGGGGCCTCGAGGCCACCAGTCCGATTGGGGATTACGAGTTGGCTGCGGTCTTGGCGAGCTTGTCGGCGTGGGCGCGGGCGTGGATGGCGTCGAGCATGGCCAGCTGCGCGGTCTCGACCGCCCAGTCGGCGTAGTCGAGGGCTTCGGCCGCGTCCGCTTCTGCCCAGTCCGCGTCGCTGTCGGCGACCTTGGCGTCGACCTGGCGGGTCCGCTTGTCGATGTTTTCCTGGACGTCGCTCATCTTGGCCGCGGCGTCAGCCTTCAGCTGCGCCCACTTCGCCCGGGCGCCGTCGGCGGCCTGCGAGACCTCCTGCCGTGCGTTCTTGACTGACTGGTCCAGGTCGGCCTGAGCCCGATCGATCCGCTGCCTGAGCTGTGCGTCGGACTCGGTCGCGGCAGCCTGCACCGCTGACCTGGCCGTCGCGACCCGCTGCTGAAGACCATCCAGCCGCGTGGAGAAATCCGTGTGCTGCGTCATGAGCTACTACCTCCGTGAGATTCCGGGCCCGGTGAGGGCCACTTGTTATGTTCCTGCAGTACTGACGATATCGTCACTCATGACTGTGCGCAAGAGGTCGTGGCGAGGATGTGACGAAATCCTCAGTCAACTGGTTGGAGATGAGAGCGAGCGAGAGGTACGACGGGTCCAACAACAGCAGGGGTTCACGGTTGGCGATGTAGCCAGCTCCGACGCCGGCGCCGTCGTCTTCCCAGCTGCGCAACAGGTCGCCGCGTTCGATGCGGCGCGTCAGGACGCCGAGGTCGATGAGACGGTTTACTGCCCGCAGCAGGACGACGTGGTCAGCTCGGCGGTCCGGGTTGTATCTGGTCATGTTCGCGGCCGCGGTCGCGTCACGAACCGCATCGGAGGTCTCCCGCAGTGTGACTCCGTCGCCGGGTCGGTCCTCCAGGCAGGCGGCGGCGACGCAAAGCATCAGCTCGCGACGCGGCGCCGGGGTCCGGCCGGGATAGCGACGGTCCCCGCGAGTGGCAAGCGGCGCAGACGACACGCTGACGGAGCATCACCTCTGACGCAAGCAAAGCCGTCAGGCGAGCGCTCCTCGACAGCGAGCAGGCACTGCTGGCAAGAATCGATCCCCGCCAGGACACGAGGCTGAACCCCTTGCTGCCGCGGTCGGCGGCGCGCACCAGCCGCACCGTCGCGGACGTGCACTATCGCTGGGCGGCGACCCGTTCCGCCTCGGTGACCGGATCCCTGGAGAGCAGGGTGGCGCCGACCGAGTCCGCCAGTTCGGCGGTCGCACCCGCTCCGGCCAAGGCGAGCGGCGAGGTCCTCGCGACAGCCACCAGCGCGTCCTTGACCCGGGTCAATAGCCGCCGCGTCGTCGCACTCACCACGATGAGCCTCGGGTCGAGCTCCTGAGCGGTGTCCTGCAGCGTGTCGAGGGGGGTGTCCGGGCCGAGGTAGACGATGCGCCAGCCGCGGGCGCGCAGCGCCAGACCGAACGCGATGAGCGGCAGGTCGTGCAGCTCGCCGGGCGCGCATGCCAGCACCGCCACCGGTCCCACTCCCTGTCCCCAGCCGCGGGCCAGCCCGAGCAGCCGACCGCGGATGACGCTGCTCGCGAAATGCTCCTGCGCCACGCTCGCCGTACCCGCCGCCCAACGCTCGCCCAAGTCGTGCAGGTAGGGCATGAGCACGTCGCGCAGGACCGCGTCGAGGCTGAGCGTCGCGAGCGCCTGGTCGAAGGCCGCCTGTGCAACTGGCTCGTCGAACCGCTCCAGCCCTTCCCACAGCGGGCCGGTGTCGGGGCTTGCCGCGACTGCGGCTCCGGGGGGTCGGTCGTACGACTCGTCGACCGCGAGCCGTGCCGCTTCGGCGGCCGACAGCCCATCGTCCTGGTGGGCGCGCATCCGGCGCACCCGCGCCTCGTCGGCCTCCGAGTAGAGCCGAAACCCCCCGGCGGACCGAGTCGGCTGCAGCAGTCCGTAGCGAAGCTCCCAGGCGCGCAACAGCTCGGGGCTGACGCCGACGCGCCTGCTCAGCTCGCCAATACGCAACTGTCCCTCGGTCACGACACTCACCCTACAGAAGCCGGACGGTCTCTACACACACTCTTGACAACGCAGCTTGAGTCTTTTATACAATCCTTATACGCAGTCTCTACAGGAGGAACCTCATGAAGAAGCTGGATGCACTCACCACCGCGCTCCTGATAGTCGGCGGGCTCAACTGGGGGCTCGTCGCCCTAGCCGAATTCGATCTCGTCGCCACGATCTTCGGGATGGAGTTCGGCGAGACCAACGCCGCGAGCCGGGTTGTCTACGGCCTCGTCGGCCTCTCCGCCGCCTACCAGCTCACCCAGCTGGGCGCCCTGCGCCGGCGGTGGAGCCGGGATGAGCACGCGGTCGCCGCGTAGTCGTCACACAACGCCGCACTCCGGCCGGCACCACGGGTGTCGGCCGGTTCGGCATATCTGGAGGCGCCCACGTGCAGTCCTCGTCAGAGTGGGCACGATCCCCGGGTGCGAGTCGTCGTCCTCGGGGCCAGCGGTGTGATCGGCCGTGCGCTGGTCCCCGAGCTTGCCCGAGAGCACGAGGTCGTGGCGGTGGCGCGGCGACCGGGCAATGCGTCCACGAAAGAGGTTGAGTGGATCGCCGCGGACGTGACTCGGCCCTCGGATCTCCAGCCTGTGCTGCTGGGTGCCGACGTTGTCTACCACCTCGTCCATTCCCTCGGGGCCAAGGACTTCGAAGAGCGCGACCGCTTGGCCGCCGAGTCGGTCGCCGCCGTCGCCGACCGGGCCGGCGTCAGGCAGATCGTCTTCCTCGGCGGGCTCGGCGATGACCGCCAGAACCTGTCCAGGCACCTGCGCAGCCGCGCGGACACCGCCGACCGACTGGCTGCCGGGCCAGTCCCGGTGACGACGATTCGCACGGCGGTGGTCATCGGCAGGGGCAGCACAGCGTTCGAGACGATCGGCGCGCTGGTGGACCGGCTCCCGGCCATGATCTGTCCCCGCTGGGTGACGACGAGGACGCAGCCGATCGCGCTGGCCGATGTCGTTCGATACCTCGCCGTGGTCGCAGGGCGTGCGGAGGCGTTCGGCCAGGCCTACGACGCGGCCGGTCCCGAGGTGATGACCTACCGCGAGATGATCGAGCGGGTCGGCACCGTGCGCGGGCATCGGCCGATGATTCTGGAGGTGCCGTTCCTCACGCCGCACCTCTCGTCGCTGTGGCTACATCTGGTCACACCGGTGAAGGCCGGAGTCGCCCGCCCGTTGGTCGACGGACTGCGCAACGAGACAGTGGCCCGAGACGATCGCATCCGTCGGCTGGCGCCCTTCCCGCTGACACCCTTCGAAGACGCCGTCCGCGCTGCGCTCGCCGCCGCGGACTGACAACGGCCCGTCCGGATGTACTCCGGCCGGGCCGCTGCTCCGCGTACGGACTAGGGGATCAGTACCTGGTCGATGACGTGGATGACACCGTTGGAGGCAGTGACGTCGGGCTGCACGACCGTGGCCTCATCGACCGTGACCGTTCCGTCGGTGGTTTCCAGCGCGACAGAGGCGCCGTTAAGCGTCTCTGCGGAGTCGAGCTCGGCGACGTCGCTGGCACGCGCCTCACCGTCGACGACGTGGTAAAGCAGGACAGCCTTCAGCGCCTCCGGGTCGGCAGCGAGCGAGTCGAGCGTCGCCTTGGGCACCTTGGCGAAGGCGTCGTCGGTGGGGGCGAAGACGGTGAACGGGCCCCCGCCCGAGAGCGTCTCCGCGAGGCCGGCCGCCTGCACGAGGGAGGTGAGGGTGGTGAACTCCCCCGCCGCCACGGCCGTCTCGACGATGTTGTCCTCTGCCGTCTCCGGCATCGCTGCCTCACTCGGCGCCGCGGCGGGCGCAGGGGTGTCTGTCGTGTTGTCATCGCCGCTGCAGCCGGCGACGGCCAGACCGAGTACGGCAGCAGCATTGATCGCCCAGGTCCGGACGGTGCGGCGGGTACGGAAGTCGTCCATGGTGTGCCCCTGTCGAAAGTCGAGTACAGATTCTATACAGACTCTAGACACAGATCCGAGGTTCCGTCAAGGGTTCGTAGAAGTTTGGGGTCAGTCTCGTACGCCGGTCGGCGAGAGTGAGTTCGCCGGCGGTGTCAAGTGACCGGCCCGACCGTGCCGGCGATGTCGCGATACGACCCCGTCCGCGACGAGGCGCCCGACCGGAGTCAGCCAGGCGTCACCGAGACATCGACATTCTCGGACGGAGCGGGCCGTGCCATTCGGTGCGAGTGACTCTCCGGCCAGTCACGACGACGGTCCGGCCGCCGGGCGCGGGCGACGGTGAGTTCCAAGGGCAGTGCAGAACACCACGTGGCCGACGGTGAACGCGCGCACGCGAGGATTCCTCAGCCAAAGTCAATCAGCGGCCCCCCCATGGAGCCCTTGCCGGCTTGGGGCGGTGGTCCGTAGCCGGCTTGGGGCGGCGGTCCGTAGCCGGCTTGCGGTGGCGATCCGTAGCCGGCTTGCGGCGGCGGCCCACTCTCTGAGGGTCAGGCGCTGGCCGCCCGTCCCGCACCGCACTGACCTTCTGGCAGAACCCGGCACTGCCCGACGAACAAGCCTGTGACAGCGATTCAGGGCGACAAGGTCGAGGAGTTTGAGCGCCTGTTCGAGCTGGAGGAGTTGCCGCTCTGGGATGAGTACGTGCAGGCCGGGAAGTTCCTGCGGGCAACGATCACTCGTGCCGAGGCACCACGACCTCGACCTGCCGACCAGGGAACGGCACACCGACCCGGTGTCGACCCCGTTGCATTGGTTTGGTGTGCGCCGCTCGTGCACCCCCGTGGGCGACCAAGAGTTCGTGTGCCGTCGTGAGGACTGACCTCCTGTCGGCCTGTTTGATGGACTCCATGGGCGGTGCTGTCGAGATCATTGCTTGCGACCCATCGTCGCCGGAGGCGCGGGCGACATACGCCAACGACTGCCAGACGCCGTTCTCGTGCTGGCAATGCACGAGCCGCCAGCAAACCCAGACGTCCTCGACAACACGAGGGCCACCGTGTCATTGGACTAAAGCGACCTCCGAGGCGACGCCGACCCGCACAGTGAAGGTTGGCCGACATGGGGCGCCTTCGTTGTGCAAGCAATACATAGTCGCGACGAGGCGCCAGGACTAGGGAAGGAGCAGACCTATGGCAGGACCGCAGCAGCAGGTTGCGGTGCTCGGCATCGGAGCGATGGGCCACGGGATGGCGGTCAGTGCTCTGCGCGCAGGCATCCCGACGATCGTCTGGAACCGCGATGCCGAGCCTCCCCGAGATCTCGCTGAGCTCGGCGCGGAAGTCGCCGAGACCGCAGCCGACGCCGCTAGGCGAGCCACGATCGTCGTCACGATGGTGACCGATGCCGATGCCGTCGTGTCGATCGCCCGCGACCAGGGCATGCTCGCCGCGCTCGCTCCGGGCGCGATATGGGCCCAGATGAGCACGATCGGCGTAGCCGGGATCGAGCGCGTCGCGGCACTGGTGCAGGCCGAGCGCCCTGACGTGATGCTTCTCGACGCGCCGGTGTCAGGCAGCAGGGATCCGGCGGAGCAGGGCCAGCTAACCATCTTCGCCTCAGGACCCGACGAGGCCCGCCCGCGCGTCGCTCCGCATTCGAGGCGCTTGGCCAGCGGACCATCTGGGTCGGCGCGGCCGGGGCTGGATCGCGGCTGAAGCTGGTGAACAACACATGGGTCGCCTTCGCGTCCGAGGCGGTTGCTACGTCGATAGCTCTTGCCCATCGGCTGGGGCTAGAGACCGAGACTGTGGTGGACGCGCTCGGCGGCGGCTCGCTGGTGTCCCCTTGGCAGGAGGCCAAGCTGCACCGGATCGCCAGGGGCGAGTTCTCGGCGCAATTCGCGCTGTCGCTTGCGCTCAAAGACGTGCACCTTGCCCTGCAGGCGGCCGAAAGCGACCGCTTTGCCGCCCTCGCGGGCCTGGCTGACGAATGGCAGCAAGCTGTTGATCACGGGCTCGGCGGCCAGGACCTCACCGCGGTGACCCGCGTACTCGATCCGCCAGAAGCGACGCCATGACCCTGATCGGCTGCACGATGATGTGCGAGCAGGCCGATCCCAAACAGTTGCTGCGGACGGTCACGAGCGACGCGGCCGCCCCAGGGGAACGCGGACTGAGCCGCCAAACTCACTCTGGTTGAGGTGCCTAACGGGGGCCGGCCAGAGCCACTCCCGTCGCCTCGCCCTCAGCGCAGTGCCATGCTGACGCGGGACGTGAGGGGGCGTCGGTGGCCGAGTGGAAGGGGCGCGTCTGGCGTGAGGACAAGTTCTGGGTTGTCATGATCGATGAGCTGGATGCCGCGACTCAGGCGTACTCGAGAGACGACGCGCGGTTCAAGGCTATCGATCTGGTGCGCCGGGCCAGTGGCGACGCGGACCCCCAGGTGACCCTGCGGCTCGTCGACCCACCCGACGACGATGCCACGTCCTGAATTTGGCCTGGCGAGCGACACGGGTCGCCCATGGGGGTGGGTGGCCGGTCGCTCGTGCCGACGCTGGCGGACTCGGGCCGGTGAGCCACCGTGCACATAGCGGGATAGGTACTGGCCCTGAAAGCGGTGTCTTCGGTGGTGGCACGGGCCGTTTCGGGCACGATCGCGACTGTTCCTCGCCGTACAGCTCCTTGGCTCGTTCGGGGTGCAAGTGTCCGCCTGAGCTGACGCAGGATCACGACGAGGGGGGACCGGCATCACTGCCTAGCCGAGCTCCAGACAGCCGCCCTGCAGGATGCGATCTTCGGTCAGGCCGGGTAGGACCTCGGAGGCGAGACACGTCTCGCCGACGCCAGCCTCACCACCGATAACGACGATCGCGGGCATTTGGCGGGTGCGGTCGGACTCGGGATGTTGTTCGGCTTCCCTGACCACCGTTCGCGCACCATCGGAGTCCCGGCTCATATTTCATGGTGCAGGGCCCAATCCGGCGTCCCACCACAATCGTCTCGACATTCACCGGGGTTCTCCTTGTTCGCGTCATCCGTGCCCAGCACGCTCGCCCTCGAAGGGAGTTCCGTGTTCACGGCCAACGGCCAGTTCGGATACCGGCTGGCAGTAGTCGCGCACCTCCCGTTCGCAGCAACCTGCGACGGCCGCCGCCAGTCTCACGTTCATCTCACGTCCCGCCTGGCACGTTGGCATTGGCGACTGGTCCCTTCCGCGTTTTCTGGGGCCAGCCGCTGCATGGGAGCTAAGTGGGCGAGCGGTTCCGACCGACTCGCCCGGATCAACCGGTAACGCGGGACAACGCAGACGATCGAGCTTATGGAGGAGCCGGATGGACAAGGTCACTCTCGGGCGAAGCGGACTGAAGGTCACTCCGCTCGCCCTCGGCACCTGGCAGCTCAGCGGGGAGTGGGGCAGCTTCGACGAGCGCGAGGCAATAGCCGCGATCCGTCACGCCCGCGAGCTGGGCATCAACTTCTTCGACACCGCACAGGCGTACGGATTCGGCCGCTCGGAGCAGCTGCTGGGAGCGGCACTGGCTGACGAACTGCGGTCGTCCCGTGACGAGGTCGTCATCTCGACCAAGGGCGGGCTGCGCCGCGACGGCAACCGCCTGGTGCGGGACTCGAGTCCGCAGTGGCTGCGTCAGGGCGTCGAGTCGAGCCTCAAGGCGCTGGGGGTCGATTTCGTCGACCTCTACCAGGTGCACTGGCCGGACCCGAACATCCCGCTGACCGAGACTGCTGGAGCGCTCGACGACCTGGTCTCTGAAGGGAAGATCCGCCATGTGGGTGTGTCGAACTTCGACGTCCAGGAGATGCGCGAACTCGCGGCGGCGGGACCACTGGAGACTGTGCAACCGCCGTACCACATGTTTCGCCAGCAGATCGAGACTGACATCCTTCCGTACGCCCGGTCACAGGACATCGGCGTGCTCGTGTACGGACCGCTCGCGCACGGCCTGCTTACCGGGACGATGTCGCCGAACACAACGTTCGCGGCCGATGACTGGCGGGCAGAAAGCGGCGACTTCCGCGGCGAGACCCTGCGGCGCAACCTCAACGTGGTGGACAAGTTGAAGGGCTACGCAGACGAGCTCGGTGTCGCGCTGCCCGTCCTTGCCGTTGCCTGGACGCTTGCCAACGCTGACGTTGACGTCGCGATCGTTGGGGCGCGTCGCGCGCGGCACCTGGATGAGATCGTGCAGGCTGGCGACGTTCACCTGACGCAGGACTCGTTGGCTGGCATCGACCGCATCCTCGCTAACGCTGCGCCCGTACACGGCCCCGCCCCTGAGGGCATGCCGAAGTGACGGAAGACAAACCTGGCAGCGCGACTGAGGGCGGACTGCCTCGCGGCACGCCACGCGCTGTGGGGCTTGTTGTGAATCCCGCCCGGGGTGGCGTGCATGAGCTAGCTCAGATCGCGGCGTGGGCGCAGGATCATGGCCTTCGGCTAGTGGCGCTTGACTCGACACCCCGCTTCGAGACCAAGGCCGCCTGGACGGCTGACACTCGGCTCGACGGCGACACGGACCTGATCATTGCCATGGGCGGAGACGGGACGATCCTGCACGCCTTGTCTTTGGGCGCGCCCTCGGGGGTGCCGGTCTTGGGCGTGAATCTCGGCCATCTCGGCTTCCTGGCTGAAGTCGAGCCGCCTGGGCTGGCCGCCGCGCTGGCGGACATAGCGCAAGGCGACTACGCGGTGCAGCAGCGCCTCGCCCTGGACGGTCGCATCATCACGGACAGCCACGAGAACTCACTGTGGGCGGCGAACGACCTGGTTGTTGCCCGCACCGCCGGCTACGGTGAGGCCGACGTTGCCGTGTCGATCGGCGGAGACACATTCACCCGTTTCTCGGGTGATGGTGTGATCGTGTCCACGCCGACGGGCACGACTGCCTACACGTTATCGGCCGGGGGCCCGATCGTTTCTCCGGCCGCATCGGCTCTGGTGGTGACACCCCTGGCCAATCACGGCATGTTCAACCGCAGCCTCGTCGTCGACGCGGCCGAGCGGATCGAGGTGCGTGTGCTTCCCGGCAGCGCCCCGGTGACAATCGAGCATGACGGCGTACGTCACAGCGAAGTCAGCGCCGGAGCTCATCTGAGGGTATCCAAGAGCGACACGTACGGGCGTCTCGTCAAGCTTGGACCGAGCACCTTCTACCATCGCGCGCGAACACGTCTGCAGCTCGCCGACCCGCTTGAGCTCGGGCACGCTACAGACTCGCCACCGCGGGATTGACGATCCGATTTGTGACCTGCTTTCAGCCCGGCCATCCCCCGTTCCGACATACCTCGCCCGCTGGTCAACCAGCAGCGCCTCGTAGCCGGCCAGTCCCTACCCGCGGCACCCGAAACGGAGCCCTTGTCCGGCACCGCCACGGGTTGAGGTGACAACCCTGGTGAGGAACTGAGCAACCCCCACCGCTCTACTCGTCCTTCGCCTTCTGCTGCAGATCGCGTGCAGCGGCTTGGGCGGGTCATCGGGGCTGTCCGGGTCGAGGCGCTGCCAGACCTTTTGGAAGACCTGGCCGGCGATCAGCCCGCCCACCATGCTGGCGACCAGCCCCCAGGGCCGGTAGAGGATCTTCGCGGTCTTGCTGCTCTGCTTCTCGGGCATCAGGGCGTCTTTCCTTTGTGCGAATGTCCGGGGGAAGGGACCGAACCGTCCCGCTCCCCGTCCTGACTTGTGTCCTGGTCTCGGCTGTCCTGGACTCGGCCGTGGGTGGCCCGGAGGCGGCGGCCGCGTTCGATGTCGGCGCGTTCCTTCTCGGCGGCCTTGTCGCTCTTGCGGGTATCTCGGGCGGGCAGCTGGATGGTTTCCTCGGCGGGCATGCCGGCCTGGAGCTCGCGGCCCCGTTCGAGCTCGGCGTCCAGCTCGGCGCCGAACAGCAGCGCGAGGTTGGTAATCCACAGCCAGAGCAGGAACACGATGACGCCGACGAGCGACCCGTAGGTCTTGTTGTAGCTGGCGAAGTTGGCGACGTAGAACCCGAATGCCGCTGAGGCGGCCACCCACGTGAGGATCGCGACGATGGCGCCGATGCTGATCCAGCGGAACTTAGGCGGTTTGACGTTGGGGGTTGCGTAGTACAGCAGCGCCACGATCAGGATGATGACGGCCAGCAAGACCGGCCACTTGGCGATGTTCCAGACGGTGACGATGGTCGAGCCGAGGCCGATGGCGTCCGCGACCGCCTGCGCGGCCGGACCGGTGAGCACCAGACCGAGTGCGATGACGGCGGTCAGGACGACGGTGATGAGAGTGACCAGGAGCATCGCGGGCCGCAGCTTCCAGATGGGGCGCCCCTCGTCGATCTCGTAGACACGGTTCATGCCGCGGCCGAACGCGCTGACGTACCCCGAGGCGGACCACAAGGCCGCGGCGAGGCCGAGGATGAGGGCGAGACCGGCGTTGGTGGTGTTGCTCAGCTGGGTGAGCGTGGGTTCGAGGGTGTCGGCAGCGCTGGAGGCGCCGATGTCGCGCAGGATCTGTAGCAGCGTGTCGACGGTGCTGGGGCCCTGCCCGACGAGGCCGATCAGCGACAGGATCGCGATCGCGGCCGGGAACAGGGCGAGCACCGAGTAGTACGTCAGTGCCGCGGCGAGGTCGGTGCACTGGTCGTCGGAGAACTCGCGGACGGTCTTGCGCGCGACGTAGACCCACGACTGCTTGGTCAGGTCGCCGGGCGAGTCTGGCTTGTCGGCCGCCTCGTGGCTGACCTCGCCGCTGCCGGGTGCGCTGGCGCCGGTCCGGGGTCCCTCCTCGGCGTCGTCGTCGCGGGCGCGTTTGTCGAACATCAGCGCCATCACCGCCTGCTGTGACGCCTCGAGGGACGCATCCACAGCCTGGCAAGCACTACGGCTGCGACTGTCGCGGCGACGGCCCCACCCACCGACAGGGCGACCGGCCTGGGTTTCCCGTCGGCGCCCACGAGGTGGGTGCGCACCGTGTGCAACCGGGCCGTCGCGGCGCCCTTGGCCTCGGTGACGCGGTTGCGGATGCGAGTCTTCACGTCGAGCTTGGCCGCGAGCTGGTCGACGGTGTCCGCCAGCTCCGCGCGCGTGCGCGCGATGTCGGTCTCGAGCTCGGTCATCTCCGGGGCCGCGGCAGGATCCGTGGGTCGCGTGGTGGTCGCGGTGCGCGCGTCGGTCGTTGCTCGGGCGTTGGTTTCGTTCATGGTTGGTACTCCTTGATGTCGGTGGGGCGGCGGGACCCGAGCGTGCCCGGGTTAGTGGTCGCCGGCGTGGCGGACGGTCTCAATGTCACGCTTGACGCTGTCCACGGCCTTGCTCGGGACCGGCTGTGCCGCTTCCTGGACGCGCTTCTTGCCGATCAGCGCGACGATGCCGGCGGCGGCGAGCAACACCACGGCGACGATGAGCGCCGCGAGCCAGGCGTCCACGGCCAGCGCGAGGGCGAGGACCGCGGCAGCGATCAGGACGCCCCCGCCGTACAGAGCGAGTAGTCCGGCGGCGCCGACCATGCCGGCACCGATACCGGCCTGCTTCGCCTTGCCCGTGACCTCCATCTGGGCGAGGCGGAGCTCGTCACGTACCAACTGGGACACCTCGCCAGACAGCCGCGACACCAGCTCCCCCGTCGAGGGCTCCCCGGTCGAGGGCTCATCGGCCTCCGGCGACGTGGCCGCCCGACCGTGCCGCGGGTCGGTGCTGTGACTCACGACGACGTCCCGCCGCTGGTGGTGGTCCCGTCGCTCGTGCTGGTCTTGGCGCTCGTGCTGGTCCTGGCGCTCGTGCTGGTCCTGGCGCGCGAGCCGGAAGCAGCAGCCGAATCGGAACCATGGCCGTTGATCTTGTCGCCGACCTTCTCCTTGATGACCTGCTGCGCCTGGCCTGCCTCCTCCTTGACGACCTGCTGCGCCTGGCCTGCCTTCTCCTGCACCCGCGGGTCGCGCCACAGCTCCTGGGCCTTCCCCGCGATCTGGTCGTACCGGTCACGACCCGCCCGCGCCCCGAGCACATACCCAGCGCCGAATCCGACCAGTAACGTCAACTTTCCAGCCATCTGACCTCCTCAGTGTCGTGCCACGCCGCGCGGCCAACTAGCGGCCGTTTACGACGTAAACCCGATGGCGGAGTGGATACCCCAGCCGGCGCCAGGTCATGCACGGGAGCGCGCACATCTTCGTGGCTCTTGGCGCGGACCGCCCTGGAGAACAGGACCTACGATCGGCTTCGAGGAGGTCCGATGGCTGGCACGTCGGAGAACAACCGACCCGGCGACGACGCGTCCCCACCTGCGGACGGGGACGCGGCTGTGGTTCGTGGTGAGGACCCGGCATCGGCTCGGGTGCCGTTGAGTCGCGACCGGATCGTCGACGCCGCCGTGGGATTCATCGGCGACCAGGGACTACCCGGCCTGTCGATGCGGAGGCTGGGCACGATGCTCGGGGTCGAGGCGATGGCGCTGTACCGCTACGTCCCTGGTCGCGAGCAACTGCTCGACGCCGTGGTCGAACGCATCGTCGACGACATGGCCAACGACCCCGATGTTCTCGACCGGCCCGAGCACGGCTGGCAGGACTACCTGCAACGACTCGCGCACGGCGTCAGACGAGTCGCACTAACCCATCCGAAGGCGTTCCCACTCGTCGCATCACGGCCGGCGGAGGCGCCATGGCTGCGACCACCGCTGCGGAGCCTGCGCTGGGTGGAGGCCTTCCTCGACGGCCTGGGTCACGAGGGCTTCAGCGACATCGCCGCGGTCGAGGCGTATCGGGCGTTCACCAGCTTCCTGCTCGGCCACCTCCTGCTCGAGGTGGCCGCCCTGGGTGCCGACCTCGGGCCCCTCGACGTGGTCGAGGAGGACGTCGACAAGACGCTCGCGCCGTACCCGAACGTCCGGCGACTGCGGGGACCGCTACGCGAGGACCAC
The DNA here is from genome assembly GCA_963799425.1 of uncultured Actinomycetota bacterium. GTDB lineage: Bacteria > Actinomycetota > Actinomycetes > Jiangellales > Jiangellaceae > CAVWSM01. Next base: position 13,880 of record CAWCXA010000012.1, on the reverse strand, counting down.
TCCGCGACCGAGTTCGAGGACTCGCTGGAGAACCTGCTCCAACGCCTGGCGCTCATCCGCACCGAGAACTGACCACCCTTCGGCTCCGCGCCTCGGTCGCCCAGAGCGTTGCGCCGGCAGCTCCGAACCCAACCGGTCCTGTTGAACCCAGCCAGCTCAGCAACTTAGGAAGGAGTAAATCGACGCTCAAGCGAGAGGGCCGCCGCTCCAGGTGTGTGGGAAGGGCCTCGGCAGCCTGGCAGAAGCCCAGGCCGAACTCAGTTGCGTATGTCCCTGCTGTCCGAGGGAGCTACTGAGTCGTCCCTGGCCTTCGCTTGACGTTGACCCTGCCCATGAGGGCGCGCCTGAGCACCCGCACGACCAGCGAGTCGGGCCGAGGCTGCGCCTGGACCCTCGACCGGGATTCGCTGAAGTCCCCCATGAAGGCCCGGCCGTCGCAGATGACCACGGTGTGCTCATCCACGTAGACGTCGACCGAACCCATCACGACTGAGGCGTTGACGGTGACCTCCCGACCGGCAGGGACCGCCTCGCGCAGCTCCAGGACCCACGCCGCCCATCAGTGCGAACGCCTTGTGCTGCGTACCGATCTGTCATCTGCCGCGTCGCCTGGTCGTCGACATCATCGCGAACGAGGGTGCGCGTCGCCGTCGCGATGCTCTGCAGCTAACGGCGTGCATCGCCGATGCACGACGAGCTCACGTCCCGGGAACCAGGCAAGAGCAAGCGGTACGTCGATTCGCGACGCGGACCCGGTGGCCTGTGGAGCAGCTGACACGGTGGCGGTCCCGGTGCGAGGTGACACGTCGTGGTTGGTGGCGATCGGTGTTGACGGGTGTTGAGGTACTGGGCGGTAGGTGTGCTTGATCATTCCTGTGTCCACCACGGGTTCACCGGAGGATGACAACAAGCAACCGATCTCGGGCGCAAGATCGCCACGGAAACGATCAGCCAGTGATCATATACTTCCGTGTTCCTGCTGGTCAGATGGATGTTGATGTTGGTGCGCCGTCAGGGACTCGAACCCCGAACCCGCTGATTAAGAGAAGTTCGAGCCGTCTGCTGGCTAATGCCAGCTGCTCTTCGTATGCGGCTTGACCTGCTGGCCTGTTTGGTCGGTTGTCCGCGTGGTGCCGCCGAAACCACGTGGTGGTGTGTCGTTGGGAAACCGAGGTGGTCACGATCATGAACCCGGGGGTGGATCGTCGGGTGGCTCGCATCCGGCGTGCGTCGACCGCCGGAGTCGTTCTGCTGGCCGCGGGCGGGTTCGCCATGTCGTACGGCGCGCTGCACGGCCTCGCATTAGTGGAGGGTGTCGATCCGACGTTGGCGTGGATGTGGCCGCTGATTGTGGACGGGTTCATCGTGGTCGCCTCGCTCGCCGTGTTGCATGCGGTGCTGGAGCGCCGGTCGGCGGTCTATCCGTGTTGCCTGGTGCTGGGCTTCTCGGCGATCTCGGTGGTGTTCAACGTGTTGCACGCCGCCCCGACACCCATGGCGCGGCTGGTGGGGGCTGTGCCGCCACTGGCGCTGGTGTTGTCGTTCGAGCTGCTGATGCGCCAGACCCGAGCGGCGCTCGAGCAGCCGGTATGCGTCAAGCCGACCAAGCCTGCGCCGCCGCCTCTTTCGCTCGTACGTCCGACGCGTGACCTGGCCTCCAAGGCGACCGCCGTCATCGACGAGCACCGCCAGCAAGGCAGGCGGCTGACCGGGTCGATGCTCGCCCGTGAGCTTGGGGTGTCCGACTCGTACGGCCGTCGGCTGCTTCGGCAGCTGGCACCGGAGGGGGTGAGCGGGTCGTGATGACACTGCACAAGCTCACGGCCGGCGACGGCTACACGTACCTGACGCGGCAGGTCGCCTCCGCGGACCAGCGGCGCGCACCTGGTCAGGGGTTGGCGGCGTACTACACCGAGTCCGGCAATCCTCCCGGCCACTGGATGGGTGCGGGCGCCGCCGACCTCGGCGTGGCGGGGGAGGTGTCCGAGAGCGCAGATGCGGGCGCTGTTCGGCCGCGGGATGCACCCGGATGCGGATCAGATCGTCGCCACCCACCTGGCTTCTGGTGTCGCGCTCGAGGATGCGAAGCGGCTGGTCCGGCTGGGCCGCAGGTACCCCGACTACCGGCCGATCCTCGACGAGGACGGCAACCTGCAGAACGCACGACGCGCCGTGGCCGGCTACGACTTGGTGTTCACACCGGTGAAGTCGGTGTCACTGCTGTGGGCGCTGGGGGACTGGCGCATACGGGCCGAGGTGGAGGCCGCCCACCACGAGGCGGCCGCGGATGCGATCCGCTGGCTGGAGCGGAACGCGATCTTCACCCGCATTGGGGACCGCGGCGAGTACCAGCTCGACACTCACGGCCTGATCGCCGCAGCGTTCGACCACCGCGAATCGCGGCTCGGCGACCCGGACCTGCACACCCATGTGGCGATTGCGAACAAGGTCCGCGCCGTCGTGTCGACCGATCCGGCCGGGCGGGAACGGTGGCTGGCGATCGACGGCAGCACCCTTTACGCGGCCGCGGTCGCCGCGTCGGAGCGGTACAACACTCGCCTCGAGCACAACGTCGCCCGCCGCCTCGGGGTTGTGTTCGTTCCGCGGGTGGACACGGTGCGCCGGGAAGAGCGCCCTGTCCGCGAGGTGGCTGGCATCCCGGTGGAGTTGATCAAGGCGTTCAGCCGGCGTCGCGGGGAGATTGAGCAGGTCTACCATGAGCTGCTTCGTGCTTACCGGACCGAGCACGGGCACGAGCCGCCCCGCGACGTGCAGCTCCGGTTGGCGCAACAGGCGACGCTGGAGACCCGCGAATCGAAACCGGAGGGGCGCCGGTTCGCTGACCAGCTCGCCGATTGGCGGAACAGGGCTGCTGAGTTGCTTGGAGGAGTCGCGCATGTCGACGCGATGATTCATGCCGCGATCGGGGCGTCGATCAACCCTTTTGACGTCGACGACGTCGGGGTGGATGCGATCGCCCGCAGCGTTCTCGCGGTGCTGCAGAACGAGCGCTCGACGTGGACGCGGTGGAACATGCTCGCCGAGGTCGAGCGCCAGATCCGCCCGCATCGCCCGCCGACTCCGGGCGGTGACGATGGCCTGGTCGCACGTGTCGTGGCGAGGGCTACTGCACCGGACCGCAGCCTGCGCATCGTGCCGCTGCAGCTGGCGCTGGCGGATGAGGAGCTCGTACGCCGGGACGGAACTTCAGCAGCGGTGCCGCACTCCTGCGAGCGTTACACGACTCGCTCGGTGCTGGACAGCGAGCAAGCCCTGTTGTCGGCGGGCCGGGAACGCACTCGCCTTGCGGTTCCGAGGGCCCACGCCCGCACCGTGATCGCCGAGCTCGAACGGCGTGAGGGCTGGACGCTGGACGATGGGCAGCGCGCCCTGGCCGAGACGTTCACCGGTGACGACCGCCGCCTCGTTGTCGGAATCGGCCCCGCGGGGGCGGGCAAGACCACCGCCCTGCATGCCGCGTGCGCAGTGTGGGAGTCCGCCGGCCGCCGAGTCGTACCTCTCGCGACGAGCGCCAAAGCCGCCGAGGTTCTCGCCGAGGATCTGGGCCGCCGGGCCGAGAACATGCACAAGTTTCTCCACGAACTCAGCCGTGCCGGGCCGCGGGTCGACCCGTTCTACACGGTGAACCCGGGCGACGTGCTCCTGGTCGACGAGGCCGGTATGGCCGGCACCCTGCGTCTGCGCCACCTCACCGAGCTCGCCCGCATTGCCGGCGCCCAAGTTCGGCTGGTCGGCGACCCGTGGCAGCTCGGCGCGGTCGAGTCCGGCGGCGCGCTCCGGCTCCTTGTCCACGACGTTGGCGCGGTCGAGCTCACGCAACTGCATCGCTTCCGAGATCCCGAGGAGGCGAAGGCGACCCTGAGTCTTCGCGCCGGCGACGTCGAGGCGATCGGTTACTACCAGCGCAACGACCGCATCCGGTCGGGCAGCAGGGAGGCAATGCTGGATTCTGCGTACGAGGCATGGCGAGCCGACCTGCTCGCCGGACGTGACACTGTGCTGGTGGCGGCGACGAACGAGGAAGCCACCGCCCTCAACATCCGCGCCCGCACCGACCGCATCGCGTCAGGAGACGTCTCCCGCGCCGGCGTTGGATTGCACGACGGGAGCGAGGCAGGCGTCGGGGACTGGATCATCACTCGCCGCAACCTTCGCACCGCGACGGCAGGGCAGCGCGACTTCGTGAAGAACGGCGACCGCTGGCAGGTCGTGGCAGCAACCCGTGACGGCGGACTGCGGGTCCAGCACCTGGGCCACGGCTGCCGAGCCCACCTCCCGGCCGGGTACGCGCAGCGCGACGTCGAGCTCGGCTACGCCGCCACCGCCCACCGCGTACAAGGCGCCACCGTCGACACAGCCCACGTCCTCGTCACCGACCAGACGACCCGCGAGACGCTTTACGTCGCGTCCAGCAGCGCCCGCGACCGCACTCACCTGTACCTGGCCACCGAGACCCTGGTTCAGGTGGACACCGAACGCGCGCAGCCCCCTCCGGTCGCGCCATCGACGGTTCTCGAAACTGCCCTCGCCCGGACGGCTGCCGAGCGGTCCGCCACCGAAACCATCCGGCTGACTCAGCCCGAGCCGTTCGCCCGGCCCCGAAGAATGCAAACTCCGACCTACACCATCGGACCCTGAGGAGCAGCAGGCGGCTGGAAGCGGTCATGCTCACGTCGGCTGCTCGCTCATCTGCCGATGTGCGCGTGGGTCAAATTGCGCGCTTCAGAAGGCGTAGTGGCGTAGCCAGAGGTAGGGCCAGGCAAGCGCGACCGTGACGAGGGCGACGACGAGTCCGTACTTCGTGAATTGCCAGAATGAGATCGGGTGACCGCTGCGGGCGGCGATGCCGAGCACGACGACGTTCGCGCTCGCCCCCACGGCAGTGGCGTTCCCACCGAGCCCGGCCCCGAGAGCGACGGCCCACCACAGGGCTGTTGCCTCGCCGGTCCCACCGCCGGACTCGACGAGCCCCTGGACGAGTGGGGAGATGGCAGCTACGTAAGGAATGTTGTCCACGATGCCTGAAAGGAGGGCGGAGCCCCACAGCAGCACCGATGCGGCCAAGAAGTACCGGTCTCCGACGGCGTCGGTCATCCGCTCGCCGAGATACTCGATCACGCCTACCTGGACCAGGCCGCCCACCATGATGAACAGCCCCATAAAGAAGACCAGCGTGGGCCACTCGACGTCCTCGAGATACTCCGATGGTCCAAGACCTGAGACGGCGACCAGGGCCCCCGCCCCGAGTAGGGCGATGAGAGAAGGCTCTACGTCGACGGCGGCGTGGCTCACGAACCCGACCATGACCGCGCCCAGCACCACGAGTGAGCGGACCAGCAGCTTGCGATCGCGGATCGACTTGCGTTCGTCCAACGCCATCACCGCCGCAGCCCGTTCCTCGTCGTACACGAAGGCGCCGCGGAACATGACTCGGCACATGCCGATGAACACGACCAACAGAACGACGACGATCGGGGCGAGGTTCACGAGAAAGTCGTTGAATGACAAGCCCGCACGACTGGCGATGATGATGTTCGGAGGGTCCCCGATGAGCGTCGCCGTACCGCCGATATTCGAGGCGAACGCCTCCGCGATGAGGTAGGGCACCGGTGGCACCCCGAGTCGCTCACAAACCAGCAGGGTTATCGGCGCGACCAGCAGGACTGTGGTGACATTGTCCAGCAGAGCCGAGCCGACAGCGGTGATGGCGATCAGCATGACCATCACCGCGAACGGTCGGCCGCGGGCCCGCTTGGTTGCCCAGATCGCCAGGTAATCGAACAGCCCAGTCTGTTTGACCACGCTGACGATGATCATCATCCCCAGCAGCAGAAAGATGACGTTCCAGTCGACGCCTGTCTCCTCGCTGAAGAAGGCGACGTGAACGTCGACGACCCCGATGAGTACCATCGCCGCGGCCCCAGCGAGCGCGGCCGCCACCCGGTGGATACGTTCGGTGGCGATCAGGACGTAGGCAGCCACGAAGACCACCACAACGATGACCGCGGTCACGGCGCCGGTGCTGCGTTGGAGGTGCGACGGGAAACGCCGCGGTCGATGGCCGGCACGGTCAGTTCGGAGCACATGAGGCGTCTCCTCGGGGGCAGCCTGGCTGTGGTGCCGACCAGACTTCCCGGCGCGCCAGCACCCACCCTAGCGTTCCGCTGGGGGCGGAGATGGATCACGTGGCACGCCGAAGAGCGTTGGTCGCGCAGTGCGCCATCACCGGTTGCGGGATTAGCGTCAGCAGTTCCGCGCGATCATGGGGGGTCTGTGTTCGTCCTCATCCGCCGCAGGGCGAGCGCTCGAGCCGATGCGCGGGGCGTTCGGGATCGTCTAGGCGATGCTGACTCGGCGCCGTGCCTAGAAGCCGCGCGAGAAGCCCCGGTCGCCGCTATCTCCACGCGCGCACCAAATCTTCGCCGACGTCGCCGCGTTGAGAGTGAGTGACGGGGCGTTCGAGGTTTCCGCGACGAGTGGAACGGGCGGAGGAACCGCCCTAGACGGCGATCAACGCCACGATGAACAGTACGAACGCAGACCAGGTCGTCACCATCTGAATCCAGTTGATGGTGAAGTACTTGTCTCGTCCCGCCTCCCAGTTCGGTGGCATCGCCTCGGGATCCCAGGCCAACATCACCTTGTAGTGAGGTGTTTTCACGGCGTTCGAGACGATGATCACGCCGACGAACACGATGCCGAGGCCGATCGCGGTGAGCACGAACGAGGTCGATCCGCGATCGTCCCATAGGAGCACGAGCGCAACGATCGGCAGAAGGAACATCCCCAGCGACCAGCCAAGGTTGTACACCTTTCCCCAAGACTGATCCGCGAATCGAAGGAATGCCTCCATGAAGTTCCGGAAGTCCCGGCCGTCCATGTCCGTGAGCATCGGCCGCATGATCGTGCACAGCATCCCCAAGAGGCCGGACGCGAGCCCCGAGAAGAAGACAGTCGCTGCGAGTACCCACTCCTCAGCCGTCATGGCGAAAGCTCCCTCCGCGGCGTTTGTGAGCACGCTATCCGGCTACCGGGGGCTGTCGATCATCGGTCGGGAGGTCGATGCTCCCTAGTCGGGTGGTCCGCCAGGCCGATGCTTGACACTCGCGGCGCCTTCCTCTAGTTTCCGAATTGGCTAATTAACCATCTTGGAAAGTAGAGGAGTTATGACGGCGGCGATCGACGAAGACCGGCTCAGCGAGACCTTCGCCGCGTTGGCAAACGAGACGCGGCGAGCGATCCTGGCGCGTCTGGCGGAGGGCGAGGCGACCGTCAACGAGCTCGCCGAGCCATTTGAGTTGACGCTGCCCGCGATCTCCAAGCACATCAAGGTGCTGGAACGGGCCGGTTTGGTCATACGCGGTCAACGAGCCCAGTACCGGCCGTGCACCCTCGACGCCGCACCACTCGAGGAGGTATCGACCTGGGCCGAGCAGTACCGGCCGGTGTGGGAGGCACGCTTCGACCTGATGGACGACTACCTGCGGCGACTGCGACGGCAACGAAGGGCGGGCAAGCACCATGACTGACAAGAAGACCGTGCAGGACGCGGTGGTCATCGAGCGCAGCTTTGACGCGCCGGTGGATCTGATCTGGCAGATGTGGACCGTCCCCGAACACTTCCAGGCGTGGTACGGCCCCGACGGCGCGACCATCCCCGTCGCGAACTTGGACGTGCGTGTTGGTGGCAGACGTCTGGTGTGCATGCAGATACCCACCCCGGACGGCCCGATGCGGATGTGGTTCACCGGCGAGTACCGCGAGGTCGTGCCGAACGAGCGACTCGTCTACACCGAGTCCGTAGCGGACGAGAACGGCAACGTGGCCTCCCCTTCGAGCCTGGGCATGTCCGAGGGGCATCCCACCACGACCGAGGTCCGTGTCGAGCTCCAAGACCTCGGTGGCCGCACCAGAATGGTGATGACGCACACCGGAATCCCTGGCGACTCCGCCGGGGCGGCCGGATGGGCGATGGCGTTCGACAAGCTCGCCGCCCACATCGCGACACACAGACACCAATAGCGCTGCCATACCAGCGCACGCATGTTGCCTCGCTACTAGGGCGCCCCGCCCACGCGCAACCGGAACCCGCGCGAACTCGAACCGCTCGACGAGCACAACCACCCACAATGCATTCATCCGCGACGTCCCACGACAACCTCGCGGCCGACACCTGAACGACGCGACACGCCGGCGGATTCAACGGCTGCGTCCCTTGGCCTCACTCGCAGGCCTTGATCGCGTTTCCGCATTAGCCGCGGTGAGGGCGAGTACGCTCGCCCGACCTTGCTGCCGTCAACGCGCTTCGCATGCGCCGGCAATACCGAACCAGGCCCGAGCAGCGCCCGCACCGAGCCAGGCTTTGCCTGCGAGCAGCACGCGTGACTCCACGACAGTCAGGGCGGGGCTGTTGCGCGTGCCCCTAATTGACCGCGATCTGTACCCCGCGGCGAGTGCCGAGGCGACTGCCGCGCAAGAGCCCACGACGGCCGCTGACGTCGATGGATCTCTCATGACGCGACCCACTGACGACTTGAACTGACTCAGTCGCAGTAAGGACCCCGTCTTTTTGCCAACGATGCTGGCGAAGATGGCATCCCAGGAAAACGCCGGTTGTGTTGTTCCTGCACAAGGTGCCGTTCCTGTTGGTAGCAGCACACCAACTTGGCGCCAGAAGCAGGAAGAACGCAAGGTAGGCGAGAGAAGCTGCGGCCCGCGCAGCAGCCGGCACACTGGACGCCCAGATCCAGACCAGCACCGGCAGCCCCGTCCAAAGAACCAGGAGCCGAAACCGGCGCCAATTCCTGCGGGTAATGATCTTCATGTCACGGGACTGTATGAAAGGGTCCGACGGTGCGCTCGCCGACGACACAGATGGTTGCCATTCACGGCCGGTCCGAGCTTTCGCCCGATCCCATCGAAGGTGTGACTCATGCATCCGACTGTGGCGCTGGCCTGCCTGCCTCGTCGGAGCGGAAGCCACTTGTCGCACAGGGCAACGTCACCCATAGATTGCGGGCGGCAGCATCATCTCCAACGCCGGGAGTCTCCTTCGGGTGGCTGGCTGCAGCCAGACTAAGGCTAGAACGTGCGCCCAGACAGGGTCGCGGCGGCACCGTTCGGCGATGACGGACCCAACATCGCCGGGGGCTTTGTGAGCAGGTCCTCCAACGGGCCGGCGCCGACATACGTCGGATCCGCGGACGGCGCATGTAGCGCTCATCCGAATCACCCGCCAGGACCAGCACGGCGTCATCACCAGCCGCGACGTCGAAACGCAGTACCTCTACTACAACGTGCCCGTCTGGTACGCGCTGGCATGGGAACACCTCCGCGACGACGTCCGCTTCTTTCGCATCGACCGCATCGTGCACGTCCAGAACCTTCCGGCCGAGTTCCGACTCCGTCGTGTCGACGCCTTCCTCACCGCCGGCGAAGACGACGCCCGGACAGTGTGACCATCACCAGGCGAGTCAAACAGCCAAGCTCAGACTGGCGTCAGCCAGTCGTTGGTCCTGACCCGCAGCGCACGACTGTCCTATCGAGGTGGGCGAGGGTCAGCGCCACTCCGTCGATGCTGCGAGCGCCACCGGGAATGGCTGCCAGTTGCGCTGGCGGATTTCACGCAGACCCTGATGGAGGGCGCAGTCGACTGCACCCACGTCCGCAGCATGACCTGGCCGGTCGGGTCACGACAGCGCCGATGGTCCCCGGAGATTCGGCCCTGCGGCCCTGTGCGACGAGGTGCAGCGGAGATGTGATGGACACGTACCGATTCGCCTACTTCAGCGAGGAGGCAACAATGCCTGAACTGGTACGACGTCCCGAGCGGTTCGGCTTCCCTGAGCTCATCGAATGGATGGAACACGGCTTCCCGACATTCCTGCGCCCGGCGGGCCTGAACGCGCTACAGGTCCTGCGGCTCGAGGACTACGTCGAGGGCAGCAAGTACATCCTGCGTGCCGAGATGCCGGGGATCGACCCGGAGAAAGATGTCGAGATCACCGTCGCTGACGGTGTCCTGACCCTGCGTGCCGAGCGGCGCCAGGAACACAAGGAGGCCCACCGTTCGGAGTTCCGGTACGGCGCGTTTGAGCGCACCGTGACTCTGCCGGACAACGCCGTCAAGGACGACATCACCGCAACGTACGAGGACGGCGTGCTCACGGTCACCGTGGGACTCGCCGAACCCAAGAAGGAGGAGACCACGCGGGTTGCCATCACGGCCAAGTGACGGATCCGCGTCGTGGTCCCTTGCCTGGGAGGGGTGACTGAGATGGGCGAGGCTACAAGCGAGGCTGTCCGCGGACGCGACCTGCGTGACATCGCCGTTGCCGAGATGATGTCGAGACCGGTTGTGACCGTGGCGGCCTCGCTGAGCCTTTCCTCGGCTCTCGCGCGGTTTGTCGTCAGTGGGCTTCGGCATCTGGTCGTTGTCGACAGTTCCCAGCGCTGCGTCGGCGTGCTCACTGACCGGATGATCGCGGCCACGTGGCACATGAACCCGGGGAGGCTGGACGTGCTGTCGGTCGGTGATGTACTTCCCGGGCACTGCGAGGCGATCATAGCGTCGACACCCGTCACTGAGGCTGCACACCTCATGCTTCGCAACCGTATCGATGCGCTGCCGGTCGTGCTGGCGGACGGATCGCCGGTGGGCATCCTCACCGGGAGTGACCTGGTCGGGCTCATCGCCAGCGGAACCTCAGGAGGGTCGGAACCATGAGCCAGCAGGTCGCGGCAATCATGCATGCACCCCTGGTGATGGTTGAGCCTACGACGTCACTCCGCACGGTGGCCGCGATGCTGTGCCGGGCAGGTGTCGGTGCGGTGGTCGTTGTTGAGGACGACGCGGCCGTAGGGATCGTGTCCGAACGCGACCTCGTACGGATGGTCGACGCCGGTGCGGATCTCGACATCACGCTGGCCGCAGATGTGATCGTTCAGTCGGTTTTCTGGGTGACTCCGCACGACAGCGTCGCGCACGCTGGCCGGCTGATGACGGCATTCGGTGTCAGACACCTACCCGTGCTGCGCGACTCGCGGCCGGTCGGGATGGTTTCGATCAGGGACGTGCTCAAGGCTGTGCTCGACCCGTTCTCGAGCGTCCCCGTCCCACCGGCTCGTAGTGGGAGTTAATCGAGATGCGTGCGGTCTACGTGTCAAAGCTCCCGGTCGCACCCGTGCCACGCCGCCCCGCTCCTGCTGGACAACCGCTTTCGCTGTGGTACTCCGTTGTGCTTGGGGCAGTGCTGGTAGTGGCCACCCTCTACGGCCTGCTGGCTGAGGATGCCTACGGGGTGGCGGATGAGGTGGTCGCGCAGGGTCGAGGTCAGGACCTGCTAACGCTCGCGACGATTCCGGTCTTGCTCTTGACCGCGCGGGCCGCGTTGGCCGGGTCCCTGCGGGCGCACCTGGTGTGGTGCGGCCTCATGATGTACGTCGCCTATAGCTACGCGGTCTACGCGTTCGGGGTCCCCTACAACGACGCGTTCCTGCTCTATGTCGCTGCGTTCGGGATGGCTACCTTCGGCCTGCTGGACGGGCTGCTGCGCATCCGGGTTGACCTCGTTGCCCAGGCGTTCGAACGAGCCCCTCGTCGAGGCACGGCGCATCTCTTGCTGACGACGGGCTGCGTGTTTGCGCTCTTGTGGCTCTCCGACATCATGCAGGCGTTTCCTGGTGGCTTGCCGGAGACCCGGTTGGCGGACGACCTGCCCAACCCCGTGTACGTCCTGGATCTCGCGCTCGTGATCCCATTGGTTATCGCAGCTGGTCTCCTGCTGCTCCAAGGACTACCGGCCGGACCGGTGTTGGCCGCAGTGCTGCTGTGCAAGCTGCTCACCTTGAGCCTCGCTGTGCTCTCGATGCTCGTATTCATGGTTGCCGGAGGTGACGCTCCGAGTGCTGACGACCTGGTTGTCTCCGGACTGTTCGCGGTGCTCGCAGCGGCGGCGGGCGGCTTGCTCATCGTCGGTAACCGTCGGCTGCTACCTGTTGGTGGATCATGGCTGGGACGAAGCATCTGGTCCGCCGACCCGCCGCGCTAAGTGCTTCTCCGCCGGCGACCGGGGTTCGGCTGCTTCGCGCGACAGTGGTCACGGTCGGTGCAGCTAGCGCGTTTATCGTCGGTCACGATGGCTCACCTTTGTGGCAGCTGGCCCGTGTCATCGCGGTTGCTGGCGTCACGTGGATCACGTGCATCGTGTTCGAGCGGGGCACGCAGCTCCTGCGCGCGGTCCTCGCCATCGCCGTCGGATCCATCGCGGTCCCCGTCGGGGTTGGGGTGGGCATCCCGCATCTGGCCAAGGTGGGGATACAGCCGCTCACAATCGCCGGGCTGGTCAGCCTTGTAGGTGGACTTGTCCTCGTCGGTGCCGGTGGGGTGCTGCTGGTGCGGGCAACCCGGAGTTGGCGGCGCCTCCTCGTCGTACCCGGACTGCTTTGTGCCGTCTTCATGGTCGTGTGGTCGTTCGGGCAGGCTGTCGCTGTCACGAACGTGCCGCCGACGTCGGTCGGGGCGACGACACCAGGCGATCGTGGGCTGCGCTACGAAGACGCCGAGTTCGACACGGTAGACGGCGTCACGCTCTCCGGCTGGTACGTCCCATCGACCAACGGCGCCGCCGTCGTCTTGCTGCACGGCGCCGGCTCGACCCGCTCGGGCGTGCTGGACCACGCCGTCGTCCTGGCCGACACGGGTACGGTGTGCTCCTCTTCGATGCCCGCGGCCACGGTCGCAGCGGCGGCCGGGCCATGGACTTCGGCTGGTACGGCGACGAGGACATCGCCGCGGCCGTCTCGTTCCTGCAGGCCCAGCCTGACGTCGACGATGGTCGATCGCCGCCGTCGGCATGTCGATGGGCGGTGAGCAGGCGATCGGTGCCGCTGCACCGACTCCGCATCCGGGCGGTCGTCGCCGAGGGCGCGACCAACCGAGTCACCGGCGACAGGGCCTGGCTGTCCGACGAATTCGGCTGGCGCGGCGCGTTCCAGGAAGGTATCGACCGGCTGACGTACAGCCGCCGACCTGCTCACCGCCGCCGACCAACCGATCACACTTCGCGACGCAGTCGCCACGTCCGCACCCCGACCGATGCTGCTGATCGCCGGCGGCGACGTAGCCAACGAGGCACACGCGGGTCGCTACATCCAGTCGGCGTCACCGGAAACAGTCGAGCTATGGATAGTCCCCGACACCGGGCACACCGCCGCGCTCGACACCCACCCCACCAGTGGGAACAGCGCGTCACGACCTTCCTCGACGACGCCCTCGCCATGACGATGCGCGCCAGGACCGGCCAACAGATGAGTGGGACGAGCCCTGCCATCGCAAACGCGACGGCGAGTGACGACGGTCTCGGTTTTCCCGGAAATCGACTGCCATCTGCTTATCGGACCCTTCCTGCTCACCCGTTATTTCAGCCCACCCGGCGGTCTGGTTCAAGGGCCAAAGGTCCCGTCATTGCTTCGACACGCTTGCGCTGATGACGCGCAGCAAGCCAGCCGGCGAGCACCATGAGCGCGAAGACGTCGACGAACCCCGCGATGGAGGCCCATGGCAGCTCGATGTCACCGGCGTCGAGGTTGGCGCAGAACGAGCCCAGCGGCGTGAGCAGCGGCCACAAGACCAGGAGGTGCGCGCTGCGGCGAAGGCGACCGCGTAGACAACGCCGAGACCGGTGAGGAAGAGTAGCTCGCTGCCGCCCAATGCCGTACCCCACGTGGTACACCCCGTAAAGACCCGCCGCCGTCCCGACGCCGATCGCCGGGGGCCAAACTGCTCCTGGCCTGCTCATCGATCCCGACCTCCGAACTGGTTAACCAGGGCTGCCAGGCAGCGCGTCGCGGCGCGTCGA
>CAWCXA010000011.1:0-227826 GCA_963799425.1 uncultured Actinomycetota bacterium | reverse complement strand
TGCGCAGCACCTCGTCGAGGTCGTCGGCCTTGATCAGTACGTCGCGGGCCTTCGACCCCTCGGACGGCCCGACGATGCCCCGCGTCTCCATCAGGTCCATCAGCCGCCCAGCCTTGGCGAACCCGACTCGCAGCTTGCGCTGCAGCATCGACGTCGAGCCGAACTGCGTGGTCACGACGAGCTCGATCGCCTGGCAGAGCAGGTCTAGGTCGTCGCCGACCTCCTCGTCGATCTCTTTCCGCTGCGCGGGTACGGCGACGTCCTCGCGGTAGCTCGGGGCGAGCTGGGCCTTGCAGTGGTTGACCACCTCGTGGATCTCGGCCTCGGTGACCCACGCGCCCTGGATGCGGATCGGCTTGCTCGCCCCCATCGGCAGGAACAACCCGTCGCCCTGCCCGACCAGCTTTTCCGCACCGGGCTGGTCGAGGATGACCCGAGAGTCGGCCAACGACGAGGTCGAGAATGCGAGCCGCGACGGAACGTTGGCCTTGATCAGGCCGGTGACGACGTCGACACTGGGCCGCTGCGTCGCAAGTACGAGGTGGATGCCGGCCGCGCGGGCGAGCTGCGTGATGCGCACGACCGAGTCCTCGACGTCGCGCGGCGCCACCATCATCAGGTCGGCGAGCTCGTCGACGATGACGAGGAGATAGGGGTACGGGGTGAGCCGGCGCTGGCTGTCGGGCGGCAGCTGCACCTTGCCCGCGCGTACGGCCTTGTTGAAGTCGTCGACGTGGCGGAACCCGAAGTTGGCCAGGTCGTCGTAGCGCAGGTCCATCTCGCGGACGACCCACTGCAGAGCCTCGGAGGCCTTCTTGGGGTTGGTGATGATCGGCGTGATCAGGTGCGGGATCCCGTCGTAGGCCGTCAGCTCGACGCGCTTGGGGTCGACGAGCACCATGCGCACCTCGTCGGGTGTGGACCGCATGAGGACCGAGGTGATCATCGAGTTGATGAAGCTCGACTTGCCGGAGCCGGTGGCTCCCGCGACAAGAAGGTGCGGCATCTTGGCGAGGTTGGCGACGACAAAGCTGCCCTCGACGTCCTTGCCGAGCGCGGCGACCATCGGGTGGTGGTCCTTGCGGGCCACTGGTGCACGCAGCACGTCTCCGAGGCTGACCGTCTCCTTGTCCGTGTTGGGGATCTCGATGCCGATCGCGGATTTGCCTGGGATGGGCGACAGGATGCGCACCTCGGCGCTCGCCACGGCGTAGCCGATGTTCTTGGACAGCGCGGTAACCCGCTCGACCTTGACTCCGGTGCCGAGCTCGACCTCATAACGCGTGACGGTCGGCCCGCGGGTGTAGCCGGTGACCTGTGCGTCGACGTCGAACTGCTCGAGCACGCTCTGCAGCGAGTCGACCACTGCGTCGCTGGCCGCACTGCGCGTGCGGTGTGCGGTGCCCTGGTGCAGCATGTCGCTCGACGGCAGCACGTAGGTCACGTCGCCGGACAGGGCGAGCTGCTCGACACGCTGCGGAACCGGAGTGTGCGGGGGTGGCTCCGCGGCGCTGGCCTCTGCTGCGGTCTCGGCGGCCGCCGCCGCGGCCTTGGCGCGGCGCTTGGCCAGCTCGCGGTCCTGCAACACCGGCGAGTCGTAAGGCTCGTCGCCCGACGCCGGCTCATCCTTGTCGGCGCTGACGCGACGGCCCCGACCACCTGCGGGGCGCTCTGCCGCGTCCTCCGCCGACCCGTCGCCTTCGAGCGGATTGCCACCCGGCAGATGACGGCGCAGCTCGCGCAACTTGTCGGGCAGGGCATGCAGCGGGGTGCCGGCGACGACGAGCAGCCCGAAGAACGACAGGAGCACAAGCAGCGGCACCGCCACATAGCTCGTCACCAGGTCGGCGAGGATCGACGACGAGACGTAGCCGACCGCACCGCCTGCCTGCTCCATCGCCTCGTCACCGTCGACCGGCCGCGGCAGTCCATTGGCGATGTGCACAAGTCCGAGCACCCCGAGCAGCAGGGCGCCCCACCCGACGACCTGACGACCGCCCGGGCCGTTGAGGTCGGGGCGACGCAGGGTGCGCCACGCGACCGCGACGATGAGGAGCGGGACCGCGTAGGCGAGCGACCCGACGGACCCGGCCACCGCGCCACGAATGGCGTCGAAGACCTGACCCGTGGTGTGCCACCAGACCGCGGCGGCCACGATGATGGCAGCGCCGACGAGCAGCAGACCGACGCCGTCGCGCCGCAGCTCGGGGTCGACCTCGCGGGCAGTGCGCCCGATGTGCCGTACGACGCCACCAACGAGGTGCGCAGCGCCCATCCACAGCGCGCGAAGCATGCGCCCGATGCCCCGGAAGAGCAGGGTGAACGGCCCGGGGCCCCGCCGCTGCGGCTTGCGGGCCGGTGGACGACGACCTGACGTGCGCGCAGCCGGCTTGCGGTTGCGCGACGCTGCGGGCGCGCTCCGCTTGCGCGGCGGGCTGGAGGCACGGGTCGCCATGATGATCAGGTTAGCGGCGAGGTCTCAGCATTCCCAGCATCCACACGCTTCACAGGCAACGATCACGCTGAACAGCCACCTGGTTACCGGATTTGGCGTATACGCCTGTTCCGGTAACAACTTGGCCATTCAGCGTGATCGTTGGGGCGGCTCACGCCTCAATGACCAGCGGAACGATCATCGGCCGCCGCCGGTAGGTGTCGCTCACCCAGCGGCCGACGGTGCGGCGAACGATCTGCTGCAGCTGGTAAATGTCGCTGACGCCGTCGGCGGCCGCCTTCTCGAGGGCGCCTTCGAGGAGCGGCCGTACGCCGGCGAACACGCCGTCGTCCTCAGAAAACCCGCGCGCATGCACCTCGGGCCGGGTCGCGATCTTTCCGGTCACCGAGTCGACGATGACGATGACCGAGATGAAACCCTCCTCGCCGAGGATCCGGCGATCCTTGAGCGAGCTCTCTGCCACATCACCGATTGTCGTGCCGTCGACGAAGACGTTGCCGCACGGCACCGAACCCACCACGCGGGCGACACCGTCGGCCAGGTCCACGACGACGCCATCCTCGGCAATGACGACGCGATCACGCGGCACACCCGTGGCGATCGCGAGCTCAGCGTTGGCGCGCAAGTGGCGGAACTCCCCGTGCACAGGCATCACGTTGCGCGGGCGGACGATGTTGTAGCAGTAGAGCAGCTCACCGGCACTCGCATGCCCCGACACGTGGACGAGCGCATTGCCTCGGTGCACCACATGAGCGCCCCAGCGAGTCAGCCCGTTGATGACGCGGGAGACCGCGTTCTCGTTGCCGGGGATGAGGCTCGAGGCGAGCACCACGACGTCACCCGGCTCGACCCGGATCTGGTTGTGGTCACGGTTGGCGATGCGGGCCAGCGCGGACATCGGCTCACCCTGGGAGCCGGTCGAGATGAGTACGACGTCCTGCGGAGGGTAGTTGTCGATCGACCGCGCATCAACCAGCGTGTCGCCGGGGATGGTGAGGTAACCCAGGTCGCGGGCGATGCCCATGTTGCGCACCATCGAGCGTCCGACGAAGGCGACCTTGCGCCGGTACTTCACCGCTACGTCGAGGATCTGCTGGACGCGGTGCACGTGCGAGGCAAAGCTCGCGACGATGATGCGCTGCTTGGCCTCGGTGAACACACGCTCCAGCGCCGGGGTGATGTCGCGCTCGAGCATGGTGAACCCCGGCACCTCGGCGTTGGTCGAGTCGACCATGAACAGGTCGACCCCCTCCTCGCCGAGCCGGGCGAAGCCGCGCAGGTCGGTGATGCGCCCGTCGAGTGGCAGCTGGTCCATCTTGAAGTCGCCGGTGTGCAAGCACGACACCCGCGGGCGTACGGATCGCGACGGCCAATGCGTCCGGGATCGAGTGGTTGACTGCGAGGAACTCCGTGTCGAACGGGCCTAGTCGCTCGCGCTGCCCCTCCTGCACCGTGAGCTGATAGGCGTCGATGCGGTGCTCGCGCAGCTTGGCTTCGACAAACGCCAACGTCAGCTCTGAGCCGATCAGGGGGATGTCTGGGCGCTCGCGAAGCAGGAACGGCACCGCACCGATGTGGTCCTCGTGCCCGTGCGTGAGCACGATCGCCTCGACCCTGTCGAGCCGGTCCCGGATGTAGTCGAAGTCGGGCAGGATCAGGTCGACACCCGGCTGGTTGTCCTCGGGAAACAGGACGCCGCAGTCGACGATCAGCAGGCGCCCGCCGTACTCGAACACCGTCATGTTGCGACCGACCTCGCCGATGCCGCCGAGCGGCACGATGCGCAGAGTGTCGGGAGCGAGCGGGGGCGGCGACGAGAGCTCCGGATGCGGATGGCTCATGCGGCGATCCCCGCGGCTGTGAGGTCGCCGCGGAGGAGCTCGATCTGCTCCTCGGTTGCCTCGACGAGCGGAGACCGTACGGTGCGCGTCCCGAGCACGCCCAGCAGCTGGAGTGCGGCCTTGGCCATGATGACGCCTTGCGTGCGAGTCATGATCGCGCGTACGGCAGGCAGCAGCGACGTGTTGATGCGTCGGGCCTCGACCAGGTCGCCCGCATCGACCGCGCGGACCATTGCGGCGAGCTGGGGGGTGGCCACGTGCGACACCACGCTGACCATCCCGACGGCGCCCTGGGCAAGCTGCGCGAGGTTGATCGCGTCGCTGCCGCAGTAGTAGGCGAGGTCGGTGCGAGCCAGCACCCATGCCGTTTCGTACAGGTCGTCCTTGGCGTCCTTCACGGCCACGATGCGCTCGTGCTCGGCCAGCCGTACAAGCGTCTCGGTCTTGACCGCGGTGCCCGTGCGCCCGGGGATGTCGTAGATCATCACCGGGAGGGCGGTCGCGTCGGCGATCGCGCGGAAGTGCGCGAGGAGCCCCTCTTGCGGGGGCTTGTTGTAGATACGGGGTCACCGCGAGTGCCCCGTGGGCGCCGGCCTTCTCGGCGGCGCGGGCCAGCTCGAGGCTCTGGTGCGTGTCGTAGGTGCCGACGCCGGCGACGATCCTGGCCCGGTCGCCGACCGCGTCGACGACGGCGCGGACGAGCTGCTCCTTCTCGGCGTCGCTAGTCGTGGGGCTCTCCCCCGTAGTCCCGCTGATCACCAACCCGTCGTTGCCCTGGTCGACGAGATGCGTGGCGAGCCGGGCAGCGCCGTCAAGGTCCAGCGAGCCGTCCGCGCGGAACGGCGTAGCCATGGCAGTCAGCACCCGCCCGAAGGGGCGCCCGGGGATCGAAGTCTCAGCCATGGTCGAAGGCTACCGGCCCGCGATGCGAGCAGTCGTGCGGCCAATATCGGCGGCATCACGTCGGCGGTTTGCGCATGCGAACGAGGCGACCGTACGGCACCCTGGTGATGTGGACACGGGGGTCGTCCGCACGCTCGGACGTTTCGTCCGCTGGGGCTTGGTCCACGGGCCGGCCTGGGCGCTCCTTGCCATGCTCCTCAACCAGTTGCTGCCGGCGCACATCTCCGAGCTGGGCGGCCAGGGACTCGCTCTCGATCTCCTGTCCGCCGCGGCCGCGGGGGTCGTCATAGGACCGGTGCTTGGCCTGATCGTCGGGATCGCCTGCATTGCCGCCGCCCACCTGCCTCGGTGGTTGCTGGACGCACCGGACTACGTCGCCATGGGCGCAGTGCTCGGCGCGGCTGCCGTCGTCGTACGTCCCCTGGAGCACGGCACCGACCCCGTGCTGTCACTGCTTGCCTTGGGCGCGGTTGCGCTGCCCGCGTTGGTCGACGCGGCGCTGAGCGCCGCCTCGCTGCTGCAGCCTCAGCACGGCGAGCCGCCGCGGGTGCACCTGCACCTGCCGCCCCGGCGACCGTTGCGGCTGCCGGCTCGCCTGCGGTTCCGCTGATTTCGCCTGTCAGGATTGCGCGCATGGCTGATCGAAGCGTGCGCCTCGCCCTGCCGACCGAGGCGACCGCGATCGGTGCCGTCCAGGCCCGCGCGTGGACCACGCTGTACGCGTCTGTTCTGCCCGGCGAGGTGCTCGGCGAGATCGATGCTGCCGGGTTCGCCGAGCCCTGGCTGGCCGCGATCGAGCGACCTCCGACGGCTCGGCACCGCGTCTTCGTGGCCTTGGAGGGCGAGCAGGTCGTGGGCTTCGCCGCGACCGCACCCAGCGAGGCCCCGGATGCCGCACCGGGGAAGGACGGCGAGATCGTCGCGTTCTACATCGACCCGAGTGCACTGGGGGCTGGTCACGGCTCTCGGTTACTCACCGCGTGCGTCGACACGCTGCGCGCGGATCGCTTCAGCCGCGGCGAGATGTGGATCCTCGCCCAGGACGATGCGCGCCGGAAGTTCCTCGAGGGTGCCGGCTGGGCTGCCGACGGGGCGCACCGGCGGCTGGACCTCTACGGCGACGGACGTGTGGTGATCAACGAGGTCCGCCTGCACACCGACGTGCGGTCGGAGTCGTGACGGGCTGGCTCGAGGCCAGGCGTGAGGTCGTCCGCGACGCGCTGGGCGTGGGGGTCGCGACGGGCGCGTACGGCATCTCGTACGGCGCCATCGGCGTCGCCAGCGGCCTGTCGGTCCTGCAGACCTGCGCGCTGTCGGTGCTGATGTTCACCGGCGGGTCGCAGTTCGCGCTCGTCGGTGTCGTCGGAGCGGGTGGCGCACCGATCACCGGCGCAGCGACCGCAGTCCTGCTCGGCACCCGCAATGCCCTCTACGGGCTTCGGCTGGCGACGCTGCTCGGGGTGCGCGGCGCGCGGCGCCTGCTCGCCGCGCAGCTCACCATCGACGAGTCGACCGCGATGGCCGTCGGGCAGGACGAGCCCCGGGAGGGGCGGCTGGCGTTCTGGGCGACCGGGCTCGCGGTCTACGTGCTGTGGAACGCAGCGACGCTGCTCGGTGCCATTGCCGGCAGCGCGCTGGGCGAGCCGGGGACGTACGGATTGGATGCCGCCGTCGGCGCGGCGTTCCTGGCGCTGCTCTGGCCGCGGCTGCAGGACGCGACGTCGCGGCTGGTCGCCGTGCTGGCCGCCGCCGTCGCGCTGGGCCTCGTACCCCTGACTCCGGCCGGAGTCCCGGTGATGGCAGCGGCGGTCGTGGCGCTGGTCATCGGGCTGCGCAGCCCGGCACCCGCGTCCGAGGCGGAGGAGTCGTGACGATGCTCTGGTGGGCCGTGCTGGTCGCGGCTGCGGGATGCTTCGCGCTGAAGCTTGCCGGTTTGTCGGTGCCCGAGGAGGTGCTGGACCGGCCGGCGGTGCAGCGCATCGCCGCCCTGTTGCCGGTCGCACTCATGGCGGCTCTCGTGGTTGTGCAGACCTTTGGCAGCGGGCGGGCGATCGCCATCGATGCGCGAGTGGCGGGGCTGGCCGTCGCGGTGGTTGCCCTGCTGTGCCGCGCACCGTTTCTCGTGGTCGTCGGGCTGGCCGCGCTCACCGCTGCCCTGCTGCGCGTGGTTACGTGACGGGTCGCTTGTGCAGCCCAATCGCGTGGCGCATCGCCTCGCGGGCACGCCGCCGATCCCCCGCGTCGTCGTAAGCGATCGCCAGCCGATACCACCCTCGCCAGTCATCAGGCGCTGCTTCGACCTCGTCCCGGCGCGTCGCGAAGGCCGCGTCGGCGGCCGCCCGATCCGCGCGGCCGGACGGGCGACGCGGCAGGTCGTCAGGCGGCAGCCCACCGACCGCGGCGAGCTCGATGGCCATCTTCTGCATGGCCCGCCCGAAGCTGACCTCACGCCACACCAGCCCTGCAGCAACCAGCGGCACGGCGATCACGCCGAGCCCGAGCAGCACTGCGACCGCGTCTCCGACACTGGCGATGGCAACGCCGCGCCAGACGATAAGCGCCCCGACCAATGTGGCGACGCCGGCGAGCAGCCAGGCAACGACCCGAGCCGTCACGGCAGGTCCAGGAAGGCGTCAAGCCCCACGGTGAGCCCCGGTGTCGACGGCACTCGGCGGATGCCGAGCAGCACACCGGGCATGAACGACGCACGGTTCATCGAGTCGTGCCGGATTGACAGCGTCTCCCCCGGGTCGCCGAGCAGCACTTCCTGGTGCGCGACGAGCCCACGGAGCCGTACGGCATGCACATGCACGCCGTCGACTACGCTGCCGCGGGCTCCGTCGAGCGCCTCGGCAGTCGCGTCCGGGACTGGACTGCGCCCGGCCGCAGCCCGTGCCGCGGCAACCCGCTCGGCGGTGCGCCGAGCGGTGCCCGACGGTGCGTCAGCCTTGTCGGGGTGGTGCAGCTCGACGATCTCGACAGACTCGTAGAAGCGCGCTGCCTGCTCGGCAAACCGCATCATCAGCACCGCGCCCACCGAGAAGTTCGGCGCGATCAGCACACCCACGGTCGGCGCGTCGGCAAGCCACGTGCGGACCATGTCGAGCCGGTCGGCTGTGAAGCCGGTCGTGCCGACAACGGCGTGGATGCCGTGCTCGATGCAGAACCGCAGGTGGTCCATCACGACGTCGGGGCGGGTCAGGTGCACCGCGACCTGTGCGCCGACGTCGACCATCGCCGTGAGCGGGTCGTCGCGCCCGATGCGCGCGACGAGCTCGAGGTCGTCAGCGGCGTCGACCGCGGCGCTCGCCTCGGCGCCCATGCGTCCGTACGCACCGAGCACCGCCACCTTCAACGCCATCGCCGCTCCCCTCGGCCTCACGCCACCGCGCGACTGAACCGCTCGTCGTCGTCGAACGGCCCGATGACCGCGAGCGACGGCCTGGCACCGAGCAGGTCGGTTGCCAGCGTGCTCACGTCGTCGAGGCTGACCGCGTCGACTCTGGCGATGAGCTCGTCGACACTGGGCAGCTCGCCATAGACCAGCTCGGCCTTGGCGATGCGCCCCATGCGTGATGCCGTGTCCTCCAGGCTGAGCACGAGCCCGCCCCGCAGCTGACCCTTGCCGCGAGCCAGCTCGTCGGGCGTGATCCCGTGCTCAGCGACGCGGGCCAGCTCTTCGCGGCACAGCGCGACGACCTGGTCGACCTTCTTCGGTGCGCAGCCGACGTAGATGCCCAGCATTCCGGTGTCCGCGTACTGCGCGGCGTACGAGTAGACGCTGTAGGCCAGCCCGCGCTTCTCCCGCACCTCCTGGAAGAGCCGTGACGACATGCCGCCGCCCAGCGCGGCGTTGAGCACGCCGAGCGCGAACCGCCGCTCGTCGGTGCGCGACACCGCGGGTACACCCAGGATCAGGTTGGCCTGCTCCGTCGCCCGCTCGACGACCTGCACTGCGGGGCGTACGCGCGGCCGACGCCCGCCGACGCGGGACGGCGACGGTGCTGCGTCGCCCTCGAGGTAGCCGTTGACGTCGAAGGCTGCCCGGACCATCCGTACGACAGACGCGTGGTCGATGTGCCCGGCGACGGCAATGACGAGGTTCTCCGGGCGGTAGCGACGGCGATACCAGCCGTGCACGGCTCGACGCGACAAGGAGTTGATTGACTCGGGCGATCCCAGGATCGAACGGCCCAGGGGTGACTGGCCACCCCACATCCCGGCGGCGAACAGGTCGTGTACCGCGTCGTCGGGCTCGTCGTCGCGCATC
The DNA here is from genome assembly GCA_963799425.1 of uncultured Actinomycetota bacterium. Lineage (GTDB taxonomy): Bacteria > Actinomycetota > Actinomycetes > Jiangellales > Jiangellaceae > CAVWSM01. The sequence continues at coordinate 218,357 of CAWCXA010000011.1, read as the reverse complement.
GCGATCTCCTCGAGCACGACCTGCCGCTCGCTCTCGACGTCAGGCTCGGCGACGACCGACGAGATCACCATGTCGGCCAGCACATCGAGGGCGAGCGGAAGGTCCACGTCGAGTACGTGCGCGTGGTAGCAGGTGTACTCCTTGCCGGTGAACGCGTTGATGTCACCGCCAACCGCCTCGATCGACGAGGAGATCTGCAGCGCGGTGCGCCGCTTGGTGCCCTTGAAGAGCAGGTGCTCGAGGTAGTGCGTGGCCCCCGCGAGGTGCGTCGGCTCGTCCCTCGAGCCGACGCCCACCCAGATGCCCACGGCGACCGACCGTACGGTCGGCATGGCCTCAGTGATGATGCGGAGGCCGCCCGGGAGGACGGTGCGGCGGACGAGTCCGCCGTCGTCCTCCCGAAGCAGGGTGCGGGTGCTCCCGGGCCGCTGGTCGGGAAGCCTCGTCACCGCACTATCCCGCGGTCACGTTCGCCTCCACACCAAAGAACGGTGCGTCGGCTCACTGCTCCTCGCCGGCCGACCCATCGTTGGACGCAGTGTCCGGCTCCTGCTGTTCTTCCAGGACCGGGATCAGGGACAGCTTGCCGCGGTCGTCGATGTCCTTGATCTGCACCTGCAGCCGGTCACCGACCTTGACCACCTCGTCGACCGAGTCGATGCGCGGCTTGCCCGCGATCTTCTTGACCTCGGAGATGTGCAGCAAGCCGTCCCTGCCGGGAAGCAGCGAGATGAACGCGCCGAACGTGGTCGTCTTGACGACCGTGCCCAGGTAGCGCTCGCCGACCTGTGGCATCTGCGGGTTGGCGATGTTGTTGATCTGTGTGCGGGCGGCCTCTGCCGACGGCCCGTCGACAGCACCGATGTAGATGGTGCCGTCGTCCTCGATCGAGATCTCGGCACCAGTCTCGTCCTGGATCTGGTTGATGATCTTGCCCTTGGGCCCGATCACCGCGCCGATCTGGTCGACCGGGATCTTGATGGTGATGATGCGCGGCGCGTACGGGCTCATCTCGTCCGGCCGGTCGATGGCCTCGGCCATGACCTCGAGGATGGTGATGCGCGCGTCGTGCGCCTGGCGCAGCGCGGCCCCCAGCACCGAGGCGGGGATGCCGTCGAGCTTGGTGTCGAGCTGCAGCGCGGTAACGAACTCGCTGGTGCCGGCGACCTTGAAGTCCATGTCGCCGTAGGCATCCTCGGCACCGAGGATGTCGGTCAGGGTGACGTACTCCGTCTTGCCGTCGACCTCACCGGAGATGAGGCCCATCGCGATGCCCGCGACGGGCGCGCGCAGCGGCACCCCGGCGTTGAGCAGCGACAGCGTCGAGGCGCACACCGAGCCCATGGACGTGGAGCCGTTGGAGCCGAGCGCCTCCGAGACCTGCCGGATGGCGTAGGGGAACTCCTCGCGCTGGGGCAGCACGGGGAGCAGCGCCCGCTCGGCGAGCGCGCCGTGGCCGATCTCGCGGCGCTTCGGCGAGCCCACGCGGCCGGTCTCACCGGTCGAGTAGGGCGGGAAGTTGTAGTTGTGCATGTAGCGCTTGGTGCGCTCCGGGGAGAGCGTGTCCAGCTTTTGCTCCAGGGAGAGCATGTTGAGCGTCGAGATGCCCATGATCTGCGTCTCGCCGCGCTCGAACAGCGCCGAGCCGTGCACCCGCGGCACCACGGCCACCTCGGCCGAGAGCTGGCGGATGTCGGTGAGGCCGCGGCCGTCGATGCGCACCTTGTCGCGCAGGATGCGCTCGCGGACCAGCGCCTTGGTCAGGGAGCGGAACGCTCCGGAGATCTCCTTCTCGCGACCCTCGAACTTCGCTCCCACACGCTCGATCGCCAGGCCCTTGACGCGGTCGGTCTCCGCTTCGCGCTCCTGCTTGCCCGCGATGGTGAGCGCCGCGGCGAGCTCGTCACGCACAGCCGCGTCAACTGCGCCGAAGACGTCGTCTTGGTACTCGGGGAAGGTCGGGAACTGCGCGGTCTCCTTGGCGGCCTTGTCGGCGATCTCCTGCTGCACCTCGCAGAGCAGCTTGATGTGCGGCTTGGCTGCCTCGAGGCCGTCCGCGACGACCTCCTCGGTCGGTGCCTGACGGCCTTCCTGCTTGACCAGGCGCCACGTGTCGACCGTCGCCTCCGCCTCGACCATCATGATCGCGACGTCGCCGTCGGGGAGCGTGCGCCCGGCAACGACCATGTCGAATGCCGCGCCCTTCAGTTGCTCGTACGTCGGGAACGCCACCCACGTGTCCTCGATGAGGGCCACGCGGACACCGCCGATCGGGCCGGAGAACGGCAGCCCGGCGAGCTGGGTCGACATCGACGCAGCGTTGATGGCGAGCACGTCGTAGAGGTCCTCAGGGTGCAGCGCCATGACGGTCACCACGACCTGGACCTCGTTGCGCAGGCCCTTGACGAACGACGGGCGCAGCGGCCGGTCGATGAGTCGGCAGGTCAGGATCGCCTCTTCGCTGGGGCGGCCCTCGCGGCGGAAGAACGAGCCGGGGATGCGCCCCGCGGCGTACATCCGCTCCTCGACGTCGACCGTCAACGGGAAGAAGTCGAACTGCTCCTTGGGGTTCTTCGACGCGGTCGTGGCCGCCAGGACCATCGTTTCCTCGTCAAGGTAGGCCACGGCGGAGCCGGCGGCCTGGCGGGCAAGTCGGCCGGTCTCGAACCGGATGGTGCGCTTGCCGAAGCGACCGTTGTCGATCACTGCCTCGGCGGTATGAATCTCGGGACCCGTCACGGGTCACCCTCCTCGCATGTCGCGGAGCGTCCGCGCTGGGCGAGTCGAGGGACAGGGCCGGTCTTCGATCGAGATCCACGCCGCGCCGTCTTGGATGGCGGCGGGGATCACTACCGAGGACCGGCGTGCTGCTCGCATCGCCTCGTCGCGGGAGCCGCTCCTCTTGTTGTCTTCTGTATTCAGTTGTCCGATACGACAAAGGAGCGGCCCCGGAGTGGGGACCGCTCCCCGTCGTACGACGTCATCGGCGCAGACCGAGCTTTTCGATCAGCGCGCGGTAGCGGGTGATGTCCTTCTTGGCCAGGTAGTTGAGCAGCCGGCGCCGCTGGCCGACGAGCAGCAGCAGGCCACGACGGCTGTGGTGGTCGTGCTTGTGGTCCTTGAGGTGCTCGGTCAGGTGGTTGATCCGCTGGGTGAGCAGCGCGACCTGAACCTCGGGGGAGCCGGTGTCGCCCTCGCTGCGGGCGTGCTCGGCCATGATCTGCTGCTTGGTGGCAGTCTCGTTCGACACGTGACTCCTTCTCGGGTCGGTTGCGCGGTGCACCCGGGCTGGTTCACCGGGGCTCTCTGGATCCGCGGCCGGTCAGACGGCAGCACTCAGGCTACCAGCGGGGCGCCCGCCCACCGAAATCGTGCCCACCCACGATCACCCGCGCCTGCCGTACGTCGTCAGCCATCTGCTCGAGCAGCTCGTCGACCGAGTCGAACCGGACCATGCCGCGCAGCCGGGCGGTGAACTCGATCGCGACGGGGACGCCGTAGAGCTCGAGGTCGTCGCGGTCGAGGACGTACGCCTCGACTCGCCTGGCCACCCCGTCGAAGGTCGGGTTGGTTCCGACCGAGATGGCGGCCGGGAGCCGGGTCGCCTCGGGATCGTCGAGCCGGACGAGCCAACCGGCGTAGACGCCGTCGGCCGGCACGACGAAGCCGGGGGTCGGCGGCACGTTGGCCGTCGGATAGCCCAGGGCGCGACCCCGCTGGTCGCCCTTGACGACCACCCCCTCGACCCGGAATGGTGCGCCAAGCGCCCGCTCGGCCTCCTCCACGTCGCCGTCAGCCACCCGGTCGCGCACGAACGTCGACGACCACCGGTGCCGGCCGGGATCGCTGACCGGCTCGACCGGATGCACCTCGAACCCACACTCCTCGCCGAGGGTCTGCAGGAGCGCCACATCGCCGGCCGCGCGGTGCCCGAAGCGGAAGTCCTCGCCCACGGCGACGGCCGAGACGTGCAAGGTGTCGACGAGCAGCTCGCGGACGAAGTCTTCGGCTGACTGCTGGGAGCGCTCGTGGTCGAACCGGAGCACGAAGACCGCGTCGGCGCCTACCTCTGCCAGCCGCCTGATGCGGTGCTCGAGCGTTGCTACGGCCAGGGGCGCTCGGTCAGGACGAACGACGGTCATCGGGTGCGGGTCGAACGTCACGACCACCAACGGGCAGCCAAGGCGGTTCGCCTGTTCGGCTGCCCGGGCGATCACCGCCTGGTGGCCGCGGTGCACACCGTCGAAGACGCCGATCGAGACGACGCTGCACCGGAGGTCGGCGGGTACGTCTGCAGGCGCGCGCCAGACCTGCGGCGAGGCGGGCACGTGAGCTCCTTTCAGCGAGAGTTACGACCGATCAGCCTGTCACGAGGGCTCCGGTCGACGCCGCCCGGCTTCGACCTACCTGCACGCATCAGGCGCGCCAGAGGGAGAACCTCTTGGTGATCGGGTCGATCACGGTCTTCGGACCGAAGAGCGCAAGGCCCCAGTACTGCAGGTCCGCTTCGCTGGTTGCCCGCGTGCGCTCCAGCTGCTCGACATAGGTGTCTCTGGTCATGCTCTCGGTGAAATCCATGTGCAGGACGCCGGCCTCCGCGGCCACGGTTGCGGGCGGTCCTGATCTGGTTCGAGTTCTTGGCAGACAGGACGATCAGGGACAGTGCCGAGACCGGATGAACGATGTCGCTGCCATCGACGTAGTCGATGAAGGTCATGTGCTCTCTGTCGTCGTCCGAGGCCTTGGCCACGAGGCAGGCAGACATGTGCGCGCAAGCGTTGAGGGCAACCCCTGGCTCGACGGCCTTGTTGAGCACGATCGCGAACTTGTGCGTCGTCGAGACCGACACGTCCCCGGACATCAGCACCTTCCTCTCGGTGACCCCTGCACTAACCAACGTCCTGAGCCGCGGCGAACACGGCGATCGGCTTGGCCCGTGGCCCACGGTCCTCGACGAGCGCGAGAAAGACGGGCCCAGGACCGAAAACCGCCACCAGGCCCGGCGCCCCGGTCGGAGGCATCGGCGCACCGTGTACGAGCCGAGCTGCGGTCTCGCTGTCGACGTCGACCCGTGCGAAGGCCGCGGCCGCCGCGTCCGCGATGGGGAGCAGCTGGAACTGCTTCTCGAGGTCGTCGAGTGTGTGCGCGAAGGAGAGGTCGTACGGGCCAACGCGGGTCCGCCGCAGCCGGGTCAGATGCCCGCCGACGCCGAGGGCGGATCCGAGGTCGCGAGCGAGGGCCCGGACATACGTGCCGGACGAGCACGTCACCCGCACGTCGACGTCGAGCACTCCGACATCACGGTGCAGCCCGAGGACTTCGAAGGTGTGCACGGTCACCGGTCGCGGCGCCAGCTCCACGTCCTCGCCCGCTCGCACCCGGGCGTAGGCGCGGCGGCCGTCGACCTTGATGGCCGACACCGCGCTCGGCACCTGCAGCAGGTCGCCGGTGAGTGCAGCGACCTCGGCCCGTACGGCCTTCTCGCTGACGTCCGACGCATCGTGGGTCGCGACGACGTCGCCGTCGGCGTCGTCGGTGCGGGTGCTGACGCCGAGGCGGACGGTGGCGTCGTACGCCTTGTCGGTGAGAGCGAGATGACCGAGCAACCGGGTCGCGCGCCCAATGCCGAGCACGAGCACCCCGGTGGCCATCGGGTCGAGCGTGCCGGCGTGGCCGATGCGGCGCGTGCCGGCGATCCGGCGCGCGCGGGCGACGACGTCGTGTGACGTCCAGCCGGCGGGCTTGTCGACGATGACCAGCCCGTCGTCGGCTTGCTTGGTCGGGCCCGCCTCCGCACCGGATCCCGGAGCGTCGGCTGGCCGATCCGTTGGTCACCGGGTCGAGCCGTCCGGCTCGTCGTCGAGGCCGGCGAACTCGTCATCGTCCTCCGGAGCGCGCGGGGCGCGGTAGGGGTCGGCCTCCCCGGCGAAGTCTGCTGCGACAGCGGTGTCGGCGACCGCGGCGTCCGACTCGCGGGCCTTGCGGAGGAGATCGTCGATGTGTGCGGCGTTCTCCGGGACGGCGTCGGCGATGAACGTGAGCGTGGGCGTGTAGCGGATGCCGGTCTGCCGGCCGACCTCCGTGCGCAGCAGACCCTTGACGCTCTCCAGCGCGGCCGCGGTGCCGGCTTTCTCCGTCTCGTCACCGAAGCACCGTGTAGAAGACGGTGGCGTCACGCAGGTCGCCCGTCACGCGGGCGTCGGTGATCGTGATGAAGCCCAACCGGGGATCCTTCACTCGCTTGTCCAGCGTCTCTGCGACAACGACCTTGATGCGGTCGGCGAGCTTGGCGGCCCGGGCACGGTCGGCCATGGCTTCCTCCAGTTGAGTCCTTGTTGGCTTCAGTCGTCGTCGTCGCTCGAATGCAGTCTGGTCCGCGCGGACAACAGGTCTACCTCGGGGCGGGCGGCGACGAGTCGCTCGACCTTGTCGAGCACTTCTCGGCAGTGCGTCGGCTCATCGGCCACCACCGCCACGCCGATCTCAGCCCGGCGGTGCAGGTCCTGGTGGCCCACCTCCGCGGCCGAGATGCCGTAGGTGCGGGTGATCTCGGCGACGATCGGCCGGACGATCCCGCGCTTCTCCTTCAGCGAGTGCACGTCGCCAAGGAGCAGGTCCAGCGACAGCGTCCCCACCCACATGCGGCCACCCTTCGGATCATGCGACAGTGCGACATCACTGGCGTGTCAGCCAGCACCGATGTCGCACTGTCGCATGATCTACTCCGGCGATCAGCCTCGCGGCTTCTCCCGCAGCTCGAAGGTCTCGATCGTGTCGCCGACCTTGATGTCGTTGTACGACCCGAGGCCGATGCCGCACTCGAAGCCCTCGCGGACCTCGGTTGCGTCGTCCTTGAACCGCCGCAGCGACTCGATCGCGACACTCTCGGTGACCACGACGCCGTCGCGGACGAGCCGAGCCTTGGAGTTGCGGCGAATGGTGCCGCTCGTGACCATGCAGCCGGCGATGTTTCCGAACTTGCTCGAACGGAACACCTCCCGCACTTCTGCGGACCCGAGCGCGACCTCCTCGAACTCCGGCTTGAGCATGCCCTTGAGGGCTGCCTCAACCTCCTCGATCGCCTGGTAGATGACCGAGTAGTAGCGGATCTCGACGCCCTCACGGTCGGCGAGCTCGGCGTTCTTCTGCTCGGCCCGGACGTTGAAGCCGATGATGATCGCGTCGGACGCGGCCGCGAGCATGATGTCGCTCTGGGTGATGCCACCCACGCCACGGCCGATGACTCGCAGCTCGACCTCCTCGCCCACATCGATCTTGAGCAACGCGTCCTCGAGCGCCTCGACGGAGCCGGACACGTCGCCCTTGAGGATGAGGTTGAGCGTCTCGACCTTGCTCTGCTCCAGCCAGCCCTCGAGGGTGACGCGCTTGCGGGCCTTGGCGTTGGCCGCCGCCCGCTCCATCGCCTCGCGCTTCTCGGCGATCTGCCGCGCCTGGCGGTCGTCCTCGGCGACGAGGAACTTGTCGCCCGCGCTCGGCACCCCGGTGAGACCGAGGACGAGGACCGGACGGCTCGGCCCGGCCTGCTCGACGTTGTCGCCGTTCTCGTCGAGCATCGCCCGGACGCGGCCGTAGGCCTGCCCGGTGACGATGGAATCGCCCGTACGGAGCGTGCCGCGCTGAACCAGCACGGTGGCCACGGGTCCGCGGCCGCGGTCGAGGTGACCCTCGATGACGACACCGCGCGCGTCCATGTCGACCTGCGCCCGCAGGTCGAGCGACGCGTCGGCCGTGAGCAGGACAGCCTCGAGCAACTCGTCGATGCCGAGCCGCTTGAGGGCCGAGACGTCGACGAACATCGTGTCGCCGCCGTACTCCTCAGCGACCAGGCCGTACTCGGTCAGCTGCTGGCGGATCTTGGCGGGGTTGGCCCCCTCCTTGTCCACCTTGTTGACCGCTACGACGATCGGGACGCCGGCCGCCTGGGCGTGGTTGAGCGCCTCAGTGGTCTGCGGCATCACGCCGTCATCGGCTGCGACGACGAGGATTGCGATGTCGGTCACCTGCGCACCACGGGCACGCATAGCCGTGAAGGCCTCGTGACCCGGGGTGTCGATGAAGGTGATCGCGCGGTCCTGGCCATCGTGGTCGACGTGCACCTGGTAGGCACCGATGTGCTGGGTGATGCCACCCGCCTCGCCGGCCACGACGTTGGCGTTGCGGACCGCGTCGAGCAGCTTGGTCTTGCCGTGGTCGACGTGACCCATGACCGTGACCACCGGCGGCCGCGGCAGCGCCTGGATATCGGCGTCCTCGGCATCGAAGTCGATGTCGAACGACTCCAGCAGCTCGCGGTCCTCGTCCTCGGGGGACACGATCTGCAGGTCGTAGCCGAGCTCGGCGCCGAGCAGCTTGAAGGTGTCCTCGTCGACGGACTGTGTCGCCGTCACCATCTCGCCGAGGTGGAAGAGCACCTGCACGAGCGACGCCGGGTCGGCGTCGATGCGCTCGGCGAAGTCGGACAGCGAGGAGCCGCGCGGCAGGCGGACGGTCTGGCCGTTGCCGCGCGGGACGCGGACACCGCCCACCGCCGGAGCCTGCATGTTGTCGAACTCTTGACGACGCTGCTTCTTCGACTTACGGCCCTTGGCCGGACGGCCACCAGGGCGGCCGAACGCACCAGCGGTGCCGCCACGACCGCGACCGCCGGCACCTGGCCGGCCACCACCGCCGCCGAAGCCACCGCCGCCGCCGAAGCCGCCACCACCACCACCGCCGCCGCCGGGACGGCCGCCGAAGCCACCGCCGCCACCGCCACCGCCACCGCCGGGACGGCCGCCGGCACCAGGACGACCGGTACCGGTGCCGGAGCCAGCGCCTGGACGACCCGGGCCGCCAGGACGGGCCGGGCGACCGGCGGGCATCATGCCGGGGGTGGGACGTGGCCCTCCGGGGCCGCCGCCGCCGCCTGGGCGGGGCGGCATGGCGCCCGGAGTCGCGCCGCCGGCCGGCCGCGGGCCATCTGGGCGAGGCGGCCGCTGCATGCCGGTCGTGTCGTTACTGAACGGATTGTTGCCCGGACGCGGACCACCCGTGCGGGGCGGCCGCTGCATGCCGGTCGTCTCGTTGCTGAAGGGGTTGTTGCCCGGACGCGGGCCACCTGGGCGACCGGCGCCGGGGCGCTGCCCACCTGCACCGGGACGCTGCCCACCCGCACCCGGACGCGGGGCTCCCGCGGCGGGGCGCGGCGCACCCGGAGCAGGCCGTGCACCACCCTCGGGGTGCTGCCGGGGCGTCTCCGGCCGGCCGTCGGCGGGGCCGGCGGCGGGTCGCGGAGCGGCCGGCCGCGCGGCGGGCGTCGGACGGCTGGGGACCACCGGCGTGGTCTCCGGCGGAGCCTCGGGGGACGAAGCAGCCGGAGCCTCCGGCTGTAGAGGCTGGGGGGCGGCAGGTGCCGCCGGCTTCTTGGCCGCCGCCTTCTTGGCGGGCGACGCGTCCGCAGGGGTCTTCTTGGCGGGCGCAGGTGCGCTGGCCATCGACTCCCGAAGCTTGCGGACGACGGGCGCCTCGATGGTCGAGGACGCCGAACGGACGAACTCGCCGTCGTCGGCGAGTTTGGCAAGGACAACCTTGCTCTCTACGCCGAGCTCCTTGGCGAGCTCGTAAACCCGGACCTTAGCCACTGCTCTCCTTCTCGGTCCGGGCACGCAGGCACGAACCGGCTAGCTGATAAGCGTGCTCATCGCTGGTTACTCATCGAGTGCCTGCGAGTGTCACGACCCGGCTCCTTTTGTCGGTGACCCAGTGCGTCCCGTCGTCGCCGCCCCTGGTGGGGCCGCTACGGCGCCGGGCCCGGACCGGTGCTCGACGTGGGCTCGGAGTGGCTCGGAGTCGTACGGGCCCGTGATGCGCAAGGCACGCACGAACGCACGACGCCGCAGAGCGATGTCGAGACACTCGGGATCGGCGTGCAGGTAGGCACCCCGTCCGGGCATCCGGCCGCGAAGGTCGGGGGCGAGAACCAGCTGGTCACCCGTCCCGACCGCCACGACACGCAGCAGGTCAGTTTTGACCACGCGTTGCCGACAGCCTAGGCAAGTGCGCACAGGCTGACGGTCGGGCACGTGGCCTTCAGGTGTCGAGTCTACCCGGTCCGGTGCCCTGCCGGGACTCACGACCCGTCCGGGGCGGCCATCGCCTCGGAGCTGGGGCGGCCGGTGCCCCGCCGGGGCCGCATCCGAGCGGATGTCGATGCGCCAGCCCGTCAGCCGGGCCGCGAGCCGCGCGTTCTGGCCCTCCTTGCCGATAGCCAGCGACAGCACCGCGTCGGGCACCGTGACCCGGGCCGCCCTGGCGACCGGGTCGACGATCTCCACGGAGGAGACCCGGGCGGGCGAGAGTGCATGCGCGACGAGCTCGGCAGGGTCGTCGGACCAGTCGACGATGTCGATCTTCTCGCCGTGCAGCTCGGACATGACGGCGCGGACGCGCGAGCCCATCGGACCGATGCAGGCACCCTTGGCGTTGATCTCGGGGCGGTGCGACCAGACCGCGATCTTGCTGCGGTGGCCGGCCTCCCGGGCGATGGCGGCGATCTCGACGGTCCCCTGGGCGATCTCAGGGACCTCGAGGGCGAACAGCTTCTTGACCAGGCCAGGGTGGCTCCGGGACAGGGTCACCGTCGGGCCGCGCAGCCCCTTGCGCACCTGCACCACGTAGCACTTGATGCGCGCGCCGTGCTCGTAGGTCTCGCCAGGCACCTGCTCCGGCGGCGGCAGAACCGCCTCGACCTTGCCCAGGTCGACGAGGACCTGGCGCGGGTCGCGGCCCTGCTGGATGACCCCGGAGACGACGTCGCCTTCCTTGCCGAGAAACTCCCCGAAGGTGACCTCGTCCTCCGCGTCGCGCAGGCGCTGCAGGATCACCTGCTTGGCGGTGGTGGCGGCGATGCGACCGAAGTTGTCGGGGGTGTCGTCCCACTCGCGGACCACCGCGCCGTCTTCATCCAGCTCGGCCGCCCAGACCGTGACGTGGCCAGTGCGTCGGTCGAGCTCCACGCGCGCGGCGGCCTGCGGGTTGTCGCTGCGGTGGTAGGCAACGAGCAGTGCCTGCTCGATCGCCTCGACGACGAGCTCGAAGGAGATCTCCTTCTCCCGCTCGAGTGCACGCAGGACTGTCAGGTCGATGTCCACGGTTCACTCACCCCGATCGTCGTCGACCCGGCTTCATCGGCCCGCGTGAACTCGACCTGCACCTTGGCCTTGGCCACGTCGGCATAGCGCACCCTGCGGACCGTGTCACCCACCGCCAGCTCGGCTGCGTCGTCTGCCGCGGCGCCGACGCGGCCGGTCACCGATGACCCGTTACGCAGCGTCACCGCCACCAGCCGGCCCGCCGCGCGCCGCCAGTGCCGCGGCAGCGTGAGGGGACGCGCGACACCGGGCGAGGAGACCTCGATCGTGTAGGCCGCATCGTCGAGCACCGGCGAGTCGTCGAGCACCGGCTCGACCAGGCGGGAGAGCTCGGCGCACTCATCGAGCGTCACGCCGCCGTCCTTGTCGACCAGGAGCCGGATGCGCTGGCGCCGTCCGGCCATGCTCACCTCGAGCCCTTCGAGGTCGAAGCCGGCGGACGTCACTACCGGCTCGATGACCTCGGCCAGCTGCTCGCGCGCTGGAAATGCGCTCATGCTGGCCTCCTGGTTTCGAGTTGTGCAAAGGGCATGACGCACCCTCCGGCGAGGGTGCGTCGGTCGTTCCACTCTAGCGGCTCAGGCGCTCCGGAGGCGCTCGCCGCGGCCAGGCCCGCGGGCGCGGGGCGAGCATGCCCGGTCGTACAGCGGCCGGTAGCGTCCAGCGTCGATGTGATCGGGCGGGGGAGGCTGTGACCGCATGGAGGGGCTGAGCCGTCGAGGTGCGCTCGCAGGCGGCGCCTACCTCCTGCTGCTCGGCCTCACCGGCTGCACCGGCGATGACTCGCCAGAGACACCTAGCCGCGGCAACGTCGACGCCCCCGACCCGCGACGAGCAGCAGCGCCGGCGCTTGGCCGAAGGCGAGGCGGGGCTCCTCGAGGCGTACGCCGTGGCTGTCGCGGCCCTTCCCGACCTAGCGGCGCAGCTCAGCGCCAACGCCGAGCGTCACCGCGCGCATCTGGACGCCATCGGCGTCCGGCCCGAACCCGAGTCCGCGCCCACGGGGTCCGCGACGCCGAGCGGGCCGACGTCGCCGCCGCCGGACAGAGCCGCTCTGCTTGCCGGCCTGCTGGCGGCGGAGAACGCGCAGGCCGACCTTGCCTCGCGGGCGTGCACGTCGGCCGACGACGCGCAGCTGGCCCGGCTGACCGCGTCGATCGCCGGATGCGAGACCGTGCACGCCGACCTGCTCCCCGGCGCGTGATGACGATGCAGACTCTCGAGCTGGACGCCTTGCAGGCCGCGCTTGCGGGCGAGCACGCCTGCATCTATGCCTACGGGCTCGCCGGCGCGCGCCTGGACGAGGCAGGCGCCGCGGCCGCTGCTGTGCTCCTCGAGAACCACCGCGCTCAGCGCGCTCGACTCTCGGCCGCAGTGCGCCAGCGCGGTGCCGAGCCCGTCGCAGCCTTGGCCTCGTACGCCCTGCCCTTCGAGGTGACCGACACGGTCACGGCGCGCGCCCTGCTCGCTGAAGTCGAAGACCGGCTGGCGGCGATCTACGCCGACGTGGTCACGGCCGCTGCGACGATCAGACGTACGGACTATTGGGCTCACCCTGGTGGCGTGCGCGCAGCGCGCGGTTGCCTGGGGTGCTGCGCCTGTCGCCTTTCCCGGCCTCCCGGAGCGCGCACCCACGTCGTCGTCCGGGTCTCTCGTGACACGTCTTAGTGGCTCGACCCCGAGCGACAGAACAGCGGGCCACCCCCGTGGGCCCGCTGTCCCACACACTGTGGGACGAGCCAATTCAGACGCTATCCCCGAAAAGGTTGCAACAGGGTTGCATCGGCCGGATCGGCAAGTGTGGCATTGAGGGTGCGAATCCGGGCAAGTGCGAGAGCTCGCTTCGGCGAGCCGGGCCGGGCTGCGGACAGGACGCTCTGCCAAGCCCCGAGATCGTGGTAACCCCACTCGGCCTCGGCAAACCCGAGCAAGCACGTCGAGCGAACCGTGCGCCAGCACGGCCGAACGTAGCCGCTGATGCACGTCGTCCCGGAGCTCGACCACCCCAGGTGCCTGCGACCGCGGAAGCACTGGGCCGGCGTAGTCGGCCACCGCCTTGCGTACGGCACCGCGGACGAGCCGCAGCCGCATGTCGTCGACGTCGGAGCTCACCGGCACCGTGATCCGGTAGGGGCGAGAGGACATCGCGCCCTCTCCCAGGATCCGGCGCAGCCTGGACATCTCGGCGCGGATCGTGACCGGGTTGGTCTCCTGCTCGGACAACTCGACGGCGAGCTCCTCGACCGTGACCCCGCTGGGCCGGTTGGCCAGCAGGAGGATCAGCTCCGAGTGGCGCGGTGACAAGGTGGTCTCGAGATCGCCGAGTCGGACCCTGGCATGGCTGCGACCCAGCACCTCGAGCCGCAGGGTCAGCTCGCGACCTGCCACCGACGGAGAGGCCATGGTGAGACCGCGGGCGTGTCGCCCTGGGCCGGCCAGCCGGGCCGCCAGGCGCTTGGCCCGAATCTCCATCTCTACGGCGACAACTGTTGCCTGAAGCAGCGCAAGGCTGCGCGGAGCAATCGCCTCGTCGCTGCCCGTCAGGTCGACCGCGCCGAGGATCTCGCCGGTGTCTGGGTCGTGGACCGGCACCCCGGTGCAGCTGAACGTCTCGATCAGCTGACTGAAGTGCTCGTTGCGGTAGATCTGGACCGCATGGTCAAGCACGAGCGCGGTGCCGATGCCGTTGGTGCCGACGGCGGCCTCGCTCCAGGTGGCGCCGACCCGGAAGTTGACCGCATCGGCGGCGGGCTTGAGGTCACGGGACCCCTCGACCCACAGCATCCGTCCTTCGGCGTCGGTGACGGCGACAAGCAACCCGGACTCGGACGCAGGCTCGATGAGCAGACGCCGGATCATCTGCATCGAGGTGGCGAGCGGGTGGGCCCGCCGATACTCCTCCAGCACATCCTCGACCATGTCGACCGGTGAGAGGCCCCGGGCGTCGACTCCGCTTGCGACGCTGCGGCGCCACGAGTCGATCACGAGCTTGCGCACCTCGGGGTCGGGCGTGCCCGTGGCCAGGAAGGTCTGCTGCGCCTGCGCCAGCCGGCGCCGGAGCAGGTCGGTGTCGACGCCGTCGGGAAGCGCAACCCAGGCTCTGGCCATTGATCACCCCTCTCCGGGGGGGTCGAGCCTAGCGCCGATCGGCCGCCCAGTCGATGATCAGGGCCGTTACGCCGCCTGCACGTGCCACCTCTCGACCACGCCGAGAACCTCACCCAAACCATGCACCACCGCGTCAGGCTGCCCGTCGACATGACCGCGCTGATCAGTCGGGATGTCGCTGTGCGGCACGAAAACCGTGCGCAGACCGACGCTTGCGGCACCGTGGATGTCGTCGAAGAGCCGGTCGCCGACGAAGACCGCGTGCTGCGGGTCGTCGACACCGACTGCGTCGAGTGCGGCGCGGAACGCCCCCGGGTGCGGCTTGGTCCACGGGATCTCGCTCGAGTAGACCGCACCGTCGATGAGGTCGAGCACGCCGTCCCGGGCGAACACCGCGTCGTGATAAGCCCTCGTCCAGATGGTGTTGGACAGGACACCGATCTTGATGCCCCGGCCGCGCAAGGCGGAGAACAGCGGCTCAACCGCCGCGTCGGTGAACGTGTGTGGCTCCCAGAACTCCTCGTAGGCAGCCAGCCCGGCCGCGTGCAGCTCGAGACCTAGGCCCTCGAGGAGTGCCGTCAGCGACGCGGACGTGCAGTCAGTGCGGGTGCGTGCCCACGCTGCCCGTTCGGCGGCCAGGAGTCGCCGCCGCGACATCCGCGGCCCGCTCGGGATGGGCGACGCGCGCGTAGACGCGCCACTGCTCCTCGACGTCGATCGTGTGCCACGGTGTCAGCGTGCCGCCCCAGTCGAAGATGACCGCGCGGACCTCCGGTGCGCTCACGGGCCAACCGCCGCTGCAAGGTGGTCGACAACCGCATCGACTGGGACCTGCGAGCGGTCACCCGTGCGCCGATCCTTGATCTCGACCTTGCCGTCGACGAGCCCGCGGCCGACGACAAGAATCGTCGGCACTCCGAGCAGCTCGGAGTCATTGAACTTCACGCCCGCCGAGACACCTTGCCGGTCGTCGAGCAGCACCCGGACCCCACGTGCGTCCAGGTCCGCCGCGATGCGCTCGGCCGCCTCGAAGATCACCGGATCCTTTCCGGCTGCCACGAGATGCACGTCGGCCGGCGCCACCGCTCGCGGCCAGCAAAGACCGGCGTCGTCGGCTGTCTGCTCGGCGATGGCGGCGACCGCGCGCGACACGCCGATGCCGTAGGAGCCCATCGTGACGACGACCTGCTTGCCGGTCTCATCGAGAACCTTGAGGTCGAGGGCCTCTGCGTACTTTCGGCCGAGCTGGAAGATGTGCCCGAGCTCGATGCCACGGGCCAGGTGCAGCTCACCCCCGCAAACCGGGCAAGCGTCACCATCACGGATTGCGGCCGCCTCGATCGTGTCGTCGGCAACGAAATCGCGTCCCATGACGAGGTCGGCGACGTGCTTGCCGATCTCGTTGGCTCCCGTGATCCATCGGGTGCCCCCCACCACGCGGGGGTCGACCAGGTAGCGGATCTTCGAGTCGGACTCGCTGCCGAGGACCTGCGGCCCGATGTATCCGCGGACGAGCACCGGGTGCGCGGCGAAGTCCTCGTCGGTGAATGCCTCGACCTCCGCCGGCTCCACCTGCGCCGCGAGCCGCTTGGGATCGACCTCGCGGTCCCCGGGGATCCCGATGACCAGCGGCTCGCTGGTGCCGCCAGGGTGGATCAGCTTGACGACGACGTTCTTCAGGGTGTCGGCGGCGGTCCACGCCCGGTCGGCGCGCTGCAGGTCGGCTCGGCTGTTGAACAGGTCGACCAGTGTCTCGATCGTCGGCGTGCCGGGGGTGTCCTCGACGTGCGCGGCCGGCACATCGTCGAACGGCTGGGCGGCGGGCGCAGGCGTCGTGACCGCCTCGACATTGGCCGCGTAGTCGCCGTTGACACAGCGGACGAAGGTGTCCTCGCCGTTGGCCGCCACGGCGAGGAACTCCTCGGAGGCGCTGCCGCCCATCGCCCCAGACATAGCGGCCACGATCACGTAGTCGAGCCCGAGCCGGTCGAAGGTCTTGACGTAGGCCTCGCGGTGCAGCTCGTACGACCGCTGCAGCCCGGCGTCGTCGATGTCGAAGGAGTAGGAGTCCTTCATGATGAACTCGCGGCCGCGCAGGATGCCGGCACGCGGGCGTGACTCGTCGCGGTATTTGGTCTGGATCTGGAACAGCGAGACCGGCAGGTCCTTGTAGGACGAGTAGAGGTCCTTGACCGTGAGGGTGAACATCTCCTCGTGCGTCGGGCCGAGCAGATAGTCGGCGCCCTTGCGGTCCTTGAGCCGGAAGATGTTGTCGCCATATTCGGCCCACCGGTTGGTCGCCTCGTAGGGCTCCCGCGGCAGCAGTGCAGGAAAGCTGAGCTCCTGGGCCCCGATGCGGGTCATCTCCTCGCGGACGACACGCTCCACGTTGCGCAGCACTATCAGGCCCACCGGCAGCCACGTGAAGATGCCGGGCGCGACGCGGCGGATGTATCCCGCGCGGACGAGCAGCCGGTGGCTCGGCACCTCGGCGTCGGCCGGATCCTCGCGAAGGGTGCGCAGGAACAGGGTCGACATCCGCAGGATCATGCCCGCGAGGATATCGGCGGGCAGGGACGAAACCCGAACGGGTTTGTCACTAGAACAGCACGGAGGCGAAGGTCGTCACCTCGCGGAACCCGGTGGAGCGGTAGGCCGCGCGGGCACGGAGGTTGAAGTCGTTGACGTACAGGGACACCACGGGAGCGATCTCGGCGAGGGCGTGCTCGACCACGGCGGCCATGGCCGGCGCCGCGATCCCCTCCCCGCGCCGTGTCGGATCGACCCACACCCCTTGCACCTGGCAGGCGTGTGACGACACGGCTCCGATGTCGGCCTTGAAGACGACCTTGCCCCCTTCGATCCGAGCAAAGGTGCGGCGGTGGCGGATCAGCTCGGCGACTCGCGCACGGTAGAGGGCCATGCCCCCGTCTGCCACCGGCGATACGCCGACCTCCTCGGTGAACATCGCGACCGACGCCGGCAGCAGGATGTCGATCTCCGCAGGGCCGACGGGGCGTACGAAGGGGTCAGGAGCGATCGCAGGCTTGGTGTCGATCGCCATCACGGGCTGGCCGAGCCGCTCCTCGCGGGCTGGCCCCCAGGACGGCCGCAGCCGGGCCCACAGTGGCAACACCGCCCCGGCGAGACCGACGATGGACGAGCAACGCCGCCCTTCTCGGGCGGCGTAGTCGGCGAACGCGTACGCGGCTGACTCGTCCGCCTCCACCGGGACGAGGTTGGCGCCCGAATAGCAGGCCGCGGCGAGCCGTCCGCCGTCGTAGTAGCCCCATAGCTCGGCGCCCAGCCGATCGTTACCCGCGGACGCCTCCACCCGCGAGGTGACGAAGACGTTGGCCACGGGATCGCGTTCGAGCAGAGCGACGATCTCAGGGCGGTCGGCCGCGGTGAGCCGCCGAAGGGTCGCGCTCCTCAGCACAGCCGCAGCGTAACCGCCCCGGCCGCGGGTTGTCCGGTTGTCGCCGCTCAGCTCACCGAGACGGTTGGCTCTCCGCTTTCGGCGCCGGCGGCCTCCATCTCGTCGGCGATCCGCATCGCCTCATCGATCAGGGTCTCGACGATCTGCGACTCCGGGACGGTCTTGACGACCTCACCCTTGACGAAGATCTGGCCCTTGCCGTTGCCGGAGGCGACGCCAAGATCCGCCTCGCGTGCCTCGCCTGGCCCGTTGACCACGCAGCCCATCACCGCGACGCGCAGCGGCACGGTCATGCCCTCGAGGCCGGCGGTCACCGCGTCGGCGAGCTTGTAGACGTCGACCTGCGCGCGCCCGCACGACGGGCACGACACGATCTCGAGCTTGCGGGGGCGCAGGTTGAGCGACTCGAGGATCTTTATGCCGACCTTGACCTCCTCGACCGGAGGTGCCGACAGCGAGACCCGGATCGTGTCGCCGATGCCCTTGGACAGCAGGGCACCGAAGGCGACCGCCGACTTGATCGTGCCCTGGAACGCCGGACCGGCCTCTGTCACCCCGAGGTGCAGCGGGTAGTCGCACTGCTCGGACAACAGCTCGTAGGCACGGACCATGACCACCGGGTCGTGGTGCTTGACCGAGATCTTGAAGTCACGGAAGCCGTGCTCCTCGAACAGGCTGGCCTCCCACATCGCCGACTCGACGAGCGCCTCCGGGGAGGGCTTGCCGTATTTGGCGAGCAGCCGCTTGTCCAGTGACCCGGCGTTGACGCCGATGCGGATCGACACGCCCGCGTCCGCTGCGGCCCGCGCGATCTCGCCGATGCGGTCGTCGAAGGCCTTGATATTGCCAGGATTGACGCGTACGGCAGCGCAGCCGGCGTCAATCGCCGCGAACACGTACTTGGGCTGGAAGTGGATGTCGGCGATCACCGGGATCTGCGACTTCCGGGCGATGGCCGGCAGGGCCTCGGCGTCATCCTGGCTCGGCACGGCCACCCGCACGATGTCGCACCCCGAGGCGGTGAGCTCGGCGATCTGCTGCAACGTGGCGTTGATGTCCGTGGTCGGCGTCGTGGTCATCGACTGGACCGAGACCGGCGCATCACCGCCGACCAGCACCTTGCCGACCTTGATCTGCCGCGTTGGTCGCCGCGGGGAGAGCACCGGAGGGGGCAAGGCAGGCATGCCGAGGGAAACGCTCACGTGCTCCATTGTCCCTCAGGCCCCAACCCGCTCCGCACCCCCGTGATCACTAAGAGTGCACCCTCAAAAACGAACCTGAACTCTTCGCGATCACGACTGGGACTCATGGGTCAGCCGGAGAGGCGTACGGGGTTGACGATGTCGGCGTACAACAGCAGCACCGACATGATCACGAGGACGCTGGCCACGGCATAGGCCAGCGGCAGCGCGCGGGCGACGTCCACGGGCCGAGGCTCTGGCCGGTTGGTCAGGCGCGCCCACCCACGCTTGATGCCCTCCCAGATCGCGCCGGCGGCGTGGCCGCCATCAAGCGGGAGCAGCGGGATGAGGTTGAAGATCGCGATCGCCATGTTGAACGACGCGACCAGCAGCAGGAACCCGGCCAGTCGATCCATGAAGTCGGCGTCGAGGGACGCGATCTCGCCACCGATGCGACCGGCCCCCACGATGCCGACCGGCGAGTCGGCGTCGCGTTCCTCGCCGCCGAACGACGCCTGCCAGACGTCGACCATGCGGCTCGGGATCGATGCCACGGCCTGGGCACTGCGTACGGTGAAGTCGCCCACGAACGCGGCCACCTCACCCGGGCCCTGCCGGTCGCGCTCCGTCGTGGCGGCCACGCCGAGATAGCCGACCTCCGTAGGGTCAGCCGCCGGGTCGTCGGGATCGAGCCGCTCGGTCTGCACCAGGGTGGGGTGCAGCACCACCTCCTGGCCGTCGCGGATGACGGTCACGTCAGCGGTGCCCTCGGACGAGCGGATCGCGCTGGAGATGTCGCTCCACTCGTCAACCGGCTCGCCGTTGAACGCCACGATCTCGTCGCCGGGCAGGAACCCTGCCGCGGCCGCGGGGGACGGCTCGTCGCCGGGCTGGCAGGTGTCGCGCTGCTCGGAGACCGGGATGATGCACTCCGGCACGGTGTTGACCGTGGTGGTCGCCGCGGGCATGCCGAGCCCCACCAGCACGATGGTGGCCAGCACGACAGCGATGAGGACGTTCATCATCGGGCCGCCGAGCATGATGATCAGCTTTTGCCACCACGGCTTGAGGTAGAAGACCCGTCCGTCGTCGCCGGGCTGGATCTCCTCCTTGGCGGCGCGCCGGGCATCCTCGACGAGCGCCTGGAACGGCCCGGTGCTGACCTTGCGCAGCACCCGCGGGTTGTCGCCCGGCTCCGGGGGCAGCATGCCGATCATGCGGATGTAGCCGCCGAGCGGGATGGCCTTGATGCCGTACTCGGTTTCGCCACGTCGCCGAGACCAGACGGTGCGGCCGAAGCCCACCATGTATTGCGTCACCTTGACGCCGAACCGCTTTGCCGGCACCAGGTGACCGACCTCATGCAGGGCGATCGACAGCAGCAGAGCGACGACGAAGCCGACGATGCCGAGAAGGGCGAGCCAGTTCACGCCGTACGCACCTCCGTCATCACTCGGCGCGCCCGGTCGCGGGCCCACCCCTCGGCGTCGAGAACGTCCTGTAGGGACAGTGCGTTCCCGGTGTGTCCACCATCATGCTCGTCTAAGACCGTCGCCACAGTGTCGACAATGCCGAGGAAGGGCAGTCGCCCGTCGTGGAAGGCCATCACGCATTCCTCGTTGGCGGCGTTGTAGACCGCCGGGGCGGTGCCGCCGCGCTCCCCCGCGGCCCGTGCCAGACGTACGGCCGGGAAGGCCTCGTCGTCCAACGGCTCGAAGTCCCACCTCGATGCGGCGGTCCAGTCGCACCCGAGCGCGACCCCTGGGACCCGGTCCGGCCAGCCGAGGCCGAGCGCGATCGGCAGCCGCATATCGGGCGGGCTGGCCTGCGCCAGCGTCGAGCCGTCGACGAACTCCACCATCGAATGGACGTAGGACTGCGGGTGCACGACCACGTCGATGTGGTCGAACGGTACGTCGAAGAGTAGATGCGCCTCGATCACCTCAAGGCCCTTGTTGACCAAGGTCGCGCTGTTGGTGGTGACCATCAAGCCCATGTCCCAGGTGGGGTGGGCCAGCGCCTGCTGGGGGGTGACGTCGACGAGCTCCTCGCGCCGACGGCCCCGGAACGGCCCGCCGCTCGCGGTCAGCACCAGCCGCCGCACCTCGTCTGCCCGGCCACCCCGGAGCGCCTGCGCCAGCGCGGAGTGCTCGGAGTCGACCGGCACGATCTGTCCCGGGGCGGCGGCCGCCTTGACGAGCGGCCCGCCGACGATGAGCGACTCCTTGTTGGCCAGCGCGAGTGTGCGCCCGGCTCCCAGTGCCGCCAGGGTGGGCGCCAGTCCGATCGAGCCGGTCACCGCGTTGAGCACCACATCGCAGTCGTACGCGGCGAGCTCGGCCATCGCGTCAGGCCCGGCCAGCACCTTGGGCACCGCGTAGTCGCCCGACGCATAGCCGTGCCGCTGAGCCTCCGCGTAGAAGGCCAGCAAGAGATCCTGCGCAACGCTGGCCCGGGCAACGGCCACGACCTCGACGCGGAGCTCGAGCGCCTGCCGAGCCAGGAGCTCGACGTTGCCGCCGCCCGCACCCAAGCCGACCACCCGGAACCGGTCGGGGTTGCGGCGCACCACATCGATGGCCTGCGTCCCGACCGAGCCTGTGGACCCGAGGATCACGACGTCACGGCGGCTGCTCACCAGGCTATTGTCTCCCACGCCATTGCCGACCACGCAGCGTCACCAGAACGTGACCGGGCCGGAACCCCCCAGCCGTTGACCCGTCGGAAACCGGGCTGATAGACCATTGGCCCAACCCGGTTTCCCCAAATGGGGCGACCGGTGGAACATCCTTCCACGATTGCGAGGTTCGACGGCACCATGGCTCGCCCCTCCCCAACCCTCGCGCCCCCCGATGGCCGCAGGCACCGCGGCCGCAAGGCCTTTGCCGCCGGCGCGCTCGCTGTGCTGACTGCCACCTTGTCGAGCGGCGTCGGCGCGGCCGCCGCCCAGGAGACCGAGAACTCGGACGAGAAGGTCCTCACCGTCGCTGTCTCCCAAGAGGTCGACTCGCTCAGCCCGTTCCTGGCGGTGCGCGTCATCACGACGATGCTCGGCCGACTCACGTACGACTTCCTCACCAATTACGACCCCAAGACCGGCGAGTCCATCCCGGCCCTGGCCGAGTCGTGGGACACGTCGGAGGACGGCCTGACCTGGACGTTCACGATCCGCGATGACGCGAAGTGGACCGATGGTGAGGACATCACCGCCGAGGACGTCGCATGGACGTTCAACACGATGATGACCGACGAGGCCGCGGCGACCGCCAACGGCAACTTCGTCGAGAACTTCAAGAGCGTCGAGGCCACCGACGAGAACAACGTGGAGATCACGCTGGAGAAGCCACAGGCGACGATGCTCGCGCTCGATGTTCCGATCCTGCCCAAGCACATCTGGGAGAACGTGTCGGACTTCGGCGAGTTCAACAATGACGAGGAGTTCCCGATCGTCGGGAGCGGCCCGTTCATCCTCACCGACTACGACGTCAACCAATCAATCACCCTGGAGCCGAACCCGGACTTCTGGAACGGCGCGCCCAAGTTCGACAAGCTCGTCTTCCGCTACTTCAACGACTCCGATGCGCAGGTCGAGGCGCTGAAGAAGGGCGAGGTCACGTTCGTGTCCGGCCTCACGCCGGCGCAGGCGGACTCATTGCGCAACGAGCCCGGCATCACGGTCAACCAGGCCAAGGGCAAGCGGTTCCAGGCGATGACGCTCAACCCAGGCGCCAAGACCCAGAGCGGCCAGGCGTTCGGCGACGGCAACCCTGCGCTGCAGGACCCAGTCGTGCGCAAGGCGCTGGTGCAGACGGTCGACCGCGAGGCGATCTACGACGTCGTCTACGGCGGCTACGGCGAGGCCAACGGCGGCTACATCCCCTCGCGCTACTCGATCTACCACTGGGAGCCCGAGGGCGACGACGTGGTGCCGTTCGACCTCGACGCGGCCAACTCCGCGCTCGACGAGGCCGGGTACGCGCTCGGTGGCGACGGTGTTCGCGTCTCCCCCGCCGGCCAGCGGCTGTCGTTCCGGTTCAACGTGCACGCCAACACCCCGCAGTACGTCCAGACGGCCGAGATGATGCGCGAGTGGGCAGCTGAGGCCGGCATCGAGCTCAAGGTCGAGCCCGTCGAGGAGGTCGGCGCTCTGCTCGACGCAGGCACCTACGACATCCTCACCACGGGCTGGACCGTCAACCCGGACCCCGACTACATCATGTCGATCAACCTCTGCAGCGGTCTGCCGGCAGAGGTCGGCGGTCCGTACCTCAGTGACGCCTACTTCTGCGACGGGGACTACGACCAGCTCTACCAAGACCAGGTCGCCGAGCTCGATGTCGACTCGCGCGCCGACATCGTCAAGGACATGCAGAAGATCCTCTATGACACCAACGTCTTCGTGGTGTGGGGATACGCCGACGCGCTGGAGGCCTACCGCAGCGACGTGATCGAGAGCATCCAGACCCAGCCGGACCCGGGCGGCAACATCTACGGCCAGGACGGCTACTGGAGCTGGTGGTCGGCGGTGCCGGTCGGCGCTGAGGAGGACTCCGCAGGCGGCGGCAACACCGGCGTTGTGGTCGGCGTCGCCGCCGGCGCGGCAGTCGTGCTCGCCGGAGGTGCGTTCCTGCTGCTCCGCCGCAGGTCCGCCACAGCCGACGAACGCGAGTAGCCCACCGCATGCTCGAAGCACCATCGGTAGCCCCGGTCCCGTACTCGCCCAAACGGGTGCGGGACCGGGCCGCACTGCGACGACAGGTCCGCTACGTCGCCGGTCGAGTCGCCGGCGCTGCCGCGTCGCTCGTTGCGGTCATGTTCATGAGCTTCTTCCTGTTCCGGATCATCCCCGGCGACCCCGTCCGCGCCATGACACACGGTCGGCCGATCAGCCTTGAGCAGAAGGAGCAGCTGGCCCGGGACTTCGGGCTCGACAAGTCACGGTTCGAGCAGTTCCTGGCGTATGCAGGCGACCTGCTGCGCTTCGACCTCGGTGAGTCGTTCCAGTACCACACGTCGGTCGTCGGGCTCATCGGCGACCGGCTCTGGCCGACGGTGCTGCTCGTGGGGACGAGCGTCATTGTGGCGTCGGCGCTCGGCTTGTGGCTCGGGGTCAAAGGGGCCTGGCGGCACGGCAGCACCGGTGACCGCGTCAACACCGGGCTGGCCCTCACGCTTTGGTCGGTCCCGTCGTTCTGGCTCGGTCTCATACTGATCGTCGTCTTCGCGACGGGGATAGGCGCGATCCCCGGGTTGTTCCCCACCGGCGGCATGCAGACGCCAGGCGTCGAAGGGTGGGACCTGATCCCGGATGTCGCCTCGCACATGGTGTTGCCACTCGCAACGCTGGTGGCCGTCGTCTACGCACAGAACCTGCTCATCATGCGTTCGTCGCTGCTCGACGAGATGGGCAGCGACTACATCGTCACCGCGCGGGCCAAGGGGTTACGTGACGACCTCGTACGTCGCCGGCATGCCGTACCCAATGCACTCCTGCCCACCGTGACACTGCTGTTCGTCAACCTCGGCACCATCGTCTCCGGGACGATCCTCGTCGAGACGGTCTTCTCCTGGCCGGGGCTCGGCTACCTGTTCTACGAAGGGCTGCGCGTGCCCGATCTGCCGCTCGTGCAAGGGATGTTCATCTTCTTTGCAGCTTCGGTGATCGTGATGAACCTCTTCGCGGACCTGATCTATCCGATCCTCGACCCGCGAGTGCGGCCATGAGCGGCGCTACGCCCGTACGCGCCCCAAGCCCACGCCGGTTGGCATGGGTACGACGCCGCCGCGCGCTCGGCCGGTTCTGGGCCGCCTACCGCACCAACCGCTCCGGAATGTTCGGCCTGGCGGTCCTCGTGCTTTTCGTACTGGCAGCGGCGTGCGCACCACTGCTCATCGGGCCCGACGACCTGAGTGTGACCCGCTCCCCCGGCGAGCCGCTGCAACCCCCGAGCTGGGAGTTCCCGTTAGGCACCGACCGGTCCGGCCGGTCGATCGCCGACCTGGTGCTGTGGGGTTCACGGGTGTCGTTGACCGTGGGCTTCCTGGCCGCGTTCCTCTCCGTCTCGCTGGGCGCGCTGATCGGTATCACTGCTGGCCACTTCGGCGGCTGGGTGTCCGGCGGGCTGATGCGCGTCACCGACTGGGTCCTCGTACTCCCCTCGCTGGTGCTCGCCATCGCGTTGGCGCGGGTCATGGGCCAGAGCCTGTCGACGATCATCATCGCGATCGGAGTCACGGTGTGGCCCACGACGGCTCGGCTGGTGCGGGCGCAGACGCTCGCAGTCGAGGCGCGGCCTTACATCGAGCGGGCGCGAGCCCTCGGCGGTGGCCACGCACACGTGATGGTGCGGCACGTACTCCCGAATGTGATGCCGATCGTGCTTGCGCAGACCACGCTGCTCGTGTCCGGCGCGATCATCGCGGAGTCCACGCTGGCGTTCCTGGGGCTCGGCGACCCGACTGTCCCGTCCTGGGGTGGCACCATCCAGGCCGCGCGGGCGGCGGGCGCGGTGAGCTCGGGCATCTGGTGGTACATCTTGCCGCCGGGATTCGCCATCGTCCTGGTGGCGCTGGCCTTCACCCTGGTGGGTCGCGCGATCGAGGGCGTACTCAACCCACGCCTGCGGGAGCGCGCATGACGACGAGCACGAGCACCCCAGTGCTGCAGATCAAGGAACTAGAGGTCGTCTACCGCACGGAAAGCGGTGACATCCCGGCGGTCCGAGGTGTCGACCTCACACTCGCGGCAGGGCAGAAGCTCGGCGTCGCCGGAGAGTCCGGGTGCGGCAAATCCACCCTCGCGCTCGCCATGCTGCGGCTGCTGCCGCGGAGCGCGCGCGCGTCGGGGCAGATCCTGTTCGAGGGCGACGACGTGCTGACGATGCCTTGGGGGCGGCTGCGCACGGTGCGCTGGGCTGGCGCGTCGATCGTCTTCCAGGGCGCGATGCACTCACTCAACGCCGTCCAACGCATCGGCCAACAGATCGCCGAGCCGATCCTGCTGCACGACAAGGTCACCGAGCGTGAGGCGGACGCGCGGGTCGGGGCTCTGCTCGAGCAGGTCGGTCTCCCGGCGGCGCGAGCAGCGGCCTACCCGCACGAGCTTTCCGGCGGCCAGCGTCAGCGCGTGATGATCGCCATGGCGCTCGCGTGCAACCCGCGGCTCATCATCGCCGACGAGCCGACGACAGCGCTCGACGTCATGATCCAGGCGCAGATCCTGCGGCTCATCGACGAGCTGGTGTCGCAGCAGGACATCAGCCTGATGATGATCAGCCATGACCTGTCGGTGCTCGCCGACACGTGCGACCGGCTCGCCGTGATGTACGCCGGACGCGTTGTCGAGGAGGGCCCGGCCAGGGACGTGTTCGCTGCGGCGCGCCATCCGTACGGCGCTGCGCTGTCTGCTGCGTTCCCACGCATCGGCGACCCGCAGTCCCGGCGCAACCCGAGCGGGCTCGCCGGCGACCCACCAGACCCGGCCGCCCTGCCGACCGGCTGTGCCTTTCATCCGAGGTGCCCGTCGCGCGTCGACATCTGCAGCACCGTCGACCCGCAGCTGTGGCCCGCCGGCGAAGGCCGGCAGGCGGCCTGCGTGCTGGTCCTGCCGGACGAGGGTGCCGGCCTCGTTGACGTGGCCAAGGAGCGAGTGTGACCAACGAGCCGATCCTGTCCGCTCGATCTCTGCGCGTGGAGTTCGCGGGACGCCGCGATCGAGGGCGTGCCAGGGCCGTCGATGGCGTCGACCTGGAAATCCGGCCCGGCGAGATCGTCGCGCTGGTCGGCGAGTCAGGGTGCGGCAAGACGACGCTTGCGCGCACGCTGCTCGGGTTGGAGAGACCGACGTCGGGCACGGTGTCGTACGCGGGTGTCCCTCTGCGCTACTCGTCGGCGGCGCTCAAGGCCTATCGCCGCGAAGTGCAGCTCGTGCTGCAGGACCCCACCGGATCGCTCAACCCGCGACACACGGTCTATGACGCCGTCGCGGAGGGGCTGCGCATCCACGGCATCGCCGACGAGCAGGAGAAGGTCGCCACCGCGCTGTCGCGCGCGGGGCTGCGGCCACCGGAGCGGTTCTTCCTGCGATACCCGCACGAGCTATCGGGTGGGCAGCGGCAGCGGGTTGTCATCGCGGGGGCGCTCGCGCTTGACCCACAGGTGATCGTCGCCGACGAGCCGGTGGCCTCGCTCGATGCGTCCGTACGCGGTGAGATCCTCGCGCTGCTGCTGCGGCTGCGGGCCGAGCTCGGGGTGGCCGCCCTGGTCGTCACCCACGACCTCGGGCTGGCCTGGAACATCGCCGACCGCGTCGCCGTCATGTACCTCGGGCGCATCGTGGAGACCGGTCCGGTCGAGCAGATCCTGACGGCGCCCGAGCATCCGTACACGCAGGCACTCATCTCCGTGCTGCCCGAAGCCGGACGCGAGCCGGTCGTTCTCACGGGCGAGCCGCCCGACCCGACGCGCATCCCGGATGGCTGCCGGTTCCACGTACGCTGCCAGGCCCTGGCCGGGGGCGAGGCGGCGACGGCCGGCGTCGCGGACCGCTGCCGCACCGAGGATCTGCCGCTGCTCTCCGGGTCGGTCGAGCCGCAGGTGGCATGTCATCTGGCTGCCTCCGCCGCCCATCAGCGCAGCTAGCCCGGGTTCGAGCGCGCACCCTCACGTCAGGGCCGGCACCCGCACCGTGAGCGTCGCAGCATCCGCATCCAACACGGCCGGCACGCCCAGCGGCACCGTCAGCGTGCTCGGCGAGTGGCCGAAGCCGAGCTCCCACACGATCGGCACACCAAGGGGCCCGAGCCGGTCGACGAACAGATCGCGCAACTCCTCCACCGGTGTGCAGTCCGCCCATGAGCCGAGCGCGATCCCGGCGACACCGTCGAGCCATCCCGACCGGAGGAGATGCGTGAGGAAGCCGTCGAGCCGATACGTCCGCTCGTCAAAGTCCTCGAGAAGCAGGATCCCGCCGGAGACGCTGCTCCGTGCCGTCGGCGTGCCCAGGTCCGCAACGAGCAACGACAGGCAGCCGCCGACCGTCACACCGGAGGCGCGCCCGGGCACGAGTGTCTCCGCAGCCCTCGACGTGAGCGTGAGCTCCGACTCCGGCTCGAACAGGGTGCGGCGCAGCCGATCGGCGCTGGCTGCGTCGCTCATGAAAACCTGCGTGGCGACCATCGGCCCGTGCAGGGTCGCCAGCCCCAGTCGCGTGGCGAACGCCTCGTGCAGCGCAGTGATGTCGCTGTAGCCGACGAACACCTTCGGCGTCGCGTGCGACATTGCGTCCCAGTCGAGCATGTCGACCATGCGTTGTACGCCGTATCCGCCGCGCGCGCAGAGGACTCCGGCGATCTCCGGGTCCAGCCATGCCTGCTGCAGGTCTGCTACGCGGTCGGCGTCGGAACCAGCGAGGTAGGCGAACCGATCGTGTGAGTCGGTGACATGCTCGCCGACCTCGACATCGAGCCCCCAGGACCGCAGGATGTCGCAGCCGGCGTCCAGCCGGTCCTTCGGCACCGGTCCGCTTGGTGCGACGACGGCAACTCGGTCGCCGGGGTGCAGGCGCCGCGGCCGGGCTAGCTCGACCGCCCCTCCCGCACGGGTCACGACTGCAACTCGAGCGGCGCGATGCCGACCGGCTCAAAGCCGAAGACCTGGCCGTACAACGACAGCTCGGCCTCCATTGCCCGCACGATGGTTTCCTCCTTGCGGAAACCATGCTGCTCGCCGTCGAACGTGAGGTACGCGTGCGGGACCCGGTCGCCCACTCCCGCAACGAATGCCTCTGCCTGGGCAGGCGGGCACACCTCGTCCTCGAGCCCCTGCAACAGCAGGAACGGAACCTCGACCTTGTCGGCCTGAGCCAGGGGCGAGCGCTCCTCGTACCGCACACGTTCCTGCGGCCATGGCCCGACAAGACTCTCGAGGTACTGCGACTCGAAGTCATGCGTGCCGCCCGCGCGGAACGCGACGAGATCGACTACGGGAAACATGACCGTGCCGCAGGCGAACACGTCAGTCGACGTCAGCGCAGCCGCGCTCGTGAACCCACCGGCGCTACCGCCACGGATCGCCAGCCGCTGCGGGTCGGCCAGGCCCTCGGCGACGAGCGCCAGCGCCGCCGCGGCCGAGTCTTCGACGTCGACGACCCCCCACTGCTCGCGGAGCCGGTTGCGGTAGTCGCGGCCGTACCCTGTAGACCCGCCGTAGTTGACGTCGACGACGCCGACACCGCGACTGGTGAAGAAGGCGATCTCCAGGTTCTGCACCATCGGGCGGCGGCTGGTCGGTCCACCGTGGACAAAGACGACGTACGGCGGACGCTCGCCGGCCGGCGCGGTGAAGTCGGGGTTGGCCGGCGGGTAGAGGGCGGCGTGGATGTCTCGGCCGTCGAGCCCGCGGAAGACCCGGGCCTCGGGTGTCGGAAGGTATGTGTGCCGACTCGAAGACTGCGCTGGACGCAGCTGCTCCCAAGCACCGGTGCTGAGGTCTACGCGCACCACGTCGAGTGCCCGATCAGGTGCGCCGGCGACCCCGACGAGCGAGTCGCCAATGACCGCGAGCGTCGGCGACCACTCGGTGTGTGGCGTGTCGAGGTCGTCGATGTCGCCAGTCGCGGGGTCGAGGATGCCCAGCCGCTTGGCCCCGACACCATGCAGGACGGCGACGCGCCCGCCCGGTAGGGGCGCGAACCACCGCTGGCCCGGCGCCCAAAGGGCACCGCCGAACTCTTCGTCGCGCGGCGTGATGTTGACGGGTGCTGCGCCGGACGCGATGTCGATCCGGTGCAGGTTGGACCACCCGCCGAGCTCTGCCGCGACCAGCAGCGAGTCGGCATCCAGCCAACCAATCTGCGACACTGCGGCGTCACGACCGCCGACCACCGCCCGAGCCGCGCCGATCGTGTCGGCTGTCAGGTCGGCGACGTAGGCAACGGCGGCGTCCCAGGGCATGTCGGGGTGGTCCCAGCCGAGCCAGGCAACCCGGCGCGCGTCCGGCGACACGGTCAGGCCGGCGAGGAAGTGCGTGCCCTCCTGCGAGGACTCGCACTGCGTCGGGATCCTTGGCCGCCGAGCCGTCCAGCGGCACGGCCACGATTGCGCGACGTACGTCAGTCGGCTCTGGGCCGAAGTGCTCCTCGCGTACGCACCACAGCTCGTCGCCCGCCGGGGCGAGCACCGGCTCGACATAGCGCAGCCCGACAGCGCGAGCGGGCTCCGGGGTCAGCCCCGTCGGCGCAGCGTCGGTGGCCGGGTCGTACACGTACAACCGCTGGTCACTGAACTCGCTGAACGCCACCGCGCCTTGCGGGAGGACGAGGTAGGCGCGGCCGCCGTACTCCTGCACTCGCGTGCGTACGTTCCACGGCTCCGGCAGAACGGTCGTCATTGTGCCGTCGGCTCGCCGGCGCACCAGGGCGATGCGACCACCCTCGGCTGAGCGCAGCTCGGCCCACCAGGTGTCGTCGCCAGCCACACTGACCCACGCCGGGGGCGATTCCGCGGTCGCCACGCGCGCCGCTGTCACGGGCGAGGTCCAGGTGCCGTACGGCGCCGTGGTGGTCACAACTCTCCTTCAGCCAACGGAGGACAGGAAGCGGTCGAGCACTCGTACGCCGAAGTGCAGCCCCGACACCGGGACGCGCTCATCGACGCCGTGGAACATCCGGTAGTAGTCAAGTCCCGGCGGCAGCTGCACCGGCGAGAAGCCGTAGCCCACGATGCCTAGGCGTGAGAACTGCTTGGCGTCAGTGCCGCCGCTCATGGAAAACGGCACGACGTGCGCATCCGGGTCGTGCGCCAGCAGCGCCTCACGCATCGCGGCGAACAGTGGGGCGTCGACCGGGGCCTCGAGAGGCCGCCCGGTGTGGGTGAACTCCCAGTCGACGTGCTCGCCGACGAGCTCGTCCATCGTCTGCGCAAACTCATCAACCGTGCCGGGAAGCACTCGCCCGTCGACGGTCGCGGTCGCGGTGCCCGGGATGACATTGGTCTTGTATCCCGCGGACAGGCCGGTGGGGTTGGCAGTGTTGCGGATGGTCGCCTCGACGAGGGAGCGGGCCGGACCGAGACGATGCAGCACCTCGTCGATGTCGCGCTCGAGATCGAGACCGTCGAGATCGGCTTGGACAGCCGCCGCGATCTCCACGAGCGCCCGGCGCACGGTCGGCGTCAACCGCACCGGCCACCTGTGCTCGTCGATCCGAGTGACCGCCGACGCAAGCCGTACGACGGCGTTCTCCTTGTTGACCTTCGAGCCGTGCCCCGCCCGACCGCGCGCGGTGAGGCGCACCCAGGCCGTGCCCCGCTCCCCCGCGGCCACCGGGTAGAGCCGAACACCGCCGCCGGCATGGAAGGTGAACGCGCCAGACTCGCTGATGCCCTCGGTGCAGCCCTCGAACAGCTCGGGATGCTGGCGGACAAGGAACCCCGCGCCGAAAGTGGCGCTGTCCTCCTCGTCGGCGGTGAACGCGACGACGACATCGCGCCGCGGGCCGCGCCCTTCGCGTGCCCAGGCGCGGAGCACCGCAAGCACGATCGCGTCCATGTTCTTCATGTCGACCGCTCCGCGGCCCCACACCATGCCGTCGCGCACCTCACCGGAGAACGGGTGCACCAACCACTCGGCCGGATCGGCGGGGACCACGTCGAGATGGCCATGGACGAGCAGGGCTGGCAGCTGCGGTTCGGACCCGGGCACACGGACGACGACGTTGGTGCGGCCGGGTGCCGCCTCCAGGACAACCGGGTCGTAGCCGACTTCGGTGAGCGCCGCGCCGACGTACTCCGCTGCGGGCCGCTCCAGGCCATCCCCGCCACCGCGGTTGGAGGTGTCGTATCGGATGAGGTCGGAGGTGAACCGAACGGCTTCGTCCCCCGCGAGCTCCTGCGTGTCGACGGCTGGCGTCAACTCAGCCATACCGCTCCTCAGTTGCCGCGGAGATCAGCGTGGTCACGGCCTTGAACGTACGGATCAGGTCGCGCGCGGTCGGCGCGGTGTAGGCGACGCGGCGTGCTCCGATCTGCTCGACAGTGGGCACCATCGTCGCGGCGCCGGCGAGCTGCGCCGCGTCGACCTCGACCTCCACGCGAAACGGTCCTTGTTGGCTCGGCTCATGCCGGATCGCCAACGCGGTGGCAGCCTTGGCTGCTGCACGGATGTCGGCGTACGTGCGCGCGGGCGGCCGGCACACCGCGGCGTAGCGCGAGACGTAGTCCTTGACCGGCACTGCCTGTGCCGCAGGTGCGTAGCCGGCAGCGTCGATGCACGTGCAGTCGTCGCCGGTCACGAGCACCACCGGCACCCCGTAGGAGGCCACGACGTAGGCGTTGAGCCGCCCTTCGCTCGCTGGCTCGTCATCGACCCATACCCCGGTGATCGAGTTGGCAAGGTAGGTGTGCGCGAGCACGCCCTCGGTGCCCGCGCCCGTGTGGTAGCCGACGAACGCGATGCCGTCGACGTCCCCATGCTGGACGCCCTCGACCATCGTGAGGTCCTTGTGCCGGCCGGTGAGCATCGTGGCGCGCTCGTCGAGCTCCTCAAGGAGGAGGTTGCGCATAGTCGCGTGCGCCTCGTTGATGAGCACCTCGTCGGCGCCGCCGTCGAAGAACCCGGCAACCGTGGCGTTGACGTCGGACGTGAACATGCGGCGGCAGCGCTGCCACTGCTCGGTGCCCGGCTCCACGTCGGCCGGCCAGGTGACGCCTGTAGCGCCTTCCATATCGGCCGAGATCAGGATCTTCACCCGCGCCAACTTAGTGCACGGCCCGCAATGATCACGGAACCCATGGCCTTGGGGGGAATGCCAGGCTCATGGGCCTTGCACACCCCCCACAAGCATGGGTTCCGTGATCATTGTCGCGCCGCCGTCAGAGGGCGAGGCCGACGTACTTCACCTCGAGGTACTCCTCGATCCCCTCGCGGCCGCCCTCGCGCCCGAAGCCGGACGCCTTCACTCCGCCGAAGGGCGCAGCCGGGTTGGAGATGACGCCCGCGTTGAGGCCGACCATGCCGCTCTCCAGCCGCTCCGCGACGGAGAATGCCCGCGTCAGGTCGCGCGTGAATGCGTACGCGATGAGGCCGTACTCGGTGTTGTTGGCGAGCTCGATCGCCTCGTCGTCGGTGCCGAAGGTCGTGATCGGCGCGACCGGGCCGAAGATCTCCTCCTGGAGGATCCGCGCGTCCGGTGGTACGTCGGCCAGCACCGTCGGCTTGTAGAACCAACCAGGACCGGACAGCGACTCGGCGCCGGTGAGCACCCGTGCGCCGGCATCGGTTGCCGACGCGACCAGATCCGCCACGCCTTCGCGCGCCTTCTCCGTGATCAGCGGACCGACCTGTACGCCGTCCTCGGTGCCGCGCCCGACGCGCAGCGCACCCATGCGATCGGCCAATCGGGCAGCGAAATCGCCTGCGACAGATTCATGCACCAGGAACCGGTTGGCCGCGGTGCACGCCTCACCGATGTTGCGCATCTTGGCGAGGAGCGCACCCTCGACAGCCTTGTCGAGGTCGGCGTCACCGAACACGAGGAACGGCGCGTTGCCGCCCAGCTCCATCGACACCCGCAGCAGCTGCTGCGCCGACTGCTCGACAAGCTTGCGGCCGATCTCGGTCGAGCCGGTGAACGAGAGCTTGCGCGCCCGGGGGTCACGGATCAGCGGCTCCATCAGCTGACCGGAGTGCGATGTGGTCAGGACGTTGAGCACCCCGCCGGGCAGCCCAGCCTCCTCGAGAATCTGAGCGAGCGCCAGCATCGACAGCGGAGTCTCGGACGCCGGCTTGATGACGATCGTGCAACCCGCAGCGATCGCCGGCCCGATCTTCCGCGTCCCCATCGCCAGCGGGAAGTTCCACGGGGTGATGAAGATGCTCGGGCCCACCGGCTGCTTCATTGTCAAGATGCGGGAGGCACCGTTGGGCGCCGTGCGGTAGTCGCCCTGGATCCGCGAGGCCTCTTCGGAGAACCAGCGGAAGAACTCCGCGGCGTACGCCACCTCAGTGCGCGACTCCGCGACCGGCTTGCCCATCTCCAGCGTCATGAGCAGCGCGAGCTCTTCGGCCTGCGCGGTCATCGCCTCGAACGCTCGCCGCAGGATCTCCGCCCGGTCGCGTGGCGGCGTGGCGGCCCACGCAGCCTGCGCGTCCGCCGCAGCACCGAGCGCGGCATCCCCGTCCTCGGGTGTCGCGTCCGCGATCGAGCAGAGCGTGTCGCCGGTCGACGGGTCGTGGACGTCGAGCGTCCCGCCGCCTGCCGCCGGTCGCCAGGAGCCGCCGATGAACAGTTCCTTACGTACGGCGTCGACGACCTTCTGCTCGTCAGGTGCCAGACCCGTTGTCATGATCTCTCCTCAGCGACGTGGAACCGGCCTCGCGGCATCCTCCACCACCCTAGGTCTACCGTTTGCCCGTGCAGAACATCGTCAATGGAATCAGCCAAGAGCGGCGGCTGGTGACCGATGTGCCGGGCCCGCAGTCCAAGGAGCTGCTCGACCGCCGGACCCAGGCCGTGGCCCGAGGTGTCGGCATCACGCTGCCAGCCTTCATCACGCGTGCCGCTGGTGGCATCCTCGTCGACGTCGACGGCAACCAGCTGATCGACTTCGGATCCGGTATCGCCGTTACGTCGGTCGGGGCGAGCGCCCCGCTCGTCGTCGAGGAGGTCCAGGAACAGGTCGCCGCCTTCACCCACACGTGCTTCATGATCACGCCATACGAGGGCTATGTCGCAGTCTGCGAGCAGCTCAACGCCATGACGCCGGGCGACCACGAGAAGCGCTCGGCGCTGTTCAACTCCGGCGCGGAAGCGGTCGAGAACGCCGTCAAGATCGCCCGGGCGTTCACCGGACGGCAGGCCGTCATCGCATTCGACCACGGCTACCACGGTCGCACCAACCTCACAATGGCGCTGACCGCGAAGTCGATGCCCTACAAGCACTCGTTCGGGCCGTTCGCGCCGGAGGTCTACCGCGCGCCGATGAGCTACCCGTTCCGGGAGCCGACGCCGATCACCGGTCGCGAGGCCGCCGCGCGCGCGATCTCGATCATCGACAAGCAGGTCGGCGGGTCCGACGTCGCCGCGATCGTGATCGAGCCGATCCAGGGTGAGGGCGGCTTTGTCGTCCCGGCCCCTGGTTTTCTCCCTGCTCTTGCCGAGTGGGCGCGCGAGCAGGGCATCGTGTTGGTCGCCGACGAGATCCAGACGGGCTTCTGTCGCACCGGCTCGTGGTTCGCCTGCGAGGACGAGGGAGTCGTGCCTGACGTCATCACGACCGCCAAGGGCATCGCGGGCGGTCTTCCGCTCGGCGCCGTCACCGGCCGGGCCGACATCATGGACGCCGCGCACGTAGGCGGACTCGGCGGCACCTACGGCGGCAACCCGGTGGCGTGCGCCGCCGCCCTGGGCGCGATCCGCACGATGCGCGAGCAGGATCTGGCGGCGCGTGCGACCGCGATCGGCGAGCGGATGTTGCCCGTGCTGCGCAATTTGCAGGACAAGCATCCCGTCATCGGCGACGTACGCGGCCGCGGTGCCATGATCGCGATCGAGCTCGCGCGGCCCGGCACCATCGAGCCTGATGCCGCCACGACGCAGGCAGTCGCGAAGTTCTGCCACGCAGCCGGTCTCGTTGTTCTCACGTGCGGCACATACGGCAACGTGCTGCGGTTCCTGCCACCGTTGGTGATGCCCGACCACCTGCTCGACGAGGGACTCTCGATCCTCGCCGAGGCGTTCGCTGCGGCCGCGTAACCGTGATCCGAGCTGCGACGCCGGCCGACGTCGACGCCATGTACGACATCTGCCTGCGCACCGGTGACTCTGGCGGAGATGCATCACCGCTGTACGACGACCCCCGGCTGCTCGGGCACATCTACGTCGGCCCGTACGTCGCTCTGCAGCCACTGCTCGCGCTCGTGCTCACCGACGAGCAAGAGATTGTCGGGTACGTGTTGGGCGCGCTCGACACGCGTGCATTCGAGGTTGCCTGTGAGGAGTCGTGGTGGCCGCGGCTACGCGAGCAGTACCCGCTGACGCCTGCCGGCGCAGGGCGAGCTCGCGACGGGACGCTCGTACGGATGATCCACCACCCGCCGATCGCCGCAGACGACGTCGTCAAACAGTTCCCGTCGCATCTGCACATCGACCTGCTGCCGCGGGCGCAAGGACGTGGTCAGGGTCGTGCGCTCATGGATACCTTGCTTGCGGCACTCGTGGCTCAGGGATCGCCCGGCGTGCACCTAGGCGTCAGTCCCGCCAACACCAGAGCGATCGGCTTCTACCGACGGCTCGGCTTCGTCCAGCTGGACGCTGAGGATCCCGGGCTGATGATGGCGCGCGGGTTGCCGTAATAGCGTTGCCAGCATGACCGACGTCCTCGTCATCGGAGCCGGAGTCACCGGTCTGACGACCGCGGTCTGCCTGGCGGAGGATGGCCTCTCTGTCCGCATTCGCACCGCGGAGCTCCCGCCGAACACGACCTCGGCCGTTGCTGGAGCGATGATCGGTGGGCCAGCGTTCGGCGAACGCGAAGCTCGGTGGCAGCAAGTCAGCTGGCGCGAGTCCGAGGGGTTGGCGAGCGACCCTGACACCGGCGTACGGATGGCGCGTGGCCGATTGGTGAGCAGGCTCGGTGCAGGCACGCCACCATGGGCCGAGGCCCTTCCCGGGTTCCAGGAGTGCACCCCGGACGAGCATGCTGGCTTCCCCGTTGCGTTCTGGGTGGTGTCTCCGTTGGCGGACATGCCGCGCTACCTGGCGTACCTGACGAGCCGGTTCGAGGCCGTTGGCGGCGAGATCGTCTTGCACCGGGTTGCGTCGCTGGCCGAAGCGGCGGCGGAGGCACCGGTGGTCATCAACTGCGCCGGCGTCGGCGCAAGGGAGCTGGCAGCGGACGACGATGTGCATCCGATCCGTGGGCAGCACGTCGTGATCGAGAACCCGGGACTCGACGAGTTCTTCTTCGAGGGCGGCGCCGACACCGACTGGGTTGGCTTCATGCCGCACGCGGGCCGGGTCGTGTGTGGCGGCAATGCTCGCCTGGACGACTGGAGCCTCGCGCCCGATCCGCATCAGACAGAGGACATCCTGCGGCGATGCACGGAGGTCGAGCCGCGGCTGCGTGGCGCACGCGTCCTCGAGGTGCAAGTCGGACTGCGGCCAGGCCGGTCCAGCGTCCGGCTCGAGGAGGAGATGGTGGCCGGCTCGCGGGTCATCCACTCGTACGGTCACCGCGGCTCTGGTGTCGCGATGTCCTGGGGCTGCGCCCGCGAGGTTGCCGATCTGGTCGCCCGTGCCGCGACCGGCTAACCCGACGCCGGGCCAGGCCCCGCCGGTGGGACCGGCGGGGCCTGACTCTCAGTTTCGGTGCGCGTAGCTCACACCGAGGCCGTCACACTGCCGTCGACCGTGCTCGGCTCTACGGCATTCGGACTTCCCTTCGGCTTGTCCTTGCAGGTGGACACCGTGACGTTGTCGACGTACCAACCGTCATTGCCGCCACAGCCGTCCCGGCCGAAGTCGAACCGGATCTGGATGGTGTCACCGGGCTTGGCGCCGGCCGCAGCCAGGTCGACGTGCGACTGGCCCCACGAGCCGGTCGGCTCGCCTCCGTCCGTGCCGGTGAACCCCGCCTGGCCGGCCAGCGGGTTGGTGTTGCCCGCAGCGGCCGACGTGAGGTTGCCGGCGGGGGCGTTGAAGGTGTAGGCCCCGGCTGGTGGAAGGGTCCACGCGCCGCCATTGATCGACACCTTCACGTTGCCACCATCAAAGCCGGGCTCGGTGGCCATGTAGTGGTCGAACGTGAGCCACGGCGTCTTGAAGCCCGCACCGGGCAGGCTGATCGCCGGACTGATGAGCGAGTCGGAGGAGGAGAAATCCCCCGCGCCGCCGCTGCAGTTGCCCTGGTCCGGACCAGGCGCGAAGGCCGCGGCACTGGCGTGCTCCTTCGGACCACTCGCGACGGCCTCCCACGGAGCAGCGAAGCCACCCGCAAACCTGATTTGCTGCGCGGTCGACCAGCCAGCCAGCCCGTCGGAGAAGTTCTCCCGCCAAACGACGTTCTGCTTCGACCCGGCTGCGCACAGCGGCGGGACGTCGAAATCGAACATCGGCTGGAAGTTGCACTGTACGGGCTCCGTGCGCAGCTCCACCGCGGCAATCATCGCCGAGACCGACGCGCAGTCGTCAGCGGTGATCGTCCCGGCCACGGTGGGCGTGGCGTTGGGAGTGACGGTGAGCGCGTTGACCTGCGTACCGGTCAGGTCGGCACACGAGGACTCCAGAGAGTTTGCGTGGTCCTCGAAGTCGGTGAAGACCGTCTGGTAGCGGGTCATCGCCCGGAAGTAGATCGCCGCGGACTTGTCGAGGCCGATGCCGGTGACCGACTGTCCGTTGTAGTCCCCGCCGTCGACGAGCAGGGCGTACCCATGGTTGGGGACACCCGAGTTGCTGTGCACGCCGCCGCCGTCGTCGGTGCTGCAGAAGTACTCGGCGTCCGAGACCTTGCCGGGGTCGCCGTAGCAGGTCGGAGACCACATGTCGCGGATCGCGCCGCCGAAGGCGGTCGCGTCCTCACCCATCAGCCACTTGTACGAGTCGACCCGGTCGCCACTGGCGTCCCGCATGGTCACGTTCACCGTGGCGCCGGAACCCTCGATGGCGGTGGCGATCAGGGCTCGGTCGTCGCGGTTGATAGAGACGCTGGGGATGGTGGGGTCGGGCGCTGCGTCGCCGGACATGGTGATCGGCAAGGGGTCACGGTTGGCGATGACGGCAGCCACGCCACCAACGGCATTGACGTTGCGGGCCTTCACCTCGAAGCCGCAGAGGCCACGATTGACCATGACGATCTTGCCGACAAGTGCGGTCGGGTTGGTGAAGGTGCTGCAGCCGTCGTAGACGCTGCCTTCGAGGTCGAAGGGGTTGGGGTCGGCGTCGCCGTCCTCGTCGGCGTCGAGTCCGAGCACGACGTCACCGGTGATGCCCGTGCCGGTGAGCTGGGGGCCGAATGCCGCACCGCCGGTCGCGCAGTCCTTCGCGATGTTTGCCGGGGCGTTGATCGTGAGCAGCGGTCTGGCCGGGCTGTGCGTCGAGCACACACCCACGGGCCGCGGGCTCTCGATGTCGCCCTCTTCCTCGTCCATGCGCGCGTTGATCAGATCGACAGTCTCGCCCCAGATGTCGGAGTAGGACTCGTTGAGCGCGCCCGGCTGCCACTGGTAGATGAGGTTGTGGGTGAACTCGGTGTAGGCGTGGCCCCACTCGTGGGCGACGACGTCGTCGGAGGTGACGCCGTTGCAATAGTTGGTGGTGACGCCGTTCCAGTTGGCGTTTGGGCAGTTGATCCGGCCGTCGTTGTTTACGGTGGTCATCGAGTGCCCGGCCCCGTCATAGGAGTCGCGGCCGAAGACATTCTGGAAGAACCAGTACGCCTCGCCCGTGCCGACGACCTCGTTCTGCTGGTCGGTGTTGAGAGCGCCCGGGAAGGGGTCGCCCTCCTTCCAGATCTCCACAAACGTGCTCGGGTCGGTGCGGCCGCCCGCCTCGATCAGGTGCCGCTCGAGTGCGTCGTGGATCATCGAGTAGCGGTTGACCGGCTTGCCACTGTTGGCGTCCACGAACACGACGTCTCGGACGTTGGCCCTGTTGGTGACCTCCACCCGGTAGACGAGGACATCCTTTCCGGCGATGCCCTGTACCAGTCCGGTGCGGTAGACCATCAGCTCGGGTGCGAGCGCCGCGATGCCGGTGAGGTCGGCGGGCGACTCCTCGGTGCCCGGCGGGTCTGCCCGGACCGTGCGCACGGCGCGAGCGGCGGCCTCATCGGCCGACAGCCGCGGCGTTGTCGACAGCGACTCAACCGGAACCGCAGTCCCGTTGACCGACGTCAAGTCCCCGTCGTTGTCGACGTGGGCGCGCAACTCAGCGCCGAAGACCGGAAGCCCCTGGTACTCCTGCACGAAGCTCACCGTGGTGCCCAGCGCGTCCTTGGTCACACCGCTCTGTTTGAGCTGGCTCCCGGTCGCACCGAAGGTCTCGGCATAAAGGCTGACGTATTCGGTCGCCTTAGCCGTCGCGGACCCGTTGAAGGAAGGGAGCAGGTCTCCTGCCCTGCTCGCACGGACGAAGTTCACCTTGTCGGTGCCCTTCTCCTTGGCCACGGCGATGCCACCTTGGGCGGCGTCACGCAGGCGCTGGATCTGCTGCTGCGAGGGATCTTGTGTCCCTCCTTGGCGGGGGGTGGCAACTGACGGGACGGCGGCGATGCCGGCCATCAGTAGGGCAAGGCCGATGCCTTGGGCCACGAGCTTTCTGCGCACGATCTCCTCCGAGAGTGCCGAAAACGCGGGAGCCTGGGGATTACCCAGGGGAAACACTCGAAATCTGTCAGTAGTCAGAGAGGGCTGTCCAGAGTCGCGGATCAGAAAAAACAACTTCGTTAAGCAACTACTTGTCGCCGGCGGGTACGTGCGACTCGGATACGTTCGTACTCGTGCGCGTCATGTCGCTTCACGTCTACCCGATCAAGTCGACGGCTCCATCCGACTGCACGCAGGCCGCGCTCGAGCCGTGGGGCCTTGCCGACGACCGTCGGTTCATGATTGTGGACTCCGCCGGTAAGCAGGTCACCGGGCGCGAGAACGCCCAGCTCCTGAGCGTCTTCGCATCTCGCATGGACGGCGGCTGGTCGATCCGCGGGCCACACGCCACCGACCTGTTCGTCGCGGACAAGCCGGCGGAGCTTGTGCCGGTCACGGTGTGGGACACCCCGCTTCAGGCATCCGCGGTCGACCCCGCGGCCGACGCCTGGTTCGCCAAGCTTCTCGATGCTGACGTACGCCTCGTCCATCTCGACGACCCGACCCAGCGGGCGGTCGACCAGGCGTACGGAAGGCCTGACGACCGGGTGACCTTCGCCGACGCGTACCCGCTCCTGCTCACCACAAGTGCCTCGCTCCGACAGCTCAACGAGTGGGTCGCCCAGACGGCGCAGGAGCGGGATGAGCCGACACCCGACCCGCTGGTGATGCGGCGGTTCCGGCCGAGCGTGGTCGTCGATGGCGATGGGCCGTTCGCGGAGGACGGCTGGCGGCGCGTACGACTGGGCGGGGTGTCGTTTCGTGCCGTCAAGCTCTGCGATCGCTGCGTGATGACGACGATTGACCCCTTCACCCTCACGAGGGGCAAGGAGCCGATCCGTACGTTGGCCAGGCATCGCGGCTGGGACGGCAAGGTCTGGTTCGGGGTGAACCTCATCCCCGACTACGTCGGCACCCTGCACGTTGGTGACTCAGTCGAGGTCCTGGCCTGACGTCCACCGGGCCGACCCGTGAATCGGCCGAACGTCCTCGCACGTATCAATCGGCACTGGCGAGCCTCATACAGGTGCTTGCGGCGTGAGAGGAGACCGCCATGACCGCTGCAGCCACATCGTTGGAGATCGGGTACGACGCAACGGAGCGGGCCACTTCGGACGAGCGGATGCCGGACTGGATGCGGGTCCTCGTCGGAACCCTGCTGATCGTCCAGAGCGTCGGCGCCCTCGTCTGGCTCGTCTGGGCGTACGGGCCGGCGGAGAGCCTTGTCGCCTCGGTCGACGCATCGCCGGCTGAATCACCCGTCGCTACCAGCACCATGCATTGGTGGGGTCCGGACTTCACGCTCACGCCGACCACTGCGCTGTTCCTCGTAAGCGCGGCCGCGGCGGTGTGCGGAAGTGTGATTCAGCAGGCGCGGATGTTCGTGTCGCGCGCCGGCTACGACACTCTCGAAGCGAGCTTCCTCTGGTGGTACGTGCTGCGGCCACTGCCCTCTGCCTTGCTGGGCGTCCTGTTCGTGGT
The DNA here is from genome assembly GCA_963799425.1 of uncultured Actinomycetota bacterium. Lineage (GTDB taxonomy): Bacteria > Actinomycetota > Actinomycetes > Jiangellales > Jiangellaceae > CAVWSM01. The sequence goes on along the minus strand of CAWCXA010000011.1, from coordinate 176,640 downwards.
GACCATCAACGCAAGCCTGGTCAGCATCGGCGACCAGGCGACCTCCCCTGCCGGACTGTCCGTCCTCGTGACCGCGGCCGCGGTTGCCGGCCTGTTCACGGACACGGTCCTGCAGCGGATGCGGCACATCCTCGGAGCCAGCGACCCGCACAAGGTGGCCTCACACCGTCCGCCGCCACAGGAGCACCCGCGATCCGGGCAAGCGATCTGATCTGTACGGCTCAGCCCTCACGGATCCCCCACGGCGATCCGTACGCCTTCAACCGATCAAGGAAAGGCACCGCGTCGAACGCCTCCGGGCCGAGCACGCCAGCGCCTTTCCAGGTGCCGTCGGCGATGAGCTCAAGGGCCACCACCGGGTGGATCGCGGTCTGCCAGACGACGGCCTGCGAGCCGTACTCGGACATCGACCACGCGTTGTCGACGACGTGGTAGAGGTAGACCTCGCGCGGCTGGCCATCCTTGCCGAGCCCGCGCACCCATACTCCCGCGCAGGTCTTGCCGCGCATCTTGTCGCCGAGTGTCGCGGGGTCGGGCAGTGACGCAGCGACGACGTCACGCGGTGACACCTTGACGCCCTTGACGTCGACGGGGCTCGTGTCGTCGAGGTGCAGCTTGTGCAATGTCTTGAGCACGTCGATGAACTCGGTACCGAGGCCGTACTTGAACGTCACGCGCCCGGCGTCGATCCGCCGCGGCATGAGTACGACTTCCTCGTGTTCGACATTGACGCATTCCACCGGCCCGATGCCCTCGGGAAAGTCGAACACCTCGGGTTCACTGAACGGCTCGGTCGTGAACCACTCGCGGTCGCGCTCGAAGATCAATGGTGGGTTGAGGCACTCCTCGATCGTCGTCCAGATGGAGAAGGTCGGCGCGAACTCGTACCCATCGACGCTGATGTTCGACCCATCGCGCACCCCCAGCTCGTCGATGCGTGAGAACAGATGGTCCGCGGCATAACGCGCGAACACATCGGCGAGTCCCGGCTCGACACCCATGCCGACCAGCGCTAGCTGGCCACGCTCGCGCCACTGCGCGTCAAGAGCGAACTGCTCGTCACCGAGCTTGACCCCGGGGAGCTCGTACGGCTTCTCGGGATGTGGCTTCGACAGCGACATCGCCATGTCGAGGTAGTGGGCACCGCCGGCAAGGGCCGCGCGGAAGACCGGCATCACGAACCGCGGGTCCACCGCGTTCATCACCACGTCGGCGCGGTGCTTGCGGATCGCGGCCAAGACGGCTTCCTCGTCGCTGGCGTCGAGCTGTCCGGCGGTGTACCTCGGCTCCGCCGTGTCAGCGATGACCTGGCGCGCACGGCCCTCGTCATAGTCGGTGACGTGCAGCGCCGAGAAGAAGTCTCGGCGGGCAGCGATCTTGGCGAGCGCGGAGCCGACGCCGCCAGCTCCAACGAGCAGGATCCTCATGACATGGCACCGTATCCGGTAACCGGCTTACGGGATAACCTCCTTACATGTCGGAAGACCTCTTCGAGGAGTACCCGTTCTCCGTACCTGCCGCGGCCGTACGACCACCGGACGACGCCAGCGGAGCTGACCGGGCGCTCGCGGCCAACGTGCTCGGCACCCTCGCACTGACCCTGGAGGACCGCATCTTGCTGGGCGTGCGCGAGGCACTCGGCCGAGGCGCGCACGCGCCGGCCGCGCTCGTCGTGCTGCTCTGGTATCCCGACCGGCCCATCAGGCATCTCGCGGCGCGACTGCGCATCAGCCATCCGGGCGCCGTGCAGCTGGCGCAGCGGCTTGCCGCCGACGGCCTCGTCGAACGCATCCCCGGCGAGGACGGCCGTACGACGCTGCTCGCGCTTACCCCGCCCGGCGAACAGGCGGCGCTCGCCGTACTGGAGGCGCGGCGTGAGGTGCTGGTCCGAGCGATATCCGCGCTCTCCGACCGTCGCGTGCGGGCGTTGCTGGACACGGCATCGGCAATGCTCGAGGCGCTCACCGACGACCTGCTCACGGGCGAGTCGATGTGCCGCATGTGCGACGAGCTCGCTTGTCCCGACGATCGCTGTCCGGTCGAGCGGGCCGAGCCAGCGCCGCCGGCGCGGCGCGGGTTGGGCTATGGAGTCAGTGCTTGACGAGGCGATCGACGGCGTCGTACGACGTCTGGGCCACGAGGTAGGGGCGCCCCGTTCGCCGCAACGGTGGTCGATGCCGCGCCGTGCCGACGTAGGCGAAGACATCTGCCGGCTCGGTGCCGTCCTCCAGGACCACTCGCCCCATGAACGATCGCCGCTCGTAGACGACGGGAGCGCCCTCCCATGCGTCCATCGCGCGTAGCTGGGTGGCAGTCAGGGCAAGCACTCCATGGACCTCGATGTGACCGGGCACCTCAACGAGGGTCGCAACAACATCTCCATTCCCGCGGCGCGCGTCGCACCAGACCGCCGCGTGGTTGACGACGGCGCAGCGAAACGCCACGACAGAGTCGGTGGCCAGGCGCACGGCCAACTTTCGAGGGTCCAGGTTCGAGCCATATGCGAGGACTAGAAGACGGCCCACGGTGTCGACGCGCTCGCCAGAGTCACGAACAGTCCAGGAACCGTCCCCAGTGGGGCGCAACCCGAGGACGACCCCGTCTCTAATCATGAACGAACCGACTGGCCTCGGGCCCGGATAGGGAGCGGTCACCGGCCCGAACTGGGATGGACGGCGAGGACCAACCCACGTGGCCGGCGGAAACAGGCCATCGCGGAGTTCGATCACTCCGACACCCTACGCGCGCCAGCCGCGCCGTTGTGACGAACGCGGACTCGGGAGACACTAGCGACCAATGGACGTCCCTCTCCGGGGGCTTTCATCGCGGCGTCACCGCTGCCCGTCCAACTCGCGCGGCGCCTGAAGGGACCGCGGCGCCGTACAGCGACGGCGCGGCGGAGGGGAGGGCCGGTGCCGCCAGGCCACGATGACGTAGCCGATGAAGACGCTCAGCTTCGGGAAGAGCTTGAGGCCGTCCGTCAGCAGCAGGCTGCGACCAACGAGGTGCTCGAGGATCTCGGCCAGTCGGCGTCCGACCTGGACTCCATCCTCGGAACCGTTGTCGACGGTGCCCGTAGGCTGTGCCGAGCCGACGTCTCGCAGATACACCTGGCCGACGGCGACGTCTATCGACTCGCGCGGTCGGTAGGTCTGTCAGTCGAGGGCGTCGAGTTCATGGCTTCCCACCCGGTCGGTGCCGACCGAAAGTCGCTAATCGGACGGGTCGTCCTCCACGGCCGAACCCAACAGATCACGGACGTCTTGAGCGACCCGGATTACGGCCGCGCGGAACTCCAACGCATCGCTGGGCTGCGCACGGTCCTCGGCGTCCCCATGGTGCTGGACGAGGAGCTCGTCGGCGTCCTGTTGGTGTGGCGCACCCAAGTTGACCCGTTTGGAGATCGCGAGGCCGAGGCCCTCGCGACCTTCGCGGCCCAGGCGGCCATCGCCATCCGACAGGTCAACCTGCTCCGCGACCTCGAAGCCCGTCAGCAAGAGCTGGCGCAGAAGGTCGATCAGCTAGAAGCTCTCGGCGAAGTCGGGGAGGTCGTGAGCTCTAGCCTCGACCTCGACGAGGTGCTCTCGACGATCGTCACGCTAGCCGTGCAGCTGTCCGGCACCGATGGCGGCTCGATCTTCGAGTTCGATGAAGCGGATCAGACGTTCAAGGTGCGCACCGCGTACGGCACCAGCCCCGAGCTCGTCGAGTCTTTGCGGCAGGCCACGATCGGAATCTCCGACACCCTTGTGGGTCGAGCGGCAACGACAGCCACGCCCGAGCAGGTGCCTGATCTAAGGGTTGCGCCGCTCGACGCCCACCTACGCCGACTGCACGACGCTGGCTGGCGCTCTGTCGCCGTCGTTCCCATGCTTCGCAAGGGAACGATCATCGGTGCACTCGTGGTCAGACGAAAGTCACCAGGCACGTTCAGTCAGGAGACACTCGATCTGCTCGTGACGTTTGCCAGCCAGTCGGCCTTGGCCATCATGAACGCTCGGCTGTTTCGGGAGTTGGGGCGCAAGAGTGCCGAGCTCACCGTGGCCAGCCAGCACAAGTCGGAGTTCCTGGCGAGCATGTCGCACGAGCTGCGGACGCCGCTCAACGCGGTCATCGGGTTCTCGGAAGTCTTGCTCGAGCGCATGTTCGGAGACATCAACGAGCGACAGGAGGAGTACCTCCGCGACATCTGGAGCTCGGGGAAGCATCTGCTCGAGCTCCTCAACGACATCCTCGACCTGTCCAAGGTCGAAGCAGGCCAGATGGAGCTCCAGCGCACGACGTTCGCAATGGGGCCAGCCCTTGCGTACGGCGTGTCGTTGGTGCGCGAGCGTGCCTCGAGACACGCGATCGAACTCACGCTGGACGTACCGTCGGACATAGGTTTGATCGAGGCCGACGAGCTCAGGTTCAAGCAGGTGGTGCTCAACCTCCTGTCCAACGCCGTCAAGTTCACCGGTGATGGCGGCCGTGTGGAGGTTCATGCACGCAACGACATGAACGAGGTCGTCGTCACCGTCACCGACACAGGCATTGGCGTCGCCGCCGAAGACCGCGAGCGCATCTTCGAGTCCTTTCACCAGGGTGGCAGGTCGCCGGCCCAGGCCGAGGGCACTGGTCTTGGCCTGACGCTCTCGAAGCGCATCATCGAGCTGCACGGCGGCCGCATCTGGGTCGTGAGCGAGGTTGGCGTCGGGAGCACGTTCGGCTTCACCTTGCCGGTCGCTGCAACGGTGGCGGCTGAGACTGCTGAGTTGCCGACCGCGACGGGCGAAGAAACCCCCACCACCGTCACCGTCGTCGTGGTGGAGGACGATTCGCGATCGCTCGAGCTGCTCACCCTCTACCTGGAGGCAGCGGGCGTTGAGGTTGTCCAAGCGCGCGACGGCGAGTCCGGGCTTGAAGTGATTCGCGCCCTGCGACCCGCCGGGGTCGTCCTGGACATCCGACTACCCAAGCTCGACGGGTGGGATCTTCTCGGCCGACTGAAGGCCGACCCGAACACGGCGGCGATTCCCGTCATTGTCGTCTCGATGCTCGATGAACGCGGCAAGGGGTTTGCGCTCGGCGCCGCCGAATACCTCGTCAAGCCGGTCAGCCGTGACGAGGTCGTCTCGGCACTCGCCAGAGTCAGGGCGCTCGGGAACCATGAGCGGGTGGCGCTCGCCATCGACGACGACCCGCTCGCAATCGAGCTGGTCCGAGCCGTGCTTGGCCGCGAGGGCTGGGAGGTGCTCGGCGCTGAGACCGGACCGGAAGGCCTTGCCCTTGCGGCTGCTCGCCGGCCCGCAGTCATCCTGCTAGATCTGCTGATGCCGGGCATGGACGGATTCGAGGTTGTCGACGCACTGCGTGGCGATCCCAAGACGAAGGATGTGCCGGTGGTCGTACTCACGTCGAAGGAGATGACCACCGAGGACAAACGTCGCCTCAACGGACGCATCTCGTACGTCGCCAACAAGACGCAGTTCGACTCCGCAGGGCTGGTCGCACTCGTGCGGCGCCTCACCGTGGAAGGGGCCGTGCGATGAGCGCAGACAGGCTGGACGAGCACCTGATACTCGTCGTCGAGGACAACGAGCGAAACCGTAAGCTCGTCCGTGACGTGCTCGACTACGCAGGGTTCCACGTCATCGAGGCCCCTAACGCGGAAGACGGCGTGGCGCTCGTCGAGGAGCGGTCACCCGATCTGGTGCTCATGGACCTCCAGCTGCCTGGCATGGACGGCATCGAGGCGCTGCAACTCCTCCGCGCAAGACCGTCGACACGATCCATCCCCGTCGTCGCGGTCACCGCGCAAGCCATGAAGGACGACCGCGAGCGGGTCCTCCGCGCGGGCTTCGACGGCTACCTGGAGAAGCCAATCAGCGTCAGGGATCTCCCCGACCAGGTTCGATCCTTCCTTCGCCCGCAGGAGGTGGAGGGATGAACGATGCGGCCGTGACCGTGCTCGCCATCGACGATTCACCACAGAACCTACGGCTCCTTGATGCCGTCCTTTCTCCGCGTGGATATCAGGTGTTGACTGCCGCGTCCGGCGAGGACGGCCTTGAGAGCATGACTGCGCACCAGCCCGACATCGTGCTTCTCGACATCCTGATGCCGGGGATGGACGGCTACGAGGTGTGCAGTCGGATTCGCGCCAATCCCGAGACCGCCTTCCTGCCCGTGATCATGATCACGGCAAGCGGCGACCAAGAGAAGCTGCGCGCGATCGAGGCCGGTGCCGACGACTTCGTGACGAAGCCGTTCGACCAGTCAGAGCTGCTCGCTCGCATCCGATCATTAGTCCGGATAAAGCGCTACCACGACACCATCGAGCAGCAACGTGCCGAGCTCGCTGCCTGGGCCCAGCAGCTCGAGGCGCGCGTGCAGGAACAGGTGGAGGAGCTGGAGCGTGTCGGGCGCCTTCGCAGATTCTTGTCTCCGCAACTCGCCGAGCTCGTGGTGACATCAGGTGACGAGTCGTTCCTGGACAGCCACCGTCGCGAGATCACCGTCGTCTTCTGTGACCTGCGCGGCTTCACTCCGTTCGCCGAGACGGCTGAGCCGGAGGAGGTGATGGAGGTCCTGCGTGAATACCACGCGGCACTCGGTGATCTCATCTTCCGCTTCGAGGGCACGCTGGAACGGTTCGCCGGTGACGGGCTCATGGTGTTCTTCAACGACCCAATCCCCTGTGACGATCCACAGCTGCGGGCCGTCCGCATGGCGGTGGCCATGCGGAACAGAGCACACGAGCTAGCGGCCGCGTGGACACGTCGCGGACATGACCTCGCCTTGGCCATCGGTATCGCGCATGGCTTTGCGACGCTCGGTCGGATCGGCTTCGAAGGTCGCTTCGACTACGCAGCCATCGGAAGCGTCACCAATCTCGCGGCTCGACTGTGCGCGGAAGCAGCACCGTGGCAGATCCTCGCCACCCAACGCGTCCAAGCAGATGCCGAGGAGTACGTCGTCAGCGACCTCGTCGGCGACCTGTCATTGCGGGGGTTCAGCCGCCCGGTGCGCACCTTCGACATCAAGGGGCTGGACTCGGCCCGGGTGACGCCGTGAGCACGGGCCAGATCACCGGCGCGGAGGCCGAGGCAGGGCTGGGCGGGCTAACCGACGACGAGCTCTACCGACGCTTCGACCGCCTTCAGGCGCAGATGCCGTCCGTCTGGCGGACGATGCGCCTCAATGAGGAGGGCGAGTCAGTCGTCGTCATTCCCTCAGTGACTCTTGACCGCGTCGGCATCGGCAGCGGATCGATGAACCAGGCGTACGAGGAGCGCTTCCTTTTCCTGCTGCTCCTGCTGCGACAGCCAAGGCTGCGCATGATCTACGTGACGTCGATGCCGATCACAGCGTCAATCGTGGAGTACTACCTCGCCTTGCTCCCGGGCATCATTCCGAGCCACGCGAAGGCCCGGCTGCACCTGGTGTCCGTTAACGACGGATCGCCGCGGTCGCTCAGCGAGAAGCTGCTCGATCGGCCACGGCTGCTGCGCCGCATCGCGGGCCTCATCCCCGATCGGTCGCGCTCGCACCTCATCCCGTACAACACCACGTCCCTGGAGCGCGACGTGGCCCTGGCGTTGGGCATCCCCATGTACGGCGCTGACCCAAGGCTGTTCCCGCTTGGGACGAAGACCGGTTGCCGCCGGTTGTTTGCGGAGGAGGGCGTCCGGCATCCGATGGGCCTCGAGGACTTGCACGACATCGACGAGGTCGTCGCATCGCTCATCCACCTTCGGGCGCGGCGGCCAACCGTGTCGCAGGCCCTGGTAAAGCTCAACGAAGGCGTCTCCGGAGCGGGAAACGCCCTGGTCGACCTGGACGGTTTACCGCTGCCAGGCTCGCACGACGAACGGGACGCCATCGATCTGCGAGTGCGCCAGATGCGCTTCGAGTCAGCCACCGTGTCATTCGACGACTACGTGGCAAAGCTTGCCGAGCGAGGAGGCATCGTCGAGGAGCTGATCGCCGGCATCGAGCTGCGCAGCCCGAGCGTGCAGCTGCGCGTGACTCCCCTTGGAGAGATCGAGCTGCTGTCGACGCACGACCAGCTGCTCGGCGGACCAAGCGGACAGAGCTACCTCGGCTGCCGGTTCCCGGCCGACTTCGCCTACGCCAAGGCGATCAGCCAGGATGCACTAACCATCGGGCAACGACTTGCCCGCGAGGGCGTGCAAGGCCGGTTTGCGATCGACTTCGTCGTCGTGAAGGACACCGCGAGCGCGTGGACGCCGTACGCCATCGAGCTCAACCTGCGCAAGGGCGGCACGACGCACCCGTTCCTGACCCTGCAGTTCCTCACCGACGGACGCTACGACCCGGCGACCGCGCTGTTCATCACGCCCACCGGGCACGAGAAGCATCTGGTCGCCACCGACCACCTCGAATCGCCCAGCCTGCGAGCTCTCAGCATCGACGATCTGTTCGACATTGTCGCCCGGCGGGGGCTGCATTTCGACCAGGCGCGGCAGCGCGGCGTCGTCTTCCACATGATGAGCTGCCTGACCGAGCACGGCCGCGTCGGCCTGACCGCCGTCGCCGACTCGCCGACCGAGGCCGACGCCGCCTACCGCAAGGCCGAGCGAATCCTGCTGGAGGAAGCGAGCGCGGCGCAGCGCGCGTAGCTCCCGCCCCAGCGCATTCAAGCCGCTAGCTCTCCACGGTCGCTGCCGTGCGGATCCCGAGCACGGCACCGAAGCCGACCAACCCCACCCCGCAGCCGATGTCGAGCACCGGCACCCAGCGATAGCCGACGCGCCGGACCACGGCACCAGCACCCAGAGTCAACCCGGCGAACCAGGCGACACTCCCCAGCCCGGTCCCGGCGACAAGCAGCACCGCGCCGGACACCGAGTTGGCCACACCGGCAACAGAGGCCGCCGCGAAGATCGCGGCCCAGGAGGCAATCGTCAACGGGTTGGACGCAGTGGCTGCCAACCCCGTCAAGAACGCCCGCCGCGGCGAGGAGACTTCCTCGTCGGTTTCCATACCAGCGCGGACGCGCCATGCACTCCACAGTGTCCGCGCACCGATGAACACCAGCACTCCTCCGCCCACCAGGCCCAGTGCTAGCCGCAGCGGCCCCCACTGCAGCAACGGCGCCACCCCGGCCGCACCAAGCGACGCATAGACGGTGTCGACCACCGCCGCGGCCACGCCGATCATGAAACCGGCGAGCCGGCGGCCGCGCGCGATCGTGCGCACCAGCAGCAGTGAGACCGGGCCGGGTTGCGCGGCCACGAACAGGCCGAGCCCCATGCCCAGAAAGAGTGCGTCCACGTCAGCCAGGATGCCTGTAGCCACGGTGTGCAGTCATCGGAATATCCGCGCGGCTCATCCGCGGCCGTCCAGCAGCGGCCGTGTCGGGTCCCAGCGCTCGCCGGTCCGCTCGTCCATTCGTCGCCGGGCCATTGCCGACAGGGCCTCCAGCACGACGCGGTTTCCGAGATAGGCGGTGAGCTCCGCGTGGTCGTACGGCGGCGACACCTCGACCACATCCATGCCAAGAATCGGCACCTCGTAGGCGACGCGTCGTACGGAGTCGAGCAGCTGCCGCGCAGTCAGCCCACCCGGCTCCGGCGTGCCGGTGCCTGGCGCGTGGCCCGGATCGCAGACATCGACGTCGACCGAGAGGAACACCCCGTCGCAGTCGTCCATCGCGATGCCCACCGCCTCGCTGAGACACTCGTCGAGGCCGCGGGCGACTATCTCGCTCATCTCGTACGACCGCATCCGCTGCGCGGCCATCCAGTCGAGCGTCTCGGGGCCGGGCCAATAGCCCCGCAGCCCGATCTGCAGGAACCGGTCACCCCGCAACGCGCCCGACTCGATCAGTCGCCGCATCGGCTGGCCGTGGCCGTACAGCGAGCCGAACTCGATGTGTCCGGTGTCGGCATGCGCGTCGAAGTGGACCATCGAGACCCGGCCGAACCCGTGGTGGCGCGCAACACCCGTCGCATCGGGCAGGGCGATCGTGTGATCGCCACCGAGTACGAGTGGCACCGCGCCGGCGGCACTGACGGCATGCACCGCTGCCTCGATGTCGCGGATGCTGCGCTCGATGTCGCCGGAGAAGCACTCCACGTCGCCCGCGTCGTACACCCGAAGATCACGCAGCCCGTCGGTGCGCAGTGCAAGCGAGGGCCGCGAGCCATTCTGTGCGATATAGCACGCTTGGCGCATCGCCCCGGGCCCGAACCGGGTGCCCGGCCGGTGCGAGGTGCCGCCGTCGAAGGGTGCGCCGATGATCACGACGTCGGCGTCGGCAAAGGTCTCGGTGTCGGATAGATCACATGGATCGACGCCGAGGAAGGTGAGATCAGGGCCGAACTGCGCGCCGTAACGGGACATGCGCGGCATCTTGCCACGCCGCGGAGGCAGGTGCACGGGGCTCGGATGAGGAGATTGCAAGGTCATCTTGGCAATCCTCCATCGAATCACTTGCGTCAACCCCAGTCAGGCCTCACACTCATCGGCAGCAGCGCCACATCGCCCAGCAGAGGAAGTGCCATGCGCGTAGGGATCCCCCGTGAGGTCAAGAACCACGAGTACCGCGTGGCAGTGACGCCTGCGGGCGTGCACGAGCTCGCCAGCCGTGGCCACGACGTGGTCGTCGAGCGTGGTGCGGGCCTGGGCTCGTCGATCACCGACGAGGAGTTCCTCGCCGCGGGTGCCAAGATCCTTGACTCCGCCGACGACGTCTGGGGTGAGGCCGAGCTGCTGCTCAAGGTCAAAGAGCCGATCGCCGAGGAGTACCACCGGCTGCGCACCGACCAGGTGCTGTTCACCTACCTGCACCTCGCGGCCTCCCGACCGTGCACCGACGCGCTGCTGACCTCGGGCACCACAAGCGTCGCCTACGAGACCGTGCAGCTCGCCAACGGCGCCTTGCCGTTGCTCGCCCCCATGAGCGAGGTGGCTGGCCGGCTCGCCACACAGGTCGGCGCCGACAGCCTGATGCGCGCCGGCGGCGGTCGCGGCGTCCTGCTCGGCGGTGTTCCCGGCGTACGCCCGGCAAAGGTTGTCGTCCTCGGCGGCGGCGTGTCCGGCGCCAATGCTGCCGCCATTGCTGTCGGCATGGGTGCCGATGTGACAGTGCTCGACCGCGACGTGACGAAGCTCAAGGACCTCGACCGCGTCTACCGTGGCGCGCTCAAGACGGTTGCCGCCAATGCGTACGAGATCGAACGCGAGGTGCTCGCCGCCGATCTGGTCATCGGCGCGGTGCTCATCCCTGGCGCCAAGGCTCCGCGGCTCGTCGGCAACGCCCTGGTCGAGCGGATGAAGCCGGGCAGCGTTCTCGTCGACATCGCGATCGACCAGGGCGGCTGCTTCGAGGACTCCCGCCCCACCACGCACGCCGATCCGACCTACCGCGTGCACGAGTCGGTGTTCTACTGCGTCGCCAACATGCCGGGCGCGGTTCCACACACGTCGACGTACGCGCTGACCAACGTGACGCTGCCGTACGTCGTGGCGCTCGCCGACAAGGGCTGGCGCGGCGCACTGCGCGACGACGCGGCGCTGGCGCAGGGGCTGCACACGCATGACGGCGTGCTCACCAACGAGGCGGTTGCGCAGGCGCATGACCTGCCCGCCAAGGCAGTAGTCGACGTCATCGCCTGACACAGGCCGAAAGGCAAGCGGAGCCGCTTGCCAGCCAGCTATCGTCCGGAGCCATGTCGCAGGGTGGTGGCTTCTTCTCGTACGGATCCGTTAGCGCTGGAGTGCCCGACAATCCGTCGGCCGAAAGCAGCGGGGAGGCCGAGCCGCCGGCGCTGGACGAGCGGTCGTGGGAGTTCGTCGAGGCGTTCCAGCAGTTCCTGGAGCAGGTCGTCCACCAGGTGCATGCGCGCGGCGACCAGGGTGTGCCAATCACCGTGCCTCTGAGGGAACATCTCGGGTCGGATCCACGGCAGCTGCCGGTCGTGACCGAGGACCTTCCCGGGCACCAGGTGGTCAACGCCGACATCGCGCTGGAGCTCATCGCTGGCCGGGATGACACATCAAGCACGCTTGGGGTCGGCGGTGGCGATCAGCGCCGCCACCACTCCTTCGCCGAGATTGTCACGATGGCGAGCGGGCCCTGGCGGCAGTTCACGGTCGCCGCGGTCGACTATGCCAACCTTCCGGCAGGTCCCGACAGCGAGCGGCGGGCGATCTCCTTCGGCATTCGGTTGTTTCGGTACGGCGGGGCACCGGTCGCCGTGCTGCAACGCACAGCGAGCCCGCAGTTCGGCCAGCAGCAGGCGCGGCTGGAAGTGCTCGGGGGCGACGAGTCCGCGGCCACCGACCTGCTGGCCGAGATACGCCGGCTGATGGTGGAGCACAGCGTGTTTCGCGGACAGGTGCTCACCCTGGGAGTGTCCGAGTACGAGCCAGGCATCGGTGGGATCATCTTCCATCGGCGCCCGACGCTGCGCCGCACGGACGTGGTTCTGCCCGAGGGTGTGCTCGAGCGGGTCACGCGCCACGTCGCCGGCATCGCCACCCACCGCGAGACGCTGCGCGCAGCGGGGCAGCACCTCAAGCGTGGCGTGCTGTTGTATGGAGCGCCCGGCACTGGCAAGACGCACACGGTGCGCTACCTGGTCAGCACATTGTCCGGCGTCACGGTGGTTCTGCTGCAGGGCGCGTCGATCCGCTTCGTACGCGACGCCGCCGAGATGGCGCGTGCTCTCGAACCAGCGATGGTCGTGCTCGAGGACTGCGACCTGGTCGCGGAGCATCGCGACCACTTCCCCGGTGCCCAACCGCTGCTGTTCGAGGTGCTCGACGTACTCGACGGGCTCTCCTCCGACGCAGACGTCGCGTTCGTGCTGACGACCAACCGAGCCGACCTGCTCGAGCCTGCGCTGGCCCAGCGACCGGGGCGCGTCGACCTCGCAGTCGAGATCCCGCTGCCGGACGAAGCCGCTCGCCGTGATCTGCTCCGGTTGTACGCGGCCGGGCTGCCGTTCAGTGCCGAGGCGGTTGACGACGCCGCAGCACGGTCGGCCGGATCCACCGCCTCGTTCGCCAAGGAGCTCGTGCGCCGGGCGGTCCTGATCGCCGCTGAGGAGGGGGTCGCCCCCGCCGACCGCCATCTCGGCGTGGCGCTGGACGAGCTCCTGCACGACCAGGAGGCGCTGACGCGGTCGCTGTTGGGCACGGCGGGTGACGATGGCGGCGCGGCTCATTTCGGTGGGCTGAACGGCCAGCTGCCCTAGCCACCCCTAGGACTTTCCACGCACCGCGAGGCCTGTATGCCTGGTCCCGCGGGGAAAGCCCTGCTTCACGTGGTCATTCCAGCAGCCGCAGCCGCGATCAGACCACCCGGCGCCGCCGCAGCAGCTCGGCACCACCGACAAGCAGCAGCGCGATGAAGAACATGGCCGCGCCGACCACGTACGCCTGGGCGGGGATGCCGCGCTGTGCAGACACGTACACGAACTTGGGGAACGTCACGAAAGCACCAGAGTTGAAGCTGGTGATGATGTAGTCGTCGAACGACAGGCTGAACGCCAGGAGTGCCCCACCGATGATGCCGGGCGCAGCGAGCGGCAGGGTCACCCGCAGGAACGTGACGCGCTCGTTCCCGTAGAGGTCCATCGCCGCTTCTTCCAGCCGCGGGTCGAGGCTCGCGAGCCTGGCCTTGACCGTGACCACGACGAAGCTGATGCAGAACATCACGTGCGCGATGACGATCGTGGTGAAACCGAGCTCGAAAGTCCCGAGGTTGAGGAACAAGGTCAGCAGCGAGGCGGCCAGCACAACCTCAGGTGTGGCCATCGGCAGGAAGATGAGCAGGTTGACCGCGCCGCGACCCCGGAACCGGTAACGACTGAGAGCGAACGCAACCATCGTCCCGAGCACCGTGGCGCCGATGGTGGCGACCACGCCGATCTTGAGGCTGTTGCCGACCGCCTCGCACACCTGCGGTGCACCGCACGGGTTTGCCCAGTTCTCGAGGGTGAAGCCACGCCAGGTGAGGTTGCTGCGTCCGGGCTCGTTGAACGAGAAGACGGTGACGTAGGCGATCGGCAGGAAGATGTAGGCGAAAGCGAGAACCACATAGATGAGCAGCAGGTGCTCGCGCAACCAGTGGATGCCCTGTTGGACCGCCGTCGGTCGGTGTCGCGCCGAGCGCGGCAGGGCCTCCTGCTCCTGGCGTTCGGCGATGCTCATACGAGCTCCTCTGTCCCGGCACGTCGGATGTAGAGCGTGACGAGCACGAGGATCGTCGCCATGAGTACGAACGACAGTGCGGCAGCAGTCGGGTAGTCCTGGATGCGGAAGAACCTGCTCTCGACGACGTTACCGATCATCTGCGTGCGGGCGGTGCCGAGCAGGGCGGCGTTGACGTAGTCGCCGGCCGCCGGGATGAATGTCAACAGAGTGCCCGCGACGATGCCCGGCATCGACAGCGGCACGGTGACTTTGCGTAGCACGCTGAACGCGTTGCCGTAGAGGTCGGAGCCGGCCTCGATCACGCGGTGGTCAACGCGCTCCAGGCTTGCGTAGATCGGCAGAGTCATGAACGCGAGGAAGTTGTAGGTGAGGCCCATCACGACGGCGAAGGCGCTCGCGGTGACGTTCATGTCGTCGGGCACGATGCCGATGGTCTTCATCGTCTGCACGACAAAGCCCTCTTCGGCGAGGATCTGCCGCCAGGCCACCGTGCGAAGGATGAAGCTCGTGAAGAACGGCGCCACGACCATAACCAGGAGCAGGTTGCGCCAGCGGCCGGCCTTGAACGCGATGAAATAGGCGATCGGATAGCCGATGAGAAGCGCGAGCACGGTGGCGGTTCCGGCGTACACGAACGAACGCACGAAGTGCGGGATGTACTCGCTGATGGCATCGATGTAGTTGGCGAACCGGAAGCTCTGCTGGTATTGCCCGACGTCGCCACCCGGCACAGGGGTCTGCAGCGACGTGCCGAACAACGTGAGGATCGGGGCGACGAAGAAGATGGCGAGCCACAGGAGGCCGGGAAGCAGCAGGAGGTAGGCGATGCGCCGCCGCCTGCGCCGGGACCGGCCAGCGTCCTCGTGGGCGGTGGCGTTACTGATGACGGCGACCACGTGAGAGTCCTTCGTCCGCTCAGACCGCGCCGGTGGCGAGCTGCTTGTCGACGATCACGCCGGCATCCGCGTCACCGCTGAGCGCGAACGTGTGCTGAACGTCCCACGCCAGGATGACCGGTGTGCCGGGAACGACCACGCCCGCACCGAGATTCTGGGTGAAGACGGTGAGCTCCTGGCCCCAAGGCATCTCGACGAGGTACTGCGTCGAGACGCCCATGAAGCTTGCGTCGCGCACCACGCCGCCGCGCAGGACGTTGAGGCCGGCAGGCACGGCGGCGGGATCGGTGATCAAGCGCACCTTCTCCGGCCGGACGCCCACCAGCGCCGAGCTGCCGGTCACGTGCGAGCGGCTGACCGGCACTGCGATCGGGGTGCCCAGCACGTCAACCATCATCACGTCTCCAGCCGCGATGACCCGCCCCGTCACGAGGTTGGACTGGCCGAGGAAGTTGGCGACGAACGTCGTGTGTGGCGACTCGTACAGCGCGGTGGGCGCACCCAGCTGCTCGACGCGTCCCTCGTTCATCACCGCAATGGTGTCGGCCATCGTCATGGCCTCTTCCTGGTCGTGCGTGACGTGCACGAAGGTGAGGCCGACCTCGGTCTGGATGCGCTTGAGCTCGACCTGCATCTGACGCCGCAGCTTGAGGTCGAGCGCACCGAGCGGCTCGTCGAGGAGCAGCACGCGTGGTCGGTTGACGATCGCCCGGGCCAGTGCGACGCGTTGCTGCTGCCCGCCGGAGAGCTGACTGGGCTTGCGCCGGGCCAGGTGGCCCAGCTGGACCAGCTCGAGCGCCTCCTCGACCTGTGGTTTCGGGTGCTGGAACCCACGACGCCGGAGGCCGAAGGCGACGTTCTCGAAGACGTCGAGGTGCGGAAAGAGCGCATAGCTCTGGAAGACGGTGTTGACGGGCCGCTTGTAGGGCTTCGAGTACGTGACGTCCTGCCCGCCGAGCACGATCTGGCCGGCAGTGGGCTCCTCGAGGCCGGCAATCATGCGGAGCGTCGTCGTCTTGCCGCAACCCGACGGCCCGAGGAGTGCGAAGAACGACCCCTCGGGCACTGTCAGGTCGATGCCGTCGACCGCGGTGAAGGAGCCGAACCGCTTGGTCAGCCCGACCAGCCGAAGGTCTCCCGCGCCGCCATCGGCGATGTCCGTGCTGTTGGTCATCAGTTACCCAGCGTCTTCTGGTACTCGGTGGAGAAGGTCGTCTCCTCCTCCGGCGACAGCGAGCGGAAGACTTTGACGTTTGCCAGAGTCGTGTCGTCGGGGAAGATCAGTTGGTTCTCAGCGAGCGCGGGGTCGATCTTGACGATCTCCTCCTTGGCGCCTTGCACCGGGCAGATGTAATTGACATAGGCCGCAACCTCAGCTGCTACCGCGGGGTCGTAGTAGAAGTTGATCACTTGCTCCGCGTTGGCCTTGTATGGCGAGCCGATCGGAACGAGCAGGTTGTCGCTCCAGAGAGTGCCGCCCGCATCCGGGATGGCGAACTGCCACTTCTCGCCGTTCTCGACATTGAGTGCAGTGATGTCTCCGGACCAGGCGATGACGGCGAGGGCGTCCTCGGAAATCAGGTCCTCGGTGTAGGAGTTGCCCTTGACCTGCCGGATCTGGCCGTTGTCGAGCTGCTGCTGCAGGACGTCGAGTCCGTTGAAGAACTCGTCGTCACTGAAGTCCCCCGAGATGTCGACCCCCTGCTCGAGCATGATCAGGCCCATCGTGTCGCGCATCTCCGACAACACTTCGACCCGGCCGCGCAGCTCCGGGTTCCACAGGTCGGATACCGACTGCAGGCCGTTGGGCACCTTCTCCATGTTCCACGCTATGCCGGCGAAGCCGGACTGCCAGGTCAGGGAGTGCTCGCGGCCGGGGTCGAAATCGACGTTGGCGAGGTTGGCCAGGATGTTGCCCTTGTTGGGGATGTTGGCGGCGTCGAGCTTTTGCACGAGGGACTGACGGATCAGGCGAGTGGCCATCCAGTCGGTGAACACCACGAGGTCCTGGCCGATGTCCTGGCCGTCGCGGAGCTGCGGCGCGATCTTGCTGAAATAGGAGTCGTTGTCCTCGATGTCCTCGACGTAGGTCGCGTCTATCCCGGTCTCCTGCTTGAACCGCTCGAGGGTCGGGTAGTTCTGCGCCTCGTCGTCGTAGTCGAGGTAGTAGGCCCAGTTGGCCCACCGGACGACCTTTTCCTCCTCCGACAAGTCGGTCGCCGCCGACGGAGCGTCACTGGTGGTGCCGTCCGTGCCGCAGGCGGCCAGGGCGGCGGCGGCGCCCAGCGCGCCCGCCCCACGCAGCACTGTGCGACGGGACATCAGCGAGAGGACGGCGCGGGCCTCCGGGGAAAGCGGGGGCTTACGGGTCATGGTTGGGCTTCCTTCGTCTCTGCGCGGCGTGGATGGGTGGAACTGTCAGGTGAAGATTGTGCGGTGCCAGGTCTTGCGGACGACCCCCGAGGTGTCGCACATCACATGCTTGACCACGGTGTAGTCATCGAACGAGTAAGGGCTCATGTCCTTGCCGAAGCCCGACTGACCGTACCCCCCATGCGGCATCTCGCTCACGATCGGGATGTGGTCGTTGATCCAGACGCAGCCCGCGCGGATCTCGCGCGTGGCTCGCAGGGACCGGAAAACGTCGCGAGTCCACGCCGATGCCGCGAGGCCGTACGGCGTGTCGTTGGCAAGCGCGATTCCCTCGTCGTCGGTATCGAACGCCATGGCGACGAGCACCGGCCCGAAAACTTCATCGCGGACGATCTCTGCACCCGCGTCGACGTCGGTGACGAGGGTGGGCTCGTAGAAGGCACCGGTGGCGAGGGCGCCGCCGGGTGACCGGCCACCGGTCACGACTCGCGCGCCGGCGGCGCGGGCACGCTCCACAAAGCCGGACACGCGGTCACGCTGCGCGATGGACACGAGCGGGCCCATGTCGGTGGCGTGGTCGAGCGGGTTGCCAAGCCGTACGTCTCGCATGAGGTCGGCGACACCGGTGACGAAGTCGTCGATCACGCTGCGGTGAACGATCGCTCGGGTTGCCGCGGTGCAGTCCTGCCCAGTGTTGATGAGGGAGCCCGCGACCGCGCCGTTGATGGCGGCATCGAGGTCGGCGTCGTCGAAGACGAGGAACGGAGCCTTGCCTCCTAGCTCCATGTGCACGCGCTTGAGGCCGCGCGCCGCGGCGGTCATGACCTCGCGGCCGGCTCGGGTCGAACCGGTGAACGAGACCATGTCGACACCGGGATGGCCTACCAGCGCCTGTCCCGCGTCAAGCCCGAGCCCGCTCACGACGTTGACAACACCGTCCGGAATGCCGGCGTCCTGGCAGGCCTTGGCGAGGGCAAGCGACGTGAGTGGTGTGAGCTCGGAGGGCTTGAGCACGATCGTGTTGCCGGCGGCTATCGCGGGCAGGATCTTCCAGGCCGCCATCTGCAGCGGGTAGTTCCACGGAGCGATCGAGCCGATCACCCCGACCGCTTCGCGGCGGATCGACGAGGTGTGGTCGGGGCTGTACTCCGCGCTCGCCCTGCCCTCGAGACTACGGGCGGCGCCGGCGAAGTAGGCGACGTTGTCGATCGTGCCGGGCACGTCGAAGCCGGTCGACAGCCGGATGGGCTTGCCAGTCTGGCGGGTCTCGGTGTGCGCGAGCCCCTCCGCTCGCTCGGTGAGGATCGCAGCGAGGCGGGTCAGAGCGGCTGACCGCTCGGCCGGAGTGCTGCCCGACCACTCGGGGAACGCCGCGCGTGCATCCGCGACCGCGGCGTCGACGTCCTCGGCGGTCGCCAGGCCGTAGCGGGCCACGGGTCGACCGTTGGCCGGATCCACGACATCGTGTATGTTGCCGGCGCCCGACACCCGGCGGCCGCCGCGGAACACACCGTCGACCATGGCCACGTCTCGGACGGGTACGTTGATCGCTCGCACATCCTCGACCGTGGCCATATCACCTCACCCGATGTTCAAGTCGTCCCAAACCGGATCGAATATAGCGGCATCGCCCGATCCACCCCCCCAAGTCGCTGATCCTGACATGTGAGCCGGGTGCTGACAAGGGATTCCGTAGGGGCCCTGCGCTATTTGCCACGGAATCGCTATCGGATCGTTGTGCACCGAGGGCAAGAGGCCAGAGCTCGCCGGTCCAGGCTGCGTAAACCGTGGCCACGCCCAGCCGGACGTGTTGATTCCGCACCTGGCGTGCCGAATCTCCGCGGATTTGCTTGTCAACGAGATCGTGCGGCCGTAATGATGACCCGCGTGACTCTCCGCGACCGCAACGGCCACCTCGATGACGTCTCGAAATCGATCATCGAGCAGCTGCAGCAGGACGGCCGCCGGTCGTACGCCGCCATCGGCAAGGCCGTGGGGCTGTCCGAGGCGGCCGTCCGGCAGCGTGTCCAGCGGCTCATCGACACCGGAGTGATGCAAGTCGTGGCTGTCACCGACCCCGTCCAGGTCGGTCTCGGGCGGCAGGCGATGATCGGCATCCGCGTCGAGGGCGACTGCAGGGTGGTCGCCGATGCGCTGGCCGAGATCGCCGAGGTCGACTACGTCGTGCTGACTGCCGGGTCGTTCGACATCCTCGCCGAGGTGGTCGCAGAGAACGACGCGCACCTGCTCGACCTGCTCTCCGAGCACATCCGCGCACTGCCCGGCGTGGCGAGCACCGAGACCTTTCTCTACCTCAAGCTCCGCAAGCAGACCTACACCTGGGGAACACGATGACGAGCAACCCTGACCAGATGTCCCGCACCGCCTACGAACACCTGTGGATGCACTTCACCCGCATGTCGTCGTACGCGGACGCACCCGTGCCCACGATCGTGCGCGGCGAAGGCGCCTACATCTACGACAGCAACGGCCGGCGCTACCTCGATGGTCTTGCCGGGCTCTTCGTCGTGCAGGCTGGACACGGACGCAGGGAACTCGCTGACGTCGCCGCCAAGCAGGCAGCCGAGCTCGCGTTCTTCCCGATCTGGAGCTACGCCCACCCGGCCGCGGTCGAGCTCGCCGACCGGCTCGCGTCGTACGCCCCCGGCGATCTCAACAAGGTCTTCTTCACGACCGGCGGCGGCGAGGCGGTCGAGACGGCGTGGAAGGCCGCCAAGCAGTACTTCAAGCTGGTCGGCAAGCCCGGCAAGTACAAGGTGATCAGCAGGGCGATCGCCTACCACGGCACGCCGCAAGGCGCGCTGTCGATCACCGGCATCCCCGCTTTCAAGGCACCGTTCGAGCCCCTAGTGCCGGGTTCGTTCCGGGTGCCCAACACCAACTTCTACCGCGCTCCTGAACACGGCGACGACCTGGAGGCGTTCGGGCGCTGGGCGGCCGACCAGATCGAGCAGGCGATCCTCTTCGAGGGACCCGACACCGTCGCCGCGGTGTTCCTGGAGCCGGTGCAGAACGCGGGCGGTTGCTTTCCGCCGCCGCCGGGCTATTTCCAGCGGGTGCGCGAGATCTGCGACGCGTACGACGTGCTGCTCGTGTCCGATGAGGTGATCTGCGCCTTCGGCCGACTGGGCACGATGTTCGCCTGCGAGAAGTTCGACTACTTACCCGACATCGTCCTGTGCGCCAAGGGAATGACCTCGGGATACTCCCCCATCGGCGCGGCGATCTTCTCCGACCGCATTGCCGAGCCGTTCTATCAGGGCGACACGTTCTTCCCGCACGGCTATACGTTCGGCGGGCACCCGGTTTCGTCGGCGGTGGCGCTCGCCAACCTCGACATCTTCGAGCGCGAGAAGCTGCCGCAGCGGGTGCTCGACAACGAGGGCGCCTTCCGCGCGACGCTGGAGAAGCTCACCGACCTGCCGATCGTCGGCGAGGTCCGTGGCGACGGGTACTTCTACGGCATCGAGCTGGTCAAGGACAAGAGCACCAAGGAGACGTTCACCGACGAGGAGAGCGAGCGGATCCTGCGCGGCTTCCTGTCCAAGGCGCTGTTCGACGCCGGGCTGTACTGCCGCGCCGACGACCGCGGCGACCCGGTCGTGCAGCTCGCCCCGCCGCTGATCGTGGGTCAGGAGGAGTTCGACGAGATCGAGCAGATCCTGCGAGACGTACTCGGCCGCGCCTGGTCGCTGCTCTAGGCGAACTCGTGCACATCCCGCTCTGGTGGGACGCCCTGCCGGACGACTTGCGCGGCCCCGAGCGCCCGCCGCTCGCCGGCGACCTCGATGTCGACGTCGCCATCGTCGGAGCGGGCTACACGGGGCTGTGGTCCGCGTACTACCTGGCGGCTGCCGACCCGAGCCTGCGAATCGTCGTGCTCGAGCAGGCGGTCGCGGGGTTCGGCGCGTCGGGCCGCAACGGCGGCTGGTGCTCGGCGTTGTTCCCGGCCTCGCTGCCGGCCGTTGCGCGACGGTACGGGCGTGAGCCGGCCCTCACCCTGCAGCGGGCGATGCGGCGCACCATCGACGAGGTCCGTCGGGTGGCCGATCTCGAGGGGATCGACTGCCACTTCACCAAGGGCGGCACGGTGGTCGCCGCGCGGTCGAAGGCGCAGCTCGAGCGGGCGCGCGCATACGTCGCCGAGGGCCGCGAGTGGGGCGACTCGGAGGACGACCTGGCGCTCCTCGGGCCCGCGGAGGCCGCGGAGCGCATGGGAGCGACCAACGTGCTGGGCGGGACCTTTACGCCGCACTGCGCGGCAATCCAGCCTACGCGTCTCGTCCGAGGGCTGGCCGCAGCGGTCGAGCGTCACGGCGTACGGGTGCACGAGCACACCCCGGTCACCCGCATCGCTCCACGACGCCTGGAGACGCCCTACGGAACTGTCCGAGCGGACGTCGTCCTGCGGGCCACCGAGGGCTATACGGCGGTGCTGCCCGGGCATGCCCGCACGCTGGCGCCGGTCTACTCCCTGATGCTCGCCACCGAGCCACTCCCTGACTCCGTGTGGGAGCAGATCGGGCTGGTGCAGCGAGAGACGTTCGCGGACTTCCGGCACATGATCATCTACGGGCAGCGGACGGCGGACGGCCGGCTGGCCTTCGGCGGCCGCGGTGCGCCGTACCACTTCCGCTCTCAAACGCGGCCTGCGTACGACGTGGACGCCGGCGTGCACGTGGCGCTGCACGAGACGCTGCGCGAGCTGTTCCCGGTGCTCGCGGGGGCGCAGATCACGCATCAGTGGGGCGGGCCGCTCGGAGTGCCCCGGGACTGGTTTCCGTCGTGCGGCCTGGATGTGCACACGGGGCTCGGCTGGGCTGGCGGCTACGTCGGTGACGGCGTCGCGACGAGCAACCTGGCCGGACGCACTCTCGCCGACCTGGTGCTCGGCCGCGACTCCGATCTGGTGAAGCTGGCGTGGGTCGGTCACCGCTCGCCACGCTGGGAGCCCGAACCCTTTCGCTGGCTCGGCGTCAACGCCGCCCTGCGCCTCATGCAGTCCGCCGATGCCGCCGAGGCCCGCAAGAGCCGGCCGTCCCGCCGCGCCGCCGCCGTTGGCCGTCTCCTCGGCGACTAGCGCCCACTCGAGCAGCCCCTACTGCGCCGAGACGATCTCTACCTCGAACCCCTCGCCGTTCTCCATGTAGGCCGCATAGTGGTCGGGCCCACCCGCGAACGGATGCCGGTCGGGGAACATCAGTTGCCAACCGTGCAGTGGGCCGTCGGCGACGATGCGGTCGACCGTGGCCCGGTCGAGCACCTCGAATGCGAGGTGATTCATCCCGGGCGAGCGCCGGTCGTGCGGCATCCAGCGCAGGTCCGGGCCGGACTCGATCACGATGTAGGGCCCGTCGGGGCTCGCCCAGGCGCAGCCGTGCTCCCACACCCGGCCGATGCGCCAGCCGAGCCGCTGGAATAGCCAGCCCCACGACGCGACACCGGAGTCGAAGTCGCGGACCCACAGCTCGATGTGGTGCACCAGCGCAGCAGCGTGGCCGGTGGCCGTGTCGCGGCCGTGGCCGGTCTGCTCGAGCGGAGTGCCCGGGGGGTAGCTGGGCTGCGGGTCGTACGCGGGCGTGCCGTAGGTGGTCGTCGTGGTGTAGCCGGCAGCCGGGACCGGCATCGGAGCAGGCATCGGGAGCGGCGCGGGAGCGGGGGGTGCCGGCGGGGTCGGCGCAGGCCACCATTGCGTGGAGTCGTCGTAGCCAGGGCTGACGGGAGGGGCGACCGGGGGTGGCGGCGGCGCAACCGGAGGTGGGGGCGGCGGCGGCTGCGCCGCGCGCGCCGGTTCCGACTGGCGGGCCGCCTTCAGGCGGGCGCGCAGCTCGGCCGCGGCCTCATCGAGCCAGCGGTCGACATCCTCCATCGAGTAGCCGGTGCGCATGCGCACGATCTTGAACTCGTACCGCTCGATCTGCTCTGGCGTGACCTTGCGATTGCCCTTGCCGTCGAGCGAGTCGACCACGAGATCGACGAAGTCGTCGACGTCGTCGAGGTCGTACCCTTCGCGCATGCGAACCGTGCCGAACTCGGGCTCCCGAGAGACAGCCATAGACCGATTCACCCCATTCGTATCGGGGTGATGTTAGACCTCCACCGCGGCGAGCTGTCCACAGGCCCCATCGATCTCGCGGCCACGGGTGTCGCGGATGGTGACCGGAACGCCGTGTGCGGCTAGCGATTCGACGAAGGCGCGCTCGTCCTCCGGACGTGACGCAGTCCACTTCGAGCCGGGTGTCGGGTTGAGCGGGATGGGGTTGACGTGCACCCAGCCCTTCCCGCGCTGCACGAGCAGCCGACCCAGCAGGTCGCCGCGCCAGGCCTGGTCGTTGATGTCGCGGATGAGCGCGTACTCGATGCTGACCCGCCGGCCGGTGCGGTCGAAGTAGGCCCGTGCCGCGTCCAGGGCCTCCCCGACCCGCCAGCGGGTGTTGATCGGCACGAGCTCGTCGCGCAGCTCGTCGTCGGGCGCGTGCAGGGACAGCGCGAGGGTGACCGACAATCCCTCGTCGGTCAGCTGCGTGATCTTGGGTACGAGGCCAACGGTCGACACTGTGACGCCGCGCTGGGAGATGCCGAGGCCGTCCGGAGCCGGCTCGGTGAGACGACGCACCGCGCCGATGACCGCCTTGTAGTTGGCGAGCGGCTCGCCCATCCCCATGAACACCACGTTGGTGATGCGGCCCGGGCCACCTGCGATCTCGCCGCGGGCGAGCGCGCCCGCCGCGGCCACGACCTGGTCAACGATCTCACCGGCTGACATGTTGCGGGTGAGGCCGGCCTGGCCCGTCGCACAGAACGGGCAGTTCATGCCGCAGCCGGCCTGGCTGGAAACACAGATCGTTACTCGGTCGCGGTGCACGCCGCCGCCCGGATAGCGCATGAGGACGCTCTCGACGAGGGCGCCGTCGAACAGCTTCCACAACGTCTTGCGGGTCATGCCGCGGTCGGCTTCGAGATGCCGTACGGGATCGAGCAGGCGCGGCATGAGCTGGCCCACGAGCTCGTCCCGTACGGCCTTGGGCAGGTCGGTCATCTCGTGCGGGTCGCGGGTGAACCGCGCGAAGTAGTGCTGGGACAGCTGCGCCGCCCGGAACGGTTTGTGTCCGAGCTCGGTCACCGCCTCTCGGCGCTCACCTGGCGCAAGGTCTGCGAGGTGGCGCGGCGGTTTGGCGCGACGCGGGGCGACGAAGGTGAGCTCACCGGGTGCAGGCATGACCCGACCAGTGTCCCATGCACGCCATGTTGCGTTTGTCCGTCGACGCGAAAGGCTTGCCATCGAGCCCATACCCACTCCGCAGCGGAGGATCGCCCATGACCACGACCACGCGCGCTCGCAAAGCCCGCGGAGCCGGCAAGAGAGTGGCCAAGAAGTCCGTCAGCAGAACCAGCAAGAGCACTTCCCCAGCCGACGGCCCGCTGTCTGCCGACGAGCTGCGCGTCATCGACCAGTGGTGGCGGGCGTCCAACTACCTGTCCGTGGGGCAGATCTACCTTTTGGACAACCCGCTGCTGAAGGAGCCGTTGCGTGCCGAGCACGTCAAGCCGCGGCTGCTGGGCCACTGGGGCACGTCGCCGGGGCTCTCGTTCATCTATGCACACCTCAACCGGGCGATCATGGCTCGCGACCTCGACATGATCTACATCACCGGCCCTGGCCATGGCGGTCCAGCCATCGTCGGGGCCGCCTGGCTGGAGGGCACGTACTCACAGGTCTATCCGAACGTGTCGCTGGACGAGGAAGGGATGCAGCGTCTGTTCACCCAGTTCTCGTTCCCGGGCGGCATCCCCAGCCACGTCGCTCCGGAGACGCCGGGGTCCATCCACGAAGGCGGCGAGCTTGGCTATTCGCTGTCACATGCCTTCGGCGCGGCCTTCGACAATCCCGACCTCGTCGTTGCCTGCGTGATCGGTGACGGCGAGGCGGAGACCGGGCCGCTCGCGACGTCATGGCACGGCAACAAGTTCCTCGACCCGGTCACGGACGGCGCTGTGCTGCCGATCCTGCACCTCAACGGATACAAGATCGCCAACCCGACAGTTCTGGCCCGCATCCCCGAAGACGAGCTACGCGCCTTCCTCGTGGGCTGCGGCTGGGAGCCGTACTTCGTCAGCGGCTCCGACCCGGACTACATGCACCAGGAGTTCGCCGGCACACTCGACCAGGTCCTCGACGCCATCGACAAGATTCGCCGGCAGGCCCGCGACCATGGTGACCCGACGCGCCCGCGCTGGCCCATGATCGTGCTGCGCTCACCCAAGGGCTGGACCGGGCCGAAAGAGATCGACGGCCTTCGCGAAGAGGGCTACTGGCGCAGCCACCAGGTGCCGTTCTCCGAGGTGCGCGACGACCCCAAGCACCTCAAGGCGCTCGAGAAGTGGCTCAAGTCGTACCGGCCCCAAGAGCTCTTCGACAGCACCGGCGCTCCCGTACCAGAGGTCGCCAACTTCCACCCACAGGGCACCCGCCGCATGAGTGCCAACCCGCACGCCAACGGCGGCGCCCTGCTGCATGACCTGCGGATGCCGGACTTTCGCGACTACGCCGTGGACGTCGACCAGCCGGGTGTGCCGGTGGCGGAGGCCACGCGGATCCTTGGCGTGTTTCTGCGCGACGTCATGGCACGCAACAAGGAGAACAAGAACTTCCGGGTCTTCTCGCCGGACGAGAACAACTCCAACCGTCTCGGCGCAGTCCTCGAAGTCACCAATCGCGCGTGGAACGCCGAGACATTCCCGTACGACGACAAGCTCGCACCCGACGGGCGGGTGATGGAGATCCTGTCCGAGCACACGTGTCAGGGCTGGCTGGAGGGCTATCTCTTGACGGGTCGGCACGGGTTCTTTTCGTGCTACGAGGCCTTCATCCACATCATCGACTCGATGTTCAACCAGCACGCAAAGTGGCTGAAGACGACTCGCGGGATCCCGTGGCGGCGGCCGATCGCGTCACTGAACTACCTGTTGACCTCGCACGTGTGGCGCCAGGACCACAACGGCTTCTCGCACCAGGACCCAGGCTTCATCGACCACGTGATCAACAAGAAGGCCGACGTCATCAGGGTCTACCTGCCACCGGACGCAAACACGCTGCTGTCTGTCGGCGACCACTGCCTGCGCAGTCGCAACTATGTCAACGTCATCGTGGCGGGTAAGCAGCCGGCTCGGCAGTTCCTGTCGATGGACGCTGCCGTCAAACACTGCACCAAGGGCATCGGCATCTGGGACTGGGCGAGCAACGACCGGGACAACGAGCCCGACGTGGTCATCGGCTGCGCGGGCGACGTGCCGACGATGGAGGCACTAGCCGCGACCCAGCTGCTGCGTGGCTTCTTTCCCCACCTGCGGATCCGGTTCATCAACGTTGTCGACCTGATGCGCCTGCAGGACGAGCGCGAGCACCCGCACGGACTGTCTGACCAGGAGTTCGACTCGCTGTTCACCAGGGACAAGCCGATCGTGTTCGCCTATCACGGGTATCCATGGCTGATCCACCGGCTTACCTACCGTCGAAACAATCACCCCAACATGCACGTGCGCGGGTACAAGGAGGAGGGCACCACCACGACTCCGTTCGACATGTGTGTGCTCAACCAGATAGACCGGTTCCACCTGGCGATCGACGTCATCGACCGTTGCCCGCAGCTGGGACCATCGGCGGCGTACGCGCGAGAAGCCTTGCGGGACAAGCTGATCGAGCACAGCCAGTACATCCGCCGTACGGGTGAGGACATGCCCGAGGTAAGCAACTGGGCGTGGGAGGCGGGCGAAGCCGCCACGAGACGTGGTGGACGCCGCCGGGCCGCTAGCTCCCTCGACACCGCCGGCGACAACGAGTAAGACCGGGGTTCCGATGTGTCAGGTCGTCAGGCGGGGACGAGCCATGTGAGCACGAGCCAGACCACCGGAGCGCTCGGCAGCAACGAGTCGAGTCGGTCCATGATGCCGCCGTGACCAGGCAGCAGGGTGCCCATGTCCTTGATGCCAAGGTCACGCTTGATCATCGACTCGCCCAGGTCGCCCAGTGTCGCCGAGACAAGCGTGGCAACGCCGAGCACAATGCCGACCCACCACCGGCCGTCGAGCAGCAGCACCACCGTGATCACTCCGACGACAACGCAGAGCAGGGTGGAGCCGACGAAGCCTTCCCAGGATTTCTTCGGGCTCACCCGCGGCGCCATCGGGTGCTTGCCGAACAACACCCCAAATGCATAGCCACCCGTGTCCGAAGCGCTGACCACCAACAGGAAGGTGACCACACGCCACGCGCCGTCGTCCGGCTGGACGAGCAACACAGCGAAACCGGCGAGGAACGGTACGTAGAGCGTCGTAAAGGCGCCCGCGCTGACGTCGCGAAGGTAGCCGGGCTGTGGCTCGCCCAGCCGCCACACGAGCACCGCGAGCACGGTGAGCGCGAGCGCCACCACCATCGCCTCGGTGCCACCCACGTAGGCCGAGCCGAGCAGCGCGACGGCACCGAGCACGACGGGTACGACCGGCACCTGGATGTCGCGCAAACCGAGCGCAGTCGACAGCTCCCACACCGCGATCGCGATGACAGCGCCGACCAGCCAGACGAAGGCGACCTTCTCGATGAAGAGGCTGGCGATGATGACGGCGCCGAGGGCAACGGCTACGCCAGTGGCTGCGCCGAGGTTGCGTCCTGCGCGGCCGTGCGGGACAGGCGGGGCAGGTGGAGCGGAGTCGTCGGGCCCCCCCATCAGACCTCGAGCAACTCTGATTCCTTGTGCTTGAGGAGCTCGTCGACCTGGTCGACGTGCTTCTTCGTCATTGTCTCGAGCTGCTTCTCAGCCCGCGCGACCTCGTCCTCGCCGGACTCGCCATCCTTGGCCAGCTTGTCAAGGGCATCCTTCGCGTGCCTGCGCACGTTGCGGATGGACACCTTGGCGTCCTCGGCCTTGCTGCGCGCCACTTTGATGTAGTCGCGGCGGCGCTCCTCGGTCAGCTGCGGCATCACGACGCGGATCACCACCCCGTCGTTGCTCGGGTTGACACCCAGGTCGGAGTCGCGGATCGCCCGCTCGATGCCGCCCAGCGAGCCCTTGTCGTAGGGCGTGATCGTGATCATGTGAGCGTCGGCCACGTGGAACGACGCCAGCTGGTTGACCGGCGTCGGGGTGCCGTAGTAGTCGACGGCGACCTTGTTGAACAGCGAGGGATGCGCCCGCCCCGTGCGAATCGTCGCGAAGTCCTCTCGTGCCACCGAGACGGCCTTCTCCATCTTCTCCTCAGCCTCGAGGAGGGTGTCGTCGATCAACTTCGCTCCCTCACATGCCCGCCGGGGTCACCGGCTGGTGGACTGCCTGACCGAATCGGTCTGTGCTGACGCTATACCCGTTGTCCCACAACGCCAGGCTGGCCTACGCGTCCTCGACGTACGTCGTCGGCACGTCATCCGACACGAAGGTGCCGACGGGCTCTCCGGCAACGACCCGCGCGATGTTGCCCTCGCGGTTGAGGTCGAACACCACGATCGGCAGGCCGTTGTTGCGGCACAGGCTGAACGCAGCTGTGTCGGCGACCTGCAGGTTGCGGGCGATGACGTCCTCGACGGAGAGCGTGGCAAACCGGCGGGCGTCGGGGTTCGTCCGAGGATCGGCGTCGTAGACGCCATCCGTGCCGTTCTTGGCCATGAGCAGCACCTCGCAACCGATCTCCAGGGCGCGTTGGGCGGCCACGGTGTCGGTGGAGAAGTACGGCATCCCAGCACCCGCCCCGAAGATCACCACACGGCCCTTCTCGAGGTGCCGCTCCGCGCGTCGCGGGATGTACGGCTCGGCGACCTGACCCATCGTGATCGCCGTCTGCACCCGCGTCGGGACGCCGGCCTTCTCCAGGAAGTCCTGCAGCGCCAGGCAGTTCATGACAGTGCCCAGCATTCCCATGTAGTCGGCGCGGTCGCGATCCATGCCACGCTGCTGCAGCTCGGCGCCGCGGAAGAAGTTGCCCCCGCCCACGACCACGGCCACCTGAGTGCCCGTGGTGACCACATCGGCGATCTGCCGAGCGATGCTCTGCACGACATCGGGGTCGACACCAACGCGGCCGCCGCCGAAGGCCTCGCCGGACAGCTTGAGCATCACGCGCTTGAAGCCGTGCGACAGCGGCCAGGCCGGCGTCGCTTGGGTCTCCATCTCGGTTACCTCCACGACACCGGCCTCCACGCGTTGGTTGCTCCGTACGGTTTGCCTCAGGCGCTCGGCGGACTGGTCAGGCGCCGACCTCGAAGCGCGCGAACCGCTTGACGGTGATGCCCGCCTCGTCGGCGAGCGCCTTGACTGACTTCTTGGAGTCCCGCACCGACTCCTGCTCCAGCAGCACGACCTCCTTGAAGAAGCCGTTGAGGCGGCCCTCGGTGATCTTTGCGATCGCCTGCTCGGGCTTGCCCTCCTCGCGGGTGGTCGCCTCGGCGATGCGGCGCTCGTGCTCGACGACATCGGCGGGCACCTCGTCGCGGGTGACGTACCGCGGGCGCATCGAGGCGACCTGCATCGCGACACCGCGCGCGGCCTCGATGTCGTCACCGTCGAACTCCACCAGCACACCAACCTGCGGCGGCAGGTCGGAGGCCCGACGGTGCATGTAGGCGGCAACCTTGCCATCGAAGATGGCGGCGTCCGCGAGCTCGATCTTCTCGCCGATGACCGAGCTGGCGGAGATGATGTTGTCGGCGACGGTGCGACCGTCGGCGAGCACCTCGGCGAGCAGCGCCTCCTTGTCGGCCGGCTTGGCCGCCCAGGCGTGCGTGACGATGTCGGCGGCGAGCTGCTGGACCTGCTCGTTCTTGGCGACGAAGTCGGTCTCGCAGTTGAGCTGGATCAGCGCGCCCTCAGCCGCGGCCACGAGGCCGTTGCTGGCGGTGCGCTCCGCGCCGCGCTTGGCGGCCTTGGCCGCACCCTTGACGCGCAGCACCTCGCCGGCGGCCTCGAAGTCGCCGTTGGTCTCTTCGAGCGCCCTCTTCGCGTCCATCATGCCGGCGCCCGTGGCGTCCCGGAGCTTCTTGACGTCGGCGGCGGTGAAGTTCGCCATCTCTCGCTTCCTCTTGTTCTTAGGGTCGCAGCGTATGTACGTACGACTGCGCACATGCGACGGCAGCGGCACCCGCACTGCTGCGAGGCACCGCTGCCGTCATCGTGCATCAGGCCTGCTCACCTGCTGCGTTGTCCGGCTCGGCTGGCGCGGTGGCCGCTGCCACGTCTTCGGCGACAGTCTCGGCCACGTCCTGGTCGACGGTCTCGCTGTCGAGGTCGGCAACCTTCTCAGTCTCGGCCCCGGACGTGATCTCGGCGTCCTCGGTCGCAGACTCGGCGGTCGCAGCCTCGGCGGCGGGAGCCTCGGCGGCGGGAGCCTCAGCGGCCCTGCCGCCAAGGAGCTCCTGCTCCCACTCGGCCAGCGGCTCGTCGGTGGCGAGGTCACCCTCGGCCGGCTTCTCGTCGGCCTGGCCACGGCCGGCACGGGCGATGAGACCCTCGGCGACACCGTCAGCGACAACCCGCGTCAGCAGCGTGACGGCGCGAATGGCGTCGTCGTTGCCCGGGATCGGGTAGTCGACCTCGTCGGGGTCGCAGTTGGTGTCGAGGATCGCGACAACCGGGATGCCCAGCTTGCGCGCCTCGTTGATGGCCAGGTGCTCCTTCTTGGTGTCGACCACCCAGACGGCGCTCGGCACGCGCTGCATGTCGCGGATGCCGCCCAGCGTCTTCTCCAGCTTCTCCTTCTCGCGGCGGCGCTGGAGCAGCTCCTTCTTGGTGAACCCGGAGCCGGCAACGTCGTCGAAGTTCATCTCCTCGAGCTCCTTGAGCCGCTGGAGACGCTTGTGGACGGTCTGGAAGTTGGTGAGCATGCCGCCGAGCCAGCGCTCGGTGACGTAGGGCATGCCGACGCGGGTCGCCTGCTCGCGGACCGCCTCCTGCGCCTGCTTCTTGGTGCCCACGAAGAGGACCGAGCCGCCGTGGGCCACAGTCTCCTTGATGAACTCGAAGGCGCGGTCGATGTAGGACAGCGACTGCTGCAGGTCGATGATGTAGATGCCGTTGCGCTCGGTGAAGATGAAGCGCTTCATCTTCGGGTTCCAACGGCGGGTCTGGTGCCCGAAGTGCACGCCGCTCTCGAGCAGCTGCTTCATGGTGACGACGGCCATAGCCGTGCGCTACCTCCTCCGCGCCGACCCATGGGGCCGACGCACTCGGTTCCTCGCGACGACCGGTCGGCCGCCGCGCCTGACGCCCTCGTACGAACCCCGCCCCGGCTGGCGCCGGGGACCGTTGGGGCACGCGGGTGCGGACCGAACTGGCCCAGGGCGTGCGAAGTCGACCCATGGTGCACGGGTCGCCCCCTGAGTGTACGGGAGTACGCGGGCAGGGGTCCAACGGGCCGGTGGGCGGCCTGTCCACATGCCGCGTCCGACAGCGGCCCACGTCCACAGAGCCACTCGGAGCACTGTCCTCATGATCAAGCCGGGCGGACGCTCGAAAGCATGAGATCGTCCCTAACCGCCCGGAGAACACTGGGGCTCGTTGCCCTCGCGCTCGTCACGGCCGTGCTGCCGGCGATGCCAAGCGCGGCGATCCGGGTGACTCAGCCGGCGTCGGCCGCCGGCTGGATGTGGCCCACGAGTCCGCCGGATGTGGTTCGGGACTTCGCGCCACCACCGCTGCCCTGGCTGTCCGGTCACCGCGGACTCGACCTGCAGTCCCCGGTCGGCACCCCGGTGCGCGCGGCGGGCACCGGCGTTGTGCGGTTCGCGGGCGTGGTCGCCGGACGGGGCGTCGTGTCCATCAGCCACGGGCCGCTGACCACCACGTACGAGCCCGTGGCTGCCCAGGTCGGCCGAGGCGACCTTGTCACGGTCGCGACCGTCATCGGCACGATCGAAGATCGTGGCGGTCACTGCGCGCCGGCCGCCTGCCTGCATTTCGGCTTGCGGCGAGGGTCGCTCTACCTCGATCCGCGACTGCTCTTCGGGCACCTCCGGGTGCGACTGCTGCCAATCCAGGGAGCAGTGCTCGGGCGGAGGTCGCGGTGAATGGGTTCTCGGCCGACCCGGCACTGCTGCGGGCCGTGGCACACCGGCTTCGCCAGGGCACCGACCGGATCGGCGAGCCTCGGCCGGAACGCGCGCTCGCACTCATCGTGGACGCGCTGCCGCGCCTTGGCGCGCACATCACCGGAGCTGACGTGGACGACGTCGGCACCCGGCTGGTGCTCCGCATCGTCTCTCTGAGTGCTCGGCTCGACTGGGCTGCGGACGGCTACGAATCCGCCGATCGGCGAGCCGCAACGAGATGAGTCGCGCCCTCGGCCTCGGGCCGCCCGAGCAGCTGCACAACGCCGCTCGGCTACTAGGCACCGAAGCCGACCGCCTGGCGGATCTTGTCGCCCTGCTCCGCATCGCCATCTCGACGCTCACGCAGGGCTGGGCTGGAGCCGCGGCCGACGCAGCGGCGTGGCCCCTGGCCCGACTGCACGACGCGGTTCGTGCGGTCGAGGTCGAGTCACGACGCGTTGCCGCGGTCGTCCGAGCTGGCGGCCAACAGCTCGATCGAGCTCGCGAGCTGGCGCAGGTCGCTCGGGACTCCGCCGGTGGGCCGGTGTTCCCGGCGGGTGCCGCAGACGAGCTCGCCAACGATGCGGAGCGAGTCGTCGCGACAGGGGTTATCGCACTAGTCGATCGGCTGCAGGCATTGAACCGAGTCCTCGTCGCCGATGTGCCGCGCTGGTCGACGACGTGGCCGCCGAGCGAAGTCGTTGCCGGTTGTCCCATCGCGATGTCGCGGCCACTCGGCGGCGTCCGCGCGGCTGGCCAGGTGGCGGAGTGGTGGGCGGCACTGCCGCCTTCCCGTCGCCAAGACCTTCGGCGTGACGCTCCCAGCTGGCTCGGCACGCTGGACGGTCTGCCGGCAACAGTTCGAGATCGGGCCAACCGACGCCTCCTGCGTGAGTCCCGTTCGCAGGCGCTCGCCGAGCTGCGATCCGCGGCGCAGCCGGGCATGAGAGAGACCCTTCAGCACCTGATCGCGTTGGCTGATCGGCTCGAGCTGCTCGAGCGGGTGGGGTCGCAGGTGACGGGCCACCCGGATCGGTTGCTGGTGGCGTTCGATCCGGCGCGCGGCCACGCCGTCGTGTCCGTCGGCAATCCCGAGACGGCCCGACATGTCGCGCTGCTGGTGCCGGGCATGTCGACGACCGTCTCGGCCGACCTGGACTCCCTCGTCGGCAAGGCTGAGGCGCTGCAGCGGACAGCGACAAGAATGACGTCGGGGCCGGTCGCGGTGATCGCCTGGTTGGGCTACAAAACCCCGCAGGGTCTGGAAGCCGCGTTCACGAAGTCTGCACGAGCCGGATCGACCCTCTTGCGCGGCACGCTGGACGGCCTCGCGCAGCGGGCGCTGGTGGCAGGGCGCGACTCGCACGTCACCGTGATCGGGCACTCGTACGGATCCTTGGTCGCCGGGCAGACGTTGGGCGTCGCCCATCACGGGGTCGATGACCTGGTCCTGCTCGGGTCACCCGGCATCGGCGTTGACGAAGCCGACGACGTCCGGCTCGACGACGGTGCGGTCTATGTCGCGGAGGCCGACCGCGACTGGATTGCGATGCTGAGCCGCTTCGGTGCCGACCCGGGTGAGGAAGCATTCGGCGCGATCCGGCTCGAGACGGACGGTACCGCGGAACGTGAGCGCATCACCGGGCACTCGAGTTACCTCGACGCGGGCACCGAGTCGCAGCACAACATCGCCGCGGTCGTCGCGGGGGTGCCCGACGACGCCTCCGTTGAGCGATGACCGCTCGGTGGCGTGGCTCGCTCAGGCACGCGGGTGGGCTTGCGCATAGGCGCGCCGCAGCCGCTCGACAGACACGTGTGTATAGATCTGGGTGGTCGCCAACGAAGCATGCCCGAGCATCTCTTGGACGCTTCGCAAGTCGGCACCACCTTCGAGCAGGTGGGTCGCGGCCGAGTGACGCAAGCCGTGCGGCCCTAGGTCGGGCACACCGTCGAGCGCTTGCATTGCTGCGTGCACGACACGGCGGACGGTGCGCGGGTCCAAGCGTCGGCCACGTAGGCCGAGAAAGAGAGCCGGACCGCTGGCTTCCCTCGCAAGCAGCGGCCGGCCGCTGCGCAGCCACGTCTCCAGCGCGGCCGCAGCCGGCGCGCCGTACGGCACTGTCCGCTCCTTGCGCCCCTTGCCCAGGACGCGCACCACGCGACGCCCACGATCGATGTCGTCCACGTCTAGCCCCACGAGCTCACCGACCCGGATGCCCGAGGCATAGAGCAGCTCGAGCAGTGCACTGTCTCGCACTGCCACCGCCAATGCGGCCGCCGGCAAAGATGCCGTGTCTGGCGCCGCGGCTGCGCCCTCAGCCGCAGTTTGTAGGACGTCACGTGCCTGTCGTGCCTCGAGCACAGCCGGAAGCGGCCTGCTTCGCCGGGGAGTTGCGAGCTGACCGCCCGGGTCAGTGCTGAGCAGGCCCGTGCGGTGTCCCCACGCGGAGAAGACTCGGGCGGCCGCTGCCCGTCGCGAGAGCGTGCTTCGCGATCTACCTTCGGAGGCAAGGCGAGCCAACCACGACCGCAGAACGCTGATGTCGAGCGCGGAGACATCGTCATGCCGCAGCCGGACCATGTGGTCGAGCAGCGAAGCGATGTCTCCGCGGTAGGCCCGGAGCGTATGCGGCGACCGATCGCGTTCTTGCGCCAAGTGCCGGACGAATGCGTCGAGGACATGTTGCAGCGATGCAGGCAGCTCGCTCGGCTCACGGCTCACATGATCACCGTTGCCGCCGTGGCGCGGACGGTCAAGAACCGCCACCCCCTTGGCGCCGTGTCGTTTGCCGCTTGAGGATCCAGAGGCTGCGCACGGCATGACCTCGCAACAGTCACGGCGCTCGGCACGTCTTGATCCGCAACACACGGGTGTGCACCCGCCACGAGCGCTCAACCTCCGGTGCGTGCCAGCCGGGTGAGCGACCAGCCGGTGGGCGAGGACTGCACCAACCCACGAGCCATGAGCAAGCCCAGCGCCGCGATGCACTCGCGCGGCGCGATCGGCGTGGTCGCGCACAGCTCGTCGACCGTGACGCAACCTCGGCTGGGCATTGCTTCGAGCACGGTGACGGCCGCGGACGGCAAACCATCGCGTGGACGCTCCGGGCCCCTCGGCACGGGCGCCGTATCGGTCCCAATGGGCCCGATCAGCTCGAGGATCTCGGCGCTGCTGGTCACCAACGTGGCGCTGCTTCGTATTCGCTCGTGCACACCCGCCGACAGTGACGATGTCACCGGGCCCGGGACGCCCATGACCTGGCGGGAGCATTTGTCTGCCCAGTTGGCCGTGTTTAGCGCGCCAGACCGGGGAGTTGCCTCCACGACGACCGTGCCAGGCGTGGCCGCGGCAATGATGCGGTTGCGAATCAGGAATCGCGGGCGCGTGGGCGTCGCACCCGGTGCCGCCTCGCTCACGATGAGGCCCTCGTCGGCGACCCGTCCTAGCAGACTCGCGTTACCTCGCGGGTAGATCACGTCGACCCCGCAGGCCAGCACCGCGATCGTGGCCCCGCCGACCGCGAGGGCGCCCCGATGAGCTGCCGAGTCGATGCCGTAGGCGGCCCCCGACATGACAGCCACCCCCCGGTCCGCCAACCCGGCGGCCACGTCGGTGGCGACGTGCTCTCCGTAAGCACTTGCGGCGCGCGCGCCCACAACTGACACCGATCGCCGCAATGTCTCCGCCAGGTCGAGCGGGCCACGCAGCCACAGTCCGTATGGCTGGCCGCCCATGTTGTCGAGGCTCACCATGTCGAGCACGCCCAGGGAGTCGGGCCACTCGGCATCGCCGGGGATGACGAACCGGATGCCCCGGCGCGCGGCGGCATCGAGCAGCTCGGCGACGTTGATCACCCGGGCGCGATCGGCGGCAAGTCCTTGGCGAGCCGTCGAGGTCCGAGGCAGTGAACCGTCGCGCAGCTCTGCGACGACGCGCACGGCACCGATCTCGGCCACCCGCTGCCCGAAGGGGATGTCTCCCGGCTCCCAGATCGCTGTAAGGAGCGCGCGTGCGTGCCTCTCATCCTGCCCCTCGAGCAGGTCGGGTGAGCTCGCCGGCCGATCCGCCCCGGTCATGCGGCGGCCGCCCGAGTCTCGAGGTGCTGGGCGACAGCAAACGCCGTGTCGTCGAGGATCGGTCGGTTACGCCCGGCCAGGTCGGCCGCCGTCCAGGCCACCCGGATGGATCGATGGGCGCCGCGGGCGGTGAGCTCCCCGAGGCGTAGCGCTTCCTCGACGGGGGCCAGAACATCGGCGGAAAGCGGCCAACGACGGCGGAACTCAGGTCCTGGCACGTCGCCGTTGCACCGCCACGGCAGCCCGGTGTAACGCCGTCGCTGCCGGAGCCGGGCCTCCGCAACGCGCGCCGCAACCGTCACGCTGGACTCCGACTGGCCGAGCCCTGCGAGGAGGGCAGACCTTCTGACGGAAGGGACCTTGACCCAGAGGTCGATGCGGTCCCGGATCGGGCCGGAAATGCGCTGACGGTAGCGCCGCACGGCGTCGGGCAGACACTGACAGGGGTGGTCCAGTTGGCCGAAGTAGCCACACGGACACGGATTGGCTGCCATCGCAAGCAGGAAGCGAGCCGGGAACCGGATCGATCGCTGGCTGCGCGCCATGAGCACCTCGCCTTTCTCCAGCGGCTCCCGCAGCGCATCGATCACTCGAACGCCGAACTGCGGCGCCTCATCCATGAACAGGACTCCTCGATGTGCCTGGCTGACGGCACCTGGGCGCGCGACCCCCGAACCACCACCAACCATCGCGGCCACGGAAGCGGTGTGGTGCGGGTCGGCGAATGGAGGCGTCGTCACCAGCGGCTGCCCTGGGTGCAACAGTCCGGCCAGCGAGTGCACTGCCGTCACCTCGAGCGCCTCCTCGGCATCGAGGTCGGGCAGGAGGCCGGGCAGCCGCTCGGCGATCATCGTCTTCCCCGATCCGGGTGGCCCGATCATCATCACGTGGTGCATCCCAGCGGCCGCCACCTCTGCGGCCGTCCGTGCCGTTGCCTGACCCACGACGTCGGCCATGTCGAGCGAGAGCCGCGGCAGGGGTGATTCGGAGACGACCTCCTCGGTCGGAACGGACGGCTCGTCCGGCACCAGGTCGCCACGGAGCACTGCTAGCAACTGACGAAGCGACCGGATCCCGAGCACAGCCATCTCCGGCAGAAGCGTGGCTTCGGCCGCATTGGCCTCGGGCACAACCACCTGAGTGAAGCCGCGCTTTGACGACGCCAGAACGGCGGGCAACACGCCAGGAACAGACCTCGCTCGCCCGTCGAGACCCAGCTCGCCGAGGAAGACCATGCCATCGAGCGCCGACGGCGGCACCGTGCCGGCGGCGGCCGCAATGGCAACCGCGATCGCCAGGTCGAAGTGACTGCCCTTCTTGGGCAGGTCGGCCGGTGAGAGGCTCACGGTGCGCCGCCGCTGCGGCCATCCCTCGCCTGAGTTGACGAGTGCCGATCGCACCCGATCCCGCGCTTCGTTGAGCGTGGCGTCGGGCAACCCCACGAGAACGAACCCTGGAATCCCATTGGCAATATCTGCCTCGACCTCGACCATGCGCCCTTCGATGCCGAGCAATGCGACACAGTGCGTGCGGGCCACGGTCATGAGCCGATCCCCCGGATGTGCTCGACGACTGCCGCACCCTTGCGCTGCCTGAGCACGGCAACGGCGTCTACTCGCAGCTGTCGATAGGCAACGTCATGCGCGGCGGCGTATCTCATGGCCAGCAGCCACAAGCGGCGGAGCTTGACGGGCGTGACCGCCTCGAGCGGCGCGCCAAAGGCATCAGACGAGCGTGTCTTGACCTCGCAGATCACCAGGTCCTCGCCGTCGAAGGCCACGAGATCGACCTCCCCGACGTCACAGCGCCAGTTGCGGTCGATCACCGTGAACCCGGCCTCGATCAGGTGCCGCTCGGCCACCCTCTCGCCGTAGGATCCGACCCCGTCCTTGGCCCGCACGTGCACCACCTCCACGACCACCATCGCGGCGCAGAAGGATGGCGAGAAGATCAGACCGCGCAACTGTGGACAGCCGAGGGGCCCTCACAGCGCATGTGGACAACCGGCCGCGTCGAATCGGACGAACGCGGTCGCCCGGCGGCGTGCCGCCGAACCAGGGCCTAACCGGATCAGGATCCGAACGGCGGCGACTTGATCTCCAAGTCGCTCTTGGCGAGCTCCTCTACGTTGACGTCCTTGAACGTCACGACCTTCACGTTCTTGACGAAGCGCGCCGGGCGATACATGTCCCAGACCCACGCGTCGCTCATCGTCACCTCGAAGTAGACCTCGCCACCGTCACTGCGGACCTGCAGGTCGACGTTGTTGGTCAGATAGAACCGCCGCTCAGTCTCGACAACGTACGAGAAAAGGCCCACCACGTCGCGGTACTCCTTGTAGAGCGAGAGCTCCATCTCGGTCTCGTACTTCTCGAGGTCCTCGGCGCTCACGCCCTGCCTGCCCTTCTCGACGTGCCCCCCGACGACGTCTGACGCCGCCGGGTCAGGCCGGCTGACGCTCGGCCTCGACGGCTCCATTGTCACCCAGGAGCGCCTCGAGGCTCGTCATGCCCGCCTCCTCAGGGTCGAAGCCGTGCCTGCCAAGGACAGCCGCCGCCGCTTCTTCGAGGGCGGCCAGCTCGCGCAGCGGCAGCCGCCAGGTCCGGCGGTGCTGCTCGCATGGTCCGAGCCGACGGATTGCCGCCATGTGCTCAGGCGTTGCGTATCCCTTGTTTATCTCCCATGCGAAACCGGGATAAATATCTGCAAGCCGGACCATGAGCCGGTCACGCTCAGTCTTGGCAAGGACGCTTGCCGCTGCAACAGATGCGCAGGTCAGATCGGCTTTGATCTTGGTCACGACGGGTGGTACATCTTCGTCATCGAGTACGGGCTCGAGATCGAACAAGCCTCGCTGGGCCGGCGGTGTCAGGTAGTCGTGGTTGCCGTCGAGGATGATCACGTCGGGGCGAGC
Organism: uncultured Actinomycetota bacterium; assembly: GCA_963799425.1. Lineage (GTDB taxonomy): Bacteria > Actinomycetota > Actinomycetes > Jiangellales > Jiangellaceae > CAVWSM01. Next base: position 137,120 of record CAWCXA010000011.1, on the reverse strand, counting down.
GGGCAGCGCGCCTAGTGCTCGGCGGCCGGCAAGTCGCAGGGCCGGCAGAATGCCCATCGCATCGACCTCGCAGGCGCTGGCGTGACCCACTGCGGTCGCAAGTGCCCAGCGCCGGATCCGCGGGGCAAGCCGCTCGCGGGCCTCCGGCAGGAGCAGCTTGCTGTCACGCAGCCCGGGCAGCAGTCGTTGGACGCTGACATCGACCAGCACCACGCCGACCGTGGCAGGCCCACTCAGCGCGCCGCGGCCAACCTCGTCGCACGCGGCGACGAGCGTGTGCCCCTGGCGCAGGAGTGCCTTCTCGAACCGTAGGCTGGGCGGCTTCCCCGGTGCGCCGACGACGCTGGGCGAGCGTGCCCGCAATGTGTTCTGCCCCATCGTGGCCGAGCCTAGCGACGACGTGCGTACGAGCGACAGGGCGCCACGCGACGGCCGGTCACGGGTCGGGGACACCCTCGAACGTCCCCGGTCGGCCGAGCCCGGACCACCGGGAGAGCGGCCAGACGATGGCAAAGGCGCGGCCGGTGACCAGCCGTTCGGGCACCGTGCCATTGGCCCGCGAGTCACCCGAGTCGGAGCGATGGTCGCCCATCACCCACAGCTGACCCTCGGGGACGTCGACGTCGAACGGCGAGGTCGACGGCACGTCTCCCGGGAAAAGGTACGACGACTCGTCGAGCGGATGGTCGTTGACGGTCACCCGACCCTCATCGTCGCAACAGACCACATGGTCACCGCCGACACCGATCACCCGCTTGATGAGATGTCCCTCGGCGCTGTTGGGCAGGACGCCCACGAACTCGAGCGCATCTTGGATCGTGCCGGCGAGACCGTCGCGGCCGACGTCCACCTGCGGGCCGAGCCAGCCGTCGGGGTCAGAGAACACCACGACATCGCCGCGCTCGACGTCGCCGAATCGGGTGGTGAGCTTGCTGACGAGCACACGGTCACTGATCTGGAGGGTGTCCTCCATCGAGCCCGACGGGATCAGGAAGGCCTGCACGAGAAAGACCCGCACCAAGGTTGCGATGACGAGCGCCAGCGCCACCACAAGGGCGGTCTCCTTGAGCAGCGACATCCCGTGGTTGCGCTTCTCGCGCCCGCCGTCGGGGTGCGGCGACTCAGGTTCTTGTCGCTCGCCGTCCCGCTCGGACGCCTCCACCACGTGGACTCCTCATGCTGAGATCTCGCCGACGACCGGCCCTGACGCTACCTTGCCCACCGGGCGGCCCGGCCAGGCGCGGCCCTACAGACGCAACGACACCCCGCGTCGATATGTTCGACACAGGGTGTCGTTGCGTCGAAGCTTGTGGCGCTCAGCCGTTGTCGCGCTTCTCGCGGATCTTGGCGGCCTTGCCGCGCAGATTGCGCAGGTAGTAGAGCTTGGCACGACGCACGTCGCCGCGGGTGACGAGCTCGATCTTGTCGATGATCGGCGTGTGCACCGGGAAGGTGCGCTCCACCCCGACGCCAAAGCTGATCTTGCGAACGGTGAAGGTCTCGCGAACGCCGGCACCCTGGCGGCGGATCACGACACCCTGGAAGATCTGGACGCGGGAGCGGCTGCCCTCGACGACCTTGACGTGGACCTTCAGCGTGTCGCCAGCGCGGAACGCTGGCACATCCTCGCGGAGGCTGGCGGTGTCGAGCGCGGTCAGGGCGTTCATGCTGGGGTCGCTTTCTCGAACGTGCCACAGGTCACGGACGGGCAGTGAGGTATGGACATCACGTTTGCCCGTTATCGCGGCGATCCCCCTGTGGCAGGTGCGCGGGTGGTGGGCAACAGCGACCTAGTTTGCCACAGCCGGACCTGCCGGACGAAACCGTCCGTCGTCGCCAGGCAGCCAGCCGAGCTCGCGGAGCACGCTGCGGTCCTTGGCGTTGAGCGTGTCGGGGTCCAGCGCGGTGATGAGGTCGGGGCGGCGCGCCGCGGTGCGGGCCAACGCCTGGTCACGACGCCAGCGGGCCACCCGGCCGTGGTGCCCGGAAAGCAGCACCTCCGGAACGTCGCGACCATCCCAGGTGGGCGGCTTGGTGTAGACCGGATATTCGAGCAACCCGCCGGTCCCGGCGGCGTGGCTCTCCTCGACGATCGACTCCGGATTGCCCATGAAGCCTGGCAGCAGCCGCGCCACCGCCTCGACGATCGCGAGCACCGCGACCTCGCCGCCGTTGAGGACGTAGTCGCCGAGAGAGACCTCGTCGACCCGCATGCGATCGGCGGCCCACTCGGAGACGCGCGCGTCGATCCCTTCGTACCGGCCGCAGGCAAAGACCAGCCACGGTTCCCCCGCGAGCTCCTGCGCGGTCTGTTGGGTGAAGGGTCGACCCGACGGCGACGGCACGATGAGCCTTGGCGAGGCGTCTTCGGGTGGGTCGGCCGTGATCTCCGTGAGCGCGACCCCCCACGGTCCGGGCTTCATGACCATGCCGGCGCCGCCACCGTACGGAGTGTCGTCCACGGTGCGGTGACGGTCCGTTGTCCAGGCACGGAGGTCATGCACGCGGACGTCGACAAGACCCGCCTCGCGAGCCTTGCCGACCAGGGACAACCCAAGAGGCGCCATGTAGTCCGGGAAAATCGTGACGACATCGACGCGCATGGCTCAGGCCTCCGGCTCGGCCTCGAGGAGTCCCCCAGGCGGGTCGATGGTGACGACGCGTTCGGCAAGGTCGATGTCGCTGACGATCTGCGACACGAACGGGACCAGCACCTCTGTGCCGTCTTCGCGGCGCACCGCAAGCAGCTCGTGCGCCGGCAGGTGCAGCACCTCGGTGACCTCGCCGATGTCGACGCCGCGGCTAGTCACCGCATGCAGCCCGACGAGCTGGTGGTCGTAGAACTCGTCGGGATCGGGAAGTCGCTCGCTGTCATCGACGTCGACGAGCAGCAGCACCCCGCGCAGCGCCTCGGCCGCGGTGCGGTCGGGCACGTTGCGGAACCGGACGATCAGGCGGTTGCCCTGCCAGCGGACCCGCCCCACGGTCAGCGGACCGACCTGCTCGGGGTCGGTGAGAAGCACCATCCCCGGAGCGAAGCGGCTATCAGGGTCGTCGGTACGCACCTCGACGGCAACCTCGCCGCGGTTCCCCTGGACGCGGCCGACGCGGCCCACGGTCAACTGCACTGGCTGGACTCCAGGAGTGTCAAAAGGTGGACATATGTACGGGCCGTGTCAACCGCAGTGTGCGGTCGACACGGCCCGTCCGGGACAGCTGATGATCAACGCTCGCGCACGTCGACAAAGTCGATGCGCACGCCGTCGCCGGCTAGGGCGCCGACGACGGTGCGCAGCGCCGTGGCCGTGCGACCAGCACGCCCGATGACCTTGCCCAGGTCGTCGGGATGCACTCGCACCTCGAGTACGCGGCCGCGACGCAGCTCCCGGCTGCGTACGGTGACCTCGTCGGGGTGCTCGACAATGCCCTTGACGAGGTGCTCCAGCGCCTCGGCCAGCATCGCGCTCAGGCCTCGTCTTGAGCCGGGGTCTCCGCCGTCTCGGCCGCCGGCGCAGCCTCGGCCGCGGGGGCCTCCTCGACCACCGGAGCATCGACCACCGGAGCATCGGCCACCGGAGCATCGGCCACCGGATCATCGGCCACCGGAGCATCCGGCTTGGGCTCAGGCTGAGCGGCAGCCTTCTTGGACCTGCGAGGTGTCGTGGCCTCGGCCTGCGGCTCGGCGTGAGCCTCGGCGAGGGCGGAGTCGTACGCGGCTCGCTTGTCGGCCTTCGGCGCGGCGGTCTTGAGGGTGCCCTCGGCGCCCTCGATGCCCTTGAACTTCTGCCAGTCGCCGGTCACCTTGAGGATGGCAACGACCGGCTCGGTCGGCTGGGCGCCGACGGACAGCCAGTACTGCGCGCGCTCGGAGTTGACCTCGATGAACGAGGGGTCCTCCTTCGGGTGGTATTTCCCGATCTCCTCGATGGCACGACCGTCACGCTTGGTGCGCGCATCGGCCACGACTATGCGGTATTGCGGGGTGCGGATCTTGCCCATCCGCTTGAGCTTGATCTTGACGGCCACGGTGTGTGGAGTCTCCTGTGTATTGGCACGGGTGAGTCGTCGAATGCGGGTGGGGACACCGTGGTCGACGCCTCGATGGACACGGCGTGCAGGCTGAGAGGGGCCGGGCACGTCGGGTTCAACCGTTTATTGTGCCAGACGGTGACAAGTGGTCGCGCCTAACGGGTCGCCTCCCGCCGGCCGGATTCGGCCTGAGCGCCGCTGCTTGGTATGGTTCACAACTGCGTGTGCGCCCAGGTCGCGCGCACGACGGTCTGTCTTTGCCGCGCCGTGGTCATCCCCGGCCACGTGTCCCGAGACTGGCTGACGCTCTCAGACCTGTCCCATCGACTCGAAGGCCCACCAACCCAAAGGCATACGCGTGGCGAACATCAAGTCCCAGAAGAAGCGCATTCTCACCAACGAGAAGGCTCGTCTGCGCAACAAGGCGGTCAAGTCGTCGCTCAAGACGGCTATCCGCAAGTTCCGCGAGGCCGCGGCCACTGGCGACGCCGACAAGGCCCGCGAGCTGGCGCGTGAGGCCGGCCGCAAGCTCGACAGGGCGGCGTCCAAGGGCGTCATCCACCAGAACCAGGCCGCCAACCGCAAGTCGGCGATCTCCAAGCAGGCCGCCGGCCTCTGAGGCCAAGCACTGAGGCGCGCAGCTCTGATGAGGGCGCCGCATCCAAACATGGGTGCGGCGCCCTCATCATGCTGTTGCGCGGCACACAGCCCCGACCCGCCTGTCAGGCGGCCGCTCGCGCCGCACCGATCTCCACCAGTGCCCTGGTGAGCGCAAGCCGGGCATCGTTTGAGCCACCCTTGACTGCCAGATCGGCCGTGGCGACGGCCTGGAGGGCGCGCTCCAGACCGGCCGGCGTCCAGCCCTGCAGCTGGCGGCGCAGCGAAGACAGCTTCCACGGCGGCACCCCGAGCTCACGTGCCACGTCGGCGTCGCGCAACCCGCGCCCGAGTGTGCCGAGCCGTGCCAACGTACGGACCGCTGCCGCCAGCGCCCCAACAACAAGCACCGGCACGGTGCCCGTGTCGAGTGCCCACTGCAGCTCCTCGACAGCGATGCTGGTGCGACCCTCCATCGCGCGGTCGGCGATGGTCCAACCCTTGACTTCGGCCCGACCGTCGAAATAGCGAGCGACCACCTCATCGGTCACCGGCCCATCGGCGTCGGCCGCGAGTTGTTCCGCGGCGGCGGCCAGCCCACGCAAGTCTGCTCCGACCGAGTCAACCAGCCGTCGCGCCGCCGAGTCGCTGATGCGTGACCCGGCCGCAGCCACCTCCGCGCCCACGAACGCGACCTGATCGTCGAACCGGGTCACGCGCTCTGCCTGGATCTGCTGGACACCTGCCTTGCGCAACGCATCGACGAGGGCCTTGGCCTTGATGCCGCCGCCGTGCACGAGCACGAGCTGGACGTCGTCGGCTGGAGCCGCCGCGTAGCCGCGCAGCGCCGCCGACAGGTCATCACCGGCATCCTGGATGTCTCTGAGCACCAAGACCCGGCGGGTTGCGAACAGCGAGGGCCCAACCTGCTCGGCGAAGGACCCGGCCGAGAGGTCAGCAGCGGCCGCGTCGATCACCTCGGCTTCGGCGTCAGCTCGGCGAGCCGCGGCCGCGACGGCGTGCACCGCGCGGTCGGCGAGCAGACTCTCAGGCCCGATCACCAGGGTGACAGGGGCAAGTACGTGGTCAGCGCGTCGAGCCATCGCTGCGCAGCATGCCATGACGCGACGACAGAACTGGACACACCCCGCAGCCCCAGTCGGATGGGTGCGGGGTGTGCCATTGTGCTGGCGTGCTGACATGTGTGCCAGGCGGCCGGGGATGAGCGACAGTGCTGCCCCCGTCGAGCTTGACAGTGCGTCGCGCGTTGCACCGTACGAGCAGATCCGCAGCCAGCTCGAGGCACACATTGCCTCCGGGCGGCTGCTGCCCGGCGACCAGCTCCCCGCGATCCGACACCTCGCCAGCGAGCTTGGTGTCGCTGCCGGAACGGTCGCCCGTGCCTATCGCGAGCTCGAGACATCCGGAGCCGTCGTCACGCGGCGGCGAGCGGGCACGGTTGTCGCCGAGCGAGCGGCCGCCGCCGAGGTCATCGCCCGGCAGGCCGCTCGCGCGTTCGTCGCCACGCTGCGCAATGCCGGACTTTCCGACGACGCCATTGTCGATGTCGTGCGTGGCGAGCTCGATCGACGCGCCGACGTTTGACCGAGCCGCCCGATCGGCACCACTAGCGAGCGCCGCGCCCTTTTGCACGACTGAGAGGCGTCGCCCACCGCCAGCGACAGCGACGTCACCCGAGCGATCCGTACGCTGCACCAGTGCGCCGGCAGCTTCAAGCGACCGCAGAGTCTCGGGCGCCGGGTGACCGTAATCGTTGTCGGCACCCACGGACACAAGCGCAACCCGCGCGCCGGTCGCGGCCAGGAAGTCCGGCTCCTGATACACGGAACCGTGGTGCGGCACCTTCAGCACGTCGGCGGAGAGATCGGCCCCGCTGCGGAGGATGGCGCGCTGCGCCGGCGGCTCGACGTCTCCGGTAAGCAGTATCCGCGAATCGGCGACCTCGACCATCAGCACGATGCTCGCGTTGTTGGGCATCGAGTCCTCGTGGATGACCCGTCGCGGCCAGAGCACCGTCCACGTGATTTCGCCCGTGACACGCCTATCGTCGGCTCGAGCCTGCCGGACGGGAATCTGCTCCGCGGCCGCGGTCTCCGCAACGTCATCTGCCTGTGCGGCAGGGTCAGGCAGCGGCGAGATGATGATCTCGCCGACCTCTCGTCCCTGGAGCACACCGGCGAGCCCGTCGACGTGGTCGGCGTGGAAGTGGGTGAGCACGAGGCTGGGCACCTCGCGCACGTGCAAGTCGTCAAGGCAGCGGCCGACAGCGCCCGCATCGCCGCCCGCGTCGACCACCAGAGCCGAGCCCTCGCCGGCCCTCACCGCAAGCGCATCACCCTGACCGACATCGCACGCAACGAGCACCCAGTTGTCGGGTGGCCAGGTGGACAACCCGGGCAGGACGCCCATGCTGCCCGGTCGCAGGACGGCAACCACGAGCGCAGCGCCGGCGGCTGCCGTGGCTGCACGTCGTCGGAGCAACGCCGGCAGCAGCACGCACCCGGCAAGGCACGCAAGGAGTAGGACTATGAGCACGAACGGGCTGCCTGCGAGGGTCACTGCCGCACCCGGCAGGTCCGCACCGTGCTGCGCAACGGTCACGATCCACCACGCTGCGCCGCCAGCCACCCACGCCGCGGCAATCCCCATCCAGGGCAGCAGCGGCGCCGTGACCGACGCGAGGGCGCCAGCGACAGTCGTCGGGCCGACTGCCGGTGCGACCAGCAGGTTGGCCGGCAATGACACCAGGCTGAGCTCGTCGGACAGGGCAACCACGATCGGTGTGCAGGCAAGCTGGGCGCCGAGCGGCACTGCAAGTGCGACAGCGACCCAGTGCGGCATCCATCGCTCGGCGGCCGCGCTCAACCCCGGCGCCAGAAACAAGATGCCGCCAGTGGCGAGCACAGACAGGGCGAACCCGGCCGAGCGGGCCAGCCAGGGGTCGACGAGCACCAGCACGAGCACTGCAATCGACAGGTTGGCGGCTCCGCGGTGTCGGCCGCCGGCGCTAAGTGCGCCCAGTGCCACAAGTCCCATCGCAGCCGCCCGAACCACACTCGGCTGCGGGCGTGCCACGACGACGAAGGCGAGCACGCAGACTGCCCCGACGACTGGCAGCCAATAGCCACGCACTCCGCACCAGCGGGCCAGCCCGAGCACAGCGGCAAGCAGCAAGCTCACGTTGGCCCCGCTGACCGCGGTGAGATGGGTCAGCCCGGTCTCCTGCATGTCGTCGCGGACCTGTTGTGGGAGGAGCACCTCGTCCCCCACGACCAGCGCCGGCACCAAACCGCCGACGTCCGGCGGCAGGCTAGAGACCGACTCCCGCAGCCCAGCCCGCAGCGGCTCCGCAAACGCCTGCAGGGTGCCCGCCTCGTCCAATACGTCCGGCGGACCGTTGGCCTGCAGCACGGCGGTGATCGGCTCCCCTGGCTCCGCACGATCGAGCCGCCCCGTGCTGGCGACCCGCTGGCCGGGTCTTACATCGGCCCACGACTCGTCGGCGATCAGCGTCACCGGCGCGCGCAGCTCGAACGTGTGGCCGCGACCCGTCACCTGGTGGACGCGCGCGCTGACCACGACGTACGGGCGGCGCGCGTCGTCCCACGACCGGTTGCTCTCGCGCAGCGCCGGGTCGCTGGTGATGACGGCCTCGACCGTGACTTGAGCACCCTGCGCAGCGAGATCGGCGAGCGGCCCGGCACGAAGCAGAGCGGCACGCAGCCCCGCGCACAGGGCGGCGGCGACGACGCAGACTGCGAGCACCGCGAGCGTGCGACGCGCCGCTGGCCACGCCGCGGCGCCAAGCGCGAGCAGGCCCACAACCACTGCAACCCCAGCGACGGCGGTCGCTGGGCGTAGCAACAGGCCGCACAACGCGCCCAGGATGCACGCGACGGCGGGCAGGGTCAGTCGCAGATCACGTGCATATCCGTCGTGTGCGCCGTCGCCTAAGGATCCAGGCGCCGCCTTCACACGTGAACCTTCGGGACCAGCGTCGCGAAGACCTTGGGGCCGATGCCGCTCACCTCTTGCAGCTCGTCGACCGTCGTGAACTGCCCATTGGCTGACCGCCAGTCGAGGATCCGCTGGGCAAGAACCGGCCCGACGCCTGGCAACGTGTCGAGCTCCTCGAGGGTCGCGTGGTTGAGATCGACGAGACCGCCGCCCGACCCCGCCGCCGCGGCTCCGCCGTCAGCCGCGCCGCGACCCGGCTGGGCATCGGCGGCTCCCTCAATTCCCACCGCGACCTGCTCACCGTCGGAGAGCAGGCGGGCCAGGTTGAGGTCTGAAAGGTCGACACCGGGGAGTGCGCCCCCCGCCGCATGCAGCGCATCGTCGACCCGCGACCCCGCGGGAAGCCGGATCAACCCCGGTTGCGCCACCTGCCCCGCGACGTGCACGGTGACGGCGTCCCCCTCCGCACCAGGGGTAGGTGCAGGGGTTTCGCCCGAGCTCGGCTCCTCGGTCGCCAACGGCGCACCGGCCTCCCCCGTGGCTGTCGGCGACGAGGTCATCGTCCGCGTCGGGATCTCGATCTCGTCGGGACGGCTGGCCAAGACGACGACCATCGCAACGCCGACTCCAAGGCAGGCAAGAAGGACAAGCACGACGGCGTGCCCTCGGTCGAGCCCGAACTCCTGCCCCGCCCCGAGCCGAGCCAGCAAAGCCCGCAGCCGCACAGGAAGCCGGTCGACGAGGTGACTCCTCGCCCGCGGCTGGCGATGCCTGCCCCGAGACGGCTCAGGTGTGGCCGAACCCCCGGAAGGTGGATCGCTTGGCACCCAACCGGCACTCGGCGGCGGTAACACGGCGGCCAGCCGTTGCCGCGCCTGCTGCTGCAGGACGCGCCGCTCCCGACGCCGGCTCCAGAGGGACATGTTTCGACGCTAGGGTCGCCGGCCGCCGGGTCCCACGGTGCTGACCAAGACTGTGGACGGCGCGCCGTCGCCGCGTACGCATGTGGACAGTCCGTGATTTGACACCGCATGTCTGCCCGTCGAAGATACAGATTAATGACAGGTTCCCGGTTTGCCCAGGTCGCCGCCGAGCTGCGCGACCGCATCGCCCTCGGCGACTACGACCGGTCCGGGGCGCTGGAGAGCGAGGCCGAGCTCGGTCGACGCTACGGAGTGAGCCGCGTAACCGTACGACGGGCACTCGAACGGCTGCGCAGCGAGGGTCTCATCGCGGCCCGCCGAGGTTCCGGGTGGTACGTCATGACGGGCACGTCGTTCGGGCAGGCGCTCGCGCTCGGGAGCTTCCAGCACGCCCGGTCCGCCGTCGCCGAGGCCGGCCTCAAGCTGGAGCGGCGGGTCGTGGCCTATGACTACCGGGCGGTACCCGACGACGTCGGCCGGCTGCTGGATCTACCCCCCGGCTCCGAGGGGCTGCACATCCGATCCGTACGGACCACGGACGGCAACCCCCTCGACGTCGTCGTCGAGTGGGTGCCGCTGGCCTTGGCCGCCCCCGTCAGCCGCGCGGACGCAGAAGCACCCGGCGTCTGGGAGACCCTGCGCCGGCACGGCCACACCGTCGAGCTAGTTCGCCAGACGATCGCCGCGGCCGCGGCCACCGAGACGGTCGCCGGGCTGCTCGACGTACCCGTCGACACCCCCGTGCTGCTGGTCCGCCGCCTGGCGGTCGACCCCGGCGGCCGGCCCATCGCACTCTCCGAGCACCGCTACCTGGGCCACCGGTTCCACCTCGAGGTGGAGTTCCGCGGCTGGCCCGGCACCTCGGCCACAGAGCCGCCCGGCATGACTCCCCTCCCCGACCAACACATCCGCACCCCAAACGCCAGCTAGGAGAAGAACCGTGCGCATCCTCGTCACCGGCGGGGCCGGCTTCATCGGCACCAACTTCGTCCACCGCGTCGTGGAAACCCGCCCCGACTGGCAGGTGACGGTCATCGACTCATTGACCTATGCCGGCAACCCCGACAACCTGGCGTCCATCGCCGACAAGGTGACCTTCGTCCACGGCAGCATCGCCGACGCCGCACTTGTCGACGGCCTGGTCGCTGACACCGATGCCGTCGTCCACTTCGCCGCCGAGTCCCACAACGACAACTCCCTCGACGACCCTTGGCCGTTCATGGAGTCCAACATCATCGGCACCTACCGGCTGCTCGAGGCCGTACGCAAGCACGGCGTGCGCCTGCACCACATCTCGACCGACGAGGTCTACGGCGATCTCGAGCTCGACGACCCGGCGCGCTTCACCGAACAGACCCCGGTCAACCCGTCCAGCCCCTACTCGGCGAGCAAGGCGTCGGCAGACCTGCTCGTACGCGCCTGGATCCGCTCGTTCGGCATCGCTGCGACGCTGTCCAACTGCTCCAACAACTACGGCCCGTACCAGCATGTCGAGAAGTTCATCCCCCGGCAGATCACCAACATCCTGCAGGGCATCAAGCCCAAGTTGTACGGCGCCGGCGCCAACGTCCGCGACTGGATCCACGTCGACGACCACAACGACGCGGTCACCACGATCCTCGAGCAGGGCCGCCTCGGCGAGACCTACCTGATCGGCGCCGACGGCGAGCGGAACAACAGGCAGATCGTCGCGCTGCTCCTCGAGCTCATGGGCAAGCCGGCCGATTGGTACGACCTCGTCAATGACCGCCCGGGGCACGACATGCGGTACGCGATCGACTCGACCAAGCTGCGCACCGAAACCGGGTGGCAGCCGCGGTACCGCGACATCCGGGCCGGCCTCGAGCAGACCATCGCGTGGTATCGCGCCAACGAGGACTGGTGGCGGAGCGCCAAGGTGCGCACCGAGCAGACGTACGACCGTCTCGGCCGCTAAGCCGCTTCGCGCGCACCGGCGTCACCGGCACGCCCGCGTCGCCAGCCTGCATAGACAATTTGCTGCCTGGACAGCCGTATTCGCCGGTTCCTGCAACAACTTGGCTGTTCAGCGTGATCGTTGCAGCACCGGTGCCACCACCACCGCGACGAGCCCTGCGCCGACGTGCGCCCCGATGACCGGGCCAACCTCGCGCACCACGATGCCGGCGCTCGCAGGGAGCCGCCGTCGGAGGCTGTCGGCGAGAGCCGCCGCGCGCTGCTCCGCAGCGAGGTGGTGCACGGCGACCTCGACGACATCAAGCCCGGCTCGGTCGAGGGCGACCTCCTCGAGGCGGGCCAGCGCGCGGGACGCGGTGCGTACGTTCTCCAGCGGCTCGATGCGGCCATCGATCAGGTGCAGCAAGGGCTTCACGTGCAGCGCAGTGCCGATGAACGCAGTCGTCGCGGAGATGCGCCCGCCGCGACGTAGGTACTCGAGCGTGTCGACGTAGAACACCGCCGACGAGGCGGCCGCTCGCTGCTGCGCGACCTCCACCGCGTCCGCTGCCGACGCGCCAGCCGCGAGTGCATCGCTCGCCGCGAGCACCGCGAAGCCCAGTCCCATGGCAAGCGAGCGCGAGTCCACGACGTGCACGGCGATCGGCGCCTCCCGGGCGGCGAGCACCGCCGACTCGTACGTCCCCGACAGCTCGCTCGACAGGTGCACCGACACGATCTCGTCGGCGCCCGTCGACGCCACCGAGGCGTAGGTCGCTTGCAGTGCCTCGGGCGCGATCCGCGATGTGCTCACCGACTTGGAGTGCCGCAACGCGTCCGCCACGTCGCGTGAGGACAGCCGTTCGTCCTCGTCGAACGCCCTGCCGTCGATCACGACCTGCAACGGGACGACCGTGATCCCCCGCCCCTGCACGTCATCGGCGCCCAGGCAGGCGGTCGAGTCGGTGACGAGTGCGACGCGTCGCCCCATGCGTCAGGCAGGCACGACGTTGACGAGGCGGGGCGCACGAACGATGACCGTGCGGATACCTCGACCGTCGAGAGCCCGCTGCACGCCCTCGGTCGCGACCGCTAGCTCGCGCAGCTCGTCCTCACCGATCGACGGCGGCACTTCGATGCGGTCACGCACCTTGCCTGCCACCTGTACGACACAAGTCACCGTCTCCTCGACGAGGTAGGCGGGGTCGGCGACAGGGAACTGCTCGCGCGCCAGCGACCCCTCATGGCCCAGTCGCGACCACACCTCCTCGGCTATGTGCGGCGCGACCGGGGCAAGCATCAGCACCAACGGCTCGATGGCCGCACGCGGCACTTCGCCCAGCTTGGTCAGCCCGTTGTTGAGCTCGATGAGCTTGGCGATTGCGGTGTTGAAGCGCAGGCCCTCATAGTCGCTGCGTACGCCGTCGATCGTGCGGTGCAGCAGTCGGAGGGTCGCCTCATCGGGTGTGGATTCCGCGACGCGTAGGTCACCCGTCGCCTCGTCGACGACGTTGCGCCACACGCGCTGCAAGAACCGTTGCGCGCCCACGACTGCCCGCGTCTCCCAGGGTCGGGACACGTCGAGCGGACCCATCGACATCTCGTAGACCCGGAACGTGTCGGCGCCGTAGGCCTCGTACATGTCGTCCGGCGTCACGATGTTCTTCAGGCTCTTGCCCATCTTGCCGTACTCGCGGTTGGCCGGTTGGCCATGCCACGAGAAGCCGGTCGACGAGTCCAGGTCATCGATGACCTCATCGGCCGGCACGTACTGACCGCGCGAGTCCGTGTAGGCGTAGGCCTGGATGTAGCCCTGGTTGAACAGCCGGTAGAAGGGCTCTTCGCTCGTCAGGTAGCCCAGGTCGAACAGCACCTTGTGCCAGAACCGTGCATAGAGCAGGTGCAGCACCGCGTGCTCGATGCCGCCGACGTACAGGTCGACGCCGCCGGTGCCGCCGGGTTCACGTGGTCCCATCCAATATCGCTCGGCGTCGGCATCGGTGAACCGCTCAGTGTTGCCTGGGTCGAGGTAGCGCAGCTCGTACCAGCACGAGCCCGCCCAGTTGGGCATCGTGTTGGTGTCCCGCGTGTAGTGCTTGAGCCCGTCGCCCAGGTCGAGCTCGACGTCGACCCACTCCGGCACGCGGGCCAGCGGTGGCTCCGGCTGCGAGTCGGCGTCGTCGGGGTCGTAGGTCTTCGGCGAATAATCGGGGACGTCCGGCAGGTCCACCGGCAGCAGCTCGTCTGGGATCGCGTGCGCGGAACCGGACTCGTCGTAGACGATCGGGAACGGCTCGCCCCAGTAGCGCTGCCGGCTGAACAGCCAGTCACGCAACCGGTACGTGACCGTGCCAGTGCCCAGCCCCTTGGCCTCCAGCCACTCGATGATGCGCGACTTGGCCGTCTCGACATCGAGCTCATCGAGCGAGACCTCGGCGTTGGCCGAGTTGATGGCCGGCCCCTCGCCCGTGTAGGCCTCACCGGTCCACCCTTCCGGTGGCTGGACAGTGCGGATGATCGGAAGCCCGAACCGCTCGGCGAACTCCCAGTCGCGCTCGTCCTGACCCGGCACGGCCATGATGGCGCCGGTGCCATAGCCCATGAGTACGTAGTCGGCCACGAAGACAGGGATGCGCTTGCCGGTGGCGGGGTTGGTCGCGTGGGCACCGGTGAAGACGCCGGTCTTCTGCCGGCCCTCGGTCTGCCGCTCGACTTCGGTGCGGGCGGCGGTCTCGGCTTCGTACGCGCGGACGGCCTCGACAGGCGTCGGCTGCCCGTGGGTCCACGATTCGGGGGTGCCCTCGGGCCACTCGTCGGCGATCAGCTCCTCGACAAGCGGATGCTCCGGTGCGACCACCATGAACGTCGCACCGAAGACCGTGTCGGGGCGAGTGGTGAACACCGACAGGTCGCCTGCATCGGTGGCGAAGTGCACGGTGGCGCCCTGCGAGCGTCCGATCCAGTTGCGCTGCATCAGCTTGACCTTCTCGGGCCATTCGATGCGGTCGAGGTCGTCGATCAGCCGGTCTGCGTAGGCAGTGATGCGCATCATCCACTGCCGCAGCCGCCGCTGGAACACAGGGAAGTTGCCGCGCTCACTGCGGCCCTCCGACGTGACCTCCTCGTTGGCCAGCACGGTCCCCAGGCCAGGGCACCAGTTGACCGGGGCATCTGCGACGTAGGCAAGGCGGTGGTCGTCAAGCACTGCACTCTTCTCATCGGCGGACAGCTGCTGCCAGGGGCGGCCATCGGGAGTTGGCCGAGCGCCGCTCGCCAGCTCGGCCTCCAGCTCCGCGATCGGTCGGGCCTTGCCGCGTCCGCCGTCGGCATCGCGGTCGTACCACGCGGTGAAGTGCTGCAGAAAGATCCACTGCGTCCAGCGGACATACTCGGGATCGATCGTGGCGAACGAACGCCGTTGGTCGTGCCCCAGCCCGAGCCGACGCAACTGCCGACGCATGGTGACGATGTTGGCCTCAGTCGTCACGCGCGGGTGCTGACCGGTCTGTACGGCGTACTGCTCGGCGGGCAGCCCGAACGAGTCGTACCCCAGTGTGTGCAGAACGTTGATGCCGCACATGCGCTTGAACCGGCCGATGACGTCGGTCGCGATGTAGCCGAGTGGGTGTCCGACGTGCAGGCCCGCCCCGGACGGGTACGGGAACATGTCCATGACGAAGAACTTCTCCGCTGGGAGCGGAGCACCATCCGCGGGCGCAAGGTCACCGCTCGGGTTGGGCGCCTCGAAGGTGCCCTCCTTCTCCCAACGGTCCTGCCAGCGCGCCTCGATGTCGGCCGCCAGCGCAGCCGTGTACCGATAGGCCGGTACGTCCTCCGGCGGGGTTGCGGTGTCGTTCTCGCTCATGGGCGGGTGCCGTCCTTGTCTTGATCGCGTAGTTCTCGCGGTGTCACGCCGCTCCGGGCATAAAAAACCCCCTCGCACAGGAGGGGTCGCCGCGCTGAGATGGAGCCAGTCAGCGCGGCTCTCTAAGGAGCAGCAATGCCACGAAGACAGGGTAGCGCAGGCGGACGTGAGTCGATCAGTGCGGCCGGTGGAGGGCACCGGCTCGCACGGCTATGGGCCGACCCCGGCACGCGTCAGTCGGCTGCGAGCAACTGCTCGAACGGTGTGATGTCGGCGTAGTCGTCGTGCTGCGTACGCGGCGGGGCCTGCCGCACGAGTTGTACGAACTGTGCCGCGGCGCGGTCGATCCGGTCGACCAGAGCCGAGCCCGACTCCGTACCGCCTCCGAAGTCGGACGATGCGGCGAAGACCGAGGTCGGTACCACGACGGCGCGCAGGTAGCTGAACAGCGGACGCACGGCGTGCTCGAGTGCCAGCGAGTGGCGTTCGGTGCCACCAGTGGCCGCGATGAGCACGGGCTTCCCGGCAAGGTCGTCGGGCTCGAACAGGTCGAAGAAGGACTTGAACAGCCCGCTGAAGGACGCGTTGAAGATAGGCGTCACGGCAATCAGCCCGTCGGCCGCCTCGACCTCCTTGAGCACCCGCTCGAGGTCGGGGTTGGGGAACCCTGTGAGTGTGTGGTTGACGATGTCGTGCGCGAGCTCACGGAGCTCGACAACGGTGATCTCGACCTGGTCGCCGGCGGCGATGAGTTGTGCGCGAGCCGCCTGTGCGAGGTGGTCGGCCAGGAGACGGGACGACGAGGGCACCCCTACCCCAGCGGTGACAACAGCAAGTCGGAACGTCATTTGGTCACCTCCGGCTCCGCTGTCGCCGCTGCAGCCTCGGCCGCGGCCTTGCGGGCCGCGTGCGTCGGGCCGTCGGGCACGTCCGCCGGCTTGAGCGCCGCGAACTCCTTGCGCAGCACCGGAACGACCTCCCCGCCGAGGAGATCGAGCTGCTCGAGCACTGTCTTGAGCGGAAGCCCGGCGTGGTCCATGAGGAACAGCTGGCGCTGGTAGTCACCGAAGAAGTCGCGGAACTGCAAGGTGCGCTCGATGACCTGCTGCGGACTGCCGAC
Source organism: uncultured Actinomycetota bacterium (assembly GCA_963799425.1). Taxonomy (GTDB): domain Bacteria; phylum Actinomycetota; class Actinomycetes; order Jiangellales; family Jiangellaceae; genus CAVWSM01. Next base: position 120,694 of record CAWCXA010000011.1, on the reverse strand, counting down.
AGTGAGCGGGGTCTGCGCCATGAACTCCTCGAGCGACGGCCCGTGGCCGTACACCGGGGCAACGTCGAAATAGGGCCGGAACTCGCGGATCGCATCCTGCGAGTTCTTGCGCATGAACACCTGGCCGCCGAGACCGACATAGGCCTGCTCGGGCGTGCCGTGGCCGTAGTGCGCATAGCGCTGCCGGTAGAGCCGGATCAGCCGCTGGTAGTGATCCTTCGGCCAGAAGATGTTGTTGGCGAAGAAGCCGTCGCCGTAGTAGGCCGCCTGCTCGGCGATCTCCGGGCTGCGGATCGAGCCATGCCACACGAACGGCGGGATGCCGTCAAGGGGGCGGGGCGTCGACGTGAACGACTGCAGCGGCGTACGGAACTTGCCCTGCCAGTCGACGACATCCTCCCGCCACAGCTTGTGCACCAGGTGATAGTTCTCGATGGCGAGGTCGATGCCATCGCGGATGTCTTTACCGAACCAGGGGTAGACAGGCGCGGTGTTGCCGCGGCCCATCATCACGTCGACCCGCCCGTCGGCGAGGTGCTGCAGCATCGCGAAGTCCTCGGCGATCTTCACCGGGTCATTCGTGGTGATCAGCGTCGTCGAAGTGGAGAGGATGAGCCGCTTGGTCTTGGCGGCGATCCAGCCCAGCATCGTCGTGGGTGACGACGGCACGAACGGCGGATTGTGGTGCTCACCAGTGGCGAAGACGTCGAGCCCGACCTCCTCGGCCTTGAGCGCGATGGTGACCATCGCCTTGATCCGCTCGTGCTCCGTCGGCGTCTGGCTCGTAGTCGGGTCAGGTGTCACGTCGCCCACGCTGAAGACGCCGAACTGCATGATCGTTGCTCCCCATTGCTTGGTCCGATTGTTGCTCGTGCAACTAACGGCCGCACCAGAGTATTCCGCCCGTGGCGGATTGCCTAACGTCCTTCGCCGGCCGTACGACGAATGGCGTACGGAGGGACCCTCCGAGACACCGACGCGCTAGTTGGCCAAGTCGTGGCACTCTGGAATTGCACACGCTAAGGATGTGACCGCGATGACGGAGAGTTTCTCCTACGGTAAGGGCGACCTGCGGATCGGCGACGCGGAGCGAGAAGCCGCGGTTCAGGCGCTCGGTGAGCACTTCGTGGCCGGAAGGCTCGATGTCACGGAGCACGAGGAGCGGATCGGGCAGGCCTATGCGGCCAAGATGCGCAGCGATCTCAACAGCCTGTTCCAGGACCTCCCGCAACTGCGACCTGCGCCTGATAAGTCGGAACAGCGGCCCCGCCAAGGCCCCCGCCGCCGGTCGGGATTCCCCATCCCGGTGCTGCTGTTTCCGTTGATCGCCCTCGCGTTCCTCATGAGCGCGCCATTTGTCCTGATACCGCTGGTCTGGGTCGGGGTCTTCCTGCTGGCGTCGCGCTCGTTCGGCAGCTGCTCGCCGAGGTCGTCAGACCGCCGGCCTTACTAGTCCCTGACAGGGGCGGCGCGGCACATCGACTTTGGTCAACCGCGGAACCGACCGACGAACGATGTGCCATCCCCGTGGTTGCGGTTTCGTGGCCACCATGGACCTGGGCGCGATCCACAGCAAACGGGCGTATGACGTGGCCTTCGGCGTGGTGGTGTTCGCCGGTCTGTACCAAGGGCTCGTGCCTCTAGTGGCGCGGTCACTGTTTGACGCCGACCAACGCTTCGCGCCGGCGTTGTGGCTGCCGGCACCGTGGTGGTGGATCGCGTGCCTTGCCATCGTTCTTGCGGCGCTTGCCCTGCTCGCCATGATCGACGACGTGAGGGATCGGCATTTCCCTGCCGAACCGGAGCCGGTGAGTGCTCCGGCCTCGACGTCGGAGGCAGGCACACTCGCATCATCGGATGGCGCCGCCGTCTATGGCGTTGCCTCGGGCATCGTCTTCCTGGTCGGGATCTACAACGGCATCGCGCCATTCGTCGCCCGCCTGGTCTTCGGGGGCGACGACCTCCTCCTGGCGCTTCCGTTGCGGCTGCAGTCGCCGTGGTGGTGGCTCACGTCGATCGCTGTCTTGGCCGTCTCCGTCGTATTGCTGGTCGTCATTGATGAGGCCAAGAAGCGACACCTCACGGCTGATTGAGAATCAACTCCGGTTCCACCGCGGATGGCGATCAGCCCATCACGCCGCCGGCCGACCGTTTCCAACCGAGCCCTTTAGCAGTCGGTTGTGCAGTTCGGTGGTGAGGGTGTGGATCTCCCGAGTCAGCTGGGTGTTGGTCTTGAGCTCCAGCTCTTGTTCGTTGAAGTCGTGGTCGGCCTTGTCCTGCTGGAAGGCAGCCTGCCGGTTCTGGCCGATCATGACGAAGGTGGAGAGGAAGATCGCTTCCAGCGACACCACCAGCGTCAGCATCGGCCACGGCTTTGACTCGATGAACAGCATCCAGACGGTGAACAGCGCGACGTGAATGTAGACAAAGTTCATCGACCCCGCGAAGGCCGTGATCCAGTCGGCGATTCGCACCTGGACGTCCTGGGCACGTTGCGCCTGTTGCTCGAGGACAACCGGGTGGTGGCGGGGTGTCTCCGGCTGTGCGGTGCGCCCCTCAGGCTTTGCCATCGTGGTGCCTCTCGTTCTTGGTACGGCCGAGTTGCGGGTGAGGCGTCTGCCAAGCCGGGCGAGGGCTTGGCAGACGTACACCGGGGCGTCTGCCACGTGTGCGGTCGGCGCGCGCCATGTCCCGGTTCAGACTGCGTCTTGCAAAACCCGGTCCAAGGTCCGCCCGGTGTTGCGCATTTGGACGCCCACCACGATCTCCAACACTCCGTAGACCATGGTGTACAGGCCAAACAGCAGCGCCAGGGTGGTCGCCCCGATGTCGGGACGGGCGCTGAGGACCACGCCGAACGCGATCGACACGAGCCCGGTCACGATGAACAACGCCCGGGTGCCCGCGGTCTCCCCGCTGCCGAAGGCAGCGAAGATCTCGACGAAGCCAGCCACGAACGCCCAGATGGCGACGACGAGTACGAGCACCAGCGCGGTGGGACCTGGCCAGACCAGGGCGACCACACCGGCGGCGATGTCGATCAGCGCAAGCAGCAGATAGCCGACGACCGGTCCTGCACTGGCGCTGTTGAACGCGCGCGTGGCCGCAAGGCCCGCGCCGATGAATGCGTAGATCGCGAACAGGATGACCAGCGCGAGAACGGTCACGCTAGGCCAGGCGATCGCGACGATCCCAACGATGACGCTCAGGACGCCAAGCAGGATCAATGAGGTGGACGTTGACTTGAACATAACAGGGGTTCCTTTCCTTCAAGTCGGGCGAGAGCCAGCGGCCCCCGGTGACCGCAGGCGGCGCGAGCGGCGGGGTGACACCGTGCGCGCCGCCTGCAGCTGCGTGTCAGTACGCGATCGTCATGTCGTCGCGCACGGACATGACGCCCGGCGCCGCCCACGCTGCATCGATGGCCTCGTCGTGTTCGGCCCATGAGCGCACGGTGCCGTAAATGGTCACGGTGCCGTTATCGGTCGAGACTTGGAGGTTGTCGGCGTCGAATGCCGCGTTGCGCTTGAACGCCCTCCCGATCGAGTCCTTCGTATCCCCGGCGTTGGGTGTCGGGGGCTTGAGCTCGATCTCGTCAAGGACGTCAAGAGCGCCGGCGATGTTCTCGGCGACAAACTCGGCCTCGTCGCGCTGGTACTGCCAGTTCGCAGTCCCGGTGAGGGTGACGAAGCCGTCCGCCACCTTCGCGTCGACCGTGCTCGGGATGAGGCTGTCGAGCATGAGCGCCTGTAGGACGTCACCGCGGAGGTCGGCGTCGGAGCGCCTCTGGTCATTCAGCAGCCGCACTTGCAGCTGGTTGTCGACCGAGGTCACGCCGTACACCCGCTGCACCGCCTTCTGCGCCTCGTGCTTCTCGCGCAGGCTCCCGACGGTCCCCCGCAGGGTGATGTTGCCGCCGTCCGCGGAGACAGAGACAGCTTCGTTGTCCACCTTGGGGTCCCAGAACAGCTCGGCGATGGCGTCGGCCGCCAGGTCGTCGTTCATGGACATTCCGTGCTCCTTTCGTTGTTGATCGGACACTCCATCGTCAGCCGCCAGCACCTTCCGCGTCATCGGAGCCATCGCGGAGTGGTTGCGGAAAGGACGACGAAGAAGGCAACCCCGTCGTGACAGCGGCAGTGCGTGCACGTCGGTCCGGTTGCTCCCCGCCAGCGTCGATGCGACGAGTCTCACGACGTAGCCATTCACCAATTGGAGATGTGCGCGGCTAGGTCGACCCGGCACAACGCGTGCGGCTAGCTATTCGCATCTCGCCCGTTTTTCTGCGCCGCGTCACTCGCCCAGTAGGCCGAGCACGGGCACACACACCCCGGGGCTCAGCCAAGGGACCGGACCCGGGTCTGCCCCGGGGACGAGAAAGGCGGATCGACGTGACGGTGGTGGAACGGCGCGCGCACTGCCCGTGTCGATCCGACCGGCTCGACACGACCCAACTCAAAGGAGCAAGACCATGCGCAAGACAATTCTCCTAACCCCCGTGGCGGCGGCGACCATGATGCTCGGCATCGCGGTCGGTCTTCCCGCGGACGCCCAGACCGATCCCGGTCCCGACCCCAACGAGTCCGGGGTCACTGAGACGGCCGACCTGCCCGAGGCTCCCGAGGCTCCCGAGGCGCCTGAGGAGCAGGCTGATCCCGAGGACACCGGCACCACGGACCCGACCGACGTCGAAGACCCAGCCGACGTCGAGGACCCAGCCGACGTCGAGGACCCGGCAGACGTCGAAGACCCGGCAGACGTCGAAGACCCGGCAGACGTCGAAGACCCGGCAGACGTCGAAGACCCGGCCGCGACCGAAGCCCCCGAGGCGGCGGAGCCGGCAGATTCCTCCGGCGACAGCGAGGACGACGAGGCGGACTCGGACGCCATCGCGCCCCCGGCCGGCCCGAGCCAGAGCTCACCCTCCGGCTCCCCGAGCCCGGTCCAGGCCGCACCGGTCAGCACCGGTGTGAGCCAGGCCGCTAACCCCGTGATGGGCGCCACGCCTCAGGGCGGCGCCGCCACTGGTGGCGGCTTCCTTGCTGGCGGTGACGGCAGCGAGGGCACCCTCCCGCTGACGCTCGCCGGTGGTGCTGGCCTCGCGCTCCTCGCCGCGGGCGCGATGGCCGCCCGGCGCCGCTCGACGGCCACGGCCGTCGCCGGGTCGAGCGACACCCTGTAAGACGGTGCGGTCCTTCCGGGACCGCGCAAGCCGCCTGACGCATCGGTGGCTCGCACAGCGGGTGCGGGCCACCGACGCGCATCACACTCGATTCACCACCCGGAGGCTCGACCGATGAACCGTCGATCCCGTCCGCTGCGGCCTGTCCTGACCGCCATGTCCGCCATGCTGGGCCTCTTCTTGGTCACCGTCTCGGTGACCGGACTGGTCGCCAGGGCCCCCGCCGAGGCCTTGCGCCAACCCAGTGACGCCGAAGTCGCAACGACAACCGGCGACATGCTCAAACCTTCACCGCCCCCCCTGCCCGCTCCGCCGCCCCCGCCCACGGCGTCAGCACCCGTGCCCGCTCCGCCTCCGCCGCCCACGGTGGTCAGGATTCCTTCGATCGGGGTCAACTCCCCCCTTGTGGACCTCGGCCTCAATCCTGACGGCACCCTCCAAGTACCCGAGGACTTCTCGGTGGCCGGGTGGTACGTGCACCGGCCCGTACCGGGCGAACCGGGGCCGGCCGTGATCGCTGGCCACATCGACTCGAAGACAGCCCCCGCCGTGTTCTACCGATTGCGGGAGCTGGCGCCTGGCGCGCTTGTCGAGGTCGAACGCGCCGACGGTTCGGTGGCCCGGTTCGAGGTCGTCGCCCGCGAGCAGCACGACAAGGACAGCTTCCCCACCGAGCGGGTGTACGGCCCGACCCAGTCGCCGGAGCTGCGCCTGATCACTTGTGGCGGGGCGTTCGACCGCTCGTCCGGGCACTACCTGGACAACGTGGTCGTGTTCGCACGGTTGCTCGATGTCACCAGCTGACGGCACGCACCGGCTTACACGACGGCCGTGACTCTCCCTAGTCGATACGCACGATGGTCGCCATCGATGTAGACACCTGTGGCTGACGACGGCCACGGAGAAGCCATATCGCCGCGCTAATTAGGAAAGGAAAGTCCCGTGGTCATACCGAAGTGGTTGCTCGTGGGAGTAGGTGCTCTCGTGGCACTCTTCGTCGGAGGAATGCTGCGCGCAGCCGTCGCCGACGGCTCGCGAACAAGTACCGTCGCACCGGCCGATTCCTCGCGGCCGGCGGCAGCGGTCCCGCGAGGTCAATCGGCGAGTCCGCCCGTCAATGTCACGATCGTGATGCCCGAAGCGCCAGTCAGCCAGGCAGGACCGCCGGTCGCCTTGCTGCCCGTGCCCAGTAGCGCACACACGGCACGTACGCCGCGGGCGTCCACGTACAGGATCATGTCATCCTCCCGGCGTTCGGCCTCGTCCGGCTCCGCGCCGACGCAGACGTTTACGTCTTTCTCGCCTCGCTCGGTCGCGTCCGCGTCCGCGCCAATGTTCTCGGCAACGCAGACGCGCCTCGTGGGCGATTCGTCACGGGAGCTCACGGATTCCGGGCCAACTGGAATCCGCGGTGCCGATCGGGTGGAAGGCCTGTCCGTGATCGCGATCGGCGATCACATTGTGATCGCGAACAACGGTTCGATCATTTCGGTGGGCGACAACACCGTCGTGAAGGCGAACACCGGCGATGCGGCAGCAAGCGGCGTAATCGCCCTCGAGGTCGTCGATTCAGTGGTCACGTCCGGTAGTTCCCACGGCGTGTCGGCCGGCGGGTCTTCTGGAACGACGCCAGGATCTCCGACGGGCACCCAGGGGGGCGCACCCGTCGCCACCGCGACGACGAACACGGCTGCGGGCAGCGGGCCGCCTACACGCGCGGTCGCAATCGCGGGCTACGAGAACAAAGCGCTTGAGGTCGTTGGCAACCACAACCTGTTGACCAACAACGACTCGAACGTCTTCTATCACCGCGCCGGCGATCTCAACGGGAACACCGGTGACACCGACATGAGCGGCTTGAACGTCGTTGACGCGACGCGCTCGGTGGTCCGCTCCGGCAGTTCCGCCTCGTCAGCTGAGCCTGCCCGGTCCACGCCGGTGGTGGCAGTGCCGACCCCGGCGCCGGGGACCGCTTCGGCGTCCGTGACCTCCCAGAACGGCACCGCTACGGCGTCCGGGGCTGACTCGCTGGTCATCGGCGGCAACGGGGTCGTCGACGCCAGCGTCACAATGCACGGCGATCACAACGTCGCGACCTCCGACGACGGGAACGTCGCGGTCGGTGGCGTCGGCGACGTGAACGCCCAGGTCGGCGACAGCGACACGAGTGGCGCGGTGGTGATGGACATCACCGATTCGCAGATCACGACCGGCAACTCCGCCTCCCAGACGTCACCAACTCCAACCTCACCGTGAGAAAGGACTGTCCCCATGTACATCCCTGCAAATTCCCTCAGATGGCTGATCGTCGGTTTCCTGGCCGCCGTCGGTTGCGTCGGTGGCTGGCTGATCGGCGCCGCCGACCTGGTCATGGCGAGCACCGCGTCGACGGCGCCGCCCGCACCCGACATTGGTGCGCCGGTCGTGGATCCCGCGACCGGCGACGCCGCTCCGGGCAGCATCGGCGCGCCCGACCCGGCCGCGCCGGCGGTCACCAACGATGCCCCATCCCCACCCGCAGTGGCGCTCGAGGGTGCCGCCGCAACAGTCAACAGCACAGTCCAGATCGTCGCGACGCCCGACGGTTATCGCGGCCAAGCAACCACCCCAAACAGCAGCGTCCGCATCGTCTCTGTCACCGGTGGCTCGAACACCCCCGACCCGCCCGCCGGCCCGAGTGCTGCTCCCGCACCCAGCAACACCCAGGCCACGCCCACCGACGACAACGTCGTGGGGACACCGATGCGCGTCCCCGCCGACGTAGCCCCCGTCTCTCTCCCCAGCGCTGCGCAACCACCGATCGCCACGCCGCTCTCGTTCCCAGTCACTGGCATCGGCGCTTGGGGGCCGACGCAACCGCTGCCTCCTCTCGTGAGTCCGCCGTTCTTCGCCCAGAACCTCTGGAACCCCCTGCCGGGCGCCACATCCCGCGGGGTCGCGTTCTCGGAGTGGGAGTCGTACCGGACCGACGTCGCAGGTCGGAACATCCTTGTAACGACGGACGACTCGAACTTCTTCAGAGACCGCAACGGGCAGATCAACGCGAACACCGGAGACATTGACGCGAGCGGATTGAACGTGATCGATGCCACCGACTCCTTCATCCGTGGGAGCGAGTCCGCGGATGAGGCGCCCTGGCAAACGATGGCGGCGGCCCTCGTCGACCTCGCCTCCGGCGGCGGCAACGGAGACGAGCCGCCACCCGCCGACGACGATGAGGACTCCGATGACGATGAGGACTCCGATGACCTCGCCGAGGCGGCGGAGCCGAACGGTGACGCACTTCCCGGTCTCATCGGGACGCCGGCGACTCAGGCCACGCAGTCGTCGTCTCCCACATCGCCCGCCGCCACCGCAGCAGTCCTCCCATCTCCCTCGACGGGGGGCGACGACTTCGACTTCCCGTACGAGTCGTGGGTCGAGCACGCCAGCGGCGGGGCCGCGACCGCCGTGCACACCGACGAAGGCACCACGCTCGCGTCCGGATCGGAAGCGATCGTCATCGGCGCTGACGGTTACGACGACGACGACAACCGCGCCGTCGGCGAGAACATCGTCATCACACGCGATGACGGCAACGTCGTGATCGGTGGTACGGGCGACGTCAACGCACAGATCGGCGACGCGGAGCAAGGCGCACTCGTCATGGACGTGACTGGCACGTTCATCCAAGGCGGCGGCGCGTACTGACACAACCTGACACAACGCTCCTCGGCGGCGCTCCCCCACGGGGCCGCCGCCGAGGGGCGTGCGACTCGCCACCCGGGCCACCGGAGCCCGTCCCCGGGGTCGACCAGGTGACTACCCCGGGTATGCCCCGGGTACGACGGGCGCCGATCGGCGCGAGGGTAGTCGCATCAGCACCGCACACGCTCTCATGGGCATCTCACCAGGACCCGAGCATCGTCCTCACGGAGCACCTCAAGGCCATCAAAGACCTCTCCAGCAGAAGGAACCCAGGTCATGAGCACGATAACTGCGACAGACGGCACCCAGGAGGGCTACACGGACTGGCACGGGGGTCGCGACGTTGCGCTCGCGACCGGCCGGCAGGGCGTGCACGACACCGCGGAGCAGCTTGCCGAGCAAGCCGCCCGGCTTGCGCGAAGGAACGAGGCGCTTGAGGATTTCGCCGGACTCGTCGCCCACGACGTCAGGTCGTCGCTGCTATCCGCCCTGCTGCGCGACGCGCCGCGCGAGGGCCTGAAGCGCGCGCTCGAGCTTGTCGACTCCATCCTGGAGGCGGTGCACGCCGATCGGGCAAGCGACGGCCTCGCGCCGATCGCCGATTGCGTGCGGCAGGCCGTGGCCGACCTCGGCGACATCCGCGCCGAGGTGATCACGAGCGCGACGGGCGACTTTCCGATGCCGCCGGCCGCCCTCCGTCTCGTACTCCGGAATCTGCTGGCGAACGCCATCGCGGCCGGCGCTAACCGCGTCCATGTCTCGGCTGTCGCTACCGAGAATCGGTGGGCCCTCGTCGTCGACGACGACGGCGTTGGTCTCGGGTCGACCGACGGCTACACCACTGGCGCTCGGCTTGGCCTCGCCCTGTGTCGCCGGCTTGTTGCCCGGTTCGGGGGTGTGCTGGAGCTCAAGCCACGCACGGGTGGCGGAACCCGCGCGGTGATCGTCCTGACCGGCACCGACCGATGATCCGCATTCTCCTCGTCGACGACCACGAACTGTTCCGCTCCTCGCTGCGCCTGCGGCTGGAGCACGAGGACGGCATTGTGCCGGTCGGCGAAGCCGGGACCGCCGAGCAGGCGGTCATCAAAGCCCGCGCATTGCAGCCCGACGTGGTCTTGCTCGATGTGGTCCTGCCACGGAGGAACGGCTACGACGTCATCCCGGACCTGCTGAAAGTGTCCCCGGCGACGCACGTGTTGGTCGTCTCGTCACAGACCCAACCGACGTCGGTACGGCAGGCAATCACGGCTGGCGCCCGCGGCTATGTGCCCAAGCGAGCGTCTGTCACCGAGTTGATCGAGGCGATCCGCCGGGTCTCGGCCGGTGAACGCTACGTCGATCCGAGCCTCGGCGCGCAACTCGTCGTCGCGGACGAGGTGGCCGCCCTTGGGCCGCTTTCGGACCGCGAACGCGACGTCCTCCATCTGCTCGCGCTCGGCTACACGAACCAGGAGATCGGCAAGAAGCTCTACATCTCGGTGCGGACGGTCGATACGCATCGTGCCCACATCATGCGGAAGCTCAGGCTCGGGACACGCGCTGAGCTCGTGCTGTTCGCACTCGCGAACGGCTTGATCGGTGCGTCGTGATGACTGCAGCCGTCGACTCCGGGTCAGCTACGAATCGAGGTATTGCCATGATCAGCGACGCGGAGTGGCGCAAGCTGGCCGAGATCGAGACGGTGCTGCGCCGCTATGACCCTGCGTTCGTACGTCGGTTCGAGCGGCGCCTCACACCGCGCAGACGACGCATCCCGGGGCGACTGGCAATTCTGGTCGTATTGGCGGTCACCGCGGTCGCCTTATCGCTAGGTGGTGCCATCGCGGCAGTCACCGGGTCGTCCGTAGACGGGAACGGATCACCAACGGTCCACGAGGAAGTTAGGCATGACCACCGACGAGGTTGATGCGACCCGCCCGGTGCCCACTCGGCGGGGTCGTCTTTCGGTCGCCGCCGCCGACCGGGGCGTCCCGCTGGCCACGATCATCACTACCGTCGCCGTAGTTGCTGGCGCTTACCTCGCGGGCAGGGTCATCTACCGGCTACGCGACGTCCTTCTCATGATGACCATCGCGGGATTCATCGCCCTGATCCTGAACCCGCTGGTGCTTTACCTACAACGCCGAGGAATCCGGCGTCGCGGCTGGGCAGTGGCAGTCGTGACCTTCTGGGCGGCGCTGGTCTTCACCGGCCTGATGCTGGCCTTCGGTTCTCCACTGCTGCGCGGGCTCACCAACCTGTCGCAGCAGCTGCCTACCTACGTCCAGGACGCGCAAGATGGCCACGGGTGGATCGGCGACCTGGTGCGCCGCTTCCACCTGGCAGCCTGGGTGCAGCAGAACGCCCCCAAGCTGGAGACCATCGGTGAGGGCCTGGCCAAGCCGGCGCTCACCGTCGGCAAGGGTGCAGCGTCACTGGTGTTGACGCTGGGGACCGTCGCCGTGCTCGTGGTGCTTCTGCTGCTTGAGGGCCCCAAGATGCGCCGTGGACTGCTGGCCTTGCTGCCGCCGGAGCGTGCCAGCCGTTATGCCCGAATAGCCCATGAGATCAACCAGTCGGTGACCGGCTACATGGTGGGCAACCTCCTGACGTCTGTGATCGCCGGCGCCACAGTGTTCGTCACGCTCACGGCCCTCCAGATTCCCTTCCCGTTGCTGTGGGCCCTGTGGGTCGCCCTGGTCGACTTCCTGCCGATGGTCGGCGGCGCGCTGGCAGGGATCCCCACTGTGTTGTACGCCCTAGGCCACTCGCTGACCGCGGGCATCGTCACCGCGGCCGTCTTCATTGCCTATCAGCAGATTGAGAACCATGTGCTGAACCCCGTGGTGATGAGCCGCACGGTGCGCGTCAATCCGTTGCTCGTTCTCGTGTCCATCCTGGTCGGAACGTCGATCGGGAGCTGGGTCGGCGGTTTCTTCGGCAGCTTCGTGGCAGCGCTGATTTCCATTCCCACCGCGGGCGCACTGCAAGTGGTCGCCCGGGAGCTATGGCAGGCGACCGCCCCGGAAACGCCACCCGAGGGCCAGGCGGCGACGCCGCTCGCGACATGACGAGCATCGTCATGCGCCGCGACCGCTACCGGCGACTTGCGGTCTTCTGCGCCCTCAGCGGCAGCCTGGCGCTGGGCGTCATGGTGTCCTCCTGGACGGATCGACACGCGCCTCGGGGCGCCTGTGTACTGGCCTTGGGTCCTGACGGGCCTGCAGGTGCTTGCCCTGTGGTCGGCTGGACGCCGGGCGTGGTGGGGCTGGCTGCTCGGTGCGGCCGTGCAGCCGGGGTGGATCGGGTACGCACTGGTCACCGGTCAGCTCGGATTCATCCCTGGCAGTGCCATCTCCTCACTCGTGCAGGTCAGCAGCTTTCTGCGCAGCGAATCCGAGCTGGACGCATGGCAGTCAGGATCACATCCTCGGCAACCTGCTGTTCCTGGACATCTTCGGAAGGAACGTCGAGGACGCCTTCGGGCCGATCCGTTAACTCGTGTTCTGCTTCGCCGGCGGCTTCGTCGGCGCATGCCTTGTGTTCTATCCGACTGCCCGTGTGCTTAGCCTCCTGAGCGTGTGGCTCCGTTTGTGAGCCGCGTCGACCAGCTCACCGTCGACTACTTGGGTGCCGCGATCGCACGCAGCGTCCATCGCTTCCCCCGAGCTGATGCCCAGCTGTTCCTCAAGGCCAACTGCGCCGCGTGACGCCGACCCCGTCAAGATCGCGCAGCGCTTGCTCGTCAAGAACCGCGTCTTCGGCAGCCAGGTTGTCCTTGAGATGAGCAAGCGAGGCCGTGCCGGGGATCAGCAGGACGTTTGGCGCGACTTGAAGCAGCCAGCGCAGCGCAGCTTGCGCCGGAGTGATGCCGAGGCGGGCGGCCGTTGTGATGACCACCGGGTTGGTGAGGACCGGGTTGGCCCGGCCACGCGGCCAGCCCAGTGGGCAAAACGGGACGTAGGCGATGCCCCGGTTGAAGCATTCGGCGAGGACCGGGGCGTCCCCGCGGTCGGCGAGGTGGAACATGTTCTGCACGCAGACGATGTCGGTGCCCTGTAGGGCGTGCCGCAGTTGTTCGAGGCTGACGTTGCTCAACCCAACTCCCGCGATGAGCCCGTCGTCGCGGGCTTGCACCATGGCGGCCAGCTGGTCGTCGAAGCGGGCGTCGACCAGGCCGTGCCCGAGCAGGCGCAGGTTGACCGCGGCCAGCCGGTCCACCCTTAGGCTGCGCAGGTTGTCCTCGATGCCCGCGCGCAGCTGGTCGGGGTCGTCATAGGGCAGCACCGCGCCCACCTCGTCCCGGCGGGCAGCGACCTTGCTGACGATCGCCAGCTCCGGCGAGTAGGGGTAGAGCGCGTCGCGGATCAGCTCGTTGACGATGTCCGGACCGTAGTACTGGGCAGTGTCGATGTGATCGACTCCGGCGGCGACGGCAGCTCGCAGAACGCCCATGGCAGCGACCGGGTCGTCCGGCCCGCCGAAGACGTTGGGGCCGGCGAGCTGCATCGCGCCGTACCCAGTCCGTCGCACTTGGCGGCTGCCGAGTGGGAATGTCGAGGTACCCACGATGGATCAGGCTCCGCAGACTCTCACTTCCGATAGCTACCGTGGCGGAACTCGTCGACGAGTCCCGGGTGGCTGGGGGACCAACCAAGCTCTGATCGAGCCTTGGCTGCGACGGTGCTCTGATCGAGCAGGAGGACTTCGGCAAAGTAGTCGCCTAAGCGCGCCCGAGCCTCGTCGTCTGAACCGGGAACCGCTCCCGGAGCGCCGACTGCGACGGCGGCCGCTGCGGTCAGGTCCGCAGCGGTCGAATTCTCTCCGTTGCCGATGACGTAGTAGCCGCGGGCCGAGCCGGATTCGAACGCGCGGCGGAACATGTCAGCCAGATCCGCAACATGGACGGTCGGCCAGTGTTGTTGTCCCGTGCCGAGCATGATCAGATTGCCCGCGTCGTCTCGGGGCGATCCCAGAAGCAGTCCGGGAACCCCGCCGCCCCCGTCGCCGTACGCGACACCGGAAACGATCACGACTCCGCGCATGTCTTCCGCGCTGAGTATTCGGCGTTCGATCGGTTCCCTCCACGACACCAGTGCAGGTGCATTGAAAGGGGACTGCTCGGTGATGGACGGGTTGGCGCCGTACACCCATAGACCGCTGATGTGAAGGTATGGCTTGCCAGTGCCCGCGAACGCATTGATCGCGGCATCCACGACGGCCGAATCCAAGGCTGCGCTGGTGGCGTCGCCCGGACTGGCGGTGTGGATAGCTCCGTCTGCACTGCTGAGCAGATCGGCTACCGCCGGTCGGTCATAGAGGTCGACGACGGTCGGCTTGGCGCCACGGGCGGAGACGACGTCGGCCTGGGCGTCGTCGCGCACAAGCGCCGTCACCTCGTGACCGTGTGCTTGGAGCTCCGCCAGTACGTGAGATCCGATGAACCCGGTTGCACCGGTGAGTGTCACATTCATGACCAGGTACCTCCTGTCAAGGGCAGTCGTAGATGTCAGGCGGCGCGAAGAAGCGTGCGGAGCGGTGCCAGCGCCTGACTCCAGGCGATGACCTGACTGAGCAGTGTCTCCAGCGCCTCCCGCTGGTACGCGGCGGGTGTGAGGTCGGTGAAGTTCTCGAAGTCGTTGAACAAGGACAGTGCAACATTCGTCCGTACGTCTGCCATCTGCAGCTCACCAGCGATCAGGCGCAGGTGCTCGGCGGCTCTCGCGCCGCCGACGGCGCCATAGGAGACGACGCCCATGGCTTTGTCGTTCCACTCGGCGTAGAGGTAGTCGATCGCGTTCTTGAGCACGCCCGAGGTGGAGTGGTTGTACTCGGGTGTGACGAAGACGAAACCGTCGAAGCGCCCGATGGTCGCCGCCCAGTGCTGTGTATGCGCGTTCTGGTATTGACCCATGCTTGGCGGCAGCGGCTCGTCCAAGTGCGGGAGCGGGTAGTCGGCGAGGTCGACGAGCTCGAACTCTCCGTCGTTGCGCCGACTGGCGATGTCCATCACCCATCGGGCGACCTGCTCACCTCGCCGACCAGGGCGGGTACTTCCAAGAATGACACCGATGCGAGGCATGCCGGTCCCTTCTCTCAGGGGATGGACCTGCGATCCGGCGCCGATGTCGTGACGCAAGGACTGCAGGATCCTGAACGTCGTGCTGTTGGTGAGGCTCTGACGTCGGCGGCGGAGCGTGTGCCGACGATTCGACTATCCCGTCATCCCCTGCTCGGGTAATCGGCGATGCGACGGATTCGGTGCAGGAACTGCGCAGGCCGCCATCGAGGAGCTGTAACAGTCGCGGCGACGATGTCAGCCGAGGTCTTTGCGGGAGGTGATGCCCAACTTGCTGAAGATGTTGCCCAGGTGCCACTCGACGGTGCGGGGGCTGATGAACAGCTGGCCCCCGATCTCCTGGTTGGTGCGCCCATCCCGGGCTAGCTTGGCGATCTGGGCCTCTTGGGCCGTGAGCTCGTCAATTGTCTCGACCGTGCGCCTGCGCACGGTCTCCCCGGTAGCCAGCAGCTCGCGGCGGGCGCGGTCGGCGAAACCTTCCATACCCATCTCGGTCAGCATCTCGTGGGCGACGCGAAGCTGCTCGCGCGCATCGGTCCGGCGCTCCTCGCGCCGGAGCCATTCGCCGTACAGCAGATGCGCGCGGGCCAGCTGCACGCGTATGGTCGAGCGCCCGAGCCGCTTGATCGCCTCCTGATAGAGCCGCTCGGCGGGAACGCCGTCACTGAGCAGGGCGCGGCAGAGGGCTTCCATCCCGAGCGCCCAGTCGGTGCCGGCGGCGCGGGTCGTCTCCACGAGCAACTCAAGCGCATGGCCGGCTAGCTGAGGCTGTCCCGACCGGACGGCCGCCTGGATCAGCTCGGTGAGCGTCCACATCGCCGGGCCCTCGTGTTGGTAGCGCTCGGCTTGCCGGACCGCGGCCAGGGCCTCGTCGTAGCGGCCGAGCCCGAGGTACAGCGTTCCACGAAGCATCTCGGTGACGGTCAGCGCGAGCCCCTCCCCGCGCGCTTCGGCCTCCCCGACCGACGTTTGGATGAGCTCCGAGAACTCGGTCTCGCGACCACGCAGAGCCGCAATCGAGAGGGCACCGTAGGGGACAGGGGCGATCCCGGTCGCCTCGATGGCGGCCCGCAGCTCCTCCTCGAGCGAGGCCGCCACGGCCAACTCGCCGGACCACGCGTAGACACTGCTGCGATTGGCGAGGACAAACGGCAGCGCGGTCAGCGCCCCGGCCTCGCGTACGAGCTCGAGGTGCCGCGTCGAGAGCACGGTCCAAGACGCGTCGTCCCACAGATGCAACGCGATCTGGCTGGCGAACCAGAGCCAACGGGCATCCTCTGGTGCGAGGGCGGTCGTCCCGCGAAAGGCGCGGAGCGCCTCCTTGATGATCGGCGCGCCCGCCGCGTAGCCCGCGGTGAACTGAACCGCCAACCCTTGGAGGAGGAGATCTGAGGGACCCGGCGCTGCCGGCGGTGGGGGACCAGCCAGCGCAGCCTCGCTGATCTCCACCGCGCCGCCGCCGCGGACCAGGCGGCCAGCGAACATTGCTGCCGAGAGGGCCTCGAGGTAGGTCGTACGCGCGAGGTTGGGGTCGACTGCTTCGAGTTCGCAAGCGGCCTTCAGCAACAGCTGGGGCGCGTCCCTGCCGCGCCTGGACGCGAACGCGATCTGAGCGCGCAGCAAATGCACGCGGGCGCGCTGGGAGTCGTCCAGCGCGCCGGCCTCCGCGGCGCCGAGGAGTGCCAGGGCGTCGTCGAGTGCGCCTGCTTCGTACTTGCTCTGCGCCGCCGCCAAGGCCCGCTGGGCACGGCGCGAGCGCTCGGGTGTCAGCGCGGCGGCGCGCTCGAGAAACGCTGCCGCGGCGGCTAGTCCGCCGCGCGCCTCGGCGCGGTCGGCCGCCCGCACGAGCTCGGCGGCGACGTCCTCGTCGGGGCCGCCGGCAGCTTCGGCCAGATGCCAGGCGCGCCGATCGGGATCGGCCTCCGCATCGGTGGCCTCGGCCAGCGCGCCATGCGCGGTTCGCCGGTCACCCGCAGACGCCCACCGGTAGACCGAGGAGCGCGCCAGGGGATGGACGAACCGGACCGCGGCGCCGAACTCGACCAATCCCGCAGCCTCGGCAGGCGCCGCCGCGTCGGCGGGAATTTCCTGTAGCTGGGCAGCACGCCAGAGCAAGGTCACATCGCCGACTGGCTCAGCCGCGGCCGTCAATAGCAGCCGCTGCGTGTGACGTGGGAGCGCCTGAAACTGCCGAAAGAAGCTGTGTTCAATGCGGCTCGCCAGCGGTCGCGTGCCCGGAAGCCAGAAGCCGCCGGCCAGCTCGGCAGGTCCCAGACCGCGCGGCAGCTGCAGCAGGGCAAGCGGGTTGCCGCGCGTCTCGGCGACAATCCGATCCTGCACCCGCGAGTCCAGCCGCCCGGGGACCGCCGAAGCCAGCAAGGTGCGCGCGTCGGGATCGCCAAGTCGTGAGACCGTCAGCTCGGGCATGCCAGCCAGCTCATCCTCGTCGCTGAGTTCCCGCGCCGCGAAGATCAAGGCCACTGGCTCGGCCAGCAGCCGCCGCGCCGCAAACGTCAGTGACCGCACTGAGGACTGATCGAGCCACTGCGCGTCGTCCACCACACAGGCCAGCGGCCGGTCCGACGCCGCCGCGGCCAGCAGACTCAACACCGCCAGGCCCACCAGGAAACGATCCGGAGCCTGCCCCTCCAGCATCCCGAAGGCGACCGCCAGCGCCTCCCGCTGCGGCTTCGGCAACAGCTCCAACCGGCCAAGCAACGGCACACACAACTGGTGCAGCCCGGCGAACGGAAGCTCCACCTCCGACTCGACGCCCGAGGCCCGGATAACGCGGAAGTCCGACGCCCGGCTCACCGCATAGTCCAGCAGCACCGTCTTGCCGATCCCCGGCTCGCCGCGCACCACCAGCACGGCACTGTTACCCGCCCGCGCCCGCTCCAGCACCCGATCCACCGCTGCGCGCTCGCCGCGCCGGCCGAGCAACCTGGCTTCGCCATCACCGCCGGCCACACTCCAAGTGGATGGCCCCACGGCTCGATCTGCAAGCCGCTAACCGGCCGGACAGTCAAGAGTCCAGCGTTCAGCAGCCACGTCGGCACTATGACTCGGGCCTGCCGTCGGATGTCCGGAGCCTAGAGTGGCTACCGCTAGGCGACTGGGACAGCAACCAGGACTACCTGCGCTTCTCCGCAGATGGCACCGGGTTGTGCCCGGGCACGGGGACCGGCAAGGCCTGCGTGTGCGCTTGCTCCCAGCAGCGCGGCAGGCGCTGCGGCGAGTTGACCACTGCTCGGGACGTCCTCGCGGATCGCGGGCGATGGGGTCAGCGGAGGTCTTTGCGTGATGTGATGCCCAGCTTGGTGAAGACGTTGCCCAGGTGCCACTCGACGGTGCGAGGGCTGATGAACAGCTGGCCGCCGATCTCCTGGTTGGTGCGCCCGTCGCGGGCTAGCTTGGCGATCTGGGCCTCCTGCGCGGTGAGATCGGTGAGCGTGTCCACCGTGCGCTTGCGCACGGTTTCCCCGGTGGCCAGCAGCTCGCGGCGGGCGCGGTCGGCGAAACCGTCCATCCCCATCGCGGTCAGCATCTCGTGCGCGACGCGAAGCTGCTCGCGCGCATCGGTACGGCGATCCTCACGCCGTAGCCATTCGCCGTAGACGAGATGCGCGCGGGCCAGATCCACCCGCATGCGGGTGCGGCCGAGCCGCGCGATCGCCTCACGGTACAGACGATCAGCGGTCTCGCCGTCGCTCACCAGTGCCCGGGAACGCGCCTCGACCCCGAGCGCCCAATCGGTGCCGGTGGCCCCGGTGCACTCCGACAGCCGCCGCACTCCGTCGGTGGCGCGCTCGGGCAACCCGCAGCGGGTGGCCGCCTCGACCAGCTCGACCAGACTCCAGTTCACTGAGGCGCTCACGTCAGAGAGGTATGCGTAGGCCGTTTCGGCTGCTGCCATCGCGTTCTCGTAGTGGCCAAGACCGTTATCGTGTACTGCGGTCGCCCAATCAGTGAGGCCGATCCCGATACCCTCGCCACGTTGCATGGCTTCGTCCTTGGTGGCGGTGGCCAGGTCGGAGATCCCGCCTTCGCGGCCCCGCAGCGCGGCGAGGCACACATCACCGTAGGGCGTCATGCGGGTTCCCGTTGCCTCGGTGACGACCTGCATTTCCTCGACGAGGGAAGCCGCGGCGGCCAGCTCACCGGCGAACAGGAGCGCGTAGATGCGTTGGGTCAGGGCGAGGGGAAGCTCGCTGAGAGCGCCGCAGTCGCGGGTGAGATGTAGGAGCCGAACGGACAGCGTCTCCCACCGGTCGTCGTCCCACAGATCGACAGCAGCGATACAGGCCAGCCACAGCCAACGAAGATCCTCTTCCGCCGACGTCTCCCCGTCGAAGGCGCTCAATGCGCGCCGCAGTAGGGGCAATCCTGCCGCGTATCCTTCGCTGTACTTCGCGGCCAGGCCGTCCAGCAGGAGATCCGGCGCGCGTGGCGGGTGCGGCGGCCGTGGCGCCTTACGCGCTGCCGCTGCCACCTCCTGCGGCGTTCCGCCCGGACTTGCCAAGCGACCCGCGAACAGCGCGGCATTCAGCGCGTCCAGATAAGTGGCACGGGCCAGATCGGCGTCGATGGGCTCAAGCCGTTTGGCCGCCCTCAGCAGCAGTGGCGAGGCATCGCTGCCCCGGCTTGCTGCGAACGCGAGCTGAGCCCGCAGCAGATCAACGCGAGCACGCTGTAACTCGTCGAGCGGTGCCGCCTCGGCCATACCCAGCAGCTTCACCGCCGCCTCGAACGCGCCCGCCTGAACTTTCGCCTGAGCGGCAGCGAGCGCGCGGTCGGCGCGCTTCGCCGGGTCCGGTGTCAGTGCCGCCGCGCGCTCGAGGAACGCAGCCGCCGCCGCCAGGCCACCACGCGCCTGGGCGCGCCCGGCCGAGCGCTCCAGCTCGGTAGCCACCTCCTCGTGCGGCCCCGTCGCAGCGTGGGCGCGATGCCAGGCGCGCCGGTCGGGATCAACCTCAGCGTCGGTGGCCTCGGCCAGCGCGCGATGCGCCTCCCGCCGGTCGCCAGCAGAGGCCGCCTGATAGACCGCCGAACGGACCAGCGGATGGCCGAAATGCACCCGGGCGCCCAGCTCGACCAGTCCCACGGCCTGCGCAGGCGCGGCGGCCTCGGCCGGGATCCCCTGCAGCTCGCCTGCGCGCCACAACAAGGTCACGGCGCCAGTCGGCTCGGCCGCGGCGGTCAGCAGCAGCCGCTGTGTTTCGCGCGGCAGGGACTGGAACTGCCGGTGAAAGCTGTTTTCGATGCGGCTCGTCAGCGGCAGGGTGCCGGGCAGCCAGAACCCGCCGGCCAGCTCGGCCGGTCCCAGACCGCGGGGCAGCTGCAGCAGGGCCAGCGGGTTGCCGCGTGTCTCGGCCACGATCCGGTCCCGCACCTCGGCGTCCACCCGTACACCGACCGCCGTAGCCAACAAGGTGCGCGCGTCGTCGTGGCCGAGCCCGGTAACGGTCAGCTCGGGCATCCCAGCCAGTTCATGGTCGTCGCTAAGCCCGCGCACCGCGAAGATCAGCGCGATCGGCTCGGCCAGCAGCCGCCGCGCCGCAAACGCCAGGCACTGCACCGAGGCCCGGTCGAGCCACTGCGCGTCATCCAGCACACAGGCCAGCGGCTGGTCCTCAGCCGCCGTGGCCAACAGACCCAACACCGCCAGGCCGACCAGGAACCGATCCGGGGCCGGCCCCTCCAGCATCCCGAAGGCGACCGCCAGCGCGTCACGCTGCGGCCCCGGCAGCCGTTCCAACCGGCCAAGCAACGGCATGCACAGCTGGTGCAGCCCGGCGAACGGAAGTTCCATCTCCGACTCGACGCCCCAGCCCCGGACCACACGCATGTCCGAAACCGACGCCTGGCTCGCCGCATAGTCCAGCAGCACCGTCTTGCCGATCCCGGGCTCGCCGCGCACCACCAACACGGCGCTGCTGCCCGCCCGCGCCTGGTCCAGCACCCGGTCCACTGCCGCCCGCTCGCCGCGCCGGTCCAGCAGCCCCGTCCCCGGATCACCGCTGGACATGCCCATGCTTGATGGTCCCGCCGCTCACCAGGCAAGTCACGCCGACATGAACAACGTAGGCCAACAAAGATCCGGCGCACGTCACGCGCGTACTCACTAACCTGCAGGGCCAGTCTCGGAATCTAAGCTCGGTGCTATGCCGCGCAACGGCGAGCCCAGCCGCAGACTACGACTCCGTCGGCGCACCAGCCTGAACCGCACGCCCCCGAGGTGACAGCGGGGCCTGCCGGGACCGGGCGATTCAGGGTCGGCGTCCGCTAGCTTGCCCACCGGACGAGCGCATGCTCGCTGATGGGCCGCATGGTCCCGCCCCGTGCGGACAGCGCCGGCCTTAGCTGGCTACAGCAGTGTCCGCACAGGTAGAGATCGCCGGCGCCATCGAGGCGATACATCGCGCGGACCGCTGGTCCGCACCGGTCACAGGTCTCATTCATGGAGTCACCCTCGCGCCGACCGGCGCGTGTCGTCCCCGGCCCGGACCTGGGTAGGGGCCCGGGTTGTGCCCGGGTACAGGGACCGGCGGAGGCGTGTATCCGCTTTTCGCAGCCGCCCGCCGGCGTTGCGGCGAGTTGACCGGTGCTCGGGACGTCCTCGCGGATCGCCGCGATGGGGGTCACCGGAGGTCTTTGCGGGAGGTGATGCCCAACTTGGTGAAGACGTTGCCCAGGTGCCACTCGACGGTGCGAGGGCTGATGAACAGCTGGCCGCCGATCTCCTGATTGGTGCGCCCGTCCCGGGCCAGCTTGGCGATCTGGGCCTCCTGGGCCGTCAGATCGGTGAGCGTGTCCACCGTACGCTTGCGCACGGTTTCCCCGGTCGCCAGCAGCTCTCGCCGGGCGCGGTCCGCGAACGCATCCATACCCATCGCAGTCAGCATCTCGTGGGCGACGCGAAGCTGGTCGCGCGCGTCGGTACGGCGCTCCTCACGCCGTAGCCATTCGCCGTAGAGCAGATGCGCGCGGGCCAGATCCACCCGCATGCGGGTGCGGCCGAGCCGCGCGATCGCCTCACGGTACAGACGATCAGCGGTCTCGCCCTCGCTCACCAGTGCCCGTGAACGCGCCTCGACCCCCAGTGCCCAATCGGAGCCGCTGGCACCGGTGGACTCCGACAGCCGCCGCACTCGCGTCGGTGGCGCGCTCGGGCAACCCGCAGCGGGTGGCCGCCTCGACCAGCTCGACCAGGCCCCAGTTCACTGTGACGCTCACGTTTGGGAGGTATGCGCTGGCCGTTTCGGCTGCTGCCATCGCGTTCTGATAATGGCCAAGACCGTTGTGGAGCACCGCGGTCGCCCAATCGCAGAGGCCGATCCCGATACCCTCGCCACGTTGGACAACTTCGTCCTTGGTGGCGGTCGCCAGCATGGAAATCTCGGCTTCGCGGCCCCGCAACGCGCCGAGGGCCAGGGAACCATACGGTGCGAGGCGGCTTCCCGTTGCCTCCGTAACAACCTGCACTTCCTCGACCAGGGAGACCACGGCGCCCAGCTCGCCGGCGAACAGGAGCACGTAGATGCGTTGGCTTAGGGCGAGGGGAAGTTCGCTCAGCGCACCGGCGTCGCGGGTGAGGTGGACGTACCGGCCGGACAGCGAGTCCCACCTGGCGTCATCCCACAGGTGCATAGCCGCGACACAGGCCAGCCACAGCCAACGAGCATCCGCCTCCGCGGACATCTCCTCGTCGAAGGCGCTCAGCGCGCGTCGGAGTAGGGGCGATCCTGCCGCATATCCTTCGCTGAAGTTCGCGGCCAGGCCGTCGAGGAGGAGATCGGGCGCGCGCGGCGGGTGGGGCGGCCGCGGCGCCGCCCGCGCTGCCGCAGCCACCTCCTGCGGTGTTCCGCCCGGACTGGCCAGGCGCCCCGCGAACAGTGCGGCATTCAGCGCGTCCAGGTAGGTCTCGCGGGCAAGACCGGCATCAATGGGCTCGAGCCGTTTGGCGGCGCTCAGCAGCAGTGGCGGGGCGTCGCTGCCCCTGTTTGCGGCGAACGCCAGCTGAGCCCGCAGGAGATCAACGCGAGCACGCTGGAATTCGTTGAGCGGTGCGGTCTCGGCCATACCCAGCAGCTGCACCGCCGCATCGAACGCGCCCGCTTGGATCTTCGCCTGAGCCGCAGCCAGGGCCCGTTCGGCGCGTTGCGCCGGGTCCGGTGTCAGTGCCGCCGCGCGCTCCAGGAACGCCGCCGCCGCCGCCAGTCCGCCACGCGCTTGGGCCCGGCCGGCCGAGCGTTCCAGCTCGCCGGCCACTGACTCGTCCGGCGCCACCGCAGCGTGGGCCAGATGCCAGGCCCGCCGGTCAGGATCAGCCTCAGGATCGGTGGCCTCGGCCAGCGCGCGATGCGCCTCCCGCCGGTCGCCAGCAGAGGCCGCCTGATAGACCGCCGAACGGATCAGCGGATGGCCGAAGTGCACCCGGGCGCCGAGCTCGATCAGTCCCGCAGCCTGCGCAGGCATGGCGGCGTCGGCTGGGATCCCCTGCAGCTCGCCTGCGCCCCATAACAAGGTCGTGGCGCCGGTCGCATCGGCCGCGGCGGTCAGCAAGAACCGCTGCGTCTCGCGCGGAAGCGACTGGAACTGCCGGTGAAAGCTGTTTTCGATGCGGCTGGCCAGTGGTCGCGTGTCGGGAAGCCAGAAACCACCCGCCAGCTCGGCCGGTCCCAGACCGCGGGGCAACTGCAGCAGGGCAAGCGGGTTGCCCCGGGTCTCGGCCACAATCCGATCCCGGACCTCCGCGTCCAGTCGCCCGCCGATCGCCGAGGCCAGCAAGGTCCGCGCGTCGGGCTTACCGAGCCCAGTGACGGTCAGTTCTGGCAGGTCGGCTAGCTCATGGTCGTCCTCAAGCTCGCGCACCGCGAAGATCAGGGCCACTGGCTCGGCCAGCAGCCGCCGCGCCGCAAACGCCAGGCACTGCACCGAGGCCCGGTCGAGCCACTGCGCGTCGTCCACCACACAGGCCAGCGGCTGGTCCTCCGCCGCCGCGGCCAGCAGGCTCAGCACGGCCAGGCCGACCAGGAAACGATCCGGGGCCTGCCCCTCCAGCATCCCGAAGGCGACCGCCAGCGCGTCCCGCTGCGGCTTCGGCAACTGGTCCATGTGGCCGAGCAATGGCATGCACACCTGGTGCAGCCCGGCGAATGCGATCTCCATCTCCGACTCGACGCCCCCGCCCCGGACCACACGGAGGTCCGACGCCGACGCCCGGCTCACCGCATAGTCCAGCAGGACTGTCTTGCCGATCCCGGGCTCGCCACGCATGACCAGCACGGCGCTGTTACCCGCCCGCGCCCGGTCGACCACCCGATCCACGGCCGCTCGCTCGCCCTGCCGGTCTAGCAGCCCCGTTCCGAGATCACCGCTAGACATGCCCATGCTCGATGGTCCTGCCGCTCAACAGGCAAGTCACGCCGAAACGAGCGGCGTGAGCCACCGAAGGCCTGAGCGCTGCTGATCGCTGCGTCCGGCTGCCGCTCGCGTCAGGACTGTTGCTGACTTTCTGCCGCTGCTCCAGTCCCCCGTCGAGGGCGCTTACTGGCCGACGCGGCCGTCGATGCGCTCGCGCAGGAGATCGGCGTGGCCGCAGTGCCGCGCGTACTCGGCGATCTGCGCCACCAGCATGTCGCGAAGCTGCAGGTCCGCCCCGTCGGGGCCGAGGTCGGAGACGCCGGCGTTCCAGGTGCCGAGGTCGGCGACTCCGGCAATGAACTGGTCGGTCAGCTCTACCTCGGCCCGCCATTGCCGCCAGGCGTCCGCCACGACGGCCGGGTCGGCGATCGCGCCGTTAAAGTCGCCGTCACGGTCCTCATCGGTGCAGTACAACTTCGGTGCGTCCTCGCCGGCCATGACCCGGCGAAGGTGTCGCTCCCCCTCGGTCAGATGCCGGACCAGCCCGAGCAGGGACATCGTGGATGGTGGGACGGATCGCTGGGCAAGCTGCTCGGCGTCCAGGTCGGCGCACTTCATCTCGAGCGTCAGCCGGTAATGGCCCAGATAGTCGAGGAGTATGCCGCGTTCATCGACGGCCCCGACATCGGTTTCGCGCGGGTCGTCGTCCGGGTCGACCCACATGTCGCGGTACACGGTCGACTTCGTCCAGCGCGTCGGGACGGGTTCACTCGCATCCGAAGTCGTCATCACGGCATCCTCGGGCACTCCGGACTACGGGCGCCACCGAATAGGGAAGGCGATCGAGGAAGGTCCGAGGAGTACCGCGCGACCTGGCACGACGGAACTGAGGATGCGGGTTGAACCGCGGTGATACGGGTGGAGCTGAGGGGACTCGAACCCCTGACCCCCTCCATGCCATGGAGGTGCGCTACCAGCTGCGCCACAGCCCCGGTGCCCTTTCGGGCTCGCCTACTGTACCCGAGGCCTCGCGACCCGACGAAATCCCCCGGGGCCCACCGCCCACCACAAGGATTTGCCCCGCACCACTAGACAAGCAGGCCTCGCGATGCGGGGAAAGTCCTGCTGAACGTGGTCATTCCCAACCCCCGCGCGGTATCAGCCTTCCTCGATAGTGACGGCCATCGGAAGCGTGCCCGCGTTGTGCTCCACGAGCACCCAGCCGTGCGCCGACTCGGACAACAGCGACCACGAGCAGTTGGCCAGCCCGCCTAGGTTGGTGAACCGCTCCAGCGGAAGACCGACCAGTTTGGCCATCCCAAGCCGCGCGGCGCCGCCGTGCGTCACCAGGACCGCCAGCTGGCCGGGACCCAAGGCGGCCGCGGCGTCTGCCACCGCCGCCGCCAGCCGGTCGGCGACCTCTTTGCGGCTCTCACCGCCGCCGACGTGCAGCTCGGGGTCGCCGGCCCGCCAGGCGGCGTAGTCGGCCGGGAACTGCTCGGCGATCTCCGGCCCGGTCAACCCCTGCCACTCACCGGCGTAGGTCTCCCGCAACCGGGGGTCGAGCTTGACCGGCAGGTCCACCAGGGCGGCGAGAGCGGCGGCCGTGTCCTGCGCGCGGCGCAGGTCGGAGCTGACGATGGCGTCGGGCTCGAGCGAAGCCAGCAGTCGCCCAGAGCGGACAGCCTGCTCCCGGCCGGTCTCGTCGAGGTCGATGTCCTCCTGGCCCTGAAAACGCCCGGCATAGTTCCATTCCGTACGGCCGTGCCGCCACAGCACGACCCGACGCGAACGAAAGTCGGGCGGATTGAAAGGGCTCACAATCCTGAGCCGCCCCGGTCAGCGCTCGCCGACCGCCCGACCCGGACCGTGTCGGGCAACGGGATGATGGGGCTGTCCTTCCAGAGCCGCTCGAGCGCGTAGAACACCCGCTCCTCCGAGTGCTGCACGTGCACGACGATCTCCACGAAGTCGAGCAGCACCCAGCGACCCTCCCGCTCGCCCTCACGGCGGGCCACCTTGGCGCCCAGCGTGCGCAACCGATCCTCGATGGCGTCGACGATCGACTTGACCTGGCGGTCGTTGGGTGCGGAGCAGAGCAGGAACGCGTCGGTGATCGCGAAGTGCTCGGTGACGTCGTAGGCGACGATGTCGTCGGCCAGCTTGTCGGCAGCGGCTTCGGCTGCGGCGGTCACGAGCTCGATGGCCCGGGGTGTTGCGGGCAACTGGCTACCTTCCGTGCGGCTTCACGAGACGACCCCAGGATCTCACGTCTCGGTGTAGAGGCGACGCTTGCTGACGTACTGCACGATGCCGTCCGGCACGAGGTACCAGATTGGCTGACCGGCGCGAGACCGTTCGCGGCACTCGGTGGAGGAGATCGCCAGCGCCGGGATCTCCACCAGCGTGACCCGGTCACCGGGCAGGCCGTCGGTGGAAAGCGTGTGGCCTGGGCGCGTACATCCGACGAAATGAGCAAGTTCGAACAGCTCGTCGACGTCGCGCCAGGTCAGGATCCTTTCGAGCGCGTCGGCGCCGGTGATGAAGTAGAAGTCGGCATCGCCTCGCTGCGCGTGCAGGTCGCGGAGCGTGTCCACCGTGTAGGTCTGCCCGCCGCGGTCGATGTCGACCCGACTGACCGAGAACCGAGGGTTTGACGCGGTGGCAATGACGGTCATGAGGTAGCGGTCCTCGGCTGTCGACACCGAGCGGGTCACCTTCTGCCAGGGCTGCCCGGTCGGGACGAAGACCACCTCATCGAGGGCGAACCAGGCCTGCACCTCGCTCGCGGCGACCAGGTGCCCGTGGTGGATGGGGTCGAACGTGCCGCCCATGATGCCGACGCGCCGCCGGCTCGCGGCGCTGGGCTCGGTCACCGCTGCCCCGGCCGCGTCACGCGTTGGGACGCCCCTTACCGAACGTGATCGTGATCAGCAGCAGAACGAACAGGATCACGAGGGCGCCGATGCCCCAGACCTCGGGGTTGGTGTCTCTCTCCACATGGGTCGCCTCGGCGGCAATCAGCGCGGTCGCGGTCATGGCCGCAAAGCCTAGCGGTGAGGTGGCCAGCGCGCGTCAGCGACGCACTTGGCCGTCGCCGGTGATGACGTACGTGGTCGACGTCAGCTCACGCAGGCCCATAGGGCCACGGGCGTGCAGCTTTTGCGTCGAGATGCCGATCTCTGCGCCGAAGCCGAGTTCTTCACCGTCGGTGAATCTCGTCGACGCGTTGACCATCACCGCAGCCGAGTCGACGGTCGCGGCGAAGCGGCGTGCGGCCGGGTGCGAACGCGTGACGATCGCCTCGGTATGGCCGCTGCCATGCTCCCGGATGTGTTCCACGGCTGCTTCGAGAGATGGCACAACCGCAGCGGCAATGTCGAGCGAGAGGTACTCGACGTCCCAGTCCTCGCCCGTGGCCGGCACCACGCCGTCGTCGTAGGACTGGACGCGCGCGTCGCCGTGCACTGTGACACCGGCATCGCGCAACGCGCCCAGCGCAACCGGGAGAAACGCGTCGGCAACGGCTTCGTGCACCAGCAGCGTCTCGGCGGCATTACAGACACTCGTCCGTTGCGTCTTGGAATTGAGCAGGATCTCCAACGCCATCGCGAGGTCTGCGTCAGCGTCCACGTAGACGTGGCAGTTGCCCACACCTGTCTCGATCACCGGCACCGTCGACTCGTCGACCACGCTGCGGATCAACCCCGCGCCTCCGCGCGGGATGAGCACGTCGACCAGTCCGCGAGCCCGCATCAGATGCTTGGCCGGCTCATGCCCCGCGCCCGCGACCAGTTGCACCGCGTCGGCCGGCAGTCCCGTGTCAACGATGGCGGAGCGCAGGACTCGGACGATGGCCTCGTTGGAGGCGAGTGCCGATGACGAGCCGCGCAGCAGCACGGCATTGCCGCTCTTGAGGCACAGTCCGGCGGCATCGGCCGTCACATTGGGGCGGCTCTCGTAGATGATGCCAACGACTCCGAATGGCACTCGCACCTGCGAGACGTCGAGCCCGTTGGGCAGTCGGTAACCACGTACGACCTCGCCCACCGGGTCGGACAGCGCGGCTACCTGGCGCAGACCGTTGGCCATGGCGGCGATCCGCGACGCGTCCAGCCGCAAACGATCGATGACCGCCGGGTCGACCCCAGACTCGTCAGCCCGAGCCACATCGTCGGCGTTGGCGGCGAGGATGTCGCTGGTAGCGGCCTCCAGCGCATCCGCCATCGCCCGCAGCGCAGCGTCCTTCTCGCCGGTCGACCGCACGGCCAGGTCGGTGGCCGCCGCACGCGCCCGGCGAGCGGCGTCCAAGACAGGGGTCGCAAGATCTGCGGTCATGTGATCCAGGATACGAGTCCGGCGGCCCCTGGTGCCGGGCCGCCCAGCTGCCAAGACGGCGGCTGCGGCGGGAGTTCAAAACGGTCGGAGCTCGCCCGTCGCCAACCCGCGTCGCTCATGGCTGCGGTCCCGAAAGGCTTCACGTTCGTGCACCTCGAGCCCCACCACCTGCCAGTCGGGCAGCGCGGCCACCGCGCGATGCGCCTCCCACATGCCTAGTGCGAGTGCCGATGCTTGGTCGGCGTCGCGCGCTTCCTCCCAGTAGGAGATCTCGGCACGGGAGGCGGCGTATCGGCCGGCGAGCAGGAAGGGGTGTTGGTCGGCCAGCTGGCAAAGACCGCGCTCGACGTCGGCGAGGGATTGTTCTGCGCCTGCGAGAGTCAGTGTGACGTGCCAATAGCGAGTACGGTGCGTCGCTGTCACGTCACCCCCCAGGGTCGAACCCCTGGCGAACAGCCAAGCAGATCTCACGGACCGTGACGGCCGGTTTCGCCCAATCGGTGGACAAATGGAGATTGCCAGCGACACCTCGGTCACTCGCGGACGAGCACCACGAGGTCGTCGCGGTGCACGACCTCCCGCTCGTACTCGCGGCCAAGCTCACGGGCCAGGTCGCGGGTGTCCCGGCCGAGCAGGCCGGGCAGCTCGGCCGAGCCATAGTTGACGAGACCACGCGCGACCGCGCGCCCCGACGGGTCGACCAAGTCGACGGGATCGCCCGCGACGAACACGCCGTCGACG
Source organism: uncultured Actinomycetota bacterium (assembly GCA_963799425.1). Lineage (GTDB taxonomy): Bacteria > Actinomycetota > Actinomycetes > Jiangellales > Jiangellaceae > CAVWSM01. The sequence continues at coordinate 91,319 of CAWCXA010000011.1, read as the reverse complement.
TCGGTGATGCCAGCCGGCAGCAACGACTTGCGTCGCGCGACCACCGCGCGCACCGCACCGTCGTCGAGGTGCAGCCGGCCGCGCCCCTCGGTGGCATACGCGAGCCATAGCAATCGCGTGCGTGCGCGCTGCGCCCGAGGCCGGAACCACGTCCCTACCGGGGCACCCGCCAGCGCATCCCTCGCCTTCGCCGCAGACGTGAGCACCACCTCGACACCCGAGCCCGTGGCGATCCGCGCAGCCTCGACCTTGGTGACCATGCCTCCCGTACCGATACCGGCGGAGCCGGTCGAGCCCAGCGTCACCCCGGGCAAGAGCTCGACATCGTCGACCACCTCGACGGGCACCGCCCCGGGGTCGCGCGGGTCCTTGTCGTACAACGCATCGACGTCAGACAGCAGCACCAGCAGGTCGGCGTGTACGAGCTGCGCGACGAGCGCGGCCAGGCGGTCGTTGTCGCCGAACCGGATCTCATGCGTGGCAACGGTGTCGTTCTCGTTGACGACAGGAACGACGCCGAGGTCGAGCAACCGGTGAAGGGTGCGGTAGGCGTTGCGATAGTGCGCGCGCCTGGTCACATCATCGACGGTGAGCAGCACCTGCCCGACAGTGAGTCCGTACGTGGCGAAGGCCGCTGTGTAGCGCGCCACCAACAAACCCTGACCGACACTCGCGGCCGCCTGCTGCGAGGCAAGGTCTCTTGGTCGCCGCCGCAGAGCCAGCGGAGCGAGCCCAGCCGCGATCGCGCCAGACGAAACAAGCACGACATCGCGGCCATCCGCACGAAGCGCGGCAAGCGAATCGACCAGCGCCTGCAAGCGATCCGGATCGAGACCACCGTCGACCGTGGTCAGTGACGCCGAGCCAACCTTGACGACAACACGGCGAGCGGCCGCGACCGGCTCACGGGTGTGCTGCGTCAACGGGAGTCAACGTCCTTCGAGTCGTGGATCGCTGCCCCGTGGGCCGTAGAGCAGCTCAGCGCCGGCCTGCAAGGTCGGCTCCCAGTCGAACACCACTGCATTGTCCTCGGGACCGATGAACACTGCGTCGCCTGGCTGTGCACCCTTGGCGACGAGCTGTTCCTCGACACCAAGCCGCGCCAGCCGGTCAGCGAGGAAGCCGACGGCTTCATCGTTGCTGAAGTCGGTCTGGCGCACCCAGCGCTCCGGCTTGGCGCCGCGAACGCGGAAACCGCCGCCCTCACGCGTGACAGTGAATCCGCTGTCGTCGAGGGCCGCCGGTCGGATGACGATGCGCGTGGCCTCGCGGGGCGGTTCGGCAGCTCTGGCCGCCGCCACGATGCGAGCCAGCGCGAACGTCAGCTCACGCAGACCCGCGTGCGTCGCGGCGGAGACTTCGTACGAGTCCAGGCCGCGGGCTGCGAGATCAGGTCGTACGAACTCCGCGAGCTCACGCGCTTCCGGCACGTCGACCTTGTTGAGCACGACCAGCCGCGGCCGGTCCTCGAGCCCGCCGTGAGCCGCGAGCTCGGCCTCGATGACGTCGAGGTCGGAGAGCGGATCGCGACCGGGTTCGATGGTGGCGCAGTCGATGACGTGCACGAGCACCTTGCAGCGCTCGATGTGCCGGAGGAAGTCGTGCCCGAGGCCCTTGCCTTCGCTGGCTCCCTCGATGAGGCCCGGCACGTCGGCCACGGTGAAACGGACGTCGCCCGCCTCCACCACGCCGAGGTTGGGCACCAGCGTCGTGAACGGATAGTCGGCGATCTTGGGTCGCGCCGCGGAGATGGCGGCGATGAGGCTTGACTTGCCTGCGCTCGGGAAGCCCACGAGGCCGACATCCGCCACCGTCTTGAGAGTGATGACGACGTCGTGGCTCTCCCCCGGCTCACCCTTGAGGGCAAAGCCCGGCGCCTTGCGCTTGGATGACGCCAAGGCAGCGTTACCGAGCCCACCACGCCCACCCTGCGCGACGACGAACGAGGTGCCCTCACCGACAAGGTCGACCAGCACATCGCCGCCGGGCGTCGAGACTACGGTGCCGTCGGGCACCGGCAGCAGCAGGTCCTGGCCGTTGGCACCGTTGCGGTCGTCGCCCGCACCCTGTGCGCCGTTTGTGGCCCGGCGGTGCGGCGAGCGGTGGTAGTCGAGCAATGTCGTTGTCTGGGGGTCTACGACCAGGACCACGTCACCGCCGCGGCCGCCGTTGCCGCCGTCCGGGCCGCCGAGCGGCTTGAACTTCTCGCGGTGCACCGAGGCCACGCCGTTGCCGCCGTTGCCCGCGATCAGATGCAGCGTGACGCGGTCGACGAAGGTCGGGATCGCCATGACGGTTCCTCCTTCGTCTCTGGTCCTCGACAATGACAGCGAGGGCGGGCCCATGACCGGCCCGCCCTCGACTGACGTTGATGATGCTGCCCTGGCGGGGTTACTCCCCGGCCGGGACGATGTTGACGACCTTGCGGCCGCGCCTGGTGCCGAACTCGACCGCGCCGGCGACCTTCGCGAACAGCGTGTCGTCGGTGCCGCGACCGACGCCCTCACCGGGGTGGAAGTGCGTGCCGCGCTGCCGGACGATGATCTCGCCCGCGCCCACGACCTGGCCACCAAAGCGCTTGACGCCGAGCCGCTGGGCGTTGGAGTCACGTCCGTTCCTGCTGGACGAGGCGCCCTTCTTGTGTGCCATTGCTGCAAGCTCCCTGTTGATCGAGTCGGAGACGCCCGACTACTTGGTCTCGATCCCGGTGACCTTGACCTGGGTGTAGTGCTGGCGGTGACCCTGGCGGCGGCGGTATCCGGTCTTGTTCTTGTAACGCAGAATCTTGATCTTGGGGCCCTTGGTGGCACCGAGCACCTCGGCCGTCACCGTCACGCCCGCGAGCGTGCCCGCGTCGGAGGTGACGGTCTCACCGTCGACGAGGAGGACGGCCGGGAGGGTGAGGCTGTCGCCGGTCTGGCCACCAAGCTGGTCGATCTCGATGACGTCACCGACGGAGACCTTCTGCTGACGGCCACCGCTGCGGACGATCGCGTACACCGCGGACTCACTTCCTCGAATTGACTTCGACGTTCGTTGCGCATGCCTGCACCGGGCTCGGGCAAGCGAGGATTTGGCGCGATCTGCGCCGACGGTCAAGAGTACGGAATCGCCGGTAGCCCGGTCAAACCGGCGGCACGGCGGGGAACGCCGGCAGCCGGCTCACTCATGACCCGCCTCAGGCGTCCGCGGTGGACGGACCGGCCTGGCGGGTGGCTCGACGCCGCCTCGGCTTGGCCGCCCGCGCGGGCGCCGTTGTCGTCTCAGGCTCTGCCGCCACGTCCGTTGCCACGGACGGCTCCGCTGTGACGGCCATGCTCTCGCCCACGCCGGAGGGCTCGTCGGCGTGGCCGCTCGCCGCCGCCACCTTGGCGAGCAGCTCCGCCGCGTCCGGGCCGGCGGGAGGGGCGGCGGCCGGCTCCTTCGAGCGGCCCGAACGCCGGGTGCGCTTGCCGGTCTCGCTGGTCGCCTTGTCGGAATCGCTGGCGCGCTCCTTGGTCGGCTCAATGGGCTCGACGTGCACGACGATGCCGCGCCCGTTGCAGCATTCGCACGGCTCGGAGAACGCCTCCAGCAAACCCGTACCGATCTTCTTCCGGGTCATCTGCACCAACCCGAGCGAGGTGACCTCGGCCACCTGATGCTTCGTACGGTCGCGACCCAGGCACTCAACGAGACGCCGCAGCACGAGATCGCGGTTGCTCTCGAGCACCATGTCGATGAAGTCGATGACGATGATGCCGCCGATGTCACGCAGCCTGAGCTGTCGGACGACCTCCTCGGCGGCCTCCAGGTTGTTGCGCGTCACCGTCTCCTCGAGGTTGCCCCCGGAGCCCGTGAACTTGCCGGTGTTGACGTCGACCACTGTCATTGCCTCGGTGCGGTCGATGACGAGCGAGCCGCCCGACGGGAGCCACACCTTGCGGTCGAGGGCCTTGGCGATCTGCTCGTCGATGCGGTAGGTAGCAAAGACGTCGGCGGTGCCGGTGTGCCTGCGCAGCCGGTCGACGAGATGGGGTGCGACGAAGGACACGTACGACTCGATCGTGTCCCAGGCCTCGTCGCCCTCCACGACGAGCTCGCTGACGTCTTCGTTGAACAGGTCGCGGACGACCTTCACAGTCAGGTCGGGCTCGCCGTAGAGCAAAGCCGGAGCATTGCCCGACTGCGCCTTCTTCTGGATGTCCGCCCACTGGGCGGCGAGTCGCTCGACGTCCTGGGTGAGCTCGGCCTCGGTGGCGCCCTCTGCGGCGGTACGGACGATCACGCCGGCGTCCTCGGGCACGACACCCTTGAGGATGTTCTTGAGCCGGGACCGTTCGGTGTCGGGGAGCTTGCGGCTGATGCCGCTCATCGACCCACCCGGCACGTAGACGAGGTAGCGGCCGGGGAGGCTGACCTGGCTGGTGAGCCGGGCGCCCTTGTGGCCGACCGGGTCCTTGGTGACCTGGACGAGCACGCTCTGACCGGACTTGAGCGCCGACTCGATGCGCTTGGGCTGGCCCGCCTCGCCGAGCAGGTCCCAGTCGACCTCGCCCGCGTAGAGAACGGCGTTGCGCCCCCGCCCGATGTCGACGAACGCCGCTTCCATGGCGGGTAGCACGTTCTGCACCCGGCCGAGGTAGACGTTGCCGATCAGGGATTGCTGGGTGGCGCGACTGACGTAATGCTCGACGAGGATCCCATCCTCGAGCACCGCGATCTGTGTCCGGTCGCCCATCTCACGGACAACCATCAGCCGCTTGACGGCCTCGCGCCGGGCCAGGAACTCGGCCTCGCTGAGGATCGGCGGGCGCTTGCGGCCTGCCTCGCGACCCTCCCGTCGACGCTGACGCTTGGCCTCGATGCGGGTCGAGCCCTTGAGCGCGGTGACCTCGTCCGTCGTACGGGCACGCGGCTCACGCACCCGTACGACCGTCTGCGCCGGGTCGTCGGGCGACAGCTGGGTGTCCTCACCCCGACGGCGACGGCGACGGCGGCGGCGGGAGGTGCCGTCCTGCTCGTCGGCCTCCTCATGCTCCTCCAGACCCTGCTCCTGGGGCTCGGCGGCGACAGCTGCTGGCTCCGCGTCCTCCTCGGTCTCGGCGCCATCGTCGTCACCTTGGCGACGACGACCACGGCCGCCGCGGCGCCGGCGGCGGCGCCTCGCGGCGCCGTCGTGGTCCTCGGTGGCCGCCTCATCGGCTGACTCCTCGGCTGCCTCCTCGGTCTCGTCGTCGAGGACGATGTCGTCCCCGCCGATGAGCGCCGCGGTCGCGCGCTCGGAGATGGGCTCCTGGAAGAGCGGGCCGGGAGCGATGAATGGTGGAGCGGCCGTAACGCGTGGGCGGCGGGACCGCCCGGTCGGCTCAGGAGCCTCCTCGGGCGCTTCCTCTGTCGCGTCGCCGGCAGCAACCGACTCCTGGGCGATGGGCGCGTTGACTGCGTCTGCCTCGGCCGCGGCGACAGGCTCGACGACTTGCCCGGCCTCGATCGAGTCCTCTGCGGCCGCCGCGCTGCCCCGTCGCCGGCGCGGGCCGGCAGAGGTCGCGCGGCGTCGCTTGCTGGGAGTCGCGGCCTCGGCCGGTGCCTCGGGCTCGGCCCGGGCGTCGGCTCCCGCGGGGGGACCGTCGACAACCTCCGGGCTCACCTCGGACGCGGCCTGGGATGCGGTGCGCTCGGCAGTCTGGTCGTCCGGAGCGGCCGTGGCCGTCTTACGCGGGCGCCGACGGCGGGGTGCCGGTGCGGCCGGCTCCTCCGTGGGTGGCGCAGTGGCCGTGACGGCCTCCGCGCTGCCCTCCGCGCTGTCCTGCGGGGGACCCGCGGGGCGGGAAGCGGCGCGACGCCTTCGGGGTCGGGCGGCCGTGGTGTTGGTTGGTGTCTCGCTGGTATCTGCGATGTTGGAGGCGGTCGGTTCGGTGCCGACCGAGTCTGTGTCCAGCATTCGGTTGTCAGTCTCCCGTCGAGCCCCGGGCACATCGGTCAACATTGACCGTGGCGCCGCGCGGGGCTGCAAAGTTCTCTGTGTCATGCACGGTGGCGCCGAGCACGACAAATAAGCCTGTGGCGACGAGACCTCCGTCAGGCGTCAGCCAACGGCTCGGGCTCCCCCGCGTCCGCCAGCCCTGAGGCCGCGTCGCGGTCGGGCGCCATCGGGTCGCCGACCGTGCCGGACACTACGTCGAGCGGGCCTTGCGCGAGCCGCGTCGCCTGGGGTGGCGCGGGAGGCTCGAGGGAAGCCACGCGACGGAGTCCGGCGAGGACATCGTCGGGTCGCACAGTTGGTGTGCCATGCCGTACGACCACCCTCATTGTCGCACAAGGCGCCGTTGCAAACCCAGCGTCACCCCCGCGCGTCACCTCAAGGGCGACGACAGCCCCCCGTGCGTCGAACGTTCGGACCCCGTTCTTGGTGAGCCGCTCGACCTCCACGCTGTCGGCGGCGAGGAAGGCGGTGGCCGCCGCTGCGGCCGCGTCTGGGGCGACGCCCGGAAGGACAAGCTCCCATACCGACCCCTCGAGTCGGTCGGCGAGCGACCCCTGGCCGGCTTCCACGACCTCGACGACGTCGAGGCCGGCTGGCAGGGCTGCGTCGAGTGCCGTCCGTACGGTGGTCGGCACGCAGCGTGACGAGACCGCGATCTCCAGGTACTCGGCCTCGCTCGCAGCACCGGTGGGCGCAGCGTTGGCGTAGGACACCCGCGGGTGCGGGCTGAACCCCTGCGAAAACGCGATGGGCACCCCGGCCCGACGCAGCGCCCGCTCGAAGGCGCGCTGGAAGTCCCGGTGGCTCGTGAAGCGCAACCGCCCACGCTTGGCGTAGCGGACCCGCAGCCGCTGCACGGCCGGGGCTTGGCTGCTGGTGGGTTGGCGGGACATGCCTGCCATTGTCGCGCGCGACTGCCGATCAGCCCTTGACCGCGCCGCCCAGTCCCGCCCCGCGCAGGAAGAGCCGCTGAAACGCGAGGAAGAGCACGATCGGGAACGCCGTCGAGATCAGCAGCGAGGCGAGCAGCACGTCCAGCTCGACGACGCCCGCCATGGCCGGGAGTCGTACAGACAGCGGCTGCTTCTGCGGGTCGGGGAGCACCAGCAGCGGCCAGAGGTAGTCCTTCCAGGCGGCAACGACCGCGAAGACGGACACCACACCCAGGATCGGCCGCGACATCGGCAGCACGATGGACCAGAACAGCCGGAATGGCCCCGCACCGTCCACCCGGGCCGCCTCGAAGATCTCCCGGGGCAGGTTGTCGAAGAACCGCTTGACCAACACGACGTTGAACGCGCTCGCCCCCGCAGGCAGCCACACCGCCCAGAAGGAGTTGAGGAGGTTGATGTTGAGGCCAGGGACGTCGAGGACGGTCAGGTAAAGCGGAACGAGAAGCACGACGGACGGCACCAGCAGGGTGCCAAGGACGGCTGCGGTGAGGATCGGCCCGTACTTCGGGCGGAGCACGGAAAGGGCGTACCCGGCGGTCGTGGCGACCACGATCTGCGACAGCCACGAACCGGCCGCCACCCACACGGTGTTGACGAAGTGCAGATCGATGTTGGCGGTCGTCCATGCCGTCGAGAGGTTGGCCCAGTCGACACCGTTGGGGAACAGCGCCAGCGGCTCGCGCAGGGTGTCCTGCGTGGGGGTGATCGCCGCCTTGGCGAGCCAGAGGAGCGGCCCTAGCCCGACGACCGCGAGCAGCACCAACAGCGCACCGTTGCTGAGCCCGAGCGACCCGCGTACGAGGCGACGCCGCCGGTCGGACGGGGACACGAGGCCGCGGTCGGCGTCTCCTCCAGCTCGACGGTCGCGCCGCCGCCGTTCGGGGGTCGGCGGCGGCGCAGCCTCCTCCGACGCCGTAGGGACGGCACCGGGAGTCAGCGACTGGAGCGGGGTGGTCATGATGTGCTCCAGCTCCGCGTGAGGCGGAAGTAGACGGCGGACAGCACGGCGAGGAAGAGCGCGAGCAGGAGACTCAGCGCCGTCGCGGCGCCGTAGTCACTGCCGAGGCTGTTGCCGAACGCGTAGTTGTAGATGAGCAGCATCACCGTCAGGGTGGAGTTGGCCGGGCCGCCCCCGGTGAACAGGAACGGCTCGAGGAACACCTGTGCCGTGCCGATGATCTGCAGGATCAGCAGCACGAGCATCACGCCGCGAAGTTGCGGCATCGTGACGTGCCAGACCTTGCGCCAGATCGAGGCGCCGTCCACCTCGGCCGCGTCGTACAGCTCGGGCGGCACACTCGTCAGCGCGGCGAGGTAGATGATCACCGTGCCGCCGGCGGCAGCCCACGTGGCCTCCAGCACCAGAGACGGCATCGCCCACGTGGTGGACTGCAACCACGGGTACGGTCCCAGGCCGACCCAGCCGAGGATGGTGTTGAAGACGCCGGTCGGGCTGGCGTCGAAGAAGAACTTCCACAGGAGTACGGCGACGACTGGCGGCACGACGACGGGCAGATAGGCCAGCGCAGTGTAGATGCCTCGCCGCCGGCGTACCTCGCTCATGAGCACCGCCAGCACCAGCGGCACGGGGTAGCCGAACACGAGAGCGAGCAGGGCGAAGTAGATCGTGTTCTTGACAGCGATCCACAGCAGCGGGTCGGAGAACACCTGCCGGAAGTTGTCCAGCCCCACCCAGTGGGCGGGTGCGATCAGGTTGGTCTCCTGAAAGCTCATGACCACAGCACGAGCAATGGGGAACCACGAGAAGACCCCGAAGATGACCAGCATGGGCAACAGGAACACCAGTGTGGACAGGCCTCCGTTGCGCGCCCATGTGACCGGCGTCCGTCGCGCCTGCTGGGTCACTTCTGCGTCAGCGCCGACGCTGCTCATGCACGAACCCTTTCGTCATGACTAGATGGTGCTGGCTCGGCCGAGAGCGAGGGCCTTCGCTCCCGGCCGAGCCGGTGGTGTTGTGGACTCAGCCCTGGTCGATGATGTTCTGGGCCTGCGTCTGGGCCTGGGAGAGCAGGTCACCGATGTTGGCGCCCTGCGTCGTCAGCACCGACTGCACGACCGAGTCGAGCACCGCGTAGACCTCCTGCGTGTGGGCCGTCGGCTCACCAACGATCTGCTGGTTGAAGATGTTGTCGGTGAACGAGCTCATCTGGTCGAGCGGGACGTTGATGTAGTCGGCGATCCATTCACGAGACTGGTCGTACTGCGCCTTGTCGAACACCGGCAGCACGGGGGTGCCGACCGGCTGGTCGGTCTCGGAAAGGGTCTTGGCGTCGGCGACTGCCCGGTCCTCGTTGACCAGCTTCTGCATGTAGTAGAAGTCGATCCACTTCGCCGCGGCTGCCTTCTCCTCGTCGGAGGCCTTGGCGCTGACCGCGATCAGCGTGCCGCCGCCCAGGACACCGGCGTCGCCGCCGTCGGCCAATGGGAGAGCGGCCAGACCGTAGTCGTCCGGGTTGATCTGGTTCTCGCGCGACAACGCCGTGTAGACGTCAGACCCCGTCATGTACATGCCGATCTTGCCAGCAGCGAAGGCCTGGTTGATGCCCGTCCAGTCGTAGAGGAACTCGCTGCCCATCGAGTTGTCCTCCCAGCGCATTGCTTGCAGAGCCTCGAGGGCTGCCGTGGTCTCTGGGTTGTCGATTGTCGACGTTGCAGAGTCACGGTCGCCTTCCTGCAGGCGTCCACCGAACGCGTACGACAGGGTGGTGAGCATCCAGCCGCCGGTGTTGTCCTTCGTCATCTGGGCGTAGCCAGCCTGACCGGTCTTCTCGGCGATCGCCTTGGCGTACTCGCGCACCTCGTCCCAGGTGGTCGGAGGCTGGTCGGGATCGAGGCCCGCCTGCTCGAACAGCGTGCGGTTGTAGTGCAGGCCGATGCCGTAGCCCTCCTTCGGCACGGCGAAGATGTTGCCGCTGTCGTCCTGCCCCGCCTCCGCGACGTTGGGGTTGAGCGAGCCGGACCAGTCGTACTCGCCGACGAAGTCGGTCAGGTCCGCGATCTGCTCGTTCTCGATCAGCGTCTTGCCGTCGGTGAACGGGATCTCGAAGACCGTCGGCAGCGTGCCGCCGGCTAGCTGGGCGGCGAATGTCGGCGCCTCCCACTGGTATTCGACGCCCTCGATGTCGATGTCCGTGTTAGCGGCCTCGAACTCCTCGACCTGCTGGTCGAACGCCTCGAAGGCCGCCGGCTCGCTGCCCGGCTTGAGCGAGACGACGCTCAGCTTGAGCTGCTCGCCGCCCTCGCTGCTGCTGGTGTTGTCGCTGTCGTCGTCGCCGCCGCACGCGGCGAGCACGCTGGTCGCGGCCAGCGCGGCAAGGACTGCCAGCGCTGTCTTCCGGTTGGTGGCCATCCGTGTCGCTTCCCCTCTTCTTTGAGTTAACTCTGGTGGGTGTGGTGAGTGCTCAGACCCGCAGCCAGACCGCGGTGTCAGGTGGGAGCTGCCCACTCGCCAGCGGCGCACTGGCGAGCAGGACCTCCTGATGGACGGGCAATGCGACCGGTTGGTCGCTCAGGTTGACGGCGCAGACGAACTCGCCGCTGCGCCGGAAAGCAAGAACCCCGGCGGATGCGTCGATCCACGTGAGCGTGCCGTCGCCAAGCCCCGGCTCGTCGCGGCGCAGCCGGAGCGCTGCCCGGTAGAGCGAGAGGATCGACTCTGGGTCCTGCAGCTGGGCGTCGACGGTCAATCGGGCCCAGTCGGGGGGCTGTGGCAGCCAAGGCTCAGCGGCCGAGTCGGGGAGGACGAAGCCGTACGGCGGGCCCTCGCCTGACCACGGCATGGGCACGCGGCAGCCGTCGCGGCCAGGGTCGCTGCCGCCGGAGCGGAAGTACATCGGGTCCTGCAGGAGCTCCACGGGGATGTCCTCGACCTCAGGCAGCCCGAGCTCCTCGCCCTGGTAGAGGTAGAACGACCCGGGCAGGGCCATGGCGAGCAGCGCCGCTGCGCGGGCCCGTCGATACCCGAGCTCGAGGTCGGTCGGAGTGCCAACCCGCTTGTGCTTGAACGCGAAGGACGTGTCGTCGCGGCCGTAGCGCGTGACCGGTCGGGTCACGTCGTGGTTGGACAGCACCCACGTTGCCGGAGCTCCGACCGGCGCGTGCGCAGCGAGCGTGGTGTCGATCGACGCGCGAAGCCGGTGCCGCGTCCCAGGGGCAGGCGAGGAAGTCGAAGTTGAATGCTGTGTGCAGCTCGTCGTCTCGCAGGTAGAGCGCGAATCGCTCGGCATCGGGCAGCCAGATCTCGCCGATGAGCACCCGGTCACTGCCGTACGACTCGGCCACCTCACGCCAGCTGCGGTAGATGTCGTGCAGCCCATCGCGGTCGGTGTGCGGGTGCTCGCCCGGTCCGTAGCTGGCGAGGAGATCCGGCAGGGTTTCGTCCTTGACAAGGAGGGCGGCGGAGTCGATGCGCACTCCCGCGGCGCCGCGGTCGAACCAGAACCGCAGGATGTCCTCGTGCTCGGCCCGAACCTCAGGGTGATCCCAGTTGAGGTCCGGCTGCTCCGGCGCGAACAAGTGCAGGTACCACTCCCCCGGCGTCCCGTCCGGGTTCTTGGTCCGGGTCCACGCCGAGCCGCCAAAGATCGAATCCCAGCCGTTGGGCGGTTCGTCGCCGGCATCCCCCAGGCCGGGCCGAAACCAGAACCTGTCACGCTCGGGCGCACCCGGGCCGGCGGCCAGCGCGGCCTGGAACCAGAGGTGCTGGTCGGAGATGTGGTTGGGGACGACGTCGACGATCGTGCGGATGCCGAGCTCGAGGGCCTCGGCAATGAGAGCCCCGGCCTCTGCGAGCGTGCCGAAGACGGGCTCGATGGCGCGGTAGTCGGCGACGTCATAGCCGCCGTCGGCCATCGGCGAGGCGTACCACGGGTTGAACCAGATCGCGTCGACACCGAGATCGCGAAGGTAGGGCAGCTTGGCCCGCACCCCTGCGAGGTCACCCGTGCCGTCACCCGTACCGTCGGCGAAACTGCGGACGTAGACCTGGTAGATGACCGCGCCACGCCACCACTCAGCGGCGTTGGCGGCGGCCCGAGGCTGCGTCACTAGCGGCACTCCTTGTGCGGAATCGGCCCGAAGGGTGACGGGTGCTGACTCAGGACGCTAGCGATGATCTACTGATGTCCGCAAGGTTTTGACGGGAAGTTGCAAGAACTCGATTTGGTAACGGTCACTGATGCCCTGGGCAGAGTCGTCCGGTCAGGGTGCAGGAGAAGCTGCGGCCTTTAGGCCGACGCAGCGACCGGACCGGTCGAGCCACGGACGACAAGCTCGGGCTCGAAGAGGAGCTCGTCCGTGGCAATGACACCGCCGTCGATCTGTGCGACCAGGAGGTCGACGGTCGCGCGGCCCATGGAATCGATGGGCTGTCGCAGTGTGGTGAGCGGCGGGTCGGTGCAGTTCATGAACGCCGAGTCGTCGTAGCCGACGACCGAGACGTCGCCGGGTACGGTCAGCCCGGCCCGCCGCGCTGCCCGTACGGCACCCAGGGCCAACGGGTCACTGGCGCACACGACAGCCGTCACGCCGCGTCGAAGCAGGCGCGACGCGGCCGCCTGCCCACCCTCGAGCGAGAAGAGGGTGTGCTCGACCTGCTCGTCGGTGAACGCCAGCCCGGCTCGGGTGGCGACCACGCGCGCCGCCTCCAGCTTGCGGGCGGACGGGACATGGTCGGGGGGCCCGAGAACCAGCCCGATCCGGGTGTGGCCGAGGGAGATCAAGTGGCCCATCGCCTGCTCCACCGCGACGACGTCGTCGCAGGAGACGCGGGGGAAGTCGAGCTCGTCGATCGCCGCATTGACAAGCACCGCGGGTAACTTGAGCTCGGCCAGGCGGTCGTAGTGCTCGTGCGGCGCGTCGGCCTGGGCGTAGAGGCCGCCGGCGAAGACAACTCCGGACACCTGCTGCTGCAGCAGCAGCTCGACGTAGTCGGCCTCGGACACACCGCCGGCGGTCTGAGTGCAGAGCACGGGGGTGAACCCCTGCTGCGCCAGTGCGCTGCCAACGGCATCCGCGAATGCCGGAAAGATCGGGTTCTGCAGCTCGGGCAGGACGAGGCCGACGAGCCGGGCCCGTTCACCTCGGAGCTTGGTCGGCCGCTCGTAGCCCAGCACGTCGAGCGCGGTCAGCACCGCGTCACGAGTGGCGTCCGAGACCCCCGGCTTGCCGTTGAGCACCCTGCTCACGGTCGCCTCGCTGACTCCGACCTTCTGCGCGACTTCCGCCAATCGACGTGCCATGAGCGCAAGCATAGAGCATCCAGCGCAAACCGCTTGCAAGACTTGCAGGCGGGTGTTGCCGCGCCGCCGGGTGGGTGTTGCCGCGGCCGCCGCCGCTACCTGTTGATCATGGCAAAGATGTGATCATTTGTGCTCAATGATCACATCTTTGCCATGATCAACACCTTGGGGCGGCTCAGAGGTCCAGCTCAGACGTCGGCGAGGACGGGCGACGGCGAATCGACCACTGAGAGCGGCAGCAGCTTTTGTCCGGTCGGGCCGACCTGGATCTCGGTGCCGAACTGCGGGCAGACACCACAGTCGAAGCAGGGAGTCCAGCGGCAGTCGTCGACCTCGACGGCCCCGGCCGGGTCGATGGCGTCCTGCCAGTCCTCCCACAGCCAGTCGCGGTCGAGCCCGGCGTCGAGGTGGTCCCACGGCAACACCTCGGCGTAGTCGCGCTCGCGCGTGGTGAACCAGTCGACGTCGACGCCGTGCGGAGCCAACGCCGCAGCGGCAGCGTCCATCCACCGTCGGAACGAGAAGTGCTCGCCCCAGCCGTCGAACCGCCCGCCGTCGGCCCAGACCGCGCGGACGACCTCACCCACGCGACGGTCGCCCCGCGACAGCAGTCCTTCGACGATGCTGGGCTCTCCGTCGTGATAGCGCAGCCCGATCGCCTTGCCATAGTCACGGTCGGAGCGAATGGCCTCTCGTAGCTTGCGCAGCCGCTGGTCGGTGGTGACGTGGTCCAGCTGAGCGGCCCACTGGAACGGTGTGTGCGGCTTAGGCACGAAGCCACCGATGGAGACAGTGCAGCGGATGTCGCGCCGGCCCGACACCTCGCGGCCGGTCTTGATGACCTTGCGTGCGAGCTCGGCGATCTGGAGCACGTCGTCGTCGGTCTCCGTCGGCAGGCCGCACATGAAATAGAGCTTCACCTGCCGCCAGCCGTGGCCGTAGGCCGTCGCGACCGTGCGGATCAAGTCGTCCTCGGTGACCATCTTGTTGATCACCTTGCGCATGCGCTCGGATCCGCCCTCGGGGGCGAAGGTGAGCCCGGACCGGCGCCCGTTGCGGGACAGCTCGTTGGCAAGCGTCACGTTGAACGCGTCGACCCTGGTCGACGGCAGCGAGAGTGAGACGTTGGTGCCCTCGTAGCGATCGGCCAGCCCGTGCGCCACCTCGCCGATCTCCGAGTGGTCGGCGCTCGAGAGCGACAGCAGCCCGACCTCTTCGAAGCCGCTCTCTCTGATGCCCCGCTCGACCATGTCGCCGATGGTGGTGATTGATCGCTCGCGCACCGGCCGGGTGATCATGCCCGCCTGGCAGAACCGGCAGCCGCGGGTGCAGCCGCGGAAGATCTCCACGCTGTAGCGCTCGTGCACCGTCTCGGCCAACGGCACGAGCGGCCGGCGAGGGTAGGGCCACTTGTCGAGGTCCATGACCGTGTGCTTGTGCACCCGCCAGGGCACCCCGTGCCTGTTGGGCGCGACGCGCTGGATGCGTCCGTCGGGCAGATAGGAGACGTCATAAAACTTGGGTACGTAGACGCCGCCGCTCGCGGCGAGCCGCATCAACAGCTCGTCGCGGCCGCCAGGACGGCCCTCCGCCTTCCACTCCCGTACGACCTCCGTGATCGCGAGGACGATCTCCTCGCCGTCGCCGAGGACGGCGGCGTCGATGAATGCAGCGATCGGCTCGGGGTTGAACGCGGCGTGCCCGCCCGCGATCACGATCGGGTGCTCGTCGCCGCGGTCGACAGCGTCGAGCGGAATGCCGGCCAGGTCAAGCGCGGTCAGCATGTTCGTGTAGCCGAGCTCCGTGGCAAAACTGATGCCAAGCAGGTCGAAATCCCCCACCGGTCGATGAGCGTCGACCGTGAACTGCGGGATCCCGTGCTCGCGCATGAGCGCCTCGAGATCGGGCCACACCGCGTACGTCCGCTCCGCAAGGACTCCGTCCCGCTCGTTGAGCACCTCGTACAGGATCTGCACGCCCTGGTTGGGCAGGCCAACCTCGTACGCGTCGGGGTACATCAGCGCCCACCGTACGGTCGACTCGTCCGGCCCCCAGTCCTTGATCGTGGCGTTGAGCTCGCCGCCGACGTACTGGATGGGCTTCTGCACCCGGGGAAGCAATGGCTCCAGCCGCGGGAAAAGGGACTCCACGGGCATGCTGGCGACACTCCATCGACGGTTTTGGGGAGGTCACCAGCGTACCGCCAGTCCCACGCGCGCGGCCCTACGGCCGCGTTTCGCAGTCGATCGCCCCCTTGCCGACTAGGGTCGGCTTCGTGGCAGAGATGAGCATGAACAAGGCGATCCATGGCGCCGTACGCCGCGACATCACCCGGTTTCTCGATGCCCTGGCTGCGTTCCGCGACGGTGATCGGGCACGGGCTGCCCAGCTCGCGACGGCCTGGGCCAACTTCAAGGGCCAGCTGACCCGGCATCACGAGAGCGAGCATGAGATCGCCTGGCCCGCCCTGGAAGCCGTCGGAGTCAGTCCGCAGATGATCGCGCAGATGGACCACGAGCACGAGCGGCTCGCCCAGGCGCTGGCGTCCACGGACGCGGCCATCACGACCCTGAGGAACTCTGCCTCCGCTGCCGACGCTGCCGCTGCACGCGAAACGGTCGTGGAGCTGCAGACGGTCGCGGTGGAGCATCTCGACCACGAAGAGGCAGAGCTCGAGCCGATCTACATCGGCAAGAAGGACGACCCCACCATCAAAGCCATGGGCCGCCAGTTCGCCAAGGTGAGCCCACCTGTCGCCGGCACCTTTTTCGCCTGGGTCACCGACGGCGCCTCGCCCGCGGAGCTGGCGGCGATCAAGAGCAATGTGCCCGGGCCAGTCCTGGGGATCATCAGTGGCGTGTTCGGGCGGAAGTACCGCCGCGAGGTCGCGCCGGTCTGGCGCTAGGCCGGGCGGGCGCTTGCGTGGTCAGCCGCTGGTCTTGTCGAGCAGTTGCAGGAGGTCGTGAGCGGCCAGCTCGACGTCCTTGTGCCGCCACTCGGAGGCCCGGTACACGCACGCGATCAGGCCCGTCCGATGGACACGGCGGAGGTCGCCGTAGACGAATGCATAGCGGGCCTTGGTGTCGTCCTCAGCCCCCTCGGTCAGTCCGAGATGCCACTCCGCGTAGTCGTCCCAGCTGTGGCTCTCGAGGAAGGCGTTCTCGTCGCTCGCCCGAGGCTGCACCGCTCCCCAGTCGCTGTCGAGCACGTACTGCCTGGCGTTGATGAGCTGCCGGGCTCGGGTCACCGCGCGGTCGTTCAGCGAGTACTTGGCCATACCGCCGAGTCTCCCAGGATCGTCGTGAGCCAGCCTCTAGTCTGAATGGCCATGGCGGAGATAGTGCTGCGTGTTCGGCTGGTCGGCGGCGAGCGCATGGATGTCATATACGACGAACCGCAGGCCGGCGAGATCACCCAGGTCATCGAGCATGTCATCTCGACGCTTGCTGAGGACTCTGGTTCGCTGCGCACAAAGCACGGCGACCGGTTAGTCGTGCTGTACGGACGAGGCGTCGCCGCTCTTGAGGTTGAACCACGCGGCGCGATTCTCTGATCTTGCTCCTGGCCCGTCGCCATCATGCGGAAGACCACGTCGGGTGACATCATGCTGACGTCCCGGGCGAGATGTTAGACATCGCCACACCCATCCCGAGTGGAAGGAACCGATGTGGCGAGGACCCAGGTGTTGGTGCGCGTACGACTTGCTTCGATCATTGTTTGCTGCTTGGCGCTGGCGTCCCTCGGGGCGTTGCCCACGAGTGCGGAACCGACGGCACCACAGGCACCCGCGGCACCCGAGGAGAAACTCGACCGCCCGGCGCCCGGTGCGCCCGGCCACTGGGCGCCCTACCCCGGCATTTCCCCGCAGGTCGCGTCGGGCACCATCACTGCCGGTGGATGCTCGTACAGGCAAGCAAACGACAACCCCACACGCTGAACTTCGCCCGCGTATTCGAAGCCGCGCACGTACGGCGGGGCACTGCACCGTGCCCGGCTCTTCGCCGGCACCGCCGGAGGCCCGATCGCCACTTTCCGCGCGGTGGCGGTTCGCTGTCCCCGGACAAGTCCTCGGTGTACCCGCCCAGATCAGCCGATGAATCCCGCGATACACAAGCGTCCTATCTGGTACGCCGCCCGCCCGAGATTCCCGAGGAGCGCGTCATGCCGCAGGTCAGCGTGGTCGTCAGTCTGCCAATCGCAGACCGCAGGATCTCATTCGCCTTCTACCGTGACGGTCTCGGTCTGGAGGCCATCGGAGAGCCGGCTGAGGACGGGATGCCCGAGCCGCTGCAGTTCGCCTTCGGCGATGCCCGCCTGATGCTGATCCCCACTGGGGGCTTCGGGTGGGTGCTCGGGGATCGCGAGGTAGCACCTCCGGGGCTGAGCGAGTGCATCCTGAGCCTCGGTGCCTCGACCGACGCGGACGTGGACGAACAGGTCGAGCGCGCGCGAACGGCCGGCGCCAAGGTGCTCACTCCACCCGGATCCCAGTCGTGGGGCTACGCGGGCACCTTCGCAGATCCCGACGGACATGTCTGGATGGTCACGTCAGCACCAGCGTGAACCTAGCGGCCCTGCCGCTTGAGCTTGCGCCAGCCGCCCGCGCGGTTGTTGGCGATGATCTGCTTGAACATCGCGAGCAGAGCGGCCGCATTGATTGCCTCGCCCTGCCGAAACGCAACCGTACGAGCCGTCTCGTTGTCATGCCCGCCCGTGATGATGCCCTCCGGATCCGGGACGATGGCGCCGTCGTACAAGAACACGTTGACGTGATCCTTGGCCGCCAACAGGGCGCAGACGTTGCCCTGCAGCACGAAGTACGGACGGTTCGTGAACTTGATGACTTCGGCGATCTCCGGATCCGCGGCGTGGATCAGGTCGCGAACCTCGCGGCAGATTGCCTGCTGCCAGTCGGGCAGCGCGTCGATGTACGCGTCCACCCGGGGGTCGGTCGGGTATGGCATCGGCATAGGTCCGGAGTCTGGCACCACCGCTAGCCTGCGCACGTGGAGCCACGCGCGGAGATCGGGGTCATCGGCGGGTCGGGGCTGTACGCCTTGCTCGACGACGCCGACGAGGTGGACGTCGAGACGCCGTACGGCGCGCCGAGCGACCCGATCGCCGTCGGCATCGTCGCGGAGCGCAGGGTGGCGTTCCTGCCGCGACACGGGAAGGACCACCGTTTCCCCCCACACCGCATCCCTTATCAGGCCAACCTGTGGGCCCTTCGCGCGCTCGGCGTGCGGCAGGTGCTGGCGCCGTGTGCTGTCGGCGGGTTGCACATCGATCTCGGCCCCGGCACGTTCGTGGTCCCCGACCAGCTGGTCGACCGGACAAGCACCCGCGCGCAGACGTACTACGACTCGGGTGCCGCACACGTCCCGTTCGCCGATCCGTACTGCCCCACAGGCCGCGCAGCCGTGCTGCGTGAGGCGGAGTCACTTGGCGTCGACGCGGTCGACGGCGGCGCGATGGTGGTCATCGAGGGGCCGCGCTTCTCCACACGCGCGGAGTCGCAGTGGTACGCGGCGCAGGGCTGGTCGCTCGTGAACATGACCGGTTATCCCGAGGCTGTGCTCGCCCGCGAGCTCGCCCTCTGCTACACGAGCATCGCCCTCGTCACCGACTTGGATGCCGGCATCACCGTGGGCGAAGGTGTGACCCAGGCGGAAGTGTTCGAGATATTCGCGGCCAACATCGACACGATGCGGCGACTCGTCGTCGCCGCGATCGAGCATCTCCCGTCTGAGCGCACCTGTCGGTGCGTCCACGCCCTCGACGGCATCACTCCCCCGTTCGAGCTTCCCTAAGGCCCGGCCGCCGTCGTTGACGCCCGAGGGAGCGTCCCGTACAAGGGAACGGTGAGAACCGAGTGGTTCACCCGGGATCGCGTCCTCATCCCGCTGGCCGTCGTCTTGCCATTGGCCGCCTGCGCATTGCTTGCGTTGTTCCGGGACGACTTTGCCAACACCAATGCCGCTCTGCTTCTGGTCCTGGTGGTGGTCGCCATCGCGGCTGCGGGGCGGCGGTTGCCGGGATGGGTCGCGGCGGCCTCGGCTGCGGTGTGGTTCGACTTCTTCCTGACGGTGCCCTACAACCGGTTGACCATCGACAACCGCAACGACGTCGAGACGATGGTTCTGCTGCTGCTCGTCGGTGGCGGCGTCACTGAGCTGTGCGTGTGGGGCCAGCGCCAGCGTGAGTTCGCACTGCGCCAAGCGGGCTATCTCGACGGCATCCGGTCGGCGGCCGAGGCGGTCGCGACGACCGAGTCGTCTCCGTCCGTACTGGTCGAGAAGATCGGCACTCAGCTGGCCACGTTGCTCGGGCTGGAGCGAGTGCGATTCGACTACAACACCGGCCTCGACTTCCCGCGGCTGCTACACGACGGATCAGTCGTCCGCGGCCACTCGGCGTGGGACGTGGAGCGCAACGGCCTGCCGACCGACAGGGAGATCGAGCTTCTGGTGGAGTCGGGCGGGGGCTTCCGCGGCCGGTTCCTGTTGACGGCCACGGACGCGTCCCGCCCGTCGCGGACCGAGCGGCTGGTCGCGGTGTCCCTTGCCGATCAGGTCGGCGCCGCACTCACGGAGTACGACGCTCGCGGCTGACGCGCCGCGGCCCTACGTCAGCCGAGCTCGGGGAACCAGAGCGCGACCTCACGCTTGGCCGAGTCGACGGAGTCGGAGGCGTGCACGAGGTTCTGCGACTTGGAGAGGGCGAAGTCGCCCCGGATGGTCCCCTGCAGGGCGACCCGGCCGTCGGTAGCGCCGTTCATCTGCCGTACGACGTCAATCGCCTGGTCCCCCTCGAGCACGAGGGCGACCAGCGGCGCCGAGGTGATGAACTCCCGCAGGCCCGGGTAGAACGGCTTGTCCACGTGCTCGGCGTAGTGCGCGTCGGACAGCTCCTCGGAGACGATCCGCAGGTCCATGGCCACGATGCGCAGGTTCTTGCGCTCGTATCGGGCGAGGATCTCCCCGGCCAGACCGCGGGACATGGCATCGGGCTTGATGAGGACGAGCGTGCGCTCGGACACGGTGGTGCTCCAGGGTCGTACGGATTCGGTCCCGGCAGGTTACCTGGCGCTCGGGGTAGGTCGGTCGGCCGGAACCCCGAAGCGCAGGGTTGACACCCGCGAAACAGACGGACGACGATGGGCCGCGAGTCATTCGTGAGAGCGCTCCCAGATCGAGGAGTACCCCGTGACAAGCTCGCCCGCGTCCCTTCGCCGTCGCATCGGTGCTCCATGTGCCGCTGCCGCACTGACACTCGCCGGCATCGGGCTCGCCGCCGGCCCCGCACACGCACAAGGCGTCGAACAGATCGTGAACGGCAGCTTCGACGCTGGGCTGGCTCCCTGGTTCGTCACCGCCAACGCCACCGCGAACGTCGCCGACGGAACGTTGTGCGCTGAGGTGCCCGGCGGCACCACCAACCCATGGGACGTGATCATCGGGCAGAACGACATCGAAATCCTGGCGGGTGAGTCCTACTCCTTCTCTTTCACCGCGAGCGCGTCGACGACGCTCAACGTTCGCGCCTTGGTCGGCAACTCGCAGCCCAACTTCGAGGTCGTCGCCGAGACCAACCCCGCGCTCGGCCCGGCTGCCACGACGACAACCATCACCTTCACGGCTGCCCTCGACCTGCCAGCGGGACAGGTCGCCTTCCAGGTGGGCGGCAAGAGCGCAACTCCGTGGACGTTCTGCCTCGAGGAGGTGTCGCTGATCGGTGGTGTCGAGCCGGAGCCGTACGTTCCCAACACTGGCCCACGAGTCCGTGTCAACCAGCTCGGCTATTTCACTGACGGCCCCAAGGGCGCGACCGTCGTAACCACCGCGACGACACCTCTCCCCTGGGAGCTGCACAAGGCCGACGGCCGGGTGGTTCGCCGCGGCTTCACGACGCCAGCCGGCACCGACGCCTCATCCGGGCTCAACGTGGCGACCATCGACTTCAGCTCGTACGAGCGCAGGGGCTCCGGCTTCACGCTCGTTGCCGACGGCGAGACCAGCCACCCGTTCGACATCGGGCTCGAGGCCGCCTACGAACAGCTCCGTAAGGACGCGCTCACCGTCTTCTACACAAACCGCAGTGGCATCGCGATCGACGATGCGATCATGCCGGGCTACGGCCGCGCCGCTGGCCACGTCGGCGTGCCGCCCAACCAGGGCGACACCGCCGTGCCATGCATGGCAACGAGTGATGTCGGCCAGGGGCTGTACGACGCGCCATGGACTTGCCCCGACGGCTACAGCCTCGACGTGACCGGCGGATGGTATGACGCCGGCGACCACGGCAAGTACGTCGTCAACGGCGGCATCGCCGTCGCTCAGCTATTGCAGACCTACGAACGTAGCCTGCGCGCACGCTCGGCCGACAAGGGCGCGCTCGGCGACTCGACCCTGCTGCTACCCGAGACTGGCAACCGTGTACCCGACATCCTCGACGAGGCCCGCTGGGAGCTCGAGTGGATGCTGAAGATGCAGGTGCCAGCCGGCTCGGCCTCGCAGGGGATCGACGGCGCTCTGGTCGATGTCTCCGGGATGGCGCACCACAAGATCTCCGACGCCGACTGGACCGGACTTCCTCTCGACCCGGCAGCCGACTCGCAGCAGCGGCACTTGTTCCGGCCGTCGACCGCGGCGACGCTCAACCTCGCAGCTGTCGGGGCCCACGGCGCTCGGCTGTTCAAGAAGTATGACCGAGCGTTCGCCGCCGAGCTGCTCGACGCAGCGCGCACCGCGTACGCCGCCGCCAAGGCCCACCCGGACATCATCGCGCCGGCGGCTGACGGTGCAATCGACCCGAGCCCAGGATCGGGCCCGTACGACGACACCAACGTCAGTGACGAGTTCTACTGGGCAGCGGCCGAGCTCTACCTGACCACGGGTGAGCGGGCCTACCGCAGCGACGTCACTGGCTCGCCGGTGCACACCGCCGACATCTTCACTCCGGGCGGGTTCGACTGGGGTCATGTGGCACCGCTCGCGCGGCTCGACCTGGCCACCGTGCACAACCAGCTGCGCGACCGCGACGAGGTGCGCGGGTCGGTGCTTCGCGCGGCCGACCGCTATGTGGCGGACGGCAAGGCGCAAGCCTGGGGCCAGGCCTACGCACCCGCCGACGGCAACTATGCCTGGGGCTCCAACAGCCAGATCCTCAACAACATGCAGGTGATGGCGACCGCGTACGACCTCAGCGGCAAGGACCGCTACGCCGACGGCGTGGTGCGCAGCTTGGACTACCTGCTCGGGCGCAACGCGCTGAACATCTCGTACGTCACCGGCTACGGCGACGTCTACGCAAAGAACCAGCACAGCAGGTGGTACTCGGACCAGCTCAACGCCAACCTCCCCAACCCGCCCAACGGCACGCTGGCGGGCGGACCCAACTCGACCACGATCTCGACCGGTGACCCGGTGGCAGCGCAGTTCCTACAGGGCTGTGTGCACCAGTTCTGCTACATCGATGACATCGGCTCGTGGTCGACCAACGAGCTCACCATCAACTGGAACGCTCCGACCGCGTGGATCGCGAGCTTCGTCGCCGACCTCGATGATGGGCGCTCCGGCCATCACAACTGAGTCCGCCCAAGACTGAAGCGTTGTGCACGACGCGCCCGAAGCGTGTCGTGCACAACGCTTCACTCTGCGCCGGGCGCGGCGCTCCGTTGGGCGGCTTCGACCTGCTTGCCCACCCGCAACGTGAAGAACCAGAGCAGCGTGAACAACCCGCCGAGCACGAACATCGCCGGCACGACGAAGCCCATCGCCACCGCGAGCACCTGGACGAACCAGCCGAGCCACCAGCCGATGGGCTTGCCCAGCAGCGCCACCGCGACGAGGGCAAGCAGTGTGACCCCGAGGCCGGTCGGCACGGCCGCCTCGGCGTTGACATCGGAGATTGCGATGGCCACCGGAATGGCCAGGAAGATCACGATCGCCTCGAGCGTGAGCACGGCGGAGGCAACCCTGCGCAGCGACATCAGCGATCCTCGGGGGCGCCGAGCAGACGCCGCGCGTCGGCGACGGTGATGACCGACCCGGTGACGAGCACTCCGGTGCCGCCGCCATAGAGGTCGGCCTCGTCGGCCAGCCGCACGGCCTCGTCGATGGCGTCGTCCAGCCGCGCCGCCGCGAGCACGCGATCGTCGCCGAAGACCTCCTCGGCCGTCTCGATCAGCTCCTCGAGCGGCATGGCCCGCGGCGACGAATTGACGGTCACGACCACGTGCGACAGCACGGGCTCGAGCTCGTTGAGCAGCCCGTAGGCATCCTTGTCGCCAAGCACGGCCACCACACCGACCAAGCGGGTGAACGTGAACGACTCAGCGAGTGCCGCGGCGAGCGCCTGTCCGCCGTGCGGGTTGTGGGCGGCGTCGACCAGGATCGTGGGGCTTCGCCGGATGATCTCGAGCCGCCCGGGCGACGTCGTCCCGGCAAACGCAGCGCGTACGGCGTCGACGTCGAGCTGGTATCCGTCGCCGAGGAACGACTCCACCGCGACGAGGGCGCAGGCGGCGTTCTGCGCCTGGTGCGCACCATGAAGCGGCACGAAGATGTCCTCGTACAGCCCGCCAAGGCCCTGGATGGCCACGACCTGACCGCCGACAGCGACGTCGCGATGCCGTACGCCGAACTCGAGTCCCTCACGCGCAACGGTGGCCGCTACCGCGGTCGAGCGCTCGAGCAGGACGACCGCCGCCTCTGGCTGCTGGGCGGCGAGGACCGCCGTGGCGCCGGCCTTGATCACACCGGCCTTCTCCCCGGCAATCTGGGTGAGCGTGTCGCCGAGGTAGGCCTGATGGTCGAGGCCGACCGGCATCACTACGGCAACCCGGCCGTCGGCGACATTGGTGGCGTCCCAGGTGCCACCCATCCCGACCTCGAGCACCATGGCGTCGACGGGGGCGTCGGCAAAGATGGTGAATGCCATCGCGGTCATCGCCTCGAAGAACGAGACCGGTGTGTCCGGGAACTGCTGGTCCACCAGGTCGAGGTAGGGCCCGATTTCCTCGTACGCGGCCAGGAAGTGCTGCTCGTCGATCTGCTCGCCGTCGAGGGTGATGCGCTCGCGCATGCTCTGCAAGTGCGGGCTGGTGAACCGCCCGGTGCGCAGCCCGAACTCGCGCAGCAGCGCATCGATCATGCGACTGGTGGAGGTCTTTCCGTTGGTGCCCGCGACGTGAATGACGGGCGCGGCATGCTGTGGTTGGCCGAGCAGATCCGTCAAGGCCCTGATGCGGTCGAGCGACGGCTCGAGCTTGTGCTCGGGAGTGCGGGCGAGCAGCGCCGCCTCGGCCTCGAGGTAGGCAGACGGCGACACGGACACGGCGCAACCCTAACCCGGACCGGATCAGCGACTGGGCGACAGGCCTCAGCGAGCGACGCGGGACTACTCGGGCGGCAACGAACCCAATTGCCCTTCGAGCCGGGTGATGTCGGCTTCGGCGGCGGTCTGACGGGCGCGTATCTTCTGGACGACCTGCTCGGGCGCCTTGGCCAGGAACTGCTCGTTGCCAAGCTTGGCGGTCACCTGGGCTAGCTCCTTCTGGGCCGCAGCCAGGTCGCGCTGCAGCCGGTTGCGCTCGGCGGCGATGTCGATCGCGCCGGACAGGTCGAGCTCGACTGTGAGTCCCTCGACCGGCAGGCTCGCCGTGGCACCGAAGCCGTCGCCTGGCTCGGCCAGTCGCAGCAGCTGCCGGATCGCCGGCTCGTGCCGAATCAACGCCGTCGTCTCGATGCCGGTCAGCCTCGCGGCAACCCGCTGGGTCGGCTTGACGCCCTGGTCGCTGCGGAACCGGCGCACCTCGGTGACGAGCGCTTGCAGTGATGCGATCTCTCGCTCCGCGGCTTGGTCTGCGTAGGCGGTGTCGGCGCGGGGCCACGCCGCGATGACGACCGACTCACGTCCGGTCAGCGCGGTCCAGAGCGACTCGGTCACGAACGGCACCACCGGGTGGAGCAGGCGGAGCAGCACGTCGAGCACGTGCCCGAGCACCGCGCGGGTGCGGTCTGCCGCGGCGGCGCCCTCGGCCAGCGGCGTCTTCGCGAGCTCGACGTACCAGTCGCAGAACTCGTCCCACGCGAAGTGGTAGAGCGTCTGGGTCGCTCGACCGAACTGGAAGTCCTCGTAGAGCGCATCGACGTCAGCCACCGTCTGGTGCAGGCGTGACAGGATCCACCGGTCGGCCGCGGACAGCTCGTTTCGGGGCGGGAGTGCGGAGGACACGGAGGCGCCGTTCATCAGCGCGAACCGGGTGGCGTTCCACAACTTGTTGCAGAACGCGCGAGCGCCCTGCACCCACTCTTCGTTGACCGCCTGGTCGGCACCCGGGTTGGCGGTGCGGGTCAGTGAGAAGCGCACCGCATCCGAGCCGTAGGAGTCCATCCAGTCGAGTGGGTCGACTACGTTGCCGCGTGACTTGCTCATCTTCTTGCCGAACCGGTCGCGAATGAGCCCGGTGAGCACGACCTGATCGAAAGGCTGCACGTCGTCGCGAGCGTAGAGGCCGAACATCATCATGCGGGCGACCCAGAAGAAGATGATGTCGTAGCCGGTGAGCAGCACGGAAGTCGGGTAGTAGCGCCGTAGGTCGGCGGTGTCCTCGGGCCAGCCGAGAGTGGAGAACGGCCACAGAGCAGACGAGAACCAGGTGTCGAGTACGTCTGGGTCCTGCTCCCAGCCCACGCCCGGTGGCTGCTCGTCGGGGCCGACGCAGACGACCTCGCCCTCAGGCCCGTACCAGACTGGGATGCGGTGTCCCCACCACAGCTGGCGGGAGATGCACCAGTCGTGCATGTCGTCGACCCAGTCGAAGTAGCGGGGCTCCATCGACCGGGGCGAGATCGCGACGCGCCCGTCACGCACCGCGTCGCCGGCCGCCTTGGCGAGCGGCGCCACCTTGACGAACCACTGCTTGGACAGTCGCGGCTCCACCACGGTGTCGCAACGCGAGCAGTGCCCGACCGCGTGGACGTACGGCCGCTTTTCGGCCACGATCCGACCTTCGGCGCGCAGTGCCGCAACCACGGCCGGACGAGCCTCGAACCGGTCGAGTCCCTCGAAGGGTCCGGACGCCGTGATGATGCCGCGCTCGTCCATGATGAGCAGCGCCGGCAGGTTGTTTCGCTGGCCGATCTCGAAGTCGGCGGGGTCGTGCGCCGGAGTCACCTTGACCGCGCCTGTACCGAACTCAGGGTCGACATGCTCGTCGGCCACGACCGGGATGCGCCGGCCGGTCAACGGCAGCACAATCTCGGTGCCCACGAGGTGGCGGTAGCGCGCGTCGTCAGGGTGCACGGCAACCGCGGTGTCACCGAGCATCGTCTCGGCCCGGGTCGTGACCACGACGATTGACGCATCGCCGTCGCCGTAGCGGATCGACACGAGCTCACCGTCGTCGTCGCTGTGCTCGACCTCGATGTCGGACAGCGCGGTCATGCAGCGCGGGCACCAGTTGATGATGCGCTCGGCGCGGTAGATGAGGCCGTCGTCGTACAGCATCTTGAAGATCGTCTGGACGGCCTGCGAGAGTCCCTCGTCCATGGTGAACCGCTCACGCGACCAGTCGACGCCCTCGCCCAGCCGGCGCATCTGGTCGAGGATCTTGCCGCCGTACTCCGCCTTCCACTGCCACACCCGATCGACGAACGCCTCGCGCCCCAGGTCGTGGCGGGACAAGCCCTCCTTGGCCAGCTCTCGCTCGACAACGTTCTGCGTCGCGATGCCCGCGTGGTCCATGCCCGGCAACCACAGGACGTCGTAGCCCTGCATGCGCCGGCGCCGGGTAAGGACGTCCATGAGCGTGTGGTTCAGCGCGTGCCCGAGGTGCAGGCTGCCGGTGACGTTGGGCGGTGGGATGACGATGCAGTACGGCGGCTGCTCGCTCGTATTGTCCGCCCTGAAGTAGCCGCGCTCGACCCACCGCTCGTAGAGCGGCCCCTCTACCTCGCGCGGCGCGTACTGAGTGGGCAGCGGCGTGCGGTCAGAGGGGCTCGCGGTCATGAGGAGAGTCTACGAACCCCCAACGATCACGCTGAACGGCAACCTGGTTACCGGGTGCAGCGAATACGCCCGTTCCCCCGGCCAACTGCCTGTGTAGGTGGGGCGCGGCTCGCTCACCAGATGCGGACGCGCTCCCCCTCCGGCAGCCAGAGCGCGTCGCCTTCGTGCACGTCGAACGCCTCGTAGAACTCGGTCAGGTTGCGGACCACGGCGTTGCAGCGGAACTCGGCGGGTGAGTGCGGGTCGATCGCGAGCCGGCGGATGAGCTCCTCGTCGCGGCCCTTGGACTGCCAGGACTGCGACCAGCCGATAAAGAAGCGCTGCAGTCCGGTGTAGCCGTCGAGCTCCGGCGCGCCGTTGCCGTTGAGCGAGAGCAGATAGGCCTTGTGCGCGACGGTGAGCCCGCCGAGATCGCCGATGTTCTCACCGACGGTGAGCGCACCGTTGACCTTGTGGCCGGGCACCTGCTCGGGCTCGAGCTCGTCGTACTGCGCGATGAGCGCCTTTGTCCGCTTCTCGAACTCGCCCCGGTCATCGGGGGTCCACCAGTCGACCAGCGCACCATCGCCGTCGTACTTGGAGCCCTGATCGTCGAAGCCGTGTCCGATCTCGTGCCCGATGACCGCGCCTATGCTGCCGTAGTTGACCGCGTCGTCGCCATCGACGTAGAAGAACGGCGGCTGCAGCATCGCAGCCGGGAAGACGATCTCGTTCATGCCCGGGTTGTAGTAAGCGTTGACCGTCTGTGGCGTCATGAACCACTCGAGGCGGTCGACCGGCTGGCCGATCTTGGCGATGTTGCGGTCGAGCTCGAATGCGTGCGCCCGGTGCACGTTGCCGACGAGGTCATCACGCTCTACGACCAGCGACGAGTAGTCGCGCCACTTGTCGGGGTAGCCGATCTTGGGGGTGAACTTCGCGAGCTTGTCGAGCGAGCGGACCTTGGTCTCGGGGCTCATCCAGTCGAGCGCCTCGATGTCCTGGCGGAAGGCCTCAATGAGGTTGTCGACGAGGACGAGCATCCGCTCCTTGGCCTCGGGTGGGAAGTGCCGGGCGACGTAGAGCCTGCCTAGTGCCTCGCCGAGCGAGCCCTCGACGACTGACACGCCGCGCTTCCAACGCTCGCGGTTCTCCGGGATGCCGGACAGCGTGCGGCCGTAGAACCCGAAGTGCTCCTCGACGATTTCCTTGCCGAGATAAGGGGCGTGGGCGCGCATGACGTTGCTGGCGAGCCAACTGCGCCAAGCGTCGATGTCGATCGCGCCGACCGCCTCGGCCATCGCCGCGAAGTAGCTCGGCTGCCGTACGACGACGTTGTCGAGCACATCGTCCCGCTCGGTGAGCCCGATCAGGAACCTGGGCCAGTCAAAGCCCGGCGTTGCTGCCGTCAGCTCCGCGATCGTCATCGAGTTGTAGGTCAGCGACTCGTCACGGCTCTTGACCCGGTCCCAGTGCGATGCAGCGAGCCGGGTCTCGAGGGCCATGACGTCTTCGGCACGACGCGACGCGTCGTCGACGCCAGCCAGCTGGAGCATCGCGGTGAGGTGCGCGACATAAGAGGCACGGACCGCCGCGTAGCGCTCCTCGCGGTAGTAGGACTCGTCGGGCAGGCCGAGCCCGCCCTGGTACAGGTTGACGATGTAGCGGTCGGGCTGTTTCGCGTCGGTGTCGACATACATGCCAAACAGCCCGTCGACGCCCTTCCGGGCCAGCCCGCCCAGCAGCGAGGGATCTGGCCCGTCGGCAGCGAGCGCTCGAGCGAGGTCGGCCTGCACCGGCGCGAGGCCGAGCTCGTCGGCCCGCTGCTCGTCGAGGAAGCTCGCATAGAGGTCGCCGACCTTCTGCGCCTCCTCGGGGGAGCCCTCGGCCTCGCCGGCCGCGCACGCCTCGATGAGCGACCGCAGATCTGCCTCTGACTTCTCCCGGAGGTGGTAGAAGGCACCGTCGAAGGCCCGGTCGGATGGGATCTCCGCGGACTTGAGCCACGTGCCGTTGACGTAGCGGAACAGGTCATCCTGCGGCCGCACTGTGGTGTCGAAATGGGCGCGGTCGATCCCGGACTTCATCGTGGATGCTCCTCGGAGGCGGTCCTGGCTACGTGTCCCGACCGTACCTGAGGAGGCGATCGCTAGGCTCAGGCGCTCTTCTCGCGCCGCTCGCGCTTGCGCTCGGTCTGGTCACGCGGAACGAGCGTGGGGTTGACGTTCTTGAGGACGACCTCGCGGTTGATGACGACGCGGGCCACGTCAGAGCGGCTCGGCACCTCGTACATCACGTTGAGCAGGACCTCTTCCATGATCGCCCGCAGGCCGCGCGCCCCGGTGCCGCGCAGCAACGCCTGCTCGGCCACCGCCTCGATGGCGTCGTCGGTGAACTCCAGCTCGACGGAATCGAGCTCGAAAAGCTTGTGGTACTGCTTCACCAGGGCGTTGCGCGGCTCGGTCAGGATGCGGATGAGCGCGTCCTTGTCGAGTGGGCTCACCGTGGTGATCACAGGCAGCCGCCCGATGAACTCGGGGATCAGGCCGAACTTCAGCAGGTCCTCCGGCATGACCTCGCCAAACAGGTCGGACTGGTCACGCTCTTCCTTGCTGGGCAGGTGCGCACCGAAGCCAAGCCCCCGCTTGCCGACACGCGACTCGATCAGGTGGTCGAGGCCGGCGAACGCGCCGCCGACGATGAACAGCACGTTGGTGGTGTCGATCTGGATGAACTCCTGGTGCGGGTGCTTGCGCCCGCCCTGCGGCGGCACGCTCGCAGTGGTGCCCTCGAGGATCTTGAGCAGCGCCTGCTGCACGCCCTCGCCCGAGACATCTCGAGTGATCGACGGGTTTTCGCTCTTGCGGGCGATCTTGTCGACCTCGTCGATGTAGATGATGCCCGTCTCGGCCTTCTTGACGTCGTAGTCGGCGGCCTGGATCAGCTTGAGGAGGATGTTCTCGACGTCCTCCCCCACATAGCCCGCTTCGGTCAAGGCCGTGGCGTCGGCGATCGCGAACGGCACGTTGAGCATCTTGGCGAGGGTCTGCGCGAGGTAGGTCTTGCCACAGCCGGTGGGCCCGATCAACAGAATGTTGGACTTGGACAGCTCGACTGGTTCGTCCTTTTGGTGTCGATTTCCGGCGACACCCGCCTGGATGCGCTTGTAATGGTTGTAGACGGCAACCGACAGAGCCTTCTTGGCGACGTCCTGGCCGATGACGTACTGCTCGAGGAAGTCGAAGATCTCCCGCGGCTTGGGCAGCTCGTCGAAGCCGACCTCAGTCGTGTCGTTCAGCTCTTCTTCGATGATCTCGTTGCAGAGGTCGATGCATTCGTCGCAGATGTAGACCCCAGGGCCCGCGATGAGCTTCTTGACCTGCTTCTGGCTCTTTCCACAGAAAGAGCACTTGAGCAGGTCCCCGCCGTCGCCGATGCGTGCCACGCGGTCTGTCCCTCCGATGACGAGCCCGACCCCGAGGTCAGGCGTCCAGGTTTCGGGGCCGGTTCGACCGTACCCCGAATGAGGCCCGCATGGCCCGCCGACGCACCATTATCACTGAGCCGATAGGAAACCGATCGCGGCGATGGCGATCAGGCGCTGGCTCCGACGAGGCTCGCCTTGCGGGACTCGATGACTCCGTCGACCAGACCGTAGTCGACGGCCTCCTGCGCGGTGAGGATCTTGTCGCGCTCGATGTCGCGCCGCACATCTTCAATGCTGCGGTTGGAGTGCAGAGCGATCATGTCCTCGAGCATGGCGCGCATCCGGAGGATCTCGTTGGCCTGGATCTCGATGTCGCTCGCCTGGCCGTAGGTGCCCTCGGTGTAGGGCTGGTGAATCAGGATGCGTGAGTTGGGCAGGGCGAACCGCTTGCCCTTGGCGCCGGCGCCGAGCAGCACCGCAGCCGCCGAAGCCGCCTGGCCCATGCAGACTGTGCGGATGTCGGGCTTGATGAACTGCATCGTGTCGTAGATGGCAGTCAGGGCCGTGAACGACCCTCCGGGCGAGTTGATGTAGATCTCGATGTCGCGGTCTGGATCCATCGACTCCAGTGAGATCAGCTGCGCCATCACGGCGTTGGCGACGTCGTCACCGATCGGCGTGCCGAGGAAGATGATGCGCTCCTCGAACAGCTTGGTGTAGGGGTCGATGCGGCGGAAGCCGTAGGAGGTGCGCTCCTCCCACTGCGGGATGTAGTAGTTGGCCTGTGGGCTGAGGTCGGACCTGAGATCAGACATGTGCGGGCTCTCCAAACGAAATTGAGTCAGCGGGCAGGAGCATCGGCGATCAGGCGATCCCGCCACCCTCGGAGACCTGGGAGGCGCTGCGGACGACCTGGTCGACCATGCCGTAGGCCTGCGCCTCGGACGCCGTGAACCAACGGTCGCGGTCGGAGTCGTGCTCGATCTCATCGACCTGACGCCCCGTGTGATTGGCGATGAGCTCGGCCATCTGCTGCTTGACGTAGATCATCTGCTCGGCCTGGATCTTGATGTCGGACGCCGATCCGCCGAGGCCGCCGGACGGCTGGTGCATCATGATCCGCGAGTGCGGCAGGGCGTAGCGCTTGCCCTTGGTGCCGGCGCACAGCAGGAACTGACCCATCGACGCAGCCAGGCCCATGGCCACCGTGGCGACGTCATTGGTGACGTACTGCATGGTGTCGTAGATCGCCATGCCGGCGGTCACCGAGCCGCCCGGGGAGTTGATGTAGAGGTAGATGTCCTTGTCAGGGTCCTCGGCGTTGAGCAGCAGCATCTGCGCACAGATGGCATTGGCATTCTCGTCGCGGACCTCGGCGCCGAGGAAGATGATCCGCTCGCGAAGCAGCCGGTTGTAGATGTGGTCGTCCAGGCCCATCGGCCCGGCAGGCGCTGGTGCGCGCAGCTCCGGGTTGGGAACGACGAGGCGTGGCGTCTCGAGGGTGCTCACGTTTCACCTGCTTGGGGCTGGAAGGAGTCGTTGCTTATTGACCCTAACCACAACCCCGGACGCGACCATCCCGGGCCTGCCGCTGTTCGCTCACGGCGCAGGGTGCCCATTGCCCACCTCCGAGGCGCTTGCCACGACCGCGTCGATGAGGCCGTAGTCCCTGGCCTCGGCCGCGGTAAACCACCTGTCGCGGTCAGAGTCACGCTCGATCTCCTCGATCGTGCGTCCGGCGTGCAGGGCCGTGAGCTCGGCCATCTGCTTCTTGACGTGGATCATCTGCTCAGCCTGGATCTTGATGTCCGATGCGGCGCCCTGGATGCCACCAAGCGGCTGGTGCATGACAATGCGCGAGTGCGGCAGCGCGTACCTCTTTCCGGGGGTGCCCGCCGAGAGCAGGAACTGGCCCATCGACGCCGCGAAACCCATGGCAACCGTGGCGACGTCATTGGTCACGAAGCGCATGGTGTCGTAGACCGCCATGCCGGCTGTCACCGAGCCACCCGGGGAGTTGACGTAGAGGTAGATGTCCTTGTCGGGGTCCTCCGCGTTGAGCAGCAGCATCTGCCCGCAGATGGCGTTGGCATTCTCGTCGCGGACCTCGGAACCCAGGAAGATGATGCGCTCCCGCAGAAGCCGGTTATAGATGTGTTCGTCGAGCCCGGTCGCCTGCGCGGGAGCGTCGGTGCGAAGTGTGGTCACCAGTGTCACCTGCCTACCGGTCGGGAAACGTCCTCCCTTCGACAGTAGGCAGCCATCGACTGATTGGGGCGTCCGTTCGCTGCCGGCAGAGAACTGTGCTCAGTCGCGCAGGAACGCCAGAATCGCTGCCACAAAGCTCTGCGGGTCGGTCAGATGAGCCATGTGCGCCTGGCCGGCGAGCACGCGCATGGACGCGTCTGGGAGCGCGTCGGCGACGACATCGGGGTCGGCCTTTATCTCTTCGGGACTGTCGCCTCCGACAAGCAGCAGGACGGGTACGAGGATCTGGGCCGCCCAGCGAGCGTCGAAGGCCTGCTCGCCGAAGGCGCGCATCTCGCGCGGAACTGTGCGGGCCGCGCCCACCCGCGCTGGCCAGGTCGGCCCCAACTTGATGAAGTCAACCTCGCTCTGCGACATCCGCACCATGTCGCGGTAGAACATCTCCAGCAGCTGCTCAGGACGGTCCTGCGCGAGCAACGACTCGAGGTGGTCGAGTTGCCCGTCCGGGAGCGTGCGGTGCGCGGTGTTCGGCACCGGCCAGCCTTCATACAGAGCAAGTTTGCGGATGTTCGGAGTCCGGAGGGCAGCACCGAACGCGACGTTGCCGCCGTACGAGTGGCCGAGCAGGTCGACAGGTGCACCGAAGGCCTCGGCCGCCCAGTCGACCACGGCGGCGACGTCTTCGCACTCCTTGGCAAGGGAGTAGTCAGCACTGTCACCACTTGCCCCGCGGCCGCGGCGATCCATGGCGTACACCGCCACTTCGTTCTCGAGAAGCGACGTCGCAAGACGCCAGGTCGTGTGGTCGGACGTGGTGCCGTGCACGACCACGAGCGGCCTGCCCTCGCCGGAAATGAAGACGGCAATCTCGGTGCCGTCGGCGGACACCACGGAGGTTGTTGTGGGTTGGGCTGTCTCGGTCATTGCGCGCTCCCCTCATGGAGAGCATCAGGCTTGCGCCGCCCCCGCCACGCCCGCATCGGTACAGCTACCCATCCCTGCCCAGAAGGTGGTGCTCGACCGCGAACAGGGTGACCGCGGCGCGGCTTGAAACACCGAGCTTCGCGTAGATGTGCTGCACGTGGTGCTCTGCCGTACGCCGGGAGATGACCAGCCGGCTGGCGATCTCGGCATTGCTGCGGCCCCGCGCCACCAGCGCCAGCACCTCGACCTCACGGTCGGACAGTCCCCCGGGCCGTCGTGGACCGGCAATGGGCACCGAATGTCCCGCGATGCTCAGAACGGCCCGCACGGAGTCCACATCCAGGGTGCCCTCGGCCGCCTTGTCGAGGAGGTGCTGCCCCGCCTCATCGGGCTCGAGCGCCGCGCGGTGTGGTCGTGGCTCGGTGAGAGTCCGGTAACAGTCGGCGGCGGCGAGGATCCTGGCCGACATGGACAGGTCCGCAGCCGTGGCGCCGCGGTGATAACCGGAGCCGTCCAACCGTTCGTGATGTCGTCCGGTGAGCGCTGCCAGCGGCGCCAGTGCGGGCGATCCAGCGAGGATGCGCTCCGAGTGATAGGGATGCAGCCGTACGAGTTCCCACTCGTCGGCACTGAGCGGGCCGGGCTTGTCCCACACCGCGTTGGAGATGGCGACCCGGCCGACGTCGTGCAGGAGTCCGGCGGTGTCCACATCGGTACGCGCCACAGCGGGCAGGCCGATCAGATCGGCGGCACCGCGACCAAGAGTGGCGACCGCTCGCGAATGGCCAAGCAGGTAGGGGCTCTTGAGGTCAACCAAGTCCGCGAAGACCTCGGCGACCATCCGAACGTCTGGCACCGTCACCACCGGTTGGGGTTCCAAGTCGAGCACCACGGCGCTCGGGTCGCTCGCTGCGAGGTGGGCGAACCAGTCAGTGGCGTGGTTGGCGAACCTGTCCGAAAGGCCCGGGTCGAGCATGCCGCCTGCTCGTCGTCGCACGGCCTGGACGGCCGCGTCTGGACCGCCGATCGACTCGAAGATGACGGCGACGCCGGTCAGTCGCGCGATCCGCGCCCCCACCGGAATGTCCTCGCCGCTCAGCTCGTCCGGACGTGACTTGCCGCGCCACAGGTCGTACACATGGAACACGCTGGATTGGACGTCGTCCGGAAGGCGCAGGCGGCGTGCCGCATCACGGCCCACCTCGCAGGCGGTAGTCGTGAAGGCTGCGCCCCAGCTGGCCCCTTTCGTCAAGGCCGCGATCGAAATGCGAGCGCGCTCGAGGGGCGGCCTCCCCCGCGTCAGCGATGGGAGGAAGGTCGCGAACAGGTCCTTGGTGGACGCGGCGTCGGTGCGACTGGCCGCGATGTTGGCAAGCAGCTCGTCGCCGAAGAGCTGGGCCGTCTCATGGGCGTACCCGACGCAGCCGACATGGTGCAGTAGCGCGGTGTAGAAGGCAGCGCGTACGTCGTCGTCGGGCAGGTCGAGCGAGCGAGCCAGGTGGCTCGCCAGAACGCAAGACCGTACGGCCGCACCAATCTCGAGCCCGAAACCGATGTCGGCGATCCGCGTCAACCCCGTGAGCGGCTCGGCAAGCCGCACGGCTCCCACGGCCCCGAGCCTAGAGTGGCTCGGGCGACCCTCGGCCTTAGCTCTCCGTGGCCGGCTCGGCGGCCAGGACGGCCTCCTCGAGGGTGCCGTCCTCCTGGAGCCGCTCCAAGGGGATGACCTCGCCGGACGGGTCGACGACCTTGGCGCCCTCGACGACTAGCGCGAGTGCCTTTGCCCGGCGGACCTCCGCCAGCAGCATCGGGAGGTTGCCGGCCTCGACGACCTGTTGCGCGAAGGCGTTGGGGTCGATGCGCGACTGCGCCGCGCGCTGGATGACGTACTGCGTCAGCTCGTCCTGACCGACCTGGAGCTCTTCGCGCTTGGCGATCTCGTCGAGGATGAACTGGGTCTTGATCGAGCGGCGCACGTCGGACTCGACCTCGTCGCGGTGCCCCTCCTCGCCATGCTCACCACCGGAGAAGTGGTCGGCGATCTGTGCCTCGATGAACTTCTCGGGCAGCGGGATCTCTGTCTGCTCGAGGAGCGCGGCCAGCGCCTTGTCCCGAGCCTCGACGGCCTGCTCGAGTCGCTTGAGGCGGATCACCCGCTCCCGCAGGTCGGCGCGCAGCTCGTCGAGCGTGTCGAACTCGCTGGCCATCTGGGCGAACTCGTCGTCGACCTCGGGCAGCTCCTGCTCCTTGACCGAGGTGACGGTGACATCGCACAGGACCTTCTCGCCGGTGTGCTCACCGAGCAGCGAGGTCTCGAACGTCGCGCTGTCCCCGGCAGAGAGCCCCACAAGGGCCTCGTCGAGGCCGTCGATCATGGTACCGGTGCCCACCTGGTAGGACAGCCCGGTCGCCTGCGCGTCCTCGATCTTCTCGCCGTTAGCGTGCGCGGACAGATCAATGACCACGTGGTCGCCCTCGGCCGCCGGGCGCTCGACGGTCACGAGCGAGCCAAACCGCTCGCGCAGCGACTCGAGCTGGTTGTCGACGTCCTCGTCCGTGGCGGACGCCTCCCCAACGGAGACCTCGAGGCCCTGGTAGGAGGGCAGCTCGAAAGCCGGCTTGATGTCGACCTCGGCGGTGAACTTCAGGTCGGTGCCGTCGGCAAAGTCGGTGACGTCGACCTCGGGCTGGCCGAGCGGCTGGACGTCGGCCTCATTGACGGCCGCCTGGTAGAGCTCTGGCAGCGCGTGGTTGACCGCCTCTTGCAGCACGGCGTCCCGACCGACGCGCTGGTCGATGATGCGCGGCGGCACCTTGCCCTTGCGGAAGCCAGGGACGACGATCTGCTGGGCGATCTCCTTGTAGGCCTCGTCGAGGTGTGACTTGAGCTCCTCGAAGGGGGTCTCGACGCTCAGGCGGACCCGCGTCGGGTTGACGTTCTCGACGACGCTCTTCACGCTGACGTTCTCCTGTGGCGGGATGTGGAGGGGTACGTGGGCCGCACGCGGCGTCGGACCTCGTACGGTTTGGCTGGTCGGGGCGGGGAGACTCGAACTCCCGATCTCCTGCACCCAAAGCAGGCGCGCTAGCCACTACGCTACGCCCCGCGGCGCCTGGGTCAGTCTAGACGATCGCGATGCCGTAGCCTTACCGGCCGGGGCGGTTCGCTCGTCGACGCCCACGCGGGTGTAGCTCAATGGTAGAGCCCCAGCCTTCCAAGCTGGTCATGCCGGTTCGATCCCGGTCACCCGCTCCACCGACTTCCGGCAAGGGTCAGGCGACCAGGGCGCTGATCAACGGGGCCGGTTTACGGCGCCGGACTCCCGGGGCAGGAAGCGGTCAAGCTGGCTGCGCGAGTCGATACCGAGCTTTGCGAAGGGCCACTTCGACACCGCAATCAGGTGCCAGCCGCTCATCGGAATAGTTCGGCGCCTTCATGATCCGTGATCGAGTGCGCGCAAGTCCTCGACGCTCTCGTCGAGGAGCCGAGCCGATGCGCCGAGTCTCGCGCCGATACTGGTGCCCAACTGGCTCCCCGTGGGCCCGCGGCCGAGTGGCGAGACTCCAGTCGTAATGGCGTTCGGCTCGTGGCGCGATGGCGAACGCGGCGATGTTGGGTGGTCCGCAGGCGCGTGAAACGACTGCGGCATCAGCAGCACCGATCCTTCTACCGTTAGCAACCGCAGCCCGAGGAGACGCGCGACCAGCGCGGTGCGCACGACAGCGCCGCCGGACAGAGAGCTACTCTCCGCCCGGTTCAGCCAAGAAGCTGTCGATGTCGGCCACGCGCTCGGAAGGCTTGGTTGGTTGACGTCTGCGCTCGTCGAATCGCTGCGACGCCTTCTGTGCCGCCTCGACAATCTGCGCATAGCGTTCACGTCCTGCCCTGGCGCCCAGCACGTACCCCGCACCGAACAGCACGAGGCTGCGCAATTTCACTTCTTGTCCCGCCGCCGCACCGAGGAGACCACTGCGCTTGCGACGCTCACGCCTACCGCAGCGCCAGCGGCCGCGAGGCCGTTCCGTACGGCGCCCCGACGCGTGACGCTCATGACTCCGATGGCGATCGGCTCGACAAGTTGCTCCCACCGGCTCTTCCTATGAAACAGACCCATGATCGTCCTCCACTCGTGTTCATCGTCGTTGGCTGGCGCGGGCTGTCCGCTTGAGCGCGGTCACCAGTTCGGCCTTGCTCATGGCCGACCTGCCCTTGATGTCTTCGGCCATGGCGAGCTCAAGCAGGTCCGCCCGGGTCATGTCATTGAGCACCTCGGCAGTCCGGCTCCGCCCGTTCCGACCACGGGATGCTCGCGGGTGAGAGTTGGCAGCGCGCGATCGGACTTGTTCGGCCGCGGCCACACGTTCGTCCGCGCTCCTGGCCTCACGCTCGGCGTCCGCGGTCAGTTGGGCCGCCTGCCGATGAGCCTCCTCGGCGGCCGCTTTCGTGGCCTGGGTGGCCTCATCGGCCAGCCGTCGTGCCTCGGCCAGACTGGCGGTCGCCTCGGCCATCGACTGCTTTGCCTTCGACTGCGCCGCTTCTGCCTCTTCGCGGGCTCGGTGGACGCGATCATCCGCCTCCGCCTGCGCTCGTTGCACCACCTTGTCGGCGTCCTCCTGAGCCGCCGCACGCGCTCGCTCAACCCGCGCATCGGCCTCGCGCCGCGCCTCGGCGACCTTCTCGTCGACCTCTTGGGCCTGCTGGCGTTCGACCTCTCGCACGTACGCGCGACACCGCTCGGCAACCTGACGTGCCTCGTCGCTTCGCGCCTTCGCCTCCTCGGCCTCGCGCACTGCCTGCTCCTCAGCCTGCTGAGCTTCATCGGCCGCGGCTCTGGCCCTTTGGAGTCGCTGTTCGATGGAGTCACCTACCGGAAGCACGTCCATCACCGAGGCCCCTGCCTGACGTGCCATGTCCGCCAGGCTGCTGCCCGCCGACTGGGTGACATTGCCCGCGACATCCTTGGTCGCTTCCAGTGGTGTCATCGCCTTCGACAAGAGCCAGGTCGTGTTCCGCGGCAACTCCTTGACTCCCACACCCCATGCCTTCGCAATCCTGGCTGTGGCGCGTTGTTTGGCCATATCGGTGTCTCCTTCGTCCTCATGACGCCTCGGACGATGTCGTCAGGGGCTCAAGCCATTCGATCCCGGTACCCGCGGTGACCGCTGCACAAACGGTTTCAACAACCAATCGCGCCGGGTCCTCGCGTTCGGGGCCTCGGGATCCCGAGCAACAACCGGACCACGTCAACGGATCGGTGTGGGACACCTGTGGTGCCTGGCTCAGCGCACCCGTTCGCCGGCGATCTTCGACACCTTGGGAGCACGGGGTGACGCCCGCCCGGCGCGAGCGCAGGCAGTTCCGAGGTTGTCAGCGACTCTTCGCCGCCGTACGCTCTCGATATATCGGCGATAAGACCGAACGATCGAGGAGGACCGAACACGATGAACGACAGCTTTGCTGCTCAACCGCCCTGGGAGGGTCCGTGGCGGCGCCGGTCGGCCCGCAGCGCAGGCGCTCGGATGGGCAGGGACGACAGCGGCCACGGCTGGGGCGGCCCGGGTCGCGGCCACGGTGACTGGGGGCACTTCGGCCGGCAGGGGTTCGGATTCCTCTTCCCGGGGTTCCCATTCGACCCGCGAGGTGGGCGCCGCGGAGGTGCACGCCGCGGCGATGTCCGAGCGGCGGCGCTCGCGCTGCTTGCCGAGGAGCCGATGCACGGCTACCAGATCATCCAGGAGATCACCCAGCGCAGCCACGGCGCCTGGCGCCCGAGTCCCGGCTCGGTCTACCCGGCGCTGCAACAGCTCGAGGACGAGGGCCTCGTCCGGGTCGGGCAGCAGGGCGGGCGCAAGGTCTACGAGCTGACCGACGAGGGGCGTACCTACGTCGCGGAGCACCAGGACGAGGTGACCGCGCCCTGGGACGCGGTCAGCGGGTCTTTCCCGACTGCGGCATTCGACGCCAAGGCGCAGCTCGCGCAGATTGCCATGGCCTACATGCAGGTCCTGCACACCGGCGACAAGGCTCTCATCGAGCGTGCCGGGCAGCAGCTTGCCGACACTCGGCGCGCGCTCTACCGGCTGCTGGCCGACGAGGAGACAGAGTGATCATCACGACACCGTCAGCGTGACCAGGGACCAAGCTCCAGGCGCCGGATAAGTACGAGTGCCTGGTCGTCCTCGCTGCTGCGTGATGCCGCCCGAAGTAGCCGCTTGGCCGTCAGCCGACCGTCCTGCGTGACCAGCCGCTCTGCCTGCCCGAGCATCCGGTCGATGCCCTCCGCCATGTCTCTACCGGCCATCTCAACGAGACCGTCGGTGAACAGCACCAGCGCATCGCCCGGCTCGAGCTCGCCGAGGGCCGCCACATGTGACCCGGACGGCATGACCCCCAGCAGCCCGCCCGTAGTCTCGACTGGAGTCCACCGTCCAGATGCCGCCCTGTAGCGAACCGGCGGTGGGTGGCCGGCCGTGCGCACTTCGTACGCTCCGGTGTGCAGGTCGAGCGCCACGTGTACCGCGGTGGCGAAGCCTTCGCCCCAGTCACGCCGCAGGAGGTAGTCATTGGCGGCGGGAAAGAAGTCGGCTGGCTGCAACGCGCCGAGGAGACCGCCGAAGGCGCCGGAGAGCATGAGCGCTCGAGTCCCGGCTGCCACTCCCTTGCCCGACACATCCACGAGCACGAGCTCGAAACGGTCGCTGTCCGGTGCCTTGGCGGCCACGATGAAGTCACCGGAGAACTGGCCGCGGAAGGCGGGCTCGTGCGCCACGTCGACCTGCCACGCGCGCGGCAGCGGCGGGACCTCGCCCTGGGCGGTCAACCGATCCCGCAGGTCGACGAGCATCGTCTCGCCCCGCAATCCCGTCACCCCAAGCCGCGCGCGAGATCGCGTCGAGCTGAAGAGGAGCGCGGCGGTGATCACCACGACCAAGTAGGCGAAGAACCGCGGGCTGTTGAACGGCAGGGAGCCGGCGACCACAACTAGCCCCACCGCAACCACAACCATGAGAGCGATGTAGGCCTGCGGTCGCAACCAGAGCCCACCCAGCAGCAGGGGCAGCACGAGCGCAGAAATCGGCAGAATCTGCTCCGAGGCCACCGCGCCGACCGTGATCAGCGCAACCGACGCGCAGAGCGCGACGAGGATCACCGGCTCGGAGGTCAGCAGCCGCCCCACGCGGGTCCAGCCGCGTCCGCGCCGGGAGCGGCTACTGATCATGTGGTGGACCCTATTCGTTGGGGCGAATCCGGCAAAGGTAGCCCCGATCGGGCACCCACGGGTTGAGCTCTGCCCCAACGTCGTGGATTGTGGATTGATCAGGCAACGCCACTCCGGGAGGAAATCGCAATGACCCAGCCGGAGCGAACGGAACCCCGCAGCCCCACCGCGTCGGCGGTCGGCACGGATCGGGCCGCCCGCGCCCGAGACGTCTCCCGCCCGACACCGCGCGACGTGGCCGAGGCCCTGGCCCGCGTCGGGAAGGTGCCGACGCAGCGGGTGGCTCAGCCCGAAGTCGACGACGTCAGCGGCGGCAGCTCCCCCGCTTCCTCGTAGCGCGCCAGCTGCGCGATCCGGCGGACGTGCCGCTCCTCATCGCTGAACGGCGTATCGAGGAACAGGCGCACCAGTCGTAACACCTCGTCTGCAGCGTGCTGGCGAGCCCCCACCGATACGACGTTGGCGTCATTGTGCTGCCGAGCGAGGCGCGCCGTGTCGTCGTTCCAGGCGAGCGCCGCGCGAACGCCGGCGACCTTGTTGGCGGCGATCTGCTCGCCGTTGCCCGAGCCGCCCAGCACCACGCCGAGAGTCCCCGCTTCGGTGACGACCGCCTCGGCCGTGCGCAGGCAGAACGCCGGGTAGTCGTCCCCCGGGTCGTACTCGAAGGCTCCGTGGTCGACGACCTCGTGGCCGTCGCGACGGAGCGCCTCGACGAGCGCGTTCTTGGCCTCGAAGGCGGCATGGTCTGCCCCGACGTGGATGCGCATGGCCGCCAGTCTGTCAGTATGCGTGCCATGCCTGGCGAAAACCTCACCCGGGCCGAGGCGCACGAGCGCGCGGCCGCGCTCTCCGTCGAGTCCTATGTGGTCACGCTCGACCTGACCGCTGGCGACGAGACGTTCACGTCCACGTCGACGATCCGGTTCCGCAGCGCAACGCCCGGCACTCCGACGTGGGTCGACCTGCTGGCTCCCCGAGTATTGGAAGTGACCCTCAACGGGGAGTCGCTGGACCCGGGAGTGGTCTTCGACGGCACTCGCGTAGGCATTGCCAACCCGGCAGAGGACAACGAGCTTCAAATCGTCGCCGAGTGCGCCTACAGCAGCAGCGGCGAGGGTCTGCACCGGTTCGTCGATCCGGTCGATGGCGAGGTCTACCTCTACACGCAGTTCCAGGTTGCTGACGCACGACGGATGTTCGCCTGCTTCGAGCAGCCCGATCTCAAGGCGACCTTCGCATTCACCGTCACCGCGCCTGCCGGTTGGGAGGTCACCTCCAACGCCCCGACACCGAAGCCGAGGTCAGCCAGGGGCGACACGGCCGTCTGGAAGTTCGAGCCGACGGCGCGCATCTCCACCTACATCACAGCGCTGGTTGCGGGGCCGTACCACGTCGTCCGCGGCTCGTACGAAGG
The DNA here is from genome assembly GCA_963799425.1 of uncultured Actinomycetota bacterium. Taxonomy (GTDB): domain Bacteria; phylum Actinomycetota; class Actinomycetes; order Jiangellales; family Jiangellaceae; genus CAVWSM01. The sequence continues at coordinate 48,956 of CAWCXA010000011.1, read as the reverse complement.
CAAGCACGGCACCATCCCGCTTGGTCTGTTCTGTCGTGCCTCGCTGGCCGAGCACCTCGACGCCGACGCCATCATCGAGGTCACTCAGCAGGGCTTCGCGTTCTTCGAGGACGTGTTCGGCCTCGCCTACCCATTCGGCAAGTACGACCAGCTCTTCGTGCCCGAGTTCAACGGCGGCGCAATGGAGAATGCCGGGGCCGTCACGTTCCGCGAGGAGTACGTGTTCCGCAGCCGGGTCACCGACGCCGCCTACGAGCGGCGCGCGGAGACGATCCTGCACGAGATGGCGCACATGTGGTTCGGGGACCTCGTCACCATGCGCTGGTGGGACGACCTCTGGCTCAACGAGTCGTTCGCCACCTGGGCCTCCGTGGTCGCGGAGGTCGAGGCGACCCGCTGGACCGACACGTGGACGACTTTCGCCAACTCCGAGAAGCTATGGGCACTGCACCAGGACCAGCTGCCGACGACGCACCCGATCGCAGCCGAGATCCGCGATCTCGAGGACGTCGCCGTCAACTTCGACGGCATCACCTACTCCAAGGGCGCGAGCGTCCTCAAGCAGCTGGTTGCCTGGGTGGGGCGGGACCAGTTCCTCGCCGGCCTGCGCCGCTACTTCGAGCAGCATGCCTATGGCAACACCGAGCTGCGTGACCTGTTCGACTGCTTGGAAGATGCGAGCGGGCGCGACCTGGATGCGTGGGGCGAGCAGTGGCTGCGCACTACCGGCGTCAACACGTTGCGACCGGAGATCGAGGTCGGCGACGACGGCACGTACATCTCGGTCGTCGTGCGGCAGTCGGCGGCCGCCGAGCACCCCACCCTGCGCGCGCACCGCATCGCCATCGGCCTGTACGACAGCGACGGTGACGGTCCGTTGCGCCGCCGCACCCGGGTCGAGATGGACGTGGACGGTGAGGAAACCGAGGTTCCCGAGCTGGTCGGTAAGCGCAAGGCCGACCTGCTGCTGCTCAACGACGAGGACCTTACGTTCGCGAAGCTGCGCTTCGATCCCGACTCGCTCGACACCGTGATCTCATCGATCGCGGACATCGAGGAGCCGCTGGCACGCTCGCTCTCCTGGACCGCGGTCACTGACATGCTGCGCGACGCCGAGCTGCCGACGCGCACCTACGTCGAGATCGTGCTCGAGAGTGTCGGCCGTGAGCGGGAGATGTCGGTCCTACAGCAGCTCCTGATGCGCGCCCGGCATGCGATCGACGTGTACGCCGACCCGGCCTCGCACCTCGCGCTCTCCGCGCTGTGGGCGAGCGGCCTGCACCGCCTTGCACACGAGGCAGTCCCGGGCAGCGACCACCAGCTTGCGTTCGTACGGGCCTGGGCGTCGGCCGCGGCGAGCCCTGAGCACGTGGTCGAGCTCGGGAAGCTGCTGTCCGGGGAGCAGGAGCACCTTGACGGGCTCGTGGTCGATGCCGACCTCCGCTGGCACTTGCTCCAGTCCTTGGTCGCGCTTGGCGAGGCCAGAGATGCCGACATCGAGGGCGAGCTGGCCCGCGACAACACGGCAAGCGGCCGGCAGCAGGCGGCTCAGGCCCGCGCGATGCGCCCCGCTCTCGGTGCCAAGGCAGAGGCGTGGCAGGTCGCCGTCGAGGCACCGGAGACCACCAACGCCATTCGGTCCGCCACGCTCGCCGGCTTCGCGGTGCCCGACCAGCGCGAGTTGCTGCGCCCGTTCGTTGACAGGTACTTCGAGTCACTCACCGAGATCTGGCGGACGCGCACGCTGGACACCGCGAGGCAGATCGTCGTGCGGCTCTACCCGCGCCTGCTCGTCGAGCCGGAGACGATCAGTCGCACGGATGAGTGGCTGGCCGAGGCCGACCCGCCGCCGGCCCTGCGACGTCTCGTCATCGAGGGTCGCGCCGACGTGGAGCGAGCCCTTGCCGCGCAGGCGCGCGACCGGGCGGAGGGCGAGACGGGACCGCTTGTCCCCCACGTCGAGCTGCCGACGGCCGACTCGTTGGCGGAGCCAGCCGCAGGCCGGGAATGACCACGTCAAGCAGGAGATCCCCCGCACCACCAGGCCGGTAACCCTAGCAATGCGGGGGTAGTCCTTGTGATGGGCCAACTTCGGCGTATCTGCGCCGGGGGCAGGTGGCTCTTCCCTGCGACAGATCGGCTCAACCGAGCGGTCCAACGTTCTTGGTGGCGATCGCAATGCGTTCGGTCAGGTTGTTGGGGGTGTCACTCGTCCTGCTCGCCGTTGCCTGCGGTGGGGGCGCGAGTCTGGATGACGCGGCCGTCACCCCAGCCGCCGAAACCGAACAGACCTTCACCGTGCCGGCACCGGAAGGCACCGCGGCTGAGGATCCGCAGGACCCCGATCCCAACCCGGTGATCCAGATCGCAGGCCCTTCCATCGGTCCCGGGGACTCGCCCTTCTTCACCGCCCTGAACCCCGGACAGTGCGTGCGAATCGTCGCTTCGGTCGACTTCCCGTTCGAAGCCCTCGTCGTCGATGTCGCAGTGGGCCCGGCAGACGTCTTCGTCCAGGACGACAACCTCTGCTCATCTCCGCCGGCGCTTTGCGACGGGTATGTCTTTCCTGCCGGCACGGCCGGAGTCTGTCGTGTGGGCGTTGTCTGGAAGCCCCAACCGGGGGAATCCCACGGCTCAATCACGTTGTCGTTCCAGGCGACGTGCTCGGACCGAAAGGGCCCGTTCTGCGACAAGCTCGAGCAGCCTCCGCCCGCGAGTGGCACCGCGGTGACATGGCAGAGCTCTGTGGCACTGAATGCCCAGCAGACCGAGCCCGACGGCGACGACTCGCCAAGCCCGGACGAGGACACCCCAACGGACGAGAACGCCCCAACGGACGAGAACGCGCCGGCTGAACAACCGACAGGCTGACCCGGCATGGCCAAGGAGTCCGGCGACCCGCCCATCGACCGATGGATCAGCCTCGGCGCCAGCATCGTCGCTCCGGTTACGCTGCTGTCCGCCTTACTGTTCTACTTCGGGTACGCGTCGACGCGTGCAACGTACGAATTCTTCGGCGTTGACGTCGACACGGTGGGGCTGGGCACGCGCGACTATGTCATGCGCAGCCCGCAGCCCCTGCTCGTGCCTCTTGTCGGTCTGCTGCTCCTCGGGGCGCTCGGAGTCTGGTTGCACATATGGGTGCGCTCCAGCCTGCACCGCCGCGACCGGCGACTCACCGAAGCGATACGGCGCAGCGCAGGGGCGATTGCTGCCGTAGGAGCATTGCTCCTCGGCGTTGTGGCCGTCCTGGTCGTCATCTTCCCGGCGGCGGGCGACTGGGACCCGTACGACTTGGTGACCCCGGTGTGTCTCGGCGCGGGGATCGCGCTGCTCGCGTACGGCCGGCACGTCCTCGCCCTGTCGCAGCCGGACCACGACACTCCCGACGGCAGGGATGGGGACCGGCAAGGCACGGGTCTGCGACGGCTGTCGACGATCCTCGTCCTCGGCGTCATCGCAGGCAGCATCTTCTGGGCGACAGCGACCCTGGCCGAATGGTCGGGGCGCGGCCAAGCCGAGCGCATGGCACACAGGTTCAGCCAGTTGCCCCTGGTCATCCTCGATACCAAGGAACGGCTGTACGTGCACGATCCGGTGATCGAGGAGACGGAGCTGCCGGCAGAGGAGGGACAGGAGTTCCGGTACCGCTACCGGCAGCTGCGCCTGCTCATCGAGGGCGGCGAGCGGATGTTCCTGGTGCCCAACCAGTGGTCGAGGAGTGGTACGACTCTGGTGGTGCCGTTCGACGAGTCGGTCCGGGTGCAGTTCCAGTTCGAGAACCCTGGCTGATCCTGCACGCCCCCACCTGCCAACATGTGTCGCCATGGGCATCCTGACCAGCGAGACGCCTGAGCCTGACCCAGACCCGTGGACCGCTGAATGGTTCCTCGACTGGCTCGTCGGTACGCCCCTCCGCATCGTCTTCATCGTTGTTGGCGCCCTCCTGCTGCGGCTGGCGCTCCACCGCACGATCGACGGCCTTGTCCTGCGAGCGAAAGGCAAACCACGCAGGCTGTTCGGCAGTCGCAAGGCGGCCCGGATGATGGAGAGCACGTCGGCGCTGTTCTCCGACCGGCGGGCGCAGCGGGCGCGCACGCTAGGTTCCCTCGGCCGCAGCGTTGTCACGGCCGTTGTCTTCTCAGTCGCGGCCATCATGATCCTCCAGGAGCTCGGCTTCGACGTTGCCGCACTCATCGCGTCCATCGGGATCGTCGGCGTGGCGCTCGGCTTCGGCGCACAGAACCTCGTCAAGGACTTCATCTCCGGTGTCTTCATGCTTGCCGAGGACCAGTACGGGGTCGGCGACGTCATCGACATGGGCGAGGCGAGCGGCACCGTCGAGGGCGTCGGGTTGCGTGTCACCAAGCTGCGCGACGCTGACGGCGCGGTCTGGTACGTACGCAACGGCGAGGTCATCCGCATCGGCAACAAGAGCCAGGGCTCGTCCCGGGCACTGGTCGACGTCGAAGTCGCGGTCGACGAGGACGTCGCCCGTGTCCGCGAGCTGCTGCTCAATGTCGCGACGGAACTGGCCGAGGACCCAGCGTTTCGTGACCGGATCATCGACGAACCGGACGTCTGGGGTGTCGAGTCGGTCTCGCCTGACTCGATGACGATCCGCGTGGTCGTGATGACCAAGGCGTTGGAGAGCGGGCCCGTGGCGCGGGCGCTGCGCGAGCGGGTCCAGGAACGGTTCGAGCAAGAGGGCATACGGCTCCCGCCGCCGCGCGCCGCGCTCTTCCGACCGCCGACGGGACCCTGACAGACACGCTGAGTAACAGTTCAGCCACACTGTCGCGCTGAGCCTTGTCGGTGTTCGCCACGACTGGCGAGGGTCGAAGGCGGCGCAAGGGTGGACCGGCGGAGGGAGCCAGGGTGCGTACGGTGACCTACGCCGTCCGCCGTGTGCGTCCGAGGGCCCCCGTGCTGTTGGTCGCCATGGGTGTGGTCTTCCTGGCTGTCGGGCTGCTCGCCGTGGTCACGGCCTACTTCAGCGTCGTCACGCAGGAGGGTGTCCGTGACGCGCTGCGCGGCGAAGATCCTGAGCGTCTCGTCACGGTAGCCACCCAGCGGGTGACCGTGGCCGAGCTCGACGAGGTCGCGACCGCCGCGCCCCGGCAGATCGACGCCACGTTGGGCGCAGGCAACGAGCAATGGTCCGCGGTGCTTTCGGACAGCTTCGGCCTCGTGGGCCGGGCCGAGGACGAGCAGACGCGACTCGTCTCGTACGACGACCCCGCCCGCATCGCCACGCTCGCCGAGGGGACGTGGCCCAACGGGCAGGTCAGTGACGCCATGCCGGCCGCGCTCCCGATCCGCGCCGCCCAGGCGCTGGGCATCGGCATCGGCGACACCCTGACAGTGCGCCCGCTCGTCGGATCCGAGACGGCCGACCTGACGTTCCACATCGTCGGCCTCTACGAGCCACAGGCGACGGCTGCTCTGCCTGCTGGCGTGGAGCAGGCCGGCTTCGCACAGTCGGACTTCCGCACGTACGGGCCGGTGTTGCTCGACCGGGCCGCGCTGCTGGACGCCGTGGGAGGTGGCCGGGTCACTGCGCGCTGGCGGGTGCTCCCCAACCTGGACGCCGTCGGTCCCGACGAGCTGCGCAGCACCGCTCGCGACATCGAGATCTTGACCTCCACGGAGGCCACGTCGGGTAACGACTCGGTGCTGCGGGCGACGAGTACTTTGCCGCGGGTGCTGCGGGCGATCGACGAGAAGGTCGCCGCGGCCCGTGCCGAGGTGGCACTGCCGGGCATCGCGCTCTCCGTCCTCTCCGGCGTCACTCTGGTCGTGGTCGCCGGTGTGGTGGCCGATGCGACACGACGCGAGCGCACGGTGCTGCGGGCCCGCGGTGCATCACGCGCCCAGCTTGTTGGACTCGGACTCACCGACGCCTTGCTGGTGAGCCTGCCGGCCGTCGTGATCACCCCCGTCGTCGCGACGGCGCTCGTGGCCCGACTGTCCGGAGTCCCGTTTGCCGCACCGGCGGCCAGCACGTGGCTCATCGCCTTGACCGCCGCGCTGTGCTGCGTACTCGTCCTCGCCGCCCCGGCCGCCCGGACTCCGACGTTGACAGAGGAGGGCGCCGCGGAGTCGAGGCCCTCGCGCCGCTCCGGACTAGCGCGCGCCGGGCTCGACCTCGCCGTCCTCGCGGTGGCCGCCGTGACACTGTGGCAGCTGCGCTCCGGCTCCGACGCCCGGTTCGACATCGCGCTCGTTGCTGCCCCTGCACTTGGGGTACTCGCGGGTGCCTTGCTCGTACCTCGCCTGCTCAGTCGCCTCGCCCAGCTTGTGGAGCGACGCACGGCACGGCGTCGAGGACTGGGCGCCGCACTTGCCGCGCGAGAGCTGGGCCGGCGGCCGCGCCAGCATGCCGGCACAGCGGTCCTGCTCGCCACCGCCCTCGGCGTCGGTGTGCTCACCCTTGTCTACGACCGGTCGTGGGTCGTCACCGCGCAACAACAGGTGACCGCCCGCACCGGCGCCGACATCCGAGTGCAGCTTCCCGCCCCGGAGCCGGCTGGCCTGGCCCGCGTCCCCGGCGTCCAGTCCACCATGGCGGTCGCCCACGCAAGTGGCCAGATCGGATCGGAGAGTGTCGACCTGCTGCTCATCGATGCGGCGAACTACCCGCCGGGTGACGCGGGGCTCGCCAGTCTTGGCGCACGCGCCGACGGTCCCGTTCCGGTGGTGGTCAACAAGGCAGCTGCACGTGCCATCGCGATCGGGACCGACGCCCCGGTTTCGTTGCACGTGGGCCCGCTGGAGATCGACCTCCTCGCCGCCGAGATCCGGCAGAACCTCCCGACCGTCGACGCCGCACGTGGGACCGTAATCGTCGACAGGCGATGGCTGCAGCATGCGCTCCTAGCCGCCGCAGAGGCCCTGCCGCCGCCACCGCCGGTGCCACCGGGCTTTCCGACGCAGCCGACAGGTGCGGAGCTCGTGCCCGATCTGCCTGCGCAGGAGTTCTGGCTGACCGCGGTCGAAGGGGCGGACACCTCGACCGTTTCCGCGGCACTGCGCGCCGAGCACCCTCAGGCAACTGTGCTTGATCAGGCGGCTCTGTCCGAACGGCTGCGCACCGATCCACTCACCAGCGGCGGGCGCAATGCCGGCCTGCTCGCGGTAGGCGCGGCGGCCGTCCTTGCGGTTGTCGGTTTCGCCGGGCAGGTGCTCGTCGGCGGGCACCGGCGGGCTCCCGATCTCGCCGTGATCCGGGCGCTGGGGCAGCGCCGCCGAGCGAGTGTCCGTGCACATGCGGGTGAGCAGACCGCCCTCGCCGCCCTGTCCGTTGTGGCCGGCACCGTCTGCGGAGTCGTCGTCGCGCTCGTCTCAATGCCTTCGCTCGTACGGACCCCGACGCTGGTCCCCGGCGAGCTCAGCACGGACATCGGCGTTCCGGCGGTCGTGGGCATCCCGTGGCCCACGCTCGCGATCGTGGTGGTCGCTGGTCTCCTCGTGCTTGCGGTTGTGGCCCGGGTGTTCGCCTCCCTCGCGCAACGCGAGCGCGCGGCGATCGTCCTCCGAGAGCAGGACGACCGATGAGCTGGCGTCAACTGTTGCAACGCCTCAGCGGCGGCCATGACAAGGGCCCGCTGGTGCTGCTCGGCGTGCTCGTGCTCCTGACATCCCTTGCCGCGACCCTTGGTGTACGCGCCCTAGCCCGCGGCTCGGATGACGCCCTCCAACAGGCGGTCGACGCGCTGCCTCCGCGCGCCGCGGGCATGACCGTAACCATCAACATGACCCAGCTGCAAGGGATCCAGCCAGTCACCCCCAATGTGCTGGACCACGGCACGAACCGGCTCGAAGCCGCAATGACATCGGACCTCAAGGACGCCTTTGCCGCCCCGACATGGTGGGTGTCCACCACGCAGGTCGGCATCCATCCGGGCGAGAAGCGCGGGCGGGCTCGCTACCTGATCGACCTGCGCGCACAGCAGGACCTAGCCGACCACGTACGACTCGTCGAAGGCGCGTTCCCGGGTGTCGGGCATGCAGGGTCCGACCAGAACGGGCCGTTGTTTGAGGTGGTCGTCACCGCGCACAGCGCCGAGACGCTCGGACTGGAGGTGGGCGACGAGGTGGACACCGACCCGACCAAGGTCGGCTTTGCCGCACCGGGTGTCGTGCAGCAGGTCCCCATGGCCGGCCGGCTGAAGGTCACCGGCATCGTCGACGTGACCGACCCGGAGTCCCCCTACTGGGCGCAGACGTCGACCGTGGGCGACGGCTGGACCGTGGGGTTGGGAACCGACATCCCGGAATATCACGGTGTCGGCTTCCTGGCTCCCGAGGCCAGCTCCACGTTGGCGTTGGCCGACCTCGCGGATCGACCGGTCGTGGGTTGGTGGATCCCGACCGACGGTGCCGACGTCTCCGCCGCGCAAGCCGCCACACTCGCGGCAGCCATTCGCGAGTTCACCACCACCGCTCCACGCAACGTGGTCACCCTCGGCCTGCCCAGCGTCGCCGCCGTATCCGCCGCCGGTCTTGAGCGGCTGTTCGAGCAGTTCGCCGCCGGACGGGCCGCGCTCGGTGCGCCGCTGGGCGTAGCGATCTCGGGGCTCGTCGGGGTGGCGCTGCTCGTGCTCGTCCTGGCGGCGGCGCTCGTGTCCGACCGGCGAGCGACACTGTTCGCCCTCGCGCGTGCCCGTGGCGCCTCCTCGCTGCAACTTGCGTTGGTCGCCTTGGCGCAGACCGCCCTCATCGCGGTCCCCATGGCCGCACTAGGGGTGGTCATCGGCGACGCCGTGCTCCCCGCCGAGGTCGGCGCGACCTCCTGGGCTCACGCGGCCGTTATCTGCGCGGTCGTGATCGCTGCTGCCGCCATAGGCGCGGTGCGTGCCGGTCGCTTGGCCCGCGCGCCTGCGGCGGGAGCGTCCGCACGCACCCTCGTCGCGGAACTTGCACTCCTGGTCATCTGCCTTGGTGCGCTGGCACTTGCGCGCCGGCAGCCCGTCGACGTCGACGCCACCGGGGCCAATCCCCTGCTGGCGTCGGTGCCGTGGCTGCTCGGCATCGTCGCCTCGATGCTGGCCCTGCACCTGTCCCGTCCGGTCCTGTCCTGGCTGACGAGCCGGCTCGCCCGTCGGCAAGGGGCGGCGGGATTCCTCGGTCTAGTCCGGGCCAGCCGCGCCGACACCGGCAGCCGGCTCGTCACGATTGCCGTCATCACGACGCTGGCAACGACTCTGTTCACCGCGACCGTCTCCACCGCGGTGCAGGACGGGCAACTTCGCGCTGCCTGGGAGCAGGTGCAGGGCGACGTACGCATCGACAACATCTCGGCACAAAAATCGGAGATCGACGCCGTACGTGAGATGCCCGGCGTCGACGTGGTGGCGCAGGTCTTCCTCGACGAGGGCGTCAGCGTACGCAGGCTGTTGGTCGACCGCGGCACGCTGGTTGCCGTCGACCCCGCCGCGCTCGCGGCCATCATGCGGGACTCGCCACTCCCCGCGCTGTCAGCATTGTCCGAACCAGCCGCTGACGGGCTGCCGCCCGTCGTGCTCAACCGCTCGGCGGCTCGGCTCGGTGACACCGACACCGTCTCGCTTGTGATCGACGGTGACGTCGTCACCGGGCGGGTTGCGCAAGTGGTCGACACGATCCCCTTGGTGCCGGACAACATCCACCCGGTGGCGCTGGTTCCGATCTCGGCACTGCCCGTGGTTCCCGAGGAGAACCAGCGTGCCAACACGGTGCTGCTGCGCGGCGACCTGAGCACCCAGCAGGTCGAGGAGCTGCGCGCGATGTTTCCGCGTGGCGACGTCCAGTCCCGTGCCGAGGTGTTCACCGACCTGCGCGATGCAGGGTTCTCATTGCTGCTCACGCGCGCATTCGCCGTAACGACCGCGGCATCGGGCGCCTACGCGCTTCTCGCTCTCGCGATGTGGCTTGTCGTCACGGCCGCCGCCCGCGCCGCGTTCCTGTCGATCCTGCGCACGCTTGGGCTGACCACCCGGCAGGCAGGACGGGTGGTGTCGGCGGAAATCACGCCGATCGTGCTGCTTGCGGTCGCGGTCGGCGGGCTGGCCGGTTGGGCCTTGACCTGGGTGGCCTCCCCCGCCCTCGACGTCGGGCAGCTGACCGCCGGTGCCCAGGCGCAGCTGCGCACCCAGCCGTGGGTCGCCCTGACTTTCACGGTCGCGGCCGCACTCACAGTCCTGCTGGCAGTGGCGCTGTTGCTCCGCTACCAGCGACGCCGCTCCCCCACCGACGTACTCCGCCTGGGAGGCGAGACATGAGCCCGTACCTTATCTCCTGCGACGGTCTCGTCCGCATCTTCAAGACCGAGGGCGTCGAGGTCGTTGCCTTGCAGGGGCTCGACCTGCACGTCGAGGAAGGCGAGCTGCTCGCTGTCGTCGGTGCGTCCGGCTCCGGCAAGTCGACGCTGCTCAACATCCTGTCCGGGCTGGACGTTCCATCGGCCGGCACCGCCCGAGTCGCCGGGGCGGACCTGCTGGCGATGGACTCGGCGACTCGCCGGCGCTACCGCCGCGAAGTGGTGGGTTTCGTGTGGCAGCAGACCGGCCGCAATCTCCTCCCGTTCCTGAGTGCGGTAGAGAACGTCGCGTTGCCGATGACCATTGCGCGATCCCGCCGCGACCGCCGGCCGCGTGCCATGGAGCTGCTCGATCTGGTCGGCGTGGCGCACCGCGCAGACCATCGGCCACGTGAGCTGTCCGGCGGCGAGCAGCAGCGAGTGGCGATCGCGGTCGCGCTCGCCAACTCACCCAGGGTGCTGCTCGCCGACGAGCCGACTGGGGAGCTCGACACGCACACCGCCGCTGAGGTGTTTGCTGCGCTGCGTCAGGTCAATGGAGACCTCGGCGTCACCATCGTCATCGTCACGCATGACGACCAGGTCTCCGGCGAGGTTCGCCGCACGGTTGCGATCCGCGACGGCCGCACCGCCAGTGAGGTGCTGCGCCGGGTGGAGACCGACGAGTTTGGCGTCCAGACGCATGTCGCTGAAGAGTACGCAGTGCTCGACCGGGCCGGCCGCCTTCAGCTGCCCACCGAGTTCGTCGACGCGCTGCGGTTGCAGCGGCGTGTACGGCTCGCTCTGGAGCCCGACCATGTCGGCGTGTGGCCCGACGCCGCGGCGGCCGCCAGCGGCAGACAGGAGGAGCTCGGTGACTGAGACGTCGCGGGGGGTCGTCATGCGCGACGAAGTGGCCATGGCTCTGGTCGGCAGCAACCTCGTACGCAACTTCGGCGCCGGCGCCACAGTCGTACATGCGCTGCGCGACGTCTCCGTCGCGGTGCCCCGGGGTCGGCTGGTCGCCGTGACCGGTCGCTCGGGTGCCGGTAAGACGACGCTGCTCAACTTGCTCGGCGGCCTCGACGAGCCTGACTCCGGGTCGGTGCACATCGAGGGGGTCGACCTCGCGTCGCTCGACGACGATGGCCTTGCCGCCGTGCGGCGCGACCAGGTTGGGTTCGTGTTCCAGTCGTTCGGACTGCTGCCCGTGCTGTCCGCCGCCGAGAACGTCGGCGTGCCGATGCGCCTTGCCGGCGCGGACCCCGACGAGCGCGAGTCTCGAGTGGGCGAGCTGCTCACGCTCGTCGGGCTCGCGCCGCACGCCAACCAGCGTCCCGGCGAGCTGTCCGGCGGCCAGCAGCAGCGGGTCGCGGTGGCGCGGGCACTCGCCAACCGACCGGCACTGCTGGTAGCCGACGAGCCCACCGGTCAGCTGGACTCGCGCACCGCCCGCGACGTGATGGCGCTGCTGCTCGACGCCATCCGTCTCGAAGGCGTGGCGGCGGTCGTCGCCACCCACGATCGAACACTCGTCGAGCTCGCCGACGAGGTGCTCGAGCTCCAGGACGGCCGGCTGGTGGGCTGACGCGGGTTGCTCAGGCCAGCGCGGCGTCCAGCGTGATCGTCGTGCCGGCGAGTGCCTTGCTCACCGGGCAGTTGGCCTTGGCGCCTGCAGCGAACTCGGCGAACTGCTCTGCGGTCACTCCGGAAACTGAGCCGCGCACGGTCAGCACGATCCCGGTGATCCCTTGGCCCGGCTGGAAAGTCACGTCAGCGCGCGTGTCGAGGGCCTGTGGGGGGGTGCCGTTCTTGGCCAGCTCGCCCGACAGCGCCATTGAGAAACAGGCGGAGTGCGCGGCGGCGATCAGCTCTTCCGGGCTGGTCCGGCCGGCCGGGTCCTCGGCGCGAGACGCCCAGGTGACGTCGTACTTCCCCAGGCCCGACGAGTCGAGCGAGACCTGGCCGGCGCCCTCGAGGAGCGAGCCCTCCCAGTGCGCGTTGGCGGTGCGGACGGTTGCCATGGGTGTTCCCTTCGTCGAACGTACGGGACACGTGTCATGCCAATCCTGCCGCGCGTGACCCCGGTCACGCTCCCCCGGTCGCAACCCCTGAGACAATGGAGCACGTGAGCCAGCCAGCCAGCACCACGCCCGAGCCGACGAGCAGCCCCTCTCCGAGCTTCTACGACGACATCGGGGGTCACGAGACGTTCGTCAGGCTTGTGCACCACTTCTACCAAGGCGTCGCCAGCGACCCGGTGCTCCGACCGCTCTACCCCGAGAGCGACCTGTCCAGCGCCGAGCGGCGGCTCACGATGTTCCTCGAGCAGTACTGGGGCGGTCCCACCACCTATTCGCAGGAGCGTGGCCATCCGCGGCTGCGCATGCGGCACGCACCGTTCAAGGTCAACCCGGCGGCTCGCGACGCCTGGCTCGGGCACATGCGCGAGGCCGTCGATTCGCTGGGCCTCGCACCGCTGCACGAGGCGACGCTCTGGGATTACCTGCAGCGAGCGGCGCAGAGCCTGGTCAACACCTTCGAGGAGTGACTGTGAAGTTCCTCAACGACGTTCCGCCGCCGCACGACCTCACCTATGAGGACGTATTCATGGTGCCGAGCAGGTCCAACGTCGAATCCCGCTTCGACGTCGACCTGTCCTCGGGGGACGGCACCGGCACCACCATCCCGCTCATCGTGGCCAACATGACAGCGGTCGCCGGCAAGCGCATGGCCGAGACGATCGCCCGGCGTGGCGGTCTCACGATCATCCCGCAGGACATTCCGAGCGAGGTCGTCGCCGATGTCGTCGACTGGGTCAAGTCGCGAGACCTCGTCTACGACACACCAGTCACGCTGGATCCACATGAGACCGTTGGGCACGCGATGGCGCTGCTGCACAAGCGCGCACACGGCGGAGTGGTTGTCGTCGAGGCCGGCCGCCCGATCGGTGTCGTGACCGAGGCCGACTGCGTCGACGTCGATCGGTTCGCGCAGGTGCAGAGCGTCATGACTCGCGACCTGCTCACTCTGCACGTCGGCACCTCACCGCGCGAGGCCTATGAGGCGTTGACCTCAGCCCACCGCAAGTTCGCACCCGTGGTCGACGACGCTGGTCGGCTCGTGGGCATCATCACCCGCACGCAGGCGCTGCGCGCAACCGTCTACACACCCGCCGTCGACTCCGCTGGGCGGTTGCGCGTCGGTGCCGCGGTCGGCGTCAACGGAGACGTCAAGGGAAAGGCACAAGCGCTGCTCGAGGCAGGCGTCGACGTGCTGGTCGTCGACACCGCGCATGGGCACCAGGAGAAGATGCTCGACGCGCTCGACGCCGTACGAAGTGTCAACCCGTCCGTCCCAGTTGCGGCCGGAAACGTGGTGTCGGCCGTCGGTGTCCGTGACCTGATCGACGCCGGCGCCGACATCGTCAAGGTCGGCGTTGGCCCCGGCGCCATGTGCACCACGCGCATGATGACCGGTGTCGGTCGCCCGCAGTTCTCGGCCGTGCTGGAGTGCGCCGCCGAGGCGACGCGGCTCGGTCGGCACGTGTGGGCCGATGGCGGTGTACGGCACCCGCGTGACGTGGCGCTCGCCCTCGCCGCCGGCGCCACCAACGTCATGATCGGCTCGTGGTTCGCCGGTACGTACGAGTCCCCCGGCGACGTGCACATCGACGGGGAAGGACGCCAGTTCAAGGAGAGCTACGGCATGGCTTCGGCGCGAGCGGTCCGCAACCGCACCACGGCAGAGTCGTCCTTCGACCGGGCGCGCAAGGCGTTGTACGAGGAGGGGATCTCGTCGGCGCGCATGTATCTCGACCCGCTACGCCCGAGCGTCGAGGACCTGATCGACCAGATCACCTCGGGTGTGCGCTCGGCCTGCACCTACGCTGGCGCGCCCACTCTGGCGGAGTTTCACGAGCGTGCGGTGGTCGGGCTGCAGAGCGCGTCGGGTTATGCGGAGGGGCGGCCGCTGTTCGCCAGCTGGTGAGCCCGCGGCCAGCCGCTGAATGACCACGTTAAGCAGGACTTCCCCTGCACCAACATGCTTACAGCCCTGTTGAGGCGGGGGAAAGCCTGGTCATGGCTCGGCTAGCCGATGAGCAGGTCGAGCGCGGAACCCGTACGCGCCAACGTGACACCGAACGGCGCGTCGACCCGCCGCCACCGCCCAGACTCGAACACCCGCACCTCACCGGTCTGCTGCTCCCCACCGAGGAACGCGTACGACTCGGCGGCGTGCAGCATGCGCACAGGGACCCCGGAGACTTCGCGGTCCCAGATGTCGGCCGCGATCGACTCAAGCACCGCTCGCGTGCGATCCCCGTCGGGTACGCCGTCAATGCGGCGGCGGAACTCGGAAACCCCGTTGGCCACAGCATTCCGGGCGTCGGCCAGTGTGAAGGTTCCCGTCAGCTGCCAACCCGACATCGGCGGCAACGCACCGGCCCAACGCAGCGCGGGTACCGGCGGCGGGCAGCTCCAGCAACCCGTCGCGCGACGAGCTGGCCCGGGCCGCAAGCGTCCCCGCCTCGACCACCTCGTCGACCGATGCAGCCTCGGCAAGCCCGGTCGCACGCATGACCAGCACACCGAACGAGCTGTGCGCAAAGCACGCGAGCGTCGCCTGATGCCCGACCACGCGGATCACACTCTGCGCGTCGTCACCGTTGATCCGCAGTGCGAACGAGCTGATGTCGACTGCGCTCCCAGGGTTTGCAAGCCGTACAACCGTCACTCCGGTGCCTCGAGGTAGGCCTCGAGCAGCTCGCGCTCATGGTCACCGAGCTTGCGTGGACGCCCTTCGCGCAGGTTGTACGCGATGTGCGAGGACGTGCCGTGGGCGTAAAGGGTCTCGCCGTCGCGCACCTCGTAGGCGATCGTGTAGGACGCGTTGCCGATCGCGACCACCCACACGTCGACTATGAGCGGCTCGATCCGGAACGGGACCGGCTTCCGATATTCGATCGACTGGTGGCCCACCAGCGTTGCCTCGTGCACGTCAAGCAGCGAGAGCCCGGTGGCGAGGGCGAGCTCGATGCGGGCTTCCTGGAAGTACGTCAGGAACACGGTGTTGTTGACGTGCTTGTAGGCGTCAAGGTCGTCCCACCGCACCGGGCATAGATAGGAGTGCCGCTTGCCGGGTCCCCCGGTCGAGCGAGGGACCCTGCGCACTGCGGGGCTGTCAGGCTCCAGGTAGCGCTCCAGGACGGCCCGCTCCTCGAGGTGTACGCGACGAGGTCGCTGCGCCTCGAGGTCGTACGGCACCAGCTTTGTCGAGGCGACAGCGTAAACCGTGCGCGACCCGTCCTCCGCGACGTCCACGATCTCGTACCCGAGCTCGAACTGCGACGCGCTGACCGACCGCAACCACGTCTCCACTCGTACGGGCTCCGGCCGAAGCAGCATCGGGGTGCGGTACTCGATCTCGTGGGCAGCAACCACAATGCCGTCGACCAGCCGCTCAGCGCCGTGCTGCGGCGCGTGGACGAAAAGCATGTCGACACGGGCCTCCTGCAGGTAGCGCAGGAACACGACGTTGTTCACGTGCTGGTAGGCGTCGAGATCGGCCCAACGCATCGGGTGGTGGCTGATGTGGCGCGTCACGGCGTCCATGGTCCCAGTCGCTGTGGATGAGGTCCGCAGCGGGCGGCGGCGTTCTGCCCAGGTGGCTGGATGTGCGTCGGGAGGCATGATGGCTGTTGTGCTGAAGTTGCCGGGGGGCGGCCACTGACCGTGGCGGATCTCAAGGCGATGCCCGAGGTCGGGCGTCGGTACGAGCTGATGGACGGAACACTGATCGTGAGCCCCCAGGCGGGGCGCGGCCGGGCTCGATACGAAGTTGGGCCAGATGGTGACCGTGACCGTCGTCCCGGAGCATGTGACGGGCGAGTGGCCGGTCGCACTGTCGGAGTCGGCGAGCGGCTGGGTCACTGAGTAGCCGCCTCGCCCGCGACAACACAACTGATCGGCGGCAGGATCCTCGACATGGTGACGATGAGCACCGGGGATCCTGTCGCTGTCGCGGTGGTCGAGGCGATCCATGCCGGAGATGTGCCGACGCTGCGCCGACTGTTGGCCGACAACCCAGACCTGGCAACCGCCCGGCTCGGTGATGACGAGCCAGGCGGCATGACGCGATCACTGCTGCACGTGGCCACTGACTGGCCGGGCCACTTCCCCAGCGTCGCGGAGACGATTACGGCTTTGGTTGACGCGGGAGCAGACGTCAACGCTCGCTTCGCTGGGCCGCATACGGAGACACCGCTGCACTGGGCGGCAAGCAGCGACGACGTCGACGCGCTCGACGCATTGCTCGACGCGGGTGCGGACATCGAGGCGCCTGGTTCGGTGCTAGGTGGCGGTGCGCCCCTCGCAGATGCGGTCGGATTTGCCCAGTGGCAGGCGGCGCACAGACTGGTCGAACGCGGAGCGCGGGTCGGCCTATGGGACGTCGCCGCGCTCGGCTTCATGGACCGCATCGGCGACTACTTCGCCGGGGATGCGGCGCCACCGCAGTCTGAGATCGATCGGGCCTTCTGGGGCGCCTGCCACGGCGGTCAGCGAGAGACCGCCGAGTTCCTGCTGGACCGCGGCGCCGACCTCAACTGGATCCCGTCCTGGGAGAACCTGACTCCGCTGGACGCCGCCGAACGCAACGGCTTCAACGAGGTCGCAGAGTGGTTGCGTGGCCTGGGCGCCAAGTCTGCTGCCGAGCTCGGCGCCTAGCGTGGACTCGCAAGGAGAACTGAGCTACAACCCGAGCAGGTAGCGCAGCACCCTCTGCACGTCGTGCATCACGGCCTCGCCTATAGAACCGATGTAGCCATCAAGGCGCTCTACCGAGGTGGCGCGCAGCTGTTCGACCTGCACGTAGGACCGCCTGGGCATCGGACTACCGACCTCTACGCGCGTGGGGTATGGCTTGTACGTGGTTGTCAGCGGAGCGGTGACGAACAGATTCGATCCCGCAGCGCGTTCGGCAGACACAACCAATCCCGGGTGCCGGAACCCTTGTTCGTGGCCGACCGGATCGCCGTAGTCAACCCACCAAATCTGCGCACGCTGAGGCCTCACCCGTGATACCCGGGCACATCGCTCCAGTCCTCGTCGGGATCAAGGCCGTCCTTGAGGGCGCCCGCGAACTTCTCACTCTCGGCCCGGAGGTCAGCCTGTGCCTCAGGGGTAGCCATCGTGCGCTCAACCGCTTCCCAAAACGCCGCTTTGTCTGCCTCATCCAGCGCCGTCTCGATGACTTGGGCCTGGGTGACTCGCTGACGACGTGCCCGCTCCGCAATTCGTCGCTGGAGGGCACGAGGCACCTTGATGGTAGTCACATCGTTCATACCGCTGAGCATACTCTCGGGTATTCGCTGATATCAGCCCAGGCGCGCCGTGAAACTCAGTCGCGGGTGAGCTTGCGATAGGTCGCCCGGTGCGGCCGCACAGCGTCGGGGCCGAGCCGCTCGACCTTGTTCTCCTCGTAGGCCTGGAAGTTGCCCTCGAACCAGAACCACTTCGAGTCGCCCTCGTAAGCAAGGATGTGGGTCGCGACGCGGTCGAGGAACCACCGGTCGTGGGAGACGACGACAGCACAGCCGGGGAAGTCGAGCAGCGCGTTCTCCAGTGAGCCCAGTGTTTCGACGTCAAGGTCGTTGGTCGGCTCGTCGAGCAGCAGCAGGTTGCCGCCGAGCTTGAGCGTGAGTGCAAGGTTGAGCCTGTTGCGCTCGCCACCCGAAAGCACGGCCGCGGGCTTCTGCTGGTCGGGGCCCTTGAAACCGAACGCCGACACATAGGCGCGCGAAGGCATTTCCACGTTTCCGACCTTGATGTGGTCAAGCCCGTCGGACAAGGTCTGCCAGACCGACTTCTTCGGGTCGAGGCCGCCGCGGCTCTGGTCGACGTAGGCGATCTTCACCGTCTCGCCGACCTTGATCGAGCCCGCGTCGGGGGCCTCCTCGCCGATGAGCATCTTGAACAGCGTGGTCTTGCCGGCGCCGTTGGGTCCGATGATGCCGACGATGCCGTTGCGGGGCAGCGTGAAGCTGAGGTCGTCGATCAGCAGTCGGTCCTCGAAGCCCTTGGACAGTTTGCTGACCTCGACGACGACGTTGCCCAACCTCGGGCCAGGTGGGATCTGGATCTCGTCGAAGTCGAGCTTGCGCATCCGGTCAGCCTCGGCCGCCATCTCCTCATAGCGCTGCAGACGGGCCTTCGACTTGACCTGCCGGCCCTTGGCGTTGGAGCGAACCCAGTCGAGCTCGTCCTTGAGTCGCTTCTGCAGCTTGGCGTCCTTCTGACCCTCCACCTTGAGGCGGGTCTGCTTGGTCTCGAGGTAGGTCGAGTAGTTGCCCTCGTAGCCGTGTGCCCGGCCGCGGTCGAGCTCCATGATCCACTGCGCGACGTTGTCGAGGAAGTAGCGGTCGTGGGTGACGGCGACAACGGTGCCGGGGTACTTCTCGAGGTGCTGCTCCAGCCACTGCACGCTCTCGGCGTCGAGGTGGTTGGTCGGCTCGTCGAGCAGCAGCAGATCGGGCTGCTCGAGCAGGAGCTTGCACAGTGCGACCCGGCGCCGCTCACCGCCGGACAGGATCGTGACGTCGGCATCGCCCGGGGGGCAGCGCAACGCATCCATCGCCTGCTCGAGCTGGCTGTCGAGGTCCCAGGCATTGCGGTGGTCGAGCTGCTCCTGCAGCCGGCCCATCTCGTTGAGCAGCTCGTCGGAGTATTCGACCGCCATCTTGTCCGCGATCTCGTTGAACCGTTCCAGCATCGCCTTGGTCTCGGCGACGCCCTCCTCGATGTTGCCCAGGACGGTCTTGTCCTCGTTGAGCGGCGGCTCCTGTTGCAGGATGCCCACCGTGTAGCCGGGGGACAGGAACGCGTCACCGTTGGACGGCTGGTCGAGCCCCGCCATGATGTGGAGCACGGTCGACTTGCCGGCGCCATTGGGACCCACGACGCCGATCTTCGCCCCGGGGTAGAACGCCAGGGTGACATCGTCAAGGATCACCTTGTCGCCGTGCGCCTTCCGCGCCTTGCGCATGGTGTAAATGAACTCGGCCATGTCTTCGAGAGTATCTGGCGGACCCGCCGCGACCCGAATCCGAGTCGGCGCTCGGCTCCGGCCGCGAAGCCCGGGATCACCCGCGACCGGAGCCTTCCTCAACCGTCACGCAGCGCGGGATGCCGCCTGCTCCTCCGGCTCCTCGGGCGCCGACTCAACCCAGTCGGGCCCGCCCTCCGCGATGATCTTGTCGCCCGCCTCCTCCTGCTCCGTTTGGGCCTGCGCCACCTCTTCCGCGCGATCGCGCTCCCGACTGCGGGCGCTCTGCGACCGCACGAACATGCCCGTCCCGCCATTGAAGTCACAGCCAATGTAGGTCGCGTGCACTTTGTAGTCCGTGACCCGGATCCCGTCGTTGCGCGTCCACTCCTGGGACTCCAGCCGACCCTCGATGATCACGGGCTGCCCGATCTTCAACGAGATCCCGACGTTCTGCGCGAGCTGTCGCCAGCAGTCCACGGAGATATAGGTCGTCTTCAGGTCCTGCCAGACGCCCTGCCCGTCGCGCCTGCGTGGCGTGGCCGCCACGCGGAAACTGGCCACCGGCCCGTGATCGGTTGCCTTGAACGCGACGTCCGTGGCCACGTTGCCGGTGATGAACACCCGCATCTCTTGCTTCATGAGGCACCTCCGATTCCCGGCTCGGCTCACCCGATGCCGTCTGTCGCCCGCAGCGTGCGTGGCGTTGACCTCGAGATTTCCCGGCGTACGACGGGTTGGACAGCGCCCCGCAGCAATCTGTGGACGACCTCGGGGGGTCGACCTCGGATGTGGACAGGCCAGCGTGGCGAGCCACCGCAAGGCCTTCCCCCGCACCAACAGCGCGGCCGGCCTAGTCGTGCGGGGCAAGCCCCACTTAACGTGGTCATTCCCGAGCTCGCTCACCGCGCCCGATCGAGCACAGCCGACAGCTCCTCGATAGCCGCCAGCTCCGCGCGTACGGGCTCGACCACAACCTCGTCGGCGACGCGTGCCACGGCAGAGCGCAGCTGCCGTTCGGCGCGTCGAGCGGCACGCCGCGCGCCGATCTTGGCCCACCAACGCGACAGCAACGACACCAGCAGCCCAACAGCCAGGCCGCCCAGCAACAGCAGCGTCGGCAGCGGCACCACTCCGACGGACGGTGGGTCAGGATCGGGCAGCTGCAGATAGCCGAGCACCGCAAGCGCGCCCAGCCACACCAGCCCGGCCACCGACGCGGCCAACGCCGCCCATTGCAAGACACCGACCACCCGCCACCACGAGGGCGTCCGCGCCGTGTCGATGTCGGCAGCGACCACCGCCTGGTCCAGTCGATCAGGCAACCGTCGTTCCGCGTCCCGCGTCACCTCGACGCACTGACTCCACGACCGCGCTCGGTGCACCCCTCGTCGCGCCGTCGCCCAGCACGCGCACAGCCATCGCCGCCGCGGCACGCGCGGCCGGAGTCGGAGCCGGCAACGACGACCGTACGAGCTCGGCCGGCACCGATTTCCGGTCGATGCGCAACCGGCGCAACGGATCGGGCCGAAACCGCGACGCCCACCGAGTCACCGGCCACCCGGTGGCCTGCCGGCTGCGCAGCAGGTACGAGTGCCGTACGGCGTCGACCACGGCAGGCACGCCGGCCGAGTCCGCCAACGCAACCACGAGCCGATCACGATCGGTGTCTCGCACACCCGCGGCCTTTCCACCATCGAGCGCCGACTGCATCCTCGACGCCGCATCGGCGATGTCTGCGCTGGTCCGCGCATCGGCAGCACGTCGAGCACGAACCACCTCCTGGAGCCGCTGGCGCAGGTCTTGCACGCCCTCCCCTGTCACAGCCGACGTCGCCAGCACATCTACATCGGGCAGGCCGTCCTCGGTCAACAGGCCGCGCAGGTCGTCGAGGCACCGTTTCCGCTCACGCTCGGGCAGCCGGTCGATCTGGTTGAGCACGACCAGCACCACATCGGAGTGCGTCGCGAGTGGCTTCAGGTAGCGCGTGTGCAGTAACTCGTCGGCGTACTTCTGCGGATCGACGACCCACACCAGCAGATCCGCGAGAGCGACCACGCGGTCGACTTCCAGCCGGTGTGCCAGCTGGGTGGAGTCGTGGTCGGGCAGGTCAAGGAGTACGAGCCCATGCATCGCGTCCTGCGCTCCCGCGACGTCGAGCGGTGACTCACGTACGACTTGGTGGCGTGTCGGCACGCCCAGCCAGTCGAGGAGCTCCCCCGCGCCAGCCGCCCCCCAGACGCACGCGAGCGGCTCCGCGGTCGTCGGTCGGCGCACGCCAACCCGAGCGAGGTCCAGCTCCGCAACCGCATTGAACAACGACGACTTGCCACCCCCGGTCGCCCCGGCGAACGCGACCACGGTGTGCTCGCCAGAGAGCGCGCGCCGCCGACCCGCGCGGTCCAGCACGCGCTTCGCCGACTCGACCGGAGCCGAAGGCAAACGGTCAGCCGCGAGCTCCACCGCGCGCTGCAAGGCAGCGATCCGGGCAGTCAGGTCAGGACCGCGTCGGATCACCGGGCCGCCTCCACCGCGGCGGCCGCGGCGTCCAACGCCTGTCGCGCATCGGGGTCGACGCCGGGGCCGTGCAGCAGCACGATGAACCGCTCCCGCTCGCTGTCGAGGAGCCTGTCGAGTCGTGCGTGCAGGTCGCGTCGTGCTTTGTCCGCGAGGCGTCGGACGGCCTCGTCACCGAACACCGCCTCCAGCAGCCGCTGACCGACGATCGCCGTGCCGCCACCCACTGCCACTTCCGCTCCTGTCGGGATGAACGCCGTTGACGCAAAGACCGCGATCATCAGGGCGACGGCGAGGCCGTTGACACCGAGTGCAAGTGCGCGCGCGACGCCCTTGCGACTCGCACCCTCCTCGCGGACCAGCTCGAGCACCGCGCCTTGCCACGCACGGATTTCCGCGGTTGTACGGTCGTCCAGGTCCGGTGCGCTCCGGGCGAGCTCCCCGTCGCTGGATCTCAGCAACGCCGCGCCCGCCGGCTCGATGGCCCATTGCCGGGCGGTCCGTTCGGCCGCGCGGTCGGCGGCGTCGATCACCACTGACTCCAGCCCCACCCCGATCGCCTCGGACACGGTCTCAGCCGGAGCAGGTTCACCGCGCAGTGCGGCACCGATCCGGTCGCGCAACTTGCCCACCGTCGCTTCCAACGACCGCAGGAACTCACCCGTCCCGACAAAGTCCTGCCACCGCGCGAGCACCTCGCCGCGCAGCAGCGTGCCGTCGGCGGTCGCGTCGTGGACGGCCTCCTCCGCGTTGTCGTACGCACCGTCTACTTCTGAGCGCAGCCGTTCGTACGTCGTCAGTTGCTCGTCGGCTGCCTCGGCGAGCACGGGTACGCGACGCAACATTCCGCCGATCGCGCCAGCAAGCGTGCGCCGAACGACCTCGCGTCGGCTGCCCGCGTCTGCGGCGAGATCGGCCAGCCAGTCACGCAACGGTTCCATGGCCGCATCGCGGATGAGGCCGTCGTCTTCGAGCTCAACCTCGGGCACGGTGAACAGTGGAGCATCACCGAGGCCTTGGGAGGCCAGCATTTCGGCAAGATGCGTCATCACTTCGGTTGTTGCTTGCGGTGGTACGCGGTTGAGGACAACGGCGACCACGGCACTGCGCTCCGCAGCATCGCGCAAGAAGCCCCAAGGCACGGCATCGGCGTAGCGAGCGGCTGTCGTGACAAACACCCACAGGTCGGCGGCGGCGAGCAGCTCGGCCGCGAGACGCCGGTTGTCGTCCACCACAGAGTCGATGTCGGGGGCGTCGAGCAGCGCAAGTCCCGCGCCCAACCCCTTGTCGGTCACAAGATGCAGTGCACCGGGATCGCCGGCCTCGCCCGTCACACGCGGGAGCGAAGGCAGCACGCGATCGCCACGGAACCAGGAGGTGTCGTCGGGATGATGCACGAGAATCGGTGACCGCGTGGTCGGCCGGAGCACCCCGGTACGACTGACCACGCGGCCAACCAGCGAGTTGACGAGCGTCGACTTGCCCGCTCCCGTGGAGCCACCCACGACGGCGAGTAGAGGCGCATCAATCTCGCGCAGGCGCGGCAGCACATAGTCGTCGAGCTGTGCAACGACCTGGTCGCGCACCAGCGACGCATGCTCCGCACCTGATGTGGCGAGCGGCAGTCGGAGTCCAGACAGCCGCCCACGCAGGACCTCGACAGCCTCGAGCAGGCGCGAGGATCCTACGGTGATCGTCACAGCCACGATCCTGCCCGCCGATGCCGTGCGTGGCTAACCGGGCACGCCGTGTCGCCAACATCCTCGATGTCAAAGAGACAGATAGGGTGCGGACCCCGGCGGCACGGCGGGAATGTACGCACGGCGCCGACGGTCGGCAAGCACAGCAAGAAGCTCGTCCTGGCGGGCCGCCGAATCGGCGTCCGCGGTGCCGTGCAGGATCCGCTCGCGGAGGAACGCAAGCTCGGTTGCCGCGTCGTGGTATTCCTCGGTCGCTTCGGCCATCTCCGGGCCTCCGTGTTGCTCCGCCGCGGCACGCAGTCGGCGGCGTGCTGGCAGTGACGCGAGCATTGGGATCTCGTAATAGGCAAGCCATCCTGCTGCGGCGTACGCCGGCAGATTTCGCTCGACGATCCGACCCTCTCGCTGTCGTGACCACGTCGCGACCCAGATCGAGCCTAGGAAGACGGGCACCATGATGAGCGGGTAGATCACAAGGAACGACGTGCCGCCGAACAGAGTTGCTGAGCTGTTCCACAAGCCGTGCAGCGTGGCTGCCGCAAGATAGCCGGCGAGCGGGGCGACGAGCTTTATCCATGGAGTGCGCGTTGTGGCCGCAATCCCCACGCCGATCCCGATCATCGCCGTAAAGAGGGGGTGCGCAAAGGGCGCCAAGATGCCGCGGAGGACGAACGTCGATGCTGATGCGACGACACCGCCAGATATGGCACCGGTCTCCGATATCCCGTCGACGAAGGCCCGGCCGAAGTAGAGGACGTTCTCAGTGAAGGCGAAGCCGAGAGCGGAAAAACCGGCGAGCACGATGCCGTCCACCACGCCGTCGAACTCGCGCCTGTGCAGCACCGCAAAGCCCACAACGAATGCGCCCTTCATGAACTCTTCGGAATTCGGCGCGACAAGGATGGCGGTGATCGCCTCCCCCGTCTCCTCGCCGTACGCGGCGTTGAGCGCGACCGCCGCGGTGGAGTTGATGACGATGGCGACGAGCGCGGCAACGGTTGCACCCCAGGCGAAGGCGAGCATCAGGACTCGCGGCGGCTCGGGCTCCCAGCGGTCAACCCAGAGCAACGCCGCCGAAACGGGGATGACGGGCAAAAGCGCGAGCAGGGTGCCCACGGCTAGGCCCTGCTGTCCGACTGCCCCCGCCACGATCCGCGTGATGACCAGCCCGGCGACCGCGACGAGCACGATCAGGCCCATGCCGAGCCCCATCGCACGGCGACGAGTCGACCGCACTGACCGGTACCCGGGGTGCGGCACTGGCAGCGGCTCGGTCACACGCGTGAGCCTATTGAAGGTTGCCGGCGGATATCCTTGCCGCCGGATAACCCGGCGCCCGTAGCTCAGCCGGATAGAGCAGGTGCCTTCTAAGCACTTGGTCGGGGGTTCGAGTCCCTCCGGGCGCGCATCGACAAGCGGATGATCGGCAGTCCCGCGCGCACGACGCAACCGGAACTTCATGGGGGGTTCACACTGTCCGTAATCCCCTGATATCGTTCTGATATGGCAGAGTCGGGGTTCCTGGTGCGACTGACGGACGAGGAGCGCGAGTCGCTTCGCGCTCAGGCAGAGCGTGAGCATCGCTCGATGCAGGAGGTTGCTCGTCTCGCGATCCTCGATCGCATCCACTCCGACCGCCGGGCCGCGCTGCTGCGCGAAGTGGTCGATGATGTGCTGGCGGAGGACGCAGAGCTGCTCGACCGGCTGTCGCGATGACCGACTCCCTCACCCTCGAGGACGCGCTGGTCATAGTCGCCGAGACAGGCTTTGTGGTGCGTGACGTCGGGTTGCTCGAGGCGTCGATAGCCCGCCCCCGAACGACCGTCTTCGGTGAAGACGCCTATCCCGACATCAACGCAAAGGCCGCCGCGCTCTGCGAGTCGATCAACAGATCACATCCGCTACTTGACGGCAACAAGCGGCTGTCCTGGATCGCGACCAAGGTGTTCTACCGGCTGAACGGCTACCGACTGGTTGCTGCCGACGTCGACGGCGCCGAGCGGATGATCCTCCGTGTCGCGGCCGGTGACGCCGAGTTCACAGAGCTCGCGGGCTGGCTCCGCGAGCACCGTACGAAGATCGCGGACTGAGCGTGGCCGGTCGTCGTTCTCGCCGCTCCCGCACGCGTTCCACCAGTCAGCACTCCCCCATCGAGCTCGGCGTCTGGGCGATCCTCGGCGGTGCCGGAGCCGGGTGGTTGCATCATGCCGGCGGTGGCAGCAGACCCGACGCGATCGCCCTTAGCGTCGGCGGGGCAGCGGTGGGCATTGGCCTGGCGTGGCTGGTCAAGAGCGGACGCCTGCAGCCGCCCGTACGTGTCGAGCAGCAGCCCGTAGTCCCCGAGCAGGACCCGACACATGCGCCTGATCTCGAGCCGATCGACAATGTGACAGCCGCGCCGCCTAAGGTTGTCCCTCGTGGCGAACGAGCGACTGGTATGGATCGACTGCGAGATGACTGGCCTGGACCTGGACGCCGACGCGCTGGTCGAGGTCGCCGTGCTCGTCACGGACGCGGAGCTGCAGGTGCTCGGCGATGGCGTCGACGTCGTGATCAAGCCCCCGGCCGACGCCGTCGAGCGGATGGGTGACGTCGTCCGGCATATGCACACCGCGTCGGGGCTGCTCGAAGCGCTCCCCAGCGGCCTCACGATGGATGAGGCGCGCGAGCAGATCCTCACCTACATCAAGACCTACGTGCCGGAGCCCCGCAAGGCACCATTGGCCGGCAACACGGTGCACATGGACCGGCTGTTCCTCGCTCGCGACCTGCCCGAGGTCGAGGCGCACCTGCACTACCGCAACGTCGACGTCTCGTCGATCAAGGAGCTGGCGCGGCGCTGGTACCCCCGGGCGTACTTCGCCTCTCCCAACAAAACCGGCAACCACCGCGCGCTCGGCGACATCAAAGACTCGATCGAAGAGCTGCGCTATTACCGGCGGACGATCTTCGTCCCGCCGCCGGGACCAGACACCGATACGGCTCGGGAAGCGGCGCGCGAAATCGTGGCCGGACGTCTGCCCGACAGCTCGATCCAGGTGCCGCCCATCGTCCCCGAGCCAACCTGAGCATCGGGTACACTCTTGCGGCACCCTGAGGTCGGGGTGTCGCTGCATGGTGGCTGTAGCTCAGTTGGTAGAGCACCTGGTTGTGGTCCAGGTGGCCGCGGGTTCAAGTCCCGTCAGTCACCCCAAGTCCGATGCCCCGGCGGTTGTCCGTCGGGGCATCGCTCTACTCTCTCGAATCATGGCGCGCGGCTTCGTGATCGTCCACGGTTGGGAGAACCGACGGCCGGAGGGCCACTGGCACCGCTGGCTGGCCGGCGAGCTCCGCACGCGCGGCGAGCTCGTGTCGTACGCGCAATATCCCTCGCCCGACCAGCCCGTGCTGGACGACTGGCTCGAGCTGTTCGACGCCGAGCTGCGATTGCTCGGTCCGGTCGACGAGCGAGTTGTCGTCGCGCACAGTCTTGGCGCCCTCATGTTCCTGCACGCCGCCACACGAGCCGAGCAACCACTCGCCGACCGGGTGCTGCTCGTGGCGCCGCCGGGGCGCTGGCTGCCCGAGGAGGAAGCAGCCGTGGCGTCGTTTGCATTCGGAACGTTCCCGCGGGAACGCGTCGTTGCCGCGGCGCGCGCACCGATCCGGCTGGTGTGCTCCGACAACGACCCGTACTCCCGCCTTGGAGCAGAGGTGGAGTTCGGCACGCCGCTGGGCTTCGACACCGAGTTGCTCGCCGGCACTGGCCACTTATCGATGGATGACGGGTACGGGCCATGGCCGGCTGCGCTCAACTGGTGCCTCGACTCGACAGCTCGGATTGCAGACGGAGATCTTGATGGACCCGCACGTGCTCGTGATCGGTGAAGCCCTGGTCGACGTGATTCGCACGCAGTCCGGTGCGGAGCAACGTCATGCCGGCGGCAGTCCCGCCAATGTCGCGTACGGATTGGGGCGGCTCGGACGCCCGGCGCGGCTGCTGACCCGACTCGGTGACGATTCCGACGGCGATCTCCTGCGAGCGCATCTGGCCTCGGTGGACGTCCAGCTCGACACCGGCCCGCAGGCATTGGACCGTACGTCGACCGCGCAGCGCCGCGATCGGAGCTGACGGCTCGGCCACCTACACATTCGACCTCGCCTGGGCGCTCGACGACGACGTCACGGTTGGCGAGCCGCTGGCGGTGCACACGGGATCGATCGGGGCGCTCCTGGCTCCAGGTGCCGCTAGGGTCGAGCGGCTTGTCCAGGACGCCCGTGCGCGCAGCACCATCTCGTACGACCCGAATATCCGGCCGATGCTGGTGGGTTCGGTGGACGAAACACGCGTGCAGCTCGAGCGGTTCATTGCGGTCAGCGACGTGGTCAAGGCCAGCCAGGAGGACATCCACTGGCTCTCCCCCGGCGTCGAACCGGCCTCTGTGGCACGGCGGTGGCTCGAGCTCGGCCCGGCGCTGGTCGTCGTGACAATGGGCCACCGCGGGTCGATTGCGGTCGCCCGTGACGCATTCATCGAAGTGCCGGCCCCGCGTGTCACGGTCGTCGACACCGTCGGGGCGGGCGACTCGTTCATGGCTGGGCTGCTTGACGGCTTGTGGAGTAGAGGCGTGCTTGGTGCTGCCGCGCGCGAGGAGCTGTCGCGGATCGACGCTGTGCGGCTTCGAGGTGTAGTGGAGCATGCGACTCGTGCCGCCGCGATCACCGTGTCGCGAGCGGGCGCCACGCCACCCACGAGAGCAGAGCTGGCCGAAATGCGTATGTGATCGGCCTCGGTTACGTTGCCGACAGTCAACGTCGTAGACCGAAGGGATAGCCGACACCATGACTGGGACGTACACCGTTGTTGCCGGTGACACGCTGTCGCAGATAGCCGAGAAGCTCAAACTCCCAATGGACTCGCTCGTGAAATGGAATGACATCAAGGACCCGTCGCTTGTCAGGGTGGGCCAGGTGCTCCAGCTGTACGGCGCGGACGAGGCAGTTGCCGGCGAGCAATACCAGGTGAAGTCCGGCGACACCTTCTCGGAGATCGGAAAGAAGTTCGGCGTCGACTACAACGTCATCATGAAGGCCAACGGCTATGAGGACCCCACCAAGCTGCTCGCGGGCTCGACCATCACCATCCCGTACCGCACGCACAAGGTCGTGTCCGGTGACACCTTCTCGGCGCTAGGCCAGAAATACGGCGTGCCCTACGAATCGATCATGAAGCACAACGGCTACGAGGACCCGACCAAGCTTGGGGTCGGCGCGGAGCTGCAGATCCCGTTCTCCTAGGAGTCAGTGCTGCTGCGGGCGGCCGAGCCGGCGCTTGGTCTCCTCGACGTCCATGCCGTGCAGGCGGAGCAGGTTCTCGCCGAGGATCTTGCGCTTGGCCTGCTCGGTGAGCTGCGGATAGCCGTAGCCGTCGATGAGGTCCTGCGGGATCTCGAAGTCCCAGAACGCTTTCAGCGCCCACTGCGGCTGCCAGATCGGTGCCTCGCTGCCGTACACGATCTTGTCCTCACCGCACCAGAACAACAGCTTTCCCATCGTCTCGGCAAACATTCGCGGCGCGCGAACGACGAAATTGAGCGTCGCCGCGATCGACGCGTACAAGTTGGGGTGTCTGATGAGCTGCCAGCAGACCTCGTCGAGGAACGGCAACCCGACGTGGAAGATGACGAAGTTGAGATCCGGGAAGTTGGCCGCCGCGCCGTCCATGTCCCACGTCTGGGTGTGCTCGATGGGCTGCGGGCCGAGTGGCACACCTTTGTGTACGCCGATGAGGTTGATGCCCAGCTCTTGAGCCTTCTCGAACACCGGGAAGGCGACCCGCGGGTCGTCCATCCGCCACGGGAACGGCGACCCGTAGTCGTAGCGGACGTTGTAGAACTTGAACGCCTTGGCGTTGAACTCGCCGACCTGGCGCTCCATCAGGTCCAGGGCCTTGCGCCCCTCCAGCGGGTTGACAGACCCCCAGAAGATCGTGCGGTCGGGGTCGCGCGCGGCGAGCTCGGCGCACTCCTCCCAGGGTGACAGGCCGTCCTTGTAGAGGTCGGTCAGCGGCAGCGGCATCGCGACCAGCATGTCGGTGTCGGACCCGTCGTAGACCATCTGGCGGATGTCGTTGACCGTCCACTGGCGGAGGAACTCCTCAGGCGGAAGCACCGTCTGGCCTTCCGGCGTCAACGCCTGGTGGAACGCGTAGAGATGCTGCGAGAACATCTCGCCAGGCCTGCCGTACGGGTTCTTGGCGTCGAAGTTGAACACGTGCGCCACGCCGTCAAAGACGAACGCATCACCAATCACGACCGGCCTCCTTCGTGTGCCATGACGTACGCATCGCGGTCTTGGATCGTTGACGGCGCCGGCAGCCAGCTCAGCTTGCGCGCCGCGTTCGGTGATAGGCGGTCCGTGGTCCACGCCTCGTCCCACACGAGTTCCACGTCCGCGTCTGTGACCTCGGGCAGCGAGCTGATCCGGTCGTGCACCTCGGTGACGACGCGGGCGGCGAACGGGCACCAGCCGGAGGTGAGCATCAGCTCCACGCGGGCCTGACCGTCACGCACTGTCACGGAGCGAATCAGCCCCATGTCGACGACGGAGATGCCCTTCTCGCGGCAGCAAGGGTCGAACACGTCGCGCAGCGCGTCGATGTAGCGGTCCGGTGCGTCATCCATGACGGCCTCCGTGAGCACACTCGTACGGGAACGCTGCCACCACGCTGGGCGGGCCGCAACCGCGGCACGCGGCTGTCTAGTTGGGCTTCCCCAAAGGGAAGTCGCACCACGGTCCGCCGACCCGGGTGAGGTCGGGATCGGAGTCGAAGTCGGGCTCGCCATGCACTGCGATCAGCGATGCTGCGTACGACTCGGAGTCGTCCTGCGGGGCGTAGCCGATCTCCTCGCCCCCGGCGAGCGACCACCAGCCGCGGGTGTTTCGACTCACGCCCCAGACGATCCGGAAACCCTTCTTGACTGTGGCGAGGCACGCCTCGATCAAGCGCGCACCATCGTCCGGCGAGAGCCAGATCGCCAGCCCGCGCAGCCCGACTGGCTCCGGGGACCACATCCCGATGCGCAGGCAGATCACGTCCAGGCCGAACCGGTCGGCGTAGAGCCGACCCAGGCTCTCCCCCGCCGTCTTGCTCCAGCCATAGAGCGTGTCTGGACGCGCGGACGCGTCCGCGGCCAAGCCGCCAGGATCCCGTGGGTCGCGACGATGGAATCCGACTGCGTGGTTGGACGACGCGATGACCACGCGGGTGACCCCGGCGCGGCGGGCGGCCTCGAGCAAGCTGTAGGTGCCGAGCACGTTCTGCGCGAGCACGTCGTCCATGGTTGCCTCGCCACTCCGACCGCCGAGGTGCACGATCGCGTCGACATCGCGGCACGCGTCGACGAGCCGGTCCGCGTCGGTGACCGAAGCGAGGACGACCTCCTCCGGTGCCCCGGCCTCACCCATCACCGGCTCCGGCTCGCGAACGTCCAGCAGGCGAAGGGTTCGGCCGGGACGTGGCAGCCGTGGGCGCAGCAGCGTGGCGACGCGTCCGGCCGCTCCGGTGATGAGGATGCGCTCCTGCGTCATCGGCTACCCTCCCGCGCTGGAATGAAGTTTGCGGGAGCGTAGCGCGCCAGTCTGTCGTCCGGCCTAGGGCTCGATCGTGACCTTGATGCCCTCGCCACGCGCCACGATCTCAAAACCGCGCAGCACGTCGGCAAGCGCGAGCCGATGCGTGATCAGATCCGACACCGGCACCGCGCCCGAGGCGATGAGCTCCAGTGCCTGCTTGTTGTGGGCAGGGCTCGACCCGTTGGCGCCGACGACGGTGAGCTCGCGGTAGTGCACGAGGTTGGAGTCGAGCGTGATGGTCGGCTTGTCCTTGGGCAGCCCGCCGAACAGGCTGATGCGGCCGGACCGCGCAGCCATCGAGATGGCGTTCTCCTGAGCCGCTCCCGAGGCCGCGGCCGTGATCACGACGTCGGCACCCCGGCCATCGGTCAGCTTGAGGATCTCGTCGATCGGATCGGTCTCGGCTGCACAGATCGCCGCATCGGGGTGCACGACGTCAGCGGACAGATCCAGCCGCGCGCGGTTGAGCTCGACCAGGTAGACACGCCGAGCACCACGTGCGCGGGCAACGCGTACGTGCAGGCAGCCGATCGGACCAGCGCCCACGACCACGACATCGTCACCCTCGCTGACGCGGGCGAGCCCCTGCCCGTTGATGACGCACGCCAACGGCTCGGCCACCGAAGCTTCGGCGAACGACACGCTATCGGGGATGCGGTTGAGCCCATCGACCCGCAGGACGGCGTTGGGGACGATGAGGAACTCCGCGAACCCACCGTCGTAGTGATAGCCCACCGAGGTTTGGTTGGGGCACACCGTCATGCGCCCTGCACGACAGTCGGCGCACACCCCGCAAGGCACAGCCGCGATGACCTGCACCCGATCACCGACCGCCCAGCCCTCGACGTCTGCACCGACGTCGACGATCTCGCCGGCGACCTCGTGGCCGAGGACGCGCGGCGGGTGGATGTGGTGATGACCGAAGTTGAAGATCTTGACATCGGTGCCGCATGTCGAGCAGTTGCGGACGCGGATCTTGACCTCGCCCGGCCCGACCTCCGGCTCGGGAGCATCCTCTATGCGCACGTCGCCCGGTGCATAGAAGCGGGCCACCATCATGTGGCCGACTCCTCGTTCGTCACGGTGTGCAGCAATGTCAGGACTTCGTCAGGATCGGTCGCCGTGCGCAGCCGCTCGGCTTGCTCAGGGACGATCAGGATGTTGGCCAGCGCGGCGAGCAGCGAGACGTGCTCGTTGGAGTTGGACGCGATGGCAATGCACAACATCACCGGGCCGTCGCCCCAGTCGACGCCATCGGGAAACTGGAGCACTGCGAGAGCGGTGCGCTTCACATGCGCGCGGCTCGCATCGGTGCCGTGCGGGATGGCGACGCCTTCACCTAGGTAGGTCGACACGGACTGCTCACGCTCGAGGATCGCGTCAGCGTACGGCTCCTCGACCGCCCCGATCTCGACGAGCAC
The DNA here is from genome assembly GCA_963799425.1 of uncultured Actinomycetota bacterium. Classification (GTDB taxonomy): domain Bacteria; phylum Actinomycetota; class Actinomycetes; order Jiangellales; family Jiangellaceae; genus CAVWSM01. Next base: position 16,380 of record CAWCXA010000011.1, on the reverse strand, counting down.
CGCGCCGGACTGGCGCAGGGCATCCAACTTGTCGCTCGCGTGCAGGCCGAGCCGGACAGCGTCGCGACTGAGAACCGCCCGCGCGGTGTCCTCAACCATCGAGCACGCTCCCGTCCCTGATCGCCGCCTCGACGCGATCGAATGCCGGGTCCCCCAGGAAGACCTGGAAGGGGATCACGACCGCCTGCGGCGCAATGCTCTTGGCCCGCTCGGCCAATCCGCTGTGGCACAGCACAACCTGGGCATCGCCCGGAATCGAGTTGGCCGGCACATGCTCGACGGCAACGCCGTACTTCTTGAGCCGCTTGCGCATCTGCGATGCGAGCATGACGCTGCTGCCCATCCCGGCGTCGCAGGCAACGACGAGCTTGGTGACCTGGTTTCCCACTACCTGGCTCATTGTCGTCAGGCCTCCGATTGTGCGGTGCGCGGGGCGTTCGCCGCGGCGCGGTCGGGGTTTGGTGTGCCAAGGATGTGTGTAGCTGCCTCTTCCGGCGTCTCGTACCCCATCGGCTCTTCTGCGCGACCGATTCCAAGCAGCAGTGACCCGACCACGAACGAGACCGCAGCCGCGACTGCTACCGCCGAGAGGACGGAGAAGTATTCGCCACGCGGGATCACCGCGAGGTAGGCGAAGATGCTGCCGGGCGACGGCGTCGAGAGCAGACCCGCTCCGGTAACCATGGCTGTGCCGACTCCTGCCATCCCGCCCGCGATGGCGGCGAGGATCATGCGCGGCTTCATGAGCACGTACGGGAAGTAGATCTCGTGGATGCCGCCGAGGAACTGGATGATGATCGCGCCGGGCACGGTTGGCCGCAAGGCCCGCGGCCCGAAGAACATATACGCCAGGAGGATGCCAAGCCCTGGGCCCGGGTTCGTCTCGATCATGAACAGGATCGACTGACCCTTCTCTGCGGCCTCGGCCACACCGAGCGGCGCGAGCACGCCGTGGTTGATGGCGTTGTTGAGGAAGAGGACCTTAGCCGGCTCGACGATTATCGAGACAAGGGGCAGCAGGCTGTTGTCGATGAGCCACTGCACCCCGTCGCCGGCCGCTTCGGTCAGGTTCTCGACGACAGGTCCAATTGCCCACTTGCCGAAGACGGCCATGCCGGCGCCGATGATGCCGGCGCTGAAGTTGTCGACGAGCATTTCGAAGCCGGCCCCAGTGCGATCGGCTGTGAACGCGTCGACGTACTTGAGGATCAACGCCGTCAGCGGGCCGATGATCATCGCCCCGAGGAACATGGGGATGTCTGCGCCCACAACGACGCCCACCGTGGCGATCGCGCCGACGACTGCACCGCGTTGTCCGTGCACGAGCCGCCCACCGGTGTAGCCAATGAGAATTGGTAGCAGGAACGTGATCATCGGGCTGACGAGGAGGGCGAGACTCTCATTGGGGAGCCAGCCGGTAGGGATGAACAACGCGGTGACAAGTCCCCAGGCAATGAACGCCGAGATGTTCGGCATGATCATTCCGGCCAAGTATCCGCCGATGCGCTGAACCCTGGCACGTACCCCTGCGCCTTCGAGATGCTTGCTCGCCGTGATGTCGGGAGGTGTCATCGGATCTGCTCCGTTCGAGATGGGCGCGGGGTTGTCCGGCCGGGCACGACCGACAACTCCCGTTCGCGCTGGGGATGGGGAGACACCTGTACGTGAACTGCTTGCACGTGCTCGGGTCCGGGCATCTGGCTACCCGGTAGTGCAACTGCTGCGGCGCCCCAGGCGAGGCCGGCCGCAAGAGCCGTCGGTCCATGGGCACCTGCGGAGAGGAAGCCAGCAAGCATCGCGTCACCCGCACCGACCGAGCTGGCCGGAGTGACGTCGGGCGATGCGCCATAACTCACGCCGTCGTCCTCGACCAGCACGGCGCCGTCGCGCCCGAGGCTGGCGAGGACCGTACGAGCTCCGCGCTGCCTCAGGAGCTGGGCGGCGTCGATGACGTCGCCGAGGGTGCGAAGCGCAAGTCCGGTCGCTTCTGCGAGTTCCTCGCCGTTGGGCTTGACGAGGCTGGGTGCCGCCGCAACTGCGGCGGACAACGCGGGCCCGCTGGTGTCGATGGCGATGCGCGCGCCGGAGCTGCGCAGGAGATGTCCCAACAGGCGGTAGAACCCAGTGTCGACTCCCGGAGGCAGGCTGCCGCTGGCGACGACCCAGTCGGCGCCGTTGACACCGGCCCCAACCGCATCGACGAACGCGGCGACATGCTCGCTGTCGATGAACGACCCCGGCTCGTTGAACTTCGTCGTCGTCCCATCGGGCTCGACGACTGCAATGTTGGAGCGGGTGGCGCCGGGCACCGGGACCGGCACGATATCGATGGCTTCCTTGGCCAGCAGCGCGATCAGATGGTCGCCCTCGGCCCCTGCGCTCGTGACGACGGCACGGGTCTTGATGCCATGCGCAGCAAGGGCGCGCGACACGTTGATGCCCTTGCCGCCGGCATCGACCTGCACACCAAGCGCGCGGACGACGGCACCCCGGTCGAGTGACTCGACGAGGACCGTACGGTCGACACTCGGGTTGAGTGTCAGTGTGACGATCATGCGAGCACCACCCGGGGTCCGGCCGAGCGCAACTGCTCGACGAGCTCTGGCTCCGCGGCGGAGTCGGTGATGACCGTGTCGATGTCCGCGAGCTGACCAAACTTGGCGAAATGGTCGTTGCCAAACTTGGTGTGATCAGCGAGTACGACCGCGCGGCGGGACGACTCGATCATCGCCCGCTTGACTGCCGCTTCTGTGGCATCAGGGGTCGTGAGCCCCCGCCCGACGGAGATGCCGTTCGTGCCGAGGAACGCGACGTCGACGTAGGAATCCTGCAACGTCCGCAATGCCCAGATGTCGACAGCCGCCTGGGTGCGGCCGCGGACTCGCCCGCCCACCATAAGCACCGTGATCATCGGCCGGGTGGACAGCGACATCGCGACCGGCAACGAGTTGGTGACCACCGTCAGCTCGCGGTCGAGCGGCAGGATGTCGGCCAGTCTCGCGGTCGTCGATCCCGCGTCGAGCAGGATCGAGCCCTCGTCGGGAACCTCCGCGAGGGCGACCTTGGCAATGCGTTCCTTCTCCGCGGTGAGGACTGCGTCGCGAGCCTTGAGCCCCGGCTCGAAGCCCAGTCGCTCGGCCGGGATGGCTCCGCCGTGCACCCGTCGGAGCAGGCCATGCCGCTCGAGCACGGTGAGGTCGCGGCGCACCGTCTCCGACGTCACATCCAGGGCGCCGGCGAGCTCAGCGACCTCGACCCGTCCCGAAGCACGGGCCTGGTCGACGATCCACTGCTGCCGCTCCTCGGCGTACATCTGTGTTCGCCTCCGGACTGATTGGTTTTCGCTTTGTATCAGTCCGTTTCTGTGGAAGTCAAGAGGAAGAGTCGACCTGACAAGTCCCATCTAGACCGACTTGTCAGGTTGTCCGGCCCGCCGAACTGGGCCGATGCCGCGCCGCGGCCTGACAACTCGAGCGTGCGTGTCCCCCGGCGGCCGACGGCGCGGAACGCTAGTCGGCCTCGACCACCTGCATCGTGATCGGGAAGTGGTCGGAGAAGCCGTCGGTGTTGACGGGGTTGCCCATTCCACCGAACGGGATCGGTTTGGGGTAGGTGCCGCCGCTGACCATGCCCGGCAGGCGTACGACCGTGACCGACTCGGGGATCGCCTGGATCGGTGCGGTCGCCCGCACCATGTTCTTGTCCGCCAGGAACTGGTCGAGCACGTTGGCGAAGTTGTCGAAGTAGAACGTCCCGACCCCGGTGCCGAGGATGTCCCACATCAGGTTCCAGAGCCGCGGACTCGTACCGCCCAGGACCTTGTCGCGCTGGCGTGTGCTCAGCGCGTACTGCGTCAGTGACAGGTCGAACGGTTCGTCGTTGAAGTCGCCCATCGCCAACACCGGCGTCTCGGCACCGTGGACTTCCCAGACCCGTTGGTGGAAGTAGGCCAACGTCTCCCCCGCGATTGCCCGGTAGCCGGCCGACTCCCACTGGCCGCCCGTACGGGACGGCCAGTGGTTGCCGAACACCGACCAGGTCCGCCCCCGGTGCGTCTGGAAATTGACCTGGAAGATCTCCCGTGTAGCGGTCCGACGCATCACCACATGCTGGAATCGTTCGTCATCAGGCGCGGTGAACAGCGCCGGGTCGTAGAGGAACGCGATGTCGATGCCGCGCTGGTCAACGGTGTCCGCGTGCACTATCTGGTAGCCACGACCGGGCAGCAGCCGCGTTGACAACATCGGCAAGCCGGCTGACCACGAACTCGTTCTCCACCTCGCAGATGCCGAGCAGGTCCGGGCCGTCGCTGTTGTTCAGCTGCCCGATGACGGAGGCGATCTGCTCGATCTTTCGATCGCGCAGCTCCGGAGTCCAGCCGACGATGGACGAGCCCAGAGCCCGGGCAACTTTGTCGGTGCGCCGCGGGGAATCCTCCTCGTCGAACAGGTTCTCGACGTTCCACCACGCCACGGAGTACGTCGTCACGAACTCTCACCGCCGCACGTCATGCTTCATGATGACTGGGTACGACTGGAGGTTCATTCGATGGCCGTCGTAGAGCCACGCAGCGCAGCCGAACGCAAGGCAGACACGCTGGCCAAGCTACGCACGCCGGCCCTTGATGCGTGGGTTACCTCGGCCTCCGTCGCCGAGGACGGCTCGCCCAGGGCTCACGTGGTTCCGCTGTCGCTGGTGTGGCTCGACGAGCGGGCGGTCATCGCGGTTGCGGCGGACAGTGTCACGGCCCGCAACGTTCGGAACCACGGGAGGGCACGGATTGCGATTGGTCCGACGCGAGACGTCGTGGTCATCGATGCCGTGCTCCAGCATTCCGTCGACGTGACCGACGCACCGGAGCTCGCTGACGCTTACGCGGGCCAGGCCGACTGGGATCCGCGCACCGCCAGCGGCAAGTGGGTCTACATCGTGCTGCGACCCGTGCGCATCCAGGCGTGGCGGGAGAGCAACGAGCTCGCCGGCCGGACGCTCATGCGCGACGGCGCATGGCTCGTCTGACGCGAGGGCTAGTCCGCGCGTGCTGCGCCACCGTTGGCGCCGTGGGGCGCCCCAAGGTCTACCGCCGCGCATCATCGAGCCTGGTCAGAGGCTCACGTGACGTCTGCCACCCATGCACCACCGGCTCAATCTGATTTCATGATCACTGACCGCGGCTGGTACCTTCTACGTCGCGCGCCGTTAGCTCAATTGGCAGAGCAGCTGACTCTTAATCAGCGGGTTCGGGGTTCGAGTCCCTGACGGCGCACCAACATCAACATCCCTCTGACCTGCGGAAACACGGAAGTATATGATCACTAGCTGATCGTTTCCGTGGCGATCTTGCGCCCGAAATCGGTTGCTTGTTGTCATCCTCCGGTGAACCCGTGGTGGACACAGGAATGATCAAGCACACCTACCGCCCAGTACCTCAACACCCGTCAACACCGATCGCCACCAACTACGACGTGTCACCTCGCACCGGGACCGCCACCGTGTCAGCTGCTCCACAGGCCACCTGGTCCGCGTCGCGAATCGACGTACCGCTTGCTCTTGCCTGGTTCCCGGGACGTGCGCTCGTCGTGCATCGGCGATGCACGCCGTTAGCTGCAGAGCATCGCGACGGCGACGCGCACCCTCGTTCGCGATGATGTCGACGACCAGGCGACGCGGCAGATGACAGATCGGTACGCAGCACAAGGCGTTCGCACTGATGGGCGGCGTGGGTCCTGGAGCTGCGCGAGGCGGTCCCTGCCGGTCGGGAGGTCACCGTCAACGCCTCAGTCGTGATGGGTTCGGTCGACGTCTACGTGGATGAGCACACCGTGGTCATCTGCGACGGCCGGGCCTTCACGGGGGACTTCAGCGAATCCCGGTCGAGGGTCCAGGCGCAGCCTAGGCCCGACTCGCTGGTCGTGCGGGTGCTCAGGCGCGCCCTCATGGGCAGGGTCAACGTCAAGCGAAGGCCAGGGACGACTCAGTAGCTCCCTCGGACAGCAGGGACATACGCAACTGAGTTCGGCCTGGGCTTCTGCCAGGCTGCCGAGGCCCTTCCCACACACCTGGAGCGGCGGCCCTCTCGCTTGAGCGTCGATTTACTCCTTCCTAAGTTGCTGAGCTGGCTGGGTTCAACAGGACCGGTTGGGTTCGGAGCTGCCGGCGCAACGCTCTGGGCGACCGAGGCGCGGAGCCGAAGGGTGGTCAGTTCTCGGTGCGGATGAGCGCCAGGCGTTGGAGCAGGTTCTCCAGCGAGTCCTCGAACTCGGTCGCGGAGTGGTCCTCGCGTAGCGGTCCCCGCAGTCGCCGGACGTTCGGGTACGGCGCGAGCGTCTTGTCGACGTCCTCCTCGACCACGTCGAGGGGCCCGAGGTCGGCACCCAGGGCGGCCACCTCGAGCAGGAGGTGGCCGAGCAGGAAGCTGGTGAACGCCCGATACGCCTCGACCGCGGCGATGTCGCTGAAGCCCTCGTGACCCAGGCCGTCGAGGAAGGCCTCCACCCAGCGCAGGCTCCGCAGCGGTGGTCGCAGCCATGGCGCCTCCGCCGGCCGTGATGCGACGAGTGGGAACGCCTTCGGATGGGTTAGTGCGACTCGTCTGACGCCGTGCGCGAGTCGTTGCAGGTAGTCCTGCCAGCCGTGCTCGGGCCGGTCGAGAACATCGGGGTCGTTGGCCATGTCGTCGACGATGCGTTCGACCACGGCGTCGAGCAGTTGCTCGCGACCAGGGACGTACCGGTACAGCGCCATCGCCTCGACCCCGAGCATCGTGCCCAGCCTCCGCATCGACAGGCCAGGTAGTCCCTGGTCGTCGATGAATCCCACGGCGGCGTCGACGATCCGGTCGCGACTCAACGGCACCCGAGCCGATGCCGGGTCCTCACCACGAACCACAGCCGCGTCCCCGTCCGCAGGTGGGGACGCGTCGTCGCCGGGTCGGTTGTTCTCCGACGTGCCAGCCATCGGACCTCCTCGAAGCCGATCGTAGGTCCTGTTCTCCAGGGCGGTCCGCGCCAAGAGCCACGAAGATGTGCGCGCTCCCGTGCATGACCTGGCGCCGGCTGGGGTATCCACTCCGCCATCGGGTTTACGTCGTAAACGGCCGCTAGTTGGCCGCGCGGCGTGGCACGACACTGAGGAGGTCAGATGGCTGGAAAGTTGACGTTACTGGTCGGATTCGGCGCTGGGTATGTGCTCGGGGCGCGGGCGGGTCGTGACCGGTACGACCAGATCGCGGGGAAGGCCCAGGAGCTGTGGCGCGACCCGCGGGTGCAGGAGAAGGCAGGCCAGGCGCAGCAGGTCGTCAAGGAGGAGGCAGGCCAGGCGCAGCAGGTCATCAAGGAGAAGGTCGGCGACAAGATCAACGGCCATGGTTCCGATTCGGCTGCTGCTTCCGGCTCGCGCGCCAGGACCAGCACGAGCGCCAGGACCAGCACGAGCGCCAAGACCAGCACGAGCGACGGGACCACCACCAGCGGCGGGACGTCGTCGTGAGTCACAGCACCGACCCGCGGCACGGTCGGGCGGCCACGTCGCCGGAGGCCGATGAGCCCTCGACCGGGGAGCCCTCGACGGGGGAGCTGGTGTCGCGGCTGTCTGGCGAGGTGTCCCAGTTGGTACGTGACGAGCTCCGCCTCGCCCAGATGGAGGTCACGGGCAAGGCGAAGCAGGCCGGTATCGGTGCCGGCATGGTCGGCGCCGCCGGACTACTCGCTCTGTACGGCGGGGGCGTCCTGATCGCTACCGCGGTCCTCGCCCTCGCGCTGGCCGTGGACGCCTGGCTCGCGGCGCTCATCGTCGCCGTGGTGTTGCTCGCCGCCGCCGGCATCGTCGCGCTGATCGGCAAGAAGCGCGTCCAGGAAGCGGCACAGCCGGTCCCGAGCAAGGCCGTGGACAGCGTCAAGCGTGACATTGAGACCGTCCGCCACGCCGGCGACCACTAACCCGGGCACGCTCGGGTCCCGCCGCCCCACCGACATCAAGGAGTACCAACCATGAACGAAACCAACGCCCGAGCAACGACCGACGCGCGCACCGCGACCACCACGCGACCCACGGATCCTGCCGCGGCCCCGGAGATGACCGAGCTCGAGACCGACATCGCGCGCACGCGCGCGGAGCTGGCGGACACCGTCGACCAGCTCGCGGCCAAGCTCGACGTGAAGACTCGCATCCGCAACCGCGTCACCGAGGCCAAGGGCGCCGCGACGGCCCGGTTGCACACGGTGCGCACCCACCTCGTGGGCGCCGACGGGAAACCCAGGCCGGTCGCCCTGTCGGTGCGGTGGGGCCGTCGCCGCGACAGTCGCAGCCGTAGTGCTTGCCAGGCTGTGGATGCGTCCCTCGAGGCGTCACAGCAGGCGGTGATGGCGCTGATGTTCGACAAACGCGCCCGCGACGACGACGCCGAGGAGGGACCCCGGACCGGCGCCAGCGCACCCGGCAGCGGCGAGGTCAGCCACGAGGCGGCCGACAAGCCAGACTCGCCCGGCGACCTGACCAAGCAGTCGTGGGTCTACGTCGCGCGCAAGACCGTCCGCGAGTTCTCCGACGACCAGTGCACCGACCTCGCCGCGGCACTGACGTACTACTCGGTGCTCGCCCTGTTCCCGGCCGCGATCGCGATCCTGTCGCTGGTCGGCCTCGTCGGGCAGGGCCCCAGCACCGTCGACACGCTGCTACAGATCCTGCGCGACATCGGCGCCTCCAGCGCCGCCGACACCCTCGAACCCACGCTCACCCAGCTGAGCAACACCACCAACGCCGGTCTCGCCCTCATCCTCGGCCTCGCCGCGGCCTTGTGGTCCGCCTCGGGGTACGTCAGCGCGTTCGGCCGCGGCATGAACCGTGTCTACGAGATCGACGAGGGGCGCCCCATCTGGAAGCTGCGGCCCGCGATGCTCCTGGTCACCCTCATCACCGTCGTCCTGACCGCCGTCATCGCACTCGGTCTGGTGCTCACCGGTCCGGCCGCGCAGGCGGTCGCGGACGCCATCGGCCTCGGCTCGACCATCGTCACCGTCTGGAACATCGCCAAGTGGCCGGTGCTGCTGGCCGTCGTCATCCTGATCGTGGCGCTGCTGTACTACGCAACCCCCAACGTCAAGCAGCCCAAGTTCCGCTGGATCAGCATCGGCGCCATCGTCGCGATCCTCACCTGGGTGGCCGCCTCAGCGGCATTCGGGTTCTACGTCGCCAACTTCGCCAGCTACAACAAGACCTACGGGTCGCTCGTCGGCGTCATCGTGTTCCTGCTCTGGCTGTGGATCACCAACCTCGCGCTGCTGTTCGGCGCCGAGCTGGACGCCGAGCTCGAACGGGGCCGCGAGCTCCAGGCCGGCATGCCCGCCGAGGAAACCATCCAGCTGCCCGCCCGAGACACCCGCAAGAGCGACAAGGCCGCCGAGAAGGAACGCGCCGACATCGAACGCGGCCGCCGCCTCCGGGCCACCCACGGCCGAGTCCAGGACAGCCGAGACCAGGACACAAGTCAGGACGGGGAGCGGGACGGTTCGGTCCCTTCCCCCGGACATTCGCACAAAGGAAAGACGCCCTGATGCCCGAGAAGCAGAGCAGCAAGACCGCGAAGATCCTCTACCGGCCCTGGGGGCTGGTCGCCAGCATGGTGGGCGGGCTGATCGCCGGCCAGGTCTTCCAAAAGGTCTGGCAGCGCCTCGACCCGGACAGCCCCGATGACCCGCCCAAGCCGCTGCAGTCGGAGCACCGGCTGCGCAAGATCCTCGCCGCCGCTCTCATGCAGGGTGCCATCTTCTCCGTCGTCCGAGCCGCCATCAACCGCGGAGGCGCCCGCGTCTTCGAACGCTGGACCGGTCAGTGGCCCGGTGACTGACCCCACCGGCCACCAACGAGCCGCCCACCACACCGACCTGGCCCTCACCAGCCCGCTACCGAAGCGACATCCAACAACATCCGAACCCGAACAAGGAGGCAACCATGACCACCGCCCGCGACATCATGACCGGCAGCGCCGAGTGCGCCCGCACCACCGACACACTCGTCGACGCCGCACGGAAGATGCGCGACCTCGACATCGGCGCCCTGCCCATCTGCGGCGAGGACGACCGCCTCAAGGGTATGCTCACCGACCGCGACATCGTCGTGAGGTGCGTCGCCGAGGACGCCGACCCGAGCGAAGTTCGAGTCGAGGAGTACGCCGGTGACGAGACCGTCACCATCGGAGCCGATGACTCCATCGAAGAAGCCTTGCGCACCATGTCCGAACACGGAGTCCGCCGCCTGCCCGTCATCGACGGCCACGACCTCGTCGGCGTCGTCAGCCAGGCCGACATCGCCCGCAACCTTCCCGACGACCAGATCGGTCAGCTCGTCGAATCCATCTCGTCCGCGCCAGTCAACAACTGACCGTTGCGTCCCCGTCAAGAGCGTCGACAGTACGAGGGCCGCCCGGATGGGCGGCCCTCGAGAATCACCTACCCGATGGCCGTTTCGCTGCACAGCCGGCAGCGTTCCTGCCAGAACCGTGACAGCGCGCCTCCTGCACGAGGTCGTCGACAGCCCAAGCATCTAATGAGCGGCCGGATTGCGGACGCTAGGCGGCCGCCGCGTGCGGCCCGCAGGTTTCGGATGATGCGAGCCAGCAGCCGAGAAACCTGCATCTGGCTTCGAGAACTGGATCAAAAGCGAATCAGAAAGGACCGACCATGACCGAGACCGACCGAAGCGAACTGACCATGCTATTGGAGCGGATCGCGGAAACCCTCGAATCCATCAACGACTACCTCGCTAAGCAGGGCACCGGAACGGGCTATGCCGAAGTCGAGCCGCCCAGCGACACGACGGACCGGCTATGACTACCTACCCCAACCCGCTCCGCATCCGCGGGCTGTTGTGCCGCGAGCAGTGGGAACACCGCATGGCGGCTGAGCCCAAGTAGCAGGTCGGCAATTCGGCGCTGCCTCACGATTAGCTTGCCGTGCCGATCGTCGTGGAGCACATAGTTGACCGCCGACCAGAAGTCGAAACACTGTCGACGGCTTGACGCTGCGCCACGTGGACCTTCCAGGATGCTGATGAGCTGGTTCAAGCATGGGACTCATTTGTCGAGGCGCTTTCGCCGTACGGTGCCGAGCACGCCGGACGAGCTGCAGAGGGACGTGACTGTTGTAGCTAGGTGGCGGCTGCGCACGCCCGCGGCGCAGCGGAGGGTGCGGACCGGGACGCAGCTGCGCAGGCTGCTGGCCAAGCGCCGGCCCGGAGCGTGACCCGGCCGGGAGTCTGACCTCCCAGTTCGCGAGAACCGGCACCCGATCAATGTGCTGCTTAGACCAGCTCCAACCAGTCATCCCTTCTCGGGACCACCGCCTACCCGGTCATCCCCAGCCTGATGGTGGTCATCCCCATGGAAATGCTCCACCAGGTCGGCGTTCGTGATGTCGGCCGCCACCACCGACGTCTTGGCCGGCTGCCATTCCGGCTGGCGACGCACCATCCCCACGATGGCGTCGACGGAAGGCTCCTCGCCTAGCGTCAGGCTCGTCCCGATGTTGCCAGTCGCTCCGGTGACGACAACCCTCATGGTGGCCTCCGCGGATTGTTGCACCGTCGTCCCCCGCACCGGCACGAGCCAATCGCAGTACGGAGTGGTTGGCCAGCGGCCTCCAGGGGTACAAGCGGTCTCACGGGCCCTACTGGCTCGGACCGCACGAGGGGAGCATCACATGGGCGTGGACGTCGTCGACCTGATCACGTCGGACCACCGCGAGGTTGAACGGCTATTCGAGATCTTGAAGAACCAGCCGGATCAGCGGGTCACGGCGTTGCCGGTTCTGACCTCACTGTTGATCGCGCACAGCCGTGCCGAGGAGGCCGAGGTCTATCCGGTTGCGCGGGACGAGGCCGGTGCGCAGGAGGATGTCGCCCACAGCCAGGAAGAGCACATCGAAGCCGAGCGGCTACTAGAGCAGTTGCAGCAAGCCGACCCCGAGGGACCCGACTTCGAGACGTTGCTGCAGCAGGTCGTGGACGCAGTCTCCCATCACGTCGAAGAGGAAGAGAGCAAGGTCCTTCCGGCGATGCGCAACGAGTTGGCGGACGCGCGGCGGGAGGATCTGGGCTTCGCTTTTGCCGACGCCAGGGCCGCGCACTTGGGTGAGATGCCGGGTGAGGCCACCAAGGAGTCGCTGCAGCAACAGGCACGGAATATCGGCATGAGCGGCAGTGCCTCGAAGAGCAAGGACGAACTGCGCCGCGATCTGCAGCAGAAGGCGAAGGACGAGTAGAGCGGTGGGGGTTGCTCAGTTCCTCACCAGGGTTGTCACCTCAACCCGTGGCGGTGCCGGACACGGGCTCCGTTTCGGGTGCCGCGGGTAGGGACTGGCCGGCTACGAGGCGCTGCTGGTTGACCAGCGGGCGAGGTATGTCGGAACGGGGGATGGCCGGGCTGAAAGCAGGTCACAAATCGGATCGTCAATCCCGCGGTGGCGAGTCTGTAGCGTGCCCGAGCTCAAGCGGGTCGGCGAGCTGCAGACGTGTTCGCGCGCGATGGTAGAAGGTGCTCGGTCCAAGCTTGACGAGACGCCCGTACGTGTCGCTCTTGGATACCCTCAGATGAGCTCCGGCGCTGACTTCGCTGTGACGTACGCCGTCATGCTCGATTGTCACCGGGGCGCTGCCGGGAAGCACACGCACCTCGATCCGCTCGGCCGCGTCGACGACGAGGCTGCGGTTGAACATGCCGTGATTGGCCAGGGGTGTCACCACCAGAGCCGATGCGGCCGGAGAAACGATCGGGCCCCCGGCCGATAACGTGTAGGCAGTCGTGCCCGTCGGCGTGGACACGATCACACCATCACCCGAGAAACGGGTGAATGTGTCTCCGCCGATCGACACGGCAACGTCGGCCTCACCGTAACCGGCGGTGCGGGCAACAACCAGGTCGTTCGCCGCCCACAGTGAGTTCTCGTGGCTGTCCGTGATGATGCGACCGTCCAGGGCGAGGCGCTGCTGCACCGCGTAGTCGCCTTGCGCTATGTCCGCCAGCGCGGCGGCCAGCCCAGGCGGCTCGACTTCAGCCAGGAAGCCGAGATGGCCGAGATTCACGCCCAAGACCGGCACCCCCGAGGGCGCGCCCAAAGACAAGGCGTGCAGGATCGTCCCGTCTCCGCCCATGGCAATGATCAGGTCCGTGTCGCCGTCGAGCCGAGTGTCAGCCGTCCAGGCGGCCTTGGTCTCGAAGCGGGGTGTCGAGTCAAGCGCCACTAGCCGAAGGCCATGATCCTGCGCCCACGCCGCGATCTGAGCTAGCTCATGCACGCCACCCCGGGCGGGATTCACAACAAGCCCCACAGCGCGTGGCGTGCCGCGAGGCAGTCCGCCCTCAGTCGCGCTGCCAGGTTTGTCTTCCGTCACTTCGGCATGCCCTCAGGGGCGGGGCCGTGTACGGGCGCAGCGTTAGCGAGGATGCGGTCGATGCCAGCCAACGAGTCCTGCGTCAGGTGAACGTCGCCAGCCTGCACGATCTCATCCAGGTGCCGCGCGCGACGCGCCCCAACGATCGCGACGTCAACGTCAGCGTTGGCAAGCGTCCAGGCAACGGCAAGGACGGGCAGCGCGACACCGAGCTCGTCTGCGTAGCCCTTCAACTTGTCCACCACGTTGAGGTTGCGCCGCAGGGTCTCGCCGCGGAAGTCGCCGCTTTCTGCCCGCCAGTCATCGGCCGCGAACGTTGTGTTCGGCGACATCGTCCCGGTAAGCAGGCCGTGCGCGAGCGGTCCGTACACGAGCACGCCGATGTCCTGTGACCGGGCGTACGGAAGGATGTCAGTCTCGATCTGCTGGCGAAACATGTGGTACGGCGGTTGCACAGTCTCCAGTGGTCCCGCCGCCGCGAGTTCGCGCATCTCCTGGACGTCGAAGTTCGACACACCCACATGGCGGATCTTCCCTTCAGAGACCAGGTCGTCGAGCGCTCCAGCAGTCTCGGTCAGCGGGATGTTCGGGTCCGGCCAGTGCACCTGGTAGAGGTCGACGAAATCGACCCCCAGCGCCTTGAGGCTCGACTCGACGCCCTGACGCAGCCACTGCGGACTCGAGTCCCGCACCAGGCGGTTGCCGTCGCGGCGCAGCCCGCCCTTGGTCGAGATGACGACCTCGTCACGGGACGACCGCAGTTCGTCAGCCAGTGCCGCTCCCAGCAGCTGCTCCGAGCGGCCGAATCCGTACGCCTGTGCGGTGTCGAAGAAGTTGATGCCCAGCTCGCGGGCGTGACGGATCGCGGCTATTGCCTCGCGCTCGTCGAAGCTGCCCCACTCCCCGCTGAGCTGCCAGGTGCCGAGGGCGAGCGGAGTGACCTTCAGTCCGCTTCGCCCGAGAGTGACCTTGTCCATCCGGCTCCTCCATAAGCTCGATCGTCTGCGTTGTCCCGCGTTACCGGTTGATCCGGGCGAGTCGGTCGGAACCGCTCGCCCACTTAGCTCCCATGCAGCGGCTGGCCCCAGAAAACGCGGAAGGGACCAGTCGCCAATGCCAACGTGCCAGGCGGGACGTGAGATGAACGTGAGACTGGCGGCGGCCGTCGCAGGTTGCTGCGAACGGGAGGTGCGCGACTACTGCCAGCCGGTATCCGAACTGGCCGTTGGCCGTGAACACGGAACTCCCTTCGAGGGCGAGCGTGCTGGGCACGGATGACGCGAACAAGGAGAACCCCGGTGAATGTCGAGACGATTGTGGTGGGACGCCGGATTGGGCCCTGCACCATGAAATATGAGCCGGGACTCCGATGGTGCGCGAACGGTGGTCAGGGAAGCCGAACAACATCCCGAGTCCGACCGCACCCGCCAAATGCCCGCGATCGTCGTTATCGGTGGTGAGGCTGGCGTCGGCGAGACGTGTCTCGCCTCCGAGGTCCTACCCGGCCTGACCGAAGATCGCATCCTGCAGGGCGGCTGTCTGGAGCTCGGCTAGGCAGTGATGCCGGTCGCCCCCTCGTCGTGATCCTGCGTCAGCTCAGGCGGACACTTGCACCCCGAACGAGCCAAGGAGCTGTACGGCGAGGAACAGTCGCGATCGTGCCCGAAACGGCCCGTGCCACCACCGAAGACACCGCTTTCAGGGCCAGTACCTATCCCGCTATGTGCACGGTGGCTCACCGGCCCGAGTCCGCCAGCGTCGGCACGAGCGACCGGCCACCCACCCCCATGGGCGACCCGTGTCGCTCGCCAGGCCAAATTCAGGACGTGGCATCGTCGTCGGGTGGGTCGACGAGCCGCAGGGTCACCTGGGGGTCCGCGTCGCCACTGGCCCGGCGCACCAGATCGATAGCCTTGAACCGCGCGTCGTCTCTCGAGTACGCCTGAGTCGCGGCATCCAGCTCATCGATCATGACAACCCAGAACTTGTCCTCACGCCAGACGCGCCCCTTCCACTCGGCCACCGACGCCCCCTCACGTCCCGCGTCAGCATGGCACTGCGCTGAGGGCGAGGCGACGGGAGTGGCTCTGGCCGGCCCCCGTTAGGCACCTCAACCAGAGTGAGTTTGGCGGCTCAGTCCGCGTTCCCCTTGGGCGGCCGCGTCGCTCGTGACCGTCCGCAGCAACTGTTTGGGATCGGCCTGCTCGCACATCATCGTGCAGCCGATCAGGGTCATGGCGTCGCTTCTGGCGGATCGAGTACGCGGGTCACCGCGGTGAGGTCCTGGCCGCCGAGCCCGTGATCAACAGCTTGCTGCCATTCGTCAGCCAGGCCCGCGAGGGCGGCAAAGCGGTCGCTTTCGGCCGCCTGCAGGGCAAGGTGCACGTCTTTGAGCGCAAGCGACAGCGCGAATTGCGCCGAGAACTCGCCCCTGGCGATCCGGTGCAGCTTGGCCTCCTGCCAAGGGGACACCAGCGAGCCGCCGCCGAGCGCGTCCACCACTGTCTCGGTCTCTAGCCCCAGCCGATGGGCAAGAGCTATCGACGTAGCAACCGCCTCGGACGCGAAGGCGACCCATGTGTTGTTCACCAGCTTCAGCCGCGATCCAGCCCCGGCCGCGCCGACCCAGATGGTCCGCTGGCCAAGCGCCTCGAATAGCGGAGCGACGCGCGGGCGGGCCTCGTCGGGTCCTGAGGCGAAGATGGTTAGCTGGCCCTGCTCCGCCGGATCCCTGCTGCCTGACACCGGCGCGTCGAGAAGCATCACGTCAGGGCGCTCGGCCTGCACCAGTGCCGCGACGCGCTCGATCCCGGCTACGCCGATCGTGCTCATCTGGGCCCATATCGCGCCCGGAGCGAGCGCGGCGAGCATGCCCTGGTCGCGGGCGATCGACACGACGGCATCGGCATCGGTCACCATCGTGACGACGATCGTGGCTCGCCTAGCGGCGTCGGCTGCGGTCTCGGCGACTTCCGCGCCGAGCTCAGCGAGATCTCG